>NZ_QGDV01000004.1 GCF_003149025.1 Rathayibacter iranicus NCPPB 2253 = VKM Ac-1602
CCGAAGCGATCAACGGCCGCCTCGAACACCTCCGCGGCACCGCCCTCGGCTTCCGCAACCTCACCAACTACATCGCCCGCAGCCTGCTCGAAACTCGCGGCTTCAGACCCCGACTACACCCCCAATTACGATGAGCCCTTTAAGAGGAATGGAAATCATTGACAGTCTGTATCCAGACGGAAATATCGGCGAGCGCGTCCGCTTTCCTCTATGCGGAAGAAAAAGTCTGTATTTTTCGGGCTACTTGTCGGACGTCGCGGAACTCGCAAACCTTAGCGCCACCATAACCACCATCGGAAACGGCGCGATTGTCGTAAAACATTAGCTATTGCCTTATCGTACTTTTCCGTCTGCTCCAGATCGATACTCCCATCAACACGCCTGACACATCTGTCGCTTAGACTATTCATGCTCTTCCAACGTAGCTTGAAAGGCCAGCCGGCAGTTCAGCTATGGGATCGCCTCGACGAGTATCCTTACCCGGCCCTGGAATGGCAGAAACTCTCTGTGCCATCGCGGCTAATGCCATCGACCACGACCAACATTTTCGGGATCAACGATCGCTAAGGCGACGCCGATCAGATCACGCGAGATTCCTCCCAACTCTAGAGCGAACATCAGATCAGCCATCTGATGGTCTGAGACATCTTCCACACCTTGGTCAGGGACGCTTGATACACCCACGTTGTCTCCATGTCAATCGTGCCATCTGCTCGGACGACGTGGGCTTCCTCCAGACCACCGATCGTGTGCCCATAAGACAGTCGGACTTTTTTGCAGAGCCCGCGCATCTGTCCGAGCGTCGTAGCCCGACGAGCGAATCGCGCATAACTGGCAAACTTCGGAAAAAGATAAAACTTCTTCACCGTCAGAATTCTGACGGAAAGATCAGCAAGCGCATCCGCGTAATCATCTCTGCGCCGGTCGTTCACGGAACAAGGGGCCACGATTGCATCTCCTTCACGTCGTTCCACACCATCGGCATATAGGTCTGATGAGTTCCACCTGGGTACAACTCGCCAGCCGGCCCTCGCTGGGGGGCGATCGTTCCGCTGTAAGCCGGCCACCCTGCCGGCAGCTCTGACGCGAACCCCGTATTGACGTGGGAGGGATGTCCGTTGGGCCACTGCGGCGGCAGTTCCTTCTCAGACCATACACGGCTGACACTCAGCGGCGCGTCTGTCGACCACCACTCGCCAGCATTAAAGCCATTGATGTCTCCCGCCCGGAACGTCACCGTCGGTTCCGTCGGATACCGAGACCGACAGATCCAGTTATCGAAACGCTTCGTCTCTTTCAAAGACAACCGCGGAGGGATCCCCACCGTGGTCGCACCGATCAGCGCGTTCTCCGCGCCTGCCGCGAGGAGACCCTCAGGCGTTTGCGGCCCCGGCTCTGCCACATACGCGCCAACGCCCCCAACCGCACCACTCGCAGCGGCACCAACCGTCAGCGCCGCAGTATTATTCGACCCCAGCTTCGCAAAAGCTGCTCTCACTCCCGCGCCAGCCGCACCCGACACCGCGCCGACAGCGGAATCGATCCCACCCGCCTCGAAGCCGACCGAGCACTACTCCACTTTTGTGAAGTCACAGAGACTCGACCATTCGCAGACAGAAGGCGTCCCGCCCCTGCGCAACGTGAGCGCAGGGGCGGGACGGTCGATCAGCTTCCGCCGCCGGCGGCGAAGATGTTCTGCGAGATCGTCGCCAGCTGCCCACGCAGCTCCTCGAGTTCCTGCTTGGCCTTCTCGAGCGCCGACTTGGTCTCAGGCCAGGTCGAGGACCGGAACTGCGACGCCAGCGGACCGTCCCAGACGTTCGGGTCGGACAGCGTCCGCCCCTGCGCGTCCAGCTGACTGATCTGATCCGTTAGACCGCCGTTAATGATCGACTGCATCTGCTGGATCGCCGACTTCGCCTCTTCTGTTGAGAGAACACGAGACATGAACCACACCCTTCTTCCCAGTGCGGACGGGACCATCCCGCCCGCTCCCCCGCGGATAAACACCCGCTGAGAATGCCTCGTAAGCGTAGGGCCGAAATCGGCGATCCGTCATTCTGCGACAGTCGTTTGGCGCGAGACGACGGTCTCAGCCGCGCGTCGTAATCGCGAAGGGACTGCTCGAGAGGTCGGAGAAAGCGCCGACCCGCGCTCGTAGCTCGCAGGAGGGGGTCACCGACAGGGCCGTCACCGTCAGGCCGTCAGAGGACACTGCAACAGCTCCACCGCAACCGTCACTGAGCCGAACACCGCTCACGCCACCGGCGACCGCGTCGAGCATGCTGCTAGCGCGGCCGACGGAGGGAGTCACGAGCAACGGGTTCACCGGATCCGCTCCGCCCGGCCAGACGGGCACAAGCGTCACCGGCAGCGGGGTCTGACTGACTGTACGAGCCGGTGTCTCGATGCGGATGTCGCGGAGGCGCTGCACTGGGTAGGCCGTCCCAGCGACGGCAGGGTCGGAGACGGCCGTCGACGTCGCTGCCGATGCGCGGCGGAGCCACGCGTCCAGAGCCGCCTGGTCGGCCACAGGCATCGCGACAGTGGCGGTCACGACGACGGTCCCCTGCGCCGGAATGTCGAGCCCGGTCAGGTTCCAGCCGCAGGCGACTCCGACCCCCGTCACGCTCGGCTGGTTGCGCACGCCTACCGCTCCCGACCAGGTGACGGCGGGACAGGCCGCCGCGTCCTCGAGGCCCGGCAGGACCTCGAGGAGTGCCCCGCTGAGGGGCGCACTCTGTGCGGAATAGGAGAGCTCGACGATGAGCGACTGCCTCTGCGGATCCCACGACGCGGAGCGCGCAAGGCCGAGGCCGGTGGGGAGCGGCCTGTCCTGCTGCTGCGCCGAAAACGCGGCCGTCGATGTTCCACTCTGCACGTCCTCGCCCCGCGGAAGGATCGCCACGACGACAGCCCCGACGAGCAGGGCCGCAGCACCGACAGCGGCAGCGATCATCCGCGGGTCGAACCGCCGCCGAGCCGCAGCCACGGGCGCGGGCGCCGCCGCTGCACGCAGCTCGCGCCGCGGCCTCGAGCGCAGGACCGTCGCCTGGGAGGACGGTCCCAGCTCGGGTGCGGGCCCCTCTTCGGCGACAGGCGCCGGCTCCGCCTCTACTCCGGGGTGCGCGCCGCGCAGCACCGTCGCGGGGCGCGCTACCTCCTCGAACGTCGGCAGATCGGCGGCGCGGGCGAGCGCGGGAACGCCGGCGAGTCCGGTGACGAGACCACGCAGTATCCCGGCCGCCTCCGCCGCGGTGGGCCGCCCCGAGGGGTCCTTCGCGAGCATTCGGTCAAGGATGGCCCCGACACTGGCTGGCACGTCGATCGGGGGCGGCAGCATCGAGACGTGCCGGTACGCCACCGCAAAGTCGTTGCCGATCCCGGCGAACGGCGTGCGCCCAGAGAGCAGCTCGTAGAGCAGGATGCCGGTGGAGTACACGTCGCTGGGCGGCCCGGTCTCCCCCGTCGCGAGCATCTCGGGTGACAGGTATTCGGGCGTGCCGATGATTCCCGTCGTCGCCCGAGGGCCCTCCGCGACGACGTGCGCAATGCCGAAGTCGGAGACACGGACCGCCTCGCCGAGGTCGGGCACCTCCTGCGCGAGCAAGACGTTGTCGGGCTTCACGTCGCGATGCACCGTGCCGATGGCGTGGGCGGCAGCGAGAGCATCGAGGACGGAGGCGGTCGCCGCGACGGCTCGACCGGCGGCGAGCGGCCCCTCGGTGTTCAGCAGGTCGCGGAGCGAGCCCCCGCCGACCAGCTCCATCACGATCGCGAGTGTGTCGCCCTCGACGACCAGGTCGCGAACCGCAACCACCCGCGGATGCCGTAGCCGCGTCAAGACTGAGCGCTCGCGAACGAACCGCTCGACGAGCCCGGTGTCCTGGGTGTGCTCCCGTCGGAGGAGCTTCGCCGCGAGCTCGGACCCCTCACGCACGTCGCGCACGCGCCAGACCTCGCCGGCCGCTCCGGCCCCGATCCGGTCAAGCAGCCGATACCGCGCACCGAGGGCGTCCCCCACGTCCTCCGCCACGCCATCCTCCGATCCGAGATTCCATCGATTTCGAAGGAGATCGTATCGGGTACTGGCACCCTCACCGCTGCGCAGGCGCGGCGTTGCTAGAAGCCCTCAGCGAAGCGCGGCGCGTAATCGGCGCTCAGCGCCGCCAACTCGTCCTCACCGAGCGTGAGGTCGAGTGAGGCCACGGCGTCCTCGAGGTGCTGCATCTTGGTGGCGCCCACGATTGGCGCCGTGACCGCCTCCTGCTGCCGCACCCAGGCGAGCGCCACCTGCGCGCGGGAGACACCGTGCTCGCCGGCGATGCGCGCAACGATCGCCGCCGTCCGCCGGTCGGAGTCCTCCTGCTGCCGATAGAGGGTGCCGCCGAAGACGTCGGTCTCGGTGCGGACCGTCGTCTCGTCCCAGTCGCGGGTCAGGCGACCGCGCGCAAGCGGCGACCACGGGATCACGCCGACCCCCTGGTCGCTGCAGAACGGGTGTAGCTCGCGCTCGTCCTCGCGCTGGATCAGGTTGTACTGGTCCTGCATCGAGACAAAGCGCGTCCAACCGCCGAGGTCGGCGGTGTACTGGGCCTTCGCGAACTGCCACGTCCACATGCTGGAAGCGCCGATGTAGCGCGCTTTTCCCGAGCGGACGACGTCGTGCAGAGTCTCCATCGTCTCCTCAATCGGCGTCTCGGGGTCCCAGCGGTGGATCTGATAAAGATCGACGTACTCGATGCCAAGACGGCACAGACTGTCGTCGATTGCGCTCAAGATGTGACGACGCGAGAGACCACCGCCATTAGGCCCCGGGCGCATCTGGCCGTGCACCTTGGTCGCAATCACGACCTCCTCGCGGACAGCGAAGTCGGCGAGGGCACGCCCCACGAATTCCTCGCTGGTGCCGTCGGAGTACACATCGGCCGTATCGAACGTGGTGATGCCCAGCTCGAGCGCACGGCGCAGGAACGGGCGCGACTCCTCCTCCCCCATGCTCCAACCATGCGCGCCGCGGTCGGGTGCGCCAAAGCTCATGCAGCCGAGGATGATCCGGGAGACCTGCAGGCCGCTGGAGCCGAGTCGGGTGGAGTCCATGCGTGTTTCTTCCGGGTCGTAGGAGTCGTAGGAGGAGAGGCCACTCCAGCCTCGCATCCGAGCGGGAGAAGTCGCTAGCCGAGGCCGATTTCGCGGCGGGTCACGGCGACGACACTCGGGAGAAAGAGCGTCACGGTCGCGACGAGCGCGGGAGCCAGAAGCGCCCAGCCGATGTCGGGCACCGCGTACTGACCCTGGAAGGCGCCGAGGGCGATAGCCATCACTACCAGTTGCATCGTGAGCGCTGACCCGCGCATCCAACCGCGGCGCCGTACTGCGCCGAGAGTGGTGGCGACCGCCCAGCCGAGCGCGATCAGAGCGAGCACGATGATGGCGATTCCGCCGTCTGGCGTGTCCGCGGCGGTCGTCAGCAGCTCGACGACGAGCCAGATCGCGAGCGCCGCAACGGCCAGAGTCTCGAGCGCGAGGACCGCGATCAGGATGAGGAGCCCGACCGGTCTCACACCGGTGGTCCGGGGTCGGCGCGACCCGTTCTCCTCAACGGTCACAGCCACATCCCACCCAGATCTCTTGATTCGGATTCATCCTCGTGACAGGCTAGTCCAGTTCGTTTCACCGCTCACAGGGTCGTGGGTTTCCGTCGATGTGAGCATCCGATCCCGTCGTGTCGAGAGACACGGGGGCGAGTCGGGTGACCAACTCTGGAACCGGTAGTCGGCATAGTGCTTTCGCACCGTGCCGGGCCTGCCGGGCTTGAACCGAGCGCCGACCCGACCACCACCCGAAACACTCCGCGCCGTCGCGTGGAGTGTCGTGGCGTGCGCAGGTGAAGCGCGAGGTCCAGATGAAGGTCGTGATCGTCGGCGTGAATCGATCATCCCACCCGAACACTGCGTGGTTCCTCCGCGCACGCCTGCATACAAGGAGCACCCGCATGGACTGGCGCGACAAAGCCGCTTGCCTCACCGCAGACCCCGAGCTCTTCTTTCCGGTCGGCAACACCGGACCGGCGGTCGACCAGATCGAGAAGGCGAAGTCGGTGTGCGCTCGCTGCACTGTCACCGAGGTCTGCCTCCAGTACGCCCTCGAAACCGGCCAAGACTCGGGAGTGTGGGGCGGGCTCAGTGAGGACGAGCGCCGCGCCCTCAAGCGCCGCGCCGCGCGCGCGCGCCGCGCCTCGTAGTCGCGCCCAGCCGCTCAGCAGACCGACGACCCGGCCCCCGTCGCCCCTTTCAAATGACGGGGGCTTCGTCGTTCCGAGGGGCACGGGTCGACCCTCCCCGCAGGAGCTGTGCCGCGACGTCCTCAGGAGCGATCGCGCTCCAGCCAGCGCAGCGGCATCTCGATGGTCACCTCGGTGCCTCGACCGACCAACGTGTGCCAATCGATCGTGCCGCCCAGCTCACCCTGGATCAGAGTGCGTACGATCTGCGTCCCCAGACCGGAGCCGACTTTTCCCTCGGGCAGTCCGACTCCGGTATCGCGCACCTTCACGGTCAGCTCGTCGTCGCTGCGCGTCGCGACGATCTCGACGTCACCCTCGCGACCGGCCAAGCCGTGCTCGACGGCGTTGGTGACGAGTTCGGTCAGAGCCAGGGCGAGCGGAGTCGCATACTCGCTGGGCAGGTTGCCGAAGCTCCCGCTCAGCTTGGGGTGCACCGTTGTGTTGTGTGTCGACGCGACTTCGGCGATCAGCAGCAGGACCCGATCGAACACCTGGTCGAAGTCGACGTCCTGATTGAGCCCCTCAGAGAGCGTGTCGTGGACGACCGCGATGGCGGCGACGCGGCGCATCGCCTGCGTCAGCGCATCGCGAGCGAGGTCCGAGTGCGTACGACGCGCCTGGATCCGCAGCAGCGAGGCTACCGTTTGGAGGTTGTTCTTCACGCGGTGGTGAATCTCGCGGATCGTTGCGTCTTTCGTGATGAGTTCGCGCTCCTGGTGCCGCAGCTCGGTCACATCCCGACAGAGCACGACGGCGCCGACGCGCTCGCCCCGGTCGCGGATCGGGATCGCGCGCAGTGAGATCGTCACGCCGCGGGTCTCGATGTCGGTGCGCCAGGGCGCCCGGCCGGTGACGACGAGCGGGAGCGATTCGTCGATGACGAGCTTGCCGGTGAGCAGCGCCGTGGTGACTTCGGCGAGCGATTCGCCCTCGAGCTCGTCCGCGAAGCCGATGCGGTTGAACGCCGAGAGTGCATTAGGGCTGGCGAAGGTGGTGATGCCGTCGACGTCGAGGCGGATGAGCCCATCCGACGCGCGCGGAGCCCCACGGCGCGGGCCGGTCGGGGCGCCGAGGTCCGGGAAGTCGCCCGACGCGATCATCGAGAAGAGATCATTCGCGCAGTCGTTGAACGTCAGCTCTTGGCGACTCGGAGTGCGGGTCTCGCTGAGGTTGGTGTGTCGCGTGACGACGGCAATCGGTCGATCGGTGGTCGCGCCGTCGGAGGCGCCGAGCCGGCGCAAGACCGGTACAGCACGCACGCGCGTGGGCGTCTCCTCGAACCAGTCGGGCGCGGAGGTGTCGACAATGCGTGCGGTCTCGAATGCCTCGACCACCTGGGCGCGCCACTCCGACTTGATCCGCTGCCCCACGAAGTCGCGGTAGAAGAGGGTCGCGGCGCTGGACGGGCGAGCGTGGGCGACAGCCACAAAGCTCTCGTCGGCCGTCGGCACCCAGAGCACAATGTCGGCGAAGGCGAGGTCGGCGAGCAGCTGCAGGTCGCCGACCAGGAGGTGCAGCCATTCCACATCCGCTTCGTCGGACCGGCCGTGGGAAAGGACGAGATCGCTGAGGGTCGACACCCGGCCAGCCTAGGCCGCTGTTCGACGACGGGACGCGGCCGGGCGCACCGCACCGGAGAGGAGCGTCCTTGGTTATCCACAGACTGGCGCCGAAGTCACCTTGAGCTTACCTCGACTGATTCGATGGGGCTGTCCCTGCGCGCTTGACCCGAGCGCGCTTCACCCGACGAGCCGAGAGGTGACCCGAACCCATGAGTCGCTCGCCCTGCCACTGGAACACGCCGAATGAGCCTCCCACTCCACGCCTTCGATTACCGCACCCTGCCGTTCGACCCAGCCCCACCCGATGAAAAAGCCCCGGCGGCAGCCTTTTTCGCGGCGCAGCCTGCGACCCGGGATCAACTGCCCGACCCGGAGCCGCTCCTCGCTCGGCTCACCCTCGCCGTGCTCGAGATCCTCGAAGGCTCGCGCGAGATCGACCAAATCGCCCGCTGGCTGACCGACGAGGTCTACCACCATCTGCAGAAGCGCGTTGTGCTCTCGGCGCGCTCACGGAGCCTGAAACGCCGCACAGGGCAGCGGATCCCCTTCACGGTCGGCCGCGTCGTGATCACCGAGCCCCGCGACGGAGTCGTCGAAGGAGTGGTCATGGTACACACCCGCGTGCGCACGAGGGCCGTCGCCATCCGCCTCGAGGGCATGGACGCCCGCTGGCGTGCGACCGCGATCAACGTTCTGTGACCGCGGGCGACGCCTCGTCGTCGCAAACGTATCGGCAAGCTCATCATTGAGGCGGGCAGGACGGTCTCCACCGTGGTGAATCGTGCCCATTTCAGTGCACTCGGGCGTGAACCGCCCAGCTGCCGCCGTCTGTTCCGGCGAAGATGGCGCGTGTCGCGTTGGGCCAGCCGAACACGATGGACACTCGGACACACACCGACACCGGCGAGGTGGACGCATCGTCGTCCGTTCGTCGCGATGACGCAGGCGGACCAGAGGCTGGCGCCGTCGTCATGCGCCTGCGTGTGCGCGGCGAGGAACTCGGCTTGATAGCGATAGGGCAGGTTAGAGGTGTGCTCACGGGCGAGGCCCCGACGGACGAGCTGCTCGTTGAAGAGGGGGCCGCCGGGGATCCAGACGGACGGCTGAGGCTTTGGTTGACTCCTGGTGCGTGGTGGCTGATGGTCGCTGCTGGAAAGATGGTTGTCGTGCCTAAGCCGTATCCGGAAGAGTTTCGACGGGATGTCGTCGCGGTCGCGCGGAGAAGTGAAACGCCTCTAGCGCAGGTCACGAAGGACTTCGGGATCTCGGAGAACTCGATAATGAACTGGATGAAGAAGGCCGCTATCGAGAACGGGGCCAAGCCCGGAGTCACGGCGGCCGAGTCGACCGACGTGCGCAGACGGCTCGCGGCGACCATGGTGTACGGGCCGCCATAAACCCAAGCTCGGTAAGAAAATGTATAAAGGAAGTGGCCGAGACGGTGAGCGTGTCCACGCGGTGACTCAGATAGCGGCAAGTCTTACCGCGAGCCGCCCTCCATCTGTTATCGCCACCTCAGCTCCTCCTAGGTTCGAGATGGCGTATCACTGAGCGAGAACGATTACTGACGAGCTAGATCCCATGAAAGACGCCCTAAGATCCGGGTGACCGCGAGCGCGCCAAGCTAATGGTCCGGCCCAGCATCTATGATGCGCTAGCCCCATTTGACCTGACATGTTACGGGGCTTTGATATGCGCGTGTTCTTCCGTGTCACCAAGGCTTTCGCGTTTCTGGGCACGGTAAGAGCGGCGTAGGTATCCAGTGAAATCCTGCCAGATCAGCTCCCGTGTTGATAGTGCCTGGTTGGGCGGGACGTCTTTCCACAGAATTCCACCGTAGACATAATTGCCTACTAGTAGCGAGACAAGTAATACTATTCCACTAAAGAGAAGTGCTGGCCATACGAAGATCAGGACGGCTATCGTCATAGTAATCAACAATAAAATTGCAATTGCGGGTGCCATCCGACTTTGCGGCACGCGCGTGGTCGCAAGCAAAACACCCAAGCACACACCTACAAGGATGATCAATAAATATATCACGAGGTCTCCGCTCGTTTGCGAACCGGCAGTGGTCAGTTACATTCCGGGGAAAGCCATCGCATCGCTATAGGGGCGGGTACGGCCGCAACGAAAACGCACTGGTCTTCGTTCGCTGCCAACCCTGCTTGAATTCCCCAGTCTGCGCTAGCGACGATGCAAAACGTTTGCAGCGCGCCAGAAGGAATTTTGCCACACAATGCTCCCGCCCCTGCTGCGGCGGCGAGGTTCTTGGTCTCTGTCTTACTGAAGCCCGCGCCGTAGGCAGTGTTATACCACTGCCATGTGGGATCGGCGACAATGGGGCAGGAGGTGGCGTCAGTGGGTTCAACGACCTGAATTAGCGTGTCTCCTTGCGCCTCATAGTGAGTGGGCACCTCGTCTCCGTTCGCATCGCGGGCCCATGCCGGCGCGATGCTGAAGGATGTGAAAGATCCGGCCTCATCAAAACCAACGGCCCAGAATTGTCCAGCGGCATCTTTAGCCACCTGATAGCGATCTCCTACGGAATATACAAACTCATGAGCTGATGACGGAGAATTGATTACTGTCTGGATTCGGACGGCACCGCTGTCGAGGGACTGCACAGTTGCGGCCACACCATCCCGCTCCGGAAACACGACGGTGCTGTCAGCTGCAACCATACCGCGATTCACTGCGAGCCCTTGAGGCAGGGATACCTTTAGCAAGGTACCTGGCCCATGCACCGGAATCGGCGCAGACGGATCAAGTGAGAATTCATCTCCAGAAACAATTTGACCTTGGTGAGGAGCAACTTCTGCGACGAGCGTCGAAATCTGATTTGCATTTTCACCGCCGCCGCTTCGGTCTCGTTTGCTTTCATTTCTACAGCATGGGCGCTGGTGCCGACCCCAGCGAGTAGGAGAGCGCTGCTCGCAACAACAAGTGCTTTGGTGCCGAACCTCATTGGTGATTCTCCTTCGTGTTTCTGACCACTTCAGGTCGCCTACGCCACATCCTGTGTACTCTGGGTTACAGCCGTGGTCAAGGAAAAAGAAATGTTGTAAGCAAGCTCTAATCCGGTCCGCGCGACTTCACCTGTATCTGCGTCTCGAGATCGTCACCTGGAGCGAGGTCACCTACCACCGAAGACGCTGACAATGCGGCCTGGGTCACCCACCCCGATCAAGTTTGAGATGATCAACATCCCCGCACCCGGGGCATCGCGAATGAGTCAACGAAACCCTCAGCAGCCCCTGACGCCTGTCGCTCAGGACCAATAATTCGACCAGTATGAGTCGCATACGGCCGCATGGATCGTTGCTGGTGGTGAGAACTTTTTTACTCGTCTAAGTGCCGGGTTCCAGCCGGCGGACCCGCCTCCGACGCGTCGGTCTTCGCGACGCGCGGTCAAAGCGCTCTTCGGCGGGTCCGGCCGTGGCCGTTCAAGCCGTTAACCAGCGAGACCCGTCGATCCGCGTATGTATAGGGGGCGAGTCCGCTGCTTCAGATGACGGGGGAGGACCGTACCCGTTTGGTCGACTCGGGCATGTGTTGCTGGGGTTCTCGGGCCATAGGAGACTACTTCCACGGGTTCCACCCGACGAAGCTTCACCGAGGAATATGAGCGCGACGCCGTCGCGCTCATCAGTGAAGGCGGCTATTCCGTCGCAGAAGTCGCGAGACAGACTGACATAAGCGAGACCAGTATCAGAAAGTGGATGGCGAAAGCCGGTCTACCCGCCCACCGAGCCGGGCGGCGACGATGACGAGCCTGTGACAGGGGTGGCCGTGCGGAGTTGAAGCGTCTTCGACGTGAGCGCGCGCCTATGAGATGCAGATCGACTTCGCACACAAGTATCGACCTGGTTTGCGAGCGGCCAGCGGTAATACTCGCTGCCATCGCGGACTGGGCAGCATCCCACGCCTACCCCGTCGCCTTCATGTGTCACGAACTTCAGGTGTCGAAATCAGGGTTCCGCGCCTGGCAGAAAAGAGCAGTCAACGCTCGGGCGCTCAACAACGAGTCTCTACTTGCGGTCATTAGCGACGCACACACGTCCCCGAACGGTCATCCGGGAATGCGCCGCGATGCATGAGCGAACGACGACGACGCCCCGGCTCCCGCTGGTGCGGGACCGGGGCCGTCGTCATGGCGGCGTGTCAGCGGCGCTTGGCCTGCGCGCGACGCTCCTCGCGGTTGGCCGGCGCGGCTGGGGAGCCGCCCTTCGTCTGGCCGAATGCGCCCGTCGTCGTGGGGCCTTCGTCAGTGTCACCCTCGGGAAGGGCCTGACGGGCCTCCTCGGCCCGCGCCTTCGCGGTGGCCGCCTGCTGTACCTGCCCGCGCTGATTGCGAACCTCGACTCCGCCCGAGTCGCTCGGTGCGGAGTAACTGAGCTTCTCGGTCGGCGCGACCGACTCGGAGAGGCCCTTGGCAGCGACTCCGGCGACCTCGCCCTGCTTCTCAGTCACTTCGACCTCGAGGTTGAACAGGAAGCCGACGGTTTCCTCGCGAATTTGACCCATCATCTGCTGGAACAGGGCGAACCCCTCGCGCTGGTACTCGACCAGCGGATCCCGCTGAGCCATGGCGCGCAGGCCGATGCCGTCCTTCAGGTAGTCCATCTCGTAGAGGTGATCGCGCCAGCGGCGGTCGATCACCGAGAGGACAACGCGGCGCTCGAGCTCACGCATGGCCGGGGCTCCGAGCTGCTCCTCGCGGCGCTGATAGGCGAGGGTGGCATCCGAGAGGATCTCGCGGCGCATGAATTCCTTGTTGATGCGGCCACGACTGCCGGCCTCCTGCACGACCTCGTCGATGGTGAGACTCACCGGGTAGAGCGTTTTGAGCTCGGTCCAGAGAGCGTCGAAATCCCAGTCGTCGCCGTTGCCGTCGCCCGTATGCACCTCGAGGATTTCGTCGATCACGTCGACCAGGAACTTCTGGGTCCGCTCGTGCAGATCGTCGCCCTCAAGGATGTGGCGGCGGTCGGAGTAGATGGCTTCGCGCTGACGGTTGAGGACGTCGTCGTACTTCAGGACGTTCTTGCGAATCTCGGCGTTGCGGGCTTCGACCTGCGACTGGGCGCTGCGGATGGCACGCGAGACGACCTTCGACTCGATCGCGATGTCGTCCGGCACATTGCCGCGTCCCATGAGGGCCTCGGCCGCGCCGGAATTGAACAGGCGCATGAGGTCGTCGGTGAGCGAGAGGTAGAAACGGCTTTCGCCCGGGTCGCCCTGTCGGCCGGAGCGACCGCGCAGCTGGTTGTCGATCCGGCGCGACTCGTGACGCTCGGTACCGAGCACGTACAGCCCGCCCGCGGCCTGCACCTTTTCGGCCTCCTCGCCGACCTCCGCCTTGACGGCCGCGAAGACGTCGTCCCAGGCGGCCTCGTACTCTTCCGGAGTCTCGGAGGGGTTTAGGCCCTTGGCGGTCATTTCGGCCACGGCGAGGAACTCCGCGTTACCACCGAGCATGATGTCAGTGCCACGACCGGCCATGTTCGTCGCGACCGTGACGGCACCGAGGCGACCAGCCTGGGCGACGATAGCCGCCTCCCGGGCGTGGTTCTTCGCGTTCAGGACCTCGTGGCGCACACCCTTCTTGGCCAGCAGGCGCGAGAGGTACTCGCTCTTCTCGACACTGGTCGTGCCGACGAGGACCGGCTGCCCGGCGGCGTGACGCTCGGCGATGTCCTCGACGACCTGCTCGAACTTGACCTGCTCATTCTTGTAAACGAGGTCGGCCTTGTCGATCCGCTGCATTTTGCGGTTGGTCGGGATCGGCACGACGCCCAACTTATAGGTCGACATAAACTCGGCAGCCTCAGTCTCGGCGGTGCCCGTCATGCCCGAGAGCTTGCCGTAGAGACGGAAGTAGTTTTGCAGCGTGACGGTTGCGAGGGTCTGGTTCTCGGCCTTGACCTGCACGCCTTCCTTCGCCTCGATCGCCTGATGGATGCCCTCGTTGTACCGGCGGCCGGCAAGGATGCGGCCGGTGTGCTCGTCGACGATTAGGACCTCGCCGTTCAGCACGACGTAATCCTTGTCTTTCTTGAATAGCGCACGCGCTTTGATGGCGTTATTGAGGAACGAGATGAGCGGGGTATTCGCCGACTCGTAGAGGTTGTCGATGCCGAGGTAGTCCTCGACCTTCTCGATTCCGGGCTCGAGGACGCCGACGGTGCGCTTTTTTTCATCGACCTCGAAGTCTTCACCGTCGATGAGGCGGGTGGCGAGAGTGGCGAATTCGGCGAACCAGCGGTTGGCCTCGCCTGACGCCGGGCCGGAGATAATCAGCGGAGTGCGGGCCTCGTCGATGAGGATCGAGTCGACCTCATCGACGATCGCGTAGAAGTGACCGCGCTGCACCATGTCCGGCGCCTGCCACGCCATATTGTCGCGGAGGTAGTCGAAGCCGAACTCGTTGTTCGTGCCATAGGTGATGTCAGCGGCGTACTGCTCGCGGCGCTGCTCCGGAGTCTGACCCGAGAGGATCACACCCGTGCTCATCCCCAGAGCACGGAAGACGCGGCCCATCAGCTCGGACTGGTACGAGGCGAGGAAGTCATTGACCGTGACGATATGCACGCCGCGGCTAGCAATCGCGTTGAGGTACGCCGGCAGGGTTGCGACCAGGGTCTTGCCCTCGCCGGTCTTCATCTCGGCGATATTGCCGAGATGCAGAGCGGCACCGCCCATGAGCTGAACGTCGAAGTGGCGCAGGCCGAGGGTGCGACGGGAGGCCTCGCGCACGGCGGCGAACGCCTCCGGCAGCAGGTCGTCGAGGGACTCACCGCTCGAGTAGCGCTCGCGCAGCTCGACGGTCTCGTTCTTCAGCTCCTCGTCGCTCAGGTGTGTGAAATCTTCTTCGAGGGCATTGACGGCCTTCGCGTAGTTCTCGAGGCGGCGGATAACCCGCCCCTCCCCGACGCGAAGGACCTTTTCGAGGACAGAGGCCACGGGGTACTCCAAATAAGTAGAAGACTGAGGCCGCGCGCCGAAGCGCGGACCGCGACCAGCCTAGCCGGGGCCGGCCGTGGTCGGCCCGAGCCTCGTGTCCGCCCTGGGCGGACTCCCGGCCTGCTCGGCGCGCGCAGACGCGCAAGGGCCCCGATGCGGAGCACCGGGGCCTCTCGTGCTCGTCGATCAGCTGGCCGTCTGCTCGGCCAGCTCGTCGGTCTCGTCGCCCAGCCCGATCACTCCGTAGTCCCAGCCTTTGCGGCGGTAGACGACGCTCGGTCGATCCGTCTCGGAGTCGATGAAGAGGTAGAAGTCGTGCCCCACGAGTTCCATGTAGTCGACGGCGTCGTCGACCGTCATCGACACGGAGGCGAAGACTTTTTTGCGGATGACGACGGGGCAGTACGGCTCATCGACTTCGTCCTCTACCGGCTCCGGCTCCGACGCCTGCACGGGGACCACGCCGGTGCTGAGCTGCTCCAGCACCGCGGCATCGGCGGGCTGGATGGCGACGACGCTGAAGTCGTCGGCGGCCGCGTCGCGGAGTGACGTCGGCCGATGCTGGCCGCGATGGACTTTCCTCCGGTCCTTCGCTCGTCGGACGCGTTCGAGGAGGCGCCCGATGGCGACGTCGAAGGCCGCGTACTTGTCAGCCCCGCTCGCCTCGGCCCGCACGACGGGGCCTTTGCCGATCAGCGTGAGTTCTACCCGGTCGCCGCCGCTCGCACCCTTGCCCTCGGCGTGGCGACTCGCCTTGATCTCGAGTGCGAGAGCACGATCGGCGAGATGCGCCACCTTGTCCGACTTCTCCGTCGCGTACGCGCGGAAACGATCGGTGATGTCGATGTTGCGTCCTGTGATGTCGATGTCCATGACAACCTCCCAGTCGAGTACGGCGTGCCGCCTTGCTCCGGGGCGGACCGTTCACGCCGTGACCCCACCGTAGACCCCGGTCACCGGATCGTCACCGGGTGTTCATCGAGACGCGCCTGATATCGGCTCCGATCGCAGCGGGGTACCAGCTAGTGCGACCGCGCCGCGCACCGCGGCGCCTGCCGCACGTACTGCGCGCCGCAGTTCGAGCAGGGTCGCCCCCGAGGTGACGATGTCGTCGACGAGCACGACCCCCGGCGCGCCTGCAAGAGACCGGCGGGCGCGAAAGGCACCGTCGAGGTTGCCACGGCGCTCGACGCGACCCAAGCCGACCTGGTCGCGGAGAGTGCGCGTGCGACGCAACGAACTCTCGACGCGCCCGCCGGCACCCGCCACGAGGAGCGCGACCGGATCGATGCCGCGGCGCACACGGCTCGCGTAGGAGCCAGGTGGCGCGATCAGCGGCGCGGGACTCCCGTGGAGCGCGGCACTGAGCGCCGGTCGCAGGACACTGGCGAGCGGGCGGACAGCGGCCGTACGACCCTCCTCTTTGAGCGCGAGGACGAGCCTGCGGACCACTCCCGCGTAGGGCGCGCCCGTGACCACTTCGAGCGGATCATCCGGCGGGCCGAGTGAGCGCCGCGTCATCGCCGCCGACTCGGCCAGCTCCCGCGCGCAGGGGGCGCAGGGCACCCGGGACACGGCCGCGCCGCAGGCCGGGCAGTCGAGCGGGAGGAGGACGGCGAGGGCATCGAGGAGGTGATCGGTCAGCATTCCTCCACACTGTCGGGGCGGCGAGCCAAGCGGCGCCCGGAACGACCCTTCCGGGACGATTTGAGGGTGTAACGGACCTGTGGAGGAGCGTTCAGGATCCCATGCCGGTCTGCGCCGCGAGCAAGCGGATGTCGGTCGCGATCGTCTGCCAGGCCGACCCGCGCTGCTGCCGCAGCTCGCCGCCCTCGGCGAGGAGGCGGATCTGGGTGGACGCGTTGCCGGCCGCGATCTGCACGGTGCCGGTGGTGGTGCCCAGCGGAGTGGCTCCGCCGCCGAGGAGATTCATGGTGACGGTGTCCTCCCCCGTCGATCCGCGAACGACCGCAACCACGTCGAGCTCATCGGCCCACGCGGCGGTGATGGCGGTGCCGAGCAGGGAGCGGAGGACGACCGGCTCGCCGACCGCGACCGGATCGCCGTCGCGTGAGCGGGTGATGCCGGCGACGAGTACCGTCGCCTGCTGCCCATCCTGCGCCAGCGCGAGCATCCGCGTGCCGTCGCGCGAGACGGCGATCGAAGCGAGCGACTCGATTTCACTCCACGCAGTCGCGACCTGCATGGAGCGGGAGCCGTCGGCCGTGTAGGCGACCAGCTGTCCGGGCGAGCCGCCGGGCACCGACCAGACATAGCCGGACGGGTCGATCGTCGGCGCGATCAGCCCCGACCGTGCGTCGAGGAGTACGTCGCCGCGCTCGGGATCGAGCAGGCTCACTCCGGCGTCTGAGAGCACCGCAGCGGAGGCGTTCGAGTCGGCACCGCGTTGCGCGCCGAGCACGGCGGCCCGTGGATCGAGGTCCTGGATCCGCTCCGACAGGCCGGTCTTCGCGAGGCCGGACGAACCGAGGAAGCCGAACCCGTCCTCCGTCAGCACCAGTGGCCGGGTGTCGACCCGTGGCGACACCGGTAGGCCACTGACTTCTGCGGAGACGTCGATCGGGTTCTGCTCGACCGAGAGAGCGACTCCGGTCACGTTGGACACGTTCGCGAGGCTGCGGTTGAGCTGGAGCGCCATCAGCCGCCACTGGCGCTGGTCGGCCTCGAGCGCAGCCGGGTTCAGATCGACCACGGCGCGCTGCGACTCGACCGGGACGGTCTCGGCGGCGAGCGCCGTCCCCGTGGGAAATGCCGAGACGACCGCGGCGGAGTCGCGCAGCCAGGGCGTGGGTCCGCGCAGCAGTTCCGTCACGATGGTCGTGCTGGTCGAGCTGTCGGCGCGGGAGGCGAACCAGCGCAGGTCGGGCACGAGGTAGCGGTAACTCGGGTCGAAGAAGTAGAGCGCATGGGTTGAGAAGACCTGCTCGAAAGTGGTGCGATCGATCACGACTCCGCTCGGCGGTGCACTGATGCGCCACTGGCCGTTTTCCTGGACGAAGCCGTAGTCGAGGGTCAGCGCGGCCGTGGTGGCGACATCGGCGTAAACCCCTGTCGCGTCCACTTCGGCCACGGGAGTGATCGTGAGGGAGAGTGTCGACGCCGACAGGGAGGCGGAGGAGCGCTGGCCCTCGTCGACGGTCACGTGCTCGCCCGGCGTCCAGGCGGCTCCGGTGGAGAGGAACTCGCGGGCGATCTTGTAGTTGCTCTGCGGACTCGACGCGGCGTCGATGAAGCCGGTGAGGATGTCGCGCTGCGACGCACCGACGGCGGGGCCCGACGGGAGGAAGTCGTATTGCAGGTCTTGTGGCGCCGGATCCGGCCGTCCGACTCCGACGTCTCCGGAACGCGGGATGCCCGCACAGCCGGCCAGGCCGAGGGCAAGGAGCGCAGCGACAGCCGCCGCCCGGAGCGCGCCGCGCCTCACGGGAGGACCTCCGCCGTCTGCACGGGCGGCAGAACGATCGGCCCGCTGTAGGCCTGCTCCCCTGCGTCGACCGGGGGTAACGCGAGCGGGGAGGAGTCGATCCGCTCGCCGCGGTGCCGCGGAAGGGTGAGGCGGAAGCACGCGCCGCGACCGGTCGTCGACCAGACCTGCAGCCAGCCGTGATGCAGGGCCGTGTCCTCCTGCGCGATGGAGAGGCCAAGTCCCGTGCCGCCCAGGGTTCGGCGGCGGGAGGGGTCGGCTCGCCAGAAGCGGTCGAACACGCGGACCACCTCCTCGGAGTTCATGCCGTGACCGTAATCGCGGACGGCAAGGGCCACGGCGCTCGCATTGCTGTCGACGGTGACGATAATCTCGCGGCCATCGCCGTGCTCGATCGCGTTGCCGAGCAGGTTGCGCACGATCCGGCGGATACGACGCGGATCAAGCTCGGCATCGAAGTAGCCGCCCGGTGCCGAAAGAGTGAGCCGGGAGCCGTTTGTCTCGGCGATCCCTCGCATCGCCTCGATTTCGTCCCCCACGAGACGCACCAGGTTCACCGGCTCGAGCTCGAGTTCGGCCGAACCGGCGTCGTGGCGCGAAATCTCGAGCAGGTCCGCCAGGAGGCTCTCGAACCGGCCGATCTGGCCGTGCAGGAGCTCGACGGTGCGCTCAGCGACCGGAGGGAAGCCCTCGCGCTGGTCGTAGAGGACGTCGCCGGCGAGCTTCATCGTGGTGAGCGGTGTCCGCAGCTCGTGGGACACGTCCGAGACGAAGCGCTGCTGCACCTGGCTCAGGGTGGCTAGCTCGCTGATCCTGTCCTGCAGGCTGTCGGCCATGCCGTTGAAGGAGCGAGCGAGGGTCGCGATCACGTCCTGCCCGCGCTCCGGGATGCGCACGTCGAAATCGCCGGCGGCCAGTCGTTGGCTGGTGTCGGCGGCGACCCGCACCGGTGCGACGATGATCCGCACGACCACCCAGCTGACTGCACCGATGAGCAAGACGAGCAGGACGCCGGCGATGTTGAGCACCTGCTGCACGAACTGGAGGGTCCGCTCGGCGTCGGCGAGGGAGTAGCCGATATAGAGCTCGTAGCGCCCTGCCGAACTCGGCAGATCGAGGGTCGAGCCCACGAGAATGCCGGGCTGCTGCCTCCCGGAGCCGTCGAGCGTGACCGACTGCCAGTACTGACCATCGGAGCCGGCCTGCACCCGCTCCCGCAGCGCGGTACTGATGATGCCGTTCTGAAGCTCGCGGTTGTAGACGTCCTGCGGAGCGAGCGAGGACACCTCCTGTTCCGGCGAGCGGACGACAGCGATGAGGGCGGAGGAGGAGGCGTCGCGCACCGCGGTCCGTACCGAACTCATCACCTCCTCCATGTCCTGGCGAGTCGAGACAGTCGCCGCGTCGAGATAGCCCTGAGCCGCCCGGGTAGCGCGCGCGGTGTCGCCGGTGACCTGCGTGAGCCGCGACTGGAAGAGGTTGTCGCTGATGCTGTAGGAGAGGTAGATCCCCGTCGAGCCGATGGCGATGCCGCTGAGGAGCACCGTGATCGCGACCGCGCGAAACTGCAACGACGTGCGCCACACCCGCAGCACACGGCCGGGCCAGCGGCGCAGAGCGGGAATGGAGGATCGGGGCACAGTCAGCTCGGTTGGATGGCGCCGGCGCGGTAGCCCACGCCGCGCACGGTCGTCACGATCCGAGGGTCATCCGGGTCCTTCTCGACCTTCGCGCGCAACCGCTGGACGTGCACGTTGACCAGCCGAGTGTCGGCCTTGTAGTGGTAGCCCCAGACCTGCTCGAGCAGCATCTCGCGGGTGAACACCTGCTGCGGCTTCGAGGCGAGGGCGAGGAGCAGGTCGAACTCGAGCGGAGTGAGACCGATGCGGGTGTCGCCGCGGCGCACCTCGTGCCCGGCGACGTCCAGGCTCAGATCCCCCACCTGCAGCACGGCATTCGCCGCAGCCGACGCAGGACGCAGCCGGGTTTTGATCCGCGCGACCAGCTCCTTGGGGTCGAAGGGCTTGACCATGTAGTCGTCGGCGCCTGACTCGAGGCCCTGCACCACGTCCGCGGTATCCGACTTGGCGGTGAGCATGATGACCGGGGCGCCGGACTCCGCTCGGATTGCGCGACAGACCTCAATGCCGTCGATGCCGGGCAGCATGAGATCCAGCAGGACGAGGTCGGGGCGGGCCCGCCGGAAGGCCTCGAGCGCGCCTGTCCCGTCGGCGCAGAAGGACACGTCGTAGTCCTCTGCGCGCAGGACGATGCCGATCATCTCAGCGAGGGCGGCGTCATCATCGACCACCAGGATGCTCGCGCTCATCGTCCTCGTCCTCGTCTCGGGTCGCGTCCCTGCGCTGACCGCGCGGGCTCCTTCTCGCATCGCATCCCCTGATGGGTGCACGCGGTGACCGACTCAGGCTAACCGACGCGGGACGGGGAAGGGCCGGGAGCCCCCACACCGCTTCGGAGGACGGACAGCGACGGGAGAGGACCGCTCCGGCGAGCCTGTGACAGCATGGGAGAGATGACCGACGCAGCTCCGTGGCCACCGCCCGCAGGCCGCCCTGACGACGCGGACACTCCTGCCCAGGAGGCGGCTCGACACCCTCCTGCCGCCCCCGCTCCGAGGCCCCCCGCTCCAGTGGCACCTGCCTGGTCGCCGGCGTCTCCTGCTGGGGCGTGGTCGGCCGATCTGCGACAGAACTTTGCCCCTGCTCCGGGCTGGACTCCCCCGCCTCGGCCGGGCCTCGTGCCGCTGCGCCCGCTGGGTTTCGGGACGCTCCTGGGTGCGCCCTTTCAGGTGCTTCGCCGGAGCCCCCGGACCACCCTCGGAGTCGCCCTCCTCGTGCAGGGGCTCGGTTCGGTGCTCGCGCTGGCTATTTATGCGCTGATCGCCCTGCTGGCCGTCGGGCGCATCAGCCAGGCGGAGGCGGACGACCGCGACGCCGTGGGGGCCGGCTCCCTCGCCATCGTCATCCTCGCGGCCCTCATCCCCCTCGCCGTCTCGCTCGCGACCGGCGCGCTCGTGCAGGGTGTCGTCGTCCTCGAGGTCTCGCGCGGCGTGCTCGGCGAGCGCGCGACGCTCCGGCAGCTGCTCGGACGCCTCCGCGGCCGCTGGTGGGCGTTGATCGCGTGGACCGTGCTGCAGGGGCTGGGCTACCTGCTCCTCGTCGTGCTGGCGGCCGCTCTTGCGGTGCCGCTGTTCGTCCTCGGCGCGCAGGGGGGCGGCTCGGGCGCGATCATCGGCGGCGTCCTGGTGCTGATCGGGGCGGCGATTGCCGCCCTCATCCTGGGAACCTGGCTGAGCACGCAGCTCGCCCTCGTGCCGAGCCTGATCGTGCTCGAGCGGCTGGGTCTGCGACGAGCCGTCGTCCGCTCCTGGCAGCTCGTCCGGGGCGGATTCTGGCGGACCTTCGGCGCGCTCGCCCTGATGCTGATCATCATCCAGGTGGCGGGTCAGGTCGTGGCGACTCCGTTCAGCCTCCTGATCCCGATCGCTGGGGCCCTGATTGCGCCCACCGACCCGAATGCCCAGCTCGTCACGTCCATCGTTGTCACGATCCTCTCGGTCGCCGTCGGCCTCATCATCGGCGCGGTCGGCTCGGTTCTGCAGTCGGCCCTGACGGGGCTGCTGTATCTCGACCGGCGGATGCGCCGCGAGGGCTTCGACCTCGTGCTGATGCGGCACGTCGAGGAGCGTGCCGCCGGCCGTCCCTCCCCTGATCCGTTCCCCGTGCCGGAGCGCTCGTGATCCGGTCGGCGGTGCCGCTTGACCCGGACGCGGAGCAGGCGCGGAGCCTCCTCCTCGAGGAGCTTGCCGATCCCCGGTACCGCGCGGCCGAGCCGAACCTGTTCGACCGCGTGGTCCAGGCGATCCGCGACTGGTTCGCCGACCTGACTCTGCAGGGCGACGGACCATCGGTGCCGGTCGCCGCCGTGATCGGAGTTCTCGTGCTGGTCGCGCTCGTCGTGGCGGCGCTGCTGATCGCTGGGCGGCCCCGGACAGCACGGCGCAGCACCGTCATGGGGGCGGTCCTGGCCGCAGACGACACCCGCTCCGCGGCGACCCTGCGTGCGCTCGCGGACGCGGCGGCCGCGCGCGGTGCATGGGACGAGGCACTCGTTGAGCGGTTCCGCGCGCTCGTACGCGCACTCGATGAGCGGACGGTCCTGCGCCTGTCCCCGGGTACCACGGCGCACGGCCTGGCGTCGCGCGCCTCCGCCGCCTTCCCCGCCTCCGCCTCGACACTGCGGCGGACAGCGGACGACTTCGACCGCGTCCGTTACCTCGGACTCCCCTGCGGCCCCGCGGAGTACGAGCGGGTCGCCGCACTCGATCGCGAGCTGGCCGCGACGGCGCCCGTCTTCGAGCCGCTCGGCGCCGCTCGATGAGCGTCGACACTGTCTCGACGCCCCGCCTCGGTGCACGACTTCGCCGGGGACGCGTCTGGCTTGTACTGATCGTCCTCGTGGCCGTCGGCACACTACTGCTGACCGTCGCGACAGGGGCGCGAGTGCCCGCTCCAGACCTCGATACCGACAGCGCTGCACCAGACGGGGCCCGCGCCCTCGCCCAGGTCCTCCGCCAGCAGGGTGTGGACGTCGTGCGGGCGGACAACCTCGACTCCGCTCTCACCGCCCTCGGCCCCGGTGCGACGCTGCTCATCGAGGATCCAGATATGCCCCTCGACGAGGCGCAGTACAGCCGACTCGCCCGTGCGTCCGACTCTGTGCTCCTCGTCCGGCCCGGGGCTGCCGCGCTCGACTCGCTGCTGCCGGGAGTCCGTTTCGCCGGCTCACCGGCCGACACCGGCGTCCTCCGTGCTGACTGCGCGCTGCCCGCGGCCGAGCGCGCCGGCACCCTCCCCTCGGGCGGCAGCACGTACCGCGTCCTCGATTCCGGCGCAGTGGGTTGCTTCCCCTCGGGCGACGACGCGTTCGCCCTGGTGAGCGCCGAGGGTCCGGGAGGCGCCCGCATCACGGCAATTGGCGACTCCGACCTGCTACGCAACAGCACGATCACCGAGGAGGGTCGGGCCGCCCTGGCGCTCGGGCTGCTCGGCGGCGAGGAGCGCCTGGTCTGGTACCGCGCCGGTGCCGCCGATTCCCCAGCTGCCGCAGTGGACCCGTCCGACCTCGCGCCCGGCTGGGTGACTCCGGCTCTGCTCCTCCTGGTCGCGGTCTTCATCGCGTCCGCCGTGTGGCGAGGTCGCCGTTTCGGGCCGCTTGCCATCGAGCCGCTACCCGTCGTCGTGCATGCCAGCGAGACTGCCCGCGGCCGCGCCCGGCTCTACGCCCGCGGTGCACTGCGCCTGCGCGCGCTGGACGCCCTGCGCATCGGCACGCTGCATCGCACCGCCTCGCTCCTGGGCCTTGCCCCGGCGACGAGAGTCGACGACATCGTCGCCGTCAGTGCTGCCCGTCTCGAGCGCGATCCAGCTGCGCTCCGCCGCCTCCTCATCGACGACGAGCCCGCCGACGACGGCGCGCTCGTCGCCGCCTCTGACGAACTCCTCCGCTTCGAGAGCGCGCTCCGCGGTGCCCTCTCACCCGCTCCCACCCGACGACCGGAAGGCCCCCTCCGATGAGCGATCCCACCCTCTCCGCACGCCATCACGCGTCGATCCCGGAGGACGACCTGCGCGCTGAGCTGGACCGCGTCCGCGCCGAGGTCGGCCGGGCCGTCGTCGGCCAGGACGGAGCCGTCTCGGGGCTCCTCATCGCCCTCCTCGCCGGCGGCCACGTCTTGCTCGAGGGCGTTCCCGGAGTCGCGAAGACGCTCCTCGTGCGCGCGCTCTCGGTCTCGCTCGGGCTCGACACGCGGCGGGTGCAGTTCACGCCGGACCTCATGCCTGGCGATATCACGGGCTCGCTGGTCTACGACGCATCGACCTCCGACTTCGCCTTCCGCGAGGGTCCGGTGTTCACGAATCTCCTGCTCGCCGACGAGATCAACCGCACGCCGCCCAAGACGCAGGCAGCGCTGCTGGAGGCGATGGAGGAGCGGCAGGTCAGCGTCGACGGGCGCACCCTCGCCCTTCCCGACCCCTTCCTCGTTGCCGCCACCCAGAATCCCGTCGAGTACGAGGGCACCTACGTGCTCCCGGAGGCGCAGCTCGACCGGTTCCTGCTCAAGCTGGTGTTGGAGGTCCCCCCGCGCGACGTCGAGGTCGAAGTGCTCTCGCGCCACGCTGCGGGCTTCGACCCGCGCGACCTCGGTGCCGCCGGCGTGCGGCCCGTGCTCGACGCCGGGCGCCTGCGCGCTGCCCAGGAATCGGTGCGCCGCGTGGGCGCCGGCCCAGACGTGCTCGGCTACATCGTCGACCTGGCCCGCGCCACTCGCGAGAGTCCGAGCGTGAAGCTCGGCGCGAGTCCCCGCGGATCGACCGCTTTGCTCGCCGCCGCGCGCGCCTGGGCATGGCTGAACGGCTACGGCTCGATCACCCCGGACCACGTCCAGGCGATGGTCCTGCCGGTGCTGCGCCACCGCCTCCAGCTCGAGCCGGAGGCGGAGCTCGAGGGCGTCCGCACGGAGGCGGTCCTGGGCGCGATCCTGCAGCAGGTCCGCGTCCCGGTCTGAGCCGTGCACCTCACCGGACGCAGCGTCCTCGTCCTCCTCATCGGCCTCGTGCCGGTCGTCCTGCTGGGTGGCCGGGCCGAGGTTGCCTTCGCCGTACTCGGGCTCTGGCTGCTCGTGTGGGCCGCGCTGATCACGGTCGACATCGCCGCCGCGGGCTCGGCTCGCGCGGTCGCGCTTGACCGGCACATCCCCGACAGGGTGCGGCTCGGCGAGCGCGCCGAGGCCGTCCTCCTCGTTACGAACACCGGCAAGCGGAGGATCACCGGCGTGCTCCGCGACGCCTGGGAGCCCTCGGCCGGTGCCGTGCTGACGCGCTCAACGCTGCGGCTCCCGCCCGGGGAGCGGCGCGCGGTGACGACGATCCTGGAGCCGCGCCGTCGGGGCGAGCGCCGGGCGCTCCACGTCACCGTCCGCTCCCGCGGCCCGCTGGGCCTGGCCGGACGGCAGGCAACGCACGCCGCCGGCGCCTCGGTCCGCGTGCTGCCGGCCTTCCGCTCCCGCCGCCACCTGCCTTCCCGTCTCGCGCGCCTGCGCGAGCTCGAGGGGCGCACCAGCGTGATGATCCGCGGGCAGGGCACCGAGTTCGATAGCCTCCGCGAGTACGTCCGCGGCGACGACGTCCGCTCGCTGGACTGGCGGGCGACGGCACGGCGCCGCGAGCCCGTCGTTCGCACGTGGCGCCCGGAGCGTGATCGGCGGGTGGTCGTCGTGCTCGACACAGGGCGCACCTCCGCTGCCCGCATCGACGACGAGCCGCGGCTGGACACGGCCATCGAAGCCTCGCTGCTCCTGTCCGCCCTCGCCGCCTCGGCGGGCGACCGGGTAGACGTGCTCGCGTTCGACCGCGCCCGGCGCGCCCGGGTGCACGGCGCGACGGGCACGGAGGTGCTCACGCGCGTGGTCGACGCGCTGGCCCCCGTGCAGCCGCAGCTGGTCGAGACCGACTGGGCCGCGGTTCCCGCGCAGGTGCGCGCCCTGGTCTCGCAGCGCTCCCTCGTCGTGCTGCTCACCGCGCTCGACTCGGTGGGATCGGCGGAGGGGCTGCTCGCGGTGCTCCCGCAGCTCACCCGCGTGCACACCGTCGTCGTCGCCTGCGCGCTCGATCCGGAGCTGCAGCGGATGGCCGGAGACCGTCGCGACCGGGCCGCGGTGTACAGCGCCGCCGCCGCAGAGCGCTCCCTCGCCGATGTCGAACGCCTGTCCGCCGCTGTCCGGCGCCTCGGGGGCGATGTCGTCCTAGCTAGCCCCGAGCGCCTGCCGCCAGCGCTGGCCGACCGCTACCTCGCGCTCAAGGCCACCGGCCGGCTCTGAGGGCTCAGGACTCGGCGATGCCGCGCGACCCCGCCTCGAAGCGCCCGAGGTCGCCGGTCTCGCCGGCTCGAGCAGCCCGGCCGCCAACGACAACCATGTAGAGGAGGAACCCGAGCAGGGCGAGCGAACCTATCCCGATCTTGACCCACCACGGCCACGGTGCGGGGGTCACGAAGCCTTCAATCACGCCGGACACCAGCAGAACGAACACGAGCCCGATCGCGACGGTGAACAGGCTCCGCGCGTCCTCGGCCAGCGCCTGGCCACGCGTGCGGGGACCGGGCGCGATCCATGCCCAGAAGATCCGCAGTCCCGCTGCCGCCGCGACGAAGACGGCGGTGAGTTCGAGCTGGCCGTGCGGTGCGATGTAGAGGAAGAACGTGTCGCCCTCGCCCACGTGAAACATCACCGCGATCGAGGTGCCGAGGTTCTGCGCGTTCTGCAGGAGGATGTACGGCACGTAGACCCCGACGATCCCGAAGGCCACGCACTGCGCCGCGATCCAGGCATTATTCGTCCAGACCTGCCCGGCGAAGGATGCGGCCGGATTCTCGGAGTAGTAGTTGACGAAGTCGTCCTGGGCGAAGCGCCGCAGCTGCTCGTCGTCGCCGAGCGCCGCGAGCAGGCGCGGGTCGCCGAGAATCCAGACCGCGTAGAGCGTCGCCACCAGTGCGGTCCCGAGCGCCACGGCCAAGGTCAGCCAGCGGAGCCGGTACAGGGCCGCGGGGAGCGCGAGGACGACGAAGCGCGAGAGGGCCGCGAGCGGCTCCTCCCGGGTGCCGGTCAGCCTCCCCCGCGCGCGCGAGAGCGAGACGGCCAACCGGGTACCGACCGCGGTCGATCCGGCGGTGGAGGAGATTGCTGCGAGATCGGCGGACGCGGCCTGGTAGCGCTCCACCAGCTCATCCGCTTCGCTGCCGCTCAGCCGGCGCTGGCGAGAGAGTTCGTCGAGCCGCGTCCACTGCGGCTTGCGGGCGGTCGAGAGAGCGTCGATGTCCATCTCCTGACAGGATAGCCACCGGCACGCCGCCGCAACCGCGCACTCGGGAGGAGCACCGTGGACGATCAGCGCACCGACCTCTTCGATTCCCCGGATCTGCTGACCGGCGAGGCAATAGCCCTCGAGGTTCCCGTCACGTCGTTCGTCCTGCGCGCGGTCGGAGCGATCGTCGACCTCCTCGCCGAGCTGCTCCTTGCCCTCGGCCTCTTCCTGCTCGTCGCCGCGCTGTCCGGCGACGACGGCCTCGACCAGGCGGCATCCTCGGCACTCGCGATCACCGCGCTCGTCATCTCGGTCGTGCTGGTGCCGGTCGCCGTCGAGACCGGGACGCGAGGCCGCTCGCTCGGCAAGCTCGTCATCGGCGCCCGTGTCGTCCGCGATGACGGCGGCTCGATCGGCTTCCGGCACGCTCTCGTGCGCGGCCTCACCGGCGTGCTCGAGATTCTGATGACCGCCGGCGGCCTTGCGGCGGTGGTCGGCTTGCTCTCGCCGCGCTCCCGCCGTCTGGGCGACGTGCTCGCCGGCACGCACAGCCAACTCGAGCGCGTGCCGACGGCGGAGCCGTTGCAGGTCGAGGTCCCCGAGCCGCTGCGAGGGTGGGCGCTCACTGCTGACGCCGCACGACTTCCGGATGCCCTGGCGCGGCGGCTAGCGCAGTTCCTCCGCCAGCGGCATGGGATGACCGAGCCGTCGCGCTCCTCCCTCGCGGCCGCTCTGGCCGATGAGGCCGCCGCGTTCGTCTCCCCGTTGCCCGACGCCTCTGCCGAGGACTTCCTCGTCGCCGTCGCCGCGCTGCGCCGCACACGCGAGGAGCGCGCTCTGCGGCTCTCTGACCAGCGCCTCGAGCGCTTGGCACCCGTGCTGGCGAGCGCTCCGCCCGGCTTCCCCCAGCGCGACCGCGCCTAGACCTCCAAGGCCGTGCTGCCAGGCGCGTCGCTGCCAGGCGCGTCGCTGCCAGGCGCGTCGAAGCGGACGGTCCGCCAGCCCTGCGGAACCAGGAGCCGCCGGTCATGCGACGCGCAGAGATCGTAGCCGTGGGGATCGGGAGTCGGGCTCAGCGGGCCGACCGCCACGAGGGAGTCGCGGTAGTCGTAGGTGAGGGTCACGGCTGCCTCCGCGCGGCAACCTGTCCGCGAGCACTGCCGTCCGGTCATCGCGCCCACAGTAGCAATAGGCTGAACGCATGTCCCGCGCCCGTCGTCCTGTCGCCCGTCCGGCAGGCCCGCTGCGCGGAGGTTCTCGCGATCGGCACGGGCGGGGCGTCCGCGGCCCGATCACCGGCCCGCTCCTGCCGCCGCTGCAGACCCGCACCGACTTCTTCGAGACGACAATCGGCTCGGCCATCGACTATCTCCGCGGAACCTGGCCACAGGATCTCGTCGGCATCCGGGTGGATGTCGCGGCCACACCGGACGTCGATCCGAAGAGCCTCGACGGAGCGGGGATCGCGCGGTGGAGCGTGGACCGGGCCGCCCGGCGCATCATCCTGTACCGCGTGCCAATCGAACGCCTCGCCAAGCTGCACCGCCGCGACGACTGGCACCAGCGGATGCTGATCGAGAGTTACGTGTTCCGTGCCGTCGCCGAGCTGCTCGGCCGCGACCCCTGGGACCTCTCCCCAGACCGTTTCCGCGGCCTCTGACACCACCACGCGCTCAGCGCGCTAGTGCGAGTAGACCGTGATCGGCGAGGAGAGCGGGCCCGGCGGGACCACGGCATAGGAGGCAATCCCTCCGTCGCGGGCGACCGAGACCGACGCCTGCACGGGCTGGGTGCTCGAGACGACGGCCGAGTCGCGGCCGAGGGAGGTGGAGAGCACGGCGAAGGGGCCCAGCTCAAGCGTGCGCGATTCGCCCGCTGAGGCGATCTCGACAGCGGCGGTCGAGTCGCTACCGTTTGCCAGATGCAGGACCGAATCAACGTCGCCCGCGCTGCCGACGCCGAAGGCTGTCGATGTCGCCGTGCCTGCAACGAACCAGGCGAAATCAGTACCGGCGCTGCCGGTGGACGTCGAGCGAGCCGCGGCGACGATAGGCTGATCGGCGCTGAGCGTGATCCGGTACGAGCCGTCGGCAAGACCCGAGATCGGGACCTCGCCCACCCGGCCGGCGGGCACGACGACCTGGGTCGAGGCGCCCGAGCCGCTCGGGTTCTCGTTCGAGACTTCGACCGAGACCGTACTGTCGCTGTCGCCGGGCACGAGGATGCGCAGGATCGGGACCCCCGCTCCACCACTGCCGTCGTCGCTCCCGGTCTGCGTGGGCGGGGCGGTCGCGGTGAAGCCCGCGATGACCGCGGTTGTGCCAGGACCTGCCGTCGGCCCCGTCACTTCGACGCCCTCGGGAGTGAGCCCTGAGATCGTGCTGCTCTGTATGCTCGCCGCGACCTCTCCTCCGCGGGAGGTCACGTGCACGACCGGCTGGAGGATGCCGGGAGCCAGTCCCGCCAACGGGAGTTCGCGCACGGAGCGAGCGGGGACGACGATGCCCTTCGCTCCGGTGGCCTGGATGGCGCCGTTCTCGCCGAACAGGGTGAGGTCGACGGTAGCGGCGACGGCGCTGGGGTTCGCCAGGATCAGGACCGAGGTTCGGCCAACGTCGGTGGACCCGGCGACCAGCCAGCTGTCGGCGGAGGGCTCGGCGCAACCGCGAGCCGAGAGCCCTGAGACGGTCTCGTTCGCGATGGACTGGACACGGACGCCTCCCGGAGCCGGATCTGCTCCCGCGGGCACGGCGAAACCGACGATGCCGGTACCGGGCGAGGCGACATCGGCCTCTGTGAGCCGGGTCGAACCGGTCGTGGACCCCTCAGGCCACACCGTCGAGGCCGAGCCACCGAACGCGCGAAGCTGCTCGGGCTCGCTCGCGTCGATCAGATCGCCGCCGCAGACGAGCGAGCCGTCCGCGGCGACGGGGGTGATCACGACGCCCTCGGCGGCGCGCGATGCAAGCGGCAGCGGGAGCAACTGCGGGAGGACGACCGCGGCCGCGGCGATCACGACTCCTGCGATTCCGACGGCGCTGCGCAGCGCGGTACGCCGACGATGCGCGGCGGACGGAGTGCGGGCCGGCGCGGAGTGGGCCGGCGCGGAATGGGCCGCGGCGGCGTGCCTGTCTGTCCGAGATCGGCGGGCGGCGGGGTCGGTCATGCGCTTCTCCTGGTCGGCAGGCTCAGACATCGTCGTTCCCATCGTCGAACTGGCCGGTGGCCTCGCCCGGCTCATCGTCGATACCCGCCACTGCGGCTCCCGAGCGGGCGCGCTCGAGCGACATCCCGGTCGGCACAGCCAGCAGGACCGCAACGAGGAAGACGAGCAGGAGAGCGATCGTGTAAGCGACGCCGAACGGGCCGACGACATCCGTTGGAGTCGCCTCGGTCGTGGTGCTCTCCGCGTCGACGGCGCTCCAGAGCAGGCCGTAACGCGTGTCGCCGACCGCCGAGAAGGCGGCGTTGCCATCGAGAGAGACCGCAGCGCGGGCTCGGACGGCCGTCGCAACATCGCCGACCTGCGAACCGGCGGGCTCGGTCAGCACGACAAAGCGCACTCCGAGGCGTTTGAGCGCCGAATCGACGTCGAAACCGGTGCGCGAGACCAGGTTGCCCGCGAGTTCGTTGATCGCGTCGGCAGGCTCAGCGCCGGTCACGACGAGCGTGGACTGCTGATCGAGCGTCGCCCCGGCTCCGCGCTCGAGTCGCGCGAGGATCCCGCCATCGGCCTGGGGGACGAGGACGATCGTGCCGACGCGCGGGTCGGTCTGCGCCTCCGCAGCGACGTAGGCCGGCAGCGAGCGGTCCGATGTCGAGGCGACGGATGCCGAGCCGGTCGGGAACGCGATGGCCAACGGGCCGGCCACGACCGCGACGGCCGCCGTGATGACGAGCGCCGGCACGATCCGGAACGAGGGGACGGCAGCGATCGACAGCGAGAAGCCGATGACCAGTCCGAGCCAGTAGAGGCTCAGCCCCGAGCCGCTCCAGACGCTGATGGCGACCGACCCGGTCGTCGCGACCTGCACACTCTGGGCGAGCGCGGCGGTAAGGAGTCCCGCCGCCGCAACGCCCACTCCGCCGAGCGCCGAGAGATTGTTCGGCAGCAGCAGTGCGGCGAGCGCGGCGACGATCAGCGGTAGGACCAGCACGGCGGTCACGAGCGGCACGGCGGAGGCGCTGACGCCGAGGCCTCCCAGGAACGTCAACCAGGCGCTCGGCAGTCCGCCGGGGACGCCCGCGAGCAGGGTGAGCATGTCAGCACGCCCGGACGGCAGCGGCACACCGGGGTCGGCGAGGATCGCCAGCCAGTCGCTCCGGGGCGCGCGAGCGAGCACCAGCGGAAAGAGCAGCAGGAGGGAGGGAACCGGCAGGCCGAGGAAGCGGCCGACGCTGCGGCCCGCGGTGACCACGACGACGAGCCAGATCACGAGCAGTGGGACGGCGAGCACCGGAGCGCAGGCAACGACCACCGCGGCGAGGATCGACGCGCTCGCCGACGCTGACCACGACCGGTAGGCGCCGAAGCCGGCGAAGAACAGCCACGGCAGCAGCAGATGTACCAGCATCGGACCCGGACGTCCGTCGGCCTGGGCGGCGAAGAACGCCGGAGCCAGCAGATAGACCAGGGATCCCGCAGCCCGCGCGGTGGCGCGCGGGGTGAGTCGCGCGATCATCAGCCAGGCACCCATCGCGGCCACGGGCAGAGCGAGCAGGTACAGCAGAACCATCGAGAGGCTCGGCGACCAGAAGGTGAGCGAGCCGAGCATGGCGAGGACGGCGGCGAACGGATCCGCGGCTCCGATGAATCCGGAACCGAGATCGCGCCAGCCGTAGGCGGCGTTGCGCCAGAGGTCACCGACCGTGGGCGACAGGGTCAGCAACCCGCCGCCGCTGAGGGCGGGCGCGGCAATCAGCGGTGTGTAGAGGACGAGGCCGACGATCGCGGCCACGAGGACGACCCAGACTCCGCCTCCCGAGAAGAAGGTGACGGGATGCCGGTCGCGCCCGGCCTGCACCCGCACCGCGTCGTGGCGCACGGAGCGAAGCTGGCGCACCACGTCGAGCGGGATGCGTAGCGGTGCGATCGCCTTCCAGCCCACGTTCTTCGAGGAGCGCAGGATCCGCCTTGCCCGCAGCACCTTCGTCCCACCGAATGCGACGACGATGGCCGCGAGCAGCTCGCCGCCGACCAATCCGGGCTGCTTGCGCAGGAGCCGAACGACCGCGCGGCCGATCGCCAGCGGCACGAGCGAAAGCCAGTGCAGCAGGACGAAGGCGACGGGCGCATACGCGAGACGTCGGTGCAGCTGGGCAGTGCGGTGCTGCCGCGCGCGGCGGCGCTCCCCGCTGTCGATCCGCCGACCGTCGGGTCGCTGCAGGCCGATCCTGGCGGTGGTGACTCGGGCGTCGGGCACGCGGCTGACGCGGTGCCCGGCGAGGCGCGTGCGGATCGAGAAGTCGAGGGCGTCATCGACGACAGGAAGTCCGGGGTCAAAGCCGCCCAGTTCCTCCCAGAGAGAGTGGCGCACGAGCATCCCGCCTGCGGCGACTGCGAGTACGTCGGGGGTGGAGTCGTGCTGGCCCTGGTCGAGTTCGTCCTCGACGAGGTGCACCGTCGTGCCGTAGTTGGTGACCGATTCGCCGTAGCTGCGGATATAGCCCGAGCGGGTCCAGTCCATGATCTTCGGGCCCGCGACGGCGACCGAGGGCGCTACTTCGACCGCACCGAGCAGCGCCGCGAGGGCGCCAGGCTCCGGGGCCGAGTCCTGCGCAAGCAGCCACAACCACTCGTCTTCGCCGGCCGGCGGCTGCATCACGCGCACGGCGCGAGCGACCGCCTGCCCGAAAGGAAGATTTTCGCTGACCTGGACCAGCTGTGTCGGGCCCCAGGACGCGAGCAGCGCGTCGGTCGAGTCCTTCGAGCCGCCGTCAACGAAGACCGTCGCATCGGGCTGCCGAGTTTGGGCCCGGAGCGCCGTGAGGGTTCGTTCCAGATACGCCGCGCCATTACGCGCAACGAGGACGGCAGTGACTCGTGGATACATCGCGGACCACCCTAAGCGATGCTCGGTCGCCGCCCGCCTCCGGCTCGCCGCCCCGTCGATCTGGCGCGGACCACGTCACCCCACCGCGCGCACCATCAGGAGGACAGCGCTCAAGCCCGGCGGCGCAGCTTGCGGCGCTCGCGCTCGGAGAGGCCGCCCCAGATTCCGAAGCGCTCGTCGTTCTCGAGTGCGTACTCGAGGCACTGCGCGCGGACCTCGCAGGAGGTGCAGATCTTCTTCGCGTCGCGAGTCGATCCACCCTTTTCGGGAAAGAAAGCCTCGGGGTCGGTTTGCGCACATAGCGAGTCGACCTGCCACGAGAGAACCCCGCCGGGCGCCTCGCTCTCGGTGTCGATGCCCGGCCGGACCCCGGGAACGCCGAGGCGTACGGGATCGACGAACCAGTCCTCGGGGACTCCGGAGCGTTGTTCCGGAAGCGTCATACCGTCTCCTACCCCGTTTGCGAACCGATGGACGGCGAGCCACTCCTTCCGGAGCCGCTGCCTAGGTAATTACAGCGGTGTCATTCGTCCAGGTCAAGTCGCGGACTCTAAACCCTCAACCCTCCGTGGAGGGTTCGCGACACACCGGCGTGTCGTGACCGTCAGTTCCGATCAGAGCGCAACCGCTCTGCGGGCTCGCCATGCGCTCTCGACCATTTGGCCCAGAGTGTGGCGCATCTCCCACCCGAGATCGCGGGCGGCGTTCTCGCCTGAGGCGACGATGCGGGGCGGGTCGCCGGGACGACGCGGCGCCACCTCCGGCGTGAAGTCGATACCCGTGCTCTCGGCAATCGCGCGCATGATCTCGCCGACGGAAACCCCGGATCCGCTGCCCAGGTTGTACGCGGAGTCGATCTGCTCGCCCGCGGCCAGTCGGCGTGCAGCCGCCACGTGCGCCAGAGCGAGGTCGGCAACGTGCAGGTAGTCGCGGACGCAGGTGCCGTCGGGTGTCGGGTAGTCATTGCCGTAGATCCGCGGGGGGCGTCCGGCCAGCAGCGCCTCGAACACGAGCGGAAACAGGTTGTGCGGGCTGGTGTCAGAGACGTCCGCGGAGCCTGAGCCGACGACGTTGAAGTAGCGGAGAGAGGTGTGCCGTATTCCGTACGCACGTCCCGCATCCGCGAGCAGCCACTCCCCGATCAGCTTCGACTCGCCGTAGGGCGATTCCGGGCTTTTCGGCGTGCTCTCGGTGACGAGTTCCACGTCGACCGCGCCGTAGACGGCTGCGCTCGACGAGAAGACGATCGACGTGACGCCGGCTCGTACCATCGCCTCGAGGACACGCATCGTGCCGGTGACGTTCTGCTCGTAGGTGTGCAACGGTCGCTGGACCGAGACTCCGGCGTACTTGAAGCCGGACACGTGCACGACACCCTCGATGTCGTGCTCCGCGAACACTCGGTCGAGCAGTGCCTCATCGAGGATCGACCCCTGATGGAACGGGACCCCCTCCGGTACGAACGTGGCGTGCCCCGAGGACAGGTCGTCGAGCACGACCGGTTCGATCCCCTGCTCCGAGAACGCGCGCACCACGTGCGCGCCGATATATCCGGCTCCTCCGGTGACCAGCCATGCCATGCGCATCCTCCTTCGTGCCCGGCGCACGAGTCCGCTCGCCGGAAGACACCCTAGCGGCGCAGAGCGATAGGCCGAGCGGCCAGTCGCGACCCTGCTTCGGCGCGCCAGCGACGAGGCCGAGAGTCATCAGGCGCCCCGTATGAGGAACGTGACGTCACACGGTGGCGACGAACAGCGTCCCGCGCCCGGTCACCGAGAGAGCGCCCTCGGACGGCGTCACGAACATGCTCTCGCCGCGCTCGACCCGCGCAGAGCCCTCCGCGCCGGCGAGGGAGAACGAGCCCTCGGTCGCGATGACGATCGCCGGTCCGCGTAGCGTCACCCGTGCGGCGGCATCGGACTCCGGCTGCACCACGACGAGCACGAAGTCGGGAACGTCTGGCCGATACACGCGAACGCCGGGCGCCACCTCCTCTGCCGAGAGGTACGGAACCGGCAACGGCGAAAAGTCGAGCACGCTCACCAGCTCGGGGACGTCGATGTGCTTGGGCGTCAGCCCGCCGCGCAGCACATTGTCCGACGCAGCCATCAGCTCGACCCCGGTGCCGGCAAGGTAGGCGTGGATATTTCCCGCCGGTAGGTAGAGGACCTCGCCGCGCGCGAGACGCACGCGATTCAGGAGCAACGAGAGGACGATGCCCGGGTCGCCCGGGTAGCTCCCGGCGAGGTCGCCCACCGTGATCGTTTCGAGGCGGTCGTCCCCCGCGCAAGCCGCGACAACCGCCGCGACCAGGGCGGAGACCTCAGCGCGGTCCCCGTCGGCGAGAAGCCAGGAGACCGCACGGCGGAGTACGGCAGCGGGGTCGCCGTCGAGCGTGGCCGCGAAGCGCGTGATCGCCTCCGCCGCCTCCCCCGATGAGCGCGCGGCGAGTTCGGAGAACAGCGTCCGAGCCGCTTCGGGCTCGCGAAACCCGCAGAGCGCATCGAAGCTCTCGCTCAACGCGTACATCAGCTCCGGCTTGTGGAAAGGGTCCTTGTAGTTGCGGTCGGCCGCGTCGCGCGCGATGCCGGCCTCCTCCTCGTCGACAAAGCGCCGGCGGGCAGTCTCGGCGGAAGGATGCGCCTGAAGCGAGAGGGGGCCTCCGGCGGCGAGGACCTTGAGCAGGAACGGCAGGCGGGGCGCTCCCGAGACCGGGTCGACCGATCCCGCCACTCCAGCGAGCGCCGCGTCGGGCTCGCGCGCGATCCATTCGGCGAGGGTCCCTGCGCCGACGGAGGCGGGATCGAGGATGCGCGCGGGCGATCCCGGGTGCGCGCCGAGCCAGAGTTCGGCCTCGGGCGATCCGGAGGGAGTCGTGCCGAGAGCCTCGGAGAGGCCGGTGAGCGATCCCCAGGCGTAGTCGCGGGGAGTATTGCCGATCGGGATAAACACGGGAACTGTCGCCTTCTGTATCGGGAGCAGATCGGAGGCGCTCGTCCGGATCCGCCGGGGCCGCCCCGCCCGACGGTAGCAGGATCCACAACGCCGACCGCGGAGGAGGGACTGCCCGTTGGTGCTCACCGCCAGAGGACGTCACGCTCGCGCCGGTCGTTCGTACGCTGAGCCGAGCGACACCGTCCCTGCCCACGGCGGCAGCGGTGCCGCATCCGATAAGCGAGGGAGCATGGAGCATGGACAGCACGACCTTCGAGACCCTGGCGGCCGACTTCTATGGGTTCGAGGCAAGCCTCTCCCCCGCCGAGAAAAAACTGCTCGTCGGCGTGCGCGCCTTCCTCGAGAAAGAGGTCCGGCCGATCGCCGACGACTACTGGGAGCGCGCCGAGTTCCCGCGGCAGCTGATTCCCGGCCTCCACGCGACCGGGGTCATCGGCCTCTCCTGGCCTGAGACCCGGTCGATCGAGAACTCGGCGGTGTTCCGCGGCTGGGTGGCCCTGGAGCTGGGCCGCGTCGATGCGGGCATCGCGACCTATGTCGGCGTGCAGAACGGCCTGGTGATGGGCACCGTCGGCGTCGCCGGTTCCGCCAAGCAGCGGGCGGAGTGGCTGCCGAAGCTGGCCTCAGGCGAGGTGATCGGTGCATTCGGATTGACCGAGCCGCACTCCGGCTCCGATTCCTCGCAAGGATTACGCACGACCGCACGGCGCGATGGCGACTCGTGGGTACTCGACGGCGAGAAGCGCTGGATCGGCAACGCGACCTTCAGCGATGTCACCGTGATCTGGGCGAAAGATGTCGCTGACGGCCAGGTGAAGGGCTTTCTCGTACCGACGTCGACGCCTGGCTACCGAGCCACGGCTATCGCCCGCAAGCAGAGCCTGCGCACCGTGCAAAACGCCGACATCGTGCTGGAGGGCGTGCGCGTGCCGGAGTCACTGCGCCTCCAGTCCGCCGACTCCTTCCGCGATACGGCAAAGGTCCTTCGTCTCACCCGCGCCGAGGTCGCCTGGCAGGCGATCGGAGTCGCGATTGGCGCCTATGACGCTGCGCTGCGCTATGCAAAGGAGCGCGTGCAATTCGGCAAACCGCTTGTCGGCCACCAACTGGTGCAGGACCTCCTCGTGAAGAGCATCGGCAATATCACTGCGAGCATCGCCCTAGCCACCCGCGTCTCCGAAATGCTCGATGCCGGTGAACAGCGCGACGAGCACTCGGCACTGGCCAAGGCATACACGACGGCCCGGATGCGCGAGACCGTGGCGTGGTGCCGCGAGGTCATGGGCGGCAACGGCATCGTGCTCGACTACGGGGTGGCCCGCTTCTTCGCCGATGCGGAGGCCCTTTACTCGTACGAGGGAACGCGCGAGATGAACACTCTGATCGTCGGCCGCTCGATCACCGGCACCGCCGCGTTCGTGTGAACGTGCGGGGTGTCCGTTACCTTCACCCCTGTGCTCCCACAGAACGTCGTCGACCTTGGGGAATGGACGATCGTCTACGATTCGGCAATCGGCTCCATCGCGGGCGTGGTCGCAGCGATTGTCGCTATCGCTGCCCTGGTTTCGACGGCACAAGACAGCAAAGCTCGCTCGCAGCCGATGCTCGCAGCCGAATTCCGGCCTGCGCCGCATAACGATAGTTCGATCGAGTTCGCGGTCACCAACCTCGGGCCTACCCGTGCACGAGATGTGAAGGTCGAATTCGACCCGCCGATCGCGCTCCCGAAGGACACAGACCACCTCATGAAACCGTCACCCCCGCTACTTACGGCGTCTCCTCGACTTCGACAAAGGCCCGACTCAAGAATGTCGACACGACGCTGCAAAAGATTCGCGACCACCTCGCCACGATCGCTCGCAAGTAGGCAAGGTTCCTCGCCAGGCTTACGGACTGATACTAAATGGGGAGGGGAGGACAGGAGAGATGTCGCGGCACGAGCAGGTTCTACCGGTGCCGCGACCGATGATTCTCAGGGGATGAGGATCAGGCACTCACACTGATGCTCCAGGTGACACCGAACCGGTCGGTGAGCATGCCGAAGCCGGCGCTCCATGCCGACGCGGCCAGCGGCTCGACAATGACGGCCCCCACCGCGAGGGAGTCCCAGTAGCCCTGGAGTTCCTCGAGGGTGTCTGAGCCGATCGAGACGAACAGTGCCTGGTCGGTGACGGTGGTGCCGTTCTCGCGACGGGTCGAACCGCCGCCGGCGATCGGCCCCCCGGTCTGGCCAGGGACGTCGTAACCCATGACGCGGAAACCGTTCTCGGCGACGACGAGGCCGAACACAACCTTGTCGGAACCCGGCACCTCGGACGGCATTCCGACGTTCGCGTAGGTGTTGATGACGGTGTGGCCGCCGAACACGGACTGGTAGAACTCCAGCGCCTGGCGGGCGTCGCCGCGGAAGTTGAGGTGGGTGGTCGTCTGGATGGTCATCGCATCTCCTTCATAAATCGGCCCGAGCGGCTCGATACCACAACCTTCACAGGCATCTAGGTCAGCTTTTGGCCTAGATCACACATAGGGTCGAAAAATGACCACGACATCGCGTCTACTGAGCCTGTTGTCACTACTGCACACCGGGCGGGACTGGCCGGGGTCGCTCCTCGCGGCGAGGCTGAAGATCAGCGGTCGGACGGTCCGCCGGGACATCGACCGCCTGCGGGAGTTGGGGTACACCATCCACGCCACCATGGGCACGAATGGCGGCTACCGGCTCGACGCAGGCAGCGAATTACCGCCGCTCCTGTTCGATGATGACCAAGCCGTTGCCATCGCCGTTGCACTGCAGGCCGCCCCTAGCATGGGCGTCGGTGTCGAGGAGGCCGCGATTCGTGCCCTTGGCACGATTCGACAGGTCATGCCCTCGAGGCTGCGGCACCGCCTCGACGCCCTCCAGGTCACCGCCATAGGCCGCGCGGGTGACGCGCCCCTGGCACCCCTCTCTTTCGAGGTCTTAATGACGGTGGCGAACGCGATTCGCGATCGCGAGATCCTGCGTATCGAGTACCTTCCGCGCGCTGCCGACGACACCGAGGCAGACGACCGTCGTCTCTCGCGCCGCGTCGAGCCGCACCACCTGGTCACTTCTCACGGACGGTGGTACCTCGTTGGATGGGACCTGGACCGAGACGACTGGCGGCTCTACAGGGTCGACCGAATCCGCATGCGGGTCCCCAACGGTCCCCACTTCATCCCGAAAAGCATTCCCGGCGGGGACGTCAACGAATTCGTCTCTGCGCACTTTAAAGGAGCAGACATCAACGAATGGCCATGCCGTGGCACCGTAATTCTGGATCTCCCTGCCAGCAACGTTCTCCCCTTCTCCGGTGATGGAACGGTGAAAGCCCTTGACGAGCGCAGGTGCACGCTCGAATCGGGGTCCTGGTCGTGGGGCTCGCTCGCTGCGTCTTTGGGGCGATTCGACGTCCCGATGGAAGTGGTCGGCCCTCCGGAGCTAGCCGCTGCTTTCGCCACCCTCGCAGCCCGATACATCGCAACAAGCCACAGTGAAGCGGCCGTAGACGCTTAGCCAGCGAACGAGAACACGCCGTCAGCCCCTATGCACCGAGCGCATCGGCGTCCGCCGCCGCACCGCGCCCGCTCCCTAGACTGGTCGCCATGATCCGACCCGCCGCCCCCGCCGCTGCCCAAGTGCTGGCGGTGGCGGTTCTCGCGGTGATGCTGGCCGGTCAGTCTCTCCGCAACAGTGTCGGCTGGTGGGGCTGGGGCGCGGTCATCGCCGTCCTCGTCATCGCCTCGATCGCCGTCCTCGTGCGCGCCCGTCCGCGCCTGCGCTGGGCGCGTGCTCCGAAGTCACTGGTCGCCTTCCTCGCACTCGCGGTGCTCTCGCTGCTGTGGTCGGCCTATCCCGGGGCGAGCGCCATCGGAGTGACCGCGCAAGTGGCCACGACGTTCGGTGGCGTCGTGCTCGCCCTGACGCTGAGCACCGGCGAGCTGGTGACCGCACTGGGCCGGGCCCTGCGAATCTCGGTCGGGCTCTCTCTCCTCTTCGAGCTAGTGGTCGCGGTCGTCGTCCGTCAGCCGATCCTTCCCGTCGGGATCGAGGTTCCCGCCGACGGGCGCGTCCCCGCCGCCTTTTACTGGTCGCAGGCCGCCCTGTTCACGGGCGAGCCGATCCAGGGCATCGTCGGCAATCGCAACCTGCTCGGCTTCCTCGCGCTGCTGGGGCTGGTCGTCGTGGCAGTCGAGCTGGCAGCGCACTCGATCCGCCGCCGCTGGGGGGTGATGTGGATCGTTCTCTTTGCCGCCGCGCTCGCCCTCACGCGCTCTGCCACCGTGCTGGTCTGCGCGGTCGCCGTCGTACTCGCCGCCGCCTTCGCGCTCTGGGCCCGCCGCCGCGGCGAGTCCGCACGACGGCCCGTTTACCTCACCGCGGCCGGACTCGCCGTCGTCGTGGTCGCGGGAGGCATCGCGGGCTGGTCATCCTTGCTCGCCCTCCTCGGCAAGAGCGAGGACGCAACTGGCCGGCTCGACATCTGGCGCTCCGTCGCCGAACTGGCAGCGCAGCGTCCCGTGCTCGGCTGGGGCTGGGTCAGCTACTGGGCGCCGTGGGTCGCCCCGTTCGACACACTGGCCGAGCGGAAGGGCGTCCTCTACCTCCAGGCGCACGACGCCTGGCTCGACGTCGCGCTCCAGCTCGGCGCGGTCGGCCTCGTCCTCTTTGCCGCTGTCGCCGTCTCGACCCTCTGGCGTTCGTGGTTTCGAGCCGTCGACCGCCCGAGGCTCACGGCGGCGACGGTCCTCCCCTATTCCGCCGTCTCCCTCGCGCCGCTCCTGCTCGTCGTCGCACTCCTCGCGCACTCCCTCGTCGAGAGCCGGATCCTGATCGAGGGCGGCTGGCTGCTCCTGGTGCTGCTCGCCGTGCAGACCAAGCAGCCAGCGACCGAGGCGGCCGATGTCCTCTCCTCGACACCGCTCCCTCTCGCGGGTGCCCACCCGGAGCGATGAGGCCTCGCCGCCCCTCGCTCCCCTCCTCCGTCGCCGACGCGGCGGCCTCGCCGCAGTTCGCCGCGGCTCTCGCGCAGACCACCCTCGTCACGGTCCTCTGCGCTCCTTCCGTGCGGGGGATGATCGGCTGGCCCGGCTACGTCGCGGCGATAGCGAGCCTGAGCGTCCTCGCCGCAGTCATGCTGATCCTGCGTCGCGGCTTACTCGACTGGGAAGGCCTACTACCGACGAGCATCCTGATGTTCCTCGGCTGGACCGGCCTGAGCGTGCTCTGGAGCGGATATCAGTGGGCGACGGTCTCGAGTGTCGCCTACCAGTTCGCCCTCGCCTTCCTGGCGATCGTGATCGGGCTCACGCGGGACGTCATCCAAATCATCCGCTCGGTCGGCGACGTTCTGCGGTTCGTGCTGATCGCCTCGCTCGCGATAGAGGTACTGGCCGGGGTCCTGATTGACCGGCCCCTGCGCTTTCTCGGCGTCGAGGGTTTGCTGGCGTTCGGCGGACCGATCCAGGGGCTGGTCGGCACCCGCAACCAGCTGGGACTCGTGTGTCTTCTGGCGATCGTGACGTTCTCGGTCGAACTGATGACGCGCTCCGTCGCCCGCGGCCCGGCGATCGCCTCGATCGTGCTGGCGGTGGTGACCCTGCTGTTCACCCGCTCCGCCGTGAGCGCCGGCGTCCTCGCGGTGGCCGCCGTGGTCGCCCTCGCCCTGCGCTGGGTGCGCCACGGCGACGGCACGCAACGCCGACGGAGGCAGTACCTCGTCCTCGGCGTCGCTGTCGCCGCGGCCCTGACCGCCTGGCTCCTGCGCTACCGCGTGATCGAACTGCTCAACGCGGGCAGCGAGTTCGAGTTCCGGCTGCGGCTCTGGCAGCAGGTCTGGCGCTTCACCGACCTCGCGCCGGTCATCGGCTGGGGGTGGGTCGGCTATTGGCGCACCGACCTCTCCCCCTTCGCCGCAATCGACTACCTCTCTGGCCGACCGCACTCGTCGAGCCTGAACGCGCTGTTGGATGTAGCGCTACAGGTGGGCGCGGTCGGAGTGGTGCTCTTCGTCGTGCTGGTGGGCCTCGCGCTGTGGCGCTCCTGGCTGATCGCCTCCCAGCGCCGCGCGGTCGTGCATGTCTGGCCGGTGCTGGTGTTGACAGTGCTCATCGTTACCGGCTTGGCCGAGAGTTCGATCCTGCTCGACGCGGGCTGGCTCCTCGTCGTGCTCTGCGCGATGCGGGCGGCGCAGGGGCTGAGTTGGCGCCGCCTGGTACACCCGCGCGACTGAACCCGACCGACAGCGACCTGCGGTCAGCGGCGGCGCTGCTCCCCCACCGCGCGAAATACCGCGAGGTGCTCCTCCCGGCAGCGTTCCCAGCTGAAGCGCCGTGCCCGCTCGACACCCCGGGGGCCGAGGTCGGCGGTCCTGGCGATCGCCTCGATGATTCCGTCGGCGATCGAACGCGGCTCCAGCGGGTCCACGTAGACCGCGGCCTCGCCGCAAATCTCGGGCAGCGCGCCCGAGTCAGCCGCAGCGACCGGGCAGCCGGACGCCATCGCCTCGATCGGCGGGAAGCCGAACCCCTCGTACAGGCTCGGGAACGCCAGCACCGCGGCGCGACGGTAGAGGTCGGCAAGTTCGTCAGGAGTGACGTGACCGCGCCAGTCGACGAAGTCCGGCAGCGGGCCGAGCCGGTCCAGATCGCCCCCGGTGAGCACCAGACGCAGGGCGTGCCCCTCCGCCCGCAGCAACCGCACCGCCTCGAAGAGGCGAGCGTGGTTTTTGTGCGGCCAGGCCCGCGCCGGATAGAACACGAAGTCCTCGCGCGGGCCGAAGTTCGGGGTGAAGCGCTCGGTGTCTACGCCGAGGTGCGACACGTAAATCCGTTCCTCGGGGATGTGGAGCAGTTCGACAATCCGCCCTTTCGTAAAAGCACTGATCGTGATGATGGCATCGGCCCGCCGCGCGGTCGCCTCGTAGGCGATCCGGCGGAAGAAGCGTTCGACACGGGGGAAGAGCTGCGGGAGATCCCGGTGCTGCAAGTCAAACACCATCTGCACGTGACCCTGGCGACGCGACGGCCACGGCAGCGGAACGGTGAAGGGAAAGTACAGGACGGCATCGGGGCCCAGGCGCCGACGCAGGCGCGGGATGCGCAGCAGCGCCTGGAGCATCCCCATCGCCCGGCGACGGTGCCCGGACCCGCTCACGACCCCCTCCGCCACGAGCTCGGGCACCCCCTCGCTAAAGCCGCGCGCGTTCTCAGGTACGAGCACCTGGACCGCGAGCCCCTCCTCATCTGCTCGCGGCACCAGGAGGCGCGTCAGCGCCCGGGCGTAGGTCTCGCCGCCGCCCATGCCGCCGGGGTCGACGGTGAGCACGGCGAGCGCGACGGAGAGCGGGTGCGGCATGGCGTCCAATCAGGTCTGGGCCGGCCCAGAATACCGGCGCTGCCACGCCGCTCCCGATGCCCACTGACGCCCGCGGGTAGGATAAAGCCCGCTGTCATCGACCCCGACGAATTGGACCACCACGTGCCCCGCGCTCTGATTACAGGAATCACCGGCCAGGACGGCCTCTACCTCGCCGAGCTGCTGCTCTCGAAGGGCTACGAGGTCTTCGGCCTGGTCCGCGGGCAGAACAACCCGAAGTACGAGCTGGTGCGCCGCACCGTTCCCGAGGTGAAGCTCCTCACCGGCGACTTGACCGACGTGTCGAGTCTCGTGCGCGTCCTCGCCGCCGCCCAGCCGGACGAGGTCTACAACCTCGGCGCCATCTCCTTCGTCGCCTACTCCTGGGAGAACGCGTCACTGACGACCGACGTGACCGGCAAGGGCGTCCTGAACATCCTCGAGGCGACCCGCCTGTACGCCGGCGACAACATGTCGCGCGTGAAGTTCTATCAGGCCTCCTCGTCCGAGATGTTCGGCAAGGTGCAGCAGGTCCCGCAGAGCGAGGAGACGCTGCTCTGGCCGCGCTCCCCCTATGGCGTCGCGAAGGTCTTCGGCCATTACATGACCATCAACTACCGCGAGTCGTACGGGATGCACGCGTCCTCCGGCATCCTCTTCAATCACGAGTCGCCCCGCCGCGGCCCCGAGTTCGTCACCCGCAAGATCAGCTTGGCGGTCGCGCGCATCAAGCTCGGCCTCCAGGAGACTCTCGAACTCGGCAACCTCGACGCGAAGCGCGACTGGGGCTTCGCCGGCGACTACGTCGATGCGATGTGGCGGATGCTGCAACAGCCCGAGGGCGACGACTACGTGGTCTCGACCGGGGAGACCCACGAGATCCGCGAGTACCTCGACATCGCTTTCCGCTCCGTCGGCATCGACGACTGGACCCCGTACGTCACGCAAAACCCCGCGTTCATGCGTCCTGCCGAGGTCGACCTCCTCATCGGTGACGCGGCCAAGGCTCGTGAAGTCCTCGGCTGGGAGCCGAAGGTCTCCTTCCCCGAGCTGGTGGCGATGATGGTCGAGAACGACCTCGCCGAGCAGTCCGCGCTGATCAAGTAGCCGCCATGCCGTCAGCGTTCGTCACCGGGGCGAGCGGGCAGGACGGGGGCTACCTCGTCGAACGCCTGCTTGCCGACGGCTGGGAGGTCTCCGCGCTCGTGCGCAAGACCGACGACTCAGCCCTGCCCGCCGCTGTGCGCCCTTTCGAGGGCGACCTGCGCGATCCCGCCCGCCTCGGCCGCATCGTCGCTGAGGCGGAGCCAGACGCGGTCTTTCACCTCGCCGGCCTCTCCTCGGTCGCGCTCTCCTGGCAGGAGCCCGTGCTGGCCGCCGAGATCACCGGTACCGCGGTCGCCGCGCTCCTGGAGGCGTCCCTCTCGCTCCAGGAGTCAGCCGGACGCGAGGTGCGATTTGTCCAGGCCTCCTCCTCCGAAATCTTCGGAGCGGCGGCCGAAATCCCGCAGTCTGAGCAGACTCCGATCCGTCCCGTCTCGCCGTACGGCGCAGCAAAGGCATTTGCGCACCACCTCGTCGCCGTTTATCGCGGGCGTGGGTTGCACGCCTCCTCCGGCATCCTCTACAACCACGAGTCCCCGCGTCGGCCGCTGAGCTTCGTGACTCGGAAGATCACGGCAGGGGTCGCCGCCATCGCGACGGGCACCGAATCGGAACTCTCCCTCGGCAACCTCGACGCGCGCCGCGACTGGGGCTGGGCGCCCGACTACGTCGACGCCCTCCTACGTGCCTCACGCGCCGACCAGCCCGACGACTACGTCGTGGCGACCGGTATCGCGCACTCGGTCCGCGACTTCGTGCGCGCAGCCTTCACAGCCGCCGGGATCGACGACTGGGAGCGGCGCGTCACCATCGACCCGCGGTTTGCCCGACCGGTCGATGCCCCCGAGATGCGGGGGGATGCCTCTCGGGCCCGGGAAGTCCTCGGCTGGACGCCGACGGTCGGCTTCGAGCAGATCGTCGCCCGCATGGTCGAGCACGACCTCGACCTGGCCCGCCGCGCAGACTGATCCGCGCGCAGGTGGCCCCCGCTCCCTGACTCGGAGCAGGGGCGACCTGCACGCGGTTGACGTCAGTCAGGCGGTCCTCGAGACCGCGGTTGCGGCGCGGTCCTCAGCAACACCCTCACCGTCAACGAGATACGACCAGACCCGCTCGGCGTACTCGTCCCAGGTGCCGCCATCGATCGCGAGCGCCTCCGCCGACAGCCGCGCGTGCAGCGCGTCATCGGTAAGGAGGCGCTCCAGAGCGGAGGCGATGTCGTGGTCGTCGTGCGGGTCGACGAACAGCGCGCCGCCACCCGAGGCGACCTCGCGCATACTGCCGAAGCCCGAGGTGACGACCGGCGTCCCGACCGAGATCGACTCGACGATCGGTAGCCCGTAGCCCTCATTGATCGAGGGGAACACTGTGCACCGGGCAAGGCGGTATGCGCTCCAGAGCAGCGCGTCCGTGATCTTGGACAGGGAGCGGACCGGTCGACCGAAGCCCTCGAGCACCTCGAGCCGATACTCGAACTCCGCGCTGCTCCACGCGTTGCCTCCGATGAAGACAAGGCTGAACTTCAATCCCCGGCGCCACAGGATCTCGGCCGCCTGCAGCACGGCGAGGTGGTTCTTGCGCGGCTCATGGCTGCCGACGCAGACGACCAGCGGCAGGGTTCCGGTCACGAGCGAGCGCGCTGCCATGGCCAGCTCCTGCTCCGAGACGATCTCCGGCTGCGAGGGAAGCAGGATCGGGAGGATGTCGGGGCCCTGCATTCCGACACTGCCCAGCATGTGCCTCCAGCCGGAATACTCCGTGGCGGCCGCCTCCGAAATGGTCGCGATACGGTCCATGTGCGAGACAGCCACGAGCGTGCGCGAGAAGGCGGCGCTGATGCCGGTGCTCGCAGTCTCGGCGGTGGTGACTGGAACGCAGTCGAACCCGATGGTGCCGGTGCGATTGCCACTGAATTCGGCCAGAGCAGAGACTCGCGATGTTCGCTCGTCCTCGACGGCAAGCTCGGGCAGGATGTAGGTGCCCTGCCAGGGCACGATCACGCGAGACCGATCCTCGACCGCATCGGGGACACTGCCGGAAACGGCGTTGCTGCGTTGCTCCGGAGTCAGCATCACGAGCGACTCATGCGTGGAATCCCATCCGACCAGGACGATCTCGTGGTCGCGAGTCCACCGGACGATGCTCTGGCGTACTACCCGCTGAATTCCCGTCGCGAGGCCGGTGCGCGCGGTGTGGTGGACGTCGACCACGACGGCGCCGACGATCACCTCGACCTCAGGGTGGTGGAACCGCGCGAACACGCGGGTGGAGGCGATGCTCGACGCGGCGTGCGCGAGCAGCGCCGCAGTGCCGTCCAGCCGAGCCCGTCGGCGCCCGTCGACGACGTCCTCGCGGCGAGGCAGGGTCCCGCGGAGCACGGCCAGCACCAGCCAGACCTCGCGGTCGGAGGGGGCAGGCAGCAGCACGCTGAGCTGCCCCGTCAACGCGTCGACGCTCTCGAGCGGCTCGACCGATGGCGCGAGCGTGCGCACCAGTGTGGCAAGACGATCGACCAGATACTGCTTAGAGCGCACGGGGCTCCTCCTCCTGCTTACTGAGCGTCGACCGTCCGATGAGGGCGTTCCAGAGCTCGCGAGCGTAGTCGTCCCAGGTGCGCTCCGGCCGCTCGGCCGCTTCGTGCCTGAGCGAGTCGATCAGCTCAGGAGACGTCAGCAAGCGGCGCATCCCGTCGGTGATCTCTTCGTCTGATTCGGGGTCGATCAGGACGCAGCCGCCGTGCTCGGCGATCTGCGCGGTGCTTCCATAGCGGGAGGTGAGCACAGGAAGTCCGATCGAGAGTGCCTCGGCGACCGGAAGGCCATAGCCCTCGTGCAGCGACGGGAACGCCAGGAACAGCGCCTCGCGGTAGCTGGCGACCAGGACATCGTCGTCGGCGCCGCGGAGGACCTCGACCGGTCGCCCTGCCGCGACCAGCTCGCGCACGCGCGGATCGAAAACCTGATGCGCCCACGGATTCGCCCCACCGATGAAGCGGACGCGGAACCGGAGACCCTCCCGCCAGAGGACCTCGGCGGCGTGCAGCACAGCGAGATGATTCTTGCGCGGCTCCTGACTACCAACGCAGAGCACGAGCGGCACGCCGGTCGAACCGCGATCGTCCGAGCGCAGCCCGTCCGGCAATTCGACAGGCAGCGGCACGGGTACCACGGCAGGTCCGGTCAGCCCCTGAGCGGGGAGGGCTCGAACGAAACCGTCGAACTCGAGTGCGGCCGCCGCGCTCACCGTGGCAACGCGCTTGGCATGTTTGACGACGGCCAGGAAATTGACGAAACGCACCGTCTCCTCCGGCGGGACGGTGTCGGCGCTGACGACCGGGATAGCGTCGTGGCCGAGAATCACGACCTCGTTGCCGGAGTATTCAGCAAGCGCCGCGAGGGGTCCGCACTGGTTGTAGTCAGGCACCGAGGGGATGAGGACGATGCTGCGATACGGGACGACGAACTCGGTCTGTTCCGGATCACCGTGCTCCCAATCGCGCCGGGCCGAGGAGGACCAGTCAACGACGCGCTCGTGCTCGATGGCACTGAGCCGCCGGAAAGACATCGAGCCGTGCACCCAGGCAACCGGCACGATCTCCTGCTCCGCGTCCCAGCGCGAGACCGTCTGACGGACGACGCGCTGCACTCCGGTGTTGTGCGAATGCCGCGCCGGGAAGTCAACGTCGACCACGACCGCTCCGGTGACCACCTCGACGCGGGCGTCAAGATCTGCGAAACCTGTGGCGGTGCGCGAACCGGCCTCGAGGAAGATGCGCAGGGCCGCCGCCTCCGGCGCAAGCTCGAGAGCGCGGCGGAACCAGTCGAAGAGTTCACTCGTCGGATATGCGGCGGTAAACGAGACAAGCGCGACCCACGTCAGCTCGTCGTCCTGGCGGAGGCGAATCTCGCGGGCCACCTCGTCGAGGTAAACCCCCGCTCCGCGCGCGCGCAGCGCCGCCCGACGTTCCTCGGTAAAGAGCAGGGTGCCGATTTGCTCGAGTCGCTGCAGCATCGCTTCGGTGCGCACGACGCGCGCGGCATCAGCGCTCTCGGTCGTGACCCTGGGCCGCTCGCTCATCGCGCCCGACCGGACAGGCGGCGCTTGACGAACCGTGCGCTATGGCCGACGGCGCCCGGCAGACCGAGCTGCTCAACGCGGATCTGGAAGGTGCGGACGAGTCGCAGGGGCTTAGTCACCCGCCAGGACAGCGTGCGCTCGAAGCCGGAGGCGGTCACCCCACCCACCTGGATTCGCTTGACCCATTCGTCGAGAGGATCATTGAGGAGGGCGTCGACCTGTGTGCGCAGTCGTGCGAGTTCGGCGCCCTCGGACTCCTGCTCAGCGGGAGGCGGGACGGCGGCAGCAGCCGCACGCTGGGGGGTAACCCGCACGGACGCGACGTCGCTGCGCGAGACAACCGGAGCATTTGGGGAGCCGTCAACAGCGGCCTCCAGGCTCGGGTCGGGCGCGAGTGGAGCGTCCTCTCCGGAACCGCCGAGGACGGGAGCCGGATCCCCTTCGCGGTGCGGCTCTGGGTCCAGCGGAACATCGGTTGGCTGCGTGGGCATGGCGAACACCTCGTTTATGTCGTTCAGTCGGCGAGCGGGAGCAAGACTACCCGCGAAAGGGCGAGACCCGGCACGCCAGCCGGGTTGCCCAGTGAGCCCGCACGTATAATGATGCGGTCCGTCGCCCGGCGGAGGCCGAGAGCTTGGAGTTCCATGCCCAGCAGTGCTGTGGATCGCGCGCGCGCGATCGTCGACGAGCCTTTCCAGATCGCCGGTACCACGTCGGCCGTCGGTGGCGGCTCTGGCGGATTTCTCGCCTCTCTCGCCGAGATCCTGCGTCACCGCGAGTTGCTCAAGCTACTGGTCGGCCGGGAGCTCAAGTCCCGCTATAAAGACAGCAGCCTTGGCTTCATCTGGAGCCTCGTCCGGCCCCTGATCATGCTCCTCATTTATTACGTAGCAATCGGGCAGATCCTCGGAGCCTCGCGCGGCGTCCCGAACTTCGCGATCTTCGTCTTCTCCGGCCTCACGCTGTGGGGCCTCTTTAGCGAAATCGTCACGGCCGGCACCACCTCGATCCTCGGCAATGGCGGGCTGATTAAGAAGGTCTACTTGCCGCGCGAGATCTTCCCGGTCGCCGCAATCGGCTCGGCTCTGTTCAACTTCGGTGTCCAGTTCGTGGTCCTGATCGCGGGCGCACTGATCACCGGATCGCTGGTCTTCAATCGGAACCTGCTGTACATGGTTCCGGCACTCGCAATCGTGCTGGTCTATGGCCTTGCCCTAGCGCTGGCCCTGTCAGCGCTCAACGTCTACCTTCGCGATGTTCAGTTCCTCGTTGAGGTCGGGCTGCAGATCTTCTTCTGGCTCTCGCCCATCGTCTACGCCTGGAACTTCGTCGTCACCGCATCGACCGGCGCCGGCCACGGCTGGGCCGAGCAGCTCTATCTGATCAATCCGATCTCGAACGCGATCCTCGCCTTCCAGCGGGCCATCTGGGGTGACGGCTCGCGCACCAGCGTGATCGAGGGCACGCCAATCCCGCCTCAGGTCTGGCCCCCGGACATGGAACTCCGCCTGCTCATCGTCCTTGCCGTCGGGGTGGTGTTCGTGTGGATCGGCCACCGGATCTTCCGACGCCTCGAGGGCAACTTCGCCCAGGAGATCTGATCGTGACCCTCACCAGCAAATCCGAGGCCGCACCCGTTTCCGGCGGCGCCCCCACCGTGGTTCGCGTGCGCAATGCCTCCAAGCGCTTCGTGATCCGCAAAGACAAGTCGTTCAAGGAGCGGATCGTCAACTTCGGCCGCGGGCGCAAGCACCGTGACGAATTCTGGGCCCTCCGCGACGTCGACCTCGAGATCCCCCTGGGGTCGACAGTCGGCCTCATCGGAGCGAATGGCTCGGGCAAGAGCACGCTACTCAAGCTCATCGGCGGGATCGTGCAGCCCACCACCGGCACGGTGGAGCGCCGTGGGCGGCTCGCCGCCCTCCTCGAACTGGGCGCCGGCTTCCACCCGGACCTCACCGGCCGCGAGAACGTCTATCTCAACGGCGCAATCCTCGGCCTGTCCAGGAGTGAACTCGACGACAAGTTCGACTCCATCGTCGACTTCTCCGAGATCGCCGAATTCATCGACACGCAGGTCAAGTTCTACTCGTCGGGAATGTACGTCCGTCTTGCGTTCGCCATCGCGATTCACACCGACCCCGATCTCCTCCTGGTCGATGAGGTTCTGGCCGTCGGCGACGAGCCGTTTCAGCGCAAGTGCATGGACCGCATCCGGGCCTTCCAGCGTGCAGGGAAGACCATCGTCCTCGTCACCCACTCGCTGGAGCAGGTCGGCGAACTTTGCGATCGCACGATCGTCCTCGAGAAGGGCGCCGTCGTCTTCGACGGTGAGACGTCTGAGGGCTTGCAGGTCCTCCGCGAGAGCTTCGAGGACCGCCGTGCCGCACGCCAAGAGCGCGAAGCCGCGGCCGCCGAGGCCATCGACGAGCCAACTCCTCAGCTCATCGAAATTCTCGGCTGCCAGTTGCGCGGCGGCTCCCTCGAACATGGCGGCACGGTCGTCCGCAGCGGCGAGTCGCTCGAGTTCGACGTCACTGTGCGCACTAGTCGTCCGGTCGACGACTGGAACATCGGCATGGGCATCGACACGCCGCTCGGCCAGCGCGTCTTCGGCACGAACACCGAGCGGATCAGCACCCCGCTGACAGCCGTCGACGGCGAGATGACCGTCACTTTTACTCTGCCCGACCTGCACCTCGGCGGTGGCAACTACGCCGTGCACGCCTCCGCCGCCACCTTCTCCCAGGGCGAGACCATGCGGATCCCGGTCGCCGCGACCTTTACGGTCGAGCGCTCCTCCGTTCACGACGGCGTTGTCGACATCGACTCGACCGTCCGGCTCAGTCGGCCGTGACCGCGCGGCGCGGTCGCCTCCTCGTCGATGCCACCGCCCTCGCGGCACCGCGACTGACAGGAGTTGGCCGCGTCCTGCTCGGCCTGCTGCGCGCGCTCGACGCCGACGAGATCGCCGAGCGTGTCGATGTACAACTCGTCGTCCCGGCGAGCGAGGCCCGCGTGCTCGAGCGGTTTGGATTCCGCACGTTGCGCCTGCGACCAGTCCCACTCCCCCGGCTCCTCTGGAGCGCCCTCACGCGGCTCCCCGCTCCTGGGATCGATCTGCTGTTGGGCCGCGGAACCTACTTCTTCCCCAACTTCCGCCGCTGGCCGCTCACGCGCTCCCGCTCGCTCACCTTCGTGCACGACGTCTGCTTCGCGGTACTACCGGATTTGGTACCGCAGGAACGCCGGCAACTGCTCGCTCGCTCGGTGTCGCGCTGGATCGGACGCAGTGACCTCGTGCTCACCGGCACGCCGTCCTCGGCGGCCGAAGTTGAGAGCGCACTCGGCGTCGATCCCGCGCGGGTACGGGTCCTGCCGACCACCATAGACACCGAGCTCTTCTACTCGCGCGGGGATGCGGAGGTCGCCCGCGTCCGCGCGGAACACTCGCTCGGCTCCTACCTCCTCTTCGTCGGCTCGATCGAGCGGCGAAAGAACCTGGTGACCCTGGTCGACGCCTACCGCCTCGCCGACCGACCCGGCGGGCACACGCTCCTCCTCGTCGGCGCCGACGGCTGGGACAACGAGGACGTGCACGCGGCCGTGACCCGCGCGGTCGAGGCGGGAGCCGACGTGCGGTTCGCCTCCGCCTATGTGCCGGATGACGACCTGCCCGCCCTCCTTACGGGCGCGGATGCCGTGGCAATGCCGTCCTGGCACGAGGGGTTCGGTCTGCCTGCGCTGGAGGCTGTCGCCTGCGGGACGCCCGTGCTCGCCGCCGATATCCCGGGCCTGCGGGACGCGTTGGCGGGCCGCGAGGACGATGCAGTGTTCACAGCCCCCGGCGACCGTGCTGCATGGACGGTCGCGATCGAACAGGCGCTCCGCTCCCCCCGCAGAGTCGCCGCCCGCCCTATCCCCGGCTGGAACGTCGGCGCCCGGCAGCTCCTCGCCCTCGCCTTCGCCTTCGAGGAGCCGAACCCGCGACGCCGACGCGACAACCGTCGTGCGGCTCCTCGTGCCGGAAAAGGCGAGAAGGAGAGAAGATAGAACCGGGCCGTCCCGCAAAGAGAAGGCCGACCCGGCTCGATTCACTCACTGATCAGGCGTGAATCTTCTTCGTAGCATTCCATCCCGTCTGGTCCACGCTCTTTGCATTCTGCGGCATCTTGAAGTAGGCGTTACCTTCATCCACCTGTGCGTTGTGCACTCCGCGATACGCATTGTAATACTCGCGTTCGTTCGGTGCTATCTCGACCCAGCGTCCTTCGCCGTAGATGGCAATCTTCAGGTAGTCGGGGCCGTCAGAAGTCCGGTTCTGTTCAATAGCCAGCATAATATTTTCTTCCTTCTTGTTTGATATATCCGGAGCGGGAGCCGGCGCAGATTCAGTAAAGTAGTCCCAGAGATTTACACGAGTGCCATCCTGTAGGATCATGTGAACATGCAGGTGCGGATCGTAATAATTCGCAGACCCTTTTCCTGATGCCCCAGACTTCGCGATGACATCCCCACGGGCGACACGGGTCGAGTTCGCGACACCCCGAGATGAGAGGTGCATGTACTGGATCGTCCGCCCGTCATCGAGCCGCAGGCTGGCTGTCATGCCGCCGCTGCCGGAGTAGTTCGATGACGTCGTGACCACGCCGTCAGCATTCGCGAAGACGTCCGCGCCGAGGGGGTAGGCGAGGTCGACCCCGCCAGCTGAACCGCGGCCCAGGTGGTGCCGCCAGGACACGTAAGGGTCCCGATCGTCATCGAGGGCTATCGGGTACGAGAAATTGTTGTCGATCTGGATCATTGGATCCCTCCAGCTGGCATCACGCGATGCATTTCGGCTTGTCGGCGGCGAAAGCCTGAGGCGCCAGGATCATCGAACCGATTCCCAGAGCCCCAGCCACGACAGCTGACCGCCGTGACACGGCAGTAGTGACCCGTATCGCCTTTATCACGCGCACCACATTATTTATCTGCGCCCCATTGTTTTGCGGCTGTGCACTCTTCGTTCTCACTTCTAGCATTGATACTCCATTCTTGTGCGACCTCGCTTGTGGTCGATAAAAGGTGTTGTCGCAGCGCTTCACAGGGTCTCTTGATACAGGACGACGGATACCATCCGCGCTCACAGGCAGGGAGGATGTCCACCGGACTAACCGGCAACGGCGGACGCATCATCCTCGAACAGCGCGGCGGCGGCCCGAACGTCATCGTGTATGGTTTCTCCAATCGTGTGGCGCAAGGCGAGGAGCGATCTCTCCTCGAGAGCACCCGTCTTGCGATTGATCGAAGGAACTTCGCTCGTCACGCCCACGCTGAGCACCGACAGGGGAGCCGGGGGAAACTTCCAACAGTTATTCGCCTTGAGCAGAGAGCTATTCATTCCAGATGAGTCTTGTCTAGCCACGCAAACGTCTTGTCTCGCCACGCAAACGGGGGTCTTAGGGGATGGATCGTGCTTCGTCAGCGAGGGCATCCTCCTGCGCTCGGAACAGACCAGCCGCAAGCGCCGTAGGTCGCTCGGGGAGCGCACCGGCGGGCGCCTCGTGGGCAGGGTGTCCATCGATGACCGGCCCGAGGAGGCGACGGATCGGCGGGTTCCCGGCGCGTGGGTGGGCGACCTGATCATCGGAGCGCACGGCAGGACGGCCGCGATCAGGCTCGTGGACCGGCATTCGCGCTAAGTCATCATCCTGGGCCTGCCCGACGGGAAGGACTCCGACGGCATCGCCGACGCCCGCATCGACCGGATCAGCGAACTGCCCGCGCACCTACGCGGCCCGATGACGTGAGATCAGGGCACCGAAATGGCCCGCCACGCGCAGCTCACTCTCGCGACCACGTTGCCCGTCTACTTCGCGTACCCGCGGTCCCTGTGGGAGCGGCTCTCGAAGGAGAACACCAACGGGCTGATCCGCGAATACCTGCCCACAGGCGTCGAGATCACCAACCATCAGCCCTACCTCGACGCCATCGCCGATGAACTCAACGACCGACCTCGCCCAACCCTCGGCTTCCGAACACCACGCGAGACATTCGAGAAACTCCTCACCGACCACACCGTTGCTTAGACGACTTGACACCGCCGGGTGCTCCCGGGCCCCGGCGGGGCTCGGGAGCACATTCAGTGTGCGATTAAAGTGGCTCGGAGGGTCCCCAACCCGTCGCAGGATCGAAGTACGACTGAGTAAGACGCCCGTCGCTGCCACGCCAGAACACGTTCTCTCGCCCGTTCGGTCGCCAGATTGCGGAGACCGCCGGCGTGGAGATGCTGGAGGTGCCAGGCAAGTCTGAGGGAGCGGACCATTCGGTCGAGTACCAGACGTGCGCAAGATTTCGTGAAGCGTTCCCGTAGAACACGTCGATCTGGTCACCGCTGCCCGTGGAGACCGCGACGGGATCAACGGTCAGACCGGATGCGAGAGCGGATCCAGTCTTCTGCCAGCGGTTGCCGTCGAAGTAGGCCTGGACAAGGTTGCCCGAAGTGCTCCGCCAGAAGAGGTTAACCTTTCCGTTCTTCGCGATAGCGCTCGGTGTGCCTGCGACGTTCTCATCGGCGGGCAGTGCCGCGCTCGAGGACCATCCGTCTGGCTGGCTGTAGACGTGGAGGAGTTGCGCGTCGGGTCCTGCGTAGTACACGTTCACCACACCAGAGGTGGTGACCACCGCGAAGGGGTCGGCGGTAAGACCGGATGCGAGGTTCCCAGCGGCACTCCAGACTCCGCTGATCGCGTAGGCATGCCCGAGTGATCCATTCGACTCGCGCCAGAAGACGTTGACATCACCGTTCTGACGGCGGACCGCGCTGATTCGGCCCGTGATTGAGGTACCCGCTGCGATAGGGGAGTCGCCGGTCCAGTCGGTGCCATTGAAGTAGTTGTGGCGCAGCGTTCCGGTCTGACTCACGTAAAACACGTCGATGGTACTCTCCGAGAGGAGAACGGTCGGCGCCGAGGCAAGCCCGCCGCCCAGCGGGAGGCTCGCACTCCAGCCGCTTTCTCTCTGATACCGGTGGTAGAGCTGGGGATCTTTATCGCTTCCACGCCAGAACACATCCACGCCGGCCGGGTGAGGAACGGCGCTCACCGTGAATCGTGTCGTGTCCACGACGACGGGGTCGGGAGTCGAGGCGGCGTCGAGTCGCGCGTTGATGAAAGGGTATGGATCGACAACCGTTCCGCCGGTGTAACCGGAGGCCGTGGTTGCGATCGTGAGGTGAAGATGGTTCCCCTCCGACTGGTTCCCCGTGTTTCCGACGTTCCCGATGGTCTGGCCTCGAGTCACGGACGTTCCAACGCCGAGGCCGGGATTGATCAAATGGCAATAGCCCGAGAAGTAACCGTCGGCGTGAGAGATGACCACCACGTTTCCGAGTGCCCTATTCCACTCGCTGATGACGACCGTGCCATCTGCGACCGCTGGGACAGCTTCTCCTGCCGGCTGCGCATAGTCGAGCCCGTTGTGCGAGCGACCCGAATTATTGACCGCTGGAGCTTTCGCGAAACCATCGGCCAGATCCGGATTCTTGAAGGGATGACGGTACTGGACGGTGGCGACTGCCTGCGCGGACCGTGGTAATCCGACGAGGCCCGCTACCGCGAGCGCCCCCGCACCCCCCAGTACAAAACGCCTGCCTAGTTGTGCCCGAACGTCATCGCGCATGGTTTCTCCAATCGTCTGGTGTAAGGCGAGGGGCGATCTCTCCTTGAGAGCACCCGTCTTGCGACTGACCGAAGGAAGTTCGCTCGTCACGTTTACGCTGAGCACCGACCAGGGGAGCCGAGGAACTTCCAATGATTATTCGCCTTGAGCAGAGAGTTTCTCACTTCAGATGAGTCTTGTCTAGCCACGCAAACGGGGGTCTTAGGGAATGAATCGTGCTTCGCGATGTCGACCGAACCGGTGCCCCCAAATCAATGACACGTTAGAATATTGGTATGACAATTACCTCGTCGGTCTCAGCGCGCCACCTTGGACTGAGCCGCCCAACGTTTTCTGGACCATATGAGGCTTATGCAAAATCCGCTTGATCAGTCGCCGACGCCGACCAGCCGGATGTGAAGAGCACGCGTCAGGACAGGAGGTGGCTGCTTTTCGCCACCAGCTCGTGAGACAGCATCCGCGATGATTTGACATGCCATTCTCACTGGAGAAAGTAATCTTGGCTGTCGCGGTTCCTCGTCGATGCCCACGCGACCCTAGCGGTGCTTCCCGCCGAATCTGATCGCCACGACCAGCAAGAGGTTTTTCAGTAGCGTGTCACCGGGGATCTTTGACGAGCCGATCGTGCGGTCGAGGAACACGATCGGGATCTCCTTCACGCCTTTCGCCTGCCGCAACGCGCGGAATTTCAACACGATCTGAAAACCGTAGCCGGCTGCATGGATTGTCTCGATGTGCAGGGTCCGCAGCAGATCGGCACTGAAAAGGTTGAAGCCTCCGGTCCAGTCGGTAATCCTCGAGCCGAGGAACAGGCGGGTGTAGAGGTTGCCGCCGCCACTCAGTAGCTTGCGGTCAAGAGTCCAATCAGGCGTTCCCCCTCCGGCGATGTAGCGGGAGGCGACCACGAAGTCGGCCCCCGCGCGCACCTCCCTCAGAAACGCGTCAATGTAATCGGGATCGTGCGAGAGGTCAGCGTCCATTTGCAGCAGGTAGTCGTAGCGCCGCTCCGCGCCAAGGAGGTGGTGGAACGCCCAGATATAGGCGGCACCGAGGCCCTCCTTTTTCTCGCGCGAGAGCACGAGGACCTCGAACGTGTCGGACCCGAGTTCCTGCGCCAGCGTCCGCGCCCTGTCCGCCGTACCGTCCGGGGAGTTGTCGTCGACCACCGCGACCGTGACGTGAAAGTCGGGGTTGCGTGACGCGGCGAGCGCCACCCTTGGCAACACCGTCGCGATGTTCGCGACCTCGTTGTAGGTGGGCACGACGACGGCGAGGGAGCGCATAGACGAGGAGATCCGTTCTTCGGGTGCACCGGGTACCGGTGAGAGCCCTGCGAGTATAACGATCCGGTGACCGCGAGCCTCTAAGGCAGCCGCAGTGGCGTCATGGTAGTCCGCGGACTCTCTCAGGAACATGCCACCGCTCACACGACTACAGCAGGACGGCTCCCGGTTATCATGGTGGACGGTGCGCGGCGATTCACCCCTATATCCGCGCGCCCCGATGGACGACCGTCGGAACCCGACGGTCGGGATCGACACCACAGGGGGACGGGACACCACAGATGAAGAGACTCCTCGACTCGCAGAAGGTCCGCTTCCTCGTAGCAGGCTGCACCAACACCGCGATCGACTTCCTCATCCTGAACGCCCTTGTGCTGCTCCTGCACCTGCCGACGCTTGTCGCGAACGTCTTCTCGGTCCTGGTCGGCATCACGATTTCCTACGCACTCAACCACTTTTTCGTATTCCGCCACCCGGGTCGCGTCTCCGTCGCCACCTTCCTCAAGTTCTTCCTCGTGACGGGATTCAGCTCGCTGGTCCTGCAGTCCGTCATTATTTACGGGTTCGAGGTCTTCTTCAATACCCGCTTCGGCAACTCGCTCCTCTTCCTGCCAAGCTCGGGTCAGAACGCCTTCCTGGCGATCAATATCGCGAAGGCCGTCGCGGTGCTCGTCGGTCTGGTGTGGAACTTCTGCATGTACAAGTTCGTGGTGTTCCGCCGGCCCACGAATGATGTACTCCCCGCGGTCGAAACGATTTCTCCCGCTGCTGTGGCCGTCAGCACTGAGCAGGTCAACATCACCCGCTGAGACGCTCGCGCCCGGAGTTCCGCTCCGACCCCCGTGCTAGCCTCGTCGAGTTCTTCCGACGGTGCCCCCGCCCGCCGATGCCGTACTCCCCGGAGGCTCCCATCGCTCGCTCGACGTTGCCCATCGCGGTGGTGGTCGTCACCCACTTCTCGGGTGAGGTCCTCCGCGCGTGCCTCGAGTCGGTTCCCGAGGCGACCGAACACGACGTGCGGGTCGTCGTCGTCGACAATGCGACCACCGACGACTCTGTACGCCGGGTTGTCGAGCGGATCCCGACGGTCGAGTTCCACGAGACGGGCGAGAATCTCGGCTACGGCGCTGCTGTGAACTACGCGGTCGAGCGGCTCAGCCGGAACGTCGAGTGGATCCTCGTCACGAATCCAGACACCGTCTTCCTCCCCGGTTCGATCGACGCTCTCTACGACGCAGCCGTGGCCGACGAGCGGATCGGCTCGATCGGACCGCGCATCCTCGACTCGGACGGCACGGTGTACCCCTCCGCCCGCGCCCTGCCCTCGCTCGGCACCGGCGTCGGCCACGCGCTCCTCGCGCACGTCTGGCCCAGCAACCCGTGGTCGGCAAGGTACCGTCGCTCCCGCATGGTCGAGACACTCGAGCATGGGCGCCTCGAGGCGGGCTGGCTGTCCGGCGCCTGTGTCATGGTGCGGCGCACGGCGTTCGACGAAGTCGGCGGATTCGACGAACGGTACTTCATGTATTTCGAGGACGTCCAGCTCGGCGACTCCCTCGGGCAACGGGGCTGGACGAACGTCTACCTCGCCGACGCGGTCGTATCCCACCTCGGCGGGCACTCAACGCGCCTCGCCTCGGCACGGATGCTCGCTGTACACCACCGCAGCGCCTACCTCTACCTGGCGCAGAAATACGGTGCCTGGTATCAGGCGCCGGTGCGGGCAGTGCTGCGTCTCGGCCTCGGCGCGCGCGTCGTCCTGATGGGCCTGCGCCCGACCCGCTGACGTCTCGTCGCTGATCAGCGGACGATCAGCGCAATCAGACTCAGGAGGAGGCGTCTAGCGTCGAATAGAAGGCGCGCGCTGCGGCCCACGTGGGCAAGATACCCTGCGCCTCTGCCTCGGCGAGCGATGGCGCATCAGTGTCCTTCGGCGAGAGCAAGAGTTCGCCGGCTTCGGGCGGGAAGCGCAGACCGATCTGCTCGTCAAGCGGGTCGATACCCTTCTCGCGCACCGGATCGAAGGTCGAGTTCACCAGATAGGACACGACGGCGTTCTCCGTCAGCGCGACGAAAGCGTGTGCCAGGCCCTCTGCGATGTAGACCGAGCGACGGTCGACGTCGTCCAGGAGGATCGACTCCCAGCGACCGAATGTCGGCGAACCAACCCGCACGTCGATCACGTAGTCGAGAACTGCACCCGAGAAGCACGAGACGTACTTCGCCTGCGACGGCGGCAGCTGTGCGAAGTGGATCCCGCGCACCGTCCCACGGCGCGAGACCGAGGTGTTGCCCTGCCGAAGGGACAGTGGATGTCCGACCTTCTCGGCGAGGTGGTCGAACCGGTAGAACTCGTAGAAGACCCCCCGCTCATCAGGGAACTGGCGCGGAGTCACTTCGTAGACGTCGGGGATGTCGAGCTCGCGGATCTGCACGGACGTCAGTGTAATGGTGGGGTGTTCCAGTGGCGCGGATCTGTGCACTGCGCGCCACCGGAGGCGGGGTCGGTGCGCCGCCGGTCAGGCGCCGGAGCGCTCGGGCATGATGAGGAGGTGACTTTCCTCATCACGGGCGCCTCCGGCATGCTCGGCACCGACCTCCGCGCCGTCCTCGGCTCCCGCCCCAGCACCGCCCTCGGGCGCAAGGACCTCGATGTCACCGACCTCGACGCGGTGCGCGCCGCCGTGGACGGTCACGACGCGGTACTCAATTGCGCCGCCTATACGCGCGTCGACGATGCCGAATCCAACGAGGAGGAGGCGTACCGGGTGAACGCGATCGGCGCGCACAACCTCGCGCTCGCGACCGCTGAGATCGGTGCAGCCCTCATTCAGGTCTCGACCGACTACGTCTTCGATGGCTCCGCCTCGAGCCCTTACGCGGAGGATCACCCGCGCAATCCGATCTCGGCGTACGGCCGCACCAAGGCCGAGGGTGAGCGGCTCGTGCTCGCCGCGAATCCGGAGCGCGGCTACGTGGTCCGCACCGCGTGGCTCTACGGCGAGCACGGCGGCAACTTTGCCAAGACGATGGTGCGCCTCGCGGGTACGCACGAGACCTTGACGGTCGTCGATGACCAGCGCGGGCAGCCGACCTGGACCGCTGATCTCGCCGCGCGCCTTGTCGAGCTGATCGACTCCGGTGCGCCGGCAGGCGTGTACCACGGCACGAACTCCGGCGAAACGACCTGGCTCGGCTTCGCCCGCGCCGTCTTTGCCAAGGCCGGCCTTGACCCCCAGCGCCTCCGCCCGACCGACAGCGGCTCCTTCGTCCGCCCCGCCCCGCGACCCGCTTACTCGGTGCTCGGCCACGACGGCTGGAGCCGGGCTGGTCTTTCTCCGCTGCGCTCGTGGGAGGAGGCTCTCGCGGCCGCTCCGCTCCAGGTGGTGACCCCGTGACGACGACCCTTCGAGTCGTCGTCGATCAGATGCTCGCCCGCGTTCCCGGCGGCATCGGCCGCTACACCGAGGAACTCACCCGCGAGCTGATCGCCACAGCGCCGCCCGACTGCGAGGTCGAGGCCGTCGTGTCTGCGCATCCGCCCGAGAAGGAGGAGGAGCTGCGGCTGCGCCTGCCGGGCCTGGCCCGCATCCACCGGCTCCCCCTCGGCCGGCGAGAACTCTCACGGGCGTGGCAGTACGGCATTGGGATCCCGGCCGGCGGCGGCATGATGCACGCGCCGAGCCTCTTCGCACCGGTCCGTGCTCACGACGGCAGCGAAGGCGAGCAGATCGCAGTCACCATTCACGACACGGTGCCGTGGACACATCCCGAGACACTGACCCCGCACGGGGCGAAGTGGCACCGCGCGATGGCGAAGCGGGCGCGCAAGCATGCCGACGCGGTCGTCGTACCGACCCACGCCGTCGCCCAGCAGCTCTCGCAGCTTATGGACTTCGGCGACCGCCTCCGGGTCATCGGCGGTGCCGTCGGCTCGGGCCTCGTGCTGCCCAAAGACGCCGACGAGCGCGCCGAGACCCTCGGGCTGCCGCCGGAGTACGTCCTCAGCGTCGGCACCCTAGAGCCGCGAAAAGGCCTCGTGTCGCTGATCGCGGCATTCGGCGCAACCTCGGCCCCCGCGGTCCCCCTGCTCCTTGTCGGGCCGACAGGGTGGGGGGATCTCGACATCGCCTCCGTCGCTGACGAGCAGGGTCTGGATGAGTCGCGGGTGCGCGCCCTCGGAGTGCTCAGCGACGGCGACCTCGCGGTCGTCCTCTCTCGCGCCACGCTCTTCGTCTATCCGAGCATCGCCGAGGGCTTCGGGCTGCCGGTGCTCGAAGCCATGCACTTCGGCGTGCCGGTTGTGCACTCGGACGATCCGGCGCTCATGGAGGTCGCCGCGGACGCGGGCGTCGCCGTGGAGCGCGGGGATGCGAAGGACTACCCGGAACGCCTCGCCCTAGCGATGAGCAGCGTGCTCGCCGACACCGTGCTACGTGAGCGGATGTCTGTCGCGGGACGCGACCGCTCCCGCGCCTTCAGCTGGCGTGACTCCGCCGAGAGGGTCTGGGCACTGCACGCCGACCTCTAAGCCAGGCGTTTTTGCCCGGCCCGGAATGCATCGCCGTCAGCGCGGCGTTTCGGCAGCGGCTCGCGGCCTGTCACGTCCCCGGACGAGGTGTGGCGGGAGCCGACGGTCCAGGCTTATCCGACGGCGGCGGCTTCCAGTCCCGATCCTCCTGCGACATCGAAGGCTCATCACCCGGCTGCACCTCTCCCTCCGCCAAGCGACGCTGATACGAACGATTTAACTCGTCCGAGTCACCACGCTCACACCGCGACACCGCACCAAGACGGTAGCGATTATCCCAGGCAGAAGAGGTGGCAAAGCTCGCGCGGAGCACCGGACCGCCCTCACCATAAACCGTGGGCCACGGGGTTGAATCAGTCACTCGCACGCTCATGCCCAGAGAACGCCAATACTCCGCGATCCGCTGCGCATCCCCATTCAGATCCGCATTCGGGAACGCCCAGTACGTGTAAGCGAACTGTGCACCCTTGCTCCCCGAACCCAACCCGCACACGTCCGCCCGCGGTGAACCCTCCCGCGTCGACCACCCCTCAGCAGGCACCACAGCCGCAGAATCACGCACGAACTCGACCACTCCCACACGATTGTCCTCCGGCGACATTTCTCTTTCGGCGCTGCACGACACGAGAAGCACGAACGAAACCGCCACAGCTACCACCGAGAGAAGCCGTGCCCGGACCTGCCCCTCAACCATAAGAACAATTCCAGGGAGACGGCGTGCGGCCCATCACGTCCCCAGACGAGGCGCAGCGGGAGCCGACGGTACAGGCCCATCCGACGACGGCGGCTTCCAGTCCTGGTCCTCCTGCGACATGGAAGGCTCATCACCCGGCTGCACCTCCCCCTCCGCCTGACGACGCTGATAGGAACGATTCAACTCGTCCGAGTCACCCGGCTCACACCGCGACACCGCATCCATCGAATACCTGCCGTCCCACGACGACGATGTGTCGAAACTCGCGCGCAGTACCGGACCGCCCTCGCCGTAGACGGTAGGCCACGGGGTCGAATCAGTCACTCGCACGCTCATGCCCAGCGACCGCCAATACTCCGCGACCCGCTGCGCATCCCCATTAAAATCTGAATTCGGGAGCGCCCAATACGTATAGGCAAACTGTGCCCCCGTGCTCCCCCACCCCAATCCGCACACATTAGCCCGCGGCGCACCCTCCCCCGTCGACCAGCCCTCAGCGGGCACCACGGCCGCCGAATCACGGACGAATTCGACCACCCCCCGCCGATTGTCTTCCGGCGGAACAGACCCTCCTTCACTGCACGAAGACAGAAGCACCGCCGCAACAGTCACCACGATCACCGACAGCCATCGCCGACGCTGCCATAGCTCAGCCATGAGCAGGAGCCTCCGGCGCACGCTGAGGGACCGGACGCGGAAGTGTCTCCCGGAACGGGGTAGGCGGAGTCAACTTCTCATCCTCCCCACCCAGCGCGAGAGAAACATTGTCGGCGCTTTCCGTGTCCTTATCGAGATACCCCCGATCATCCGTCGAATCACCGGCCACCGCATCATGCTTCGTCACCGGCAGCCCCGCATCACCTCCCGTCTCCACGCCGAACACGTGGGCGCCGAAGGCAGGATCAGCCGGATTCACGCTGTGCCACGGACTGAACTCCCGCCCCATCCACGAAGTTTCATCATCGGGAAAAGAATTACCCCACTTCCGGTCGGTGGCCTGACCTGCATAAACCTTGCCAGCATGCAACTGCTGCGCCGACGTAATCCAATTCCGCAACCCAGCGGAGCCGAGCGCGACAAACGCATCCCTCGTCGTCGTGCCCATCCCAGGATCGGGCACCACACCCCGACCTGTCAGCTGGGACTGACGTCCCTGCCTGCCCAGACGCCGCCATGCTCGCCCATACAACGCTTTCGGCGCCGCGTCTCGGTAGCCCAGCGACGGCTCCCGGCCCGTCACGTCCTCGGACCAGGTGTAGCGGAAACCGACGGCACCGGCCCATCCGACGACGACGGCTTCCAGTCCCGATCCTCCTGCGACATCGAAGGCTCATCACCCGGCTGCACCTCCCCCTCCGCCAAGCGACGCTGATACGAACGATTCAACTCCCGCGAGTCACCCGGCCTGCACCAGGACACTGCACCGAGGGAGTACCTACCGTCCCACGGCGAGTGGGTATCAAAACTCGCACGCAGCACCGGACCGCCCTCACCATAGACAGTGGGCCACGGCGTTGAATCAGTGACCCGCACACTCATCCCGAGAGAACGCCAATACTCCGCCACCCGCTGCGCGTCAGCGTCCCGATCCGAACCAGGGAAAGCCCAATAGTTGTAGACGAACCTCGCCCCCTTCTGACCCCAATCCAGTTCGCACACACTTGCCCGTGGTGAACCCTCCCGCGTCGACCAACCGTCACCCGGCACCACGGCCGCTGAATCGCGAACGAACTCGACCACCCCCAGCCGATTGTCCTCCGGCGACACCTGCGTCCCCGCGCCACACGACGCGAGAAGCGCCGTCGCGAGCACTGCGGACAGCACCGTGCGCAACCACGGCCGAGTGCGCCTCTCAATCACGAGGAGGAACTTCGCGTCGGGGCGGAGGAACGGATTGCGGCGCCGTCAATTCCGCAGGATGAGAAGGCGGAGTGAGGTCATCGTCCAGACCCCCAAGCGCCCTGCTCACATTGAGGACAGACTCCGTGCGTGGGTCGAGATACCCCCGGTCATCCGTGGCCTCCCCGGCCACCGCATCATGCTTCGTCACCGGTAACCCCGCATCGCCGCCCGTCTCGACGCCGAACACGTGGGCGCCGAAAGCAGGATCAGCCGGGTTCACACTGTGCCACGGACTGAACTCTCGCCCCATCCACGAGGCCTCATCGCCGGGAAGAGAATCGCCCCACTTCCGGTCGGTGGCTTGACCGACATAGACCTTGTCAGCACGCAACTGCTTCGCCGACGTAATCCAATTCGGCAACCCAGCAGACTCGAGCGTGACGAACGCGCCCATCCCCGGAGCGGGCGTCACACGCCGACCTCTAAGCCGGGACTGACTTCCCTGCCCGCCCAGACGCCGCCATCCCCGCCCATACACCGCTATCAACGCCGCGTCTCGGCAGCCCGGCGACGGCTCCCGGCCCGTCACGTCCTCGGACCAGGTGTAGCGGAAACCGACGGCACCGGCCCATCCGACGACGACGGCTTCCACTTCCGATCCTCCTCGCTCATCATCACCTCACCACCGGGTTGCACCTCCCCCAATGCACGGCGGCGCTCGTAGGAGAGATTTAGTTCCCGAGAGTCACCCGGCTCGCACCGCGACACCGCACCCATCGAGTAGCGACCGTCCCAAGCCGAAGAGGTATCAAAACTCGCGCGCAGGACCGGACCGCCTTCACCATAAACGGCCGGCCACGGCGTTGAATCAGTGACCCGCACACTCATCCCGAGCGACCGCCAATACTCCGCGACTCGCCGCGCATCCCCGTCGATGTCCACTCCTGGCAAAGCCCAATACGTAAAAGCAAATTGTGCTCCCTTTCTGCCGGAGCCCGTCCCGCAGACATCCGCTCTCGGTGCACCTCCCGTCGTTGACCACCCCTCACCCGGCACCACGGCCGCCGAATTGCGCACGAACTCGACCACCCCCCGCCGGTTGTCCTCCGGCGAGACTGGCGCCTCTACGCTGCAAGAAGTTAGCAGCGCCGTCACAACGGCCACGGCTATCACTGACAGCCATCGCCGTCGCTGTCGCGGCTCAGCCATGAGCGGGAGCCTCCGGCGCACGCCGAGGGACTGGACGCGGAAGTGTCTCTCGGAACGGGGTAGGCGGAGTTAGCCTTTCGTCATCCCCGCGCAGCGCCCTCGACACATTGCGGGCAGATTCGGTATCCGGGTCGAGATACCCCCGGTCATCCTTCGAGTCACCGGTCACCGCGTCGTGCTTCGTCACCGGCAGTCCCGCATCGCCGCCCGTCTCCACTCCGAAAACGTGGGCGCCGAAGGCAGGATCAGCCGGATTCACACCATGCCACGGACTGAACTCCCGCCCTATCCACGAAGCCGCATCACCCGGACCAGGATCGCCCCACTTCCGGTCGGACGCCTGGCAACCCAGCGGCGACTCTCGGCCCGTCACGTCCTCGGACCAGGTGTGACTGAAGCCGACGGTACAGGCCCATCCGACGACGGCGGCTTCCACTTCCGATCCTCCTGCGACATCGAAGGCTCATCACCCGGCTGCACCTCCCCCTCCGCCAAGCGACGCTGATACGAACGATTCAACTCCCGCGAGTCACCCGGCCTGCACCAGGAGACCGCATCTATCGAATAACGGTCGCCCCAGGCAGAAGAGGTGGCAAAGCTCGCGCGGAGCACCGGACCGCCCTCACCATAAACCGTGGGCCACGGGGTCGAATCAGTCACTCGCACGCTCATGCCCAGAGAACGCCAATACTCCGCGATCCGCTGCGCATCCCCATTCAGATCCGCATTCGGGAACGCCCAGTACGTGTAAGCGAACTGTGCACCCTTGCTCCCCGAACCCAACCCGCACACGTCCGCCCGCGGTGAACCCTCCCGCGTCGACCACCCCTCAGCAGGCACCACAGCCGCAGAATCACGCACGAACTCGACCACTCCCACACGATTGTCCTCCGGCGACATCTCTCTCTCGGCGCTGCACGACACGAGAAGCACGAACGAAACCGCCACAGCTACCACCGAGAGAAGCCGTGCCCGGACCTGCCCCTCAACCATGAGAAGAATTCCAGGGAGACGGCGGTAGGACTGGAGCTGGCGGTACTCTCTTCCTGGGCGGCGAAGGCGGGGTGAGCTTCTCGTCCAGTCCCTGAAGCGCCCAATCCACATTGCGCGAGCACTCAGTTCCCCGGTCGAGATAGCCTCGGTCGTCCGTGGCCTCACCGACTACCGCATCGTGCTTAGTCACCGGCAACCCAGCATCGCCGCCCGTCTCGACACCGAAGACGTGGGCTCCGAAAGCAGGATCGGCCGGATTCACGCTGTGCCATGGACTGAACTCTCGCCCGATCCACGAAGCCTCATCGCCGGGATCAGGATCACCCAACTTCCGGTCGGTGGCCTGGCCGACATAAACCTTGTCAGCGTGCAGCTGCTTCGCAGAGGTGATCCAATTCGGCAGCCCAGCAGACCCGAGCGTGACGAATGTGTCAACGTGAACGCCCGGATCCGTCATCGTGATTGCCGCCGCTGTGCTCCCAAAGGAGTGCGCGATAACCCCTAGGTGCGGTGGGCTCTCACGCCGAACGACATCAAGCCCCTTCAACGCCGAAGCAAGCGCAGTACCGCCGACCTCAGCGTCCGCGATACCCAAAACACTGAGATCAAAAACCGGCGGCGACGGCATCGGAGGCGTTTTATATCCAATCCAGGCAACGACCGCGCTCCCCTCGCCGCGGAGCGTCTGCACGGTCTGCGCCCCCGTCGCCCACGTCTCCATATCCTTCGTCGTCGTGCCCATCCCCGGGACCGTGAACGACACGTCCGAGGCGGTGTCGAGGTCGCCGATTGAGACGGCAGCCAGCGGTGGCCGGTCCGCGGTCAGTGATATCAGGAACCTCGGAGCATCCTTTTGCGCCGCTCCAAGGGTCGCGTCGATCGACTCGAGGCACGTCCGCCGCTCTTTCAGCGGCTGGAGCTTCATCTCGAGCGCCGCGACCACGGTGGGATCGCAGGTGAGGACCGCGGCGACAGACGCCACGACTAGCATGCGCTCGATCTCCTCGATCTCCTTCGCCGTAGCGTCGAGGTCCTGTTGCAGACCAATCCTGTTCGCTCGGTCCCTTGCCCCATAGGGCAGGCCCTCGAGATTGCCGAGCAAGGTCGGGAGCGTAGAGAGAAGGAGTTTCTGTCGATCGGAGAAGCCTGCTGAGGCGTCGCCCGGAGCGAGGCCAGCCCACCAGGTGGACACTGTTGCGGGACTGATCCGCCCGATGCGAGCGGCGAGGTCGGGGGACGCCGCGAATAACGCGGTCAGTTCGTCAGCGGGGAGATCTGACAGCGCCCGGAGCAGTCGACGCTCGTCCATCGGGGCGAGTGGCGGCGCGACCACATCCAGGGCAGGGACCGAGAGCGACCCGCCGCCCGCCGCCTCGAACGCGTTCGCGATCTGCTCGATCCATGCCGCGTCGACGCGTTCCTCCTGCACCAGGTACTCAAATCCACTGAGGAACGTCGAGGATCCCGTCAGGACCCAGCCGCAGGACGACGTGAAGTTGACCCAACCGGAGCGCAGCCGAGCGAGAGCATCGTCGAGGGCGGGCGCCACAGCGTTGGCCTGCCTCACGAAGACACGAAGATTCTCAGGATCGGCCGAGCTCAGACCGGACTGACCCCCTCGGCTCCCCCGATGGCGCGGCACCGGAGTGAACGCGACCGAGACCTCCGGCGTCGCAAACGGGACATCGGAGGGCATCCGATCGACGACGACGTCTTCTACCATCGGGACACCTGCGGCGGCGCTCTGACGGCGCCGCTCGTCCCGCTCGTCCTCACGCACCTGCCATGCCGCCAGCTCCTGCAACCGTTCGAGTTCACGTCGCGCCTGATGCGCCGCGATCTCGACATCGTCGGCGAGACGCCCAAGCGCGCGCATCAGCACGCCATAGTCCGCGCTATCCGAGCGGCAGTTCTCCTCGAACACTCGCGCGTAGGGCCCCCGGAAATCCCCCAGCGCGCTGCCGATAGCGACATCGAGCAGACGCCGCTCCGTCTGGACGGCGGAGAGAACCACCTCCGCGGTCTGCACGAGCCGACGTGCACTCTCCTGGTCGAATTGCAGCATTTCCCGCACCCTTCCCCGAGCAGCATGGATGCTCAGGTTAGGTTAGGGGGAGATAGCCCGTCTTTACGCGCCAAAGATCGTGCCATTGCCGCCAGCAAGGTGCGGAAAAATAGCCGAGCCGCCGCGACAAGAGCGGCAGTTCGACGGCTCCACCGCCCGAGCGCCTACTTCGAGGAGTCCGCCGAGAGCCCGTCCTTCACGAGCGAGTGCACGACGTCGTAGTCCGGAGCCTCAGGATTCACGGCCGGCGGAACCAGCTCGATCGGGTCGACCGGCTGCGACTTCGTCTTGAACCCGAGCTGCACGAAGTAGCCGAGCATGCCCTGCGGCACGTCCGTCTTAATGACCTGCGACCCCGCCGCCGCGACGTCCTGGAATTTCGCGAGCACGTTGGCCGGTTCGAACTGAGCGAGCAACGCCTCCTGCACCTGGCGCTGGCGAGCCATCCGGTCGTAGTCGCTCGTCGTGTACCGGGAACGGGCGTAGGCGAGAGCCTGATCGCCGTTGAAGTGCCACTGCCCCGGCTCGATCCACTGGTTGACGCCCTGCATGACGCCGTCCTCGTCTGGAAGCCCGCCGAGCGGCAGCGGCTCGTCGGCCACGTAGTCGATGTCGATCCCGCCGAGCGCGTCGATGAGCTGGGCGAAGCCCTCCATATCGACCAGGGCGTAGTACTGGATCTTCAGATCGAGGATGCCCTCGACCGCGTCGCGCATGCCCTCGATCCCGGGTTCGCTCCCACGAGAGACGGCATCGGGATAATAGTCCGGATGCTTGAGCTGCATCTCGGTATAGATCGAGTTGAGCTTGCAAGGGCTGACGTCGCACTGACCCGAGTTGTAACCCATGGGGTACCGCTCGTGCATCGGACTGTCCGCGGGGATCGGGATGTCGACGAACTCCCGCGAGATTCCGATGATCGAGGCCTTGCCGCTGGAGGCGTCGATGCTCACCACCGAGATGCTGTCCGGACGCAGCCCGTCGCGGTCCTCACCGGCGTCGCCCCCGAGGAGCATCACGTTGTAGCGTCCGTCGACCGGCGGCTCGATCGCGCCGCCGCCGAAGATTGACGAGAGCGTGCCGCGGGTGACCCCGATGAGATACGTGCCGTATGCGGTAGTGCCGACCGAGACTGCCATCAGCGCGATCGTCGCGAACGCGAGCACCCCGCGCATCCGGGGCCGCACACGCACGACGCGAATCAACCGCAGCGTGTCGAGCGTCAGCACGAACCAGACCACGCCGTAGACGACGAGCGCCGCCTGGAGCGCCCACATCGACAGGTCGAAGGTGGCGAGCGTGTAGAGCCCGGTCGGGAAGACGAAGTAGAGCAGAACGCCGACCGCCAGGGCCATCCAGAGGCCGAGAGTGAAGCACAGGCCGAGCCGTCCGAGCCGGCGGTTGCCGGCAAGCACCTGTGCGGAGCCGGGGACGAGGAAGTTCGTGACGAGCAGCCACCACGCGCGACGGGTCATGATGGCGCGCGAGGCGACGTCCGGGTGCCGCAGCGGCAGCGTGACGGCCGTCACAGGCTCGCCACCAGGGCGTCGTTCTTTCGGGCAACCTGCGCTTCGAGGTCGAGAGCGAAGGCCTCGAGCGCTGTCGCGAGCGCTTCGTCGCCGGTCGCCAAGATCCGAACCGCGAGCAGGCCCGCGTTGCGCGCGCCGCCAATCGAGACGGTGGCGACCGGAACGCCCGCCGGCATCTGCACGATGGACAGAAGCGAGTCGAGTCCGTCGAGCGTCGCCAGCGGCACGGGCACACCGACAACCGGCAGCGGAGTGACTGCGGCGAGCATCCCAGGCAGGTGAGCGGCCCCTCCGGCGCCCGCGATGAGAACGCGAAGACCGCGGCCGCGCGCCTCACGCCCGTATGCGATCATCGCCTCTGGAGTCCGGTGCGCCGACACGACTCGCACCTCGTGCGCGACTCCGAACTCGGATAACGCCGTCGAAGCGGCCTGCATGACAGGCCAATCAGAGTCCGAGCCCATCACGACACCGACGAGCGGAGTCGGACGATTCACCAGCGCTCCGGCGCTCATGAGAGGGGTCCGTCGGGAATCTGGGCGGTCGGCTGGCGTGTCACGGCGACCATCGTACGGGTCAGTCCGTGAGAAGGGCCGCCGCCGCGCGCGCCTCGTAGACGACGAGATCGAGCTCGTCACCGGTCGCGTTCACGTGCCCCACCTTCCGCCCGGGCCGCGGCTCCTTGCTGTAGTTGTGCACTTTGACGCTCGGATGCTCCGCCAGCACCCGCGGGTATCGGTCAGTGAGCGACTCCCCCATGGGGCCCCCCAGCACGTTCACCATCACGGTCCACGGGTCCCGGCAGCCGGTCGCGCCGAGCGGGAGGTCGAGCACCGCGCGCAGGTGCTGCTCGAACTGGGAGGTGGTTGAGCCGTCCATCGTCCAGTGGCCGCTGTTGTGCGGGCGCATTGCCAACTCGTTCACCAGGATCCGGTCATCGCTCGTCTCGAAGAGCTCGACGGCGAGCACTCCGGTGACATCGAGGCTTTCAGCAAGGGTCTCGGCGATTCCGGCCGCGACCGCGGCGATCCTGCCGGCAGAGGCGGGGGCAGGGGCGATCACCTCCGAACAGACGCCGCCGCGCTGCACCGACTCCACAACGGGCCAGAGAGTGCTCTCACCGGAGGGGCGCCGGGCCACGAGCTGAGCGAGTTCTCGGCGAAAGTCCACGAGTTCCTCGACCAGGAGCGATCCGCCCCGGCCGTCCTCGGCGAGCGCCGTGAACCAATCGTCTGCCTCGTGGGCCCCACGCACAACGCGGACGCCCTTCCCGTCGTAACCGCCGCGTGCAGTCTTCACCACAGCGCTGCCACCGTGCTCGGCGAGGAATTCCGCTAGCTCATCGGGCGAGGAGACCTCCGCCCACTCGGGGACGGGGACACCCAGCTCACTCAGTCGTCGGCGCATCATCAACTTGTCCTGCGCGTAGAGCAATGCATCCGGACCGGGATGGACGGCAACACCGCGAGCGGTCAGTTCTCGCAGGATCGGCTGGGGCACGTGCTCGTGGTCGAAGGTGATCACGTCGACCGTCTCGGCGAAGGCCAGCACCGTAGCGGCATCGCGGTAGTCACCGACGCGCGTTGCAGCGAGAGCCGCCGGGGCACCCTCGTTCTCGGCGAGCACGGCGATCTCAATGCCGAGCTCCACCGCCGCAGGGATCATCATCCGGGCGAGCTGGCCGCCTCCGATCACGCCGACGCGCATGAAACTCCTCCGTCTCCGCCCGCTGACGCGGTGCGGCTCCATGCTACCGACGCGCCCGAGCCACCGGAGGGCCAGCTCAGGCTGGCGGTGGCCACTCCGGCTCCGTGCCGGGGGCCGACGCGATGACAGCGCGCAGCAGCTCCGCAGCGAGATCCGGATCGGGGAGATCACGCAGCTGAAACACTTCGGCCCCGCCCTGGACGATGGCGATGTCGCCGCACCGCGCCAGTCGCTGGGCGAGCGTCCGCTGGACGGACACGCTCATCCGCGGGTCGAAGACAAGATCGGCCCGCCGCACAGCGACCACTCCGCGGCGGGCGGTCAGGCCCCTCGCCGTGATGCGGTAGCGGATGCTCGCCCACCGCGCGATGCCGGGCACGCAGAGCAGGAGCACCAGAACCGCCGTGCCGATACCAATGACCCAGCGCTGCAGGGCGAGTTCGAACTGCGCGAAAAAGTAGAAGCCGGTCCACGTCAGCAGCAGGAAGCCAAGGACGGGGCCGACTACTCCGCGGGCGCGCGGCGTAAGCCGGGCGAGCTCGCGGTCGGCGGGGTCGGGCACGGATCGGGCCATTAGGACCGCAGGTGCGTAATGTCGCCCGCCGAGAACACGCGCCGCGCCCCCTCCTGCTCGAGCACGAGAGCGCCGTCGATTCCGAGGGCCACCGCGATCCCCTCCGCGTGGCTGCCGTCGGGCAATTCGAGCCGCACCCGCGAGCCGATCGTCGAACAGGTGGCGCGGACCGCGGCGGCTGCGCCTGAGGCCTCGGCGTCGTGCAACGCCAGCAACGGACCCAGGAGTGCCGAGAATGCGGAGAGGAAGGCGGCGAGGACGGCATCGGGCTCGGTCACCCGTGCCCCGGCAAGGGCGAGAGACGTGGCCGTTGGAACGGGGAGTTCCCTCTCCTCCAACAGCAGGTTGATTCCGGTGCCAACGACGACGCGGCCGTCGAGGAGCCGCTCGGCGAGAATCCCCGCTGTCTTCCGCCCGTCGATCAGGACGTCATTGGGCCACTTCACCCTGACCTCTGCGGTGACGAGCGGAGCGAGGGCGGAGGCGAGCGCGGCGCCGGCCACCAGAGGCAGCCAGCCGAGGGCAGACCCTTCCAGTCCGGAGCCGTCGACCAGAGTCGACGCCGCGAGCGTCCGCCCCGAGGGGGCCAGCCAGACGCGGTCGAGCCGCCCGCGGCCAGCCCGCTGGTCATCAGTCGCAACCACCGAAAGGTGCGGCCAGGCCGCAGGCTCGGCCGTCGCGCGCTCGCGGAGTTCGTCGTTCGTGGACCCCGCGTGCTCGAGCACCAGGACGCGGGGGGAGACGGCGGCGGAGAGCGGGAGTTGCATCCGGCCACGCTAGCGGCGGCTCCCGCGAGGCGCCTCGGAGCGGTGCCGCGCCGCACGGGACGCGACGACACGCGTTGTGCGGATCCTCCCGCCGGGAGCTGTCGTCCCTGTGCTAATGCAACAAGAGAGCCCTCCTCGACCGCCGGTAAGGTGAGCGAGTGACCGCGAACATCGAACGTCCCGCGCCCGATCTGCACACGACGGCGGGGAAGATCGCGGACCTGCGCGACCGTTATCACGAGGCCGTCACGGCCAGCGGCGAAGCGGCGATCGAGAAACAGCACGCCAAGGGCAAGATGACCGCCCGCGAACGGATCGACACCCTCCTGGATCCGGGATCGTTCGTCGAGCTGGACGAGTTCGTCCGCCACCGCACCCACGCTTTCGGCATGGAGAAGAAGCGTCCCTATGGCGACGCGGTCGTTACCGGAACGGGCACCATCCACGGCCGCCAGGTGGCCGTCTACTCGCAGGACTTCACGATCTTTGGCGGCTCGCTCGGCGAGGTCGCAGGCGAGAAGATCATCAAGGTAATGGACTTAGCCCTCAAGACGGGCGTGCCCATCATCGGCATCCTCGACTCCGGTGGAGCGCGCATTCAGGAGGGCGTGGTCGCCCTCGGCAAGTACGGCGAGATCTTCCGCCGCAACACCGCATCTAGCGGCGTGATCCCCCAGATCTCGATCATCTGCGGCCCGGCCGCGGGCGGCGCGGTCTACTCCCCCGCTCTCACCGATTTCGTGATTATGGTCGACAAAACCAGCCAGATGTTCGTGACCGGCCCCGACGTGATCAAGACCGTCACCGGCGAGGACGTGGGCATGGAGGAGCTGGGCGGCGCGCTGACGCACAACAAGATCTCGGGGGTCTCGCACTACCTCGCGAGCGATGAGAACGACGCGCTCGACTACGCGCGGACGCTGCTCTCCTTCCTCCCCGACAACAACCTCTCGCCGGTCCCCGTCTTCGAGACCGAAGTCGACCTCGAGACCACCGACGCCGACCGCTTCCTCGACACGGTGATCCCAGACAGCCCGAACCAGCCGTACGACATGCGCGCCGTGATCGAGCACATCGTCGACGAGGGCGATTTCCTCGAGGTGCAGCCGCTGTTCGCGCCGAACATCGTGATCGGCTTCGGCCGCGTCGAGGGCCGCTCGGTCGGGATCATCGCCAACCAGCCGAGCGCTATGGCCGGCACCTTGAACATCGAGGCCGGAGAGAAGGCGTCCCGCTTCGTCCGCTTCTGCGATGCCTTCTCGCTGCCGATCCTCACCCTGGTCGACGTCCCGGGCTACCTGCCGGGCACCGACCAGGAGTGGACGGGCGTCATCCGACGCGGCGCGAAGCTGCTCTACGCCTACGCCGAAGCGACAGTTCCGCTGGTCACCGTCATCCTGCGCAAGGCTTATGGCGGCGCCTACATCGTGATGGGCTCCAAGCAGCTCGGGGCCGACATCAACCTGGCCTGGCCGACCGCCGAGATCGCCGTCATGGGCGGGCAGGGCGCGGTCAACATCCTCTACCGCAACGAAATCCGCAAAGCGGAGGAGGCCGGCGAGGACGTCGCGGCGGTGCGGACCCGTCTTGCGAACGAGTACACCTACAACGTGGCGAGTCCGTTCCTCGCCGCCGAGCGCGGCGAACTCGACGGCGTGATCGAGCCGTCGGCGACGCGCGTCTCGGTCGTCAAGGCGCTGCGGGCGCTGCGCACGAAACGGGCGAGCCTACCTCCGAAGAAGCACGGCAACATCCCGCTCTGATCTGCGCTGTTCCGCTCCGCTGGCCTGTCGAAGCACCGCAGCGTGCGCTCGACTGGGCGGCGTCGATGGCAGAAACGCGGCTCAGCTGCGTGAGAGAGGTGCGCGGAAGGGCGCGTGCGGCGGTCAGTCGATGCGGCCGGGAGTCGCTGTAGCGGCGGGCTTCTGCTCGGCGACGGCAGCGGGCTTGTCCTCCGGGGCGGGCGCCTTTTCCTCGGGCTTAGCGCCGACCACTCGCGCGAAGGCAAGGGCCTGCGACGCTGAGAGATCCGGCAGGTACGCGCGGCCGAGCGCCGCTCCGATCCGTGGAAGCTGGAGCGCATCAGCGTAGGTCATCCACAGGCCTGCATAGCGCGGGTGGAATTTGGCTTTGAAGCGGAAAAGCGACGTGAATCCATAGGCAGGTTCGAGCGTGCGCGAGACGAATTCGAGCAGCCGTGAAAGGACCGTCGGCTCAGGCGCCTCCTGACCCTCTTCAACCGGCGCGGTCGCGAGTGGCGCTCCCGAGAGCGAGAGGAACTCTGCCCCCTCCTCCTTCACCCGCAGCGCGGCGGAGGCGATGAGGAATTCCATGATCCCGGGCATCGCGTCGTCGGAGCGGCGCATGAAATCGAGCGTCCAGCCGACGATCCTGCCCTCGCGGTAGACGGGGAGCCAGCTGGTCACGCCCTGCAGGACACCGTCCGCGCCGACCGCGAGCAGGAGAGCGACATCGGGATCGCGCACCTCCTCGATCCCGCCGAGCGTGAATCCCATTTCGGGCAGCGATTTTTCGGCTACCCAGCGCTCCGAGAGGTCGACGATCTGATTGGCCATTCCGAGCGAGAGTTGGGGCCAGTTCGTCCATTGGGCTTCGATCCCGAGCTTGATCCCGCGGTTGAGCGGATAGCGCACCTTCTGCCACTGCTTGCCGGTGAGTTGGAAATTCGAGAGCTCGATGATCGTCTCCTCGCCCACCGAGAGGCGCAACCAGCCGAGGTCGTCGAAGACCGGGAGCAGCTCGTCGTGGATGCTATAGAAGACCGGGGTCCAGCTACGCTCGTCGCAGAACCCGACGAACTCCGCGACCGCCTGCGCTCTCCGTTCAGGAGCGCACGCCGGATCGGAAAGGGTGATTGCGACACCTCCGATCACCCTGTAAGCGACTCCGCTCGTGCCGTCGGCCGAGATCCAGTGCGCGTTGCCCTCCCAGGTCCCCTGGTGACCGAGGCTGCCCGCTCCGTGCTGTGCAAGCAGGGCGCGGTAACGGGCTTCAGCGCCTCGGACGCGCTGCACATCGGTTGCCCGCAGCAGCGCGACGACCGCCGCCACCACGAGCAGCCAGAACACTGGGCCGACCCACTCGAAGACAAGGCGCGCGATCGGCTCGCGGGGCACCGCCGTCAGCCCCGCGCCGCCGAGGAAGCCGACCGGCACGAAACGCAGCAGCCCGTCGAGCAGGAGCCGCCCGAAGCCGAGGAGAGGCTCGAAGCCCGTGCGGAGACGCGCCGAGAAGACGAGATAGCCGACGAAACAGACGACGAAACCGGCCGCGACGACGCGGCTCCAGAGCAGGGCCGCAGCCCGGGGAGCGCGGATGCGGAAGTGGCGTCGGCTCAGCAGGAGCACCGCCACCACGGCGAGCGGCACCAGGACCGTCGTCGCCATCCAGAGCAGGTATTCGGCGTAGTACTGGAACTCCGGGTGTCGGGCGGCTCGCTGGAGCGAGAACAGCTCGAGGACAGCGATGGCGAGGTTCACCCCGATCGCCAGCAGCAGACCGAGCCGCCGTCCTGAGCGCAGGCCGTAGGCGGCAACCAGGAGGAGGATCAGGGGGACAAAGGTCAGCAGGATCGGCCCCGGCGCGACGAGACTCAGCCGGACGTGGTGTGAACAGTGGCGAATCGCTCGGCTGCACGGGTCCTCGAGATCCGTCGTCCCGGTGAAAGCGCTCTGCAAAATTCGGCCGAGGAACGAGAACGGGCCGTAGCCGGAGTCCGAAAGAACCGCGACCAGGGGACCGATAGCCGTCACGGCGACGACGGTCGCGACCAGGGCTCGCGATTCCCGGTGCGAACTCGGCGCCGGCCGACGTGGTCGCAGGCCCGCCGCTCCGCTTGACAGCACCTCGCCAAGTACCAGCCCAGTCACTCCGGCGAGGAGCCGATAGACGTCGGCCGAATCGCCCGCGTAGAGCACGAACATCAGCACGACGGCAAACGTCACGACCCGCAAGCGCCGTCGCCACAGCGTGCCCATGAACGCGGTCGCCGTCACTAAGGCGCCGACCCCGCCGATCAGCGGATCGAAAGTGCGGTCGCCAACCGTGTCGCCGGCCCACCACTCGCCGAACGCGGCGCCGATTGTTTGAAGGGCCGTTCCGAGAACGGTCCCGACCACGCCGGTGACGACGAACGCCGTCACGGTCCGACCAGCGCCCATCCGGCGCTCGGCGACGATCAGTATGGGAAGGAGAAGGGCGACGTCGAGGAGCAATTGGAGCGGGGAGGAGGCGATCAGAAGAGACGTCACCGCGGCCCACGGGCGGCCGGCGAGCGTCGTGTCGGCACTCGTTGCCCACCATGCGGTCGTCTCGGCGCTCGCGGGCGCCAGGAGAGTCCCGGTCACGGCACTGGCGACCAGCAGGACGAGGGTCATCGTGACGGCGGCCGGAGATCGCCGCATCAGGAGACGTAGAGGGCGCACAGCAGCAGCGCCGCTCCTTGGGATCCACGTCGGCATACTGATGGAACTCCTGTTCGCGACGGGGTGTGCGTCGCTCCGGCGGCGCCCGGCGTCATCATAGCCATGTGGTGCTAGCCGACGCCGTGAACGGCGTGCGATAGCGTCACGGCATGACAGCTCTCGACTCCACACCCGCCGTCGTCATTTCCACTCCTGGCCTCGATGCCCGCCAGATCGCCGCAATAACCGCCGTCGTGACGGCGATTGCCTCGCAAGCGCCCGCCGAACCCGAGGCACCGCACGAGCTGAGCGGAGGCTGGAACGACCGCGCCACGGCCGCACGCACATCGCTGCGGCCCGCTCCCGGCGCCTGGCGCTCATTCTCGGGCTGAATCACGTTTTGTCCCCCGATTGGTCCCCTTAAATGCCGACTATCCGGGTCTGTTCCTGGCGAGGATAGTAATCGACGTACGGTGCTTCTTCGCGAGAAGGAACACCGCCAATCACCCGCCGACCAGGGTAAGCAGGCGGGTGTGTTGGGGGCGAGTGAGGGCGATATTCGGGTTGTTGCCCTCACTCGGGGTGTGACGGCGGGTCGCCCCCTCTTCGGAGGATCGGGCGGCCCGCCGTACGTCATTAACGAGTCGATGCACCTCCCGGGCGTCACTGCCGGGTGTCACCCTCCTGAGGTTCGTCGCTCGTCGCGCCGGATCTCGACCCACGCGTCGACCTCGTCTCCCGCGTCGTCCGATCCGAGCGCCCCGGCGCTCCCGTCGCCCGCCGTGCGCAATCCCACTACTGTGACCGCCGACGGAGAATCCGCCGAGGCTGTGCGGACAACCACGCGGTCCACCTCGTCACGGATGCCCGTGAGAGCACGCGCGAGTTCCCGAAGGACGCGCAGGCTCTCGCGCTCGGAACTGCGGTCGAGGCCGCCGTCATCGAGCACCGAGACTGTGACGCCCCGCCGCCGCGCGTCGAGAACCAGGCGCCGTACATCGTCGTCGAGGAGCCTGCGTCCCCGGATCTCATCACGGACGGAAGCCTCGAGGAGCCGGCACTCGCGCCGATCTTCCTCGGTCAGCCTCGCGCCGCGATCCGCGATCCGCCGCAGCATGTCGGAGGCGATGGCCCGGGTCTGCTCAAGGCGCACCTCCCGCTCTGAGAGGTGAGCTTCCTCCGCGGCGCGCCAGGACGCGGCAGCACGCTCCGCCGCCTCCAGCACCCGAGCCTCCGCGCCTGCCCGCGCAAGCTCGACGATGAGCAGCTGCGCGATGGCGACCCACGCGACCCCGCCCACGACCCCAAGCGTGGCAAGCGTTGCCGGACCCGCCCACACCGTGGTGTGCACGACGAGGAAAGCCATTCCAGCCCAGGCGGCGAGGGGCTGACGGCGTGCGCAGACGATCGTCATCAACGTTCCCGCCGCGGCGATATACCAGGTGGCGTAGCCGTTGGACGCGGTGGGATCCAACGACGGCGCCACCAGCAGCGGGAGCGCGATCGAGATTCCCGTCATCCCGATCGCTACCGGCAGGGACAGCCGAGTGATCGACCCGGGCCAGAGCGCAATGACGGTCGCCGTCACGTAGAGCGCCACGGCAATGAGGTCGGCCGAGGTAGCGGGAATGGTCTGGAACGAGAAAAACGCGAGCACCACGTGGTAGAGGGAGAAGCCGGCGCCGAGCGCATAGAGCAGAGGACGAGGGTAGGCGATCATCGCGTCGGCTCCCCCTCTGCGCCGTCGGGCCACGCGAGCACGACCCGCGTGCCCTCGCCTGGTACGGAATCGACGCGCGCCGCACCCCGCGCGTTGTGCACGCGCTCCAGGATCGACAGGCGGATGCCCAGGCGCTCGCGCGGCACATCAGCGAGGCGAAACCCGCAGCCGTCATCCTCGACAACGACGTCGACGCCGTCCCCGCCGAGCCACCCGCGCACGACCCGGTGGACGCTCTCGGACGGACCGGCGTGCTGCAGGCTATTCGCAAGGGCCTGCCAGACAGCACCGACCAGCGCCTCCGCGACCGTGCGCGGGAGCGTGGCACTTCGCGGATTCACGTCCGGTGCGAACTCGACGGCGCACTCTGTTCGGAAGGTCGAAGCGGCGTGCGCGAGCTGACGCTCGAGCAACTCCAGGGGTACCAGCCCCTCGGGAGTGTCGGGCTCGCGCTCGGGCAGCAAGACGGCAAGGGTGTGCTGCGCCATTGACGAGACGAGGGCGCGCTCGGCCGATGACTCCGCCGACGAAGCGGCCAGCAGAGTCGCCAGGACATTGTCGTGCACGAGCGCGTCGACTTCGACCCGCTCGATCTCACCGGCGTGCTGGCGCATCGCGGCCTCGTACTGCTCCATCGCAGTTGTCCTGGCTCGGTCGACCTGATCAGCGGACTGCCGCAAGACGGTGATCAGGACCAGCATCACGAAGCCGACGATGCCGACATACACAGCGTCGAGGACGGCGCGCGTCGGCTCCACGGCACCACCCGAGGGCAGGATGCGCAGGATCCCGAACAGCACCGTCGTGACCGATGCGTAGGTGATCGCGATCCGCAACGGAGCGACAATGGTGCAAAACGCCGTCCCGATCGTGAGCAGGTACCAGATCCAGGGTGTCTCGCGTCCGACTTCCCCCGGGGGCACCGAGAGCGGCCAGGTCACGAGCGCGACGAAAATTCCGGCCGCGACGAAGACGGCCGCGGCGCGGGTGTCCCGGCGCAGGACCGCGGTGACAACGGCCGCGGAGAGGGAACCGAGCACGAGGAGGAGGATCGGCCACGCGATCGCGGGCCGCAAAGACGGCAATTGATCGAGGATCGGCGGCACGGTTTGGACACCGAAGCCGAAGCCGAAGGACGACACGACCGTACTGAGGATCCGATCGATACGCTCACGCGCGGCGTGCGCGCGGGCGGTCGGTGCCTCAGCGAGGGCCATCGCCGGCGTCGGGGTCGATGCCCGGAAGGATCCCGTCTTCGACCGCGCGTCGAAGCAGGTCGACCTTGGTCGGAGCCGGACGCCCGATCTCGACGTACCGCCCGCGGATTCGGTCGAGGTATTCCTTCGCTGTCGAGACGGAGATCTGTAAACGGTCGGCGACCAGCTTCAGAGGGAGCCCAGACGCGTAGAGGTGCAAGACATCGCGCTCGCGGCGCCCGAGCACGGCACGAGCGAAGTCGTCGTCCGCATCGATCGCGGAGGCCCACTCGAGGTTGTTCAACACCTCGCCACGAGCGACGGTCCGGACGGCGGCGATGACGGTCGACATCGGCGACGACTTCGGGATCACCCCAGCCGCACCGGCAGCGAGCGCTTCTCGCACTGCAACCACCCGGTCCGCGATGCTGTGCACCAGCACTGCCGAACCGCGTACCTGGCCCCACTTAACGTTGCTGGTGATGCTTGAGCCGTCATTCAACGAGAGGTCGAGAACGAGCACGTCCATCTCGGCGAGGCCAATGGCCTGGTCGAGGCAACCCACCGTCTCGGCGGCGGCGATCACTTGCATTCCGGCACTCCCGAGCGCGGCGGCGACCCCGAGGCGCACCGACTCGTGGTCATCCACGATGGCCACGCGCACGCGCGGCACGGCATCGGGGTTCGGCTCCATCCGGCTCATCGTAGCGATGCGAGAGCTACGCGGGTCAGCCTTCGCGGCGGACCAGTCGAGCGACAGCCTCCACATGGGACGTGTGCGGGAAGAGGTCGAAGCCGTCGAGGCGCTCGAGCTCGTAGCCGGCGCCGGTCAGGGAGCCGACGTCACGAGCGAGCGCGACCGGGTCGCAGGCGACGTAGACGAGCTGCTCCGGACGCAGCTGCGCGAGCGCGTCGGTGACCGCGCGTCCCGCTCCCGAGCGGGGCGGATCGAGGACGACGGTCGCTGCCCGCCAGCGCGCCCGCTCTCGGGCATCGGCCTGCACGAGAACGTCGCGGAGGTAGCGATCGACCCGGGCGGTCACGGCGCGCGCACCGACGTGGTCGGCGAGGTTCTCGAGGGCGTGCTCGGTCGCTCGGGCGTCGCTCTCGACGCTGGTGAATCGCGCTTCCGCTCCGAGGCGGTCGGCGAGCGCGGCGGCGAGCAGGCCCACTCCGCCGTACAAATCGTGGTTCGCGGCACCCGGATCTGCCGACGCCGCGTCGACAGCGGCCTGGACCGCCTCGAAGAGCGTGGTGGCGGCTCCGCGGTGCACCTGCCAAAAGCCGGTGCGATCGACACGGAAAGTGCGGTCGGCGACGACCTCGGTAACGACCGTGCGGTCTCGGCGTGCGCGCTTGTCGGCGGGGTCGTGCACCACGACGGCGGCGCCCTCGGAGCCGGCCGCGTCGATGAGGTCGACCACTGAGCCAGGTGCGAGCCGTCCGTCCAGCGGAGCGGCGGCGGTCGAGGCGGCGGTCGCCAGCGGCAGCGTCGCGACCGTGACAACGTGATGGCTGCGCACCGCGTATGGGCCGACCCGGCCGTCATTGTCGACGTGCAGGCGGTTCCTCGTGCGCCAGCCGAGTCCGCGCGCCGCGTCGTCCCCGGCGATCGGCGTGACCTCGACCGAGACGTCTCGGTGGGCGAAGCGGGCGAAGGAGTCGACGAGCACCAGGCGCTTAAGCTCGCGCTGGTAGGCGAGGTCGGCGTGGCCGAACTCGGCGCCACCCACCCGCTCCTCCGGGCGCCTGCTTAGCGCCGCCTCAGGCCAGACGTGCTCGACGCGGTGCTCGGAGGCCTCCAACACTTCCAAGGCCTCGGCCCGCCAGAAGCTGTCGTGCCGCACCTCGCTGATCCGCGCCCGCACCCGCTCGCCGGGCAGTACCTCCGGGACGAAGACGACGCGGCCCTCGTGCCGGGCGACGAAGACGCCGCCGTGAGCGACATTGCTAACATCGAGTTCGATCTCGGTCCCGAGTGCGTCGTCAACCCCGTCGGGGCGGGCAGAAGCTCGGGGCGGGGTCTGTGCCATCCGTCGAGCATCCCACAGCGTGGGCCCGGCCGCAGGGAGCCCTCGTGCGCCTCTACCTCGCCTCGACGTCCCCCGCACGCCTCGCGCTGCTGCGCGCGTCCGGGATCGAGCCTGTCGTCGTGCCCTCGCGGGTCGACGAGCCCGCGGCGGTCGCCCGGGCTGAGCAAGAGCAGGGGGCCGCGCTGGACGCCGACACGACCGTGTCCCTGCTGGCTCGCGCGAAGGCGCAGGCAATCCTTGGGCCGGAGATTGACGGGCTCGTGCTCGGCGGCGACTCCGCCTTTGTCCTCGACGGGGTTGTGCACGGCAAGCCGCACGAGCCGGAGCGGGCCCGCGAGCGCTGGCGCGCCCAGCGCGGACGCACCGGCCGCCTCCACTCAGGGCACTGGCTGATCGACTACCGCGGAGGGAGAGTGATCGCCGAGACCGGTGCCGTCGCCTCGGCTTCCGTCACCTTTGCGAACGACATCGACGACGCCGAAATCGACGCCTACGTTGCCACCGGAGAGCCCCTTGAGGTCGCGGGGGCCTTCACCATCGACGGGCGAGGTGCCGGGTTCATTACGGCGATCGAGGGCGACCCGTCGACCGTGGTCGGGATGTCGGTGTCCACCCTGCGCTCGCTTGTCCGCGAGCTCGGCCACGAGTGGACGGCGCTCTGGAGCCGCTGAACTCCGCTGCACCGTTGTGAAGAACCGACGAACGCCCCGTTCTTCTTTGTCGTGAGCCGCGCCGGGCATCCTCAGGGCGCCCCCTAGGGTTGGGGACCATGCCGCGCATTACGAAGGTGCTCATCGCCAACCGAGGCGAGATCGCCGTCCGAGTCATCCGTGCCGCCCGTGACAGCGGGATCGCCTCCGTCGCCGTCTATGCCGACCAGGACCGCGACGCGGTGCACAGCCGCCTCGCCGACGAGGCCTACGCCCTCGGCGGGACGACCAGCGCCGAGACGTACCTCGTAATCGACAAGCTGCTCTCGGTGGCTCGGCGCTCCGGCGCCGATGCCGTGCACCCCGGCTACGGATTCCTCGCTGAGAACGCCGACTTCGCGCGCGCCGTGATCGACGCCGGTCTGATCTGGATCGGGCCCAGTCCCGACTCGATCGAGCGACTGGGCGACAAGGTCTCGGCCCGCCACGTTGCCGAGAAGGTCGGCGCGCCGCTTGCTCCAGGCACCCTGAACCCTGTCTCCGGCGCCGCCGAAGTCCTCGAGTTCGTCGACCAGCACGGCCTCCCGGTCGCCATCAAGGCGGCCTTTGGGGGCGGCGGCCGCGGCCTCAAGGTCGCTCGCGAGCGCGACGAGGTCGAGGAGTTATTCGCCTCCGCCACCCGCGAGGCCGTCGCCGCCTTCGGCCGCGGCGAGTGCTTCGTCGAGAAGTACCTCGACCAACCGCGTCACGTCGAGACGCAGTGCCTCGCTGATGCGCACGGAAACGTCGTCGTCGTCTCGACCCGCGACTGCTCGTTGCAGCGCCGCCACCAGAAACTCGTCGAGGAGGCACCCGCGCCGTTCCTGACCGACGAGCAGAACGCCGAGCTGTACCGCGCCTCAAAGGCGATCCTTCGGGAGGTCGGCTACGTCGGCGCCGGAACGTGCGAATTCCTGGTCGGCAAGGACGGCACCGTGTCGTTCCTGGAAGTCAACACGCGACTCCAGGTCGAGCACCCCGTCTCGGAGGAAATCACCGGCATCGACCTCGTCCGCGAGCAGTTCCGGATCGCCGAGGGCGGTGTCCTCGACTACGACGATCCGGCTCCGCGCGGTCACTCCTTCGAATTCCGGATCAACGGAGAGGACGCGGGCCGCGGCTTCCTCCCCGCCCCCGGGCCCGTGCACGTCTTCAAGGCGCCCGGCGGCCCTGGCGTCCGCGTCGACTCCGGAGTGGTCGCGGGAGACGCGATCTCTGGCGCGTTCGATTCCCTCCTCGCGAAGCTGATCGTGACCGGCGACACTCGCGAACAGGCGCTCGAGCGTTCGCGTCGCGCGCTGGCCGAGTTCGAGGTCACCGGGCTCCCGACCGTGCTCCCGTTCCACCGGGTCATCGTCGATGATCCGGCCTTCGCTCCCGCGGGCGGTGCCCCGTTCTCGATCTACACGCGCTGGATCGAGACCGAGTTCGAGAACACGATCCCCGCCTGGAGTGGGGAGCCGGGGGTCACGCCAGACGCCGCCGCGCGCCACAGCATGGTCGTCGAGGTCGATGGCCGTCGCGTCGAGGTCTCACTGCCCGGCGACGTGATCGGTTCCGCGCCCGCCCGCGGCACCTCCGCCGCTTCTCCCAAACGCCGCGGATCCTCCTCTGCGAGCACGGTCACGGGCAACTCCGTTTCCTCGCCGATGCAGGCCACGATCATCAAGGTCGCCGTCGCCGAGGGCGACACGGTGGTGGCTGGCGACCTAGTCGTCGTCCTCGAGGCGATGAAGATGGAGCAGCCACTCACCGCTCACAAAGATGGCACGGTCCGCTCCGTCTCGGCCGCAGCCGGCGACACGGTCCCCGCAGGCCACGTGCTCCTCGAGATCGTCTAAGCCACCTCCGAGTATCACCTGACCCGGGAACCTCACCAGAGGGAGCTAGCTGACGATGTGCATCGCGCGGGCCGCGTCCGAGATCGAGCCCGTGAGGCTCGGGTAGACGGTGAAAGCCCGGGCGACCTGGTCGACCGTGAGACGGTGCTCGACCGCAAGCGCCAGCGGGAAGATCAACTCGCTCGCCTTGGGGGCGACGATAACCCCTCCGATGACAGTGCCGGAGCCGGTGCGCGCGAACAGCTTCACGAAGCCGTCGCGGATTCCCATCATTTTGGCCCGCGGGTTCGCGGCGAGCGGCAACTTGTAGATCTCGCCCTGCGCGATTCCCTCCTCGATCTCGCGCTGGCTCCAGCCGACGGTAGCGATTTCGGGCTGCGTGAAGATGTTCGCCGCGACGTTGCGCACCTCCGTCGGATTCACGGCGTCGCCCATCGCGTGGAACACACCCGTGCGCCCCTGCATGGCGGCGACCGACGCGAGCGGCAGGAACGTCGTGCAGTCCCCCGCCGCATAAATCGAGGACACGCTCGTGCGCGCGACCCGGTTCACGCGGATGTGGCCGGTCGACGTCAACTGCACGCCCGCGTCCTCGAGACCGATGCCTGCGGTATTCGGCACCGAGCCCACGGCCATCAGGCAGTGCGATCCCTCCACCACGCGGCCGTCTGACAGGACCGCTTGCACGCCCGTCTCGGTGCGCTCGACTCGGTCGGCCCGAGACTTCGACAGGACGACCATCCCGTTGCGCTTGAAGACGTTCTCGATCACGGCGGCGGCGTCAGCATCCTCGCCGGGCAAGACCTGATCGCGAGAAGAGATGAGCGTCACCCGGGAGCCGAGTGCGCGATAGGCGGAGGCAAACTCGGCGCCGGTCACGCCCGATCCGACGACGATCAGGTGCTCGGGCACCGACTTGAGGTTGTAAAGCTGCGTCCAGCTGAGAATCCGCTCGCCGTCCGGCGCTGCCGTGGGCAGCACGCGGGGACTTGCCCCCACCGAAACGACGATCGTGTCGGCCTCGATGCGGTCGAAGTCCATTCCTTCGCCGCCGCCGGCGGTCGAGACGATCAGCGCGTTCGAGCCGTCGAGGCGCCCCTCGCCCTGCACGATGCGCACGCCGTGGTGCACGAGTGCGGCGCGCATGTCCTCCGATTGTTGCCGGGCAAGACCAAGCAGGCGCTTGTTCACCGTCGCGAGGTTCACCGCGACCTCTGGACGGACGGGACGGTTCTGCTCCGAGCGAGTGAAGAACTGCACGCCGAGGTCAGCGGCCTCGCCGATGGCATTGGTCGCCTCCGCCGTGGCGATGAGCGACTTCGACGGAACGACGTCCGTGATGACGGCCGAGCCGCCCACTCCCACCCGCTCAACCAGGGTGACCTCGGCGCCGAGTTGGGCTCCCGCGATGGCGGCTTCATAGCCGCCGGGTCCCCCTCCGAGTACAGCGATCCTCTGCGCGCGCTCGAACTCGTAGGCCATACCTTCTATTGTCTCCTCTTGCCCAAAGTTCACCCAATCGTGGGGTACGGGAGCGACGAGGCCGGCGTCCGCAGCGCCGCGCCGCCCGTCGATAGGGTGGAGCAATGGCCGACCAGACCCCGCATCCGCTCGACGCTCCCGACGCCGATCCCTTCGAGATCGCCGCCCGCGCCGCCGCTCAGATCATTGACGCGACAGGCATCGAGAGACACGACATCGCCCTGACGCTCGGGAGCGGCTGGGGCAAGGCCGCCGATGCGATCGGCGAGACTACCGCGACGGTCCAGGCGACCGAGATCCTTGGATTCTCGAAGCCCGCTGTGCACGGGCACGGCGGCACTCTCCGCTCGGTGCTGCTGCCGACCGGCAAGCGCGCGCTCATCATCGGCGCTCGCACCCACTATTACGAGGGTTACGGCGTCCGCCGGGTCGCGCATAGCGTCCGAACCGCCGCCGCGACCGGCGCCTCCGTGATGATCTTGACCAACGGCGCCGGCGGCATCAAGGAGCACTGGACGCCCGGTACTCCCGTGCTCATCAGCGATCACATTAACCTCACCGCCGACTCGCCGCTCGAGGGGGCGACGTTCATCGACCTGACGGACCTTTATTCTGCGCGCCTGCGCGAACTCGCCCGCGGCACGAGGTCGGAACTCGACGAGGGCGTGTACGTGCAGTTCCGCGGGCCGCACTACGAGAGTCCGGCGGAGGTGCAGATGGCGAAGATTATCGGCGGCCACATCGTCGGCATGTCGACCGCACTCGAGGCGATCGCGGCACGCGAAGCGGGGATGGAGGTACTCGGCATGTCACTGATCACGAACCTCGCCGCGGGCATCCAGAAGACGCCGCTCAGCCACGAGGAGGTCCTGGAGGCCGGACGCGATGCGGAGGACGACCTCGCCCGCCTGCTCGCCGGAATCACGGGCGCACTGTGACCTCCGACGTCCGCGCCCTAGCGGAGGATTGGCTCGCGCAGGACCCCGATCCCGAGACACGCGAAGAACTCGTGAGCCTGCTGACCGCGTCCGACGCGTCCGCCGAACTGGAGGACCGCTTCGGCACCCGTCTCACCTTTGGCACCGCAGGACTCCGAGGGGCCATCGCCGCGGGCTCGAACCGGATGAACCGGGTGCTCGTCTCGCAGGCCGCCGTTGGCCTGGCCGAGTACCTGCTCGCGCAAGGCACCGAGCGTCCGATGGTGGTCATCGGCTACGACGGCCGGAAGAACTCGCGCGTCTTTGCCGAAGACTCGGCGGCGCTGATGGCGGGCGCGGGCGTCGATGCGGTGCTGCTGCCGCGCCTACTACCGACCCCCGTGCTCGCGTTCGCAGTGCGGCACCTCGGCGCCGATGCTGGAGTGATGGTGACCGCCAGCCACAATCCTCCGCAGGACAACGGCTACAAGGTGTACCTCGGCGGGGTCGACGCAGGCTCGCAGATCGTGCCACCCGCCGACAGCGACATTGCCGAGCGGATCCTCGCGGTCGCGCGGACGAAGCGCGTCCCGGACCTGCCGCGCGGCGAATTCCGGCTGGCAGACGAGTCCGTCGTCTCGGCCTACATCGAGGCGACCTCCGCAGTGGGCCGGCAATCGGCTGGGCTGCGCGTCGTCTATACGGCGATGCACGGGGTCGGCTGGGAGACCACGCACCGGGTCCTGTCTGCGGCCGGCTTTGACGAGCCGGCTGTCGTCGTCGACCAGATCGAGCCCGACGCTGCCTTCCCCACCGTCGCGTTCCCCAACCCGGAGGAAGCCGGCGCGCTCGACCTCGCCTTCGCGACTGCCCGCTCCGGCCGCGCCGAGCTGATCATCGCGAACGACCCCGACGCCGACCGCTTCGCCGCCGCCGTTCCGGACGCATCCGCGCCCGAGGGCTTCCGCCGCCTCACAGGCAACGAGGTGGGCGCCCTGCTGGGCTGGCGTGCCGCTGAACAGGCCCGCCGCGACGGGCGGCAGGGCGGCACTCTCGCGTGCTCGATCGTGTCCTCCCCCGCGCTGAGCGCGGTTGCGCACGAGTACGGGCTCGACTTCGCCGAGACGCTGACCGGCTTCAAATGGATCTCGCGGGTACCCGATCTCGTCTTCGGCTACGAGGAGGCGCTCGGCTACCTGGTGAACCCCGGCGCGGTCCGCGATAAGGACGGCATCTCGGCGGCTCTCGCCTTCCTGTCCCTCGCGAGCGCGCTTGCCGCGGAGGGGCGGAGTGTCGATGACGAGCTGGAGGCGTTCGCCGAGCGGTTCGGCCTGTTCGGGTCGGAGCAGATCTCGCTGCGCGTGATCGAACTCTCCGAGATCGGCCGCATCATGGCCGGGCTGCGTGCAGCTCCCCCGACCGAGATCGGCGGGCTCGCCGTGGCGAGCACGGAAGACCTTCTGTCTCCGGGTGGCGCGTTGCCGCCGACGGATGCGCTGCGCTTCTCCCTCGACGCAGCGCGCCTTATCGCGCGCCCCAGCGGCACCGAGCCCAAGGTGAAGCTGTACCTCGATGCGTGGTCGACCGACCCGGATACCGCGACCCGTCGCTCCGCTGTCTCGTCCCGCCTCGCCGCCCTCCGCTCCGGAGCCACGACTCTCCTCGCCTGACCCCGCCAACCCGCTGAGGGGGGTGCCGCCCTCTCCCGCAAGGGAGAGGGCGGGCATGAGAATCGCGTGCCAGCGATTCGAATCAGCCCGACGCCCCCCGCTCCACCCAACGCACCCCGTCACGAAGCCAACTGCGCTGAGCCGCGCAGGGAGCGGCTCAGAAACGAACGCTGAGCCGCGCAGGCAGAGGGTCAGAAACACCTCGCTGCTCAGAGACAAACACCTCGCGATCAGGCGAGCGCGCGCTTGATCTTGGCGGTGATCTCGTTCTGGTCGAGGTAGTTGTCGATGACGACGACCTCGGCGAAGGTCGGGCCGAGACGGCCGACCAGTTCTCCCGAGGTGAGGATGATCTGCGCGTCGGCGGCGAGCGCGTCAACCGAGTCGAGGTCGGACGCGATGACCTCGGCGTCGAGATCGAGGGATTCGAGAGCGCGCTCTGTTCCGAGCTTGAGGATGGCGGAGGTGCCGATTCCGGCGCCGCAGAGAGTGATGATCTTCATGCGCTTCTTCCCTGAGGAGGGTGCGGAGGGTCGCCCGTCAGGACGGCGTTAATGCCGCGGACCGTGCGGGCGGCGGCGAGTGCGGCGACGGCGTCCGGGCGGGTGAGAACGTCGGCGAGCCCAGCGACGAAGCCAAGGTGCCCGTGCGCCTGGGTGGCAGCGATGCCGATGACGACCGAGACCGGGTCGTTGGTGCTATGTCCGAAGACGACGGGCTCGGCGAGCGTCACGACCGACAGGCCGTCGGCGAGCACGTCGTTGCCGGGCCGCGCGTGGGCGAGGGCGAGCCCCGGAGCTATCACAATGTAGGGCCCGAGCACGTCGATCTGCTCGATCATGCGGCGCGAGTAGCGGGCGTCGACGGCACCACGACGCTCGAGGGCGCGCCCGGCTTCGAGAACGGCCTCCCGCCAGGACGCCGCGGAGTGCCGCAGCGCGACCGCCTCGTCCGGCAGCGCGTCGAGCGGCATGCTCAGGCCGCCTCGAAGCCGGCGCTGATCGTCTCGACCAGCTCCAGCCGCTCATCGAGTGGGAGGAAGCTGGCCTGCGCCGCGTTGAGCTGGAAGGCTTCGAGATCATCGAGGTCGTAGCCGAACGCGTCAGCGAGCAGAGCCAACTCGCGACTCAGCGTCGTCGCGCTCATCAGGCGGTTGTCGGTGTTGACCGTCACGCGGAAGCCGAGCTGGTAGAGCAGGTCGAACGGATGGTCGACTAACTCCGTGCCCCAGGCGGCGACCGCGCCGGTCTGCAGGTTGGACGAGGGGCTGAGTTCGAGCGCGATTTCGCGGTCCTTCACCCACTCCGACAACTCGCCGAGCGTGACGTAGCTCGCCTCGTCGTCCTGACGCTCGACACGGATGTCCTCCGCGAGCCTGACGCCGTGCCCGAGGCGCAGCGCGCGCCCATCAAGGAGCGCGGAACGGATGCTGTCGAGACCATCGGCCTCGCCTGCGTGCACGGTGGTCGGGAAGTGTGCGGCGGCGAGCAGTTCGAACGCGGGACGGTGCAGGGCGGCAGGGTATCCCTCCTCGGCCCCGGCGATGTCGAAGCCGATGGCCCCGCGCTCGCGATGCCGCAGCGCCAGCTCGGCGATGTCGAGTGAGCGGTCAGCGTGACGCATCGCGGTGATCAGCTGCCCCACTCGGAGCCGGTGGCCCTGCGCCGCCGCCTCCTGAACGCCCTGTTGCAGCCCCTCCTGTACCGCTTCGACGGCCGCGTCGAGGGTGAGGCCCGCGTGCAGATGCTGCTCGGGTGCCCAGCGCACCTCGCCGTGCACGACACCGTCGGCCGCGAGGTCGAGGACGAACTCGCGGGCGACCCGCTCGAGCGCCGACGCGGTCTGCATCACGGCGAGCGTGGTCGCGAAAGTCGTGAGGTACTCACGAAGCGAGCCGGAGTCGGCTCTCGCTCGGAACCACTCGGCGAGCGCCTCCGGCTCCTCGGCCGGCAGCGCAACGCCGGTCTCGCGAGCGATGTCGATGATCGTGGCGGTACGCAGGCCACCGTCGAGGTGGTCGTGCAGCGACACCTTGGGGAGTTGATCGATAACGATGCCCTCGCCAGGGAGGAGGTACCCCTCGGTGTGATCGGACACGGTGCTCCTCGCGGCTCGGGCGGTTGCTCGCGGACAACTTTAGAGGGTCGACGAAGCCGCCTCACCGAGCGGCGCCTCCCCTGCCGCGGACGGCGCGATCGAGATTTGTGGCTCGTCGGACCGGCTCGGGCTCGCAGGATCGAGCGGGCTTAGTGAACCGACTGCGATTCCGCGAGCACCCGGGGGGTCCACGAGGGGCAACGAGCGGAAGCCTCAGGAGACGCGCTCAGCCACCAGCGGCCCACCGTCGAGCACCTCGTCGCCCACGTCGCCCACGCGGTACGCGCCCTCCAACGCCTCGAGGGCGCGCGCGAACCGTTCCGGCTCGTCGGCCGAGAGCGTGAATAGCGGCTGCCCGGCTCGCACGGCGTCGCCCGGCTTCGCCTGAAGGTCGATTCCCGCCGCGTGCTGGACGGCATCCGGCTGCCGAGCCCGGCCCGCGCCGAGCCGCCACGCAGCAATTCCGAAGGGTAGCGCCTGCTGCTCGACGAGCACTCCGTCGCGCTCGGCGAGCACGACGTGCGTCTCGTGCGCCTCGGGGAGCGGCGCCTCCGGGTCGCCGCCCTGGGCCCGAATCACCGCTCGCCAGGTGTCCATCGCGGCTCCCCCGTCCAGCGCGCCTTCGACGTCCGCCTCGGGTTGTCCAGCCAGCGCGAGCATCTCGCGTGCCAGAGTCAGGGTGAGTTCGCGCACATCCGCAGGACCGCCGCCGGCCAGGACCTCGACCGACTCCTGCACCTCGTTCGCATTGCCGATGGCCAGGCCGAGTGGCACGTTCATGTTGGTCAGAAGGGCCGTGGTGCGCACTCCCGCATCGTTGCCGAGATCGACCATCGCTCGCGCCAGTTCACGTGAGCGCTCGATGTCGACCATGAACGCGCCCGAACCGAACTTCACGTCGAGCACCAGAGCCTCGGTCCCCTCCGCGATCTTCTTCGACATGATCGACGAGGCGATCAGCGGGATCGCCTCGACCGTGCCGGTGATGTCGCGCAGGGCGTACAGCTTTTTGTCGGCCGGAGCCAGACCCGATCCGGCGGCGCAAATGACTCCACCGACGGTGCGAAGCTGCTCGAGCATGTCCTCCGTCGACAGATCCGCACGCCACCCCGGGATCGACTCCAGCTTGTCGAGCGTTCCGCCGGTGTGGCCGAGTCCCCGTCCCGAGAGCTGCGGCACCGCCACACCGAAGGAGGCGACCAGCGGCATCAACGGCAACGTGATCTTGTCACCCACGCCGCCCGTGGAGTGCTTGTCGACCGTACGCTTGCCGAGGCCGCCGAAGTGCAGTCGCTCTCCGCTGGCGATCATCGCGAGGGTGAGGTCGCGGATCTCGTCGCGCTCCATGCCATTGAGCAGCACGGCCATCGCGAAGGCGGCCATTTGCTCGCCTGAGACGTAGCCGCGGGTGTAGGCGTCGACCAGCCACTCGATCTGTGCGGTCGAGAGCGCGCCGTGATCGCGCTTGATACGGATGATGTCGACAGCATCGAAGTCCTCGACAGGGATAGTGCGGGTCATGCGGATCCTCGGTTCAGAGTGGGCAGGGCGGCGCTACTTTCCGGCATATGCCTCAAGAGTGCGCGGGCCGAATGCGTCGGGGATGACCTCGTCGATGCTCCGCAGGCCGGAGACGGTGTCGAGCACCATCCCGTCTGCCGAGTGCTCGAAGAGGAGTTGGCGGCAGCGCCCGCAGGGCATCAGCGTCGCGCCGTGCCCATCCACGCAGGTGAATGCGACGAGGCGTCCTCCGCCGCTCATGTGCAGGGCCGACACGAGCGCGCACTCCGCGCACAGACCCAGTCCATAGGAGGCATTTTCGACGTTGCAACCGGAGACGATCCGGCCATCATCGACGAGCGCTGCGGCGCCCACGGGGAACTTCGAGTAAGGCGCATACGCCCGGCCCATCGCGTCAAGGGCAGCGTCGCGCAGCGCCTCCCAGTCGATATCGGTCACGATGACTCCCCTCACGACTTCACATACGGCTTGCCGGCGGCCGCCGGTCCGCGGGAATGCCCGACGAGGCCGGCGACCGCGAAGATCGTCACCACGTAGGGCAGCATCAGCATGAACTCGCTCGGCACCGGCGAGCCGATGACGCCGAGCACGTTCTGCAGGTTCGTCGCGAAGCCGAACAGCAGCGAGGCGAGCGTCGCGCGGATCGGGTCCCAGCGCCCGAAGATCACGGCGGCGAGGGCGATGAAGCCTGCACCCGCGGTCATCTCCTTGCCAAATGCGCCGACCGCGTCGAGCGTGTAGTAGGCACCGCCGACCCCGGCGATGGCTCCGGCCAGCGAGACGTTCCAGAACCGCGTGCGCGCCACGTTGATCCCCACCGTGTCGGCCGCCTGCGGATGCTCACCGACCGCGCGGAGGCGCAGGCCCCACTTCGTCCTGAACAGGCCCCACCACACGGCGACGATCGCGACGTACATCAGGTAGACGATGACCGTCTGGTTGAACAGCACGGCGCCCACGATCGGCACCTGGCTGAGCACCGGGATCGGTAGCCGGTCGAACTTCACCGGCGAGTTGAAGGTCGACGCGTCCGCCGAGAGCACCTGGGAGTAGAGGAAACTCGTCAGGCCCGTTACCAGCACGTTCAGCACGACGCCGACGATCACCTGGTCGACCAGGTACTTGATTGCGAAGGCGGCCAGCACGAACGAGACCAGCACGCTCGCGAGCATCGCCGCGAGCAATCCGAGGACGGGCTGACGGGTCAGCGAGCCGACCATCGCCGCGGTGAACGCACCGGCCAGCAGCTGCCCCTCGATCGCCACGTTGACCACTCCGACCCGCTCCGAGATCACCCCGCCGAGGGAGCCGAAGATCAGCGGAGTGGCCAGGCCGACGGTCCCCAGCAACAGACCCGAGACGGGTAGCGCGGCGCCGGCCGAGGCCCAGACGAGGAAGCCGATCAAGAAGACGAACGCGAAGACCGCCGACAACCACAGCGGGATCCGCCGACCGGCCCGAGCCAGCGCCGCAGCAACGACGGCCAAGGCGACCAAAAGGATCGCGACGACAGCGCCGGTCCCGCGCGTCGGAAACGGCACGTCGGGCAGAGCAAAGAAATCGGTACCAGCCGCGAGCCGGAACGAACTCGTCCCGTCGCGGCCCAGGGCCACGAAGAGAACCACGGCGAGAAGCGCGAAGACGCCGAACGCGATCGGTGCCTTCCAGCTGCGGATCACGACTCGGTCGACAACGGTGGCGGTGCTCATGCGGAGACTTCCGGAATGGGTTGGGCGCGGCGCTTGGGGAGGGACCCGGGCGTCGGGAGGCGGAAGATCGCGCGCACCAGCGGCGGTGCGGCGATGAAGAGGACGATCAACGATTGGACGACGAGCACCACGTCGATCGGGATGCCCTCGGCAGCCTGCATCGAGTAGCCGCCGGCTTTGAAAGCGCCGAACAGGATGCCCGCAAAGAACACGCCCCACGGACGCGATCGACCCAGCAACGCGACCGTGATCGCGTCGAAGCCGATACCGGCGTCGATCCCGGAGGTGAACCCCGTGGTGACCGTCCCCATCACCTGGGCGCTCCCGGCGAGGCCCAGCAGCCCGCCCGAGAGCAGCATCGCGACGATATAGCTGCCCTTGACGTCGATGCCGGCTACTCGAGCCGCGTGCGGATTCTCGCCGACCGCGCGGAACTTGAAACCGATGCTTGAGCGATTCAGCAGCCACCAGACTCCGACGGTCGCGAGGACCGCGAAGACGAAGCCGAGCGTCAGCGAGTAGTTCGGGCCGAGGAGGGCGGGGAAGACCGCCGTCTGCTTCATCCCGGGCGACTTGGGGTTGTTCGATCCGGGAGCCTGGAGTGCGCCGGGCGTGCGCAGCAGGTAAGAGATGAGGTAGAAGGCGACGTAGTTCAGCATGATCGTGAGGATCACCTCGTGCGCCCCGGTGCGCGCCTTGAGCAGGCCGACCAGCCCGGCCCAGAGCGCACCGCCCAGGATGCCCGCCGCAAGCGTGACGACCACGTGGACGCCCCACGGCAGGTCGAAGGAGAAGCCGACCCAGCCAGCGCAGGCTGCGGCGATCAGCATCTGACCGCGACCGCCGATGTTGAACAGGCCGACACGGAACGCCAGCGCCACTCCCAGACCACCTGCGATCAGCGGAGTCGCGAAAGCGAGGGTGTCGGTGAGCGGCTTAATGCCGTTCGCGAAACCCTCGCGGCGGAAGTTGTAGACGGAGCCCTGGAACAGGGAGGAGTACGCCCCTGCGACCGACTGCCAGATTGCCTGCAGAGTGTCGAGCGGGCGGGCGAAGAAGTAACCGGATGCCGCCTGAACCTCCTTGTCGGTCGCGGCGATCAGCACGCCACCCGCGATCAGCGAGAGCAGGACGGCGAGCACGGACATGAGGGCCGTGCCGGAGAGGATCTCGCGCAGCACTCGCGAGGCTCCGCTCTCGATCCGACCGGGTCGCGCCTCCTGCTCCGGCTTCTGGCCGGGCTCGAGCCCCCGAGACTTCTCGATCTCGGCGTCGGGGTCGACGCTGGGCAGTTGCGCGTCGCTCACGCCGCCGCTCCCTTCTCGGCGGGCATCTGCCCGGCCATCATCAGCCCCAAGACGTCGCGGGGAGTATCGGCGGGCACGATGCCGATAATCCCGCCCTTGTACATCACCGCGATGCGGTCGGCGAGAGCGGCGACCTCATCGAGCTCGGTCGAGACCACGATCACGGGAACGCCGGTGTCGCGCGTCTCGACGATGCGCTTGTGCACGAACTCGATCGAGCCGACGTCGATCCCTCGGGTCGGCTGCGCGGCGATGAACAGCCGCAGCTCGCGGCTGAGTTCCCGCGCGAGCACGACCTTCTGCTGATTGCCGCCGGAGAGCCGGCCGACGTGGGTACCGATTCCCTGCGCGCGGACATCGAACTCACGCACGCGCTCCTTGGCGAAGCGCTCCAACTCTTTCAGACGCAGACCCAGGCCCTTGACGAAGGGGCCGGGGCCGGAGCGGTCGAGCATCAGATTTTCGGCGATGGTGAATTCGGCGACCAGGCCATCCTCGGTGCGATCCTCGGGGACGAAGCCGACGCCCGACTCGAGCACGCGGCGGACCGAGAGTCCGTCGAGGCGGCGACCGTCCAGCGTCACCGAGCCCTCGACCCGCTCCTGCAACCCCATGATCGCCTCGGTGAGTTCGGTCTGGCCGTTGCCTTGGACGCCCGCGATCGCCATGATCTCGCCGCGGCGCACCTCGAACGACACATTGTCGACGACGGCCTGCCCGTTCGCGTCGCGCACGGTGAGATTGCTGACCACAAGAGCCTCGTCCCCTGCCTGCGCAGGCTGCTTCTGCACCGTCAATTCCACGGCGCGGCCCACCATTAGCGAGGCCAACTCGGCGTTGCTCGCGGTCGGCGACGCTTCTCCGACCACCTTGCCGAGGCGGATCACCGTGATCCGGTCGCCGACCTCACGCACCTCGCGCAGCTTGTGTGTGATGAAGACGATGGCTGTCCCGGCCGCGCGCAGCTGCCGCATGATCGCGATCAGCTCGTCCGTCTCCTGCGGTGTCAGCACCGCGGTCGGCTCATCGAACACGAGCACCCGAGCATCGCGGGACAGCGCCTTGATGATCTCGACACGCTGCTGCACCCCGACGGGCAGATCCTCGACGATCGCATTCGGATCGACATCGAAGCCGAAGCGGTCGGAAATTTCGCGCACCCGAGCCTGCGCGGCTGCGAGGTCCAGGCGACCGCCGGCCTTCGTCTCCTCGTGGCCGAGCATGACGTTCTCGGCGACCGAGAACACGGGGACAAGCATGAAGTGCTGGTGGACCATCCCGATGCCCGCCTTCATCGCATCGCCCGGGCCGGAGAAGCGCTGGACCGCGTCGTCCAGCAGGATCTCTCCCTCCTCAGCCTGGTAGAGGCCGTAGAGCACGTTCATCAGCGTCGACTTGCCAGCGCCGTTCTCACCGAGGAGACAGTGGATCTCGCCGGGTTCCACCGTGAGATCGATGTGGTCGTTGGCCACGAGCGCACCGAAGCGCTTCGTAATGCCCCGCAGTTCGAGCTTCATAAGACCAATCTAACTTTGGCTTCGGGCCTTGATGCGCCGCGAGGCCGGGGCCGACCCACGACGTGGCCGGTGGGCCCGAGGAGTGCTCGGGCCCACCGGCCACGTGGGGTCAGGGACTACGACGCCTTCGGAGCCGAGGGGGACGTGACGGTGATCGAACCGCCGATGATGCCCTGCTTGATGGTGTCGAGCTCGCCCTGCAGATCGGCCGACACTTTCGACTCGAACTCGTGGAACGGCGCGATGCCCACTCCGTCGTTCTCGAGCGTGCCGACGAAGGGAGTGGGGTCGAAGGAGCCGGCGCCGGCGGTGCTGGTGACGTCCGTCGTGCCCGCCTCGATGCCCTTGAGGATCGACGTCAGGTACAGGTCGCCGCCATCCGGGTACGTCTGGTACAGGTCCGCGTCGACGCCCACCATCGCGATGTCCTTGCCGGAGTCGCGGATCGCCTCGATTGCGGACTGGAAGATCGGACCACCGACGGGGAGGATCACATCCGCGTTCTGATCGATCAGCGACTGCGCGGCCGACTTCGCCTCGATGCCCGCCGCGAATCCGCCGGTGAAGGAGCCTGTCTGCGCATCGACATCCCAGCCGACGACCTTAACGTCCTTCCCCTTCTGCTCGTTGAAGTACTTCACGCCGTCGGCGTAGCCGTCCATAAAGATCGTGACGGTGGGGAACTGCTGGCCGCCGTACGTGCCGACAACGCCGGTCTTCGAGTAAGACGCCGCCGCGTAGCCAGCGAGGAACGCCGCCTGTGACGTGTCGAAGGTGATCGGCTTGACATTCGGCTTGTCAATCGACGCGTCGTCGATGATCGCGAACTCGATGTCGGTGTTGGCCTCGGCCGCGGCTGCCGTGGCGTCTGCCAACGCGAAACCAACCGTGACGATCAGGTTGCAACCCTGATCGACCAGGCTGGTGAGGTTCGGCGCGTAGTCGGTTTCGGATTCGGAGGTCGCCGTCTTCGGAGTGACGCCGAGCTGCTCGGACGCCTTCACAAGGCCGTTGTAACCCAGCTCGTTGAACGACTTGTCGTCGAACCCGCCCGCGTCGGAGACCATGCAGGGCAGGAAGTCGCCGCCGGCAGCGGCACTCGAGCCGCTCGTCTCGGGGGCGGAGGCGCAACCGGCGAGAAGCGCGGTGACGCCGAGTGCGGCGAGACCGCTGACAGCGGCCTTACGCGAGGTGATAGTCAAGATGTCGTCCTCCAAGAATGCGGCCCCGCGACGAGCGCGGCAGGGCGTCGATCCGTCCACGTTACCGACTGCGCAAATCGCTCAGCCGCCGCGGACCCTGCGGCGAGGGAAGCGTTACACAGTGTTGATCTTCCCGTGATGCGTCGAGCACCTGCCGCAACCCGACCGGACGTGGCGCCGGAACGGAGTCGACCGGTGTCTCGCGCCACATCTTCGCGGCGGCATGCAGCCTGAGCCGTGCCGATCTCTCACCCTTCGAGCGGAGAAAGCCCGATATCACCGGCCTGTTTGCCGGCATGAAGGCGCTGCCGAGCACTCAGCACCTACCGATATCCCGCGCCAGCCGAACGCAGGAACTCCCGTCTCTCTTCTACCGTCCTCGCAGCATCTCTTTCTCCTCTCACCATCGGACACTTGTGAATCCTCGAATACTTGTTCTGACATTCGGCATGTTCGCCATCGGCACCGATGGATACGTCATAGCAGGTCTCCTCCCCGAGATCGCTACTGCCACCGGAGTGAACATCAGCGTCGCGGGCCAACTCATCACGGTCTTCGCGATCGTCTATGCCGTGATGAGCCCGGTGCTGGCTTCTGCCCTCGGCTCCCTCGATCGCCGAACCCTTCTGCTCCTCTCGCTGGTCGTCTTCGCGCTAGGCAATGCGATCGTGGCGTCCAGCGAGCTCTACTCCGTGCTCGTCATCGGTCGAGTGGTGGCGGCGATCGGAGCGTCGATGTTCACTCCCGCTGCCCTCACCATCACCGGCGGGCTCGTCGAACCCGCCCGAAGAGGTCGCTCCATCGCCCTGGTCACCTCGGGACTCACGGTCGCGACCGTCGCAGGGGTTCCGCTCGGCATCGGTCTCAGCGCCGTGACTGGCTATCACGGTGTCTTCTGGATCATCGCTGGACTCTCCCTTGCCGTCCTCCTCGCGGTTGCCATCTGGTTCGCGCCGGTTGCCGCGCCGGCTGCCGTCTCTGTGAGCGCCAGGCTCCGCGCGCTGGGAAGCCCGGGGGTGCGGCCGACTCTCCTCGTCAGCCTCCTCGTCTTCACCGGAGCGTTCACGGTCTACAACTACATCGCCGAGTACTTCGCGACCCGCGTCGGAATTACCGCTTCCGCACTCCCGTGGATCCTCCTCGCGTTCGGAATAGGTGGCGCTGTCGGAAACCTCGTCGGCGGGACGATGACCGACCGGATAGGGGCGAGGAAGACCGTCGTCGTGAGTGCCGGAGCCCTCTCTGTCTCGTTCGTGCTCCTGTGGGCCGCGGGAAGCATCGCTCCCGTTGCGCTCGTCGCCACGATGATGTGGGGGGTCAGCGGCTGGCTCCTCGCCCCCGCGCAACAGCACCGGCTCCTGGCGCTCGGTGGTCCTTCAGCTCCCCTCCTCATCTCCCTGAACGCTTCGGCCATGTATCTCGGGATGGGGCTCTCCGGGGCGCTCGGAGGTCTCATGGTCGCGACTGTCGGAGTCGAGCAACTGCCGCTCGCGGGTATCGCGGCCGCGGTCGCGAGCCTCATCATTGCCACTCTGGGTTATCGACGTTCGGCATCTGGTTCGGCCTGAACTCAGCGGCGCACGTCGAGTCACCGGCCAGGGTCGAGTTTCGGGCCAGTGTCGAGTTACGGGCCAGTACAGAACGAAGCGCGGCGCCTCCACGGGAGGGCCGCGCTTCGGGCGCTTCAGGGCAGGAAACTAGAGGACGTCGGTGCGGCCCGAGAGGCGAAGGGCGTCGACGACACCCTTAACCTTCTGCGCGTTCTCCGTGGTGGTAACCAGGAGGGCATCGGGAGTGTCGACAACGACGATGTCCTTCACTCCGATGAGGGCGATGGTGCGGTTGCCGCCGCTGACCACGATGCCCGTCGCGGAGTCGGCCAGCACGCGCGCGTCCTCGCCGAGGATCGCGAGATCCGAACGTAGGCCGCTCGCGTGCAGCTTCGCGATCGACGCGAAGTCGCCCACGTCGTCCCACGAGAAATGCCCCGGCACGACAGCGAGCCTCCCCATTGCGGCGGCCGGCTCAGCAACGGAGTAGTCGATGGCGATCTTCTCCAGGCCGGGCCAGATGCGGTCGACGACAGCCCCCCGCTCGGGCGTGTCCCATGCGGCGGCGAGCTCGAGCAGCCCCGCAAGCAGCTCCGGCTTCGAGCGGCCGAGTTCTTCGAGGAGGCGGTCGGCGCGCGCGATGAACATGCCCGCGTTCCACAGGTACTGACCGCTGGATACGTAGGAACGGGCGGTCTCGGCGTCGGGCTTCTCGACGAAAGAATCGACGGCGAGCGTGTTCGACGCTCCGTCGATGGCGAGGTGCTCGCCCGTGCGGATGTAGCCGAAGCCAACGGCCGGCTCGGTCGGGGTGATCCCGATGGTCGCGATGTAGCCAGCGTCTGCGGCGACGACGGCCTCGGCGACAGCGTCGTAAAAAAGCTGCTGTCCATTGATGACATGATCGGCGGCGAACGATCCAATGATGACGCCAGGCTCGCGGCGCTCGAGAATCGCGGCGGCGAGGCCAATCGCGGCGGAGGAGTCGCGTGGCTCGCTTTCGAGGACGACGTTGAGGTCCTCGAGACTCTCGAGCTGTTCCTCGACGGCGGCCCGGTGCGCGCGGCCGGTCACGACCATGATCCGGTCGGCGCCCGATATCGGCGCGAGGCGGTCCCAGGTGTCGCGAAGGAGGGTCTGACCTGATCCCGTGAGGTCGTGCAAGAACTTCGGCGCATCAGCCCGGGAGAGCGGCCACAGTCTCGAACCGATCCCACCGGCGGGGATCACGCTGTAGAAGCGGTCGAGCGGGGCGCGGCCATCGGTCTCAGGTGGTGTCATGACCGCAGGATACAAGGGAGACGCGCGCGTCCGTCGCACTGCCCTGCAGGGGCGCGGCGCGCAGAGCACCGGTTCCACCCACGAAGGCGCTCCTCTTCTCTTACTTGTCGTGCCGTTCGCGCAGGTCTCGGTGAGGGTGACGCCCTGGTCGGCAACATCGGATGCTTCTCCCCGACAAGCGAGTGAACGGCTGGCGGCTCTCGCTTCCCTCCCGCACACCACGCTCGTCGTCGGTGGCTACGGCCCCTCCTGAACCCAGGTCGCCTCGACCGTCGGGCCGCGTGCCTCCCGACCTCATCAAGCACGGCGCCGATGACCTCACTCGCGGCATCTCGCAGCTAAGGCTCGCCTAAGCCGCGCCTCTCGGCGCCGACGCTTAGGATCGAAGAACGAGTTTCTCGTCGCTCCCCGCCCCGTCCCCGTCGCTGAGACGCGGAGTCCGGTCAGGCTGTCGGAGCACAACCAGGGAGGGTTGTTCGTGTCGGTTTCAACTGCTCACACCCTCGCACCCCGGAAGCAAGGGAAGATCCGGCGTCCGGCCGGCACCCTCTACCGTGGTCGCGAAGGCATGTGGTCATGGGTGCTGCACCGGATCACCGGTGTCGCCATCTTCTTCTTCCTCCTCGTGCACGTTCTCGACTCGGCTCTTATCGCGGTAAGCCCAGAGGCGTACAACGCGGTCATCGGAACGTACAAGAACCCGATCATGGGACTCGGCGAGACCGGACTCGTGGGCGCCATTGCGTTCCACGCGCTGAACGGCCTGCGGATCATCCTGGTCGACTTCTGGAGCTGGGCCACCCGCAACCAGCGCATCCTCTTCTGGGTGGTCATCGGCCTCTGGGTCGTGCTGATGCTCGGCTTCGCGCCGCGCCACCTCATCAACGTCTTCAGTGAAGGAGGAGCCCATTGAGTACCATCGCCGCACCGCGCACCCCGCACACACCGACCCGCTCCTCCGGCACCAACTGGGAGAAATGGGGCTGGATCTACATGCGCGCCTCGGGCGTCGTGCTGATCGTCCTGATCTTCGGGCACCTGATCTACAACCTCCTTCTCGGTGACGGCATCAAGGCCATCGACTTCGGCTTTGTCGGCGGCAAACTGGCAAATCCGTTCTGGCAGTGGTGGGACGTCCTGATGCTGTGGCTCGCGCTGATCCACGGTGGTAACGGCATGCGCACGTTGGTCAACGACTACGCGACATCGCCTCTGCTTGCCCGCGCCTTCAAGGGTGGGATTCTCGTGGCCGTCGTCGCGCTCATCGCTCTCGGCACCTGGGTCGTCTTCGCGTTCGACCCGTGCCCAACGGGCGCCGATCCGGCACTGCTTGCGTCGTTCTGCTCGGCGTGACCCTCCGGAGCCACCCACTCCTCTTCATCCGTCCTCCCTTCCCGCACATCGGAGCAACTCCCCCGTGAGCACACCAGGCCACTCCCACGCCGGCGCCGACCAGGGCGCCTTCGCGCAGACCGTCGGACCAGACGGCGTCCACTACCACCAGTTCGACGTGGTGATCGTCGGAGCCGGCGGTGCCGGCATGAGGGCGGCCATCGAGGCCGGTCCAAAGGCGAAGACGGCGGTCATCTCCAAGCTGTACCCGACCCGCTCGCACACCGGAGCGGCGCAGGGCGGCATGGCTGCGGCCCTCGCGAACGTCGAGGAGGACAGCTGGGAGTGGCACACCTTCGACACGGTCAAGGGCGGCGACTACCTGGTCGACCAGGATGCGGCCGAGATCCTGGCGAAAGAGGCCATCGACGCCGTCATCGACCTCGAGAACATGGGCCTTCCCTTCAACCGCACCGACGAGGGCAAGATCGACCAGCGGCGCTTCGGCGGCCATACCCGAGACCACGGCAAGGCGCCCGTGCGCCGGGCGTGCTACGCGGCCGACCGCACCGGCCATATGATCCTGCAGACGCTGTTCCAGAACTGCGTCAAACTCGGCATCAACTTCTATAACGAGTTCTATGTGCTCGATCTCGTCATGACCGAGGTCGACGGGGTGCCTCAGCCCTCGGGCGTCGTCGCCTACGAGCTGGCCACCGGCGAACTCCACGTGTTCCAGGCGAAGGCGATCATCTTCGCGACCGGCGGCTTCGGCAAGATCTACAAGACCACCTCCAATGCGCACACCCTCACGGGCGACGGCGTCGGCATCATCTGGCGCAAGGGCCTCCCGCTGGAGGACATGGAGTTCTTCCAGTTCCACCCGACCGGCCTTGCCGGACTCGGCATCCTCCTCACCGAGGGAGCGCGAGGAGAGGGAGCGATCCTCCGCAACGCCTCGGGCGAGCGCTTCATGGAGCGCTATGCCCCCACCATCAAGGACCTGGCGCCGCGCGACATCGTCGCCCGCTGCATGGTCCAGGAGGTGGCGGAGGGACGCGGTGCCGGCCCGCACAAGGACTACGTTTTGCTCGACTGCACCCACCTCGGCGCCGAGGTGCTTGAGACGAAGCTCCCCGATATCACCGAATTCGCCCGCACCTACCTCGGCGTCGATCCGGTCGTCGAGCCGGTGCCCGTGATGCCGACCGCGCACTATGCGATGGGCGGCATCCCCACGAACGTGAAGGCGGAGGTCCTTTCCGACAATACGACCGTCGTCCCCGGCCTCTACGCCGCGGGTGAGTGCGCCTGCGTCTCGGTGCACGGCTCGAACCGCCTCGGGACCAACTCCCTTCTCGACATCAACGTCTTCGGCAAGCGCAGTGGGAACAATGCGGCTGATTACGCCAAGACGGTCGACTTCACCCCTTTGCCCGCCAATCCGGCCGGCGCGATCCGCGACATGCTCGCCTCGCTCCGCTCCGCGACGGGCACCGAGCGGATCGCCGCGATCCGCAAGGAGCTGCAGGACGAGATGGACAAAAACGCGCAGGTGTTCCGCACGGACGAGTCGCTTGAGTCGGTCACCGACACGATCCAGCGTCTGCGCGACCGGTTCCGCAACATCTCGGTGCAGGACAAAGGCAAGCGCTTCAACACCGACCTCCTCGAGGCCGTCGAGCTGGGCTTCCTGCTCGATCTCGCCGAGGTCGTCGTCTACTCGGCGCGCAATCGCAAGGAGAGTCGTGGCGGACACATGCGCGACGATTTCCCCAAGCGCGACGACGACAACTACATGCAGCACACGATGGCGTACCTCTCCGGTGACGCCCACTCCTCCGACGCCGGTGACCACATCCGGCTCGACTGGAAACCCGTCGTGATCACTCGGTACCAGCCGATGGAGAGGAAGTACTAGCCATGTCGACCGCTACCCTCGAGCAGCCGCCCGCCGCCCCCGCGGCCCCGGAGGCGTTCACCGTGACGTTCATCATCCGCCGCTTCGACCCCGAGGTGGACGCCGAGCCGCGCTGGCAGGACTTCGACGTCGAGATGTACTCGACCGACCGCGTCCTCGACGCCCTGCACCGCATCAAGTGGGACCAGGACGGGTCGCTGACCTTCCGCCGCTCCTGCGCGCACGGCATTTGTGGCTCGGACGCGATGCGGATCAACGGCCGCAACCGCCTGGCCTGCAAGACGCTGATCAAGGACCTCGATATCTCGCAGCCGATCTACATCGAGGCGATCAAGGGACTGCCCCTCGAGAAGGATCTCGTCGTGGACATGGAGCCGTTCTTCGCGTCCTACCGGGAGGTGCAGCCGTTCCTCGTCGCGAACACCGCCGCTCCCAAGGGCAAGGAGCGCGTGCAGTCGGTCGCCGACCGTGCCCGCTTCGACGACACCACCAAGTGCATCCTCTGCGCCGCGTGCACCTCGTCCTGCCCAGTGTTTTGGACCGACGGACAGTATTTCGGGCCAGCCGCGATCGTGAATGCCCACCGCTTCATCTTCGATTCCCGCGATGATGCGGGTGGAGCGCGCCTGGACATCCTCAACGACAAGGAGGGCGTGTGGCGTTGCCGCACGACCTTCAACTGCACGGAGGCGTGCCCGCGTGGTATTCAGATCACGCAGGCGATCGCCGAAGTGAAGCAGGCCGTGATCCGCGGACGCGCCTGACTCTCACGCTCGACGGCGGCCGTTGTGCACGCTGGATTCACGGATCCAGCGTGCACAACGGTTTTCGTCATGTGCCGCTATCCCTCCACAGGCGCTGATCCGGCGAACTGTCCACGGATGCGGCGAACCGGAGTCGCGGCGCACGCACGCGACGTGAGGCTGGGGGCATGTTCACCGGCATCGTCCACCTGTCCGAGCTTCGAACGCTCGGCATCGACCCTCGCACCGCCATCCGCGACGGGACGCTGAAGTGCCTTCGCCCAGGCTGGTTCGCTGCGCCCGGGGCGCCTCCCGAGCACATCCGAGCCGTCCTGGGCGCCGGCGTTGTCTCGTGCATCTCGTTCTTCGCTGCGCGAGGCGTCCGCCGGCCCGAGGACAACCGCCTGCACCTCGGAGTGACCGGCTCCAGCAGCGCGCGGTCGCCGAGCGCTGATCTGCTCCTGCACTGGGGTGGCCGGACGCCGCCCGCACATCTGCCGTCCGCCGAGGCCACTCCCGAGCGCGCACTCGAGCACGTCCTGCTCTGCCAGCCGCCCGGCCAGGCGGTCGCCGTTATCGACTCTGCCCTCCACCTCGGAGTCCTCGGTTCGGGCCTTCTCGCGAGCACCCTCGCGTTGCTCCCCGCCCGCCTCTGGCCTCTGCTGCCCGCCTTCGATGGCCGCGGAGTCGGGCCTGGAGTCGCTGACGCGGTTCCACCTGCGCGCCGGCGGCATCCTCTGCGGTCGCAGGATGAGATCGCCGGAGTGGGTCGAGTCGACCTCCTCATCAATGATTGGCTGGTGATCGAACTCGACGGGCGCCGCTGGCATGTGGTCGAGGAGGCGTTTGTGCATGATCGTCGGTGCGACGCGGCGGCGGCCCGCCTCGGCTACGCGGTTCTGCGATGTGGATATGCGGACGTTGTGCACGACTGGGACCGGACGTTGGCCACGATCTGCGCGACCCTCGAACGCGGCCGGACGCGGTGAGTGGCCGATGCCGCAGCGCACGCTCCTTTCGACTGCCGAGCGTGCGTCGCGACGCAGAGAGTGCGCAGTGGGCTCGGGGACGCATCGCTACGCTGGGAGATATGACGGTGCCCGGCACCCCTCGAGGGATTTCGGCCCTGTTCGAGAGAATTATGCGGACCCTGCCCGCGCGCGTGCTTCTGCACTACTCGGAGACAGGTGGGCCGCTCTTCGCCTCGGGACTCGCGTTTCAAGCGCTCTTCGCTGTCTTCGCGACGCTTTTCGTGTTCTGTGCCGTCTTCGGCTTCTGGGTGCGCAATGACTCCGTCCTCCGCGACTCGCTGCTCGAGCTCGTCGGACGCTCGGTGCCGGGCCTCATTGGTGACACCAACGCACTGGTCTCGGTCGACACGCTCCTCGACTCCTCAATCCTCGGTTGGACGGGGGTGATCGCCGCGGTGGGCCTACTCGGGACGGCACTCAACTTCCTCGGCAGCCTGCGCCAGGCGGTGCGACTGCTCTTCTCGCTCCCCGGCCCTACGACGCTGTTCCTGCTGCTCAAGCTCAAGGACGCCGGCCTCGCTCTGATATTCGGCGTGGTCCTCCTTGTCTCAGCCGCCCTCTCGGTGTTCTCGACCTCTTTCGTCGATGTCGCTCTCGCCTTCCTCGGGATCGGGAGCGACGCGCCGGTAAGCCGGATCGCCGGCGGAGCGGTGGGCCTGGTCATCATGCTCGCGCTCGACACCGCCACCCTCGCGGGCTCCTTCCGTATCCTCTCGGGCATCCCGATTCCCTGGCGGAATCTCTGGTCGGGATCCCTTCTCGGCGGGTTCGCGCTCGGCGCGCTGAAAGTCCTGGGCACACAGCTGCTTGGAGGCGCGGCTCGCAATCCGCTACTCGCCTCGTTCGCCGTGCTGATCGGCCTGCTCATCTGGTTCAACCTCGTCTGCCAGGTGATCCTGATCGCCGCGTCGTGGATCTCCGTGCGGATGAGGGACGCCGGTATCTCGGCGCGCACGCTCACTCCCCGGGAGCGGGAGAAGGAGCGGGAGGAGCAGCTCCGCACGGCGCGCCGCACGCTCGCCGAGGCCGAACGGGAGCGGTTGCAGGGCGCCCTGCCCGAAGCCTCCCTCTTCACCCGCCGTCGGCTCGAGAAGCAGCTCGCCAAGCTCGACAAGCAGCTCAACGACACCCTGGTCTGAGGCAGTCCGTGCCAAGACTGCTGCCGTTCGGCGCCAGGGCTGCACAGTCGAGACACGCACGGTCGGACGCCCGGCAGAATTACGTCCACCGCGCATGTCCGTTTTTGTTGACTTCACGCACATACGGGTCTAAAAAGATGAGAACGCAGATCCGAGGACTGTCCAGATATCGCGGATCCAGCGAACGACCACGGCGAGACGACGGAGTCCACATGTACGCACCGGAGCGGCACCATGCGATCCTCGAACGCACCCGCCTCGACGGGCGCGTCGAGGTCCGCGACCTCGCACTCTCCCTCGCCGTGACGCCCGAGACGATCCGGCGCGACCTCACGAGCCTCGAGAAGCGCGGACTGCTGCGCCGGGCCCACGGGGGCGCGATCCTCGTCGAACGCCTCGGCATAGAGCCCGAGGTCGCCGCCAGGGAGGGGCACCTCGCCGGCGAAAAGGATCGCATCGCTACCGCCGCCCTCGCCGAGGTACCCGATGGCGGCTCCATCGCCATTGACGCGGGCACGACGACGGTACGCCTGGCAGAACTACTCCCCCTCGACCGCCGACTGACGGTCGTCACCCACTCCCTCCCCGTCGCGGTGGCGCTCGTCGGTCGGCCCAACATCGACCTTCACCTCATCGGTGGTCACCTGCGCGGAGTAACGCAGGCCGCGGTCGGCCCCTGGGTCACTCAGGTGATCTCCTCCGTCTCAGTGGACGTCGCCTTCATCGGCACGAACGGCATCAGTCGGGAGCGTGGGCTCACCACGCCCGACCTCGACGAGGCCGTCGTCAAGTCCGCGATCATCGCCTCCGCTCGCCGAGTGGTAGTGCTCGCCGACCACTCGAAGTTCGGCCGCCAGGACTTCGGGCACGTCGCCCCACTGTCTGCGATCGACACCGTCATCACGGACAGCGATGTCGACGACGAACTCGCGGACGACATCGAGTCCGCCGGCCCGGAGGTCGTGCGCGCATGATCGTCACCGTCACCGCCAATCCGAGCATCGACGTCACCCTCTCCACGAGCGGCTTCGTCATCGGTGAGGTGAACCGCGCCCACGATGTCCGGCGCGACCCCGCAGGCAAGGGAGTCAACGTCGCGCGAGCCCTCGCCCGCAACGGCGTGGAGGCGACAGCGGTCTACCCGGCGGATGCGTCGACCGGTCTTGATCTCTCGGCCATGCTCGAGGCCGCTGGAGTGCGCTCAGCAAGCGCGCCGATCGCCCGCCCGATCCGCACCAACATCACCGTGGTTGACGATCGCACCGGTCACACGACCAAGATCAACGAGCCCGGTCCCGTCGTCACGGCAGAAGAGGCGCGAGCACTCGCGGAGTTAATTGGCGAGCACGTCTCGGCCTCACCTCGCTGGCTGGTCGCCTGTGGCAGCGTGCCTCCCGGCCTCGGAGCGGACTTTTATCCGGCCCTCGGTCGACTTGCCCAGCATTTCGGCGTCCCCCTCGCCGTCGACACCTCGGGGGCACCCTTGACCGCGATCGTCGCGGCCGGCACCGCCACCCTGGTCAAGCCCAACCTCGAGGAGCTCGAAGAACTCCTCGGCCGCTCCCTGACGACGGTCGGAGACGCCGTCACCGGAGCCCGCGCTCTCCTGCAGCTGCCCGACGCGCGAGCGCTGGTCAGTCTCGGAGAGCACGGCGCCCTCCTTGTCACGGCGCACGCGTCGTGGTGGGCCGGTGCCCCCGCTGTCGTGCCCCTCAGCACGGTGGGGGCCGGCGACAGCACGCTCGCCGGCTACCTCTCGGCCGTCGAGGCCACGGAGGCGGAGCGCCTCGCGACAGCCGTCGCCTGGGGCACCGCCGCCGTCCAGCTCCCGGGTAGTGAAGCTCCCGGACCCACCTCCCTCCGCCTCGACGACGTCACCGTCCTCGAGAATCCCGAACCCCACCTCCCGATTGGAGAACTGAGCGCATGACTGCTCTCACCGAGGCGTCGACCGTCATCGTCGACCTATCCGCCGCCACGAAAGACGAGGCCACCGCGCAGCTCGCGAAGACGCTCGCAGACGCCGGCCGCGTCACTGATCTCGACGGCTTCCTCGCCGACGTCCGCGACCGCGAGTCGCAGATGGCCACCGGAATGCCCGGCGGCATTGGCATCCCCCACGCCCGCTCGTCGCATGTCGTCGCACCGAGTGTGGCCGTTGGCATCGCGAAGCAGGGCGTCGACTTCGGCGCCCCCGACGGTCCCGCCGACCTGATCTTCCTGATCGCAGCCCCGGACGGCGCCGATCAGGCGCATCTCAAGATCCTCGCTCAGCTCGCCCGCAAACTGATCCACGAGTCCTTCACCGGTTCCCTCCGCGCCGCTGCCAGCGGCCAGGAGGTCGCGGACATCATCGCCAGAGAGGTTGTCGTCTCGTGAAGATCGTCGCCGTCACCAGCTGCATCGCCGGTATCGCCCATACGTACATGGCGGCCGAAGCCCTCGAGCAGGCCGCCAAGAAGAAGGGGTACGAGATTCAGGTCGAGACCCAGGGCGCTGCGGGCTCCGACCCCATGTCGGACCAGACCATCGCCGACGCCGATGTCGTAATCCTCGCTGCCGATCTCGAGGTCCGCGGCAAGGACCGCTTCGCGGGCAAGCCCACCCTGGAGGTCGGCACGTCGGAGGCGCTCGCAAAGGCCGCCGACGTGATCGACCGCGCCGCCGCGAAGGCCCAAGACGTCCCGGCCGCCGCCGGACCGCGCTTCGTCGCCGTCACCAGCTGCATTGCGGGCATCGCGCACACCTACATGGCGGCGGAGGCGCTCGAGCAGGCCGCGAAGAAGCGGGGCTACCCGATTCATGTCGAGACCCAGGGAGCAGCCGGCTCGGACGAGATGAGCGCGGGCGACATCGCCGCCGCCGACGTCGTCATCTTCGCCGCCGACCTCGACGTCCGAGGCCAGGAGCGCTTTGCCGGAAAGCCCGTGCTCCGGGTCGGCGTGGCGGAAGCGCTCTCTCGGCCCGACGAAGTCCTCGACCGTGCGCTCGCCCTGCGCGGGTCCGACGCGGCCGCTCCCGCCCGCCCGGCCGCGGCACCCGCTGCGCCGAAGAAGGTCGGCGTCGGCACGCGCATCCGGCAAAACCTGATGACCGGCGTCTCGTACATGATCCCGTTCGTCGCGGCCGGCGGTCTGCTGATCGCTCTTTCGTTCCTATTCGGCGGCTATACGATCACCGATTTCAAGGCTCAGCAGATCATCGACAACGGCTTCAACGTCATGAACGTCACGGACTGGGCCGGAGTGATGTTCCTCATCGGTGGGGCGACGTTCGCGTTCCTCGTGCCGGTTCTCTCCGGTTTCATCGCTTTCGGCATCGCCGACCGACCCGGCATCGCCCCGGGCTTTCTCGGCGGAGCGGTCGCCGTCACTGTCGGCGCCGGGTTCCTCGGCGGCCTCGCCTCCGGTTTCATCGCTGGATACGCCGCGCTCTACATCTCGCGGATCAAGTTGCCGGCGGCGTTCAGATCGTTGATGCCTGTCGTGATCATTCCCCTGATCGCAACCTTCATCACTGGCTTCCTAATGTTCGTCGTGCTCGGCGCTCCGCTGCGCGCGCTGAGCGAGGGCCTGTCGGCCTGGCTGTCTGGCCTGACGGGCGGCAACCTGATCATCCTGGGCATCATCCTGGGCCTGATGATGGCGTTCGACATGGGCGGACCGGTCAACAAGGTGGCCTATGCCTTCGCGACCACAGGTCTCGCCTCCGTCCCCGCCGACGGCGACCCGAACTCGGTGCAATTCAAGGTGATGGCAATCGTGATGGCCGCGGGGATGACGCCTCCGCTGGGCCTCGCCCTGGCCACGTCCCTCCGCAAGCGTCTCTTCACCGACGCAGAGCGCCAGAACGGCAAGGCGGCGTACCTACTCGGTGCGTCCTTCATCTCGGAGGGAGCAATCCCGTTCGCCGCGGTCGACCCGCTCCGCGTGATCCCTTCGGCGATGGTCGGTTCGGCCGTGACGGGAGCGCTGGTGGCATTGTTCGGATCGACGCTCCGTGCCCCTCACGGTGGAGTCTGGGTGACCGGTCTCGTTGGGGAGCCGGTGCTCTACCTGATTGCGATCCTCGTCGGGATGGTCGTCACCGCCGTCTGCGTCATCATCGCGAAGAGCGTCACGCGCGCTGCCGTGGTCGCCGAGGTGCCTGAGCCCGCCGCGGCCCAGCCCGTAGCCGCCTAACTCCCACCGACCGGCCGTCCTGAGCGGCCCCGCCGGCGGTCGCCCTCACGCCTCCTCCCCCTCTCCGAGGGAGGTGACGATGGGGACGACCGCCGGCTTCTGCGTTCCCGGGCTGTGCGATCTGCAGGAGGCTGTCCTCTGCGCAGGAGGCTGTCCGATCTGCAGGAGAACGTGCGATTACCAGGGGATCCGCACGCTGCCGACGACGCCCCGGGCCGAATTGGCGTCTGACGGCGACATCCCCTGCACATCGCACCGTCCTGCGAGCGTTGGTACCTCCTCCGTACAATGCAGGGGTGACCCCCACGCCGCTCCGCATCGCCTCCGTCAATGTCAACGGGGTCCGCGCCGCCTTCCGGAAGGGGATGGGCGACTGGCTCGCCGCGCGAGACGTCGACATCCTTGCCCTGCAAGAGGTCCGCGCCTCCACCGACGACTTGACGGGCCTGCTCGGCGACGACTGGGACGTGCTGCACGACGAGGCCACCGCCAAGGGCCGCGCCGGAGTCGCACTCGCCTCGCGCAATCGCGCCACGATCCACCGGGTCGCTTTCGGTGCGGACGACTTCGATTCGGCCGGGCGGTGGCTCGAGGCCGACTACGCGGTCGGTGACCGCACGCTCACAGTCGTCTCGACATACGTCCACTCGGGCGAGGTTGACACCCCCAAGCAGGTCGAGAAGTACCGCTTCCTCGACGCGATGAAGGAGCGCCTTCCCGAGTTGCAAGCGCACAATCCGCTGGCACTCGTGGTGGGTGACCTCAACGTCGGCCACCGCACGCTCGACATCAAGAACTGGAAGGGCAACGTCAAGAAGGCCGGCTTCCTGCCACAGGAGCGCGCCTACTTCGACGAGTTCGTCGGCGCGGAAGACGATCCCAACTACAACGCCGGTGCGGGCCTGGGCTGGATCGACCTCGGCCGACGCTGGGCGGGTGAGGTGGCCGGCCCGTACACCTGGTGGTCGCAGCGCGGCAAGGCTTTCGACACCGATACCGGCTGGCGCCTGGACTACCAACTGGCGACCCCCGAGCTCGCGACACTCGCCCGTTCCTATACCGTCGACCGCGCCGACGCCTACGACACTCGCTGGTCCGACCACGCCCCGGTGGTCGTGGACTACGAACTCTGACCCTCCTCCCCCGCGGATCCCGCGACTCCCACCCCTCGAGGCCCCATGACCCCCAGCACTCCGGGCGCCAAGCCCGTCATCTTCTCCGGCATGCAGCCGTCCTCAGGCTCGCTGCATCTCGGCAACTACATCGGCGCCCTCACGCAGTGGGTTGCCATGCAGAAGGACTTCGACGCGTACTTCTGCGTCGTCGACCTGCATGCGATCACCGTGCCGCAGGACCCGCAGCAGCTCCGCGAGCGCACCCGCGCGACGGCGGCACAGTACATGGCGGCGGGGATCGATCCGGAGCGGTCGACCCTGTTTATCCAGTCGCACGTGCCCGCTCACGCCGAGCTCGCCTGGGTGCTCACCACCCTGACCGGCTTCGGCGAGGCCAGCAGGATGACCCAGTTCAAGGACAAGTCGGCGAAGAACGGGACGGAGACCGCCTCGGTGGGCCTCTTCACCTACCCGATCCTGATGGCGGCCGACATTCTGCTGTATCAAGCTGACGCGGTGCCGGTGGGCGAGGACCAGCGCCAGCATCTGGAGCTCACTCGCGACCTCGCCGGGCGCTTCAACGCGCGCTTCGGTGAGACGTTCACCGTGCCGGAGCCGCACATCGCGCGCGAGACCGCGAAAATCTTCGACCTACAAAACCCGGGCTCGAAGATGTCGAAGTCGGCGGAGTCGGAGGCGGGCCTGCTCAGCGTGCTCGATGAGCCGACGGTCACGGCAAAGAAGATCAAGCGCGCTGTGACCGACACCGAGTCGGAAGTGCGCTTCGACCGCGCAGAAAAACCCGGCGTCTCGAACCTGCTCACGATCTACTCCGTGCTTGCCGACCGCTCGATCGAGTCAATTGAGCGGGAGTATGCGGGCCGCGGCTACGGCGACCTCAAGAAGGGGCTCGTCGAGGTGGTCGCCGCAACCTTCGACCCGATCCGCGCCCGCACTGCCGAGCTGCTCTCCGACCCGGCCGAACTCGACCGCGTCCTCTCCCGCGCCGCCGATCGCGCCGCCGAAACCGCGGAGCGCACCCTCGCCTCTGTCTACGAGCGCGTCGGCTTTCTCCGCCGCGCCCGCTGAGCGCGCCCCGGCGTGCTGACTGTCCAAAAGTTGTCGCACTCGGCGCCGAGTGCGACAACTTTTGGACAGTCGCGACGGGGCTGGTCTACTGCACGTCCTCGTCGACCCAGTCGAACGTCTTGGTGACGGCCTTCTTCCAGAGGCGGTACTGGCGAGCGGCCTCGTCCTGGTCCATCTGGGGGGTCCAGCGCGAGTCCTCCTGCCAGTTCTGGCGCAGGTCGTCGAGGTTCGCCCAGAAGCCGACCGCGAGGCCGGCCGCGTAGGCCGCTCCCAAAGCGGTGGTCTCTGCAACGACCGGACGGACAACCGGAACTCCAAGGATGTCGGCCTGGAACTGCATGAGCAGGTTGTTGGCGATCATTCCGCCGTCGACTTTCAGCTCCTGCAGCGGCACACCGGAGTCGGCGTTGACCGCATCCAAGACCTCGCGGGTCTGGAACGCGGTCGCCTCCAGCGCAGCCCGGGCGATGTGGCCCTTGTTGACGTAGCGGGTGAGGCCCACGAGAGCTCCGCGCGCGTCCGAGCGCCAGTAGGGCGCGAACAGGCCCGAGAACGCGGGGACGAAGTAGGCGCCTCCGTTATCTTCGACCGTGGCGGCCAGCGCCTCGACCTCGGGGGCTGAACCGATGAGGCCCAGGTTGTCACGCAGCCACTGGATCAGGGAGCCGGAGACAGCGATCGAGCCCTCAAGCGCGTAGTGCACCTCGCCGTCGCCGAGCTTGTAGCCGATGGTAGTCAACAGCCCGTTCTTCGAATGGACGATCTCGGTACCGGTGTTGAAGATCAAGAAGTTGCCGGTGCCGTAGGTGTTCTTCGCCTCGCCCGGATCGAACGCAGCCTGGCCGAAAGTCGCGGCCTGCTGGTCGCCGAGGATGCCCGCGATCGGCACCTCGCGTAGCAGCGACGAGGACTCGACGTGGCCGTACACCTCGGACGAAGAGCAGACCTCGGGGAGCATCGACTTCGGCACCCCGAAGGCCTCGAGGATGTCGTCGCGCCACTCGAGGGTCTCGAGGTCGAGGAAGAGGGTGCGGGACGCATTGGTGACGTCGGTCTTGTGGACGCCGCCGTCGATGCCGCCGGTCAGATTCCAGAGGACCCAGGTGTCGGTGGTGCCGAAGAGGAGATCGCCCGCGTCCGCCTTCTCGCGCGCACCCTCGACGTTCTCGAGGATCCAGACGATCTTGGTGCCGGAGAAGTAGGTCGCGAGCGGGAGGCCCACGATCGACTTGAAGCGGTCAGCGCCCACGTCGCCGGCGAGGCGGTCGACGATCGACTGGGTGCGGGTGTCCTGCCAGACGATCGCGTTGTAGACAGGCTTGCCGGTTGTCTTGTCCCAGACGACAGCGGTTTCACGCTGGTTGGTGATGCCGACAGAGGCGATGTCATGGCGAGTGAGGTCGGCGCGGGAGAGGGCCTGGCCGATCACCTCGCGGACGTTGTTCCAGATCTCGACCGGGTCGTGCTCGACCCAGCCGGCGCGCGGGAAGATTTGCTCGTGCTCCTTCTGGCCGGTGGAGACGATTGATCCCTTCTTATCGAAGATGATCGCGCGGGACGACGTGGTCCCCTGGTCGATAGCAATGACGTAGTCAGCCATGAATGATTACTCCTTTGTAACGGGGTGAACGGCGGCTCAGAGGACAGGGAGCAGCGCCAACGAGGAGAAGCCTGCCAGCACACCGCCGACGATCGGGCCGGCGACGGGGACCCAGGCGTAGCTCCAGTCGCTGGAGCCCTTGCCCTTGATCGGGAGCAACGCGTGTGCGATGCGGGGTCCGAGGTCACGGGCCGGGTTGATGGCGTAGCCGGTCGGGCCGCCGAGCGACGCGCCAATCGCGATTACCAGGATGGCGACGGGGAGAGCGCCGAGTGCGGCGAGTCCGCCGTCGCCCTGGCGTCCGCCGCCGAAGCCGATGACGACGAAGACGAGGACGAAGGTGCCGATGACCTCGGTGACGAAGTTCCAGCCGTAGGAGCGGATCGCCGGGCCGGTCGAGAAGACGCCGAGCTTGTTGGCCGCGTCGGGCTCCTCGTCGAAGTGCTGCTTATAGGCGAGCCAGCAGAACACGGCGCCGAGGATCGCACCGATCATCTGGGCGAGGATGTAGACGAGGATCGAGGTGATGTTCACCGGGACACCCGAGCCGAATTCGGTCGCTCCGCTGGCGACGAGGCCCAGGGTGACCGCGGGGTTGAGGTGCGCCCCCGAGTTGTACGAGACGATCACGCCGGCGAAGACCGCAAAGCCCCAGCCGATGTTGACCATGAGGGTCCCGCCGTTCAGACCCTTGCTCTTGACGAGCGCGACGTTGGCGACGACTCCGCAGCCGAGGAGCACGAGCATCGCCGTCCCCACCACTTCGGCAAGGAACACCACTCCGAGATTGTCCACGTTGACCTTTTCCTTTTCGTGTGACGGATGCGCTGAGGCATCCGCGGCGGGCTGCGATGCCCGACGTGTGTGAAGTTATCGGCGCCCTGACGTAGCGACAAGGAACGGCGCGTGCACGTTTGTGCGTTGTCACGACGAAAGCCCCGGATGCGGTGTTATCGATCCGGGGCTCGCATCAGTCGCCGATCAGGAAGCCGGAACAGCGGTCGGGGCCTGCACCGAAGTGCCCCCGACATCGACTCCGTTGTACTCCTTAAGATGCGCGATGGTCGCGTCGACCTCGCTCGCCCGCCTCGCATCGTCCCACCCAAGCACAGCACCGGTGTGCTCGGCGAGTTCTTCGAGGAGCTCGCGGCTCAGTCCGCCGGTGAAGGCGTGATTGGTGCGGCGCATGACCAGGTCGATCAGGTGGACGACGCTCTCATGCTGTGCCAGGTAGCGGATCTCACCGGTGGTGAAGTCTTTATCGAAGTCGAGCGCCTCATCGTGGCCGTCGGCCAGCGCCTCGATGACCTCTTGCGCACGCGTGCCGTAGCGCTCGAGGAGTTGGCCTGTCCGTGCAGAGGACAATCCGGAGCGGTGCTGGCTGATCCACTGCGCGCGCGACGCGTCGGTGCGGGGGAAGCCCTTGCCACCTCCAATGGGGGTCTTCACCGTGGAGACGCGGCGAGTCACGCCGATCCGCGTGAAGACCTCGTTCGACAGGTGCTCGGACAGCGCACGGAAGGTCGTCCACTTCCCGCCGACAAGACTCAGGACGGTGGCACCCTTGCCGGGCAGCGTGGAGGGCTCGATGCGGTAATCGCGCGAGACGAAGCCGGGGGCCTCGTCGTCGTGACGAGGCAGCGGACGGATGCCGGAGAACTTGAAGACGATTTGCGAGCGATCCACCGTGATCGCCGGGAAAACGTGGTTCACGAGTTCGAAGAAGTAGTCGATCTCCTCCTCCGTGCACACTGCCGGCTTGGTCGGATCAGCGTCGATGTCGGTCGTGCCGACCATGACGCGGCCCTTCAGCGGATAGATGAGGACGATGCGGCCATCACTGTGCTCGAAGAACATCTCGCGGCCCTCGCACGCTTCGACCAGCTCGGGGTTGTCGAGCACGATATGCGAGCCCTTGGTGCCGCCCATGAACTGCGTCTTCGTGCCGAGCGCGGTGTTCGTGAAGTCAGTCCAGGGACCGGACACGTTCACGACGATGTCCGCTGCGAACGTGAACTCCTCGCCGCTCTCTCGGTCGCGGAGGACCACGCCCTTCTCGTCAGCGCCAACCGCTTCGACATAGTTGGCCGCACGGGCCTTCTTGCCGCCGACGAGCGCGTCGTGCAGCACGTCGAGCGCCAGACGCTCCGGCTCGTGCACCGAGGCATCGAAGTACGTGGCGGTGTACTTAATGTTCGGGTCAAGCTTGGGCAGCTCGGCGAGCGAGCGCTTGCGGCCGTGGAACTGGTGACGCGGAACAGTGCCGCCGTCGCGGGAGAAGAAGTCGTACAGCGTCAGGCCGACCTTGATCAGCAGCGCACCGCGTTCCTGCGGCTTGCCCGACTTGTGCGTCAGGAAGCGCAGCGGGGCCGCGAGGATACCCGAGAAGGTGGAGTAAATCGGAATGGTGGTCTGTAGCGGCTTCACATAATGCGGCGCAATTTTCAGCAGACCGTTGCGCTCGTGCACACCCTCGTTCACGAGTCGGAACTCGCCATTTTCGAGGTAGCGGATGCCGCCGTGGATCATGTGGCTCGAGGCACTGGAGGCACCCGAGACATAATCGCCGCGCTCGACGAGAGCCACGTCGACGCCGTTGAGCGCGAGCTCGCGGAACGTCCCGATGCCGTTGATGCCACCGCCGATGACCAGGACGGTTGCGCGGGGGGTGTCGCGGAGAGCAGCGACGCTCCCACGCAGAGCGGAGTTTTCGGGAGTTCCGTCGGACTGTGCCACTTCGTACTCGCCTTCGTGTCGTAGGGGTGTCGTCGAGGCCTTCACACATCATCGACGTCGGAGATGGACGATTGATTTCGCGAAGGAATACAGTCATCCTTGACCCGACAACACATCCGGTCAAGTCCGGTGGAAATCCGTGCAAGGAGCCCCAATGACCCCAGTCCGACCGGTCGTCGAACTCGACGAGACGACGCACGCAACTCACCCCGACAAGACACGGGACGCGCTGCGCGCGGCGCAGCTGTACTACATGCAAGACCTGACGATGGACGCCATCGCGCACGAGCTGCACACGTCCCGCTCCTCCGTCTCGCGCTTGCTGTCGCACGCCCGCGCGACCGGACTGGTGGACATTCAGATCCGCTCCCCCCTCGACCGAGCGAGCGCGCTTTCTGCCGAGGTACGCACTCACTTCGACATCACGGCACACATCGTGCCGGTGCCCGACCACACCAGCGAGATTGACCGGCTGGAGCGGGTGGCCCTCTCGGCGGCGCGCATCCTGGGGCAGTTCATCGACTCCAACATGATTGTCGGCATCGCCTGGGGATCGACGATGAGCGCGATCAGTCGCCACCTCATCGCCAAGGAGACCCATAACACTCAGATCGTGCAGCTCAACGGGGCGGGAAACACCGAGACCACGGGCATCAACTACTCCAGCGAGATCCTCCGCCGCTTTGGCGACGCATACGCGGCGAAGGTGCAGCAGTTTCCCGTGCCGGCGTTCTTCGATGACCCGATAACGAAGCAGGCGGTGTGGCGGGAGCGGTCCACGCGGCGGGTCCTCGAGCTGCAGCAGCGGATGGACGTGGCGCTGTTCGGGCTCGGGTCGCCGTTTGCAGCGGTGCCCTCGAAGGTGTACATCGGCGGCTACCTGGAGCCGACCGACTTCACCTCGCTCAGTGCCTCGGGAGTCGTCGGTGATGTCGCGACGGTCTTTTATCGGTCCGACGGAAGCTGGGACGACATCCCGATGAACGAACGTGCAAGCGGTCCGGATCTCTCCACCGTGGGTCGAGCGTCGCGCCGAATCTGCGTCGTCTCGGGCGCTTCGAAGCTGCCCGGCCTGCGCGGCGCACTCGCCGCCGGCCTGATCACTGACCTCATCCTCGATGAGGGCACGGCCCGCGCCCTCATCTCGGGCTAACGCTGCCCACTCCCTCCCTCCCCGCGAGATACGTCTTGGGTACGCGACACTCCGGGCGGGGCGTACCCAAGAAGCATCTTGCGGGCGGGGAGCGGGTCAGGGTTCGCGGGCGTGGGCGTCGAGGAACTCGTAGACCTCGGCGTCGTCAATACCGGGGAAGGTGCCGGAGGGGAGCGGGGCCAGCACGTGCGCATGCAAGCGGGCGCTGGGCCAGGCGTTGCCGTCCCAGCGAGCGGCGAGTTCGGTGGGGGCGCGGCGACAGCAGGACTCGTCGGGGCAGCGCGAGAGTTCGCGGCGGTCGGTGTCCCGGCCGCGGAAGAAGCGTGCCTCGGCGAAGGGGACGCCCACGGTGATCGAGAATTCGTCCGTCGCTGTCGTGCCGGTCTGTGACGCCGACCAAAAGGTTCCGGCCGGCGTATCGACGTACTGGTAGTACTCCGTCGTGCGGTTGGTACGGCTGAACGCTGAGCGCGCCGACCAGTAGCGGCAGACCACCTGACCCTCGACCGCACCGGTCACGTCGGTCGGGAGCGGGAGCCCGTCGTTCTCGTAGGCCTTCTGAATCGAGCCGTCGCCGAGGACTCGCAGGAAGTGCATCCGGATGTCGAGGTGCGAGGTCAACAGGTTTGTGAAGCGCAACGCCGCGGCCTCATGAGTGACGCCGAAGCCGTCGCGGAAGTCCTCGACCGAGATGTCTCGGTCGCGCTTCGCCTCGTGAAGGAACGCCACGGCAGGCTCGAGCGGCATCAAGCAGGCGGCGGCGAAGTAGTTGATCTCGAGGCGCTGGCGGAGGAAGTCGGCGTAGGTGACTGGGCGTTCGTGACCGAGGAGGCGGTGTGCCATGGCCTGCAGTGCGAGCGCGCGCAGGCCGTGCCCGCCGGGGATCGAGGCGGGTGGGAGGTAGATCCGCCCGTTGGCGAGATCGATCACCGAGCGTGCGGAGTACGGCAGATCGCCGACGTGAATGATCTCGAAGCCGAGGTGCCGCGCCATCTTCGAGACGGAGCTGTGCGTCAGCGCTCCCCCGCGGTGGCCGACGGTGCGCAGCATCTGACCGGCAACCTCCTCGATCTCGGGGACGTAGGAGTTGCGCTCGCGCAGCTCACGGCGCTGCGCCGTGTTCGCCCGACGCGCCTCCTCCGGCGTGGCGCTGGCCTCGCTGCGGCGGCGGGCAAGTTCGCGGTAAACGCCGAGGAACGCCGCCAAGACCGGCGTCGTCAGGCCCTTGTTGACCTTGAATTCGGGGAGGCCGAGCGAGCGGTAGAGCGACCCCTTCTGAACGCGGGCAAGTTCGATCTCTAGGGCGGCCCGGTCGCTGGGCGGCTCGTCCGAGAGCAGGGCGGCCAGCTCGACGCCGAGCGCCGCGGCAAGGCGCTGCAGGAGGGAGAGTCGCGGCTCGCGTCGGCCGGTCTCAATGAGCGAGAGCTGGCTCCCCGAGACGCCGACGCGTTCGGCTAGCTGGCCGAGCGTGAGTCCGCGGCGGGTGCGGAAGTGCCGCAGCCGTTGCCCGAGCAGCACGGCGTCGGAGCCCGGAGGAGTCGAGGGGTCGGTCACGGCAAACTCCTACGGTTAGTTGTGACGAAAGCGCAAAAAGGTCGATTCTTGATGGCTTTGATGCCGGGAATAGTACCTAATTCTCCGTCATTCTGGCTTCAAGCACCACCGAGAGCCCCTCCCGGCTCCGGCTGGCGACTCCCCACCCTCGTCGACGACGACCACCGAAAGCGGAGCCAGCATGAGCATCTTCAGCAACACCGTCCGACTTGAGCCAAGCACCTTGACTGCGCCGACCGCTGTCCCCGCGCCCGTCGTGCCGCCCGCGCCCCTGGCCCTGCGCCGTTGGGTGCGCGAGAGCGCCGCGGTCCTCAAGCCCGATGCGATCGAGTGGAGCGATGGCTCTCCCGCCGAGTGGTACCGGCTCACTGAGCGACTCGTTGCCTCCGGCACGCTCCTCCCGCTGAACCCGGAGTGGCGGCCCGGCTCGTTCCTCGCCCGCACCGACCCCGACGATGTCGCCCGCGTCGAGGACCGCACCTTCATCTGCACGACCGACGAGGCCGACGCGGGGCCCACCAACAACTGGAGGGAGCCGTCGGCGATGAAGGCCGAGCTCGCCCCGCTCCTCGACGGGGCAATGCGCGGGCGGACGATGTACGTCGTCCCGTTCTCGATGGGCCCGGTCGGCGGCCCGCTCTCTCAGCTCGGAGTGCAGGTCACCGATTCGCCTTACGCGGTGCTCAACCTGCGGATCATGGCGCGGGTCGGCGCGGAGCCGCTCGCCGCCTTCACCGAGGACACTGCGTTCGTCCGCGGTGTGCACACGGTGGGCCTCCCCCTCCGCGACGCCGACGGGGTCACCCGTGACGACGTCGCGTGGCCCTGCAACCCGGTGAAATACATCACGCAGTTTCCCGAGACGCGCGAGATCGTCTCGTACGGCTCCGGCTACGGCGGCAATGCGCTGCTGCCGAAGAAGTGCTTTGCGCTGCGGATCGCCTCGGCGATCGGACGCGAGGAAGGCTGGCTGGCAGAGCACATGCTTGTGATCCGCATCGTCTCACCGGAGGGGCGGCGCTACCACGTGGCGGCCGCGTTCCCGAGTGCGTGCGGCAAGACCAACCTCGCGATGATGCAGCCCGCGCTGCCCGGCTGGCGAGTCGAGACTCTGGGCGACGACATCACCTGGATGCGCCGTGGCGAGGACGGACGCCTCTGGGCAATGAACCCTGAGACCGGCTTTTTCGGCGTCGCACCCGGCACTGGCGAGAGTTCGAACCCGAACGCGGTACAGACGCTTTGGGGCAACACGATATTCACCAACGTGGCGCTTCGCGAAGACGGCGACGTCTGGTGGGAGGGATTGACCGATGAGGTGCCCGAGCACCTCACCGATTGGCGTGGGCAGCCGTGGACGCCGGAGTCAGACACTCCCGCCGCACATCCCAACTCCCGCTTCACCGCGCCAGCGCAACAGTGCCCCTCGCTCTCGGAGGAGTGGGATGCCCCTGCAGGCGTACCGCTGGACGCAATAGTTTTTGGCGGCCGGCGCGCGAGCAACGTGCCGCTGGTAACGCAGGCCATCTCGTGGCAGCACGGAGTCTTCCTCGGGGCGACCGTCGCCTCCGAGAAGACAGCCGCCGCGGAGGGAACCGTCGGTGAGCTGCGCCGCGACCCCTTCGCGATGCTTCCCTTCTGCGGCTACAACATGGCCGACTACTTCGCACACTGGCTCGCACTCGGCGCCGAGCTGGGCGAGCATGCACCGGCGGTGTTCCAGGTGAACTGGTTCCGCAAGGACGCGGACGGCGACTTTCTCTGGCCGGGCTTCGGCGAGAACGTGCGGGTGCTGCAGTGGCTGGTTCGTCGCCTCGAGGGGCTGGCCGAGGCGCGGCGGAGCCCGCTCGGCGACCTCCCGCTCGCGATCAATACCCACGGGCTGAATCTGACCCCTGAGCAGAAGCAGGAGCTGTTTTCGGTCCCGGTCGAAGCCTGGCTCGAGGAGTGCACGCTGACCGAGCAGTTCTTCGCTCGCTTCGGCGACCGCCTCCCGCCCGAGCTGACTGACGAGCTGCGGGCGCTGCGCCTGCGATTGCTGGCCGAGAAGCTGCCGTTGACCGCGTGAGCGGGGCGCCGGCTCTACTCCTCTCCTCGCTGACCGCCATTCCGCGCGGAAGTGGTGTTCGCAACCGAGGTCCAGACCGGCCAGGACGGCTTTTCACGGCCTCCACGGGCATCCTGACCTCGGTTACGGACAGGATCCCGGTCGTGAGAAGCGCCGACGCTAGGGTCAAAGCGTGAAACTCCCGATCCTCGTCGTCAACGGACCGAACCTGAATCTGCTCGGCACCCGCGAGCCCGGGCTCTACGGTTCCGAGACTCTCGCCGATGCGGAGGCACTCGCCGCCGCGACTGCGCGGCGCCATGGCTTCGAGATCGAGACCTTCCAGAGCAGCTCGGAGGGCGCGATCGTCGACCGGCTGCACGCGGCACGCGGTGCGGTTACGGGCGTCGTCCTCAATGCAGGTGCGTACACCCACACGTCGGTCGCCATCCGCGATGCGATCCTCGCGACCGAGCTGGTGATGGTCGAGGTGCACGTGAGCAACGTGCACCGGCGCGAGCCATTCCGGCAGCACTCCTACCTCTCGGACATTGCGCTCGCCGTGATCGTCGGTGCCGGCATCGCGGGCTACGGCTACGCGGTCGACGTACTCGCGCGGGCCGCAGTCCCGCGCTGAGCCGCCTTCGCCGGCCCGGGTCTGGGGCTCCTTGACCGGCCTCGGCGCGGGCGAGCGCGCCTCGCGCCTCCTAGACCTCGTTCGGGTCGCCGCCCACGCGACCCGCGCGCTCCAGTGAGGTGATGGCATCGCGCTCGTCGTCGGTCAGCTCGAAGCCGAAAAGGTCGATGTTCGAGGCGATGCGTGCCCTGGTCGCGGACTTGGGGAACACGATGTGGCCGCGGTCGAGGTGCCAGCGCAGAACGATCTGGGCCGGCGTCACTCCGTGCGCCTCGGCCGCGGCCGTGATGACGGGCAGCTCGAGGAGCGGGTACTTGTTCTGCCCAAGCGGCCCCCAGGCCTCTGTGGCGATACCGTGCTGCGCGCCGAACGCGGTGACGGCCGGTTGCTGGTGGTACGGGTGCAGCTCGATCTGATTGACCGCCGGGACGACCTCGGTCGCCTCGAGAAGTCGCTCGAGATGCGGAACGAGGAAGTTGGACACGCCGATGGAGCGAGTACGGCCGGCGGCCTGAAGTTCCTGCATTGCCTCCCAGCTCTCGACATAGCGGTCCTGCTTGGGCACGGGCCAGTGGATGAGGTAGAGGTCGACGGCGTCGAGGCCGAGCTTCTCGAGGCTGCGATCGAGCGCTACCGGTGCGCTCTGGCGGCCCTGGTCGTCGTTCCACAGCTTGGTGGTCACGTAGAGCTCGTCGCGAGGGATGCCGGCAGAGGCGAGCGCCCGGCCGACGCCCTCCTCATTGCCGTAGATAGCGGCGGTGTCGATGTGCCGGTAGCCGAGTTCGAGCGCCTCGGCGACGATGCGCTCCGTCTCCTGCGGGTCGACCTTGAAGACTCCGAAGCCGAGCTGGGGGATGCGCGTACCGTCGGTGAGCGTGAGGGTGGGGATGCTGGTCATGGCCCCAGCCTGTCAGCGGGTTACACGGTAGTCACCGGGTTGCGTCGAACACCGGGTTGCGTCGAACACCGAAAGCCCAGACTAAGTCACGCGGCATGTGCGGCTCGTCAGCGTAGTCGCCCGCCGAAACGGGGGACGATCCGGATACCCGTGTCGGCGAGTTCGCGCCGCAACTCCAGGACGATCCGGTCCCCTTCTTCGCGCCAGGCACGTCGGACAGCGGGCGAATCGAAGCCGCCGTCCCACGGGCGCTGGCTTTCCCACACCTCGTACCAGGCCGTGATCCTGTCCTCAAGTTCTTGGCTCGCGCCGAGCTCGGTTGCTGTGGGGGTGATATTTTTCACTCCCGACGCCCAGAGACACCACGACGCGGTCACGTCGGGGAAGAACCGAACTTCCCGGAACTCATCCTCCATTTAGCAAACCTCCTTAGCCTGGGGGAAACTCGTGATCAGGCGATCGCTGTCACTCGCCCACACCGCCCTCGCGCGGAAAGAATATACGGGCTCTCCGGAATTGACTCTGTAAAAAATTACCTCACTCACTGCACAACGTGTCTTATTTACCGTGTTCCCACCCCTGAACTCGGGATAGCGAATGGCCTGCCCCGCAGAGAAGGACATCAGATCATCCCAGGACTCCATCCTGTCGTTCTGAGGATCCCAGCCCGCCGCTCGCGCCGCGTCGAACTCATCCTGCCAGTTCCCCTCGTGCTCGCCGCGGATGTGCTTGTAGCCCCATCCGGTGTCCTTCCCTCCGGTGCCGCACTTCAACCTCACGTCCTGTGATGCGCCGTCCCACCAGTGCACGTACTGCGCGAAGACGTCGTCCTCATGATTCAAACTGAAACAGCCGTACCACTGGTTCCAGTCGATCAGCTGCGGCCTCACGTCTCCGCCCTCTCCGGGAGACCGGTCGGGAAGCCCGAGAGTCGCAGCGGCAATGTCGGCAGGGTCAGCGGGAGTCAGAACGCCGTCGATCATGACTCCGATCCGCACCTCTGTATCCGTGTGTGCCTCGTCGGCGAGCGTGGCCGGAGCGAGAAGGCCACCTACCATCGCGATCGACGCGATGTGCGCCAAGAACTTCGAATGGAACACGTGACTCCCTTTCATTAACTCTGACCGCACAATCACGCTACAAAGATCCGATGGCTCCGGGGCGAAAGTGGCGTGAGGGAGTTCTCAAGGGAAGCGAACGGAATCCCATTCAGCGCCGCGGCAAAAGTCGCGGGGGCGAGCGACCGCCCAGACTCTCACTGAGATCGCCCTACTTGACACGGATGTCTAACGCCGTTCGCTTGCTACGAGTCCACCGCCGGACGCCGAGCCACATGATTAAACCAATTCCTGGGAATAACAGGAGGACGACTCCCCAAACCACCTTATAATATGAGGAGATTCGTTCCTCTCGGACCATTATTGCGAGAGCCCAGATGGACCACGCCACGACGATAGCCGAAAGGCCGAGAAATATTACGTGAAAATATGAGGTATCAGTAATCATGATCAATATGCCTTCCTGGAGTGACGCTTCGTGCGCCTACGGCCAAAGATGCTGCCGACTCGAAGAGAACTGACGTGCACTTCATCGTCGTCTCCTCTCAATCGTCGGCTGCGAGTATGAGGCGAATGCAAAATTTAGGTGGGCTTGAGAAAGACCGAGGCGCGCTCATTGAGTATGCAAGAGCATTTTGCATAAGCTTCTCTGTAATCTCGTACGAGCAACCAGAACTTCGAAAGGAATATGTGACTCCTCTACGATTAACTCTGATCGCACAGTCACGCTAGACAGGTCTGATGTCTTCGATGCGAAAATGGCGTGAGCGAGTTCTCAAGGGATACGAACGGAATCTCTCACACGGACCGAACAACCACTTCCGCGCGGTTCGTCTCCGTCCGTTCACCTCGACCAGTGGGCGCGCGCCGTCAGACTCCTCGCCGGTCGGATGCCGACTACCCTCGGAAGGCGCCGAATGGCGTTCAGTATCGACGCCGAGCATCGAGAACACACAGGGAGAATCACACGTGAGCATCATTGCCGCCGCAGACGGATCCGCACTGGGCAACCCCGGCCCTGCCGGCTGGGCCTGGTACGTAGACGAAAACCGCTGGGCGGCCGGCGGCTGGGCGCACGGCACGAACAACATCGGCGAGCTCACCGCGGTACTCGAGCTGCTGCGGGCGACGAAGCAAGAGGAGGAGCCGCTCCACATCCTGTGCGACAGCCAGTACGCGATCAAGGCCTGCACCGAATGGCTGCCGGGCTGGAAGCGGAAGGGCTGGCGCAAGGCCGATGGCAAGCCGGTGATGAATGTCGAGATCATCCAGGCGCTCGACGAGGAGCTGCAGGGCCGCGCGGTCACTTTCGAGTGGGTGAAAGGGCACGCACACCACCGGATGAATGAAGCCGCCGATGTGCGCGCGCGCAACGCTGCGACCGCCTACCAGCGCCGGCAGCCGGTCGACGTGGGTCCCGGATGGCCGACCGCATCGGCACCCGCCTCCCCCGCCGCTCCTGTCGCCGAAGACTCGACGACGCTCTTCTAACCAGAGCTCTCCCGATCAGGGCAGGCGCAGCACACCCGTCGCGACGAGTTCGCGCACGCGCGGGAGGACCGAGTCGGCTACCGCCTGCTCCTGCACCTCCAGGAGCGACGCGACCGCCGCGACGATCGCCGCCACTGAGAGGTCGCCGTCGCAGGCGCCGACCACCGCGGCAAGCGCGGTGTCGACCTCCTCGACGCGCGCGAAACCTCCGCCCTGGCGCAGCCGCAGCACCGTCGGGTCGTCGTTGCCCGGCCAGTAGTGCCGCTCCTCCGTAACGTCGCCCGCCACCACGAGCGGCAGAGCCGCTAAGGCGCGGTCGTCCAGGGCCGAGAGTACCTCCGCTGCCTCGAGGCAGGACGCCAGGTGCCCGCCAAGCCCGGCCGTCGCGACCGCGGTGGTGATGCGCTCAAGGCGCCGGATCGGTGGCCTCGGCTGCTCGGGGAGGCGAAGGGTCACGAAGCCGAAGCCCACCCCCGTCACGCCGCGCCGCTCGAAGTCGCTGAGCCAGGCCTCGACCAGCGCGTCGACGTCGGCTCCGCGGACCGTACCGCCATCACGGATCCACGTCTCGGCGTAGACCGCGGGGTCCTGGCGCTCGCGCTCCACGATCCAGACGTCGAGCGGGGAGGCCGTGCTGCCGATCCAGGCGTCCAGACCGGCGGGCTCGGGCTCGAGGGCCTGCTCCAGAGGACTGCGGACGTCGGCGAGCCAGTCTGCGATCCGGTCGAACGCATCCGCGCCCTCCCGGTACTCCCAATTGCCAAGCAACTGCGCGACCCCGCCGGGCTTCAGGTGCTGGGCGGCGCCGAGGATCACCCGGCGAACGATCTCATCGCCCTCGAGCCCGCCGTCGCGGTACTCGTAGGAGGGGACGCCGGCGGCTCGCGGAGTGATGACGAAAGGCGGGTTCGTCACGATCTGGTCGAACCGCTCCCCCGCAACCGGTTCGTAGAGACTGCCGAGACGGAACTCGATGTTCTCGATCCCGTTCAACGCCGCGGTAAAGGCGGCGAGGGCGAGCGCCCGTTCGGAGATGTCGGTGGCCACGACATGCTCCGCATGGCGGGACGCGTGTAGCGCCTGGATCCCGCAGCCCGTACCGAGGTCGAGGACCCGACCAACGGGGCGCTGGATCATCAGCCCGGTGAGGCTGAGGCTCGCGCCGCCAACCCCGAGTACGTGGTCCTCATCGAGGGGGCGGCCGAGGGCGAGCTCGCCGAGATCGGAGGCGATCCACCACGAGGCCGCGCCGCGCTGGTCGACGACGTCGTATGGCCGCAGGTCGAGCGCGGCAGTGACCACCGCGCCGGCAGCGACCCGCACGAGGCCGAGTTCCACGGCACCCTCCAGCGCGAGAGCGCCGAACGCCTCCTCCGCCTCGTCCGCCGAAACGGGGTCGGCCAGGAGAAAGAGGCGGGCAAGGGTCGCCAGTGCATCGCGGTCGCCTGCGCGCTCCAACGCCCGACGAGCGGGGACGCGGTCGCCTCGGTGCAGGGCCTGGGCCGCCTCGTCTCCCCACAGCCCGCGCACCTTGTCGACGCGATAGTGGGCGCGGGTGAGGTCGTCGCGTAACAATGCGATGCGGGGGCGGTCCACGTGGTCTGCTGGTTGCACCGCTCCATCCTCGTGCACGTGGGTCGGCCGCCCGGCCCGCCGCGGCCGTACGATCGGAGCATGCCCCTGACCGGAGAGTACGAACCGAGCACGTCCGAGTGGGCCCGCGAGCAGGCGGAGCTCTACGAACGCACCGGCGGAGCCGAGGGCAACCTCCTTCGCGGTCGCCCCATCATCGTGTTAACCACCGTCGGCTCGACGAGCGGGAAGCTGCGCAAGACCGCGCTGATGCGTGTCGAGCACGACGGGGAATACGTCGTCGTCGCTTCCAAGGGCGGCGCGCCCGAGCATCCCGTCTGGTACGGAAATATGCGCAAGGAGCCCCACGTCGAGCTACAGGACGGGCCGGTGAAGAAGGACTACACGGCGAGCGTCCTGGAGGGGGAGCTTCGCGACACCTGGTGGGAGCGCGCCGTCGCGGCGTGGCCGGACTACGCCGAGTACCAGACGAAGACCGAACGTCAGATTCCGCTCGTCCTGCTCACGCCCTGGTCGTGAGCCGCGGCCTGGCGCCTCGGACCCTTGTGGCGCCTCAGACCCTCGTGGCGCCTCAGACCCTCGCCGCAATCAGGTCGAGCACCCTCGGGTGCGAGAGCAGCGCGAAGTGCCCGACCACCGATACCGCGATGTTCTCGTGCGCACCGACGAGCCTGCTCCCACCCGGGATGTACTGGTCGCGCATCCCGTAGATCGACGTGATCCGTGCGTCGGCCTCGCGCTCCTCGAGCAGCCGCCGAATGAGCGGGCGGTGCGGCGAGAATTCTCGCAGGCCTCGGGCCGGGGCAATGCGCGCCAGAGGCGACCCGTTGAACGGAGTCGAGACGGCGATCATCCGCTCGATACGCTGCTCGTCGCGGTCATCAACGACCATCATGTGCTTGCCGATCAAGCCGCCCTTGCTATGAGCCACGATGACGACTCCGCGCAGGTCGTGCTCGCGGAGGTAGTCCTGGCCGAGACCCGCCGCGGCGACAATCGGACGCGTGTTGTAGCCGAGCGCGGGGAGCACGTGGATGGGATGCCCGGCCGCATGCAGCCGTTGCGCGATCGGGCGCAGGAACTGCCAGGTCTCGTAGATGCCCGGGATCAGCAGCACGGGAGCGCCGTCGCCGGACGAGTACCGCGACACATCCCAACCCTCGCGCAGGTGCGTGAAGCGCGAGCCATAGGCGTAACGGTAGTCACGCAGATACGCGGCGCGGAGCGAGACCGAGCGGCGCGCGAGGCGACGGACGCTCCTGGCCGCGGGGCTCCCCTCGCCTGAGGTCAGAGCGGATTCACCCCGAACGCGGTCGCGAGCTTGTCGATCTTCTTTGCCCGACCCAGGCGCGGCAGGTCGCTGCCGTCGCGGATGACGCGGCCGCGGGCTTCGAACTCGTCGAGGAAATCGCGAGCCCAGGCGACGTCGGAGGGTGTCGGGCTGATGACCTCGTTGATCACGGCGAGCTGTTCGGTGTCGAGGCACAGCTTGCCCGTCAATCCGAGCGAGACGGTCAGCGCGGACTGCTCTCGCAGCACCGGGTGGCTGTTCGAGACGGTCGGTCCATCGATGGGACCGGGAAGGTCGCCGATGCGGGAGGCCACGACAAGACGCGAGCGCGGATAGGCCATCGCCAGGTCATCCGCGCTGGTGCCGGTATCGCGGCGGTAGTCGCCACTCCCGAAGGCGAGGCGGAAGGTGCCGCGCGCGCGGGCGATCGCGACCGCCTCCTCGATTCCCAGGGCTGATTCGACGAGCGCGAGCACCGGAGTGGCGCCGCCGAGCCGGTCGAAGGTCTCGGTGACGTGTTCGCCCGCCTCGGTCTTGGCGAGCATGACGCCGGCAAGACCCGGCAAACCTTTGAGCGCGTCGACGTCGTCCGACCAGAACGGGGTGGAGTGGTCGTTGATCCGGACCCAGGCACGCTTATCGCCCCTCAGCCACTCGGCCACGTCGGCGCGGGCGTCCGGCTTGGCCTTGGGGTCGACCGCATCCTCGATATCGAGGACGATCTGGTCGGCGCGGGAGGTGTGCGCCGCGTCGAAAGTCTCGGTACGCGCGGCGTTCACTAGCAGCCAGGAGCGCGCGATCTCGGGGGCTATGTCGCGCCCCTTGCGCTTCGCGAGGGTGGCGGCGGTGGTCTCGGGCAACGTCACAGGGGACTCCTCTCGGTGGCGCGGTGCTCGCTCCGCGGGCACTAGGAAAGCGGCGGCGCCGGGAACCAGGGTAGCGGTGAGCGTCGGCCGCTCGCTCCTCAGGCAACGTCTGGGCACACCCACAGGGTCAGCAGGACCGTGGGGAGACGGACCGCACAGCCCTAGGAGACCGAACGCTTCGCGAGCCCCTTCGCGAACGCCGCCTGGCCGACGTGCTGAGTGTCATCGTCGATCACCGACATCAGACGCACGGCGAGCGTGACGGGCGGATCCCACTGCTCGTCGACGACGCGGGTGAGGTCGTCGTCGGCGAGGGTGGCGAGGAACGCGAGCGTCTGCTCGTGGACGGCGTCGATATAGGCCGCGAGCAGCTCGGCCGGGACAGCGGCGAGCGCCGCCACCTCCGCCGGCTCCTGGCCGTACCCGGTGACTCCGGGGCCGAATGGCACTCCGGAGCGCTCATGGAAGCCGTCTGTGGTCCACACCTGCTCGTGGCCGGCGAGTGGGGCGAGATGGTCGTCCTGCACCCGCGTCAGGTGCCAGATGAGCCAGGCAGGGGAATTCGAGCGCGCATCAGCCCGGAAGGCGAGCTGCCCTGGGCTGCTGTCGTCGAGGACCGCGTGCACGTTCTCGTGCACCCGACCGAAGGCGTCGCGGAGGAGGTCGATGGCTGAACTCATTCCGCCAGCCTGCCGCTTCCACGTGTCGGGCGGCACCCCCCTTCGCGTGCCGTGGAGCAACTGCGGTGGCGCATACCGGATACTCGATTCGTGACTTCCGGATCCTCGAACCTGGCAACGAAGCCGTGGCTGTCCTCCTATGCGGAGGGCGTCCCCACCGAGATCGACCCGCCCACCCAGACCCTCGTCGATCTGCTCGAGGACTCGGTCGCCCGGTACCGCCGAGGCGTCGCGCTGGAATTCTTCGGCGCGAGCACGAGCTACGCGGAGCTGGGCGAGCAGGTCGAGCGCGCTGCGGAGGGGCTGCGCCGTCTGGGCGTCCGGGCCGGTGACCGAGTCGCGCTCGTGCTCCCCAACTGCCCCGAGCACGTCGTCGCGTTCTACGCCGCGCTGCGGCTAGGGGCGGTCGTCGTCGAGCACAACCCGCTCTACACCCCGAGGGAGCTGCGGCGGCAGTTCGAGGACCACGGCGCCCGCGTCGCGGTGGTCTGGAACAAGGTCGCCGACGTCGTCGCCACTATGCCGACCGACCTCGGGATCGAGCGCGTCGTGTCCGTGGACCTCACCCGCTCCTTCCCACTCGGCAAGCGGCTCGCGCTGCGCCTTCCCCTGCCGGCAGCGCGGGCGGCGCGCACCAAGCTGACCGCGAGGCCGCGCTCACGCTCCCTTGTGACGTTCGCGTCCCTCCTCCACCACCACCGCTTGTCCCACTCGTACCCGCGACCCGCTCTCGCCGACACCGCGCTGCTGCAGTACACCAGCGGCACCTCGGGCCTGCCGAAAGGAGCGATTCTCTCGCACGCGAACCTGCGCGCTAATGCTCTCCAGGGGCGCGCGTGGGTGCCCGGCCTGAGCGAGGGCGACGAGACGTTTTACGCCGTTCTCCCTCTGTTCCACGCCTACGGGCTCACCCTCTGCCTGACCTTCGCGATCAGCATCGGCGCGAAAGTCGTGCTGTTCCCCACATTCGACGTCGATTTGGTCAAGGCCGCCGTCACGAAATCGCCGCCCACCTTCCTGCCCGCGGTGCCGCCGGTGTACGACGCGCTCGCCCGCGCCTCCGAGCGCCATGAGCTCGATCTGCGCAGCATCCGCTTCGCCATCTCGGGCGCGATGAGCCTTCCGGTCGCGACGGTCGATCGGTGGGAGCGGGCGAGTCGGGGACTCCTGGTCGAGGGGTACGGAATGACCGAGAGTTCCCCCGTCGCGCTGGGCAATCCGGTCGGCCCCACCCGCCGACCCGGCACAGTGGGCGTGCCATTCCCGAGCACGACGATCCGCCTCGTCGACCCGGATGATCCGTCCGTCGATCGCGGTCCCGGCGAGTCCGGCGAGCTGCTGCTGCACGGGCCGCAGGTGTTCCAGGGCTACTGGAAGCGGCCGGAGGAGACCGCCGAGGCGCTCCTGCCCGGCGGCTGGCTCCGCACCGGCGACATCGCCACGGTCTCGGCCGACGGCTTCGTCACGATCGTCGACCGCGCGAAAGAGCTCATCATCACGGGCGGATTCAACGTCTCCCCCACCGAGGTCGAGGGCGTGCTGGAGACACATCCGGACGTGATGCGCGCGGCGGTCGTGGGGCTGCCCCGCCCGGATGGTGGCGAGAGCGTGGCGGCGGCCGTGGTGCTGCGGGCCGGCACCGCTGTGGATCCGGAGGCACTGCGCGACTTCTGCCGCCTGCACCTCACGCCCTACAAGGTGCCCAAGCGCATCGTGCCGGTCGCCGAACTCCCAACCTCGCTCATCGGGAAAGTGTTGCGGCGCGAGGTGCGCGCCAGCATGCTCGACTGACGGACGATTCGGGCGAGGAGGTCCGGACAGGGTGCCGTTTGCGCTCGAACGCGGTGGGCGCGTCGTTGCGACGGCAAGCTTGGCGGACCACGACGCCCTCACCGGCGCCGTCCGTTCGCTCTTACCGTCACGAAGGAGTCAGCCGTGCCGACCGATGACACCACCCCCGTGATCCTCCACGGCGCACGCACTCCGTTCGCCCGCTTTTCCGGAGTCTTCGCGCCACTCTCGGCCGTTGACCTCGGCGCGAGCGCCGTCAGGGCCGCCCTCGAACGCTCCGGTGTCTCGGCCAGCGACGTCGACGCGGTAGTCCTCGGGCAGGTGCTCCAGGCAGGCGCCGGGCAGGGTCCGGCTCGGCAAACCGCCATTCGAGCAGGCCTGGGCTGGGACGTGCCGGCGGTCACGATCAATAAGCTCTGCCTCTCGGGCCTCACCGCAGTCATCGACGCCGCGCGGATGATCCGGCTCGGCGAGGCGGACGTGATCGTTGCGGGCGGCCAGGAGTCGATGACCGCTGCGCCGCACCTGCTCCTCGGCGCTCGCTCGGGGCTCGGCGTGGGCGCGCGAGCCCTCGAGGACGCGCTGCTCCATGACGGGCTCCTCGACCCGTTCGATCAAGAATTGATGGGACGCGTTACCGACGCTGGAAACGCGGAGCGGGACATCCACCGCGAACGCCAGGACGCCTTCGCGGCGCTCTCGCACCAGCGGGCCGCGCACGCTCGCTCATCGGGAATCTTGGCTGAGGAGATCGCGTCGGTCACCGTGCCCGGTCGCCGAGGAGCGGACTTCGTCGTGACAGAAGACGACGGGATCCGCGACGACAGCACGGTCGAATCGCTCTCCCGACTCGCCCCCGCCTTCTCACCGGAGGGCACGATCACGGCCGGCAACGCGTCACCGATCACCGACGGTGCGGCCGCACTGGTCGTCGCTTCGCGCGGCTGGGCCCTCGCGCACAAGCGTCCCTGGCTCGCGGTCATCGCCGAGCACGGCCAGGTGGCGGGGCCGGACAACTCTCTGCACTCCCAGCCGTCCGCCGCGATCTTCCAAGCGCTCGACCGTCGAGGAGCCCCAGTGGGTGACCTCGACCTGATCGAGATCAACGAAGCCTTCGCCTCCGTCGTGCTGCAGTCGGCGGAGGATCTTGGAGTCTCGCCGGAGTCGGTCAACCTCGACGGAGGCGCTATCGCGCTCGGCCACCCCGTTGGCGCCTCCGGTGCTCGAGTGGCCCTGCACCTCGCCCTCGCGCTGCGGCGCCGCGGCGGCGGGCTCGGTGTCGCCGCCCTCTGCGGCGGCGGCGGGCAGGGCGAGGCGCTGATCCTTCAGGCATGAGGCGGCGGGCCCAGGCATTGCCGCACCCTCACAAGCCCAGCGGCACCTCCGGCTACGCTCGCGGGATGAGCATCCTCAGCGCCGACGGCCTCGCGTTCGTGACCGAGCGGCACCTCGCCACCCTCTCCACTCCCGGCCGTCAGGGCCGACTGCACGTCGTCGCCGTCGGGTTCACCTATGAGGACGGCGTGGTGCGCGTCATCACGTCGCGCGAGAGCCAAAAGGTGCTGAATGTGCGTCGCGGCGGAACCGCCACCGTCGGTCAGGTCGACGGCATCCGCTGGCTGAGCCTCGGCGGCTCAGCTTCCATCGAGGAGGAACCAGAAGCCGTGCAGCACGCCGTCGAGCTGTACTCGCAGCGCTACCGCACTCCGCGGCCAAACCCCCTCCGCGTCGCTATCAGGATCGACGTCGACTTCGCTCTCGCCTCGTCCGGGCTGCGCGCAGACTAGCCTGATGACTCGCGCAGACGCGCTCGGCGGCGCCATCAGCTCGCTGCGCACCTACCGCTACGTCCGGCTCTCAGTGGTGGCCGCCGTTGTCCTGCTCGGCGCCGGTATCGCGTGGCAGTTCGCCACCATCGGACCGCTGAGTTCGATCAGCGCCTCGTACTACGCGCCGATCCGTTCCGTGTTCACCGGTGCGCTTTTCGCGGTCGCAGTGGCGCTGGTGGTCCTCGCCGGGAGGAGCATCCGCCGCTTCCTCCTCCTGCTCGCCGGGATGACCGCTCCCGTGGTCGCTCTCGTCCCGGTCCCGCTGGCATCGGATCAGATTCAGCACCTCTTTGGCACGGCCTGCTCAGGCGATGCCGTCACCTGCCTGCCGCCACAGACAGTCGCCGAGGTCGCCGCGGTGCTGCCCGCCTACCTCATCACGGCCGCCACTCTTCTGCTCGTCTCGGTGGTCCTCCTCGCACTCGACCGTGCCCTCGACCGCTGGGCGATCATCAGGACGGGGATCGCCGCAGCCCTCCTCCTGGCACTCGTCGTCTGGAGCACTCTCCCCTCCTTCCTGCTGCTCGCCCACTACGCGGCCGCCGGCGTCTTCTTCCTCCTGATCGCAGTCACGGCCGGGCTCCATGCCGTCGCCGTGCGCGAGGAGGGCGCCTCCGGACCCGGGACCCCGCGCTTCTACTCCCGCTGCTATGCCACTGTCTCGGTGCTCATTGCCGCAGTCGACGTCATAGTGATCGTCCTCCTGCTGACACGCAGCGGAGCCGCCCTGCTCGGCGAGCAGTGGCTCCTTCTCGGCGAGTCGGCGGCGCTCACACTCTTCGGCGTGTTCTGGATACTGCAGACGGTGGAGAACTGGGATGAGCCGGACGCCACACTGCTCGCGACCGGTGATCCCCGGATGCCTCGCCGACCCGCGCGAGGGCTGTAATGCCTCGGTGCCCAGGTCGGGTGCCTCGGCCAGCAAGGGGCATCCGCGGTTCTCTCGCTCTGCTCTGCCACATGGTGCAACGGGACGACGGGGAATTCGCACGAAGAACGATCCCGGCCGTCGCCCCGCTGATTGATCCGCTGGAGGCGATCCGTCCTCACTGAGGAGAACGAAGGGAGGGAGTCGCCAGAGACGCCCCCTCCCTGCCTTAGCGAGTGAGGACGATCGAGGAGCTGCGTCCATAGTTGCCCGCCGCGTCATAGGCGTGCGCGACGATCGTGTACTGCCCGTCCGGGTAGGTCCAGGAGGAGACGGTCAGCCGCCACGAGCCGTCGGCCGACTTCGCCGCGTCGCCCACCTTCGCCGCACCACTCCAGAAGCTCAGCCGAGTCGTGCCGACGGCGTCCTTCGACGAGGCGACGAGCGTCACCGAGCCTCGCACGGTTGAGCCGCTGGTCGGAGCGGTGATTCGAACCGCCGGGGCGGTCGTGTCACGCGCCGGAGTTGGCGTCGGAGACGGGGAGGACTGGTTGGCCAGACCCCACGCATCCCACAGCACGTCCGCAATCATCGCCTGACCGGCGATATTGGGGTGGAACCAGTCGATATTCGTCGAAAGCTGGCTGAGCGAGACCGGTGTCCTGGAGAGCGCGCCGCCGTCCCACACACAGTCGTTGACGGAGGCCGCGCAGGCCGATGCGAGCGCCGCATTGAAGTCGACGGCCCGCTTCGCAGCAGCAGCGACAGATTCCGAATACGCCGTTCCGGTAAGAGGGACCCCGGTCGCGGCATCGACACCCCGCGTGGTCCGGCAGACGCCGGCTCCGGCCCAGACTGAGGCCCCGGGCGTCGACTTGACGGCATTCCATTCGGATGCCACGTTCGGGACCGACGAGACAAGCACTGTCGCGGACGGCCACGCGGATGAGATCGAGCGCATGATCCCTGTCGCGGCAGAAGCAAAACTTGCAGCGGACGTCATCGCGTAGCCGTCGTTGGCGTTTGGTGAGAGCGTCAGCGAGCACAGGTCGTTACCGCCGATCAGAAGGGTGACGACCTGCGGCCGCTCCCCTGCTGCGACCGCGGCGCCGATACGCGACGTCACCCCGTTGATGAGGCTGCCCGACTTTGCGTAGTTCGCCGTCCGCACTGACGTCGCTGTCTCCGCCGCCTCGAGTCGGCTCGCGATCGAGTCGACCGCGCTCGCCGAGCCCGTTGCCCACGAGTTCACCGCGCAATCAGTGTTGATCCCGCACGTCGTCGCGGCCCGCGTGATTGAATCTCCTAGTGCAAGCACCGTCTGCGTTCCGGCCGCCTGCGCCGGTTGCGCAACGACGAGACCGCCGAGCAGCGCCAGCGCACCAACCCCCACCCCGAGCATCCGTCGCCAGGATTTTCCAGCTGTGTACCCCATGTCGCATCCGTACCCGTCTGTCATCTGAGTGAACATTCATGCCCCAAGGGCTAAGAAGGCCGAGCGTAAGTTCGGCTTTCTGCCCCGGCGGTTCGGCGGAGGACGGCTCCGACGCGGTGAAACCCAGACGGGGGAGCCCAGGCGCGATGTGGGATCACAACGCGCCAATTCCGAGCTGACCTGCCAACGGCGTTGGCAATCGCCCGCTTCTCCACGCGCCAGCGCCGCCGGGGTCAGGAAATCGCGTGCGCCGAGAGAAGCTGCTCGAAGCGGTCGCAGAGGTCGTCGGCCTGCTCCAGAGTGAGGATCAGAGGTGGCCGGATCTTCAGGACATTGCCGCGGCCATAGCGCGAGGTGCGGATAATCAGTCCGAAATCCATGGCCTTCCGTGCGAGCTCATTGGTGAGTTCGACGCTGGGTGTGCCGTCCGCTTTGGCGATCTCCACACCGATCATGAGACCGACACCGCGGACATCGTCGATCACCGCATACGTCTTCTTCATTTCCTGCAGGCGGCCAAGAATCCGGTCGCCGGTCGCCCGCACGTGAGCGAGGAACTCCTCGTCGTCGATAACGTCGAGTGTCGCATTCGCCGCCGCCGCAGCAAGCACGTTCGACCCGTAGGTAAACGAGTGCTGATCCGCGGGCAAGCCGGCCAGCTCGTCGCTGGTCAGGATCGCCGCGACCTGCGCTCCTGATCCGCCCAGACCCTTCGCCAGCGTCATCGCATCGGGCTCGACACCGAAATGCTCCGCCGCGAACATGCGGCCCGTGCGGCCAATTCCGGTCTGAACCTCGTCGAGAATTAGCTTGATACCCAACTCATTGCAGAATGTGCGCAGATGATCGAAATAGCCCTCGGGCGGAATGATATTGCCACCGTTTCCGGAGATCGGTTCGACGATGAACGCCGCGATGCTTCCGCTGCTCGCGTACTCCACGAAGTCGTACAGCCGATCGGTGCAGAGCATGCCACATGTGTCTCGGGAGTGGCCGTAGAAGCAACGATGGCAGTAAGGGTCGGGGACCTGGAGGGAGTTGTGGAACAACGTCTGAAACGGTTCGCGCCTGAAAGCATTGCCCGACATGCTGGTCATCATCATGGTTTGACCCGAGTGTGCGCGGAAGAGCGTCATCACGTCACGCTTCCCTGTCGCCCTCTGCGCCATTTTGACGGCACCCTCATTGGCTTCCGAGCCGCCACCTACCTTCAAGTGAGCCTTCGCGATCCTCGCTGGAGCGAGGTCAACGAGTCGCCGCGAGAGACGATTGATTGGATCTGTCTGGAAACCGCTCGAGACGTGGATCAGCTGATCCGCCTGCTCCTTGATCGCAGCCACAACAACAGGATGTGAGTAGCCGAGACTCAGATTGAACGTCGCCGACGCGCAGTCGAGGTAAGCGTTACCCTCATCGTCGAAGAGGAAGACCCCTTCGCCCCGCACCATCTTTCGAGCTGATACCGGGTAGTAGAGGGCACTCGGATCCGTCATCTGGTCGTTGCTGCTCGCGAACATTCTCTCCCGTTCCAAAGGTGATGATCGCCGCGAAAGGGACAGCAGTGCAGCACGTCCGCCCAGGTATCGGTCTACTCTGCGAATACATCTAGGCACGCTGCTCAGCCGGCGACCCCTCCCCCGGTGTCGCTCCCACGCTAGCCAGCGATGCCACAGAATGGTCGGATTCACTCGTTCGGGGGTAATCGGACCCATCGCACGTCACGAGAGGGACGATGCCTCGCGAAGCTGGTTATCCGTGCCCAGAGCCCGCGCACGCCGCCGCCAACCGACGCGATCAGGGTGTGCGGATCAGGGAACACACCGACGCGCTGACATCGCAACGTCGAGTACAAGCCGCCCGTCCCGGCGACGACGAGCCACGACGGATCGGACAAAAGAGAAGCCTTGCGCGAATCGACGTCAGCGTCTGAAGCGGTCGATAGACATTCGGTCCGCGGCATGTCCGATCATGCTGTCAGGACCTATGCCTCAAGATGGGCACACCCGAACGGGGCACCCTTGTTTTTCGTCAGGCATTCCGCCTCTTTGTACCCCGAAGTGTCCCCTCTTAAGACGACCTGCCTTCGCAGCTCTCTGCGCATAGTCTCCCGGTGTCGTCGGATTCAATAGTGAGAGCGTCTCTCAGAAAACCTGCTAGGAAGCTCTCGAGACACTTGCATCGGACGTCGTTCTTCTTCCAATTTTTTCACCTTCAATCAAGGAGATTCGACAAAATGAAGGTTCACACAATCGAACGGGCGATGACCGTCATCGGGATATCGCTCTGCCTGATCATCTCGGGAGCAACGGTCGCGGAAGCCGCACCAGGGCCCGGAGAAGACCGAATCAGGTGCACCGTCACTCTGGAATACCCACATCAGTCCGGGCTCGTGAACGGGACGATCAGCGCTCAAGGCCGGGTGGCGTGCACTGCAACAGTGAAGGAGATTTACATCACGACGTCCATTCGGCAAGTGGTCAACAACACAGTCGCATCCCAGACGTTCGATAGCTTCAACGTCAGCAGCGGATCCGCCGTCGGAGCGAGGCCGTGCTCTGACGGCCCTGCGACCTTCATGTCGCAGGCAGACGTCCGGGTCGACTTCCCCCTCGGTTATACACCGACACCGCAGATGGCGAGCGAGTACAGCCCGAATGTTTCTGTGGCGTGCGGTGACGCTCAGAGTGCGCCCGGGACAAGCAAAGGAGCTGACGCCGTGAGCCCTGACACCGCGACGTGGACGATAACGGCAGTCAAGAACTAGTCGTCAGAGCTGGTCATGTGAGCGGGCCGTCCTCACTCAGGGAGGCCCGTTCACGCCGAAGACGCTCGCAACGGCGAAACCATAAGATATCCATTCGTCACGGCCACGAACTCGCCCTCTTCGCCATGCTCATACGCACGCGCCGACAAGCCGCAGGCGACACGTCAGAAACACAAAAGACCCCCTCATGAAAGCAGGTCTGGTGCCGAAAATACTTTGGCACGCTTGCTTACGAGAGTAGTGAATAAGAACACTGTGGTGGATCCGAGGGGATTCGAACCCCTGACCTCTTCATTGCGAACGAAGCGCGCTACCAACTGCGCCACGGACCCGTGCCTTCGCACCGTCATCGGCACGAACAACTCCCCCACAGTATCACGGACGAACTGCCGCCCCGGACGCGCGTCAGGCCCCGCGCCGTCGCTGGAGCGCCTGGTCGAGATCGATCGCGTCGACCCCGTCCACAACGCCCATCGCAGCGAATCGGGACGAGGGCCGAGGAACGTCAGGAGCCGGGGCGGCGCGCGGGACGCGCAGTGGAGTGGCCTCGGCAGCAGCCGCACGCTGCGCAAGTTCTGCCTCCGCTGCCGCCGACCGAAGTCGCTCAACCGCATCGATTGACGCCATCGCGGAGGCCGCGACCGTTCCGCGAGAAAGATACAGCGGCTTCGGAAGCGGCTGTGGCGTCCAACTCGCGCGTTCGTCGGCAGCATCTTCGTCAACTGCTGACTCAGCCTCCTCTTCCGCGAGCTCCGCCTCGAAGACCTCAGCACGGCGCCGCTCGGTTGCGGCGGTCGTCGTCTCGACTGCGGCCGGAGCGACGGCCCTTCGGCGCCCGGGTGCCAACAGGATCAGCGTGCCGAGGCCCGCCGCGAACAAGAGGACCCCGACAAGCGGCACCACCCCTGCACCGCCGAACGGCAGCATCACGAGCCCCACTAGCGCGGCAACCAGGCCGACCAAAACGGTCAGCGCGGCCCCCTGCCGCCAGTGCAGGATCGAGGGTCCCGTCCGCGCGCTCCGCCGTGCGCTCGCGGTTGCCCGTCGCAGCGCCTCGCGCGCCGCCTTCTCCGCCTGTGCCAGCTCCATGGCCTGTGCCTTCTCTTCGGCTCGTCGTTGTGTCTCGGTCACCCGGAGCCGGCGCTGCTGTAGCGCGACCTCGCGGGCCGTCGCCTCCGCACGCACGTGCTCGGGCACTTCCGCGGTCTCGGCGAGGATCCGCAGCGTCTGCTGCAGCCTCACCGCGTTGCGCTCGGTCGCGTTGTACGACCGACGGCGCATCCATGTGGGGATCAGATAAGCGACCCACAGGACGGCGGCGAGCGCCCAGACGACGCCCCCACCTAGCCAGTCGCTACTCATGCGACCAACGCTAGGAGTACAGGGCACTCCCGTCCGTCATTACGGGTAGGTGTGTCCGTACGGATCGCGGATGAGACGGCTCCCTGTCGGGGGGACGCCGGCACCGTCGGGAGGTCCAGAAAGCCCTGATCGATGCGAAGCGCGCAGGTCGGCATCGCTCGGGACGCCGGTGTCCTGCGGCACCTGGCCATCGAGAAAGCGGCGGAGGACACCGCGCGGCACCTCCTCCGACACCAGCGCGAAGCAGAAATGGTCGCGCCAATCGCCGTTGATATGGATAAAGCGACGGCGCAGGCCTTCGTAGCGAAAGCCGAGCTTCTCGACCACGCGCAGGCTCGGTCGATTCTCGGGGCGGATGCAGATCTCGATGCGGTGCAGACCGACATCGAGGAAGGCGTGATCGGTGGCGAGGGCAACGGCCAGGGGGGTGATGCTGCGCCCAGCGAAGCGCTCCGCCACCCAGTACCCGATCGAGCCGGAGGACAGCGAGCCGTAGCCGATGTTCGAGATATTGAGCTGTCCGGCGAGTTCGCCGTTCCACTCGATGAGGAAGGGGATTCCTCCCCCTGAGCGGGCGTTCTGCTGGAGTGAACGAATGCTGGCGCGGACATCGAAGGCAGCGCCGCCGCGGGGATCCGAGGCCTCCCATTGACGCAGCCAGGCGCGGTTAGCGATCAGCTCGCGCTCCAGCGGGCGGGCATCGCGCACGCGAATGGGGCGAACGGTGACACGACCCTCGGAGAGTGTCGGGATCGGCAGCGGCATGATGCGACCCTACTGCTCTGCCACTCTCCGGGAAGGGGCTGGACTCGTCGCCGCTCCAACGGTCGCGAGATATGCCGGAACGGACGAAATCTCCTGCCGCGGCGGGCGATCTCGTCCGTTCGGAGGCATCTCGCGACATTTCGCGAGAAAGCAAGGGAGGGGGGCGGGAGAGGGGGGTTAGAGGGTGGCGACGAAGTCTTTGAGCCAGGGCTTGAGGTCGGTGCCGAGGTCCTCGCGGTCGGAGGCGAGCTGGACGATCGCCTTGATGTAGTCGAGCTTGTCGCCGGTGTCGTAACGGCGTCCACGGAACACGACACCGTACACGCCGCCGAACTCAGCCGGGTCCTGCGCCATTCGCTCGAGGGCGTCGGTCAGCTGAATCTCGCCGCCCTTCCCGGGAGCCGTGTCATCGAGCACTCCAAAGACGTCGGGCTTGAGGACGTAGCGGCCGATGATCGCGAGGTTGGAGGGCGCGTCCTCCTTGGACGGCTTCTCGACGAGACCGGTGACGCGCACCACGTCGTCCTCATCGGTCGCCTCGACCGCAGCGCAGCCGTAGAGGTGGATCTGGTCGGGGTCGACTTCAAGCAGCGCGACGACCGTTGTGTCGCGTGCCTCCGCCACCTCGATCATGCGTGAGAGAAGCGGATCGCGAGCGTCGATGAGGTCATCGCCAAGCAACACGGCGAAAGGCTCGTCGCCGACATGGCGTTGCGCGCGCGAGACAGCGTGGCCGAGGCCCTTGGGCTCGCCCTGGCGAACGAAGTGCACGTCGGCAAGGTCGCTGGCGTACTTGACGTGCTCGAGCTTCTTGTCGTCCTTCTTCTTGGACAGGTTCTGCTCGAGCTCGGGCACCGAATCGAAGTGGTTCGCAAGCGCGTTCTTGTTGCGCCCGATGATGACGAGGACGTCCTGGAGACCGGCGTCTGCCGCCTCCTCGACGACGTACTGGATCGCCGGCTTATCGACGACCGGCAGCATTTCCTTGGGGATGGCCTTGGTCGCCGGCAAGAAGCGGGTGCCGAGACCGGCGGCGGGGATGACGGCTTTGCGGATTCGAGTGCCCATGGGGCGTCATCATAGCGGCGGCCGAAGTCGCCCGAGTTTCACGCCTCTTGCACGCAGCACACAGCTCTCCTGATCGGACCGCTCGCTCCCGAGCAGCAGGGGTGGCGAGACCCGCTTGATCCCGCCGGTTCTAGACTGAATGTATGCCTGCCGACATCTCGCACGAGAAGCGCGCCCTACGCGCCGAACTGCGCGAGCGACGCCGTACGCAGACGTCGACAACGCGTGAGCAGGCGTCCGAGCAGATCACTGCTCACTTGATCGAGCTCGCCACGCGGATCGGCGCCCGCTCGCTCGCCTGCTACCTCTCCGCACCGGAGGAGCCAAGCACCCGCCCGTTCCTGGGCTGGGCCGAGAGCCGGGGCATCCGAGTCCTCTTCCCCATTTCGCGTCAGGACGGCCTACTCGACTGGGCCGTCGGCGACGGGCACACCGAGACGCAGGGGCTGTTCGGGATGCCCGAGCCCGTCGGGCAGCTGCTCGGACCGATCGCGATCAACGACGTCGACCTCATCGTCGTCCCAGCAGCAACTGTCGACCGGCAGGGCATGCGGATGGGCTGGGGTCGCGGCTACTTCGACAAGACCCTCGGCTCAATGGAGAAATGCCCACCCGTCTACGCCGTCGTCTTCGACAGCGAGTTCGTCGACCAGGTGCCGAGCGAAGTCCACGACCAGGCCGTCGATGGGGTCGTCACGCCGTCCGGCATCGTCGACCTGCGCCACTGACCTGTTCCCTCTTCCCTACCCGCCCTCGAGGAGCCTCCTGTGCCCACGTATTCCTACCGCTGTACACAGTGCGGCAACGCTTTTGACATCCAGCAGAAGTTCACCGACGACAGCCTCACGGAGTGCCCGAGCTGCCAAGGAGCACTGCGCAAGGTGTTCAGCGCGGTCGGTGTGACGTTCAACGGCTCAGGGTTCTATCGCACTGACTCGCGATCTGGCGGCACGTCGGGCGAGGGCTCGACAGGCGCGGCGGCACCCGCCACGTCCGGTTCGCCAGCGTCGGGGTCTGGATCGGGCGGCTCCGAGTCGTCCGGGTCGGGATCGTCCGCGTCGAACGGCTCCGGATCGAAAGGCGCGGGATCGAACGGCTCCGGATCGAAAGGCTCGGGCTCCTCCGGGTCGGGCTCTTCGTCCTCGGGCTCCTCCGCGTCCCCCTCCTCGGGGAGCTGACCGCAGCACCTCCGCCCGCCCGCAGAAACGGAACGACATGATCAACGGCTTCAAAGAGTTCATCCTCCGCGGCAATGTCATCGACCTTGCTGTTGCCGTCGTCATCGGCGCGGCGTTCACGTCGATTGTCAACGCGATCGTCACGGGAGTCTTCAATCCGCTGATCGGCGTGATCTTCGACGCTTCGTCGCTCGAAAGCCTTACCTGGACGATCCGCCCCGGCAGCGATGGTCGGGAACCCTCCGTCATCGCCTGGGGCAGCGTCCTTTCGGCGCTGATCCAGTTCGCTATCGTCGCGTTCGTCCTGTACTTCGCCTTCGTCCTGCCGATCAATCACCTGAAGAACGCCGCCTTCGCTCAGAAGGCCGCCGACGACGCCAAGGCACCCACAGAGCTCGAACTCCTGGCCGACATCCGCAACCTCCTCGCCCGCGCCCCCTCCGACTGACCCGCATCTCGCGAAATTTCGCGAGATGCGGGTCAATGGACGAAAAACCCTGCCGAGGCAAGAGATCTCGTCCGCAGCACGCAATCTCGCGACGCGTCAGTAGTGCGGGGGAACATCCTGGCGGAGTCGGGCGTCGTTCGGACCGGTGTCAGGAGTGGCCGCAAGCCCGGACACATCTGCGGGTGCCGCATGCGGGGACGGGTCGGTGCCGGGCTTCGCGGGGAGGGACGCGCGCCGACCACCGCGGGTGCGCCGCAGCGGCCGGTCCTCGCCCGCAGGCGCGTCGGGATCGGACGCCACGGTTAGTCGCGCGGCAGCGGCTCGACGGGCTGAGTCGCACCCGACGCCGGCGGCGCGGCAACCGCAGTGGCGTCCCCTGCCACATCGTCGGTCGTCGGCGCGCCAATCAGCCCGGCCACGCGGGCGGCCACCGCCTCCGGGTCGGCAAACAGTTCGAAATTGTGCACCCGCAGGTAATGCCAGCCGAGCCGCCGCAGCAGCTCCGGACGCAAGCGCAACGAGACCCGCAGGCTCTGCGTGCTCACATCGCGGTCGGTCTCGACCACCGCCGCCCGCGTCCCGTGCGCCGCAACCAGGGCCAGCTTGCCCTTATGGCCGATGTTCACCCGGAGACCGCGGCGCTCGAGGCGCGCGGCCAGATCGACCAGCATCGGCTCGGAGTAGTCATCGCGGTCACTCGGCTGGACCCTGTCCTCCGCCTCCTGAAGCACCTGCGCCAGCGCCACCATGCCGTAGCGCATTCGCGACTCGTCGATGTCGCCCGGGCGGAAGCACGAGACGATGTCCATCGAGCGGCGCGCGCGGGTCATCCCGACGGCGAGCAGTCGCTCTCCCCCGGGCTCGGCGAGGGCACCGAAGTTCGAGAGCAGACGGCCGTGCGGAGTGCGTCCGTAGCCGATCGAGAAGATGACACGGTCGCGGCTTTGCGCCACCGACTGCTCCAGCGTGACCACCGCGAACGGCTCGGGACGATCACCCAGGATGAAGTCGTTGAGGTCCGTCCGCTTGGCGAACGCCGTGAGCACTGCCTGTTGCACCCTCACCGCGTGACGCGGACTGGCTGTGATGACCATCAGCGATTCCCGCGGCCGGATCACGGCGTGCTCGAGGACCAGCTCGACGACCTTCGCGACCTCGGCGTCGACTGACTCGACCGCTCCGGAGTCGTTCTCGGGCATGCCGTGCCCGCTGGCGATGTAGTGGAACCGGAGCGAGTCATGACCGAGGAACGAGCCGGCCCACGGGAGGGAGTCGATACGCCCGCCGTAGAAGCGGCGGTTCACGAGCTCAGCGAGGTCCTCGCCACCCGCTCGGTAGCTGCGGGTGAGCGTGACCGTGTTCAGCAGCTCGCCGAGTCGCGCGAGAGCGGACTGCGCGTGCAGTGCCTCCACGTCGGTCCGTGAGGCGGTGGCACCGAACTCGGGCGTCTCGTCAACCCGTAAGGCGAACGGAGTGGGTGTCTGCGTCACCGGATCGCCAAACGCGACGACCTGCTTCGCCCGGCGGATCGCTCCGACGTTCTCGGCGAGCGTGGTCGCACCTGCGTCGACGAGGAAGACCGCATCGAACGTCGTCTCAGTGCCGATCCGGTGCACCTCGTAGGGCGAGGCAAGCCAGGCCGGAGCGAGCACGCGGGAGAGGTGGGGTGCCGCCTTCTGCAGCTCCTGAGGCGTCGTCGACTCGGTGCGGAGTAGCTCCCTCAGCGCATCGCGCTCCTGCGGCCAGTCGACAAGACCGATCTTCCAGGTTTCCGAGAGCTTCCATGCCAACAGCTCGGCGCTCGATGCCGCATGTGCCTCATCAACGAGCTTGAAGTCAGCCTCGAGCCGGTCGAGGACGCCGGTGTTGCCGCCGAGCAGCGCGCGCTCGTCGGCCAGCATGATCTCGAGCGCGGAGCGCCACCAGGCGAGGTCGATCTCGGCCGCGACGAACTCGGCCGGCACGTGGCGTCGCGAGAGGTCAGCAAGCAGCGGATCCAGGCCCCAGTCGCGCAGGGTGGTCAGGAGGGTCGTGCGCTCCTGAAGATTCGCCAGTACCTCGCTGTCCTCGGCGAGACCCGAGATGATGGAGGCCAGTTCGGCGAGTGGCAGGGAGGCGAGCTGGAGGTTGGTGCCCCGTCGGCCGAGCGGCTCGTCGACTCGGCTGAGCTCATCGGTGACCTGCTGGTGCGCGACCTTCACATCCGCGACACCGACCGGCACCTCGGGGATCGTCCCCGCGACGGCGTAGCGCTGCCACAGCGTCCGCTGTTGCTGCACACGACGAAGTGAGGCGTTGAGGTCGGTTACGTGCGCTCCGGGCCGGAGGTACTCCCGTGCGAGCTTCTTCAGGCGACGGCGGTTCGTCGCCGACATCTCGGAGGCCTCGCGGCGCGGCGCGGTGGCGATGATGAGGTCCTGGATCGAGCGGTCGAACACGGCCGGCTGGAACTTGTCCAGCGTCTCGCGCACGTCCTGCAGCAGGCGCAGGTAGATGCCGAGCTCGGCGACGGATTCGAACGGGCGCATCCGGGTCTGCCCGATGACGTCCTGAGCCCGATCGAGCAGGCGCGGCAGGTCACGCAGGTGCAGGCGCTTGGCCAGCTCGTGCGCGACCTCGGCGTCGGCTGTGGAGTCGAAGTGCGCGCCGTACCAGGGCGAGTCGCCCGGCCCATAGCGGAACTCGCCGAGGCGCGCCGACTCGATGAGCATGCGCGTCGCCTCCGGTCTGCTCTGCGCGAGCGCGCTCACGGTGCGGCGGTCGAGCCGGGCGGCAGTCGACGGAGGCGTGCGCAACTGCGACAGGCGCGCCAGCTCCTCAAGGGCTTGCAGAGCCGAGACTCCGAAGTTCTCGTCGCGGCGCGAGAGCGCGCCACGGTAGTCGAGCAGCACCTTGCGCAGGCGCAGGAGTGCGTCGTCGATCTCGCTGACGGAGGGGCGCGAGGCCTTCTCGTTGCGGGCGATCGACTGGATAAGGTCGCGGCGGAGCGTCCGCGGGCCGACCGCGACCCCGCTGAGGCCCGCGGAGAGCAGGCGCTGGTGAATGCTGTCGAGGCTCGAGCGGCGTGCGCTCACCACGAGCACGCGCTTGTGCTGGGCAGCGAGCGCCCCGATCGCGTTGACGACTGTCTGCGTGCCGCCGGTGCCCGGCAGGGTTTTGACGACGAGCGAGTTGCCGGCCGCGATATTCGCGATGACCTGCTCCTGCTCAGCGTCGGCGTCGAGCAGAAGAGTGTCGGTCGCGGGCGGGCGCTCGTCCTGCGGGATGATCGACGCGACCTTCTGCGACTGCTGCAGCGCGCGCTTGGCAGCCGGGTTGCCGGCCACGGCGTCGAGCACGGGATGCTCGAGCATCCGGGCGTCACGGAGCATGTCGCCCGCGACATCGGCGAAGCTCGACACCACGAGACGCGGATGAACGGCGAACCACGGTAGGTGGGAGGTCATTCCGCGGAGCTGGTCGATGACCGGTTGCGGCTTAAAGACGCCGTTCTGCACCGCGAGTTGGACGAACTGCTCCGGATCGATGGTGATGCCGAACTGCTGCCTGAGGGCACGGGCGAGCTGCGGGTTGAAGTAGGGCTGCCCCTTGAGCTTGAGTTCGAAATCGCGCCCATAGCGGCGGATCGCGAGGGGACGCAGCAGGACGGGAGCGGTGAACTCGGTGTCTCCGGCACGCCACTGAGCGAGGCCGATCGCGAGGTGGACGCCCTCAATGCCGCGGACGGAGCGCAACTCGATCCCCTTGTCGGTGATCGCGCCGGCGGCGCTCTTGGCCGTGCGCAGAGCGAGTTCGTCGCGAATGAGCGAGGAGAGCAGCGTGGTCTTACCCGAGATGAACGGCGGCAATCCGCCGGGATGCGTCGTCGAGAGTTCGATGCGCGTGAGCGGCGAGTCGACGAAGTGCAGCAGGGGCGAAGGACCGCCCACTTTTGCGAGCTCGTCGCGCCAGGACTGCCACACGGGCTCGGCCACATTGCCGCCCTGGTAACCGGCCTCGCCGCTGGTCACCTGCACGGGAGACGTGGGGGTCGGAGGAAGTCGGTGAGCGGTCGCCTCCCCCGGGTCACCGGACTCGGGGGGGGTCGCCACCGGTCCGGCTCCAGGGAAATCATCGACTCGTTGCACACGGACACCCTAAACCGGGCGCCTCCGAAAGACCGTAGCGACGCGGGTGGGCGTCGCGCCACCCTCATTCGGGCCAGACAGCTAGCGGCGGCACGGTCTCGAGACGGCGCTCGTCGCCGACGACGTGGATCCGGCTACTCACCCGATCGTGCCCGGCGGCAGCGGCGACCGCAATCATGACGAGTTCGGCGTGATCGCGAGTGAGGTGGCCGAAGGCGAACCGCAGGTCGACGGGACGGCCGGTCGCGAGCGAGAGCGCGACGCGAGCGACCGCCTCCTCCGAGAGGTCGAGGACGCCCGCGTGCTCGGCAAGAGCGGAGAAGTCGACCTCCGCGTCAACACTCGTCACCCACGGGTGCTCGGGGCGGAGGCAGCCCGAGCGGGCGAGGAGCTGCTCGGCCACCTGCGCGGCGGGTCCTGCCAGAGCCAGGCTCACGAGTGCGCCCGCCCGCCGCGCCGACCACGGACGCGGACGGCGACGGAGACCACGGCCACCAGCAAACAGATGATTCCTGCGACGAGCGGCGCGAGCCAGCCGAGGACGCTCACCTCATCGACGTCGGGGCCGAAATACTGCCAGTGCGCAATGGCGAAGACGAACAGCGAGAAGAAGCACAGGGCGACTCCGGTGAGCGCCGAGACGAGGTCTGCAGGCCGGACCAGCGGGTCGCGGTCGAGCGGCACCACGGCGTCGGGGGCGACGATGCCGGAGGGGGTCGGGACATCGGTGCTCGGATCTTCGATACGAGGCTTCTCGAGGATGCCGGTGGTGCTGTGCTGCGTCATGCCTTGATCGAAGCAGTCGGAGCTGTCATCGGCGTCCTCCGCTGGCATGACGTCGCGAGCCGAGCGGATGGTGTCGCGTGGACAGATCCTCGTGGGGCCTCAGGCGGAGCGGCGGCCGAGCGAGGACTGGAAGCGGAGAAGGTATCCGTCGGGATCGGCGACGACGAGCTGGCGTACACCCGCCTCCTCCGCGCCGATGCGGTACCAGCGAGTCTCGAGCGGCGAGAAGGGCACGACTCCCGCCTCCGCCAGCGCCAGCGCACTGCGATCGGCGTCCTCGACGTGGATCTGGAGGTTCATCCCGCGCCCGAGTGGCTGGTCCAACGCGCCGGCAAGCCAGTGACGGCCCAGCCCGGCTTGCTCAAGCATCACGTGCGCGGTGCCGAGGACCAGGTAGGCGAACCCCTCCTCGGGTCGGGAGTAGCGGATCCGGAACCCGCAGGGACCGCACCAAAAGGCGAGGCTGCGCTCCAGGTTCTCGACAAGGAGTTCGGGGACGAGATCGGGATCGGTCATGGAGACGATGCTGACAGGCGCCGAGCGTGGGGCCCGCCTCCGCGACACCCTGTTAGGACTGGACGCAGGACGTCTGGCTTTGGGCCGTCCGGCTCACGCCTTCGCGCCGTCGGGCCGCTTCGTGCGGCCGGGGAGCAGCAGCAGGCCGGAGACGCCGACGACGATCAGGAGGATCGCAACAACGGTGACGAAGGAGGCGAGGGCGAGCACGGGCATGATGATCGTCAACACGCCGGCGATCACCGAGGCGATGCCGGCCGCGATCGGCAGCCAGGCAGGACCTGCCACGGTGCGGCCACTGGCGATGCTCGAGATGCCATCAAGGATCCAGCCGAGGCCGATCACGAGGCCAAGGACGGTCAACGATCCGAACGGGTTCGAGAGGCAGAGGATGCCGGCAACCAGGATGAGCGCGCCGAGCAGACCCGCCAGCCAGCGCACCCGGGCATCCAGGCGTGAGGCGGTGAAGGCCAGCAGCAGCCGGAACACACCGGCGGCGATGAGATGGATGCCGAAGACGATCGCGACCGTGAGCAGGGTCGGTCCCGGGATCACAACGGCGATCACGCCGAGGCCGATCGCAATCAGCGAGACGGCGATGATCCAGCCCCGCTCAACGGCAGTGCGGGACATCATGGGCGCGGCGGTCTCGGACATGGCGTTCCTTCGCGTCGGGGAGTAGTGACCCTCCGACGGTAGGGCACCGGAGTGCCCCGGCGCGGGACCTTGCGGGCACGGCGCGAAGTGGGTCAGCCCCGCGAACCGGTGCGCGCGGCGGCGCGGTGCCTCCGGACGCTGCGCACGACGAGCGCCAGCACCAGCACGCCGATCGCGCTGTAGATGACGGCATCGAGAACGCCCGCGTACTCATCGACGAGCTCGTACTGGGTGCCAAGCGCCGCGCCGAGCCCGATCAGGAGGCCGTTCCAGACTCCGGAACCGAGAATCGTCAATCCTGAGAACAGGAGCAGGTTCATCCGCTCGGCGCCCGCCGGGAGCGAGATCAGGCTGCGGACTCCTGGAATCAGCCGGCCGACGAGCACCGCCCACGTGCCGTGACGGCGGAACCAGCCGACCGCCTTCTCAAAGTCCTCGCGGTCGACCAACGGCAGCCTCGAGAGCAGCCGGATCGAGCGCTCGGTGCCGATACGGTGGCCGAGTCCGTAGAGGATGAGCCCGCCGAGGTACGCGCCGAGTGTCGCGGTGACGACGACCAGCACCAGATTCATCCGCCCCTGCTGCGCGAGAAACCCGGCCAGCGGGAGAACCAGCTCGCTCGGGATGGGCGGGAAAACCGTCTCGATCAGCGTTAACAGGCCGACGCCCGGCTCGCCGAGCGCGGCGATGATTCGGGCGGCAACGCCGACGAGCCCGGAGAGTTCGTCGATGCTGCCGGAGGAGGAGGTCGCCAGAGAGGCGGGGGCGAGGGCGAGAGTCGCGATCGTCATGACTGAGAAGCTACTCAGTCCGTCGAACGCTCACCTGGGAACCGTCCGCGCTCAGGGGTGCCCGGTAAGTACGACTGTGTCCGAATCCTGCAGACGCACCTCGACCGACGCGATCTCGGACAGCGGCAGACCGGTCGCCAGGCTCGGCTCCATCGTGGTGCCAGGCGCGCTGGTCCACGAGCCGACCGCCTCGGTGCCGCCCGAGGTGTCGGTGACGTAGAGGACGTAGCCCGTGGAGCCCGCGAATTGCTGAGCGGTCGCGCCCCAACTGCAGTCCATGTCGATCCGGGTGCCCCACTGCTGGGGCACGAACTCTACCGAGGCCTCGACCGGAACGCCGGGCGCGGCAGCCAGCGACACCGTCGAGCCGACTGTCTCGATCGGCGTGAGTGACGGAGCAACCGCCAGCGGGAGAGCGATGGCGGTTGCCGCCGAGACTCCCGCAGCGGCGAGGACGAGGGCGGCGACCCGGACCCGCGTGCGCCGGCGCAGCGACTCGGCGGCGGCGGCGAGGCGGGCGAGGAGCGCGGGCGGGGCCGACTCGTCGGTGCTCGCGTCCGGCTCCTCGAGGAGACGCAGTGCCTCACCCTGCGGAAGATGCGCGAGCAGACCGGGCAGGGGAACGAACTCAGCCAGGCTCTCGCGGCAGGGGGGGCAGCCGCGCAGGTGCAGCTCGAAGGCGCGACGGTCCGCCGCGGAGAGGGAGCCGAGCAGGTAGGCGGCATCCCAGTCGCGGAAGGAGTCGTCATGCGCCTCGTCGGAGAGCGGATCGTTCGTCACAGCTCGGTCACCCCTCGCTCCTGCAGTGCGAGCTTGAGTGCCCGCATCCCGTAGTGCATCCGCGACTTGACGGTGCCCGGCGCGATCCGGAGCAGTTCGGCGATCTCGGTCACCGAGCGGCCACCGTAGTAGGCGTGCACGATCACGGCACGATGGTCGTCGCTGATGCCGCTCAGCGCATCGGAGAGCAGCCAGGCGTCGAGGACCTGGTCGGTGCGATCGGCGGTGGGACGCTCGGGGACCTCGTCGGTGCCGAACTCGCGGGCGTACCGGGCACTGCGGCGGTCATCGATCACGATGTTGCGGGCGACGGTGTAGAGCCAGGAGCGGGCCGCCGCCTCCCCCTGGGCGAGAATTTCAGGATGCTTCCACGCGCGCAGGAGCGCCTCCTGCACGACGTCCTCGGCCATCTGCCGGTCGCCCGTCAGACGCAGAACGAACCGCCAGAGCGCGCTCGCGTGCTCGTCGTGTAGCGCGCGCAGCATCTCGGCCTGATCCTCGGACATCTCCACCTCTTCCTGCTCCAACGTACTGGGGACTCTGGCGGTTCACAGAGGCACCTGGGCCCTCCTCGCGTCGCGGCGCACATTCTGGTAATTCGGAGTCGATGAGCATCCACGACATGCTGGAGCGGACGACGCTGCGTGTCTCGAGCCTCGGCGAGGAGCCGGAGCAGAGTAACGCCGCAGCGGGATAACGCACTACAGATGAGGGAGCACGGATGACACTGCAAGAATCGCGCCCGGTGGGCGTCGTGATCGAGGCCCCGGCCGCGGAGGTCTACGCCTTCGTTTCCGACCCCGCCAACCTGCCACGCTGGGCCGCGGGCCTCGCTTCCTCCGCCGTCGAGGAGGTGGACGGACGCTGGTTCGCCGACTCGCCGATGGGCCGGGTGGAGGTGCGCTTCGCTCCGCAGAACCCGTTCGGTGTGGCGGATCACGAGGTGACACTGCCGGACGGGACGGTGGTGGACAATCCGCTTCGGGTGCTCGTGAACGGCGACGGGGCTGAGGTCGCGTTCACCGTGCGCCGGCGGCCGGGAGTGAGTCTGGAGGACTGGGACGAGGACTGCGCTCGCGTCGCCGACGATCTCGAGACCCTCCGGCTGCTGTTCGAGCGCGGTGCGCTGTAGGTTCGTTCCAGCTCCGGCGCAGGGCCGGCACCCGTGAGAACGAGGACGCGATGACCTCCCCCGATTTTCCGAGCACCCGCCCCGCCGGCGGTATCGAGCTCAACGGCCTCGACACGATCACGGAGTCGGAACGGCACGGCCGACCGCGCGACCTCTTCTGGCCGTGGTTCGCCGCGAACGTGTCGGTGCTCGGACTGAGCTACGGCTCGTTCCTGCTCGGCTTCGGCCTGTCCTTCTGGCAAGCCACGCTCGTCGGCGCGATCGGGATCGTCGTCTCCTTCCTCTTCTGCGGCTTCGTCGCGGTCGCGGGCAAGCGCGGGTCGGCGCCGACGATGGTGCTCAGTCGCGCGGCCTTCGGCGTCGACGGCAACCGGATAGTCGCGGTGATCTCGTGGCTGCTCACGGTCGGCTGGGAGACGGTGCTCGCCTCCCTCGCCGTGCTCGCGACAGCGACCGTGTTCGAGGAGTTCGGCTGGGACGGCGGCGTGCTCACTAAGGTTGTCGCGCTCATCGTGGTCGCCGCGCTCATCGTGATCGCGGGGATCGCCGGCTTCCGCCTGATCATGCGGCTCCAGCTCGCGATCACGGTTGCCACGGCCGTCCTGACCGTCGTGTACGTCGTGCTCGTGCTCGACCGGATCGACCTCGCGGCCGTCGGGAGCCTGCCCGCCGGCTCGACTGCCGCCGTCATCGGCGGCCTGGTGTTCATGATGACCGGCTTCGGGCTGGGCTGGGTGAACGCTGCGGCCGACTACTCCCGCTACCTGCCTCGGACGGCACGCACGGGCTCAGTCGTGGCCTGGACGACGATCGGCGGCGCCGTCGCTCCCGTCGTGCTCGTGATCGTCGGCCTGCTGCTGGCCGCCTCGTCGCAGGAACTCTCCGATGCGATTGCCACCGACCCGATCGGGGCGCTCGCCGGCATCCTGCCGACCTGGTTTTTGCTCCCCTTCATCGTCGTCGCGCTGCTCGGACTGATCGGGGGCGCCGTGATGGACATCTACTCCTCCGGGCTCGCGCTCCTCAGCACAGGGCTGAAGGTCTCGCGGCCGGTCGCCGCCGGGATCGACGGGGTGCTGATGGTGCTCGGAGCGATCTATGTCGTGTTCATTGCAGGTGACTTCCTCGGCCCGTTCCAGGGCTTCCTGATCACGCTGGGCGTGCCGATCGCGGCCTGGCTGGGAGTGTTTCTCGCCGACCTCCTCCTCCGCCGCCGCGACTACGACCAGGAGGCGCTCTACGATTCCCGCGGCCGCTACGGCAGCGTCTCGGCGGCGCCTGTCGCGCTCGTGCTCGTCGGATCCGTGATCGGCTGGGGGCTAGTCGTGAACTATTCGCCCGGCTTCGAGTGGGAGGGCTACCTCCTGGGCCCCATCGGCGGCCGCGAGGGCGACTGGGCGGGGGCGAACCTCGGCGTCCTCGTCGCGTTGGTGATCGGCGTTGTCGGCACTCTCGCTCTGTCGCGCCCGGCGGTACGGCGTCAGGAGGCATCGACGTGAGCCTGCTCGTCGCCATCGACATGCAGCATGTCTTCGCCGATGCTCGCTCACCCTGGGTGTGCAGCGACTTCACCCGGGCGGCCGACGGCACGCGGCGCCTGCTCCCCGCGTTCGGGGATCGCGCCGTGACCACGCGCTTCGTGGCGCCGGAGCAGCCGAGCGGCGCGTGGATCCGCTACTACCGCGACTGGCCGTTCGCGCTCGTGCCGGAGGGCGACCGGCTGTACGAGCTGGTGCCGGGCTTCGAGGGTCACCGCACGATCACCGCGACGACATTCGGCAAGTGGGGCCCGGCCCTGGACGCCGAGTTGGATGACTCGCGCGATGTCGTGCTGACCGGCGTCTCGACCGACTGCTGCGTGCTCTCGACCGCGCTGGCGGCGGCAGATGCGGGCGTTCGGGTGCGCGTGGTCGCGGACGCATGCGCGGGCGCCTCCGAGGCCGACCACCGGCGGGCGCTCGACGCCATGGCGCTCTACGCGCCGCTGATCGAAGTGACCACGGTGGACGCCGTGCTGGCGGGCGTGCGTAACCGAGGCTGAGAGGAGCGGAAGTGGCGCGAAAAGTGCTCTGACGCCCAACTGACCTCGGGAACGAACGCTCCTGCGTCGCGAAGGGCACCCATCTCCCGGCATGATGGCCGCATGTCCCCCTCCGACAACCGCGACGTCGCGGCAGCCCGCATTCTGGTCATCGGCGAGGCGCTGATCGACATCGTCGAGCACGACGGCAGTGTCGTCGAGCACGTCGGCGGCTCCCCCGCCAACGTCGCCCTGACGCTCGCTCGTCTCGGCCGCCCCGCCATCCTCGTCACCGACATCGCGGACGACGAGCGCGGTCGCCGCATCGTCGAGCACCTCGCGTCCTCAGGAGTGGAGGTACGGCACGGGGACGCCGAGCGCACGTCGACTGCCCGCGCCGTACTCGCCGAGGACGGCTCGGCGCGCTACGTCTTCGACCTGTCCTGGAACCCGCCGGCGGCCGATCCGTCTGGCGTAGCCCATGTACACACCGGTTCGATCGCGATCTTCCTCGAGCCGGGCGGCACAGCGGTGCTCGAGCTGCTCGAAGCGTTGCCCGCCGGGATCACGGCGAGCGTCGATGCGAACATCCGCCCCGCGCTCGTGGGGACGCATGCCGAGGCCCTTACCCGTTTCGAGCGCGTCGCGAGCGCTTGCGAGATCGTCAAGCTCAGCGACGAGGACGCGGAGTGGCTGTACCCGACGATGCAGCTCGACGAGGTACTGACGCGGCTGCTCGGCCTGGGCGCGCAGCTCTCCGTGGTGACGCGCGGCGGTGACGGGCTCCTGCTCGCCTCCGCAGCAGCCCGGGTGAGCGTGCCCGCGGCCCGGATCGTCGTGGCCGACACGATCGGTGCCGGTGACTCGGCGATGGGCGCTCTCCTCGACGAGGCCTTCCGGCAGGGCCTCGGCGCGCCGAATGGGCCGCTCCTCGACGGTCCCGCCCTGCACGCCATCGGCCACCACGCCGCGCACGTCGCCGGCATCACGACGTCGCGCCCTGGCGCAAACCCGCCCACCCGCGCCGACCTCTGATCCGCCCGCCCGCCCGCTCCCTCCCCCGAAATGTCGCGAGATCGCGAGTGGCGGTCGAGAAGCCTCGCCCTTCCGGCCGATCTGGTCCGCGCTCGGGGATCTCGCGAGATCGCGAGTGCGTGTAGCGCTCGGGTGGCGCCGAGAAGATACTGAGCGCACCAGTCAACGAGCGCACCACTGAACGAAAGGCGTGCCAATGTCCACCTCGCTAAGTCCCTACATCGGATTCCGCGGAGAAGCGCGGGAAGCCATGGCGTTTTACCGCACCGTCTTCGGCGGCGAACTCACGTCGAGCACATTTGGGGAGTTCGCAATGAGCGAGGACCCCGCCGACCAGGACCTCATCATGCACGCGCAGCTCGTGACCCCGAGCGGACTGATCCTGATGGGCTCCGACACACCCGCTTCGATGCCGGCAGACACAGGAAGCCGCATCACCGTCGCGCTCTTCGGCGACGACGACGCCGAACTCAGCGGCTACTGGGGCGGGTTGGCCGACGGCGGCTCTGTCACCGTGCCGCTGGCCCCGTCGCCCTGGGGTGACCAGTTCGGGATGCTCATCGACCGCTACAGCGTCGGCTGGATGGTAAACATCACGACTCCCGCGACCTGAGGCTCCTCCACAGGGCGTCATTGAGCGGATCCCTCCCCAGGGTCCCTCCTCGGGTCCCGCTGGTCCTCCCCGCAGGCGCAGAATGGGGGAACGCTCCCGATCCGGGGGCGGTCCTCCCTCTCACGAAGGCTGCAGATGACCATCACGCTCGGGTACAAGGCGTCGGCGGAGCAGTTCGGTGCGCGCGAACTCGTCGAACTCGCGGTCAGCGCCGAGCGGCACGGCTTCGAGAGTGCGGTCGTCTCCGACCACTTCCAGCCCTGGCGGCACACAGGCGGGCACGCACCGTTCTCGCTCGCGTGGTTGGCGGCGGCAGGAGAGCGCACGTCGAGCATTCGTCTTGGCACGTCTGTCATGACTCCGCACTACCGCTACAACCCGGCCGTCATCGCGCAGGCCTTTGGCACGCTCGGGGTGCTATACCCCGAGCGGATCATGCTCGGCGTCGGCACTGGCGAAGCGCTCAACGAGGTCGCGACCGGATACCAGGGTGCCGGTGAGCAGACCTGGCCCGAGTTCAAGGAGCGGTTCGCGCGTCTGCGCGAGGCCGTCCGCCTCATGCGTGCCCTCTGGGCCGGAGATCGGGTCACCTTCGACGGCGAGTACTACTCCACTCACGAGGCGTCTATCTACGACAAGCCGGAGGACGGCGTCCCCGTCTACATCGCTGCGGGCGGCCCAGTGGTCGCGAAGTACGCGGGTCGCGCGGGCGATGGCTTCATCTGCACCTCGGGCAAGGGCATGGACCTCTACACCCAGAAGCTTCTGCCCGCGGTGGAGGAGGGAGCGACGGCGGCTGGCCGCGACTCCTCGACCCTCGACCGGATGATTGAGATCAAGCTCTCCTACGACCCCGACCCGGCACTCGCCCTCGAGAACACCCGCTTTTGGGCTCCGCTCTCGCTGAGTCCTGAGCAGAAGCACTCGCTGACCGATCCCGTCGATATGGAGCGCGCGGCCGACGAGCTGCCGATCGAGCAGGTGGCCAAGCGCTGGATCGTGGGCTCCGATCCCGACGAGACGGTCGCGCAGATCGCGCCCTATGTCGACGCTGGCTTCACCCATCTCGTCTTTCACGCCCCCGGCGACGATCAGCAGCGCTTCTTCGACAGTTTCGAGCGCGACCTCGCACCGCGCTTACGCGCGCTATGACCCGCTTGCCGATTCCCTCCGAAAGGGCCGCCCCCGCATGACCACGGCCACCCTTCTCGCCCGGCTTGACCGCGGCGAGCCGATCACGCGCGCAAGCGCCGAGGACCTGCTCGGCTCCCGCGGACCCGACCTGGACCTGCTCCTTGATGCCGCTGGGCGCCTCCGCGACGAGGGGTTGGTCCGCCGCAGTCGTCCCGGAGTGATTACCTACTCCCGCAAGGTGTTCGTCCCGCTCACGAAGCTCTGCCGCGACCGCTGCCACTACTGCGTTTTCGTCGAGACTCCCGGTGGGCTCGCGGCCAAGCGTGAATCGACCTTCATGGAGCCCGAGGAGATCCTCGAGGTTGCTGGAGCAGGTGCCGCGCTGGGCTGCAAGGAGGCGCTCTTCACGCTCGGCGACCGACCGGAGGACCGCTGGCCGGTTGCTCGCGCGTGGCTCGCCGAGCACGGTTACGCCTCGACTCTCGAGTACGTCCGGGCTATGGCGATCCTGGTGATGAGCGAGACGGGTATGGTGACCCATCTGAACCCCGGCGTGATGTCCTGGGCCGAGTTGCAGCGGCTGCGTCCCGTGGCCCCCTCGATGGGGATGATGCTCGAAACCACCGCCGAGCGCCTCTGGTCAAAGAAGGGCGGGGTGCACTACGGCTCCCCCGACAAAGATCCGGCGCTGCGACTGCGCGTGCTCGAGGACGCGGGCCGCAGCCGCATCCCCTTCACGACCGGAGTGCTGCTGGGAATCGGCGAGAACGCCGTCGAGCGGGCCGACGCGCTCTTCGCGATCCGCGAGTCACACGAACGCTGGGGTCACGTGCAGGAGTGCATCGTGCAAAATTTCCGGGCGAAGCCGCGGACCGCAATGCAGAACGAGGTCGATCTCGAGTTGCAGGAGTATGCGGCGAACGTCGCCGTCGCGCGGCTGGTCCTCGGCGCAGATGCGACGATTCAGGCGCCACCGAACCTCACCGATGAGCAAGAGCTCGGGCTACTCCTGCGCGCCGGAATCGACGACTGGGGCGGCGTCAGCCCCCTGACCGCCGACCACGTGAACCCCGAGCGCCCCTGGCCGAACATCGACGACCTCGCCCGGCTCACGGCTGCCGCGGGGTTCCGCCTACACGAGCGCCTCACCGCGCATCCGCACTATCTCCGCGACGCAGCAACCTGGATCGACCCGCGGGTCGAGCCGTACGTCCTCGCCCTCGCCGACCGCTCGACGTGGCTGGCCGACGAGGCGGCACCGGTCCTCCCGCGCCCGTACCGCGAAGCACTCGACGCCCCACCCCGACCCTCCGCTCCGACGCTCGGCGCAGTGCTCTCCCGAGCCCGCGCCGATCCGGCTGGGCTCGCCGACACCGACTACCTCGCTCTGCTCGCGGCCGACGGAGACGACCTCGACGCGCTCGCCGCGCTCGCCGACGATGTCCGCCGCGAGAGCGTCGGCGACGTGGTCTCTGTCGTCGTCAACCGCAACATCGACACCTCCCTCTGGGGCGCGGGTGGGCTCACCGTCGAACGCCTGGAGGAACTCGCCGACGAGGCTGTCGCCCTCGGCGCGACTGAACTCTGCTTGCAGGGCGCACTCGGGCCGGAGCACCCGGGCGACGACCTTCTCCTGATCGTGCGCACTCTCCGGCAGCGGCAGCCGACGCTGCACCTGCACGCCTACCGTCCGGGCGAGATCCTTGAGATTGCCCGCCGCACAGGCCGCACCCTGCCCGCGATGCTCGATGCCCTGCGCGACGCGGGGGTGGACTCCGTCCCGGGCACGGCCGCGAGAATCCTCGATGACGGCGTGCGCGCAATACTGAGCGAGGGCGCCGATCCGAGCGCCGCAGAATGGCGAGAGACCATCACCGCCGCTCATCGCAGCGGCCTCCGCTCGACCTCGACCATGGTCTACGGTCACGTCGAGACGCCCGCGCAGCAGCTCGCCCACCTCCGTACACTGGCGGCGATCCAGGATGAGACAGGCGGATTCACCGAGTTCATCGCGATGCCGTTCGTCCCGGCCGAGGCACCTCCCTCCGTCGTCCACGCAAGCCGCGGAGGCCCAAGCCTGCGCGAGACCCGCGCCGTGCACGCCGTTGCCCGGCTGGTGCTGCACGGCCGGATTGACCACATGCAGACAGCCTGGACCAAGCTCGGGCTGCAGACCGCGCAGGTCCTGCTGCGCGGTGGCGCCGACGACCTCGGCGGTCTGCTGCTCGACGGCGTGCTGCGGCCCGAGGCGGGCGCGGAGGCGTTCCGCACCCTCGACATCGCCACAGTCGCCCGGATCACCGCGGAGATTGGTCGCGGCTGGCGCCAGCGAACCACGACCTACGGCGTCGTCACTCCCGATCGCGCGCTACAAGCCGAACTGCCAAGAGCAGCGGAACCCAGACGGCTTCGGCTCCCCGTACGCGAGTCCCGTCCGTCATGAGCACTCCGTCGGACTACCTCGCACGGCAGGCCGCGCTGGTTGGTGAGGAAACGGTGCTCAGCGGCGGCGCCCGGGTGCGGATGCTCAGCGGCGGTTCTGTTCAGCCGTCCGTCGTCCTTCTCGTGACCGGCGCCGGGCGGGGGGCCCGCGCCGACACCTCGTTCCTGCTGCCCATGCTCGCCCGACGCCACCGAGTCGCCGCGCTCGAACTTGCCGACCTCGAGGACCCCTGGGCAGACGCTCCGCGAGCCATCAGCGCCGCCCTCGACGCACTCGGTGGCGCCGAGGCCGTCGTCGTCGGGCATGCGCTCGGCGCCTGCGTCGCCCTTGCCGCCGCCGATACCGACCCACGCGTGCGCGCCCTCGCCCTCGTGGCGGGCTGGCTGCGTCCGACCACACGCCTGCTCGGCACTGCCCGACTCTGGGCGCTGCTTGCCGACTCTCCGGACGCACGTGACGAGGCGGCGCGACTGCTCGCTCTGCGCTCACCCAGCTGGGGATCGCCCGGGTCCCCACCGCCCTGGGACCACAATGCCGAGCGGATGCTGGCCGCCTCCGCTCGAGCCGACACCAGCGCAGCCGCCGCTCGCCTACGCGTCCCCGCCCTCGTCGTTGGCTGCACCTCGGATATGGTCGCCGGGATCGAGGGTTCGGAGGCGCTGCTTGGCGCAATCGAGGACGCCCGCTACGCCGTTGTCGACTCGGGCCACGCCGTCCTCGCCGAGCGCCCGGCCGAACTCCTCGCCGTGCTCGAGCACTTCCTCGCCGATCCTCGCCGCGATCCGGCGGGCAGCGTCCTTCCACGGATGACGGTCTGATGGGCGCCGTCGACGTCGACGTCGTCGTGGTCGGTGCCGGATTCGCCGGCCTCGGTGCCGCGACGCGCCTCGAACGCCGCGGTCGAACCTCCTTCGTGGTGCTCGAACGCGCCGAGCGTGTCGGCGGCACCTGGCGCGACAACGTGTACCCCAACGTCTCCTGCGACATCCCCTCGCACCTCTACTCCTACTCGTTCGCCCCCGAGTCCGACTGGTCCGCGTTCTACGCTCCCGGCGCCGAGATCCAGGCTTATCTCGAGCGCGTGGTCGAGCGCGAGCAGCTCGGCCCGCGCCTGCGCCTGGGCACCGAGGTCCTTGAGGCGGTCTTCGACGAGGAGGCACACCGCTGGCTCGTCCGCACCACTCGAGGCGACTACTGTGCCGCCGTGCTCGTGCTCTGCGCTGGGCGCCTCTCGGAGCCGAGGCTGCCGGCCGTCCCCGGCCTCGATTCCTTTCCCGGCCCGGCCTTCCACTCGGCCCGCTGGCGCGATGACATCGACCTCGAGGGAGCCCGCGTCGGGATCATCGGCTCCGGCGCCTCCGCCGTGCAGATCGTGCCGCACCTGGCCCAGCGCGCTGCCCAGGTCGTCCTCTTCCAACGCTCCGCACCCTACGTCGTCCCCCGACGCAACCGCGCATACCGGCCGGAGGAGCGCCGGGCTCTCGCCCGCGCACCGGGCGCCCTGGCGCGCCTTCGCGAGGAGCTGTTCTGGCAGGCCGAACTCGGCTTCGCAGGCCGCGTCGGCGTACCTGAGGCGATTGATCGGCTGCGAGCGGAGGCGCGTCACCACCTCACCACGCAGGTCTCCGATCCCGAGCTGCGCGCCGTCCTCACCCCCGACTACGAGATCGGTTGCAAGCGGGTCCTGCTCTCAGACGACTACTACCCCGCGCTCGCACAACCGCACGTTCGCGTCGTGCCCGGGCCGCTGCGCACCATCGAGGGCTCGGCCGCTGTCGGCGACGACGATGTGCCACACGAGGTCGACGTGCTCGTCTTCGCTACCGGCTTCCACTCCACACGTCCACCATTCGCCCGGCGAATCCGCGGTCGGGGCTCTCTGCTGCTCGCTGAGTGCTGGGCCGACGGGATGGCGGCGTACGCCTCGACGACTGTGCACGGCTTCCCCAACCTCTTTGTCGTCAACGGCCCCAACGCCAGCCTCGGCCACAACTCCGCCGTGCACATGATCGAGTCGCAAATTGAGTACGTCCTCGCCGCCCTTGATCACCTCGAGAACACGGGCTCTAGCGTTCTTGAGGTGAGCGTCCACGCCGAGTCCGCCTCCGTCGCCCGCATCGACGCGCTGAGCGCCGACACCGTGTGGACCAACGGCGGCTGCGAGAGCTGGTACCTCGGCCCGAACCGACGCCTCTCACTGCTCTGGCCCGACTTCGCCTTCGCCTTTCGCGAGGACCTGAGCCACTTCGACCCGGCAGCGTATTCGCCGTGACCGCGCTCTCGCTATCGTGACCGCATGACCGACCGCGTGCTCGCCCCCGAACCACCAGCCGACGGCACGAAACCGAAGGGACCCGCCTCCTACTTCCCCAGCATCGAGAACACTTACGGCCGCCCGGTGCAGGAGTGGCTTGACCTCGCCGACGAGCGACTGCACCACGACCCGCACCTACGGGTCGTCGCCTGGCTCAAGGCCGAGTACGGCCTCGGACACGCACAAGCGATCGTCGCCTACGTCCGCTCCGCCCGCACCTGAAGGGCCGGGCCGCACAGGCTCCTCATCGCCGCTACCTCGTCCGCCACCCGCAGCAGACACAGCAGCAGCTGCGTCGTGCGCAGACGCACAGCGACGATCCGCACAGGCTAGGGGCCGCCCGTGCCTCCGACCAGCCGTCCTCGCCGCCTGCGTCACCAGAGGATAATCGGGGGAATGCGAGAAGACGACGATGTCGATCTGGTGATTGACGCGTGGGCCGGGGCGTTGCCTGATCTGGACTTCGCTCCCCTCGACGTCCTCTCGCGCCTTCGTCGATTGAGCCCGCGCGTGCAGGAAGTGCGTCGGCAGTCCTTCGCCGCCAGCGCCCTCACCCCGTGGGAGTTCGAACTCCTCTCCCTCCTGCGCCAGCGCGGACCGAACGGGATGACGCCATCCGGCTTGGCGGCCCGACTCGTTCTCTCGAGTGGCAACCTCGCCAGCCGCGTCGACCGTCTTGCCGCCCGCGGCCTCGTCGTCCGCGAGCAGAACGCGGCAGATTCGCGGAGCAAGATCGTCTCGCTCACTCCGCGCGGCACCAAGCGGGTCGACGAGGCCATGCGGCACCTCGTTGCCGCCGAGGGCGAAGTACTCGCCGCTCTCGACTCCGCTCAGGTGTCCGTGCTGATCGAGTGCCTGCGCAGGATCAGCGACACGCTCGACCGTCTGCAGTAGTAGACCCGCCGAACCTGGGAGGTCAAGCCCGTTCAGGAGGGTTCGCACCGGTCGTAGCGTGAGGCGTGCACGGCCGAGACGCCAGCCACCCGTGTCGATGAACGCGAAAGCGGAGAGCACCATGACACAAATCCCCACTGTCCAACCCGCGCGATGGAGCCGGAACGGAGTCAGGATCGTTGTCGTGCCCGGCGCAGACCTTCCCCGGTTCCGACTCGAAATCGACCCGCTCCTCGCGTCCAGCGCCCTGCCCGTTTCGACGGGATTCTTCTCGAGTGTCGAGGAGGCCGAGCGCGCTGCCGAAGCTGCCGCTGCTCTGCTCCGGCTCAAGATCCCAGCCTGAGCCTCACTCCCGACGAAGTTCTGGGAGCGGCCCGGGCGGCACGGCGATCCACAGCCCTCCCGGCGGCGGGGCTGTGGATCGAGCAGGTGCGGCTGACGCCCCGCTGAGGAGGGGCCCGTCGATCTCCGCCTTGGGTCCCCCGTCCGGGGTCAATCAGCCCGCGAGTGGCCTAGCGTCAGGCTCGACGACTCCCCGCCGTCTCCCTCCCCGAGAGAAGGTCTCTCATGCGATACTCGCCCTCTTATCGTCCGCAGATCGCGACCCGCCGGGTGCGCCTCCTCGCCGTCGGCGCTGTGCTCACCCTCGCCGCCGCCTTGGTTCCCGCCCAGACAGCCTCCGCCGCCACCCCCGCCGCCCTCTCTGTGGTGAGCCTTGGTGACTCGATCACCCAGGCATTCGGCACCTGCGGCTCCTTCGCCGACTGCCCACGCAACAACTGGTCCACCGGGACCAACTCCACGGTGAAGTCGTTCGCCTCACGTCTGCGGGCCACCGTGCCGAGCACCACCGTCACGACCGCGAACGTCGCCACCACCGGCGACGTCGTCGCGCGAGTGCCCTCTCGGATCGACGCCGCCGTCGCTGCAGGCGTGAAACCGGACATTGTCACGCTGTTGATCGGCGGCAATGACCTCTGCTCGCCGGACAACCGCGTCGCCGCCGACGGCTACACGATGACGCCGGCCAGCACCTTCCGTACAGGAGCGTCCGCCGCGATCACCAAGATCCGCACCACCTGGCCCTCGGCTCGCATCGTCCTCTCCTCCGTGCCGAATATCGCCTCGGAGTGGTCGGTCGTGCGCACCGGAGTCGGCGCGCTGGTCTGGTCGGGTGGCGATCTGTGCCGGACCACTCGCGGCGTTAGCTCGACCGGTCGACGGCTGAGCACGACTGCCGCCGCCGCCTCGGCGGCCGCTGCGAAGACGCGGACAGCGCAGTACAACACCGCCCTCCAAGCTGCGTGCAGCGCTGCCGGTCAGCTCTGCGACTGGGACGGTGGCGCGCTCACCGCGACACCCGTCACGAAGAGCCTGATCGGGACCACCGACTACTTCCACCCGAGCATCTCCGTCCAGTGGTCATCCTCGAACTTCGCTACCAGAAACTGACTTTTGTCTCGCCCTTTTTGGGGCATGTCAGAACAATCCGATCAGGTCTCGACTCCTCTACGGTCGATGCCGACGGCTCATCACCCCCGTCACGATTGGATTGATCATGCGTAAGACCCCCACTATTCGCCCGTCCTCCAAGGGAGTACGCCGCGCCCTCGCCGCCGGCGCCGCGGTCGCCTTTGCCGCAGCACTCGTCCCGGCTCAGGCCGCGTCCGCCGCGACCCCCGGCTCCCTGTCCGTCGTCGGCCTCGGCGATTCGCTCACTCAGGCGTTCGCCAGCTGCGACGCTCTCGAGAACTGTCCGACCAACAGCTGGTCCACCGGGACGAACCCCGCGGTGGACTCCTTCGCCTCCCGCCTTGGAGCAGCCATGCCCGGAGTCGCCGTGACGACCGAGAATTACGCCAGCTCAGGAGACGTGATCGCCCAGGTTCCGTCGAGAATCGACGCCGCCATAAAGGCGGGCGTCCACGCCGATGTCGTCACTCTCCTGATCGGCGGCAACGACCTCTGCGCGCCGAACGTTCCCGTCGCCTCCGATGGCTACACGATGACCCCCGCCAGCACCTTCGCGGCCGAAGCCTCGGCCGCAATCACGAAGATTCGCACCACCTGGCCCTCTGCCCGCATCGTCCTCTCCTCCATGCCGAACGTCGCCGGGGAGTGGTCGGTGATGCGGTCAGGATCGGCGCCGTTCTATTGGGCCGCCGCCAATGCGTGCCGCACCACTCGCGGCGTCGACTCGTCAGGCGCCGCTCTGAGCCCCGAGGCGGCAGAGGCCTCCGCTGCCGCTGCGCAGACCCGGACCGCCGAGTACAACTCTGCCCTGCAGTCCGCGTGCTCCGCCGACGGACCGCTGTGCGACTGGGATGGGGGCGCGATGACCGCCGTCGAGGTCCAGGAGAAGTTGATCAGCACCACTGATTACTTCCACCCGAATGTCGAGGGGCAGGCGAAGATCGCCTCCATCGAGTGGGCTGCGTCCGACTTCGCGAAGAAGATCTAGGCGCCGGGGCGGCCGTTCACGCGTCGAGCGGCCGCTCCCCCTCTCGGCGTCGACGCTGCTCCTCGGCGAGCCGCGCGTAGTGCGCCTCCTCCCGCTCCAGATCGGCGAGCTGCTCCTCCGTGCTCTTCTGCGCGGGCCGGAGAACGACCGTCGAGGGTGGCTGCGGGCGGCGACGCCGCGGAGTATGCCCGCCGGGGACGAACGAGCCGCCGTCGCCGCGCTTCCACTCGTGACCGAGGAGGAACCACAGCGAGACCCCAATGATCGGGATGAATACGATCAGCAGGACCCACACGATCTTTGGCAGATTACGGACAACGCTGTCCGGCTGCCGCACGACATCGACGAGCGCCAACACCATCAGCACGATGATGAGCAGCGAGAACACAAACCCCATGTCCACGAGCGTACGACGCCCCGGCGGCGCGGGCGCGGGTTGCCTCGGCGGACGATGATCGGAGCGGCGGAGTGTTCGCGACCGAGGTCAGCTCGCCCGATCCGCCCGTGAACGCGCCAGCTGACGCCTCTCATCCTCGGTGAGGCACACTCCCGATGTCCTCGGTCGCCTACCGCGCGTCCGTGGCACGATCGGACGATGACCGAAACGCAGCCCGGACCCCGGCCGACCGCGGTGAGACGAGCGCTCAGCGCCCGCCGTCTCACCCTGCTCGTGGGCCTCGTCGTGGTCGCCGTTGGTCTCGTCATCCTCGCCCTCGTACCGCTGCAGTACTGGACCCTCAGCACTCAGGGCTTTGACGACGCCTGCAATAGCAGCCTCGGCGGTGTACCGCCTGAGTCGGGCGAACTCGTTCGGGGATTCTGGTCATGGTGGCCCCTTGGCGAGGCGTGCGAATGGACCCTTCTCGACGGAACGTACGTGATCGACCGCCCGGACTCATCGACAACGGCGGTCGCGATCATCGGTGCCGTCCTGCTCCTCGCGGGCATTGGACTGACGATCGCGTCCCGATTCCTCAGCCGTCGCGTGCCGGCGGAGGCTTAGCGGTCGAAGAAGCTTCCGAGATCACCGAGCCCCGGAAGCGAGATGTCCGAGCCGAATTCCGACACGTGCTGCCCCAGCCCCGACATCTGCTCTTCCGCCCCGGAAACCGCGTCCCCCGCGCCGCCGGTGATGTCACCGAGATCCCCGGCACGGCTGTCGACATCCGCTCCGAACTCCGCAGCCTGTGCCAGGAGCGGGCCTGCGACGCTACTCATCACTGCGCCGCCCGGGACCGCCGCGAACAGTCCGCCCGCGGCTCCGATCCCGATCCCCGCCGCTCCGCCACCGACTCCCGCGAGAGCGCTGCGCCCGCCCGGCACCGAGAACATCCTCCGCAGGAACCCCGGACTGGTCGCCTCGGCCCGCGTCGCCGCGCGGGCGAGATCCTCCGGCGCTGACGACCACGGCTGTTCGTTCGCGGGTAGTTCCTCACGCAGGCGTTCTTCCACCTGCGCGCGCTGCACCGGTGTCAGCTTCGCGAACGACTCGCGATGCACCTGCTCCAGCTGCTCACGGTCGGCGGTGCGGAGGAGGTAGTCGTACCGGGCGATTGCCGCGCGGTCTTCCTGACTCGGTGCCGACTGCTCGGGTCGAGCGTCCTGAGGCCGAGTGGAGGCGCGCGGCTGTGTAGACGTCGTCCGGGAGTCTCCCGTCACCGTGTCTGCGGCCGTGCGGACCAGCTGGCGCGCCGAATACTTCCCCTGCAACCCTCTTGCAAAACTTCGATTGTCCCAGGTCGGAAGCAGAGAGTCCATGGTGCTTATGAAAACCTGGGAAAACGCAGTCCGCCACCCATGTACAGAACTCGAATATTAGAGGGGTGATCGGGCATTTCCTCGCCCGCCATTCTTACTGTGCTTTTCTGAGAACTTTCGAGGTTCGACTGAACGTGGCACACTCGAAACGAGTCGAAATCCACGACTCTTCACATCTACCCTAAAAAATGAACACGAGTTATCGGGGGGTAACACATGATCAAGAAGAAGCAGACTACAACGGTCTCCATCCTTGCTGCGGCCGCCTTGGCCATGACCGCGGCGACGCCCGCGCAGGCAGAGACGACGACGCAATGGTTCAGCGGGAGTGCTACTGCAGGAACGAGATACGCGGAAAGCAACGGACATTCGGACCACGAGGGGATCAGGGCAGGACTCGCCGAGACCTCGGCCTTCGGCTCCGCCAATGTCCAGGCGTGGTACGGCCCGGTCAAGGTCGACGCGTGGGATGCGGAGATCGCGATCGACAGTACCCACGGCCCTCAGGAAGGCGGATTCAGGTGGACCTCTGCCAGCGGAATCGGGGCAGCCAAGGCGAATGCCTGGGCTCTCGGCGCAGGCACCCACGCTCAATCGGCACCAGAGGACACTCCGAAGCGTCCTGCTGACGGTGCTCCCGCTCCTTCCGCATCACTGGTCTCACTCGCCGCAGCCTTCGGATTGTCTCTCGGCGATCTGACCTTTGCAGGAGAGTACGAGGAAGTCGCGCTCTGGACGGCGGCGAGTGCCTCGCACACGTTCCTCTTCGCCGGCACCGCCACCGGCTACGCCCTGTCCGCTCGAGTATCAAACGAACGCTTTCAGCAGGGCGCACTCTCTGTTCGCAGCACCATTCCCGGAGCCGATGGGGTCGACCATACTTATCAATTCATCCTCACCGATGACGCTCACGCAAAAGAGGTCGCGGCCGTAGCCGGTCTGGTGAGAATCGGAGGCAACGTCTTCGTCGACACTTCCGTTGGCGACCGGGCAGACGATCAGATCACCTCGTTCACCGCGGCTGGAGCGATTCAGATCGGCGGTGGAGCGGGCGGAGGCGCTGGTGCTGGTGCCGGCGGTGAGATCGGCGGAGGCGCACACGGCGGGTTCGGCGGAGGCGCAGGCGGCGGAATCGGCGGCGGAATCGGCGGGGGCGCAGGCGGCGCAATCGGCGGCGGCGCAGGCGGTGGAGCGGGCGGAGGCGCAGGCGCTGGTGCCGGCGGTGAGATCGGCGGAGGCGCACACGGCGGGTTCGGCGGAGGCGCAGGCGGCGGAATCGGCGGCGCAATCGGCGGAGGCGCAGACGGCGCAATCGGCGGCGGCGCAGGCGGCGCAATCGGCGGAGGCGCAGGCGCAGGCGGCGGCGCGGGCGGCAGCGCAGGCGGAATCGTCATCGTGGTGGGCGGCGGCGCAGGCGGCGGCGCGGGCGCAGGCGGCGGGTTCGGCGGAGGCGCAGGCGCAGGCGGCGGGTTCGGCGGAGGCGCAGGCGCAGGCGGCGGGTTCGGCGGCGGAATCGGCGGCGGATTTGGTGGGGGAATCGGCTTCGGCGGCGGAATCGGCGGCGGAATCGGTTACGGTCTCGCGCTTTCCGGCGGAGAGTGACTACTCCACGGCCGACACCGCGCAGAGCCGGCACGACGGGGAGTCGACAGTGACTCGCCCTTGACGTGCGGAGTGGGGCGCAGCACGACCAGTGCTGCGCCCCACTCCGCACCAGCTCAACCCCTTAGCTCACCCTGGGCCGCGCCCACCCGCAACTGCTGGTGAGTTGGCCGATCACGATGCGACCGTGGCAAACCTTGAGGACCAGCAGCCGATAGTGGCGCGCAGAAGCTCTGACGGGTTTTCATCGCATCTCGTCAGAGTTCCTCATCGCCATTCTTCTTTTCACCCCGTCGGCGTGACCCGGTGAAGAACACCGAGTCAGCACCACAAACATGTCGCGCTTCAGACGTGTCATAGATGAACCCGAAGTAAGCTTCTTCGCCACAACGACGATCGAGAACGTCTTCTGCCCACCGGCATCGAGAGCACTTCGCGAGATATCTCTCCTCTCATCAGTGCCGACGCCCCCATCTTGCGAGCCCGGGCGGACGAGCCCACCCTGACGAGGTTAGCGTCTCGCCGGACATTTTCAACCAGTCGACATTCCATCATTCTGGACATGAAGCCCGTCCTCGAACGACGCTGCCCAAGCGCACGCGCCAGATGAACCTCTTTAAGCAATCCAGCTTCTCATTGAGTCTGCTCACCTTACAGAAGCGAGTATCACTGTAGCGCTCGCGAGCGCCGGCCCTCGCTCGTTGCTCACCAGAGAAGAAAGATCGCGACAAGAGTGCGCACTCAGTAGGAAAAATACCACTTATCCATCTCCATCGGGTCGCAATTTGATCCAACGCTTCTTTCACCGCTCCTTGAAGTAACGGAACATGTGCCTCTCTCGGGTGAGAGCCACGCCGAGAGAGGAGCCGAGGAGCACCGACGCCGCCGCGAGCGCGAGAATGCGCACCGTACCAAGCATTAACGCCGTCCGGTCGGATGCGGCTTCCGGCATGACGAACAGCAGCGTCACTGCCATCGCCGTGGCGCTAGCCGCAGACAGCCACGCGACATTTTCCAGGAGAAGTTGCACGAAGAGGGCACTCCTCCCGACACCGCAGTGCAGCGCGGATGCCAACTCCAAGCGGCGCACTCGGACGAGGACGCATCCAAGCGCGAGCCCAACGAGAGCAGCACTCGGGATCGTCAACAAGGAGTCACGCGCCTCGACAAGTGCTCCAAAGTCGTAGTTGGCGCCCAGACGAGCGTTGAGCTGACCCACCGTGGGCTTTTCTCCATTGCCCGGCGCAACGGCTGTGAGAATGAATGAGGGAGCCAGTGATTGAGCAAACGGTACGTCCAACCAGCATGAATCAAACATGCCGTCAGCCGGAACGACATCGAGAACCGACCAGCCCAACCCGGGAACGCGCCCATCGTCCGGGTAACTAAAAATGCCCGCGACAAAGACGGGCCCGCTCGTGGTTTCAACTCGTTCACCGACACCGATACTCAACGCGAGCGCGACCTCTTGCGAAAAGTACATACCCGCGACCGAGGGATCCGATTCGTGCGTGAAAAGCTCGACGAAGCGCGGGGTCACCGCCTTCGTGGGCACGACAGAAGACGGCAACGCTTCAAAAACGATACCGTCGCCCTCCGAAAGTGCTCCTGCCGCCCGGGCACCAGAGACGTCTGCGAGATTCTCGCAGGCAGTACCGATGACACTCTTGGCGGAACTCACAGTGGAGACAGTCGCACCGGCCGAGAGGAACTCCCGGAACCTCGCCGTGATCGCCGTCACCGTCGTCACATCGTAGACGCACAAGGAGCCGACGATGATAACGAAGAACACCAGCGCAAGGAGCGGCTTACTCGTACGAGTGGAGACGTTCCGCATTGCCTCCGAGAAGACGGATGAGAACCGCAACTCAGGTCACCAGCTCGATGATGGTGTGGCAAGCATCCGCCGCGCGAGAATCGTGTGTCGCTACGACGACGATGCTTCCACCGCTCGACACCTTCGCGAGTGCCTGGATCACGACCTCGGCCGTTGCGGTGTCGAGCTGAGCAGTCGGCTCATCCACCAGAAGCAGATCGGGCGAGAAAGCCACCGCGCGAGCAAGCATCAGACGTTGAGCCTCACCGCCCGAGAGCTGAGCGAAAGAAGCGTATCCCTTTTCTTGAAGACCGAACGTTTCGAGTAGGTCCGTCGCACGCTCTTCGGCCAGCGCCCGGCTCTCACCTTTCGCGAGGAACGGCAAGACAACATGATCGATCGCTGATCGCCTCGCCGAACCGTGCGGGTTTTGGAAGACCCAACCGGTACTCGAGATGCAGTTCTTCCGTACTGATCCGAACGTCGGAGTGACGGAGCCCGAGATGATCCCGAGCAACGTCGACTTACCGGACCCGGACGGACCTATCAGTGCATAGCTTCGCGAGGGTAGTAGTACCTGAGATATACCTTCAAAAAGGAGATGTCGACCATCGAAAGAGTGTTGAACGTCGACAAGCTCGACGAACTTGTCTCCAGCAGAGCGCTCATCGAGTGAAGCATCCGAGCGGACGTCTAACATGCACCCGAACCCTCCGGCGCAGCATCGACACTGTCCGGCGCTTCCGAGTCAGGGAAGACCACGAAAGACTTCCCCAGTTCAGAACCGACAATCTCGACAGCGAAGTTCGACCCCTCTGAGCTCGTGCAGCCACGATTATCCCTCAGTGCGAATATCGCGCCCGGAGGGACAGCCCATGTCTCCAGCGGCGAAGCGAGTTCCAGGCTTGCGTCAAGCATCACGGAGCCGCCTGAGTCGGCATCGGACTGTGCGGTACTTCCCGCCGCACCAGAGGAGTCAGAGGTGTGTAACGCCTGCCTGAATGCGGTCGTCCGCCGAAGAGCATTGACGTCCTCGGGAGTCGTGACCGCTCCGGATTCGTCAACGGGTACACGAAGCTCGCCAACCACCACGACTCGCTGTCCAGGCACGAGATCCTTCGGCGCATTGCTGACTTCAGCGCCGGTCGCTTGCGGGTCAAGGGTGGCCACTACGGTGCCTGATGCGACCTGTCCGCCAAGGGGGACGGCGCACGAGGCCGCCGTTCCTTCCGAAACCGGCAGCCAGAGGACCGAATCCCGGGCAATTGTATCAGAGGGAGAAGCAGGTCCGCCCAGCTCACGTAGTCGGGCGTTGACGATCTCAATGGCTGTCAAACCCAGAACCCCGTCGGCGCGGACAGATTTACCGAGGCGCATCAGTTCTTCCTGCAAAGCACGGACGTCGGCCCCGCTATCCCCGACGCGTAAGTCACGATAAAGCGGAGTTGTCGTCGCCACACTCAGGAGATGCACTCCGTCGACGGCAATGAAGCTCTGCCACGATGAGAGTGCAGACCCGGGCGCACAGTCGAGAGCCGTCACTGTTCCGGTCCGGGGTACCTCTACCGATAATTTTCCGCCCTGCTGAACGGACAACTTGACTGTCCGAGCATCGACCAGTGTTTGCGACGTAAGTGCAAATTTTGACGGCGTCGATTTCGTCATCGTCACCGATCCCGGCACCGCAGGCGGCACAGCAAGTGCAAGGCCCACCACAAATGCAGCGCTAGCAATCCCGATACCCGCTAATATCATCAGGCCGTAGCCCCTGCCCTTACTCATGGCGACTGCGCCGTGAGTAATGCGACTTGCGAGACTCGCGTCTCACGGCTGCTCTCCGAGAGGGTCGATCCGGCATTCCTCAAGGGCTTCTCGACCCGCATCCTCATCGACAAAAGGATAATCATCGCGAGAAGAGTCGTTGGCGTAGTCATTCGCCGAGTAAGACGATGGAACGACCGCCTTCTTCACCAGGCATTCTACGATCAACGACCCCTCGTCGGTCCTGTCCGGGTTGCGGTGTGTCCAGCTGTACAACGACCCGATCTCCGCTTCGCCGGACTGCCGGGAGCACGACTCGACATCGCTGTTGGCGACGTCGGAAGAGGTCTCTGGCGGAAAGGTGAGAGAGAACGAGCCATCCAACTCGTAGTCACCGATGTCGTACCCGAAGCCTGACACGCAGCCCCTGAAGCGGTCTATCATCTCCGAGTATTCTTGCTCTGAGATTGCCCCGTCCTTGATTGCCTTCCGGGAGAATTCGTCGGAAGCCCGCGCATAGCTGGCCGAAAACTCTGCGGCCCACGGCCCGGTGAATTCGACATCGGAGGCACTTTCTGCCCCTTCGGTGGTAGGAATCGTCTGGCTCGTACAGGCGACCAGACCCACGACCACCAGCGCACATCCGCATATTGACCACATTTTCGACCACACGTCTGACCGCCAATAACTTGAGGGCTACGGCCCTATGACGGGCATGAGCTTGGGAAGTTTCTTACGGTACTGCGTGCCGGCGAACGAACTGTACGCCGGCACGCAGCCTCTAGGAAAGGACGTCGTAATACGCGGTATTACCAGAGGCCTTCATCGGTGACCAGTGAGCTATAGCAAGCACCGACGAAGGCTTCCAACCACTGTACGCACACCCACGGTAGCCGCACGCGGTCGACCTATGGGTCCTGCTTTCGTGCTGGTATTCGGAATAAACTTGGCCACCACTTCCGTACTGGCCGCCGGCCCGCACACCGTGATGCCACACGCCCCCGTCAGCCGGATATACCGTCGTCGCTGATGCGCTGATTGCTCCCCCCATCACGAGACTACTGGCAGCCAACACACCTGCAACAACCTTCGCAACTCTGCATCGAATCATGTTTCCCCATTTCACGTAGCACCTTTCGGCGCCCCCATTAGTGCTTTCGCTGAGGAAGGCTAACACACCGATGAGTAGACGTTCAGGTCAAGCATCTGAGCTTTGCATCGACGCATCAATGACGACATCAGCGCCTCGCGCTCGCGGTCCTTTGAGTTGCGCCGAATTAGCATTTGACCAGGAGGTTCTTCTACCCGACTCGGTGGATTGGCTTCTCAGGCGAACGCCTCGCGTCCCCCTGAGAGGGGTATCAACGCGCGGCCCTCATACGTTGAAACGTGATGGAAAAGAATCAGAAAGACCAACAACGAAAGATAGGTGTCGGCCACGCAGCAGACCTCCGCCGCCGGGACCAGTCAGCGCTCGGCCCGCAAACACGCTTCTCTCCGGCGCCTCGTCCGATTGCCGTGCGCGCACCACAGGACGCACCGCAGCGATGCGCGCCGCGGTTGCACGTCGGTGACGTACTACTCAGCCCCATGCGCGCCAGCACCTTCCGACACGTGCCCCCGGCCAGTCAAGGTGCCGCCCACTGGCTTATAATGCTAACCATAATCGTTATGCTGCACCTATCTGTAAATGCTCGACCAACTACTCGCCACCTCCCAGCGACGCCGCGGACTCCTCGAGAAGCGCCGTCATCCCGACGCCCATCGCCAGATCTCTTCGCGGACGATTCCGCCGCGACCGCGTTGGGCGCGCAAGACCCTCGAGCATTCGAATGTACGGTGGTAATCATGAGTACCGCCGCATAGCGAAGGGTTGTGCAGGCAACGGCGAGGAATGATGCCCGGTTCGGGTGTATTCCAGCGTGACGCACCGAGTCGTCGCGCGGCCGGAACGAACTGCCCGAACGGTTCCGTCGGATCCTTGCTCTCGGGCACAGGCTGTGGAGCGTGACTCGCCGTGCGGGCGGCTGAGTGATGAGGGCGTCTCGCGGACGTTCGTGCACGACCATTCAGAGTGAGTACGTTCTCCTCCTCACAACGATCGACAGCTGACCGTCGGTGCGAGCCGAGCCCGGGTTGCCTGGGGTCGCGAACGTGGTGTTACTGTCTGGGTATCCACACGGGTGCCCCTGCAAGGGCTGAGATCGGGCTGACGCGGCCTGCGACCGTCGAACCTGTCCGGGTAATGCCGGCGAAGGAAGTAGGAATCGTCATGGGCTCTGCCATGCCTTCGCACTCGCTCACGTATCTCAGCGATTCTGAGCACCAGATCTATGTCCCGGCGACGAAGATCGCCTTGAGCGCCAGTCCCAATGGGAGCGAGAACGAGGCGTTCGTCGCCTACCGGACGGAGGGACCCGGCAGTGATCCGGTGAAAGGACTAGCGCCGTTCCGGGCGCCCTGGATCCAGGACCGGGACGACACCGAGTCCTACGAAGGACGCCGACGAAACCTTCACGACGACGGCCGTTCCGCTCAGCGCCGGGGAGCAGCCTCTGCCGAGTGGGAGGGCGCCAAGCCCGTCGTTCGGCGTGCTCGGGACGGGCGGGTGGTGACGCAGATGCGGTACGCCCGGGACGGCGTGGTGACTCCCGAGATGCGTTTCGTCGCGCTGCGGGAGGGATGCGATGTCGAACTCGTGCGCCGCGAAGTCGCGGCAGGCCGAGCGATCATCCCCAGCAACATTAATCATCCCGAGTCCGAGCCGATGATCATCGGCCGGGCGTTCCTGGTGAAGATCAATGCGAATATCGGCAATTCGGCTGTCACGAGTTCGATCCGGGAGGAGGTCGACAAGCTGCAGTGGGCAGCGAAGTGGGGTGCTGACACCGTCATGGATCTGTCGACCGGAGACGACATCCACACCACGCGCGAATGGATCCTCCGCAACTCTCCTGTGCCGATCGGAACTGTCCCGATCTACCAGGCCCTGGAGAAGGTGAATGGGGAAGCCGATGACCTGACCTGGGAGATCTACCGCGACACGGTGATCGAACAGTGCGAGCAGGGCGTCGACTACATGACTGTTCACGCGGGGGTGCTTCTTCGCTACGTGCCCTTGACCGCCGAACGCGTCACCGGCATCGTCTCGCGAGGCGGGTCAATCATGGCCGGCTGGTGCCTGGCCCACCACGAGGAGAATTTCCTCTACACCCACTTCGATGAACTGTGCGAGATCTTCGCGCGGTATGACGTCGCGTTCTCGCTCGGTGACGGGCTCCGGCCTGGGTCAACAGCGGACGCGAACGATGCCGCCCAGTTCGCCGAGCTCGATACCCTCGCCGAGCTGACCAAGCGGGCGTGGAAGTTCGATGTGCAGGTGATGGTCGAGGGCCCGGGCCACATCCCCTTCCATCTCGTGCGAGAGAACGTCGAGCGTCAGCAGGAACTCTGCGACGGAGCGCCCTTCTACACTCTCGGGCCCCTCGTGACGGATGTCGCGCCCGGATACGACCACATCACCTCCGCGATCGGTGCCACGGAGATCGCTCGCTACGGGACGGCCATGCTCTGCTACGTCACGCCGAAAGAGCATCTCGGCCTGCCGAACAGGGACGACGTCAAGACCGGCGTCATCACCTACAAGATCGCCGCTCACGCCGCCGACCTCGCCAAAGGCCATCCCGGCGCCCACGAGCGCGACGACGCCCTGTCAAAAGCTCGATTCGAGTTCCGTTGGCGGGACCAGTTCGCGCTCGCCCTGGACCCTGTGACGGCGGAGGAGTTCCACGACGAGACCCTTCCAGCGGAACCGGCGAAAACGGCCCACTTCTGCTCCATGTGCGGCCCGAAGTTCTGCTCCATGCGTATCTCCCAGGACATCCGGGATCAGTTCGGGGGTCTGTCCGGCCAACAGATCGAAGCCGGGCTGAAGCAGAAGTCCGCTGAGTTCACGGCGTTGGGCGGGAAGGTGTACCTCCCCGAACCGGCCATCAACGAACTCTGAGCATCGTCACGGATATCCACCGTCCGGGTGGCTGCTCTGTCCTGGGTCTGCGTCGTGGTGGTCATCGCCGCGTGGTGGGTTGCGAGCACTGCCGGACTCGTCCCGACTGACGCGCTGCCAGGACCACTCGACGTCGCTCGGGCCGCGGGGACACTACTCGTCGATGGCGAGTTCGTCGGCGCCCTGACGGCGAGCCTCGCACGGGTACTGGTCGGCAGCATATTCGGTGGTCATCGGTCTGGGGCTCGGTGTCCTCGCGGGGCTCTCGGTGATGGGTCAGGCTGTGATCGATCGGCCGCTCCAAATGCTCCGGATATCCGAGACGTCGATCGTCGGCTCGTGGAAGTGGCGACCGCGTACCGCATCCCTCGCGCCGTCATCGCCGTGCAGGTTCTGCTCCGCGGAGCCCTGCCCCAGGTCCTCACGGGGTTCCGGTTCTCGATCGGCATCGCGTGGATCGCACTCGTCACCGTCGAGGTCGTCGACACCCCCGAGGGTCCGGGCTCTCTGCTCAACCAGGCGCGGCAGTTCGCCCGCACCGAGATCGTGCTCGTCGTCGTCATCGTCCACGGCAGTGCAGGACGCGCTGCAGGTGCATCGCTCCTGTGGCAGAGGCCCCGTAACAATCCTTCGTGCACCTATCTGCAACTAATCAAAAAAGATGGGAGCGCACCCTGGTGGCTGCCAGGACCGGGATCAACAGGGGTGACGAGCCGGAACAGGCAGCTCCCCCACTTGGTGTACAGGCCCTCCGTCAGCGCCAGGTGCGGCTGTCCGACGAGCAGAAGGCCAAGCTGGCCGCTGAAGTACGCGGCCGGTGGGAACATCCGGCAGCTCGCCGCGTCGTGGGGCGTCAGCCGAGAGGCGGTGCGGTCAGCGCTCAGGCAGCAGCATGTTCCGGTTCGACAGGTTGTGCTGACAGATCGGCAGCTGGAGGATGCGGCGGCGCTGAAGACGCGGGGCTGGTCGCTGAACCAGCTCGGTGCGCTCTACGGTGTCGATCCGAAGACGATGAAGGCGAGGCTCCAGGCGCAGGCTCGAGAATCGGAGTAGAGACAACCGCTGCCTTCGTGTTGTCCCGTACGTAGTCCGGGTTCTCCATCTGCCAGCGCACAAGAGCGAGGATCGCACGGACGAGCTTCTTCTTGTCGATGCGCTGCGCGATGGGCACGATCGTCACGTTGCTGGACGCTCCCCCGCCGCGCTTCGAGTCGTGCTGCTTCGCCTCCGAGACTGAGGCATAGGCCGGTGGCGGACTGCGGTGCCGACGAACGATCTCTTCACGCTGCTCGTCCGTGACGCCGTGGGCGCGGGAGGCCGTGATGAAGGCACCTTCGATCAGCTTGAAGCTCTTGCCTACTTCGTTGCGCATCGAGAGATGGGTTGCATCGAGCTCCTTGCGGTGCTCGAGGAACTCCTGCTCGCCGTAGTCTCGGTCCGTGGCGTAGTACTCGTGGGTATCAAACTGCTTCGTCAGGTCGAGCAAGGCGAAGAAGATCTGCAAACTCTGGTCTTGAAAGACCAGGCGAAGGAATTGGTGACGGCGGAAGTGCTCACTGGCGTGAACGCGCGGCACCCTTAGGCGCTCAACGACTTTAGATAAGTGGAGCGCACGTCTTTCATTTCCTGCCAATCTGCTTCCAAATCCGACAGGGCTGGTACTACATTAAGAGCTGCTAATGGCTGAGAATGGGAATCAATGTACCGACAGGCGTCTTCGAATACTCGGAAAACCGCCTCTGATGCAATCCCAAGAGCATCACCATTGATTTTACTTAGTACGGTCATCTGGATATTAGGCCGATAGCGTTGCGAAACGCCTTGCAGCAAATCCATTTCAGTGAAGACCTCACACCAAGACCGAAGCCACCCATACCCAGTGCGAATCAAAGCCTCACGCGTGTCGCCAGATTCCTTCTTCGCAGCCTCAATGGTCAGATTTACCTTCTTCGTCAACTCACTGATGCTGTCCCAGCGAGGACCACTTGCCGCAGTGACTTTGCCTTTACCGCCGTCGTCAGTGATCTGATAAAAACGACAGCGCTTAGACTTTTCAAACCGGCTAATGAGCGCAGCGGCGAAAAGCACATCGTGAGTGAATACGATAACCTGGATCGTATCGGCAAGGCGAGCGATGCGATCTGCGACCTCGTTGATTCGCCTATGATCCAAGCTCGAGACTGGATCATCAAAAATCACTGGCGCGCTTATACCGCTAAGTCGTGCCTCCGCAAGAAAGTCTGCCATGGCAAGAACCTTCTGCTCACCCTCCGACAAAATTTTTGAAGGGCGATGCTTGCCGCTCAAAACCTTCTTGCGATGAGCCCTTCCTTGTCGCCCAATGAACTCTACCTTCAAGCTGGGCGCTCGGAGTGCTTCGCATTCCTCAAGGAACAAGCTATCAAAGCTTTCGTTGACCAGATGGTCGCTTGCCGCCTTCGACAAATCCGTCAACGTGCGCAAAAACCCGGAGAAAGGCTTCGCCAGGAGCCTCAGTTTGTCAGCTTCTTTCGCGTTGACCACAACGGCTTCAAGCTCCGCCCAGCACCGCCCAAGCTCGACAGCAACCTGAAGCTTCTGAAGATCAGCACGTTTCTGCTTCAACAGTTCATCTCGATCAGAAACTTGCTTTTGCAACTCAAGGATCGTGGCGTCGACAGTAGCTTTATTTTCTGAGAGCTGACCGCTCACCCGACCCGCTACAGAAACCAAGTCAACGTCAATGACCTCACCGGCTCTAGTTCTCGTACGAGCATGATCGAATGCTGCAACTATCGGTTTCAAGCTTTCAAGGAATGACGGCTTCACGTCGAGCTCCGCGAACTCATCCACGAATGCCCGAACCTCACCAACATCGACGCGCTCGATTGCACTCTTAACCGATGTGATCGACGCTTTAGCCGATGCTATGTCTTTGCCGATCTTATCGAGAAGATATTCGGAATAGCGCGCAAGAAGAGCATGGCCGGCCGGAGTCAACTGTTGACGGCAGTAGAGGCATCGACTGTCATCGTGACTACCCGATGAATCAAGGTGTTCTTGATACTCGGCGCCAGCTTGCACGAACCGCTCCCACCTTTCCTCAGGTTCGACGGGAAGGTCAGCAGTTTCGAAGAATGTGGTTCGGAACAGGTCACGATCTGATTCGAGCCGCTTTAAAGAAGTGTGCATCTCATTATGAGCAACCAGGTCAAGTTCACCGAGTTGTTCTGAGGCAGTCAGAGCTTGATCGAGTACTCGTGCTTGTCTTCGCGTCAAAGCCAAAGTGTTGGACGCCGAATCTGTCTGCAGAGCAGCAACAACTGTTTGAAGCTGTTCGATATCTGCGTCGGCTTCCGTCCGTGTATCAGCCAGCGCTTTCAGCGAGACCAGATCGGAAGTCGCACCGAGTGTTTCGATTTGCGGATAGATAACTGAATCGCGTGGAAAACGATGAAGGAGAGAAGGTGAAGCCTTTGTAAGTGAAAGCAAATCAGCGTCGATCAACTGTTTCACTTCTTTAATACCGCTCGAAACATGATTGAATAAAGCAAGTACCGCAGGCACGTACACGTACTCAAGCTCGTCGTCGACATGAAAAGTCACGGCAGGACTATCGAAGATGGACATGCGAGTAAATGGAGAGCGGCCGAAGTCACCTCTCCAGTCAAGTTCGTGTAGCTCGGTTCCGAGCAAATAGGAAATGCTTGCCGAAACAGGCAGTTGGGATACGGCGGCGACGTCACCTAAAATGGGGTCAGCCGTCCTGCTCCCGGCTAGTGCTTTGAAGACACGCGAGTAGCCAGTTTTTCCCGTTCCGTTCTCTCCGTAGAGAATGGTAAGTCCGTCGTGTGGTTCTATGACGGAAGTTGACACCAGGGCATTCACCCCTGACACCTTGTCCAGCTTGCGTATTACAAGTGGAGAAACTTTTTCTTCCACTACGGTCTCTACCGCAAGATCCGGCTCAACGGGCAACGTGCGTTCTTCGAGACCCTTAGCCTGCCTGAACAGATCATATGCGTACTCAACGTCAGATCGATCGACAGCATGGCCTGAAGCAAGAACACTCTTAACGAGGAACCGAACCCACTCATCCTTGCCGTTCGCCCACCGCGCTAAAGTTGAGCGAGGATCTTCAACGTTTTTCTCTTCAACCAAGTCAGCTGTACTCATCAAACCTGATTATCTCAGAAACGGGGCCGAGCGCAAGAAGCAAAAACTGGCGCGCTGAGAACGGACCGGTACAACTGTGGATAACTCGACAGAGGTGGACTACCCCATCACCTCCCTTCATTCTTGTACCGGCGTCAGCTTTCGGCCTCAGGCGCACTTGCCCGCAACAGGGGTGGCTGACTGGCGTGAAGATCCATGTAGTTCTACCTAGGTACCGGTCGCAACAAAAAAGGCCGCTCGCTGGTGCGAACGGCCTTCGTTACGATGTGCATGATAATGCATAACCATAATCGTTATGGTGCCCCTGGAGGGACTCGAACCCCCAACCTGCTCCTTAGGACGGAGTCGCTCTTCCATTGAGCTACAGAGGCTGGCTGAGCCAGTGTACCCGCCGCCCGGAGCGCCCGCGAAGCCTTCGACTCTTGACAACAGCACGTCCCCCTGCTTGGTTTGTTACTATACTAACCAACCACGTAACCAGCATGACCCGAGCTGCCCGAGAGGAGGCATCCGCCCGTGGACGACTCCCGCCCGCTCTTCCTCCAGATCGCCGAGCAAATCGAGAACGACATCATCGCCGGCGCGCTCGCGGAAGAGACTCAGGTCCCCTCAACCAACGAGTTCGCGGCGTTCCACCGCATCAACCCGGCCACCGCAGGCAAGGGCGTCAACCTCCTCGTTGACGACGGCGTCCTTTACAAGAAGAGGGGAATCGGCATGTTCGTCGCCGCAGGGGCACCCGCCCGCCTCATCGAAAAGCGCCGCATGCAATTTCGCGACCAGTACGTCGCACCATTGCTCGCCGAGGCCGCCAAACTCAGCCTCAGCACCGAGCAACTCGCAGACATGATCAGAGCAGGGGATCGCCATGAGTGCGGTCATCGAGGTCCACGACCTCAGTAAGAGCTACGGCCAGGTGCAGGCCATCGACGGCATCAGCTTCAATTAGAGGAGAACCGCATTCACGGCCTCCTCGGCCGCAACGGCGCGGGAAAGACGACGCTGATGTCGCTGCTCACCGGCCAGGAATTCGCCAGCGCCGGCGAGATCCGCATCTTCGGTCACAGTCCCGTCGAGAACGCCGCCGTCCTCTTCCGCACCTGCTTCATCAAGGAGGGCCCGAAGTACCCCGACGACTTCAAGGTGAAGCATGTCCTGCGCAGCGCCCCCTGGTTCTTCGACGGCTGGGACGAGGCCTTTGCCCAGGAACTCATAGACGACTTCCGGCTCCCCACTGACCGGAGAATCAAGAAGCTCTCCCGCCGCCAGCTCTCGACGATTGGCGTGATCGTCGGTCTCGCCTCCCGCGCGCCGCTCACCTTCTTCGATGAGCCCTACCTGGGCCTCGACGCTGTCGCCCGGCAGCTCTTCTACGACCGCCTCTTGCAGGACTTCGCCGAGCATCCGCGCACTGTCGTGCTGTCGACGCACCTGATCGACGTGGTCAGCAGCCTGCTCGAGCACGTGCTCGTGATCGACCAGGGTCACCTCGTCGTCGACAGTGACGCGGAGGAGCTACGCGGAGCCGCCGCCACAGTCGCCGGTCCGCGCGCAGCGGTCGACTCCTTCACCGCGGGCCGTGAGGTCATTGCCCGCTCCGCCCTGGGCAGCCGCGCCTCGGCGACGCTCCCCCGCCTTGACGCCTCCGGGTGGTCGCAGGCCCTTCAGCACGGGCTCGAGCCCGTCTCGCTTCAGCAGCTCGTCGTACAGCTCACTACCGGGAAGGACCCGAGATGCCCCCCTCGTCCCCGCCCGCTTCCGGCATGACACCGCCGCCGGACGCTTCGGCAGTATCGTCCGCCTCCACTTCACGAATCCGGCCACGATCCTCTACACACCGCTTGCGATTCTGATCGTGATCTTCCTCGGCAACCTCGCCGTCTGGTGGCTGATCCTGCGGAACCTCGACACAGCCGCGGCGGTCACCGAGGCGACCAACGGGATGCAGTATTCAGGAGCGACATTCTTCATCTTCGTGTACATGATGGTCGTCGCCGTTCAGGCGGTGAACATCAGTTTCGGTCTCGCGCTGCGCTACGGATCCACGCCGCGACTTTTCTCTCGGCACCGCCCTCACCTTCGTCGGACTCTCGATCGCCTGGACCGTGCTTTTCGCGGTCATGGGCGGCCTCGAGGACGCGACCGACGGCTGGGGCTTCGGCGGCAACTTCTTCCGCGCAATTTACTTCGGCGATGGACCGCTCCTCGAGCGCGTCTTTGCAGTCCTCTGCACGTTCCTGTTCTTCTTCTTCGTCGGTTCCGCGACCGCCTCCGTCTACGTCCGCTGGCGCCAGCGGGGCATGCTCGTCTTCTTCACCGCGCTCGGGATCGTCGTGCTGGGCGTGAGCGCACTCCTGACCTTCACCGAGGGCTGGAAGGCTTTTGGCGAGTTCTTCGCCAACATCGGCTTCGTCGGCGGCTACGCACTCTCGCTGATCCCGACCGCTCTCGCCGCCGTCGCGGGCTGGGCGATCCTCCGCCGCGCGACTCCGCGCAGCAGCTGAGCCGGCGGTCGGGACCGAGACCGGACGGCTGCTAGGGCGCCGGTTGTTCTTCGAAATAGAGAGTGCAGCTTGATGCTAGTTCCGCTTTGACGCCCGCCAGATCGCCGTGTAACGCGGGATCCGCAACGGTCCGTCGCCAACCAGCATTGGGGTCAATGAAATTTTCTTGATAAACTTTCAAGCTAGTGAAGCTATCAACCATACTGAGCGCCTTCTCAGCGCCCACAACGTCTCCCATGTTTGTCGTCGAAACGAGTGAGTCCTCCCATGCGCAGAGCCAGTAAGTCGCCATAGTTGACTGCACGAAAGAAGGTTCGACTCGAACGCTGACTCCGTCGGTCGGCTCCTCGATTCCGAGAGAATCGTTCCATTTGACCCCCTGTGGGAGCGGAGCCTCAAATAAACTCGCCTGATCCTTAAGAAGATCGAGCGCAACAGTGCCCGAGACGAGAGAACCAGTGTCAGACGACAGACCAGCATTCACATCTGCATGGGCAGTCGAAATCGAAATTCCTAATATGATCGCTAGAGGCAGACCTGCCGTCCCTGCAACAATCGAGCGCTTGTTCATAATTTCTCCTAATACGTGAGCGGACCGGTCCAGTTGACGTCTTTCGACGTCGAACCACCGCAAGCCCCGAATACATTTGTGATAACTGAATAAGGCCCTGACGGGATCGAGTAACTTCCCGTATTCCACTTCGAGGACCTATTACCGCCAACATCGTGCCACTCGGCCTGGTCGAGAAGAATACCGCCCCCGCTTCCAGGATTACGAACCCCGAATTGAAAAGCGCCTCCACAGAACGAGTGGTCGTTCGTGGATAGGGTGAATGCGATTCCGCCGCCATCATGGTATCTGACCTTACCGAAATAGGTCTTCCCATTCTAGTCCGATCTGCCCCCGATGGACTCGGTGGTCAAATCGGCCGCAGCCGACGCCGACATTATTGCTGCCGTTATAAGCCAAACTAGCTATAGCGACCCTCATTATTCCGCTCTTTCTCTGCGAAAGGCTTTCTTTTCAGAAATGGCTCATATTCTCTCCAACTTTTCATTGTCGGCGGTTAATCCACTTTCCAAATATCGAGTCGCTTTATTCCCGATGTGACGCATTCCGGCCGCCAGGAGTCCGCCAACCGATTGGTCTTCGATGTCGAATGCATCTCACTCAAGATCAACGTCCTCCCGCCTGTCCGCTGCAGATCGAACTGGAGCCAGCCAGATCGAGGAGGACAACACAGTCAAGCCAGTGGCGCGGCATATAAGAACCAAGCGCCGTGACTCGTGCGTAATCAACCTTAAAGTCCCCCAAAAAGGTCTAGCAGAGCGCGCCAAACTGGCTCGTCGCAGTCAGAGATTGTCACGATCAGGCGGCGGTGTCGATGCGCCGTTACCGAGAAACAGGACCAGGACTCGGTGGCTTATGCAAAATTCGATTAATCGAGACAGCACGCATTTTCTTTCGTGACGACGGCCGCATCACGGGGCTGTTATCCTCGCCGGATCGCCGTCGTGAGCGGTGCATCGGAGCGGCTGATGCGCACGTCGCCCAACCGCGGTGCGGACGGCAGTGAGGGGAAACTCATGATCGACGTGCAGCAATTGGTCGTCGCCGTGGATACGGTGACGTTGCTCCCTCCGACGAGCGTGCGAGTCGAGGCAGGCGAGATCTTGGTCGTTCGTGGCAAGAACGGCACGGGCAAGTCGACGCTACTCAAGGTGCTCGCCGGTGTGCGCTCACCCACCGGCGGATCCGTGACAGTCGGTGGTGAGCCGGTTTATCGCCGCAACCGGGCTTTCCGACGTCGAGTCGCCTCCCTCATCGGGCTCCCACCGATGGCACCAGACCTCACAGTGGAAGATCACGTCCGGCTTGTCGCCGCGACCTGGTTCGACACGTCCGCAGACGCCGAGCGCTCCGCTTCGGACGCGCTAAGCGCGCTCGCTCTCGACGGACTGCTCCGAAGGTTCCCGCACGAGCTGTCCTCAGGGCAACAGCAGCTCTTCGCCCTCGCCCTCGTGATCGCTCGGCCATTCGATGTGCTCGTGCTCGATGAACCGGAACAGCGTCTCGACGCGGAGCGCCTCGCACTCGTGGGGGATTTGCTCGACAAGTGTCGAACGAACGGCGTAGCCATCGTCATCGCGACCCACAGCACCGCGCTCGCGGATCGTCTCGCCGACCGCGTCCTCGACCTGGACCACCCGCAGTGACCTCCCGCCTCGCATCGGCAACCGGCATCTGGCGCGCGCGGCAACCTCGGGCAGCCGGTGATCGTGCGTACATCGCGTACTCGCTGGTGCTGCTCGGGCTGGTCGTCGTGATGCCCGTGGTGCGCGCCGCGTGGCTCGCCGTGACGACGCCAGAGGCCGCCGACGCGCTGAATGGCCCGGACGCGGCGGTAGTCGCCGCCGTCGCCGTCCTCGCACTCTGGGCGGCCGCGCTCATCACCGGACGGAGCCGCGGGCCAGCCGTCGCACCCCCTTTCTTCACCTACGCCCTCACGGAGAGCGACCTGCCACGGCGCGAGGTCTTCCGTTCGCGCGTCGTGATGGCAGTCGTCGTCGCAACCGTCGCGAGCGGAGGCATCGCCGTCTTCTTCGGCGCAGCACTCGGCGCGGTCGGGCTCCTGACTCCGCCGAGCGTCATCGGTTTCAGCATTCGCGGTGTGCTCATTGGGACGATCAGTGCGGTGTGCTGGCTGAGTGGAGAAGCCGCTCCGAAGGCATCCGCGATCGTCGCCGGTGCCCTGATCGCCACTGCCACGCTCGGAATCGTCGGCCTGGATTCCGGACCGGTCGTCGCCCAGCTGTCGAGCTGGGCCTGGGCATCGGCACATGCCGACGTACCCGCAATCGCCGCCCTTGCCGCACTCTCCGCGGGAGGTCTCCTCGCGGCGCCAACACTGCTCGACCGGATCAGCGAACCGACGCTCGCGATGCAGTCCGCTCGATGGGACGTCGCGATGGCACATGCCGTGAGTCTCGACTTCACGGCTGCGTCGGAGTCCTACCAGGCCCGGCCCTCCAGCGGGCGTCGGTTCCGCGCGGTGATCCAAGGTGCGAGTCCGGTCACCCTCGTGGTCGTCCGTGACACGATCGGCGCCCTGCGTACCCCACTTCGTGTGGTGAGTGGCGCCCTAACGATCGTCGGATCGGGCGTCCTCCTCGTCGCGGCGGCAGCAGCCCCTGGCGCCGCTCCGCTGCTCGGAGCACTTGCCGCGGCGTTGCTCTATGTCGGGACCGGTGCCTTCAGCCGTGGCCTCCAGCACATCAGCCAGGTCTCCCGCGCCCAGCCTCTGTACGGCATCAGCGACGGCGTGCTCATCCTCCTGCACACCATCTTTCCGGTCGTCATCGCGGTGGTTATCGCGGTGGCGACGACGATCAGCATCAGCGCCGTGCTTGTGCCCGGGGCAGTGGGATCACTCCTGTGGGGCTCCGTTGCCTTGCCGGTCGTGGTTGTCGCCGCCCGCGTCAGCAACGCGTTACGCGGACCATCGCCGATATTCCTCATGATGCCGGCACCGTCGGCACTCGGTGACCCGATGCCATTGCTGCGGGTGCTGTGGGCTCTCGACGCTCCACTGTTCGCCGTCCTGGCCGGCGTCTCGGCGACAGCCGGACCGCGAGGCGTGGGTGGCTTGAGTGCAGTGTTCGTCGTGATCGGTCTGTTTTTGCTCGTCCGGTGGCTGCGTCGGGCCTGAATCGGGACGTTGGTCGGGGGCGCGAGTCGCACCACCGCAAGGGACGGACAATCGAGTCACGCTCTGTCCTTTGCGGGACCCGTCAGTGAGCGGACAGATACTGGCAGCGCCGCCCTACTGACCATTGTGGCCGGACAGCCGTCGATCGAAACCGCGGCCGTTAGGCGAAGAAGAGTGTCTTTCAGGACCCGAGAAAGGGGATCCCGATGAATAGTGAAGTCCATGCAGCGGTGCCGGTACGACGACACACATCTTCCTGCTTCATCCGCGCCCGGGCCTACACCCGCGAACACGGCGAGGACCTCCCCGACGTCGCGAACTGGACCTGGGCCGGCGACCGCCCCGGAAACGCCAGCGCGAACCCCGGCACCGACAACGAATAATCCCCTCCTCCGACGACCTGACGGGCCGCGGTCGCGCCGCTGGCAAGGCGAAGGAGGAAGCGATATCCGCAGTATCGCGCCCGACGACAACGCCGCCACCGGTGCGACCGCGCGCGGCCCGTCAGGCAGCCGGAGCCAAGTAGTCGTCCCAGTCGGGCTGTGTGCGTTCCGCGCCGCGCACCAACCAGGACCCCGCGCGCGGCATCCGGGGCGCGGTGCGCAGACGCCAGCCCATCTCCTGCGGGGTGCGGTCGCTCTTGAGGTTGTTGCAACGCTGGCAACATGCGACGAGGTTCTCCCAGGTATCCCGTCCACCGCGCGACTTCGGCAGGATGTGGTCGATCGTCGCCGCGTGCTGTCCGCAGTAGCCGCAGCGGTGATTGTCCCGGCGCAGCACGCCGCGGCGCGAGACCGGTACCTTGCGGCCATTAGGGATGCGCACGTAACGCGTCAGCACGATCACCGAGGGCCGGACGTAGTCGCCGGTTGCACCGTGCACGGGATTGTCCTCATCGGCGGCGATGACAGTCGCCTTCTCGGTCATCAACAGGACCAGGGCCCGTTTGAACGACACCACCGCGAGCGGCTCATAGCCGGCGTTAAGAACCAGAGTGCGCATTAGTGACCTCCGTGCTGTCGCACGCCAAGCCGCAAAGACGTCGCGACCACGAGCAAGGGCGCCGTCGTGATGACGGCACCCTTCGGGGCCGCGGCGCAGTGCCGCGTGATGGCGTGGAGTCGTATCCGTGTGTCGGAGGAGTGGACCGTCGCGGCGAGAATCTCGGCGCGTATCGAATCGGTCCGCCGCACGCGAGAGGACAGCGCCACGCTGTGGTGCCCACTCCGCTCAGCCATCCCGGCACTCCGTCCCTCGACGAATCGATCCGCTCGCCACGCGAGCAGACTGGGGATCAGATTAACCCTTTGGGGCGGGATCGTGATGGATCTCGGCGGATTCGTCACGCGCAGTTCACACGCGGAGACGACGAGAGCCCGCGCCCGCGAACGGGGAGCGGGCTCTCAGGGCCGAACTCGCATCAGCCGGTGATGCGCACGATCCGGTAGTCGGAGGTCCACAGCGGCTGCACACGGACGCTCGCGCCCTCGTACGGCGCGTGCAGGATGTTGCCGTTGCCCGCGTAGAAGCCGTCATGGCCGTCCATGATGACGAGGTCGCCGGGCTGAGCGTCGGCGAGCGACACCGGAGTGCCCATCGCACCCTGGCCCGCGGCCGAGTGCGGCAGAGAAATGCCGTACTGCGCGAACACGTACATCACGAAACCGGAGCAATCGAAGCCACTTGGGTCGCCGCCGCCGAACACATAGGGGACGCCCTGGTACTGCAAAGCCGTGGCGAAGACCGACGAGAGGCTGTACCCGGTGGTCGGCGCAGCCGCGGCGATGTCGGGAGCGGAGGCACCAGAGTAGGAGTTGAACGCCTCGGCGGTCTCGGCCCGGGCCTCTGCAACGGTGTTCGTCTCGACGACCGGCTCGGCGACCGCGACGGGCTCAGGCGGCGGCGGAGCGGCCTCAGCAGAGAAGCCATCGCGGGCGATTGCGGCCTGCACTACTCCTCCGGCGACGGCGACCGTCTGCGCATCGCCCTGGCGGAGCAGATCGGCGCGGGACGCGGCAAAGAGGCCGTCGTCCTGTGTTCCCGGAGTGAAAGCGTAGGCGGGGAGAGCCATCGTGGCGACCAGCGCGCCGGCAAAGCCGACCATCGCGACCTTGCCGACGACCCGTCCGCGGCGCTTGCGCGGGGTCCCTGCTGGCGAAGGCACGAAGTCGGTGATGTCGATGCGGCGCTCCGGCCCGGCGGGCACGGCGCGGCGGACAACCGGCGCCTCTGCATGAAGACGGGCCCGGATCACCGGGGGTTGATTCTCGAAGGAGGCGTTACTGGAGTGGTTCGGGTGAGTGGAGCGATACCGGTCGGAAGAACCGGCGTCGTCATGTGAAGAAGGTGAATTATGAGGCACAGCGGAGGTCTCCGACGTCCCGTCAGCCCAGGCAGCTGTCCCGTCTCATGCACGAAGCATCGAGGTGAACGGTATCCGAGACGGGCAGGGGGGCGTCGGATTCCGCAGCTCAACGGCCGAGGCGCGGTCGAAGAGCTTCACAGAGCGTAAGCGACCGTTACCCATTTGTCACCTTCGGCACGCAAACAAACTACTGTCCGTTCCTCGGAGGCCGTTGACGCTCCAGCAGCCGGACAGGGACAAAGACCTACTCAGCCGACGAGGAAGATATGCGCTGCCACCTCGTTAGGGAGCTCGATGCCCGCGGACACGCCGTCCATTCGTGCGAGCACGTAGCCGTTGAGCGCCGAGAACTCGCCCTCGGCACCGGGCACAACCCCCGCCTGCTTGAGCTGGAGGAGGAGTTCCGGATCGACCTGTGCTGGCTCGCCGAGTCGACGAACGACTCCGCGCAGCGGCTCCGTCGAGCCGGCGACGAAGCGGGGCAGACTGATGACGCCGTCGGCGAATCGCGAGGCCGGAATATCGCCGAGTTCGTCGAGGCCGGGGATCGGATTTCCATAGGGCGATTCCGTCGGGTGATCGAGCATCTCCAGGAGTCGGCGCTCGACCTGCTCGCTCATAACGTGTTCCCAGCGGCAAGCCTCCTCGTGCACGAACTCCCAGTCGAGCTTGATGACGTCGTGCAGCAGGCGCTCGGCTAAGCGGTGCTTGCGCATGACGTGGATTGCCTTGCGGCGACCATCCGAGGTCAGCTCGAGGTGGCGGTCGCCCGAAACGACGACAAGGCCGTCACGTTCCATGCGACCGACCGTCTGCGACACGGTCGGGCCGGAGTGGCTCAGCCGCTCCGAGATGCGCGCACGCAGCGGGATGATGTTTTCCTCCTCGAGTTCGAGGATGGTGCGCAGGTACATCTCGGTCGTGTCGATCAGATCCGTCATTTCAGCCTTCCCGTCTCGGCGCGCTCAACCCTACTGGTCGGCGCGCCGCAGCATCCGCGCTGCGGCACAACACAGCCCTCCGTCACTCGGAGGAAGGGATCTGGCCGGGAACCCTAGTATTAACGCATGCCAGACCTCACCATTCCTCGCGAGCTACTCCCCCACGACGGACGGTTTGGCTGCGGCCCGTCCAAGGTGCGGCACGACCAGCTCTCCCACCTCGCCACGCAGGGCGCACACCTGCTCGGTACCTCGCATCGACAGGCACCAGTGAAGGATCTGGTCGGCCGGGTGCGCGAGCATCTCGCGACGCTGTTCCGCCTCCCCGAGGGCTACGAGGTCGTTGTGGGCAATGGCGGTTCGACCGCCTTCTGGGACGCCGCCGCCTTCTCTCTCATCGAGCGCCGCGCCGAGAACCTGACCTTCGGCGAGTTCGGGCAGAAGTTCGCCGCCGCCGCATCCGCTCCGTTCCTCGAGCCGTCCCACGTCGTCTCCGCTCCCGCAGGCTCGCGGAGCGACGTCGAGATCGTCGAGGGGATCGACGTCTACGCCTGGCCCCACAACGAGACGAGCACCGGAGTGATGGCGCCCGTGCGCCGGGTCCACGGCGACGACGGCGCGCTGACCGTCGTCGACGCGACGAGTGCCGCCGGCGGTATCGACGTCGACATTGCCGAGGCGGACGTCTACTACTTCGCCCCGCAGAAGAACTTCGCCTCCGACGGCGGCCTCTGGTTCGGCCTGTTCTCTGCCGCCGCGATCGAGCGAGTCGAGCGTGTTGCCGCCAGCGGACGCTACATCCCCGAGTTCCTCAGCCTGAAGAACGCCGTCGACAACTCGCGGCTGAACCAGACGCTGAACACCCCCGCACTGTCGACGCTCCTGCTGATGGAGTCGCAGCTCGAGTGGATGAATGCTTCCGGTGGTCTCGCTTGGGCCTCGGCCCGGACGACAGAGTCCTCCTCCGCGATCTATGAGTGGGCCGCGGCGTCCACACTGGCGACTCCGTTCGTCGAGGTGCCCGAGCATCGGTCGCAGGTCGTCGCGACCGTGGACTTCGACGCCTCGGTCGACGCGGCCCTTGTTGCCCGGGTCCTTCGCGCGAACGGAATCGTGGATACGGAGCCGTACCGCAAGCTCGGTCGCAACCAGCTGCGGATCGCCACCTTCGTCGCCGTAGAGCCGAACGACGTCCGTTCGCTACTGCGCTGCATCGACTACGTCGTCGACCGCCTGGCGGTCTGAGGCCGACGATGCGGCTCTGGCTGCGGGAGGAGGAACGGCGGCCGACCCCGCCGACGTTCGCGAGCAACGACGCGACGGCTCTCCTGGTCGGCTGCGTCGTCTGGGCGCTCGCCCTCGTCGCCGTGCTGGTCGCGACGACGAGTGGAGTGGTCGTCGAGCCGCTACTCTTCTCGACCGTCGTGATCGGTCTGGTGCTCGGCACGATCGGCCTGTTCTCCAGCCGCCACCGCAGCTAGGACGCTCCGCTTCTCTTTCCGGAGAATCGCTTCCGTGCCCGAATGACATTCGCGACCCCTCTCCGCGTGCCTCGACGTCGAGACGGATTGTCACGCTCCTGCGCGAAGGCTGCCGCCTCGACCGTTTTTCTCAGCGACGGCGACGACGACGCACTGACTGCGCCGGAGCGGGATTGTCATTCGCGGCATCAGTCGAGTCGTCCGAGTCGGACTCGTCGGCGTCGAGCGGGTCACCGTCATCGGAGTCGTCGTCATCGTCCGAGTCGACGTCCAACTCCTCGACGTCCGAGTCGTCGTCGAGATCAACGTCCACATCGTCGAGATCATCAGTCTCATCGTCGCCCTCGAGATCGTCACCCACGGCGTCCTGCGCGGACTGGTAGTCCGCCATGCGCACGGTCCAGGGGACCCAGTCCGGCGCAAGCACGGCGCCCTCACCCGGCAGCAGCTCGACTTCCAACACGGTGACGGCCTCGGTCTCGTCGATTCGAGAGAGCGTCGCCGTCCACAACCACCCGGGGTACCCGCTCATGAGATTCGCGAACTGCAGCGACACCACATGCTCGCCCTGCGCAACTGTGGTGACGAGTTCACCGATCGTCTCGTCGGGAGTGATCTCGGCGAGAGCCGAGCGGGCCGTCTCTATCGAGGCGGCGAGGACGGGATCGAGTTCGAAGACCTGCGCAGAAGCGCCGCGCTCACCGCCGTCGAGGGCGTCCACCTCGGAATCCTCCTCGATCGAGGCGATCTGGAGTGATTCGTCGCGCGTCGTCTCGTCGCCGTCAGGCATCCAACTCATCCGCAACCCGGCGCAGGAGCGCCGCAATCGTCGTCCCATGGGCCTTGTCCGGGTAACGTCCGCGCTTGAGTCCAGCGCCGATCCCGTCGAGGAGTTTGACCGTGTCCTCGACGATCACGGACATGTCGTCCGCGGACTTGCGGTTGAGCTTCGCCATGCTCGGCGGGGCGTCGAGGATACGTGCGGAGAGGGCCTGGGCTCCGCGCTTGCCATCGGCGATACCGAACTCGAGGCGGGTACCCGCTTTGACCGCGGTCCCGGAGGGCAGAGCAGAGGCGTGCAAAAAGACTTCCTGGCCGTCATCAGTGCTGATGAAGCCGAAACCCTTGTCCTCGTCGTAGAACTTGACCTTGCCGGTAGGCATGCAGACCCCTCCTGAAAATGACGCAGCCATCAGTTTAGACGACCAAGCCCGCCCTATCCTTGACGGGTGAAGCCACAGGAGCCGGCGGGCATCGGACGCGCGGAACGCACCCTCGCCTACATGTTCATCGCGATCATCGTCGTGACGGTCCTCGCGTTCCTCGCGATCCTGATCGCTCCGACCCTCGGCGTCCGCGAGTACACAGGGGCACTGTGGCAATTCGTCTTCGCGCTCCCCCTCGTAGGCCTACCGATCGCCTTCCTCATGATGATCGGGATGCTGATTGTGGGAGTCCGCCGCCGCGCCAAGTCCTGATCCGCTGTTCCACGCCGGGGGGCGCGCATCGAGCGACCCACCACTCGGCTCCCAGACGGCACACAGCCAACGGCCAGATACTGGCGTGCATGGACGGACCGCGCATTCTCATCGTCGACGACGAGCCCAACATCAGAGACCTACTCACCACGAGTCTCCGCTTCGCCGGCTTCGCCGTGCGCGCGGTCGGCAACGGCGCGCAGGCAATCTCCGCGGTGTTAGAGGAGGAGCCAGATCTCATCATCCTCGACGTCATGCTTCCCGACATGAACGGCTTCGGCGTGACTAAGCGCCTGCGCTCCGCGGGGTACACCTCACCGATCCTGTTCCTAACGGCGAAGGACGATACCGAGGACAAGATCACCGGGCTCACTGTCGGCGGCGACGATTACGTCACCAAACCGTTCAGTCTCGACGAAATCGTTGCCCGCATCAAGGCGATCCTCCGCCGCACTATGCACGCCGAAGAGGACGCGGTCATCCGGGCCGGCGAGCTGACGATGGACCAGGATACGCACGAGGTCCTCGTGGGCGACGAGCCGGTCGAACTGAGTCCGACTGAGTTCAAGCTGCTCCGTTATCTGATGCTCAATCCGAACCGGGTGCTGAGTAAGGCGCAAATCCTCGACCACGTCTGGGAGTACGACTTCAACGGCGATGCAGGCATCGTCGAGTCCTATATCTCGTACCTGCGACGTAAGCTCGACACACACTCGGAGGAATCGCTCATTCAGACCAAGCGAGGATTCGGGTACATGCTGAAGGTGGCGAAGGCGTGAGCCTTCGCCGTTTCGACGTCCGTCCCTGACTCAGGGGCGTCGACGCCGTCGACACGAGGGAGTTCCACCGCCATGCACCAGGGTCTGGCCGAGCGGTGGAACTCCATTTCGCTACGAACAAAGATCACGGCCGTCACGGTCCTGTTGTTGACCCTTGGCCTGCTCGTCTCGGGTATCGGCACCATGACGATGCTCAAGCCGCAACTCGTCGCGCAGCTCGATGCGCAACTGGCGGACCAGGTGCAAAAGACGGCGAGCGAACTCTCCGTCCGCGATCTAGCCGCCATCGACGACTCCAAGGCCGACTTCGGCGCGGTCTACGACCAGTACGGCGGTTTAGACAACACGAACGCCTCCGGCGCTGCCGATCCGGCGTTCCCGAAGACCTTCACGCTCGAGCAAGCCCTACAGGGCGGCGACAAGCCGATGGAGATCTGGAGTTCGAACGGCAAGGTCGAGTACCACGTCATGTCGACGGTATTCACGAGGGGCGCCGAATACCAGACTCTCCTGCTCGCCGTGTCGACCCGCGACGTCGACAACATCATGACGATCTACCTCACGATCTTCCTCGGCTTCGGGGTCGCGATTGTCGTCATCGGCGCCCTCCTGACACGCCTGCTCGTCACGACCACGTTCGCTCCGCTGCGCGAGGTCGAACAGACAGCAGCTGCCATTGCGGATGGCGACTTCAGCCAGCGTCTCGACGGGACGACCCCCAATACCGAAGTCGGTCGACTCAATCGCTCGCTCAACGCGATGCTCGGACGCATCGACTCGGCCTTCCGAGACCGCGCGCGCACGATCGATCAGATGCGCCGATTCGTCGGCGATGCGAGCCACGAACTGCGTACGCCCCTCGTCTCCGTTCGCGGGTACGCGGAGCTGTACCGAATGGGTGCTCTCCAAACACCCGAGGCGGTCGGCCAGGCGATGGAACGCATCGAGAAGGAGGCAATCCGGATGGGCGGCCTCGTCGAGGACCTCCTCGAACTCGCCCGCCTCGACGAGACCAAACCGCTCGCCCTCGCCCCCGTCGACCTGATGCCGCTCGCCCGCGACGCCGCGATGGACGCGATGGCCTCCTGGCCGGACCGCGACTTCGGAGTCGAGACCCGCGATGACACGCCGGTTGAGACCCCGGCCCTTGAGCACGAAGAGGACGATTTCGTCCCGCCGCAGACGATCGAGTTTGCCAATCCAGGACTCACCGGCCCGATCGCTGCAGCCGGAGCACGCCTCGCGCGCTTTCGTCGCCGTCCCCGCAGGGTGAAAGCCGAGGAGATCGCGGCCGGAGCTGCCGTTGCCGTTCCCGAAGACGCGGGCGCACCCGCGTTGGTGATGGCCGAGGAGAACAAGATTCGCCAGGTTCTCACTAATCTGATCGGCAACGCCGTCCGCTACACCCCCGAAGACACTCCGATCGAGGTCGGCGTCGCCGTTGACCGCTCACGGCGGCTAGCACTGCTGGAGGTTATCGACCACGGCGAAGGAATCCCTCCCCAAATCCGCGAGAAGATTTTTCAGCGCTTCTGGAGGGCCGATACGTCGCGCACTCGAGAAACGGGCGGCAGCGGCCTCGGTCTGGCTATCGTGTCCTCGATCGTCACCGCACACAAGGGCCGCGTCGACGTCGTCGAGACACCGGGAGGCGGCGCAACCTTCCGCGTCGCCCTGCCGCTGCTGACAGTCGGGCAGAACGGCGAGACGTCCCCCGCCTCCGTCTGATCGGTCGGCGCCGCGCGCCCCTCTGCATAGCGGATGCCGTACCGCGCGCCTGATCCCGAATCCCGCCGTGTACGCGGCCCACGTACGTGCGAGGCGACCGCGCTCATCCGCTCGCCGGCCGCGCCCCGCAGAAGGCGGCTCCTCCGAAGAGGAACCGCCTTCTGCGTGGTGAGGGGCCGGACTTAGAAGTCCATGCCGCCGGTCGGGTCGCCGCCAGCAGCGACCGGGTTCTTCTCCGGCTTGTCGGCGACGACGGCCTCCGTGGTGAGGAAGAGGCCGGCGATCGACGCTGCGTTCTGCAGAGCGGAGCGGGTGACCTTGACCGGGTCAATGATGCCTGCGGCGATGAGGTCGACGTACTCGCCGGTCGCGGCGTTGAGGCCCCAACCGGTCTGCAGCTCGCGAACCTTGGCGGCGACGACACCCGGCTCGAGACCGGCATTCAGAGCAATCTGCTTGAGCGGAGCGTCGATGGCGACGCGCACGATGTTCGCACCGGTCGCCTCGTCTCCGACCAGCTCGAGCTTCTCGAAGGCGAGCTTGCCGGCCTGGATGAGGGCGACGCCACCACCGGCAACGATGCCCTCTTCGACGGCTGCCTTCGCGTTGCGAACGGCGTCCTCGATGCGGTGCTTGCGCTCCTTGAGCTCAACCTCGGTCGCCGCTCCGGCCTTGATGACCGCGACACCGCCGGCGAGCTTCGCGAGACGCTCCTGGAGCTTCTCGCGGTCGTAGTCGCTGTCGGTGTTCTCGATCTCGCCGCGGATCTGCGCGACACGACCTGCAATGGCCTCGGCGTCGCCGGCACCCTCGACGATCGTGGTCTCGTCCTTGGTGATGACGACCTTGCGGGCCGAGCCGAGCAGGTCGAGAGTGACGTTCTCGAGCTTGAGGCCGACCTCCTCGGAGATGACCTGACCGCCGGTGAGGATCGCGATGTCCTGGAGCTGCGCCTTACGACGGTCGCCAAAGCCGGGGGCCTTCACAGCGACCGACTTGAAGATGCCGCGAATCTTGTTGACCACCAGGGTCGCCAGCGCCTCGCCGTCGACGTCCTCGGCGATGATCAGCAGCTGCTTGCCCGCCTGGATCACCTTGTCGACGACGGGGAGGAGATCCTTGATGTTCGAGACCTTGGAGTTGACGATGAGGATGTAGGGGTCCTCGAACACCGCCTCCTGGCGGTCGGGGTCGGTCACGAAGTACTGCGACAGGTAGCCCTTGTCGAAGCGCATCCCCTCGGTCAGCTCGAGCTCGGTGCCGAAGGTGTTCGACTCCTCGACGGTGACGACACCCTCCTTGCCGACCTTGTCGATCGCCTCGGCGATGATCGCGCCGATCTCGGGGTCCGCGGCGGAGATGGAGGCGGTCGCCGCGATCTCCTCCTTGGTCTCGATGGCCTTCGCACCAGCGACGAGTTCGGCGGTGACAGCCTTGACGGCCTTCTCGATCCCCTTCTTGAGGCTGATCGGGTCGGCTCCGGCCGCGACGTTGCGCAGGCCCTCGCGGACGAGCGCCTGGGCGAGGACGGTCGCGGTGGTAGTTCCGTCGCCAGCGACGTCGTCTGTCTTCTTGGCGACCTCCTTGACGAGCTCGGCGCCGATCTTCTCGTACGGCTCGTCGAGTTCGATCTCCTTGGCGATGGAGACGCCGTCATTCGTGATGGTGGGAGCGCCCCACTTCTTCTCGAGGACGACATTGCGGCCGCGCGGGCCGAGGGTGACCTTGACCGCATCGGCCAGAGTGTTGAGTCCACGCTCGAGGCCGCGGCGGGCTTCTTCGTCAAAAGCAATGATCTTGGCCATGTGTGTTTCTCGTCCCTCCCGGACGTCGTGAAGTTTCAGTGCTGGCACTCGACTGGAGCGAGTGCCAGGACCGATTCTGGCACTCGCGGTGGACGAGTGCAAGCGACCGTGGCGCGCTCCGCACGGAAAAGGAGCCGCCGCCCGCACGAGGCGGACGACGGCTCCCTGAAGCCTCGCGGCTAGACCGGACGGACCGATTCGGCTTGCGGCCCCTTCGACCCCGTGCCGACCTCGAACGCGACCGGCTGGCCCTCCTCGAGGACCTTGTATCCCGACATGTCGATGGCGGAGTAGTGGACGAACACGTCCTGCCCACCGCCGTCGACCGTGATGAAGCCGTAGCCCTTCTCAGCGTTGAACCATTTGACGGTTCCGTTCGCCATCTCTGTACTCCCCAGTGCTGTTCTGCCCGCGGCGCGAGCCATGCGCTCGTACCTGGTTGGGAATACTAATCGGACGATCCGTCCGCTGACGGGCCCGGGAAGGCTTCGCAGCGAAGAGTTGCCCGGGATTCAACACGGAGGAAACGTGCCCGTAACAGAAGGGGCCGGGATCAACCCTGCTTGGCGGCGAAGTCAGCACCGAGCACCACGACCACGGTGCCCGTCTCGGCGAAGTCCTGCGAGAGCGTCAGCGTCCCCACACCGAGCGAGTCGGCGAGACCGAGCGCAGCACCCTCGAGTGCCGGATCGGTGTAGTAGATGGTCGTGACCGTCACGTCCTCGGTATTTGCGTTGGCCACTGTCGGGACGCTCCAGCCGGCGGCGGTGAGGGCGCTGCTTGCCTTGGCAGCGAGCCCAGCGGTGGCTGTTCCGTTCAGCGCCGAGACACCCAGGGTCGGATCGACGGTCGCCGCGGTGGTCGGCGTCGCTCCGGCGGTCGGCGCCGTGAACACGTCCGTGAACTCCACGCGATCGTCGATGACGAGCAGTCCGATGAATCCGAGGAGGACGATCACTCCGGTGGCTAGCGCCGCCCATGCGAACGCGATGGCCCGCGCATGCGGGGCGGGCGGCCGACGATGCGCGCCGACGCGACCCTCCGTCGCTAGGGCCTCATCGAAGCGGTCTGTCGGATGCGTGTTCGACATCGGGGGTGCGGCCGGCCTTCCGTTGGGGGACTCGAGCAACTCGTCTACTCGAGAGGCCCGAGACGACGCGCGGCGCGGGCGCCGGCGCGCTGGTCGCGGATGCGCTGCAGCCGCTTCACGAGCATCGGATCGTGCGCAAGGGCAGCCGGTGAGGCGAGCACTGCGCTGAGCACCTGATAGTAGCGGGCAGCCGAAAGTCCGAACTGGGAACGAATCGCGTCGTCCTTATCGCCCGTCCGTGCGGTCCACTCGCGCTCAAAGGCGAGCACCCGCAGGTCGCGCTCGGACAGGCCGGTGTCGCAGCTCGGGTCCGTCGTCCTGCTCATTCCCCCAGGGTAGGGAAGAAGGGCGGAACGGATGCGGAGGCGCTCCGAAGCATGCGGATGCGCACGATTCCGCCTTCGAGACGCGGCGCGCAGGGAGGTGCTGAGCCCGGTCGTCGTCTCGCTGCTCGCGGAGGAGGACGTCGGTGCGCAGGCGGGCGAAGTCGTCGGCGTTGTCGGTCGAGAGTTCGCTCCACGCCGTCGAGATCACGGAATGTGCTTCAGTGGATCGCAGTTGAGGAAAGCGGAGGGGAGCTATCTCCCCCCGTACACTGGCGAGAATTCCGAGGGAGACCCATGTCGTCGTATTCCGTGAACAAGACCGACGCCGAATGGCGGGAGGAGCTCGACCGCGACCGGTACTCGGTCCTGCGTGAGGCCGCCACCGAACGTCCGTGGACCGGCGAGTTGCTCGACGAGCACCGCTCGGGCCTCTATACCTGCGCCGCCTGCAACGCCGAGCTCTTCACGAGCGGCACCAAGTTCGACTCCGGCTGCGGCTGGCCCAGCTTCTACGAGTCGGTAAACCCCGACGCGGTCCAGTTGATCGAGGACAGCACACTCGGCATGGTCCGGACCGAGGTACGGTGCGCGAACTGCGGCTCACACCTGGGCCATGTGTTCCCCGACGGTTTCGGCACGCCGACCGGCGACCGGTACTGCATGAACTCCATCGCGATGAACTTCCAGGCCGAGGGCGAGTGACCGCGCCCCACTCCCCCGTGCTCGAAGCCGTCCTCGCGCGCCGATCGCGCTCGAAGGTCACGGCCGAGGCCCCGGGGCACGACGAGATCGCGGCGTTCATCTCGGCGGCGTCGCGACTCGCCGACCATGGTTCACTGCGTCCGTGGCGGGTCATAGAGATCCGCGGCGCGGCGCGCGACCGGATCGGGCGCAGCTTCGCCGCGGCCTCGGGCGAGAAGAAGAACCCGCAGAAATACATCGAGAAGACGCACCGCGCCTCCCTTCTGCTCGCCGTCGTGGTAAGCGTAAAGAAGTCGAAGGTGCCGGCCTGGGAGCAGGAGGCCGTCGCCTCGGGCGTCGCGCACCTCCTGAGCCTGCTGCTCGACGAGGCCGGGTGGGGCGTCTTCTGGCGCACCGGCTCGTATACGCGCGCCAAGGCGGTTCGGAAGGCGCATCGCCTCGAGAAGGGTGAGGAGCTGCTCGGCTGGCTCTACGTGGGCCGGCCCGACGGCAAGATCGGCGGGCCGAAACGGCCAGCACCGGCCGAACGACACCTCAGCGTCCTCGAGCCCTGAGCGCCGGCCGCGCGCCCCGGACGACATGCCGTCGAGGCCCGCGATAAGGTGGCTGAGCGCGAGAGCGTACCTGCCGACGTGGCGCAATTGGTAGCGCACCCGACTTGTAATCGGGCGGTTACGAGTTCAAGTCTCGTCGTCGGCTCCCCATGACGAAGGCCCCGCCTGCGCACTGCGCGGACAGGGCCTTCGCGCATCCGTCTATCCGGCGGCAGCGACATCCGTTCCAGGCAGAAGACCCGAGGTGTCACACTCCGTCACGGCACGTACCCAGCTCACGAACCGGGAGTCATCGATACAGCTGTTCACCGCGGCGGTGTCCTCGACTCCCGCCCGCGCGGCGTAGTTCTTCAACTCCTACCTGCCTCCGACATTCACCGGCGACCGCTTCGTCACCCGGCGTGCGCAGCGCATCGCCGAGCCGGCGCAGGAGCCCCTCTAAGCCGTCAAGCCCGCCTGCTGAGCGGCGGCACGGCCGACTCGTCCATGTCTCGCAGAATTGCGTTCATGGCCAGCTGCACCTCAATCGCATACGTCTGCCACATCTCAGTGCCGGGGTCCTCCTTGAGCTTCCGGAGTCCCTCGTCATCGCGTTTGACGTGGTCCGCCCACAGTTCGGGCAAGCGTTCTTTCCCGAGGAGCCCGATCAGCGTGAGCGCTTCGGCTCCCATTCGCTTTCGCTCGTGGGGATCGGTCGATCCACCGCGGACCTGGTTCTCGAGCAGACGAGTGGCGGCCGTCAGTTCGACTTGGAGGCGGGCCTGTCGTGCAGCTGCCGCTCGATCGGCGTCCGCGATGGAGCGGGCGTTTCGCCGGTCGAGTGCGGACACCACCAGCGCGATGATCGATGCGACGACAGCAGCGAGCACGGCCGTAACCTGGATGGCGTTCGAGAACTCAGTAGGACTCATGCCGCGACCCTAGAACATCACGCTCCCGCCGGTCCCATTCTCGAGGACGTCCTGGCTACGCTCAGCCACACCAACAAAACTCTCGCTTCATCCCGCCGAGAGAGAGAGGCGAGCCCTCCATATTCGCTTCATCGCAGGCTAGGAGCCGCTGGCTCCACGACGTTCCTCTGATCGCTGAAGCGCACGAGGACCCAGACTGCCGGGCGCCCTCTAAAGGCGCCGGAACCCGCGTCGAAGGTACACCTCCCACCTGCTGCGCTCTGCATCAGCGACGGAACGATCCGCGTGAGGTCCTGCCGCGAACACGTCCTGCCACATCAGGCTCGGTCGCGTGAGGTCGACCACACGGTACATCGTCGTTCCGTCGACCTCTTCTTCCAGCACCTGCACGTTGATTTGGGCATCCATCTTGTGAGGTTACAGAGCCGGTCCAGACTCTGACGGTAGTCGGCCTCACGATTGGCGAATGTCTCACTCGTGGACCCCGATGTCGATGGTCACCCGTTCAGTCTGGCCGGTCGAGTGGCGGGTCACGGACCGCACCGAGGATCTGAAGTGGATCCGGCTCATCCATTACCAGGGTCGCCCGACGTTCGTCTACGTGACGAAAGACGGCTGGGTTGTCGCTGGCCGAGACCGCCTCCGCGACGTTGCAGGCGCGTTCCCCGCGTGGAAGTGTGCGGTCACGAGTCGTAACTGAGTCATAATCACACGTCGATGGTCACCGATCTCAAGCGATTCACAGTGACGTAGGTGCCTCGCCACTGTCCTGCGATGGCGCGCGTTTTCAACCCGTCGTCAGGTGGCGTGATCTACGTGACGAACAATAGATAGGAATGGGCGGTTACGAGTTCAAGTCTCGTCGTCGGCTCCCCATGACGAAGGCCCCGCCTGCGCACTGCGCGGACGGGGCCTTCGCGCATCCGTCTATCCGGCGGCAGGTGCAGGCTCAGTCGAGGCCGGAGCCGGCGAGGACGTCGGCGCGGGCGTGCCCGACGAATAGGACTGGGCGGCAGCCGAGAGAACAAACGAGCTGAACGCATCGGGATCGGTCAGCGAGCCGGAGTATGACCCGCCGTTCACGAGCACAATCGGTGTTCCCGTCGCGGCTGGAACATCCGTTCCGGGCAGGGGACCTGAGGTGGCGCGCTCCGTCGCGGCGCGAACCCAGCTCACGAACCGGGAGTCATCAATGCAACTGTTCACCGCGGCCGTGTCCTCAACTCCCGCCTGAGCGGCATAGTTCTTCAGCTGATCGTCGGAGAGGCCGTTGGTTCCCTCCGCGGGCTGATTCTTAAAGAGCAGCGAGTTGTAGTCGAAGAAGGCGTTCGGCTGAGTGTCAGCGACGCAGGCGGCGGCGTTAGCTGCACGCTCCGAGTACTTTGTCCCATTCGAGCGGGTCGTGAGAATGGCGATGGGGTGAATCTCGACGGTCGCGGCTCCGCTTGTCACCCACTCCTTGATTTGGTTACCGTTGGTCTTCTCGAATTCACCGCAGTAAGGGCAGAGGTAGTCAAGGTAGACCCTGATGTCGACCGTGCCGGACGAGGTGTCGAGGACGCTCGGGGTCGGCGTTCCCTCGGCGGGCAGTGAGGGACTGGTCTGAGCGACCATGTTCTCGCCGATGACCACGCCGTCGCTGGCCATGTTGGCCGGACCAGGCCCCGCCGGGCGGATGCTCGAGCTGACGGCGAAGACCACGATCGCGACAATCGCGATCACAACGACGGCCAAACCTCCCTGCAGGGCGATCCGACTCACGCGGTCTCGGCGCTTCTGCTGCTCGCGGAGTCGGCGCGCCTTTTCTCGGGCAGCCTCTCGTCGCTGGTTCTTCGAAAGACGGTCGTGGGCTCCGTCGTTGGTCATGACAAGGACGCTCCGAATGAGAGGGGGAAAGGGGAAGGGGTTGCCGCCGGGGCGCGACTCGCCGGAATCCTACGCGCGAGCCCTGGGAAACTTCCAAACGGTGCCCACCTGCAAGCGCCGGTCCCTCTGGGGCCCGTGGCATACTGAGACGACTGGTCACTGTCGCCCAGGCGACGATGACCATCACTTCCATTCACTCGGATCGTCCGGCACGTACCTGCCGGTGAAGGAGCAAGAACAATGGCGTCCGTAACTTTCGACCACGCATCCCGCGTCTACCCCGGGGCCACGCGTGCATCCGTCGACAAGCTCAACCTCGAAGTCGGTGACGGCGAGTTCCTCGTGCTCGTCGGTCCTTCCGGCTGCGGCAAGTCCACCTCCCTCCGCATGCTCGCCGGCCTCGAAGAGGTCAACGAGGGACGCATCCTGATCGGCGACCGCAACGTCACGGACGTTCCGCCAAAAGATCGCGATATTGCGATGGTGTTCCAGAACTACGCCCTGTATCCGCACATGTCGGTCGCAGAAAACATGGGCTTCGCTCTCAAGATCGCCGGTGTCAACAAGGATGAGCGCGCGGCGCGTGTCCTTGAGGCGGCGAAAATGCTCGACCTCGAGCCCTACCTCAACCGCAAGCCCAAAGCCCTGTCGGGTGGTCAGCGCCAGCGCGTCGCGATGGGCCGCGCGATCGTTCGCAAGCCGCAGGTCTTCCTCATGGACGAGCCGCTGTCGAACCTCGACGCCAAGCTCCGGGTCTCAACGCGCACTCAGATCGGCACCCTCCAGCGCCGCCTCGGCATCACGACGGTCTACGTCACCCACGACCAGACCGAGGCACTGACCATGGGCGACCGCATCGCGGTGCTGAAGGACGGAGTCCTCCAGCAGGTGGGGACACCCCGCGACCTCTACGAAAACCCGAACAACGTTTTCGTCGCCGGATTCATCGGCTCGCCCGCGATGAACCTCTTTCACGCGGACGTCACAGACGGCGGCGTCAACTTCGGCGATACGGTCCTCCCGATTGCCCGCGAGGCGCTCGCGAAGGCGAGCCAGAAGGTCGTCACGCTCGGTGTGCGCCCCGAGGACGTCACCGTCTCGACTCAGCCCGGCGGCCTGCCGATCGAAGTCGACCTTATCGAGGAGCTCGGCTCGGACGGCTACCTCTACGGCCACACGGAGGTCGAGGGCCGCCGGACCGACATCGTCGCGCGCGTCGACGGACGCGTCCACCCCACCGCAGGCGATCGCGTCTACGTGACCGCAAACCACCGCGTGCACATCTTCGACGCGGAGTCGGGCGAGCGCCTCTCCTGAGTCGGCGCTCCTCCCACGCACACGCTGCCGCCGTCCTCCCAGGGCGGCGGCAGCGCCCGTTCGGCCTTCTCCTCCGTCCGCCTCCCCCTTCTTCCGACACGAACGGCGCACAATGTCCGGCTCCCTGAACATCACCTCGGCCACTGTCGACCCGGCCCTGCTCGACCTACCCTGGAACCTGCGCTTGGACGACTGGCCAGACGAGTACATCGCCGCGCTGCCCAAGGGCATTTCGCGGCACACCGTCCGGTTCGCACACCTCTCGGGACACGTGGTCGCCGTCAAGGAGACCACCGCCGAGATGTCGCGGCGCGAGTACGAGATGCTTAAGACCCTGCAGCGCCTCGACGTGCCGTGTGTCGAGCCCGGCGCCGTGATTATCAACCGGACGGACGACGAGGGAGAAGCGCTCCCAGCGGTACTGGTCACCCGCCACCTAAAGTTTTCCCTGCCCTATCGCGCGCTCTTCTCGCAGACACTCCGCCCCGATACCGCGACTCGTCTCGTGGACGCTTTGGCGCTCCTCCTCGTACGACTGCACGTGATCGGCTTCTTTTGGGGCGACGTCTCGCTCTCGAATACTCTCTTTCGCCGCGACGCGGGCGCCTTCGCGGCTTACCTCGTTGACGCCGAGACCGGGCAGCTCTACTCGGGCGGCCTGTCAAACGGGCAGCGCGAGAACGACCTCGAAATTGCGCGCGTGAACATCGCCGGCGAACTGCTCGATCTGGAGGCCGGCGGCCGCATCGACGACGATCTCGACCCGATCACGGTGTCGGATGGGATCGTCGCCGCCTACCGGAGTCTGTGGAAGGAGCTGACCGGCGCCGAGTCGTTCTCGACGTCAGAGCGCTGGCGCATCAATGATCGGGTCAACCGTCTGAACAACCTCGGGTTTGACATTGAGGAGCTGGCAATCAAGACGGATGACGCCGGATCGACGGTGCGAATCCAGCCCAAAGTCGTCGACGCGGGCCACCATCAGCGACGCCTCCTGCGTCTTACGGGACTCGACGCACAAGAGAACCAGGCGCGACGCCTCCTGAACGACCTCGACTCGTACACGGTCACCTATGACAAGCAGAACCTGGACGAGGAGATGGTGGCTCACGAGTGGCTGGCGCAGGTGTTCGAGCCGGTCATCCGCTCGATCCCGCGCGAACTCAAAGGGCGGCTGGAGCCAGCGGAAATGTTCCACCAGCTGCTCGAGCACCGCTGGTTCATGTCGCAACAGCAAGCGCGCGATGTCCCCCTGGCGGAGGCCGTCACCGCCTACGTCAACGACATCCTGCGTTACCGCCGCGACGAGGCAACGGTTATCGCTTCTGCGACTGAGGCGTTGACGCTGCCGAACCTCGTCATCGACGAGTCCGGCGACGCCGAGCTGACGGACGAGGACGCTGACGTCGACTGGACGAAGAATATCTAACTCGGACGAGTGGGGCCCGTGCGGCTGCGGCACGGGCCCTCGTCGCGTCCGGGCGACTACTCGCTTGAGGCGCGGAGCTTCGAGATCTCGTAGAGCGCGACCGAGGCCGCGATACCGGCGTTGAGCGACTCCGTCGCGGAGCTGATCGGGATCGAAACGACCGCATCGCACTGCTCGGCGACGAGGCGCGAGAGGCCCTTGCCCTCGCTCCCGACCACCACCAGGAGCGGACGGTCGGCAAGCTCGAGTCCCGGCAGGGCGACGTCGCCGTCGCCGTCGAGCCCGATGACGAAAACACCCTCGCGCTTGAAGTCTTTGATCATCGCGGTGAGATTCGATGCCATCGCGACAGGAATCCGCGCGGCGGCGCCCGCCGAGGTCTTCCAGGCCGCCGACGTGAGACCGACCGAGCGGCGCTGCGGAACGATAACGCCCTGCCCGCCAAACGCGGCGACGGAGCGAATGATTGCTCCGAGATTGCGTGGGTCAGTGATGCCGTCGAGCGCAACCAGGAGGGGGACGGCGCCGCGCGAGACGCTGCGCTCGAGCAGATCGCTGGGGTGGGCATACTCGTAGGGCGGCACCTTGAGCACGAGCCCCTGATGCACGGAGTCGATTCCAGCGAGACGATCGAGTTCGGGGCGCATGACTTCGAGCACGGGAAGGCCGCGCGCGGTGGCGATCTTGAGCGCCTCCTTGACCCGGTCGTCCATCTCGATGCGGGTCGCCAGATAGAGGGTGGTCGCCGGGATGCTGGCGCGCAGCGCCTCAAGGACGGAGTTGCGGCCCGTCACCATCTCGAACTCGTCCCCACTCTTGGGCTTACGTGAGGACGCCGGGCGCCCCTGGCCGCGGGCCGCTGCCGAGAGTGCTCCTCCAGGACGGCCCTTTCCTCCTGCAGCGACGAAGCGGTCGCGCGCCAGCTTCGCTTTGCCTGCCGGGTGGTAGGGCCGGTCCTCGGCCTTTGGGGTGGGCTTTTTGCCTTCGAGAGCCTGACGACCCTGACCGCCTGATCCGACGGCCTTGCCCTTGCTCTTCTTTCGGACCGCTCCGGGGCGGCCGGGCTTATTCGCCATCAAGACTCCAATGCGCACCCGTCTGGGTGTCTTCGATCGTGATTCCCGCCGCGGCGAGATCGGTTCGGATGCGGTCGGCGCTCGCCCAGTCGCGCTGCTCCCGCGCGGTCTGACGCTCAGCTACCAGGCGGTCGACCAGCACGCTGAGCGCACGGTACGAGGGCTCGTCGCCGGAGCGCGCCCACTCGGGCGCCTCCGGGTCGATGCCGAGCACACCCGCCATCGCGAGCACCTGGGTGCGCAGGGCCGAGACTGTGCTGAGATCCTCGGCGTCGAGGGCAGCGTTGCCAGCCCGCACAGTCTCGTGCAGGACACCGATGGCCTGCGGGACAGAGAGGTCGTCGTCCATCGCGTCGGCGAACTCCTGGGGTACGACCGGCTCGCCGAGGGCAGCGAAGCGCGTGCCCTCGAGCCGGCGGCGGGAGCGGTCGAGGAAGCCCTCGATCCGTTCGAGCGCTGCGTCGGCCTCTTCAAGAGCACCGTCGTGGAATTCGAGGGTAGAACGGTAGTGAGCCGAGCCGAGGTAGTAGCGGACGACGAGCGGCCGCGCCGAGCCGAGCAGTTCCGAGGCAAAGACGGAGTTGCCGAGGGACTTGCTCATTTTCTGGCCGGTCACCGAGACGAGTCCGTTGTGCAGCCAGTAGCTCGCGAAGGCGTGGCCGGCCGCACTCGACTGCGCGAGCTCGTTCTCGTGGTGCGGGAAGCGCAGGTCCAGTCCGCCGCCGTGAATGTCGAACTGCGTGCCGAGGTACTTCGTCGACATCGCGGAGCACTCGATATGCCAGCCGGGGCGACCGGGGCCCCAGGGCGACGGCCACGAGGCGGACTCCGGCTCGTCGGGCTTGGCTCCCTTCCAGAGCGCGAAGTCGTGTGGGTCGCGCTTGCCGCGCGGGTCGGCGTCGGTCGCCGCTTCCATGCTCTCAAGCCGCTGCCGAGTGAGGGCGCCGTAGTCGAGCCAGGAGCGCGTGTCGAAGTACACGTCTCCCGACGGATCGGACGCCGGGTAGGCGTGTCCGCGCTCGATCAGGGTCTGGATGAGGGCAATCATCTCGGCGATGCTCGCGGTGGCGCGTGGCTCATAGGTTGGCGGGAGTATTCCCAGTGCTGTGTAGGCGGCGGTGAACTCGAGCTCGACACGGTAGGCCAGCGCCCACCACTGCTCCGAGGGGGCGCCCTCTGGAGCCCGACGACGCGACTCCTCGGTGAGCGCCAGAATCTTGTCATCGATGTCGGTGACATTGCGCACGAGCGTGACCTGATAGCCACGGTACGTCAGCCAGCGGCGCAGCTGGTCGTAGGCGAGCGCTGAGCGGAGGTGGCCGATGTGCGGCGAGGACTGCACGGTGGGTCCGCAGACGTACATCCCGACCTCGTTCTCGCGGAGGGGAACGAAATCGACGAGGGCCTGAGCCTTCGAGTCATGCAGTCGCAGAGTCACGCGGGCGAGTTTACCGGGCGTACTGGGCCGACCCTTGCCGGGGCTACGGGCTGTGGATTACCTGGCGCTTGCGGGACTGGGGAGGACCAGTGCGGTCGCTGTCGCGGCCACTCCTTCTCCGCGGCCAGTGAATCCCAGCGCATCAGAGGTCGTGGCGGCGACACTGACCGGGGCACCGAGAAGCCTCGACAGCAGGCGCTGCGCCTCCTCCCGCCGCGGCGAAAACGTCGGGCGGTTACCGATCAGCTGCACCGCCACGTTGCCGATCGTGAAGCCGGCGGCCTCGACCAGCTCTCGGGTGGCGCGGAGGAAGACCTCGCCGTGAGCGTTCTCGAAGCGCGGGTCGGCGGTGCCGAAGCGTGAGCCGATGTCGCCAAGCCCGGCGGCGGCCAGCAGTGCGTCGCAGATCGCGTGGGCGACGGGATCGCCGTCGCTGTGTCCCGAGAGCCCGCCCTCCCCAGGCCAGTGCAGGCCGGCGAGCCAGAGCGGCGAGTCGTCGTCAAAGGCGTGCACGTCGGTGCCGATACCCACCCGCGGCACGATGACGGCATGCGCGGGAGCGAGGATCTGCTCCGCTCGCGCAAGATCCCAGGGCGTCGTGATCTTGAAGGCGAGCGGATCCCCGTCGATGACGACGCAGGCCCCGCCCTGAGAGGCGAGCAGTGCAGCGTCGTCGGTGAACTCCTCCTCGGTGTCGGCGTAGGCCTCGTCGAGCAGGTCTCGCGGGAAGCCCTGCGGCGTCTGCACCGCCGCGAGCTGCGAGCGATCGACCGTGCCGAGGATCACACTGTCCGCGTCGATCCGCTTGATGGTGTCGGTGACGGGAAGACCGGGGATCACTCCGCCTCCGCTCGCGCGTACCGCCGCGATAACGCGCTCGAACTGGCGAAGCGGAGTGAGCGCGCGCGCGGCATCGTGGACGAGGACCACGTCGATGCTCGGAGCGAGCGTCACGAGACCACGGGCAACCGACTCCTGCCGGGTGGCGCCTCCAGCGACGACGTTCACGGTGCCGTCAGCCGCACCGGCGGTCCGGGCCAGCGCGATCGTCTCGTCGATGAGGGTGGTGGGCGCCACGATGACGATCTGCACGGGCTCGGCGAGCATGAGCACGGTGCGGAGGCTGCGCTCGAGGATCGTCGTCCCCGCGCACTCGACGTAGGCCTTGGGCCGCTCGCGCCCGAGCCGGGTGCCGCTGCCGGCGGCGACCAGGACGACCGCCACGGTGGGTGGAGTAGTCAGCGTGCTCAGGATGCGAGAACCTCGTCAAGGAGCAGCGACGCTGCATCCTCGTCAGTCTTTTCGGCGAGGGCGAGCTCGGAGACCAGAATCTGCCGGGCCTTCGCGAGCATGCTCTTCTCACCCGCCGAAAGGCCACGATCGCGGTCGCGGCGGGTGAGGTCGCGGACGACCTCGGAGACTCTCACGACGTCGCCGGAGCCGAGCTTCTCGAGATTGGCCTTGTAGCGGCGGGACCAGTTCGTGGGCTCCTCGACGACCTCGGCGCGCAAGACCTCGAACACGCGTTCCACGCCCTCGCGCCCGATAACGTCACGGACGCCCACCAGATCGACGTTGTCGGCGGGAACCTCGATGACAAGGTCGCCCTGGGCGACTCGGAGCTTGAGGTAGGTCTTCTCCTGGCCCTTGATCGTGCGGGTCTTCACCTCGGCGATCGTGGCGGCTCCGTGATGGGGATAGACGACTGTCTCTCCGACCTCGAACTGCATGCGACGTCCTTTCAGCGGCGGATAGACTAACATGCGCACCAAGCAGGAGGAGGGCCGGCCAGGCGGGGCCGCAACTCTCGCTACGCTAGCCTGGTATCGGCTCGTGCACAGTGACTCCGCCCTGTCCGGGGCGAGCAGGGCCGACGATCTGGAGGATCCTGTGAAGGCGCGTATCGCTGCATCCGTCGTTCTCGCGGTCGGCGTCGCCCTCGCTACCGCCGGCTGCAACCTGGTCGCTCCGCAGGCGACTCGCAAGATCTACGACCCCAGCGATGGCGTCGGTGCGACAATCGGCGATCTTGCCATCCGCAACGCGATGATCATTTCGGACGACGGCGAGCTGGGCACCCTTGTCGTGACATTCGTGAACTCCACCGACGAGTCGCTGAGCGTCGAGGTGCAGTATGAGGGTGCCGCGGGCCGCACGAACGACACCGTCGATGCCGTCCCCGGCCGCACAGAGGTCCGCCCCGATAGCACCGAGGCAGTCCAGATGGATGGCATCGACACGATCCCGGGAGGTCTCCTCCCTGTCTATTTCCAGTACGGCTCTGAAGAGGGCAAGGAACTCCTGGTCCCCGTCCTCACGAACGCCCTCGAGGCCTACTCGACGCTGACCCCCGCACCCTCCGCGACTCCCACCCGCACCCCAACACCAAACCCCGCCCTGACGGCGCTCCCCACCCCCACGTCCGACCCCGGCGTCGACGCCCCCACCGAGTAGCCTCCTCCCCCTTTTCTTTCTTTCCTTCTCTCACCCCAAGAAGATCGCGGGCCCTGGTGGGGTGAGCTGCAAGGCGGAGGAGGGCGCGATACCGGAGGTATCGCAACTGACGACAACGCCGCAGATCACCCCACCAGGGCCCGCGAGGTGAGCTGCAAGGTGGAGGAAGGCGCGATACCGGAGGTATCGCAACCGACGACAACGCCGCAGATCACCCCACCAGGGCCCGCGATCAGGCGTCGAAGCGGTAGCCGAGGCCGCGGACAGTAACCAAGAGCACTGGCTCCTTCGGCGTCTTCTCAATCTTGGAGCGGATCCGCTTCACGTGGACGTCGAGGGTCTTCGTATCGCCGAAGTAGTCGCTGCCCCAGACGCGGTCGATGAGCTGGCCGCGGGTGAGGACGCGGCCAGCGTTGCGCAACAGCATCTCGAGGAGTTCGAATTCCTTGAGAGGCATCGCGGTTTCGACGCCGTCGACCTCGACGGTGTGGCGTTCGATATCCATGCGGACGGGTCCGGCGACGACGATGCGCTCCTCTCCCGGGTCCTCGGTGCGGCGGCGGAGGACGGCGCGGATGCGTGCGAGTAGCTCGCGTGTCGAGTAGGGCTTGGTGACGTAGTCGTCGGCGCCGAGTTCGAGACCGACGACGATGTCCACCTCGGAGTCCTTTGCGGTGACCATGATGATCGGCACGGAGGAGCGAGTGCGGATCTCGCGGCAGACCTCGGTGCCGGGCATGCCGGGGAGCATCAGGTCGAGCAGGATCAAGTCGTATTCGCCGTCGTCGAACGCGGTGACGGCGCGGTTGCCGTCCTCGGCGACGGTGACGTCGTAGCCTTCGCGTTCGAGCAGGTAGCTGAGGGGCTCGCTGAGGGCGCTCTCGTCCTCGACGAGCAGGATGCTGGTCACGCGTGTTCTCCTATCGGGGCCGTCGCCGCGAAGGGCGTCCTGGCCGGGTCTGCTTCGGGGAGCCGGATGGTGAAGGTGGAGCCGCGGCCGGGCTTGGACCAGACGCGGACGTCGCCGCCATGGTTCTGCACGGCGTGCTTAACGATGCTGAGGCCGAGGCCGGTGCCGCCGGTATGGCGGGAACGTGCCTGGTCGACGCGGTAGAAGCGCTCGAACACCCGGTCGAGGTCCTCCTCCGGGATGCCGATGCCCTGGTCGGTGACCGCGATCTCGACGACGCCACCGGTGGATCGAACGCCGATCCCGACCCGGGAGCCGGCCGGCGAGTACTGGATCGCGTTCGCGAGAAGGTTGTGCAGCGCCGAGACGAGAATCTTTTCTTGTCCAACGACGTATGCCCTCTTCATCCCGCCTTTCACCAGGCTGACGTCGTGCGACTCCGCCATCACATGGGTGGTCTCGAGGGCGGAGGTGACGATGTCGTCGACACGGATGATGTCCGAGGACCGGGCGACGTCGGTCGCCTGAAGACGGGAGAGTTCGATGATCTCACGGGTGATCTTGGCGAGGCGGTGCGACTCCTGGGTCAGGCGGTGGGCGAAACGACGCACCTGCTGCGGGTCGTCGGCGGCGGAGTCGAGCGCCTCAGCCAGCAGGCCGACCGCTCCGATCGGAGTCTTCAGTTCGTGCGAGATATTCGCGACGAAGTCCCGGCGCACCGCTTCCAGCCGGCGGGCCTCGGTGTGGTCCTCGGCGATCACCAGGACGAAGCGCGAGCCGAGGCGGGTGGCGCGCACGACAAGGGTGACGGCGGCGTCCGAGAGAGGGCTTGTGGGGAGTTCAAGGTCCTGTTCGATGTCGTCGCCGAAACGGCGCACCCGGTCGACGATTGCAACGAGGTCAGGGTGCAGGATCGTGTCCTGCGTGACCAGGCCGAGCGCGACGGCACGGGACGACGCCTTGAGCACGTTGTGCGACGGATCCGTCACGAAGGCCGGCGCGCCGACCGCGTCGATAATTGCGTCGATCCCCTCGGGGACGCTGACCGAGACGACCTCTGCGGCGATGCGGCCCTGACGCGCCGCGAGCGTCACGACGGTGGTGAGGAGGATCCCGATCGCCACACCGAGCACGAGCGACAGCACCACGATCAAGCCCGAATCCACGGACCAAGGCTAACCATCCACCGAGCGTCCCCCTACCGGATGCCTGCCACACCACCGCGGGCCGAGTACTGTTCACACCTCCGGCACCGTGCGTTAACCTGCCGTGGTCATCATGACTGCGCCTGCGCCCGTGGAGTGCAGTCGAAGCGGACGCGCGATGTGCGCGCCGCAGATCCGGCGCCGTCGTCCGCGAGCACCATAGAGAGGGTCGATCACCAGATGCGTGAAGTTTTCCAGCAGGAGCTAGCTGAGGTCCAAGAACGTCTCGTCGAGATCTCCGGACTCGTCGAGATCGCCATCGAGAAGGCGACTCAGGCGTTCAACCATTCCGACGTGACCCTCGCTGAAGAAGTCATCGCGAACGACGCGCACATCGACGAGTTGGCGATCAGCCTCGATGAGCTCGCCATCGACATCCTCGCCCGCCAGAACCCGGTAGCCCGCGACCTGCGCATCGTGGTCTCGGCCCTGCGCATCAGCGCCTCCCTCGAGCGGATGGGGGACATTGCCGAGCACATCGCGCAGCTCTCGCGCTACCGCTTCCCCGACAAGGTGGTTCCCAAGAGCCTGCGGCCGACCTTCGTCGAGATGGGACGCCTCGACGTGGTCGTCGCACACAAGCTGACTGAGCTGCTCCGCTCGCAGGACCCCCGCATCGCGGAGGAGATCCGCGACGAAGACGACAAGATCGATGAGCTGCACGTCAGCGTCTTCGACAAGGTCCTCAGCGAGGCATGGAAAGGCCAGGCCGCTGACACTGTCGACGCGACCCTCGCGAGCCGCTATCACGAGCGCTTCGCGGACCACGCGGTGTCCATCGCCAAGAAAGTCCAGTACCTGATTTCGGGCGACTGGGGCTGAGTTGTTGTGGTGGAGTCGCGCGAGCGCGACTCCACCACGGGTGGCTCTCTAAGAGCGTTATTCATAAGGTTTTATCAGCCGCGTCGATAAAGTTCGAGGCGGGTGACTGCACGAATGAGATTGGGAAGTTCTGTGAGGGGGCCGCGATAGCCGATCTTAATGATCTTCCAGTTCCTGCACGCCGAAAGCATCGCGGCATCCCCCGACGTCGAATCAAAACCAAGCCTCTCCAATCCGGACACGGAATCTCGGGCTCGTCACACCGCCTCGGGCGTGCGGCGCTCGACTGGTCCTGCGAGCCGGGCACGTTCGTGCGAGCCGGAGCGGCAGGCTACGACCGCGCTGCGGGCAGTCGCTGCAAGGCTGAGGGGTGCGGCCCGACGGTGTCGTCGGCGGTCCCGTCACGGCGGGCGCTCCAGGCACCTCCGGTGAGAGCGCCGCTGCGTCGCCGGGAGCGAGACCGAGCGGATGAGAGACTGGTCAGATGGAGCAAATGGTGCCGCTGATCCTCGCTACTCGTCGCCTTAACATCACGCGTTTTAGCCACGGTGATCTCGACGATCGGCTTGCGTACCAGTCGCGCGAAGATGTCGCCCGCTACCTCTACCGCGAGCCGCTGAGTCGGGAGGCGTGCGCGGCCAGCATTGAACGAGCGATCGCGACGACGTCGCTCATTGCCGAGGGCGACGCTCTCCTGTTGGCGATCCGGGTACACACCGAGCGCCGGGTGATCGGGGAGATCGTCCTCACCCTGTCGGATCGGCGGGCGGCGCAGGTCGAGATCGGCTGGGTTTTCAACCCCGAAGACGCAGGTAGGGGTTACGCAACCGAGGCCGCGCGGGCGGTCGCCGAGCTGGCCTTCTCGGAATACGGTGCGCATCGGCTTTTCGCTCGACTCGACGCGGAGAACGAGCGCTCGGTGCTCCTGTGCCGACGTCTGGGATTCCGCCAAGAAGCACACCTCGTCGAGAACGATCGACGCGTGTCGGGGGCGTGGGGGAGCGAATTCATTTACGCGGCGCTCCAGGAGGACCTCATCCGCGACGATGCACAGTGGCGATAACCTACGAGGCTTCTGCCGCCGATGTGGCCCGAGTGCGGCTCACTCCGTCGCCGATCGGGGAGGCCGTGTTCAGCCTGCGGGCGCTAGCGCGACCGGGTGCGGCGTCGCAATTCGGGCCGTTTCTGGAGTACGCGCGGGGGCGCCTGAGGGGCGTCGACATCCGTGTTCTCCGCTCTCTGGTGCCCAGCACCGGGTACGTGCCGGACGTCCTTACACCCAGCCCGCGGTTCGCCCCCTCGTTCCTCACGCAGCTGGAGGAGGTGCGGGCGACGCCTGCGGAGGAGTTTGCCGCCCAGGTCGACTGGATGGCGCGCGACCCGGGGACCACAAGGCAGTGGAAGGCGCGGACCGCGACGGCCCGGGCCTTTCTTCAGGCAACCGATCTTCCCGAGACGATTGCCCCGCCGGCTGGCATCGCAGCCGCCCAGAAGAGCGGCGAACCGGCGAATCAGATTAAACAGGTGCTGTCAGGTGGAAAGATCGCGACGCAAAGTCCTGGGCTCGCTCAGCTTCCGATGTATAGCGAGATTCACAAGCAGCTTGTTCAAAGCAATACCAAAATACAGCTGGGGCTACCGCGGCATTTCTCTCCGAAAACCCAGATGCTGTTTACTCCAACTGGGCACCGTGAGTTGGTGTCAGGCCGTGAGAAGTAAGTCCCTCGGCGTTGCGGGGCTCATGAGCCTCGTCGTGGCGCTTACCGGCTGCTCGGCAGATCCCGCATTGAGAACCACGCCATCACCATTGGAGCCGAGCGATGAACTTAGAATGGTAATTTCCGCGATCGACTCTGGGGATCCTTCGCGCCTGACGAAGCTCTTCCCCGACCAGCAGCCGTCCGCTATTACGGCAGTCTATGACGCATGCGGCGCCATTGCAGTCACGTCGCGGCGCATCGACAGCCAGGACGGGGATTCGCCCCGCACCCTTTATGCAACTCTTGCTGGGCCCTTGAAAGCAGACCAATCGACGGAAGGGAGATGCTCCTTTCTACTTTATTGGACAGATAGTCAGACCTGGCGCCTCACTTCCACCTAGGGAAATCGGCAAGAAGATGGGACGTCTCTCCTCAAGAGGCGTCCCATCTTCTTGTTCCTAGCGTCAGCCGGGGGGACGAGCAGGCTGCCGAACTGCCGATGCTCTGCGCTTCGATGACGACCTCACGCAGCACATCAACGCTCAACGCGGTGGCTCGCGGGAATCGGGAATTCCGGCGAGCCGAACGCTGTCCTCCGAGCGCGGGATGGGCGGGCTGTTACTTCTTGGCGCCCTGGGCGGCGACGGCCGCGGCACCGGCGGCAGCCGCCTCCGGGTCGAGGTAGCGCGCCTGGCCGATCGGCGCGAAGTTCTCGTCGAGGGAGTAGACGAGAGGGATGCCGGTCGGGATATTCAGCTCGGCGATATCCGAGTCCGAGATGCCATCAAGGGTCTTCACCAGGGCTCGCAACGAGTTGCCGTGCGCGGTGACCATCACGGTCTTGCCCGAGGCAAGGTCCGGCTTGATGTCGGACTCCCAGTAGGGCAGCATCCGCTCGATCACGAGCTTCAGCGACTCGGTGCGCGGCAACGCGTCGCCAAGGTCGGCATAGCGCTCGTCATGGGCCTGCGAATACTGGTCGTCATCGGACATCGGAGGCGGCGGCACATCGAACGAGCGACGCCAGGTCTGGAACTGCTCCGGACCGTACTCGGCCAGAGTCTGCGCCTTGTCCTTGCCCTGCAGCGCCCCGTAGTGGCGCTCGTTCAGGCGCCACGAGCGCTTCACGTCGATCCACAGCCGATCGGCGGCTTCGAGCGCGATATTCGCGGTTTGGATCGCACGCGTCTGCCGCGAGGTATACACGATGTCGGGATGCAGCCCAGCCTCGATCAGCAGCTCACCGGCGCGGGTCGCCTCGGCGACTCCCTGCTCGGTGAGGCGCACATCGACCCAGCCGGTAAAAAGGTTTTTCTGGTTCCACTCGCTGTTGCCGTGGCGCACGAGGATGAGCGTGGAAGTCTCGGACATGCATCCAGCTTAGAGGCGGCCATTGCGCTTCCGGATACGGTGGAGAGTATGCCCATCGGTACCATCACCCGCGGAACGACGGGCACGAACCGCCTGCGCCGAGTGGACCGCAGGCTCGCCGAGCTGCCGGTGCTGCGGAGCGCGCGCTCTCCCCTCGTCGTCGACCTTGGCTTCGGAGCGAGCGCGGTCACCACGCTCGAGCTGCACCGGCGCCTCCTCAGGGCGGCTCCGGACGTCGAGGTGCTCGGCCTCGAGATCGAGCCTGCTCGCGTCGCCACAGCGCGGCGACAGCTGGAGCAAGTCAGGGAGGGAGGCACATCCTTCCCCGCGGACGCGCGCGTACGTTTCGAGCGGGGTGGCTTCGAGGTCCCTCTGCCGACGCAACGACGCGCCGAGGTCATTCGGGCTTTCAATGTTCTCCGCCAGTACGACGAAGGCGATGTCGCCGGCGCCTGGACGACGATGACGACCCGTCTCCAGCCTGACGGCGTGCTCGTCGAGGGCACCTGCGACGAGATCGGCCGCATCTGCACCTGGATCGAGGTCGGCCGAGAGGGCCCGCGTTCGCTCACCCTGTCGCTCCGTCTCGCGAGCATTCCCTCGCCGATGACCGCGGCAGAACGCCTGCCCAAAGCGCTGATTCACCGCAATGTCCCCGGGGAGCGAGTGCACGCCTTCCTGGCCGCGCTCGAACGGGCGTGGACGCTGAACGCCCCACTCGCCGTCTACGGGCCGGGTCAGCGCTGGCTCGCGACCGTGCGCGATCTGCGAGTCGAGTGGCCGATCCTCGATGGTCCGCGCCGCTGGCGTCTGGGCGAGGTCACGGTCGCCTGGAACGCGGTGGCGCCAGCCGCCTGACGGCTAGGACAGCGGAGGCAGGGCGGCTCGGGCCTCCGCTGGGCCTGCGCCCGTCGCTGTCAGCAGGTCGACGACCAAGGGGCGAAGCAGCACGAGGAGGGTTTTCTCGGCCAGTCGCGCCTCGGGAATCAGCCGCTGCGGGTCGAGGGACGTGGCGAGCAGGACGAGATCCTGGCGCGCAAGCGCGAGCACAGACGGATCGGCGACGGCCCGTCCCAGCAGCGCAATGCTCGGACCAAAGCTCGCGACCACTCCTGCGAGTGTGGGGCGCGCAGCAGCGTCGCCGACGAGGAAGTCAATGCGCCGGGCGATGATGCGGAGGTTACGAGTTGCGAGGTCCAGCGCGGCAAGCATTGTGCTCTGCCGAGTCAGCTCGACGCGATGCCGACGGATGAACGGCGAAATGCGGGCCACGCCCGTCGCCGAGTCGAGGGCTGCCGTCCACCCGTCGATCATCGGTTGTGTGGCCCGAATCCGCTCGAGGGCCGACGACGAAGCGGAGGAGTCGCCGCGCTGCAGTGCCTCTGTCAGCTCCTCGACTGTGCGGCCGAGCGCCGAGACCAGCCGGTGCGCCTCCGCCCGGGCGGTGTGTAGCGAAGGACGCGGCACGACCGCCGTGCAGAGCAAAGCCGCGAGTCCGCCGATCAAGCCGTCGAGGCTCCTGGTCAGGACGCCGCCATCGGGCGCCGGCAGGATCATCACCAGCATCGCCTGAGTGCCGGCGGCGACCGCGAAGCCGGGCGACGGCGAGAGCGCCCGACCGAGAGTGAAGACGATCGCCAGCACGACGGCAAGCTGCCAGACTCCGCTCCCCCACAGCAGGAGCAGGATCTCGCTCGCCGTGATACCGATCAGCATCCCGATCGCTGTCTCGGCGACTTGCTTTGGGCGGGTGTCGCGAGCGATCCCCAGACTTGTGATGGTCACGGTGAGCGCGAGCACAGGCGCGGGATGCCCGACCACGAAGCGCGCCACGGAGTAGGCGAGGACGGCGGCGAGCACGATCTGGAGCACCGCTGGCAGCGACGCCGCCGCGCGGCCGATCGCTTTCCGGGGATGCAGCTCCCACGCCTCGACGAGACCGTGGACGCGCTCAACCGCCCGGCCCCGCGTGGCCGGTCCTGCGGCCACCACGGCGTGGCCTACCTGGTCGTCGAGCCGAGCCTGGGCAGGCGAGGCACGTCCGCCTCCGCTCCGGCTTCGGGCGGGACGACGACCTCCTGTGCCGCTGCGACGCGAGCGTCCCCGACGATCACTGTGAGTTCGAGTTCGATGGGGACGGTGCGCTTGATGACAGCGAGAGCGATCGGGCCGTCCTCGTAGTGCCAGGCGCTGGAGGTGACGGTACCGACCTCGACCAGTTCGCCGCCTTTGTGTGCGGTGACGATATCCCCGTGTCGGGGCAGCACGGAGTCGGAGCCGTCGAGCTGCAGCAGCACGAGACGGCGAGGCGGATGACCGAGGTTGTGCACCTTCGCCACCGTCTCCTGCCCGCGGTAGCAGCCCTTAGCCAAGTGCACGCTGGAGCGGAGGAGGTCGAGTTCGTGGGGGAGGGAGCGCTCATCGACCTCGGTCGCGTGCCGCGGCCGCCACGCGGCGATCCGGAGCGCTTCGAGCGCGTCGGCACCGGCGAGGGTGACTCCAGCGGCGGCGGCGCGGCCGTCGAGGCCGTCGAGCACGGCGCGCGGGACAAGAATCTCGCAGAGATTCCAACTCGCTGCCGGATGCTCCGCGATGAGCGCATACTGCCAGCCGCCAGGCTGCACCTGGGCCCACGGGTCGCGCCACGCGATCGAAGCCTCGCCGAGGCCGAGCACGAAGGCCAGAGCGGCCCCCTCTCCGAAAACAGCGAGGGTTGCGAACTCCTCGGTACGCTCCGACACCTCAACGCGGAGCAGGAAGCGCATCCGATCGAGCCAGGCTGCCAGGCCCGCGGTCTCGTCGCGGTCGAGCAGAAGCCACGTCGTTTCGCCGTCGTCGACCAAGCGGATGACGTGCTCGATCCGGCCGGACGGGTCGAGCAGGAGGGTCTCTGCGCAGGAGCCGGGCGAAAGTCGGGACACGGCCTGGCTGGTGAGCGAGTCGAGCCAGGTGAGACGGTCAGGACCGGTGACGGTCACGACTCCGCGGCCGGAGAGGTCGACGAGGGCGGTGCCAGCGGCGAGCGCCCGCTGCTCGCGGAACGGCTCGCCATAGTGAGCAGCGACTCCGGGCTCGGCAGCGCTCGTCCCCGCCACTGCGCCGGCGGCTGACAGTAACGGCGAGAGGACGTCAGTCGACACGGGCGAGCCGTCCTGACGAGTGGGTGCGGAGCCCCTGGCCGAGGGCGGCAATATCCCATGCCCAAAGTAGGTGGTCATCCACGAGGCCATACAGGCGTGTGGCCGCTGCGTAGTCCTTTGCGGCGGCCGTGCGCATCACGGCGTCGGTGGCGAGGTCGATCCGCGGTCCTTTGACCTGCCCGAGGTAGAGCTCGCTGACGCCGTCCGGATGCACGAGAGACACCTCGATGTCGAAGGCGCCGGCGGCATTACGCAGAGTCTCAACGGACTCCGCGTCCGGGAAAGCCGGAGCACCGCGCCCGGGGAGCATCGCCGGACCAGCATCGGCGTCGGTCAGTGCACGGCTGAGTCGCCAGTAGCCCATTTCGCTCACCAGGGGCCGGTGATCATGCTCAGAATCGTCGAGCAGCCAGGTGTAGGAGTTGTAGTTGAGGTAGGGGAGGCCGTCGTAGCTGAAGCTGATGCGGTGGCCGAATTCGGCCTGCACCGGCTCGTCGCCGACGGCGTAGTCGATGACTCCTGAACCCTCCCAGACGCCGAGCAGCCAGGAGAGGGGAACGAGTTCGGGCGGCAGGCCCGACGGAAGCGAGATCACACCGGCTCCGGCGATGCAGCTAGCTCTGACCGCGGTAGAGCTTGTACACGACCACGCCCGAGACCCACGCGATGGAGAGGGAGGCGAGCCCGAGCAATCCGAGGTAGAAGAGTTCGAGGGCGAGAAGCATTCCGCCATCTTACCCGCCAGCACTGCCACTGATGCGGGCCGGGAGGGACGCTCAGGCGGGTAGCAGCAGCGCGATTCCGCTGGCTATCGCGACGAGCACCATCGCACCGACGATGCTGGTCATTGCGCGGACGAGGTAGCCGTCCGCACGCGCGACGGCGAGCTGAACGGCGAACGTCGCAAGCACGCAACCGCCGAACGTCAGCGCGAGCCAGAGCTGCCGGGACGCCGGAGCGGCGACAGCCAGCGTCACGACGGAACCCACGAGCGCGAGTGCCCAGACGACGCCGATACCCAGCCGATCCCTGCTCATCAGTCAATTGTGCCCTAGGCGATCCGCCCTCCCAGCCCGCCGCTAGTATGGCGGGCAGACCATTCTGGAGGATCCGTGGCGCAGTTGTTGATACTGACCTCGGCGGGAGGCGCCGACGTGCTCCCCGCACTGGGACTGCTCAGCCACAAGACCAAGCAGATTCCCGCCGAACCGGCACAACTCGTCAACGCGCCGAGCTGCGACCTCATCCTCGTCGATGCTCGCCGAAACCTCGCGAGCGCCAAGTCGCTGTGCAAGATCCTCAGGACGACCGGGATCAACGTCCCGCTCATCCTGATCCTCACCGAGGGCGGACTCACGGCCGTTTCCGCCGACTGGGGCGTCAACGACGTCATCCTCGACTCCGCGGGCCCCGCCGAAGTCGACGCCCGCATCCGCCTCGTCATCGGTCGTCTCGCACAGGAGCAGTCGACCTCGCGCATCCAAGCGTCGGGAGTCGTTATCGACGAGGCGAGCTACTCGGCCAAGGTGCACGGGCGCCCGCTCGATCTGACCTTCAAGGAGTTCGAACTCCTTCGCTTCCTCGCCACGCACCCCTCCCGCGTCTTCACACGGGAGCAGCTACTCAGCGAGGTCTGGGGCTACGACTACTTCGGGGGAACGCGCACGGTCGACGTGCACGTGCGGAGGCTGCGGGCGAAGCTCGGCGATCTGGAGTCGCTGATCGGTACGGTTCGCAACGTCGGATACCGGTTCAACGTGTATGAAGAGGACAATGAGCGAGTCGCTCAACCTGTCCGTTGAGGATCTCGCCGATCCCGCCACCGCAGCTGCCCTCGAGCACCTGATCGGGCGCGCCGCCTGGTTCGACCGGCAGCCCCCCTTCAGCGACCAAACCCTCGTCGATGCGCGCACCGGCTCTCGCACCCTGCTCGTAGGCCTGCGCGCCGACGTGGTGGTCGCCGCGGCGATCCTCGGCCAGGGCGAGCTCGAGTTCGTCGTCGATCCGGAGTGGCGCGGAGTCGGATTCGGCACCGCCACGCTCGAGCAGGTGCTCGCCGGTGGCCGCACAGGGCTTCTCGCCTGGGCACACGGCGATCATCCCGCCGCCCGCGCGCTCGCCGAGTCGCACGGCTTCGCGCCGGTGCGAACTCTCCTCCATCTGGTGCTGGAGCCCCTCGCCACGCCGGAGGTTCGCGTGCCGGAGGGATTCGTCCTGTCCGACGCGCGCGACCTCGACGCCGCCGAGTGGGTCGCCCTGAACGCCCGGGTGTTCGCTGCGCATCCGGAACAGGGCCGGCTGACGGAGGACGACCTTGCGGCCCGGCGTGCGGAGCCGTGGTTCAACGAGGGCGACTTCCTCCTGCTCCGCGATGCTGCCGGCACTCTGGTCGGCTACGACTGGCTCAAGATCGAGCCCGGCTCGACGACCGGAGAAATCTATGTGCTCGGGATCGCTCCGGAGGCGTCGGGCCGAGGGCTCGGACGCTTGCTCCTCGGTGCCGGTCTGGCCCGGATGCTGGAGCGCGGCTGCACGACGGCAGACCTCTACGTGGAGGCCGAGAACCGCTCCGCGGTTGCGCTGTACCGCTCACTGGGATTCACCGACGCCTCCATTGATGTGCAGTACGTGCAGCGCGCGGCGCCGGTGCGCTGAGCCAACGCTCCTCCACAGGCTCTTCCCCGCCGCCGTTCATCCGGCATTCACGGCCCACGGCGCGGACCGACCGGGCTCGGTGCCAGGATGGTCGCATGGACGGCGACAACCTGCTTCTCGAAGACGGACTGAGCGATGAACTCGACGATGACTTCGACGATGAGGAGGAGCACTCGGACCCCTTGCTCCCCGACGACCGCTACCTCGACCGCGAGCTGAGTTGGCTCGCCTTCAACCAGCGCGTGCTCGAGTTGGCCGAGGACCCGCTGGTGCCAGCGCTCGAGCGGGCGAACTTTTTGGCGATCTTCTCGTCCAACCTCGACGAGTTCTTCATGGTTCGGGTCGCGGGCCTCAAGCGCCGCATTCTCACCGGCCTTGCTCTGCCGACGAATATTGGGCGTGTCCCTGTCGATGTGCTCACCGACATTTCCACCAAGGCGCATCTCCTGCAGCAGCGTCACTCCCGAGCGTTCAAGGAGCTGGTCGAGCCGGCCCTGCGCGAGGGCGGCATCGACCTCGTGCGCTGGGACGAACTCAGCGACGCGGAGCGGACGGTGCTCGACGACTACTTCTCGGCGCAGGTGTTTCCCGTGCTCATGCCACTCGCGGTCGATCCGGCGCACCCGTTCCCCTATATCTCAGGTCTTTCGCTCAATCTCTCCGTCCGGGTGCGCAACCCTAAGACGCAGAAGGTCGAATTCGCTCGCCTCAAGGTGCCGCAGATGCTGCCGCGGTTCGTCCGCATCGCCGGCGTAGCTGCTCCGGGCGAACCAATGCGATTCATCTCACTCGAAGATCTGATCGCCAATCAGCTTGGTGACCTGTTTCCGGGAATGGAGATCCTCGACCACCACGTCTTCCGCGTGACCCGCAACGAGGACGTCGAGGTCGATGAGGACGAGACCGAGAACCTGATCAAGGCGCTCGAGAAGGAGCTGCTGCGCCGCCGGTTCGGCCCGCCCATCCGCCTCGAGGTCACCGACGACATGGACGACGAGACTCTCGGCCTGCTGGTGCGCGAACTCGACATCACGACTCAGGAGGTCTACAAGCTCCCGGCACCGCTCGATCTCAGCGGGCTCTTCAGCCTGCAAAAGATCGACCGCCCCGACCTCAAGTACCCCAACCACGTCCCGACCACTGCGGTGCAGCTCTCGCCGAGCGAGCCTAACCAGCGGCAGGACGTCTTCAAGGCGGTCTCGCGCGGGGACGTGCTGCTGCACCACCCCTACGAGTCGTTCGCGACCAGCGTGCAGTCCTTCCTCGAGCAGGCGGCGGCGGATCCGGACGTGCTCGCGATCAAGCAGACGCTGTACCGCACCTCGGGCGACTCCCCCATCGTCGAGGCGCTGATCGACGCGGCCGAGTCCGGCAAGCAGGTGCTCGCGCTGGTCGAGATCAAGGCCCGCTTCGACGAGCAGGCGAACATCTCGTGGGCGCGCAAGCTCGAGAAGGCGGGCGTGCACGTGGTCTACGGGCTTGTCGGGCTGAAGACGCACTGCAAGCTCGCGCTCGTGATCCGCCAGGAGAAGGGAGGGGTGCTCCGCCACTACTCCCACATCGGCACCGGCAACTACAATCCGAAGACCTCGCGCGTCTACGAAGACCTCGGCCTTCTGACCGCCGATCCCGACGTCGGCAAAGACCTCACTCGCCTGTTCAACGAACTCTCGGGCTACGCGATCGAGAAGAAGTTCAAGCGCCTGCTCGTCGCGCCCCGCCACCTCCGCAAGGGCCTACTCAAGCGGATCGCCGTCGAGACCGAGAACGGGCGGGCGGGCCTCCCCTCCGGCATCCGCATCAAGGTCAACTCGATTGTCGATGAGGCCGTGATCGACGCCCTCTACCGTGCCAGCCAGGCCGGAGTGCCCGTCGATGTCTGGGTGCGTGGGATCTGCGGGCTCAAGCCCGGGCAGGAGGGTCTGTCCGATAACATCCGGGTGCGCTCGATCCTCGGACGCTACCTCGAACACTCCCGCATCTTCAGCTTTGTCAACGGCGGCGAGCCCGACGTCTTCATCGGCAGCGCCGACATGATGCACCGCAACCTCGACCGTCGCGTTGAGGCGCTGGTGCGGATCGTCGAGCCCGCGCACCTCAGCGAGATCGACGACATGTTCGAGCGCGCCATGGACGTGCGCACCGCGTCCTGGTGGCTCGGGCCCGACGGAATGTGGTCGCGACACCACCTCGACGGCGATGGCACCCCGCTGGCCGACTTGCAGAACCAGCTGATGCAGCACATCACTCACCGCAAGCGCACGGCCACGCGCTCCGCCAACCGGGCTTCCGGCCGCTGACGCCGTGACGGGCACTGTCTATGCAGCAGGGGCTGTGTGCTGGCGGATCATCGAGGGGAGGCCGCACGTCCTCGTCATCCATCGCCCGCACCGGAGGGACGTCAGCCTGCCCAAGGGCAAGGTGGATGCCGGAGAATCACTCCCCGAGACCGCTGTGCGCGAGATCCGAGAGGAGACCGGGCTCGCCGTCGCCCTCGGCGTTCCCCTCGGCTGCACCACGTACTCGCTCCCGAACGGCCGTCCGAAGGCCGTGTACTACTGGGCCGCGCAGGTCACTGAGAAGGCCGTGCTCGCCTCCGACTTCCTCCCTAACAACGAAGTCGAGGCCCTGGAGTGGGTCACCGTGAAGCGGGCGCGGAGTTACCTGACCTACCCGCACGACGTCACCATCGTGGACGAGTTCGCCCGCATCGCAGCGCGCGGGGTACTCGAGACCTTCGCGATCGTGGTGCTTCGGCACGCGAAGGCCGTTCCTGCTAGCTCCTGGGAGGGCCGCGACTCCACCCGCCGGCTCACGCAACGCGGGCGCGCGGAAGCAGACGCCGCGGCACGAGCGGTGGCTGCCTGGGGACCACGTCGGCTGGTCTCGAGCACCGCGAAGCGCTGCCGGTCGACGATCGCACCACTCGCAACACTGCTCAAGAAGGACGTCCGTCTCCGCGACGAGGTCAGTCAGGAGGCACAGGGACACGCCACCGCCGACCTCCGCGCCCTCATCGGCAAGCGCGTGCGCGCCCGCAGAACCGCGGTGCTCTGCAGCCACCGGCCGGTGATCCCCGAGATCCTGCGCGAAATCGCCCTCGCCACCGCGACTCCGTTCGGCCCTTATCTCGACGAAGCGTCGGCGTTGCCCACTGGCGGCTTCGCCGTGGTGCATCTCTCGGCCGAGCACCCCGGCTCCGGCATCGTCGCGGTAGAGACTCACTCGCCGCTGGCATAGGGCCCGCCCCCAGCACGCCGAGGCACCCGCGTTCACCGAGCGTTCACCGAGCGGATGGTGAGAGGACACGACGTCTCCGTACTCTCGCTCGCGGGCTGCACCAGGCCCGTTCTGTTTTCCACGCTTTCCTACCCGAAAGGGATACTTGTGAGATTCTCGCGTCTCGGCCAGGCGGCCGTCGTCGCCGCCGTCGCAGCGATCACGCTGACCTCCTGCGCTGCCAACGAGGCACCGGCCGCAGGCGGCAGCTCCGGCTCCGCTACCACCTCCACGCTCTCGGGCACCATCACCGGCATCGGCTCCTCCGCTCAGGGCACCGCGCAGACCACCTGGGCCGCCGCGTTCCAGACCGTGAACCCGGACGTCACCATCAACTACGACCCCCAGGGCTCGGGAGCTGGTCGCACCAGCTTCATCGACGGCGCCGCGGACTATGCCGGCTCCGACTCCGCTCTCAAGAACGAGGAGCTCGCGGGCACCTTCGCCGCCTGCACCCCGGACAGCAAGCCGATCGACCTGCCGGTGTACATCTCGCCGATTGCGGTCATCTTCAACGTGGAGGGCGTCGACGAACTCAAGCTTGACGCGGCCACCATCGCCGGCATCTTCAAGGGCACCATCACCACGTGGGATGCCCCGGAGATCAAGGCCCTGAACCCCGACGCCACCCTCCCCAGCGCGAACATCACTTCGGTGCACCGCTCGGACGACTCGGGGACGACGCAGAACTTCACTGACTACCTCGCGGCCACCGCGAGCGGTGTCTGGGATGCTCCTGCCGCGCAGACCTTCCCCTACCAGAGCGGTGACGGCGCCAAGGGCACTTCGGGTGTCGTCGACGCGGTCAAGAACGGCACCAACACGATCGGTTATGCCGACGAATCCGGCGCCAAGGGCATGGACATGGCCCAGCTCAAGGTCGGCGACGCGTTCTCGACCATTTCGGCCGACGGAGCGGCGGCTGTCGTCGCTGCCTCGCCGATCGCCGAGGGCCGCGAGGCGAACGACCTCGCGATCAAGATCGACCGCACCGGCACTGAGGCGGGCGCCTGGCCCCTGGTTCTGGTCAGCTACCTGATCGTTTGCCAGGAGTACTCGGACGCGAAGAAGGGCGAGGTCATCAAGCAGTTTGCCTCGTACATCGCGAGCGAGAAGGGCCAGGAGGCCGCCGCCGCTCAGGCCGGCTCCGCGCCGCTGAGTTCTGATCTCTCCGCCACCGTCGCTACCGCGATCGAGTCGATCAAGTAGTCCCACCGGCAGGGCCCGTCTCGCAGCACCGTCTGCGGGACGGGCCCTGCATGTACAGGGGCTCGACTCCCCCGAAGTGCCTTCGAGCCCTAGCATCTCCCCTGTGCGCACCGCCGATTCCGGGTGCACCGCCGAACCGCCTCGTCTGAAGAGAGTCCCCTGGAATGGCAACTGAGACCGTCGTCCGCCCGAAGGCGAAGGTGCGTGTCGGAGATCGGGTCTTCTCGATCTCGACCGTCGCCGCCGGCTCCCTCATCCTCCTCGTCCTCGCTGCCGTCGCGATCTTCCTCATCGCGCAATCGATCCCCGCGTTCACCGCACCGGCCGGCAGCCTCCCCGGCGACGCCACGAGCTTCTGGGCCTACGTCGGCCCCCTGGTATTCGGCACGATCTGGTCGGCGGTCATCGCTCTGGTGATCGCCCTACCGCTCTCGATCGCGATCGCCCTCTTCATCTCGCACTACGCGCCGCGCCGCATCGCCATCGCGCTGGGCTACGTCGTCGACCTGCTGGCCGCTGTGCCCTCGGTTGTCTTCGGCCTCTGGGGCGCGACCGTGCTCGCGCCGATGGTGCAGCCGTTCTACCTCTTCCTCAACGTGAACATCGGCTGGTTCCCGCTCTTCGGTGGCCAGGCCTCGGGCACGGGAAAGACGATCCTTACCGCTTCCGTCGTACTGGCGGTGATGGTCATCCCGATCATCACGGCGGTCTGCCGCGAGATCTTCCTCCAGGCTCCGCGCCTGCACGAGGAGGCTGCTCTGGCGCTCGGCGCCACCCGCTGGGAGATGATCCGCATGGCCGTCCTCCCCTTCGGCGCCCCCGGAATCGTTTCGGCCGCGATGCTCGGCCTTGGCCGCGCCCTGGGCGAGACGCTCGCCGTCGCGATGGTGCTTTCGCCCGCGACGGTCGTCTCCTTCCTCCTGCTTACCTCGCAGAATTCGAACACCATCGCCGCGAACATCGCCCTGCAATTCCCCGAGGCCAGCGGTGTTGGAGTGAACGTGCTCGTCGCCTCGGGCCTGATCCTCTTCGTCATCACCCTCGTCGTGAACTCGGTCGCACGGTTCATCGTCAACCGCCGCAAGGCCTTCTCGGGAGCCAACTGATGTCCGCCGCCACGTCGACCATGCCCCTTTCGCTCGAAACCGGGAAACTGCCCAAGGGCGCCCCCTGGATGCTGCTCGTCGGCAGTTGGGTCGTTTTCGCCGCGGTCTTCCTGGTGCTCCAAGCCGCTGGCATGATGAACGACTTCAGCCTCGTCGGCGCGATCTTCTGGGGCACCATCCTGTTCGACATCGCGATCTACGTCGTCTCACGCCTGGTGGAGGGCGGCCGCAAGGCGGTCGACCGCCTGGTGACCTCACTGGTCGCCACGGCGTTCATCATCGCGCTACTGCCGCTGATCTCGCTGCTCTACACGGTCGTCTCCAACGGCTTCGCCCGCTTCGATCCGCTGTTCTTCTCCGCCTCGATGCGCAACGTCATCGATGCCGGTGGCGGCGCCCTGCACGCGATCATCGGCACGCTCGAAATCACCGCGATGGCTGCGCTGATCTCGGTGCCGATCGGACTGCTCACGTCGATCTACCTGGTCGAGTACGGCCGCGGCCACCTTGCCCGCGCGATCACGTTCTTCGTCGACGTGATGACGGGCATCCCCTCGATTGTCGCCGGCCTTTTCGCCTACGCACTCTTCTCCCTGATCCTTGGACCGGGCGTGCGGATGGGCTTCGCCGGTTCGATCGCTCTGGCCGTGCTCATGATCCCCGTGGTCGTCCGCTCGTCGGAGGAAATGCTCAAGCTGGTGCCGAACGAGCTGCGCGAAGCGTCCTATGCACTGGGCGTGCCGAAGTGGCTGACGATCGTCAAGATCGTGCTGCCGACCTCGGTCGCCGGCATCACCACGGGCATCACCCTGGCGATCGCCCGCGTCATAGGCGAGACCGCTCCGCTGCTTATCGTTGCGGGCTTCACCGCCTCAATGAACTACGACCTGTTCAGCGAGCGAATGATGACGCTGCCGGTATTCGTCTACACGCAGTACGCGAACCAGGGCCCCGACGCGGAGGCGTTCCTCAACAGAGCGTGGACCGGCGCTCTGGTGCTCATCCTCATCGTCATGGCGCTGAACCTCGCTGCCCGATTGATCGCGAAGATCTTCGCCCCCAAGCTCGGCCGCTGACCCCCACCCCTCGGCTCTGGCCGAAATCCCCGAAGGAAGCAATGTCTAAGCGCATCGAGGTCAACGACCTCAACGTCTACTACAGCCAATTTCTCGCGGTGGAGGGCGTCTCGCTCGCTATCGAGCCGCGCACCGTCACGGCATTTATCGGCCCCTCCGGCTGCGGCAAGTCGACCTTCCTCCGCACCCTCAACCGCATGCACGAGGTCATTCCCGGGGCACACGTCGAGGGCGAGGTGCTGATCGACGGCAACAACCTCTACGCACCGGGCGTCGACCCGGTCCAGGTTCGTCGTCAGGTGGGCATGGTGTTCCAGCGCCCCAACCCGTTCCCGACGATGTCCATCCGCGACAATGTGCTCGCCGGGGTCAAGCTCAACAACCGCCGCATCTCGAAGTCGGACGCTGACGCCCTCGTCGAGCGCTCACTCCAGGGCGCGAACCTCTGGAACGAGGTGAAGGACCGCCTCGACAAGCCCGGCTCGGGTCTCTCTGGTGGTCAGCAGCAGCGCCTGTGCATCGCCCGCGCGATCGCGGTCTCGCCGGACGTCCTGCTGATGGATGAGCCCTGCTCTGCCCTCGATCCGATCTCGACGCTCGCGATCGAAGACCTCATCGAGGAGCTGAAAAACGATTACACGATCGTCATCGTGACCCACAACATGCAACAGGCCTCGCGCGTCTCGGACCGCACCGCGTTCTTCAACATCGCGGGCACCGGCAAGCCGGGCAAGCTCATCGAGTACGACGACACGGCGACGATGTTCTCGCGCCCGTCCGTCCAGGCGACCGAAGACTACGTATCGGGCCGCTTCGGCTGATCCCGGCCAGAAAACGACGAGAGCCGTACCCCCTCGGGAGTGCGGCTCTCGTCGTTGCGAGCCGGATCATGCCGTGTCGATGGCCAGAATCGGTTCGGTCGTCGGAGTGGCCGAGCCACCCGCCGCCTCAACGGTCACGGCGACCACCGAGCCCTCGGCCATCGTGCCCTCGAGCGGAGCCACGGTGCTGCCCTCTCCGCCGTCGAAGGTGCCTGCCGCCACCGGGCCCGAGGAGCCGATGTACCAGAGCTCGTAAGTTTTGTCCTCGGGCAGCGGTGCCAGGTCGTCCACGACGAGAGCGGAACGACCGAGCGAACTCGACCAGATCAGCGTCGCCGTTTCGCCGGTGGCGACCGTGCCCGTCGTTTCCCGCGCATCGGGCGCGCTGCGGATTCGATCGAGCGCCGTCTGCTGCTGCGTGTGACCGGCCACCGGCGAGAGCAGCGGCGGGAGCGTCACTCCGCCGACAACGATTACCGCGGCGGCAGCCGCCGCAGACAAGTACACAGCGGGGCGGGTGAACCAGCGGCTCTGCGCCCGGTTGGCGGCGCTGCTGCGGCCGTCGGGGCGCGTCGCCTGGTTCGGTGTGGGCGCGACAGGGCGCAGACGGGGCGCGGCGGACGCCCCCTCCTCGTCGTCGTGCTCCTTACCAGGCAACTGCGGCGTGGTCGCGATGACAGCCATCAGGTCGATCTTGAGTCCGGGTGAGGGTTCGACAGCGGGTGCATCGGCGATGAGCGCCTCCACCACCTCGGAGAACGCATCGGCCTCGCCGCGCGCCTCCGGGTGCGTGGATAGGAACTGCCGATAGCGTTCCTGCTCCTCGGGCGTCAGGATGCCCAGTGCGTGACCCGCTGCGAGATCGCGCGGATCGTCTCTCCCGTCAGGGAGTCGCATGTCATTCATAGGGCCACCCCCATCTCTTCTCGAAGTCGGATCATTCCGTCGCGCAAACGCGTCTTGACGGTTCCCACGGGGCACTGCAGGATCCCCGCGATCTCGCTATGCGAATAACCGCCGTAGTAAGCCAGCTGCAGCGCCTGTCGCTGCAAGTGAGTCAAGCGGCCCATGGCGACCGCGACCTTCTCGTGTTCGAGGGACACCTCCGCCTGTTCGGAGACCTGGTCGTAGTCGCGACCGAGATCTCGTATTCCGATGCGCATGTCCCTGTCACGGCCCGCCTGGGCCGCGCGAACCCTGTCGATAGCCCTGCGGTGTGCCATCGTGAGGATCCAGGTCGTCGCGCTTCCTTTATTCGGAGCGAAACGCCCGGCGGTTTGCCAGATCTCGAGGAAGACCTCCTGGGTCACCTCCTCAGACTGCGATCGGTCGACGAGTACGCGGGTGATCAGGCCCAACGTGCGCGCCGCCATCTGGTCGTACAACTCGGAGAAAGCGGTGTGCTCACCAGCCGCGATGCGCTCGAGCAGCGCCGCGGGATCCGTTGTGGTGTCGTCCGTCATGAACCCTGCCTCGCCCGCGCCCGGGCAGAACGATGTCGCGTCATCCAGAAGGCTGTCACGGCGAGGCCCGCTACGACGACCGACACCTCGAGAGGGTGCGTGACGAATCGGATGTCGAGGTCCACTGGACCGATATCGACAAGCGCCGACGCTCGGAGCCTAGGGGCGAGCCAGAGCGAGACGACGGCAACGCCGGCCGCCGTGAGCCCCGCGTAGCTGCGCGGGCGCACGAGCACCCAGACGCCGGCCGCGACGTCGAGTGCGGCCAGCGTCCGCATGACCGCGCCCTGGGACACAGACACTCCGGCTGCGAACTGCGCGCCCTCGGCCGAATCGACGCCACCCGCGGCGAGAAGGTATAGCGCGGCAATAAGGAGCAGGCCTGCCCCCGCCCAGACGCGTGCTCCGATCCGGAACGCTCTGCTGTTCTTCATCCCGGTATCGCCTGTCTGTAGGGACTCTGGTGAGGATCGACTCCTCCTTGGCCCCTCGCCTCGCGCACCGGGCCACGATGCGAGCAGAGAAGGGGCCGAACCGCAGGAACGCCTCTCGGCGCGAGGCCGCTCGAAGCGGCTATAAGTGGAGCCCGGGGTTACTGCGATCCGACCTCGATCAGTCTAACAAACGCCTTGCACCTGCTCGCGAGTGGCGTTTGTTACTCGTGGACTGGAGAGATTTTTACTCGAGGGAGTCGCTGCGCCAGAGCCGCGCGCAGCTCACCAGCTCCGCTGCCGTCGTCGAGAGCCGCAGGGCTCGCGTGGTCAACTCGCTCGCGCGCCCGGCGTTCGTGAGCTCAACGTCGTCGGCAACCGAGGCGGCTCCGGAGGCACTCACCCGGCAGAACGCGGCTGCCCGATCGAGCGCGACCGCGAAGTCGCCGTCGAAGACACCGCGAAGGATCCGGTCGGCCAGCTCGATGATTTCGGCCGGACCCGTCGGGGTGCTCGCACCGGCGACGACCGGGTCGATCGTCGCCGACAACTCGACTCCGCGCTGATAGAGGAAGCTCGTGCTGTCCGGGTCTTGGCGGATGATGAGCCGCAGCAAATAGAGGCGCCACAGCGCACCCGGGAGGCTCGCTGCGTTCGAGCGCGCCCACAGCTCTGCGAGCGCATCAATGCCGTTGTGATCGGTGTACTCGACCAACCGGTCGATGATCACGGGGTCAGGGTCGCTGCGGACGCGGCTGAGTAGGGCGATCGCCGTTTCGTGAGCGACACGGCTGATCTGGGCCGGATCCTCTCCTCCCTGGAACGCCTCGAAGACGTGGGAGGGGAACTTGGTCGGCTTGTGGAAGCCGTCGGTCATGGGGCCGCCTTCCGCGGTCGTGCACACGCTCGCTCTCGCGCTCGCATGTCAGTCGGTTCGAGGAGGGTAACGCGTGCTCCTGCGCCACTATGCCCTGTGGCCCTCCGCTGTGGCGCTACCCTAGACCCCGCGGGCCTCTAGCTCAGTTGGCAGAGCAGCGGACTTTTAATCCGCGGGTCGTCGGTTCGAGCCCGACGGGGCCCACGATCACACTGGATAACGGGAACGACTAGGCCTCCACCCGCACAAATCCCGCGAGATCGGACGGAGGAGCGCCGTGGAGCGACCGGGATGGTCCAACAAGCAATTGCGTCGGCTAGGTGAACACATCCGCGACGGAACTCAGCCTTCCAAAGACCTGCCCGCATATGACGAGGTCATGCTCTGGTTCAACGACCTGGCGACATTCGTGCAGCGAGAGACACGCGCCTTGAATTGGGAGCCGCTGCTCGGAACCCTTCGCCCCAACATCACCTCGCGTCCGAAGACGATCGACACGCTGAGACAGAAGTTGCAGCGAGATCACAACACCCCTCTCCCTTCGGTCCAGGACGTTGCTGGCGTCCGGTTCGAGGCGGAAATGTCCCTGGACGAGCAGGACGCGGTGGTCCACGCGATCGCGGCTCGTTTCGAGGTTCCACCTGAGAAGATCAAGGATCTCCGCGGAGACGGCGATGCGCACAGCGGCTACCGCGCCGTTCACCTCTGGCTGAACCTGAGCGGTCTCGGTCGAGTCGAGGTCCAGGTGCGAACTCATCTGCAGGGGATGTGGGCCAACGTCTACGAGGCGTTCGCGGACATCGCCGGGCGCGAAATCCGCTACGGGGTGATCCCCAGCGATCCCGTTCTGGCCCGCGATGTCGAGCGAATGCAGAAGATCTCGACTACGGGAATCGCGGAGATGGAGAAGAGGCGCAACGGGTTGTTCAAGGTCGACCTACGCCTCGACGACCTCGAGCAGCGGCGTCTCCCCGTAAACGACCTGGAGAGCCAACATCTCCGGGCCCTTCGGCCGTCCGTAGATGAGGCGCGAGCGCGCATCGCGGAAGACGAGGCGGAGATCCGCAGGGATTTTGCGGATCTTGAAGCTACCCTGAGGCAACCACTGAGCACACGAGCGGAGTAAAAATCGCATGTCAGGATTTCTGATCGAGTACAACCGGCGATCATCGGACTGGCGGCTCACCGAGTACACGGGTGAAGATGGCCCTCGCGATGCGATGATCAACCGTCTGCGTCTCGAGCGCGAGCGGACCGATGGGGACTGGGAAATCGCCGCCCTTGCGAGCGACTCGCTCGACAGCCTGCAGGAGACCCACAGCCGCTACTTCAGAGGTAAAGAGTTGGCGAGCGCCTAGCAGCCACGACCACGACCACGACGAAGGGGACCAGCTTCTGCTGGTTCCCTTCGTCGGTCCTAGCCGTCAAGAGTCGGGCGGCGCCTCTCACGCGTGTTGGCCTCTCTAACCGGGCGGGAGTACCTAGAACGGACCTGCACTCCACCCGGGCAAAACCACTGATCCTTGGATGATCCCGCGCCTCCCGGCCGACTCACGAGTGCGCTTCGCGTCGGGCGCATACGGGTACGCGGTCCGCACGGCCTTGCATGGGAGGCGGCGGCAGCCCGTCGATGACGCAGGACGTCTACGTGGGGCGCAAGGCGACCGGCTCGAAAGCAGCCGACGCGCTCGATCGAACCATCGAGTAGACCCCGCATCTACCCCGCAGAATGCCCGCCATCGGGAGCAATTGGGCGCGATGTCGCGGCATGAGCCTGTCCCGAGATCGTGCGGCCTCGAGACCGGCAGGCACCACGCGGAACCTCACTCCGACCACTCCGCTGTCGTCGGTTCGAGCCCGACGGAGCCCACCGCTCCCACCGAACCCCGACGCTCGGCTACTCGGCGAGCTGTGCGGCTCGCTCGAAGGCGCGGAGGAGATGGTCGCGTTTGCCCGCCTGGTTCATGGAGCGCTGACTCGGGTGCCATGAGTTGATGACCGTCGGCCCATGAGAGATGGAGGGCGCAATGTGCTTCGCCCATCCCTCGGTCGGTTGAGCGCCAGAGGTGACCACGACGCGAAGATCAGGCAACAACGGCAGAAGGCGTTGTAGCTCCAGCGCGCCCTGCTGAATTTCCGAAGCATTCGGCGCCCGAACCGAGCCCAAGTACCAGGGGACGATGTTCCACAGCAACGTGTGCTCATGAAGCCCCGCCTCAGTGCGGAGCGTCCACGCCGTGGCAGCGGTCGCATCATTGTTGTCGACCGAGACAAAGCCGGAACCGGCTCCGTCGTCCGCCCTCGGACTGGGGGATTCGAGCAGAACAAGCGCGCGGGCATGGATGCCCGCCTCAGCGGAATCAAAGTTGGGCACCGCGACGTCTGGATCCTTTCGGGCACGCCGGGCAAGCAGCCCTTCTCGCCAAGCGCGTAGCGGCACGCTGGACTGCTGGCGATCAAGCATCGACCTTCGCTCGGCACGCGTCTTGGAATCAGCAAGGCCGCGGGGCGCACTCAGGAATATGGCTAGACGCTACTCCCCATCTGTGGACCCCAAGTCACGGCATATCGACCGTTAATAAGATGTGCAAGGACGTCGCGCACAGCCTGAAACGGCGCAAGTGCGACGGACCCCGCCGACAACCGAGTCTCAGCAGATCGGCAGAGCGACACTACCCCGCCATCATTCGTGGCAGAGCGACCACACCGCGTCGGGATAGTCGCGAGGCCTCTCACCGACGAGGAGGCGCCAGCGGCCGCCGTGGTGATCGACGAGGCGACCGGTGACTACCTCGGAGAGCCAGTCGGAGTCGATCCGGTACCAGCGGACGAGGCGGACGGTGGTGGCAGAGTGCGGGGGGCGACTCGACATCGGGGGTTCCTTCGCGACGGCGGGAGGGAGCGCGGGGGCAAGGGCGGCATTCGGCTGGCGAACGGGCGCCGGCCCGAGCCGGCGTGACACCGGTTGTCGGCGGGCCTGGGGTGGGCGGTATCCGGATAACCGGATGCTGGAACTCTAGACGGCGCGGCCGCCGCTGTCTGTCCCGGGAACCGACACGTGAAAATGACGACACTCAGGAAAGCGCCTTTGGCCTCCCCGCCCACGTGCCTCAATGGAGGGGCGCGGGCGGGGCCGAGCGCGTGACACCGGTGACGGCGACCACGAAGCTCAACGACGAACGCCGGGTGGCTCTTTGAATTAACCGAAACGGCCTGAAATTCTCTTGAGATTGATCAAAATCCTCCGTGAGTATGGAAAGTTAACTCTTGCTACTCAAGAACGATTTTCGACACAGACTGAAAATTAGCACAGATGTGGGGTTCATTATGAGCGTCAGTGTGAAAGCTCGTGTATTCGGAGGAGTTCTCGGCTGCTGCCTCTTATCAGCCGAGTTCCTTCCCGTGTCTTCGGCGAGGGCCGACGATTCTTCTTGCGACTATTCGATGTCGACGCTCGAGTACTCATGCTCGGGCAGCGAGGCGGTGAGACAGCCAAAGGATGTCATAGGAGCGAGGATCTACAGCAAGAAGGGTTTCCAGGGTCGCGAATTGACGATCTGGGTACCAGGATTCTGCCCGAAAGACAATCGCGTGGACTGGCTTCTGGCCCTCGGCGATGAATTGCGCGCACAGGTGAGTTCTGTTCAATCCTGGTCGGACTGCTGGGTGTGGCTCTATCGAAAAGATGGGTCGCGCGAAGGGCCGTACCGCTCCGACGTCCCCGATGTAGGGAGCAACATAGATGAACAGGCCATTGTGGTGGGGCTGAGTTGATGATGAAGTGTCTTTTCCGTGCAACCCTTGCTGTCACCCTGGCTATCCCGGTGATGGTGACAGGCGCCACATCCGCGAGCGCCGACGATCGACCAACCGTCACTCAGCTCCTTGAACTCTGTAACAAGGGAACCCCGGACTCTTGCGTCTTCCATCCGCGCCGGGTGGAGATCTTCGACAGCCCTCCGCAATTGGCGGGTTCGAGCACCAACTGCTCCCCCTATAACGCCACGCGGGTAATTCGCTACGACGCACTCAGCGGGACGACGAACACATGGGGCGTCGAAGTGAATGCGAGAACGAAGCTCGGCGAAGCATTCGAGGTCGGGGTCTCGGCTACTGTCCAGCATCAGTGGCTCTGGACTGACACCAGGGGGGACGAGATCCGTCAGGACATCGGCCCCCGCGGAGCCGTGAACATCTGGGCCGCTAAGCAATCGACTCGGGTGGCGGGCACCTGGGAGATTCACTTTGGCTCGCGTTATTTCGGGCACTACATCTGGTACGTCGACGGCTCCGTTACCGGGCAAGTCGTCGGGCAGGGCTGGGAATTCCGGACCGAGCAAGTGCCGGCCGACTGCTGAATCCGGATCGCACGGTCTTGAGGAGGCGCGGACTCAGAACCGCTGACCGGCTGTGGTGCACCACTGTGCCACGACTCCTTAAGAAGAGGACCACCTGCCGAAATAAGACTGCGTGCCCGGAGGGGGGCGCGGCCCTAAATTGATGCTCAGCCGTGTCGCGCCCCGCCAGGAGAAACTTCAATCGTGGCTGTTGCTGCCGTTGCCGCGTCCGGTCGAGGACTGCAAGCGGTCGATGTGTTCGGAGGCCTGCGCCTTGGTGAGGTCGGCGGGGAGCGTCTCGCCCGCCTCGCGGGCAAGGGTGTCGAGGTAACTGCGCTGCGGGCCGGTCATCGGCTCGTCTCCGGTCACCCAGTCGGAGGGATCCTTGCTGGCACTGGTGTCACTACCGTCATCAGCACGGGCGCCGAGAACATCGCCCTCGGTCTTGACATCGGGATCGGTGGTGTTGTCATCGCTCATGCTCCGACGCTACGCCCGACCACCGACACTGACGAGGGCTTGCGGAGCAGTCTCCTGCAGCCCGCTTCAGGAGCCGAGCAGCGCGTGCGCGATGGTGAAGATCACCAGGCCAGCCAGCGAGCCGACGACGGTGCCGTTGATCCGGATGAACTGGAGATCCTTGCCGACCTGCAACTCGAGCTTCTCGGAGGTCTCTCGCGGGTCCCAGCGGTGAATAGTGTCGCCGATGATGCTGGCGATGTCCGTGCGGTACCGGTCGACGAGGTTGGCTGCGACCGATCCGATCCAGGAGTCGACGGTCGCCGCAAGGCCCGCGTCGGTCGAGAGGCGGCGGCCGAGATCGACCACGATCGACTCGATGCTGCCGCGCAGCGGACTCTCCGGGTCATCCATCGCGACCAGGAGTGAGGCCTTGGTCGCCTCCCAGGCGTCGCCCGCGAGTTCGCGCACGCGCGGGCTGTCGAAGGCGCGGTTCTTGATCTCCTCGACGCGGGCGATCAGGTCGGGATCGGTGCCGAGATCCTGCGCAAGAGTGGCGAGGTAGCCATCGATCGCGACCCGGAACGGGTGCCCCTGGTCGTCGCGCACAGCCGCGACGAAGACGAGCGCCTCGTGGTACAGCCGCTCGTCGACCGCTCGACTGACCGCTGAAGGCAGCCAGCTCGGCAACCGTCCGCTGACCATTCGCGTGAAGCTCTGCGGGTTCGCGGCGAGCCAGGTCTCGGCCTGCTCGACCAGTGTGTCGACGAGGCGGCGGTGATGTCCGGCCTCGACCACGCTGCCCACCAGCGAACCCAGCGGCGGACCCCACTGCGGATCGAGGAGGTGGCGCCGCGCCAGCGCCTCGATCACGCGCTGCACATCCGAATCGTCAAGCAGTGCGATCGCCGAGCGCACGGCCGCCGCACTCTCGCCGCCCACCCGGTGTGCGTTCTCAGGTTCGGCGAGCCAGAGGCCGGCGCGACGGGCGATCCCGAAGGAGTCGAGCTTCTCGCGGACGATGGCGCCGCGGAGGAAGTTCTCCTCGACAAACTGCGAGAGACTAGCCCCGATCTCGTCCTTCTTGGTCGGGATGATCGCTGTGTGCGGGATCGGCAAGCCCAGCGGCCGCCGAAACAGCGCCGTCACCGCGAACCAGTCGGCGAGCGCGCCGACCATGCCACCCTCGCTCGCAGCGCGCACCCACTGAAGCCCGGGGTAGCGCTCCTGCAGCGCGAACGAGATCGCGAACACGATCGCCATCACAACGAGCAGGCCCGTCGCGAGCCGCTTCATCCGGACGAGGGCAACGCGCTTTGCCTCATCGTCTCGCCCGACTGCCACCAGGGTCGTCATGACGCGGTGGGGAACCCCTCGTGACGGATACCCCACGCGACAGTCCATTCCTCACCCGGCTCCAGCCAGCGCAAACCCTGCCCGCTGGTAAGAGCGCCGGCCGGAGCGGTCATCGGCTCGACCGCGATCGCGGTCTTCATCTCGTCGCCGTCGGGAAAGATCCGGGTGATGAAGACCTGGATGAAGTTGTACGAGGCGTCGGCCCAGAGAAGCACGCTGCGGCCGTCGGCGGCGCGGAGTCCGTGCACGCTCTCGCCGTCGACCATCCGCACGTCGGCCCAAGCGTCGTCGAGTTCGAGGTCACCGATGCGGCGGCCACCGCGTAGGTCCCAGTCAGTGCCGTCGACCGGGCTCTGACCGGTGGGATTGAGGCGCTCGTCGACCTCGATGTGCACGGCAGCGTCCACGGTGATTTCGAGTTCATCGGTGGGGATGTCGCCGATGGCCAGGAAGGGATGCGTGCCGACCGCGACCGGAGCCTCGTCCGCTCCGACATTGACGACGCGGTGTACGACCCTCAGTCCGTCGGCCTGCAGCTCATAGCGGACCGAGGTCTCGAGGTGGAACGGATAGCCCGTCTGCGGCACGACCGGCGCCGCGAGTTCGACGAAGGAGGGGCCATGGTCGACCAGGCGGTAGGGGGTGCTGACCAGCAACCCGTGTATGGCGTTGTGGTATTTCGGCTCGGTGATGGCGAGCTGGAGCGTCTCGCCGCGGTGCTGCCAGCGGCCATCCTTCACCCGGTTGGGCCAGGGGATGAGCACGATTCCCGAGCCGAACGGCGGGACGGTGCTCTCGGGGTAGGAGGCGGTGATCTCGACTCCATCGACCGAGAGGTGACGCAGGCCTGCTGCCACCTCCGTCACGACGGCGTGGAGGTTGCGTCCGTCTGCGCTGAGGTCGAGCGAGAACTGGCGCCCGGTGGCGGGGGCGGGGGTGAAGTCGGCCATCCCTCAATCCTAGGGAGTGGCCCGCTCACCCAGCGTGCCGCAGCGGGTGACGGCGAGGCCCGACTCCTCCAGGCGGGTGACGAACTCGTCGTCGGCTGCGGCCCCGGTGAGGAGTCGGTCGAACTCGTCGGCGCTGGCGATCCGGCCGAGATCGACGACGCCGAGCTTGCGCGAGTCGGCGACGACGATTCGGTGCGCCGCCGCGTGCAGCATTCGGCGCTTGAGGGTCGCCTCGGGAAGGTTCACGTTCGTCACACCCGCCTCGGGGTGCACGCCGGTGCAGCCGATGAAGGCCACGTCGGCGCGCAGTCGCTCCAGCATCTCGGAGGCGAGCGGCTCGACGAGCGAGTGCTGTAGCGGGCGGAGGGTGCCGCCGGTGACCACCACGGTGAAGCGCGGAATCGCCGGTTCGAGGGCCAGGGCCGTCGACAGGCCGTTCGTGATGACGGTGACGCCGGTCAGCTCCGCCCTCGCGACAAGGGCGTGCGCGATGGCGAGCGGCGTCGTGCCGACATCAAGGATGACGCTCTGGCCGGACGAGACGGAGGCGGCGGCTTCCCGCCCGATCGCGGCCTTCTCGTCGGAGGCGGCGCTCAAGCCTTCCTCGAGCGAGCGCTCGCCGGGACGCTGCACAACGGGAATCGCGCCGCCGCGCACGCGCTGCACGGCTCCTTCGCTGGCGAGGACGGCGAGGTCGGAGCGGACCGTCACCACGGAGACGCCGAGCCGGTCAGCGAGTTCCGTCACGGCGACGAAGCCTGAGCGCTCGGCGAGCAGGCGGATGCGTAGGCGCCGCTCGGGCGCCGAGTTCGCCTCCTGGTCGCTGTCCGCCCTCATTCGGCTATGGTCGTGCGTCGAACAGAACTTGTCAAAGAGAAACCCGGGTTTTCTTTTCGAAGGGAGAGTCTTAGTCTTGCTCCTGCCATGAACGAAGCGATCCCCCTCTCCGCCGGCGTCATCAAGCGCCCGCACATGCTGGCCGACGGCCGCGAACTCGTCTACTACGACGACGCCGACACGACGCTCCCCGCCGAACGCTCAGCAGATGCTCGCGACCTCGATCCCCGCCCCGCGACCGCGCGCATGCGCCTAGACGTTCTCAGCGGCGACTGGGTATCGATCGCGGCCTCCCGGCAGAACCGCGTGGTCTTGCCGCCCGCTGAACTCGACCCGCTGGCTCCGGCCTCGCCGACCAACCCGTCCGAGGTGCCCAGCCGCTACGACGTCGCCGTCTTCGAGAATCGCTCCCCCTCCTTCGGACCGCTGCTCGACGACGCGGACGCGCCCGGCTCCCTGGACGATCTGCGAACCCTCGGCCTCGGCCGCACACTGACCAGCGTCGGTCGCTGCGAGGTCGTCTGCTTCAGCCCCGAACACGAGGGGTCCTTCGCGACACTGAGCGCTTCTCGCGCGCGGACGGTGGTCGAGGCCTGGGCCGACCGGGTCGGCGTCCTCTCGACGCTGCCGGGCGTCCAGCAGATCTTTCCGTTTGAGAACCGCGGTGAGGCGATCGGAGTCACGCTGCACCACCCGCACGGGCAGATCTACTCCTACCCCTACGTCACGCCGCGCACCACGCAACTCCTCGCGTCGCTCGACTCCTACGGGCCTTCCCTGTTCGCCGACGTGCTCGCCTTCGAGCAGGCCGGCGAGCGCGTCCTGATTCGCGGCGAGCATTTCACCGCCTTCGTGCCCTTCGCCGCACGCTGGCCCATCGAAGTGCACCTGCTGCCGCACCGCCAGGTGTCCGACCTCGCGGCGACCACACCGGAAGAGCGCGACGAGCTGGCCCGCCTCTACCAGCGGCTGCTGCGCGGCATCGACGCACTCTACGAGACTCCGACGCCCTACATCGCCGCCTGGCACCAGGCTCCGGTGCACGAGCGCCGCGATGAGGTGCGGATGATGCTCCAGATCACCTCCCCACGCCGAGCGGAGACGAAGCTCAAGTACCTCGCGGGCAGCGAAGCGGCGATGGGAGCGTGGATCGGCGACATCGCCCCCGAGACGAGCGCCACCGCCCTGCGCGCCGCAATCGAGCGGGCCGACGTCGAGCTCCTCGGTGGTGCCACCACGAGCGCCACGAGCGCCGCCGTCAGCGCCGAGGACATCCGATGACCGCCTCCGCCTCCCTCACCGCTGTCGCCCGCGGCGCAGCCGACGACTTCCAGCGCACCTACGGCCACCCCTCGGCCGGAGTCTGGGCTGGCCCCGGCCGGGTGAACCTGATCGGCGAGCACACCGACTACAACGACGGCTTCGTCTTCCCGTTCGCGATCGACCGTGCCACGGCGATAGCGGTTGCTCCCCACGAGGATCGGACGATCCGGATCGGGAGCGCCTTTTCCCCCGATGTCGTCGAGGTCTCCCTCGACCGACTCGACCCGGACGCCGTGTCCGGCTGGTCGGCGTATCCGCTCGGCGTCGTTTGGGCGCTCACCCAGTACGGCGTCTCTCTCGCCGAGCACGAGGGCTTCGATGCGTTCGTCGACTCGGATGTGCCCGTGGGCGCCGGGCTCTCGAGTTCGGCCGCACTCATGTGCGCGATGGCTGTCGCTCTCAACGAGCTTTGGGACCTCGGCCTCGACCGGGCAACGCTAGCCCGGGTAGGGCGGCGGGCCGAGAACGTCGCCGTCGGCGCTCCGACCGGGATCATGGACGAGTCTGCGTCCCTGTTCGGCAAGCGAGACGCCGCGGTCTTCCTCGACTGTCGCAGCCTCGACACCGAGGTGATCCCGCTGGGCTTCGAGGAGGCGGGACTCGTCTTGCTGGTCATCGACACTCGCGTCGAGCACGCGCACGCGACGGGCGGATATGCCGAACGTCGTGCGTCCTGCGAACTCGGCGCGTCGACGCTCGGAGTCGACTCGCTGCGGGAACTCTCGGTCGACGATCTGCCGCGCGCGCAGGAACATCTCGATGACGTCACCTATCGGCGCGTTAAGCACGTCGTAACCGAGGACGCCCGCGTCCTCGAGACTGTACGCACCCTCCGCGAGCACGGCCCGCGCGCGATCGGCAGACTGCTCGACGCCGGGCACGTCTCGCTCCGCGACGACTTCGAGATCTCGATACCCGAGCTCGACACCGCGGTCGAGGCGTCCCGCGGCGCGGGCGCGATCGGCGCACGGATGACCGGGGGCGGCTTCGGCGGCTCCGCGATTGCACTGACGCCGGTCGACAAGGAGGGAGATGTCCGGGCGGCGGTCCTCGCCGCCTTCGCAGAGAAGGGCTTCGCGACTCCCGAGCTGTTCCTCGTGACGGCGGCCGACGGCGCGGGTCGCGTGCTCTGACGTGTCCGCCCCCAAGGACTTCCACGCGAGCACGACCGCCTGGGCCTTCCCGCCCGAGGCGCGCGATCATGCCGCCGAGCCGCCCCCCAGCTCCGCGGTATCGACGGGTCCTCGTCGAGCGAGCGCACCCGCAGACGGATGCTGTGGCGCGCACGCTCGGCGAGGACGCGGTCGACGGCAGGGCGGCTCCGAGCACTCCTGCCGCGCAGGCGAGCGCCCGGGGCCTACTCAGTGCTCGAAGGTCGAAGCGTCGATCACGAAGCGATAGCGCACATCCGAGGCGAGCACGCGCTCGTACGCCTCAGTGATCTGCGACGCCGACACGACCTCGACCTCGCTCGCGATGCCCTTCTCGGCGCAGAAGTCGAGCATCTCCTGGGTCTCGCGGATGCCACCGATGCCGGAGCCCGCGAACGAACGACGAGCACCAAACAGCGTGAAGACGTGCAGCGGCAGCGGCTCGGCCGGGGCGCCGACGTTGACCATCGTTCCGTTGCGGCGGAGAAGACCGAGGTAGGCGTCGAGGTCGAGCGGAGCGCTCACCGTGTTGATGATGAGATCGAAGGTGTTCGCCAACTCGGTGAACGTCGCCTCGTCCTTCGTCGCGAAGTAGTGGTCGGCACCGAGGCGGAGGCCGTCCTCCTTCTTACTCAGCGTCTGCGACAGGACGGTGACCTCAGCCCCCATCGCGTGCGCGAACTTCACGGCCATGTGGCCGAGTCCACCGAGACCGACGACGGCGACGCGCGTGCCGGGGCCCGCCTTCCAGTGCGACAGCGGCGAGTAGGTGGTGATGCCCGCGCAGAGCAAGGGCGCAGCGGCTTCGTAGGGGATCGATTCGGGGACGCGCAGCACGAAGTCCTCGACAACGACGACGTGGGTGGAGTACCCGCCCTGGGTGATGCTGCCGTCGCGATCGACCGAGGCGTAGGTGCCGGTGTTGCCCTGCAGGCAGTACTGCTCCTCACCGGCGAGGCAGTTCTCGCACTCGCGACAGGAGTTGACCATGCAGCCGACGCCGACGCGGTCGCCGATGGAGTGCTTGGTCACCTCGGTGCCGACCTCGGTGACGACGCCGACGATCTCGTGCCCAACAGTGAGCGGGTACTGCACCGGTCCCCACTCGCCGCGCACCGTGTGGATATCGGAGTGGCAGATGCCGGCATACGCGATCTCGATCAGGATGTCGTGCGGTCCGACGTCCCGACGCTCGATCGTGGTCGGAACGAGCGGCTCGGTCGCGGAGGGGGCGGCGTAGGCGGTGACGGTGCGCATGGATTCTCCTCGTGGGTCGCGCTCCCTCGACGTGCCCCACGACTGGGGGATGCGAGAGCGCCGAACAACGCTACCGGGCAACCGCCTGAATGTTGCCCGCCAGCATGCGAAGCAGAGCGAGAATCAGCGCAGAGCGCGCTCGGCCGCGGTGACGACGTTATGGATCAGCATGGCGCGAGTCATGGGACCGACACCGCCGGGAACCGGCGACAGCCAGCCCGCGACCTCGGCCACTTCTGGAGCGACGTCGCCGGTGAGTTTCGCGCGCCCGGTCTCGGGGTTCTCGACCCGGGTGATCCCCACGTCGAGGACCGCCGCACCGGGCTTCACCCAGTCGGCGGCAATCAGTCCCGGCACGCCGACCGCGGCGACGACGATGTCGGCACGGCGCACCTCAGCAGCGAGGTCGACGGTGCGGGAGTGGGTGAGGGTCACGGTGGCGTCGAGGCCCTTCCGGGTCAGCAGCAGGCCGAGCGGACGACCGACCGTGAGGCCACGCCCGACGACGACCACGTGCTTGCCCGCTGTCGGGATGCTGTGGCGCCGGAGCATCTCGACGATGCCGTTCGGCGTGCACGGCAGCGGGCTCTCGAGCTCGCCCTCGACGCCGAGAACGAGGCGGCCGAGATTCGTCGGATGCAGGCCGTCGGCGTCCTTATCGGGGTCCATCAGCTCCAGCATCGCGTTCTCGTCGATGCCCGTGGGCAGCGGCAGCTGAATGATGTAGCCCGTCACCGACTCCGACTGGTTCAACCCGAGGATGGCCGCGCGAATATCGTCCGCCGTCGCCGTTGCTGGCAGGTCGACGCGGATCGATTCAATGCCGACCTCGGCGCAGTCGCGGTGCTTGCCTGCGACGTACGAGCGCGAGGCCGGATCGTCGCCGACGAGGAGGGTGCCGAGTCCGGGCACGACGCCCTGCTCACGCAGTGCGGCGACGCGCTCGGCGATCTCCGCCTTCACCGCTGCCGCAGTGGCGACTCCGTCGAGTACCTGTGCCGTCACGTCGGGCTCCTTGGTCTAGGCGCGGCGGAGGGAGGGCGTGCCCCGCCTGCGCCGCACGGGTGGTGCAGGGGATCGACTACAGCCCGGGGTACAGCGGGAAGTCGTCGGTGAGGCGAGCAACGCGAGTGCGTAGCGCCTCCAGATCGGCTGAGGGCTTGAGCGCCTCGGCGATAACGTCGGCGACCTCGGTGAACTCGGCGTCGCCGAAGCCGCGGGTCGCGAGCGCGGGCGTCCCGATCCGCAGGCCCGATGTGACCATTGGCGGGCGAGGGTCGAACGGCACCGCGTTGCGGTTTACCGTGATGCCCACCTCGTGGAGGCGGTCCTCGGCCTGCTGGCCGTCGAGCGGCGAGTTCCGCAGATCGGCCAGCACCAAGTGCACGTCGGTGCCGCCGGTGAGCACGTCGATGCCCTCGGCCTTCGTGTCGGCTGCGGTCAGGCGCTCCGCGAGAATCTGCGCGCCCCGGATGGTCCGCGCCTGGCGGTCGGCGAACTCGGCCCCGCCAGCGAGTTTGAACGCGGTCGCCTTGGCGGCGATGACATGCATCAGCGGTCCGCCCTGTTGCCCGGGGAACACGGCCGAGTTGAGCTTCTTCGCGTACTCCTGCTTAGCCAGGATGAGGCCCGAGCGCGGGCCGGCGAGCGTCTTGTGCACCGTCGAGGTGACGACGTCGGCGTGCGGCACCGGTGACGGGTGCAGCCCGGCGGCGACGAGGCCGGCGAAGTGCGCCATGTCGACCCAGAGTGTGGCGCCCACCTCGTCCGCGATGGCACGGAACGCCGCGAAGTCGAGGTGGCGTGGGTAGGCGGACCAGCCGGCGATGAGCACCTGCGGGCGGACCTCGAGAGCTTTCTCGCGGACGGCGTCCATGTCGATCCGGAAGGTCTGCGGGTCGACGCCATAGGAAGTGGCGTTGTAGAGCTTGCCCGAGAAATTCAGCTTCATGCCGTGCGTGAGGTGCCCGCCGTGCGCCAGCTCGAGGCCCAGAATCGTGTCGCCGGGCTGGATCAGCGCGGCGAGCGCCGCGGCGTTGGCGGTCGCACCCGAGTGCGGCTGCACGTTCGCGAACTCTGCCCCGAAGAGCGCCTTCGCCCGGTCGATCGCGAGCTGCTCGGCGACATCGACGAACTCGCAGCCGCCGTAGTAGCGGCGTCCCGGGTACCCCTCGGCGTACTTGTTGGTCAAGACGGAGCCCTGCGACTCGAGGACGGCACGCGGCACGAAGTTCTCGCTCGCGATCATCTCGAGGTACCCGCGCTGGCGGTCGAGTTCCTGCTGGAGGACGGCGGCGATCTCGGGGTCGACGACCGAGACGGGCTCATCGAACGACGCGGCGAGACCGGTGCTCGGGGCAGAGGAAGAGGACACGGACGCTCCTTGACTGGGAAACGGAAAGGGCCCGAGAGGTCGCCGGGAAGCGACCCGGCTCGTGTGGGCGACCCGAACTACGGTATCCGTTCCAGCCCAGGCGTGCGGCGAGAAAAGTGTCCGGAGGAGTGCTCCAGAGGAGGTGCTGCTCCCTGATGGTCACCCATCCGAACGCCAGTCGCAGCGCGTTCACTCTAGCAACGAGGGGCGCGTGGCGCGGTAAGTCGATCGTGCTGACGCGGGAGGAGGTCTGTGCAACGATCGCTCGAAGCTGTCTCCTCGCGGGACGCCGGAGGGAGCGACATGGCCGTGGCGATCGGTGATCAGGAACCCGCCTCCGTGACCGCTGCGGGCGATGCCGAGCTGGTGTCGCTGATCCGCCAGGGCCGCTCGGACGCGACAGCCGAACTCTGGCGCCGTCATGCGCTGGCCGGGCGTGCGGTCGCCCGCGCCTTCACCAGTGGCGCCGATCCGGATGACCTCGTCTCGGAAGCGTTCCTCCGGGTGCTCGGCGCCGTCGCCCGCGGGGGCGGTCCCGAGGGCGCCTTCCGCCCCTACTTCTTCACGGCGATCCGCAACGTCGCCTCCTCCTGGGCGCACCTCCGCCGCCGCGAGCAGCCCCTCGATGAGGGCAACGGCGAGCTGGTGGCCGACGGCCCCGATCCCGAGGAGCAAGCCCTCGCCGCGCTCGAGCGAGACCTCGGCGCGCGAGCGTTCCGGGCCCTGCCTGCGCGGTGGCAGGAGGTCCTCTGGTACACGGCGGTGGAGGGCCTCTCTCCCACCGAGGCAGCCCCGCTGCTGGGGCTGCGAGCTAACGCAGTGGCCGCCCTGAGCGTGCGCGCCCGCGAGGGATTGCGGGTCGCCTGGATCCGGGAGCATGTGAGCGATGCGGCAGCCAGCGGCGAGTGCAGATGGGTGCTGGAGCAAGCCGGAACGCACGCTCGGGGCAGGCTGGCCGCCCGTGATCGGTTACGCGTGCGCACACACCTCGCCGAGTGCGCCTCGTGCGCCGCGGCGCTGGCCGAGGCCGAAAGCGCTGGGCGCAGGCTCGCCACCGTGCTGCTTCCGCTGGTTGCGGGCGTGGCCGGTGCTGCCGCATGGGCAGGCCGGAGTGCAGAGCCTGCGTCGGTCGCCGTCGCGTCCGCGGGGCGTGCTGGGGCGCACGCACTGACGGGGCACGCGCCAGCAGGTACGGGACCAATCGCGGTCGGGGTAGCGGCGGCGGCGGGCCTAGTGCTCGTCGGGGTGATCGGCGTCGCGGCGCTCCTACCGGCCGCTCCTCCGGCGTCACTGGCCGTCTCCGAGGAAATACCCGCGACGGATGCCGAGGTGCCGCAGCCACCAGCAGGGGATGCTGGGAACCCGCAGTCGTCCGCGGCGGACGATGCAGGTGCGGCTCCGGCGACGACGGACAGCGGCGCCCGTGGCGCGGACGCGCCTGCCCCAGACATGGCGGCGGCCTCAGGGGTGAGCAGTTCCGGGAGAAGCGGCTCTGGAAGCGAGGCCAGCGCCAACGACGGCCGAGGAACGGCTCCATCGGCGGGATCCGGCGTTGCACCGCAGCCACCGGAGCAGCAGGATTCGAGAGGACACAGCGCAGCGACACCGATCGCCTCCGCCCCGGTACCGACGTCGGATTCGGTGCCGACCACCACCCGGACGATGACGCCTGCGCGCGCCGAGGCGCCTGGAACTGGACCGACTGCGCCGGTCTCGTCGACGTCCACCCCGCCTCCGGCGGCACCGATTCCGGGGTCACCCACTCCGCGACCTGCACCGAGCTTGCCCCCAGCGCCGACGCCGGGCCCGGGGACTCCGCCTTCCGGGCCCCCGTCCGTACCGACGGTTCCGGCTCCGGTTCCCGCCCCGGCACCGGTTCCGGCTCCTGCACCAGCTCCGGCACCAGCACCAGTTCCGGCTCCGGCTCCGGCTCCGGCTCCGGCTCCAGCACCAGTTCCGGCTCCGGCACCAGCACCAGCTCCGGCTCCGGCACCAGCACCAGTTCCGGCACCAGCTCCGGCACCAGCACCAGCTCCGGCTCCGGCACCAGCACCAGCACCAGCACCAGTTCCGGCTCCGGCTCCGGCTCCCGCTCCGGTTCCCGCACCAGCACCCGCACCCGCCGACACCGCCGGCCCATCCTCCAGCCCGAACCAATCGGCACCACCTGAGTCCGACCCGCCCGAGTCGAGCCCCGCGACCGATGACGCTCCGCCGACACCCGCGCCACTTCCCGCCCCCTCGATCCCCTTCCCCACTATCGAGCTTCCCGACATCGGGGGCGCATCGCACCCCGGCCGCCCCTTCCTCGTCCTCAGCACTCCCTTCCCCGTCGGCGAGATCGGTCCCACCGTCGCGATCCCGATCGCGCTCGGCTGAGTGATGAGGGCCGCTTCCCGCCACCGTTATCCTGAGCGGATGCAGCCCGAGACCGCCGTGTCCGCCTCCGACCGGCCCGCACGCGCGGGCGCCGATGCTGCACGGGCCGGCAGGCGAGGGGACAGCAACCACTGGACGCTGACGTTCGCCTGCCGCGATCTTCCCGGGATCGTGCACGCGGTCTCCGGTGCGGTCGTCCAGGCCCGCGGCAACATCACCGAGAGCCAGCAGTTCTCGAGCGCCGACACCGGGCGCTTCTTCATGCGCCTGCAGGTCGAATCGCCGATCACCCGCGAGGAATTTGCCGCCGCACTGCTACCCATCACCGAGCACTACGAGATGACCTGGCGCCTCGATGTCGTCGACCGGCCGCTCCGGACGCTGGTTCTCGCCTCCACCGCCGCGCACTGCGTGAACGACCTGCTGTTCCGCCAGCGCGCTGGTCAACTTGCGGTGGAGGTGCCGCTCATCCTGTCCAACCACGGGAGCCTGCGTGATCTCGCCGAGTTCTACGGCGTCCCGTTCGAGTCGCACCCCGTCGTCTCGCCCGAGTCGAAGCGGGCGTTCGAGGAGCGCGTGGTCGAGGTCGTCGAGGAGCACGACATCGAGCTCGTGGTCCTCGCCCGCTACATGCAGATACTCTCGCCCGAACTCTGCGCACGGCTCGCCGGCCGGGCGATCAACATTCACCACTCCTTCCTGCCGGGGTTCAAGGGCGCCAACCCCTACAAGCAGGCGCATGCGCGGGGCGTGAAACTCATTGGCGCGACGGCCCACTTTGTGACCAGCGATCTCGACGAGGGTCCGATCATCGAGCAGAACGTCGTCCGCGTCGACCACTCGCACTCGGTTGCGCAGCTCGTCGCGATCGGACAGGACGAGGAAAGTCGCACTCTCACCCAGGCGGTGAAATGGTTCGTCGAGGATCGGGTGCTACTCGATGGCGCCCGCACCATTATCTTCCGCTGATCAACGCCGGTTAGCATGGTCGGCGTGAATCGAGGACGAGCGGATGCGGTCACGACAGACATCGCAGTCGGACCCAACGCGATCCTGCACTTCCTCCTGGAGCTTGCAGCTCTCGTGACATTCGCCGTCTGGGGCTTCGCCGCCTGGGACGCCCCGTGGAGCATCGTCGCCGGCATTGGCGCCCCGATCCTGGCCGCCCTGATCTGGGCGCTCTTCCTCTCGCCTCGCGCGGTCCTCGCGATCGACGTCTACGGCCGGGCGCTGATCGAGCTGCTCCTGATGGGAGCCGCCGCGCTCGCCTGGTTCGATCTGGGGCAGCCGATTGTCGCGGTAGTCTTCGGCGTCCTCGCCGTCGTCTCGGGCGTCATCGCAGGGCGCCGCTCGCTCTGAGCCAACAGCGCGCACGGTGCCTCCGACAGGCGGATCGCCGGCGCCCACTCCTGCCCGGCAACGGTGGACGGCCGCCCCGCTGCTCCCCGAGGAGCGAGCAGGACGGCCGTCAGAGGGGGTCGCGGAGGGCTACTTCGCAGCGCGCGCCTCTCGCTGGGCCAGGGCGCGACGTCGGACGCCGGCGATCACAGCACCCGAGCCGAGCAGAGCCAGGGCAAGGGCTCCCAGGAGGCCGCCGTCAAAGCCGGTGAAGGGCAGTCTGCCCGAACCATGACCGGGCGAGCCCGGCCCCGGGATCGGCGCACCAGGACTTGCGGGCGGGCCGGCAGTGGGCGTCGCGGTCGGTTCGGGCGAACCCGTCGGTTCCGGAGTCGCGGTCGGCGTCGGCATGACTGCCTCGGTGACGTCGACATTCACCAGAGTCGCGAGACCTGAGTCCGTGTAGGCGACACGGCCGAGGTACCGTCCCGGACCGGCGAGGTTCGACCACGAGACCGTGTAGTCGGTCGGCAGGCCCTGGACCGCAGCGATCACCGACGGAGCGGTGCTCAGGGAGCCCAGTTCCTCCTTCGGGTCGATCACGAAGCTGCGCAGGTCGAAAATCGACGTCGCGGAGCCCTCGGGCACCGAGTAGACGTCAGCGGTCACTGTGTAGGTTCCGGCCTCGGGATCGGCGATGTCGACACGCTCGTCAGCAGCTCCGGTCGCTGACGTGAATATTGTGGTGCTGCCCTTGCGCGCGACGGTGAGGTCGAGGTCGGCTGCGTCGTCCAGCGAGTCGAGGTCGAAGCGCGCGAACGGTACTCCCTCGGGGACCTCGACCGTGGCCTCGAGAGATTCGCCGACCGGCAGGACGGCCGAGTGAGCATCCTGCGCCGTCTCGCCCTCGGCGAGGACTCCCTCGGTGAGACCACTCGAGGAGAGCGGCAGCGGAGCGTCGATGCCCGGAATCACCGTGACTGCGGCGTTTCCCGTCGAACCCGAACCGGAAACCTCGTACGGAGCATCCAGGAGGACGGGACGCACCGCGATCGGGCTGCGGACGTCATGCTCCGCGCTCGACCAGGTGAGGTAGCCCGCGGTGAACTCAGTGAGCGGAGCATCACCCGTGGTGAAGGAGACCGTGTATTCGGCGGTCTGCCCCGCTCTCGTGAAGTTGAGGGTGGACGGCGACACGACGGTGTCGATCCCAGCCATCCCGTCAACCGATGCGGTGTAGCTGCCTGGGCCGGTCGATGTGACCGTGCGGGTGACGGTCTGCGTTCCGGCGAGCGCACCGATGGCAATGGAAGCCTGGTTGAGGTCGGACGGATCAATCGCGGTGATCGGGTCAATGGACGGGCTCGATGGGAAGACGTATCCCGCCCCCTTCAGGAAGGCGATCCAGTCGCTTGTGCCGCTCTCGTACACCAGTCCGGGGTTGAGGAAGGCGGCCGGATCGACGTGCCCCGCGCCCTGCGCAAAGACGTTCTTCGATGCATCCCCCGACTGATCCACGCTGTCGTAGGCGGATGTCATCATGGTCGACTTCACGACCGCCGGCGAGGCCTTCGGAGCGGCGCCGAGAATCAGGGCGGCGAGACCCGCGACGTGCGGCGACGACATCGACGTGCCCGACTCGAACGCAAAGGCGGGTTCGTCGCCCTCGGCACTGAAGCTGTCGGCCAGGATCGCGACACCAGGCGCCGTGAGGTCGGGCTTGAGCACATCGGCGCCGTCTGCCTCCGCCGGACCGCGAGAGGAGAAGCCGGCGACCTGGGGAACGGGGATCACTTTGCCGGTCGAATTACCTTCGGAGAGCGTCACCGTGGCGCCGGGAGTCCCGGCGTAGCGAGTGATCGCGTCATACGCGGGCGAGTCGATCTGGATGCTCGGCACCGAGTGGTCATCGACGTGCAGGGCGTTCGGAGTCGGGTTGAGCAGCAGCATCCCCTTGCCGCCGGCCCGCTCGACCTCGGCCGACTTCGAGACGCGAGCCGTGACGCCCGCGGTGCAGGCAACGATCGTGCCCTTCACCTTCGCGGGGTCGAGAGTACCGGCCTCGCAGACGGCGGGGTTCTCGGTTCCCGAGCGGACCACGTCGGCGCTGTTCACGAGAGGACCCGTGACGTCGTCGTGGACAGAGATCGAACCGCCGACGAACGCCTGGCCGTCGCCGAGAGTTGCGGTGGCCGTATAGCTCGGGATCGAGGACGCCGCAACGGTCGTGTACCACGGGGATGCGTGGTCGAGTGTGGAGGCGTCCGCGCCGGAATTGCCAGCGGAGGCAGCGACGAAGACCCCCGCGGCGGCGGCATTGAGAAACGCCTCATCAATAGCGGTCAGGGTTGAAGTGGCCGAGCCGCCGCCGATCGAGAAATTGATGACGTCGACTCCGTCCGAAACCGCCGCGTCGATGGCAGCGAGAATTCCCGCTCCGGAACAGAAGTCATCGTTGTCGGTGCCGGGCTCGTCCCCGTTCCAGCAGACCTTGTACGCGGCGACCTTGGCGGCCGGCGCAACACCTGAGATCGTGCCGTAGTCGTAGCCGTCAACGCTCGCTTCGACGCCGGCGTTACCGGCGGCCGTGCTCGCGGTGTGCGAGCCGTGGCCGTCCGCATCACGAGGCGAACGGTACTCAGGATTGTCCGTCGAGCCGACCTCCTCGCCGCCGAGGAACCAGCGCGCGCCGATCAGCTTCTGGTTGCACTCGTCGCCGTCCCACTGCTCAGACGTGGGCAGGCCCGGCGAGCAAGAACCCACGAAGGAGGTGCCGTCCGATTTGCGGAAGGTGACATCCGTGCCGTCGGTGTACGGCGCCGCTCCCGGCGAGGTGGCCAGCGGAGCGCCGGCGAAGGAGGGGTTCTCGGGCGCGATGCCGGAGTCGATCACACCGACGACGATGCCTGACCCGGCCGCGTCGATGCCGCCCAGCTTCTGCCAGACACCGTCCTCGCCCTCAAGGCCGAGGAAGTCGGTCGAGCGCTGCTGTCCGGTGTCGGGGACAGGTATGCCCGCCGCGGAGGCGAGCGGGGACGTCGTCGCTGCCCGATCCACCGTCACGTTCTCGACCTTGCGGACCTGCGCGACGTCCTTTCGACCCGCGAGTTCGCCGGCCTGATCACCCGAGAGCGCCGCCGAAAAGCCGTTGAGAGCAACGGTGTAGTGGTAGTCGACCGCCGCATCGACCGCGGCGGCAACGTCCTCCTGACGCTGCTCCAGGTGCGACGCGTAGTCGTCGACCGCAGCGGAATCGGCCTCTAGCTGCGCGCCGGCCGTGGGGGCGGTGCGGGCGAATCGGGCGTCGCCGCCCTGGTAGGTGGCCGCGGACGGCTCGACCAGGGTGACGACGTAGTCGCCGTCGTCGAAGTTCTGCCCCGTGGTGAGCCCGCCGATGATCGACGCGCTGCCCGCGAGCGGAGCGGCGCTCGCACCGGCGGCGGCGAGGGCTGTCGCGGCGGCGACGCCGAGGACGACGAGGCCTGCGAGGATGCGCTTCTCAGCGCGGTGGACGGATGGACGGTGGGTCGAGTGGATCGGCAATCGGTGTCCTTAATCACGTTCGCTGGGAACCGGATCGGTTCTCGCACAGAGACGACCCTACGAACTCGATTGCTCAGCGTTATTACGAACCGGTAACGAAGTGACCAGTTCAGTGACAAAACGCGTTGGCGGCCGCGGCGGCCGAGTGCTAATCTCGACGTAGTTGAGTCGACTCAGCTCAACCCTCGGAACTCTTCGTTGCACGACTGAATGGAGTGATCTCAATGGCTATCACCTACGACCCCACCCGCGAACTCGACCGTGTCGCCTCCGCTCTGCTCGGAGCGGGCCAAGGCCCGCGTCGCATGCCGATCGACCTCTACCGCGACGGCGACCACTACGTCCTCACCGCCGACCTGCCCGGGATTGATCCGGGCTCGGTCGATGTCGATGTCGACGGGCAGCTGCTGACCATCCGGGCCCAGCGCACCGTCGCGGGCGGCGACGACGTCACCTGGATCACGCGCGAGCGGCAGTCGGCGACCTTCGTCCGCCAGCTCAGCCTCGGACAGGGCGTCGACACCGAGCGCATCTCGGCCTCCTACGACAATGGTGTGCTCTCGGTGACGATCCCTGTCAGCGAGAGGGCCCGCCCGCGAAGGATCGAGGTCGTCTCGAGCGGCCGCCCCGAGCAGGTCCAGCTGAGCGAGTCGTCCGCCGAATAGACCCGGCGGGGGTCTCGAGGCCGCCATTCGCCTCGAGGCCCCCGCCAACGTCACGTTTTACGCTGGTCGGATGCTCGCTCACACCACGGACGCCGCTGTGGGCGTCCTGCTTCCCCGCGATCTGCCCGCCCCCGAGGTGCTGCCCTACGCTCGCCGCGCCGAAGAATTCGGCTTCGACGAACTGTGGCTCGTTGAAGACCTCGGCTTCCGCGGCGGCATCGCCCAAGCCGGAGCCCTCCTCGCCGCCACCGAGCGGATTATCGTGGGGATCGGCATCCTTCCCGCCGCTGCGCGAACGTCGGCTTTCACAGCCATGGAACTCGGCACCCTCGCCGATCTCTTCCCCGCCCACATCCACGCCGGGATTGGCCGCGGCATGCCGCACTGGATGCGCCGCCTCGGCATCTGGCCGCAAAGCCCGCTCACCCTGCTCGAGGAGCAGTTCGTCGCGATCCGCGCGCTCCTCCTGGGCGAGCGGATCAACCGCTCCGGCCGCTACGTGCGCATCGACGATCTCGTGCTCGAATCGCCACCCCGCGTCGTCCCGCCGCTGCTCGCCGGCGTCCGCGGCCCCACGTCGTTGGAACTGGCGGGCCGGGTCGCCGATGGTGCGGTCCTCGCCGAGCCGGTGACTCCGGAGTACCTGACCCAGGCACGAGAACGGATGGGCACGCCCGGCAGGGTAGTCGCCTACAATCTCGCCGCGGTCGACGACGATCCGGCCCAAGCGCGGGACGCCGTCCGCCCTGCACTCGAATGGATCGGCGAGCCGGAGTGGGCGCCGCACATCGCGCCCCTGCCCTTCGCCGAGGAGGTGGCCCGGCTCCGCGCCTCGAGCGCGGACCGAGCAGCGTTCGCGCGTGACCTCCACGACGAGTGGGTCGACCGGCTCGCCGTCGTCGGCACTCCCGCCTCCGCCCGTGCGCGCATCGCCGGACTGCATTCTGCCGGTGCCGCGAGCGCTGTGCTGATACCGGTCGGATCGGATCCGTTCACGGCATTGGAGCAGCTCGCCCGCGTGCTCTGAGCGTTGACCCTGACTCGACGTCCAGACTCGGGCTCGGCTTCGGGAACGGCTTCGGCCCGCAGGGTGCGAGAAATCTGCGGGCCGAAGCGGATACTGCCAGAGGTCAGGCCGACATGCGGGTTTGGAGGTTCTCGTCGAGGGTCGCGAGAAATTCCTCCGTCGTCTGCCAGCCCTGGTCGGGGCCGACGAGCAGGGCGAGATCCTTCGTCATCTTGCCGGACTCGACCGTCTTGATGACCACGTCCTCCAGCGTCAGCGAGAAGTCGATGAGCGCCTGGTTGCCGTCGAGCTTCCCGCGGTGCGCGAGGCCGCGCGTCCAGGCGTAAATCGAGGCAATCGGGTTTGTCGACGTGGGCTTGCCCGCCTGGTGCTGGCGATAGTGGCGCGTAACGGTGCCATGTGCCGCCTCCGCCTCGACGACACTGCCGTCGGGCGTGGAAAGCACGGAGGTCATCAGGCCGAGCGAGCCAAAGCCCTGTGCGACGGTGTCGGACTGCACGTCGCCGTCGTAGTTCTTGCACGCCCAGACGTAGCCGCCCTCCCACTTCATGGCGGAGGCGACCATGTCGTCGATGAGGCGGTGCTCATAGGTGAGTCCCGCGGCGTCGAAGCGCTCCTTGAACTCCGTTTCGAAGATCTCCTCAAAGATGTCCTTGAAACGGCCGTCATAGGCCTTAAGAATCGTGTTCTTGGTCGAGAGGTAGACCGGGTAATTGCGCGAGAGGCCGTAGTTGAGTGACGAGCGCGCGAAATCGCGGATGGACGCGTCCTGGTTGTACTGCACCTGCGCGATGCCGTCGTCGGGTGCCTTGTACACCTCGAACTTCATCGGCTCGGAGCCATCATCAGGCGTGAACTCGACCGTCAGAGTGCCCTTGCCCTTGAAGACGAAGTCGGTGGCGCGGTACTGGTCGCCGAAGGCGTGGCGACCGATGATGATCGGCTTGTTCCAGCCGGGAACAAGCCGCGGGATGTTCGAAATGATGATCGGCTCGCGGAAAATCACGCCACCGAGGATGTTGCGGATCGTGCCATTGGGCGACTTCCACATCTTCTTCAGGCCGAACTCTTCGACCCGCGCCTCGTCTGGCGTGATCGTCGCGCACTTGACGCCGACCCCGTGCTTTTGGATGGCGTGCGCGGCGTCGATAGTGACCTGGTCGTCGGTCTGGTCGCGGTATTCGATGCCGAGGTCGTAGTACTCGAGGTTCACGTCGAGATACGGGTGGATGAGGGTGTCCTTGATCTTCTGCCAGATGATGCGCGTCATCTCGTCGCCGTCGAGTTCGACGACCGTTCCCTCAACCTTGATCTTGGACATTGCTCTCCCATTGGTGTCGATGACCCCGCACCTGTGCGGGACGGGCGGCTGTGCACCGCTTCCGGATGGCCTCCGGCCAGCCTACCTGAGCACCGAAGTGTCTCGATGTCGAGAGACTTCACCCTCCCCACCCCAGGAGCGGACCTTCGTCACCCGCCAGGACGATGCCCACCCGTGCACCGGGCCGGTAGATTGACGCCATGAGTGACCTCCGCTTGGAAGAGCTGTCCGCGTCGAACATCTCGGCCGTCAATGGGCTCAGCCTCAAACCGGGTCAGGAGCAGTTCATTGCGCCGGTCTCGTACTCCGCGGCCGCAGCGGTCATCGATCCTGGAGCCTCCTGGCAGCGTGCCGTGATGGACGGCGACGAATTGGTCGGATTCATCCACGCGCACTTCGATCCTGAGGCGGCGGAGGAGTTCCGCAGCTGCATCTGGCGCATCAACATCGACGCCGCCAAGCAGGGTCGCGGAGTCGGCACGTTCGCCGTGCGCGCCACCGCCGACGAAGCTCGCGCCCGCGGTTTCGCCACCCTCACCGTGATCTGGGAGTCAGGCGAGGACGGCCCCGAGCAGTTCTTCCGCTGGATCGGCTTCGAGGTCGTCGCAGAAACGCAATACGGCGAAAACGTCGGGGCGCTGACGCTCTGAGCGCGGTCCGTAGCGAGACGGAGTCGCCCGATTTCGCCACCGCAGTCCTCGACGTGGTCGCCGCGATTCCGCCGGGACACGTCATGGCGTACGGCGACATCGCGGCGGTGCTCGGGACTCGGGCCGCGCGCGCGGTGGGAACCGTACTGGCGCGCTACGGCTCGGACGTCGCCTGGTGGCGCGTGGTGCGTTCGAGTGGCGCGCCGGCGCTCGGGCACGAATCCAGCGCCCGTGCAGAGTACCTACGCGAAGGCACACCGCTGGTCGTCACTCCGACCGGCTACCGCGTCGACGTGCGCGCTGCCCGCTGGCGCCCCTGACTCGCGCCTCCGTGTGCGATCTGCAGGAGCGCGTGCGATCTGCAGGAGCGCGTGCGATCTGCAGGAGCGCGTGCGATCTGCAGGGAATCGCAGGTCTCGGTCGCCTCGTGCCGCGGAAAAACCGCCTCTGCCGACGATTCCCCTGCACATCGCACGCGCTCCTGCACATCGCACAGGTCCCTGCACATCGCACCCCTCCGGCAGCGGCCTCAGACGAGGGAGTCGCGCCAAGCGGCGTGCAGAGTGGCGAAGCGGCCCTCGCCGGCGATGAGCGCCTCCGGAGTGCCGTCCTCGACAATGCGGCCGTGCTCCATCACCAGCACGCGGTCCGCGATAGCGACCGTGGACAGGCGATGCGCGATGATCACCGCGGTGCGATCAGCCAACAGCGTCTGCAATCCCTGCTGCACCAGCCGCTCGCTAGGGATGTCGAGCGATGAGGTCGCCTCGTCCAGGATGAGTACCGCCGGGTCGGCGAGGAAAGCGCGAGCGAACGAGATGAGCTGCCGCTGGCCCGCTGAGACGCGGCCGCCGCGCTTGTTCACGTCGGTGTCGTATCCATCCGGCAGCGCCTGGATGAACTCGTGCGCGCCGACAGCATGCGCCGCGCGCACGATCTCATCGTAAGAGGCGGTGGGCCGGCCGATCGCGATGTTGTCGGCGACGGACCCGGAGAAGAGGTACGCCTCCTGGGTCACCATCACGATCGCACGCCGAAGGTCCTTTGGATGCAGCCTCCGCAGGTCGACACCATCGAGGGTCACCACTCCGTCGCTCGGGTCGTAGAAGCGCGAGATGAGCTTGGCAAGGGTAGTCTTGCCCGCGCCCGTCGAACCGACGAGAGCGATGATCTGTCCGGCAGGGATGTCAAGGTCGAACTGCGGGAGCACCTCCCGGTCGCTGGTATAGGCGAAGCGAACACTCTCGAAGCCGAGCCGGCCGTGGGCCTGGCGGAGGTCGATCGGGCGGGTCGGGTCGGGAACACTCGGCTCCTCGGCCAGCACGCCCGACACCTTCTCGAGCGCGGCGGCGGCCGACTGGTAGGAGTTGTAGAACATCGCCATCTCCTGCACCGGGTCGAAGAAGCGCCGGGTATAGAGCAGGATCGCCAGCAGCGCGCCAATCTCGAGGCCGCCGTCGAGCACCCGCACACCGCCAATGAAGAGCACCACCGCGACGGTCACATTGCCGATCAGCACGAGGCCGGGGTCGAAGGCGCCGAAGACCCCGAAAACGCGCTTGTAGGCGAGACGGTACTGCTCGATGACATCGCCGAACACCGCCTCATTGCGCTTTTGTGTGCGGAACGTTTGCACCGCGCGGATGCCGGTCATCGACTCCACGAACTGCACGATCAGCCTGGACGAGGCGACGCGCGTGCCGCGAAACAGCGCCTGCGAGCGCTTCTGAAACCAGCGGGTGAGCAACGCGAGCGGCACGAGGGCGCAGGCGAGCACCAAGCCGCTCACTCCGTCGAGCGACACGAGCGCGATTGCGACGAAACCCATGTAGAGCGCGCCCTGAACAAGCTGATTGATCCCGGAGTCGAGGAGTTCCCTGATGGAATCGAGGTCGCTGGTCTGGCGCGAGATGATCCGGCCGGACGTGTATTTCTCGTGGAACTCCAGGCTGAGTTTCTGGGTGTGCAGGAAGACGCGCTTGCGCAGATCGATCAGGATCGACTGGCTCACCCGCGCCGAGAGCACGGTGTACCAGGCGACCAGCACCGCGCCGACCACGCCGGTGAGCACGTAGGCCACCACGGTGAAGGCGAGCGGAGCGGCGTCGCCGTCGAGGACCGCAGGGAGAGCGTTGTCGATCCCGGCCGCGATGAGGGCGGGACCGGCGACCTGTGCGGCCGTCGAGACGATGACCACGATCGCGGTGAGCACGAGGCGCAGTCGCAGGGGCCGCAGCAGGGAGCCCAGGAGCCGCAGCGAGCGCCGCCGCAGCTCGGACGACTCCGCACGGCTGAGGTCGTCGCGCTCCTCGGTCGAACCGAGCATGCTCACGATCTCGTCTCCTGGTGGGTCGTGGTCGCGAGACGCGAGCCGACGCGCTCGCTCCCGACAGGACGAGTCAGTTCGTCCTCCTCGAGGCTCGAGATGATGAAGCGGTAGTGCTGGTTACTGCCCAGCAGCTCGCTGTGGGTGCCCACCGCGGTGACGCGCCCCTCCTCGAGCAGCGCGACGCGATCGGCGAGCGCCACCGTCGAGGGGCGGTGAGCGACGATGATCGCAGTCGTGTCGCCGAGGACGCGGCGCAATCCCGCCTCGACCCGCGCCTCCGTGTCGACGTCGAGCGCCGAGAGCGGATCGTCGAGCACCAGCACCGACGGCCGTGCGGCGACGGCGCGGGCGAGCGCGAGCCGCTGTCGCTGTCCGCCGGAGAGGCTCATCCCCTCCTCCCCCACCGTCGTGTCGAGACCGTCGGGGAGCCCGTGCACGAAGTCGGCCTGCGCGATGTCGAGAGCTTCGAGCAGCTCCTCCTCGCTCGCACCGGGGTTACCCAGGAGGACGTTCTCGCGGACCGACGTCGAGAAGAGCGTCGCGTCCTCGAAGGCCATGCCGATGTGCGTGCGCAACTCGTCGCGGCGAAGGCGGCGCACGTCCACACCGTCGAGTTCGATCGCCCCGCCCGTCACGTCGTACAGGCGCGGGAGCAGCGCGGTGAGCGTGGTCTTGCCGGAGCCGGTGATGCCGACCAGTGCCATCGTCTCGCCCGGCTCGACCTCGAGGTCGATGCCGTTCAGCAGGTCCGGGTACCGTTCCGGCGCGTCCTGGTAGCGGAAGTGCACGTCGCGGAACCGCACCCGGCCGCGCGGCTCAGCAATGGTCTCGGGCTCCTCCGGATCGGTGATGGTGTTGCGGCTGTCCATCACCTCGAAGTAGCGATCCACCGCAGTCCGCGCGTCGAAGGTCATCGAGAGGAGGAATCCGATCGACTCGACGGGCCAGCGCAGAACCGTCGCGGTGGCGAAGAAGGCGAAGAGTTCGCCCACGCTGAGCTGCCCGTCGGCGGCGAGCCAGACTCCGCCCAGAAGGCAGAGCGCGAAGGCAATGTCGGGCACCAGGAGCAGCACGAGCCAGATTCCCGCGATGGCCTTCGCCTTGTCGAGCTCGGTGCCGCGCAGCTTTTCGGCCTGACCGGCGAAGTTCTCCAGCGCGTGCTGGTGGCGGCCAAACGCCTTCAGCACGCGGATGCCGTGCACCGACTGCTCGACAGTGGTTGCGAGGTCGCCTGCCTGGTCTTGGCTCCGCCGAGCGATGCTGGAGTAGCGCTTCTCAAACGCGAAGCCATAGATCCAGACAGGGATCGAGCAGACGACGAAGAGGACACCGAGGATCGGGTTCCAGTAGACCAGGACACCGAAGCCGACGACGATCGTCAGCGCGTTCACCACCAGCAGCACGAAGCCGAAGGCGATCCAGCGCCGGATCAGGCTGAGATCGCTCATCGCTCGCGAGAGTAGCTGTCCGCTCTGCCAGCGATCGTGGAAGGACACGGGAAGGTCCTGGAGCTGGCGGTAGAGCGCCGAGCGCATGCGGGCCTCGATGCGGGTGCTGGGGGTGAGGACCATCCGCCGCCGCAGCGCGATGGCGCCGGCCTCGAGAATCCCGAGCCCCAGGATGAGAGCGACCGGGGCGATCAGCGGACCGAGATCACCCGAGCCAGCCGCCGTCGCTCCGTCGCCGAGCGGCCCGTCGACGAGCTGCTGTAGGACGAGCGGAATCGCGAGCGAGACCAGGCTCGCCACCAGGGCGACCCCGATGCCGCCGATCAGGCGCGGAAAGGCGTCGTCGACGAACGGGACCAGACGCAAAAGGGTCCGCAGCGTGCTCAGGCGAGACGGCGTGGGAGCGCCGGAGGATGCAGGGGCGGGTAAAGACACGGTGCTGTGCTTTCGCGACGAGGTGGGGATCTCCGCCGGAGCAGGAGAGGGGGATGCTGCTCAGTCCGGGAAGGCACGGCAGCCTTGAAGGCTATACCCGGGCCACCGGCCTCGTCCACCGCACGACGCGGACGACCCACCGTGACCGGCGTCAGCGCACGCGCACCGAGAGGCAGGTGACGCAGCCCTCCAGCTTCTCGAACTCCGAGATATCGACCGTCAGCACGTGGTAGCCCAGGCTCCGCAGTAGCTCAGCGCTCCGGGGTGCGGAAGCGGCCATCAGCAGGGTGTCGGGGTCGAGAACGACGACGTGGGCGCCGGACTCCTCAGGCATCGGCACGAAGGAGGGGAACAGTCGCGGCTCGTCCACCGCTGGCTCCCAGCCGATGACGGTGCCGTCGGGAAGCGCGGTGACCGCGCTTTTGAGGTGCAGAACCCTCGTGATCGGGACCGCTACCACGGTGAGACCGAGCGGGCGCAGGAGAGAGCGCAGCTGCGCGACTCCGTCCGCGTTGGTGCGTCCGCCGCGACCGACATAGACCGTCGACCCAACCTTCAGCACGTCGCCCCCGTCGAGCGTGCCCGGCTCCTCGATGCGGTGCACGGTGAGATCGAGAGCGCGGACCGCCTCCTCCGCACCGGCTGCCTCGCCGCGTCGCGACGTGGCGCCGGAGCGGGCAAGCACGGCGTGGGTGCCGAAGACGATGACGGCGTCCTCGAGGAACACGGAGTCGGCCATCTCGGGAGCCGGAGCGGCCTCCACACTCTCCCAGCCGGCGCGCTCGAGGAGGTCGACGTACGCCTCCCACTGCTGCTGCGCCCGCTCCTGGTCGACGGGGACGCGCTCGAGGTGCGTGAGCTCGCCGGCAGAGAGGTCGGCGGCGGGCGCCCGGACGAGGGCGATGCGACGGGGCGGGGCTTCGGCCGGACGCTCCGGCGTGGCGAAACGCTCCCAGATCCGGCGACCGACGGTGGTCGCCGAGACGGTGAACGCGAGCAGGAAGACGAGATTGAGTCCGCCGAAAGTGGCGACGATGGTTGGGGCGCTGGCGGCTTGTCCGCTGGCGCTGGCCTGCGCGAGCGTGCCGAAAACGGCTCCGATTATTCCCGCGACAAGTCCCGCGATGGCCGCCGTCCAGGTGCGACCGAGCGCGCCTGCAACGGCGAGCACGAACACGACGACGAGCGCGAGCGCGCTCGAGAGCAGGAAGTAGGCATTGACCTGTGGGATCGATGTGGGCTGTAACTGACTGCCGATGAAGAAGGCGAGCACATTCGCCCCGTGCGCGATGACCGCGGTGACAACGGCGGCGAGGAGGGCGACGAGAACGTGGCGACCGGTCCCCCGGGTACTGCCCCTCGGCGGAGCGGCGTTGGTCGTCACGGGCGTGGAGTCGGGCGTGGAGTCGGGCGTCGAATTGGAAGGCACTCGGCGACCCTACGCGCCCCGGCCTTTGTCGGGGCTGTCCGACTCCTCGCAGCGCTCTGAGAACCCGCGCGGCCTCGAGCCGGTCCCGCCCCGTCGAGAACCCAAAAGTTGTCGCACTCGGCGTCGAGTGCGACAACTTTTGGACATTCGCGGAAGGGTACGCGCGCTCGCGAGGGCACCCCGCTCAGTGGAAGAAGTGCCGCTGGCCCGTCGTGTACATCGTGATGCCCGCGCGGGTCGCCGCGTCAACGACCTCCGAGTCGCGCACCGAGCCGCCGGGCTGCACGACGGCCCGCACTCCAGCGGCCACAAGCACCTCGAGGCCATCCGCGAAGGGGAAGAACGCGTCGGAGGCGGCGACGGAGCCGGTCCCGCGGTCGCCTGCACGGGTGACAGCGAGATGGCAGGAGTCGACGCGGTTGACCTGGCCCATCCCGACGCCGACCGAGGCGCCGCCTTTGGCGAGCAGGATCGCGTTCGACTTGACCGCGCGGCACGCTTTCCACGCGAATTCGAGGTCGAGCATCGTGTCGGCGTCGGCCGGATCGCCCGCGACGAGCTGCCAGTCAGAGCTGACCTCGCCGGGCCCGCCGACGAAGCGGTCCGGCTCCTGCACAAGAATGCCGCCCGAAATCTGCTTGAACTCGCGCGCAACCGGGGCGTAGAAATCGGGCAGCTGCAGCAGGCGCAGGTTCTTCTTGGTCTTCAGCACCTCGAGCGCTTCGGGCGCGAACCCGGGCGCAACCAGCACCTCGGTAAAAATCTCCTTGACCGTCTCAGCCATCGCGAGGGTGACGGGCCGGTTCGCGGCGATAACTCCTCCGAACGCCGACACCGGGTCACACTCGTGCGCGCGGCGGTGGGCGGAGGCGATCGGGTCGATGGCCTTGGCGCTCGTGATCGCAATGCCACAGGGGTTCGCGTGCTTGATGATCGCGACCGCGGGGAGCACGAAATCGTAGGCGGCGCGAACGGCCGCGTCGGCATCGACGAAATTGTTGTACGACATTTCCTTGCCGTGCAGCTGGGTCGCCTGGGCGATGCCGGCGCCGTCGGGCGAGACGTAGAGCGCCGCCTTCTGGTGAGAGTTCTCTCCGTAGCGCAGAACCTGCTGGAGAGTGCCGCGGATCTCGACGGACCCCTCGACGCCCTCGGTTGCCTCCTGCCCGGCGAACCACGACGCGACAGCGGAGTCGTAGGAGGCGGTGTGCGCGAAGGCGCGCGCCGCCAAGGTGCGCCGCGCGGCGCGAGTCGTGCCGCCGGCGGAGAGGGCGGTGACGACGCCGGAGTAGTCGGCCGGGTCGACGACGATGGCGACGTTCGCGTGGTTCTTGGCGGAGGCACGGACGAGGGCCGGGCCTCCAATGTCGATGTTCTCGACGACGGTGGCCGCATCGGCGCCAGCGGTCACGGTCTCGCGGAACGGGTACAGGTTCACGACGACCAGCTCGAACGCCCCGATGTCGAGCTGCTCAAGCTGCTCGCGATGCGAGGCGAGGCGCAGGTCGGCGAGGATGCCCGCGTGCACGGCCGGGTGCAGCGTCTTCACCCGCCCGTCAAGTGACTCCGGGAACCCGGTGACGGCCGAGACATCGGTGACGTCGTGGCCGGCGCCGCGGAGCGTCGCGGCGGTCGACCCGGTCGAGACGAGTTCGACGCCGGCCGCGGCGAGTGCCGCTCCAAGCTCGAGCAACCCCTTCTTGTCGCTGACCGAGATCAACGCCCGACGGACGGGGACCACATCGCGGTCGTCGTAGCTACTGGGATCGTGTGCGGTGATGCTCATGCGCGAGCGAACTCCTCGAGGTCGACGGTTCCGTGGGCGATGTCGAGCACCGTCTGCACCAGTAGGCGGCGCTCGATGGTCTTAATGCGCTCGTGCAGCGCCGCCTCGCTCTCGCCGGGGAGCACGGTGAGGCTCTCCTGAGCGATGATCGGGCCGGTATCAACACCGGCGTCAATGACGTGCACGGTGACGCCCGTCTCGGTCGCACCCGCTGCGAGGGCATCGCGGACGGCGTGCGCACCGGGGAAAAGCGGGAGGAGCGCGGGGTGCGTGTTGATCATTCGCGGGCTGAGCGCGTCGACCACCACGGGCGGCAGGATCCGCATGAAGCCGGCGCAGACCACCAGGTCGGGCTGCCACTCGCGAATCCGAGTGAGCAGTGCTGCTCCCCACTCGTCGCGCGAGGCGAAGTCGCGCGGCGCCACGGTGAAAGTCGGAACGCCACGCTCGTCGGCGTGACGGAAGCCCGCGGCGTCGGTGTCACTGCCGACTGCGACGATGCGCGCCGGGAGATCGTCGTCACAGGTTCCGTCCAGCAGGGCGCGGAGGTTCGATCCGCCGCCGGAGACAAGCACGACCAACTTGAGCACCGCGCAAGTCTAGTTGTATCGCCCAGGATGCCGCTTGGGGTGTCACGACTCGCTGTTGTCGGTGACAAGGGGACGACGATCTCCCGGTGGAGAGTGGAGCTGCTGCGGCGTCGACTCTGACGGGGAGGTTGTCCCACGCTCACGCCGCTGGTACGCCTCAGCCCTTCGCGTCGGTGGCCTTGCGGCATGGAGCGACAAAGTGCGCCAGCCTGCTTGTCGAGCGTAGTAATGTGCGTCTCGTTCGGGTCGACCCCGTACCCCGTATCGCGCGATTTCGGTGGGTGCCTTCCGCTTACGTGCACCGTCGCCTCGGTTGCCTCGAAGGTCTGTAAGGCGGTAGTTGCCCAGCAATCGTCGCGTCCGCGGTGAGTCTGTGCGTGATCGCTCTGCGCATTACGGTGCGTGTGCGAGTGTGTTGAAGGCAGTCGAAGGAGTAGGTATATGGCGAACATGTCGACACAACCCCGATCCAGGCTTGCGCGGCTGTCCTCGGCAGCCATGCTCTTGGTCGCGCTGTGTATAAGTTTCGTGGCTGTGAATACTGATGCCGCGTACAGCGCCGATGATGCCAGACCCACGGTCGGGTTGGTGAACGAGGATCTGGCCTCCGAGTTCAATGGTGATGAGTACACGTTTGGCACGTCGTTCGTCGACCGGATCTCGAAGGATTCCGAGTACAACTGGATCGTGCTTTCCCGCTCGGTCGCTGAGAAGGCGTACTCCGATGGCTCTGTCGATGCGATCCTGTACATCCCTCAGTCGTTCACTCGCGACATCCTGACGCTCCAGGACACCACCCCCACGAAAGCGACAGTCGACTACAAGCTCGCACCGCAAGCGGACGAGCGAGCGGATCAGCTACTGGAGAGCAGGATCGTCGCAATAGTGAGTGGGTTCAACGAGAGCGTCATCAAGATGTACTACGCCTCCCTAGCGGATAATCTCGCCGAGGCCGACGGGCAAATGCACGGGACCCTCAGCAACCAGCAAGCACTCATTGCGGCTCTGACCGCAGATGTGCAGAAACCGTTCTCGGGCACGATTCCCAACATCGAGAACTTTGTGTCCAGCGCAAAAGGTCTTAAAGACGTGAACGCTGCAACCGTAGAAGCTCAGAATACATTCACGAAATCGGTCGCGGACTCGCTCACCTCGAGCAGCGAAGCCCTCTCCGGGCAGCTGCAGAAGATTGATGAGTACGCGCGCAGGCAGCAAGAGATCGCACAGATCAACGCGACCAACAGCAATAAGGGCATCGCGGATCAGGCCGCGTCTGATCGGGGCTTCTACGGTTCCCAGTTCGACGCGCTCAGAACCAGCACGCTGTGCAGGCTGGCAGGGCTCGACGCCTCAAATCTCCCCGCGCCCTGCACACGCCCGGACGGTACCACTCCGCCACACCTGGACGGCAGGATCGCCGAACTCCAGCACGCGATCGCGCAGTGCACGGCAGATCACACCCTCGCGATAGACAACCTCTCTGCCGACCTCGACACGAGAGTCCAGAACCTCAAAGCCGTCGAAACACGCCTCGGCGGCTCAGCCGATCCTGTCGACCCGGCGGATGCCGCCAACCCAACGCGCCCGTCGGCTCCGGCCGGTGTGGTTGATCCGGCGATTGTCGCGAGCCTGCAGGCGGAGATCCTCGCGCTCGAGACCACCCGTGACTCGCTCCGCACCGGCCTCCCTGCCCCGGCCTTCGATTCCGCCCTGACGAATGTGAACACCTGGTACAACGACACGATCGCGAGCCTCAAGGAGGCTTCTCTTACAGAGAACTCCGTCACCAGTCTCGAGGTACGCGACTGGAGCAGCCACACCCCAGACAGCTCCGGGCTCTACGTCGATAGCAGCGATGAACTCCGCACCGGCATCACTGGGCTCGCCAGCCAGACCGAACAGACCGGCAGCCAGATCACGAGCAGCGCAGGAACCGTGCCCGATAACACCAGCCAGTTCGACGCACTCCTGAAGAACGCCACGACGACGTTCGACGGCGTCGAGAACGTCTTCACAGGACTCAACAAATTCGTCGCCACAGGCAACACCGGCCTCAAAGAGACCCAGGCCTACTACGCGAACTTCGCGAGCGTCCTTGCGAACACGAGAACACCGGGCGTGGACACGAGCAGCATCTACGACTTCTTCGCCGCGCCCATCGACGCGAAGAACATCACACCAGACCACACAGCAGCCGCCAGCATGACCAACCCGGTCAGCTGGTTCGACCCGCAATGGGCGGCCGTGTTCGGCGGTGGACTGCTCGCCGGAATCCTCGCAACCGTACTCAGCGGCGCATTCCGCAAAAGAAAGGAAGTCTGAAAGGGGACAACGCGGGACTTTCCAGGCTTGGCTGACCAGGTTGTCCAGTGCTCGACTGCCATCGAGCATGCCCACGGTCGGATGACCTGCCTCGTCCGGACCCGGTCAAGATCCTTGATCAGGCGATGTGCGAGCGCAAAGGTACACTCCTAGGGTGTCCATGATCGCGCAAGTTATCACCCGCCTGGATCCCTTGCCCGAGTCGGTCAGGGTGGAACTCGCCTCCAATCTGGTGACATGGCTTGCTGATCAGCAACTCATCACACCGTCCTTACTTCCGTTAGCCAAGCGCGAAAGCTACGGTCTATCGGACTGGCAACCCGGCCCGCGATGGTCGGACGTAGTCAAAGAATCCGACTACGACCTCCAGGGGCGGCTAAACAATGGGGTGGACGTCATCTCGGAAAAGGAAATACAGTCAGCCCACGGGAATTCTACAAATCCTTCCTGTCAACGTTGCGACCGCGAGTTTCCGTTGTATGAGCGATTCGAGCTCGTTGAGAAGATCTGGCTTGCCGGCGGCGAGCCGCTGATTGCCTGCGAGGGATGCGGATGGGTCGCCCTCTTGGGCGATTGGCCTACCAAGTTCCGGATGGGACTCGTGGGCGCTCCCACCGTGATCTTCAACAACTGGTCACAGCTGCGCCCTAGCTTCGTCAACGAACTGAAGCAGCACATGGGCGGTGGACGATGCCGCTACTTTGAAATGCGAATTTAACCGCTCCGGCGAAAACTTTGCTTCCACGTTTCTGATTTCAAGATAAGCCGCTCACTATTGCGGGGGCTGCTAAGGGTTTCGATGACTCGTTCTTTATGCCGCGAGTGCGGCGGTTTTCATGGTCTCATACCTGGTCGGGGTGAGGCGACCCAGTCCGCATTGGCGGCGTCTGAGGTGCTGGACGCCTTCGATCTAGGTGATGATCGCCAGGCGTAGTTCCTGGCGGTTGACCCAACGTTGTCGGTCGAGGACGTTCTGCAGCAGAGCGAAGAATGACTCGATCGCGGCATTATCCGCGCATTTCCGGAGCGCCCTCAGCTCAAGAGCGCCCCCGTCCGAAACCCTAGGCCGCCCAGGCACCCGGTGTATTGCTCGCGTTCACTCCAGAAAACGAAAACAGTCGCCGTGATCGGCCCGTTCCCTGTGATCCGCCTTGCCAACGACGCGTTGAATGCCTGCCAGAGGCGGTCCAATTGGACCTCCACGGCACAGACGCAGGATGAAGAACGATCCGCTTTACAAGGAGCGCCGGACCCTGAGGCTTATTCACGCGGCTTGTTTGAGGAAGTGGAGTGCGATGACTGCGGAGATTGTTTGGGTGAAGGTGGGGAAGGGTCGTCGGTAGTCGGTGTGGA
>NZ_QGDV01000005.1 GCF_003149025.1 Rathayibacter iranicus NCPPB 2253 = VKM Ac-1602
GGGAAGCGGCGCTGATCGCACGGTTGTTGGACGGCGGGGCGGACATCAATCTGCGCTCACCCAGGTTCGGCCTTCCACTGACGATGCTTCTCACGAATATTTCTGCTAAGCCCGAATATTTGCGGGCCGTGTTTGCTGCGGTCACGGCGCACTCTCGACCTGACTTGACAGCGCATGTCGATCAGCGTCGTCAAGCCAGCGTGGGGCAGTATTTCGCGCAAACCAAGTTTGGTTTCATGCGCGATGAGGTTCGCGCGTATGCTGCGGCGACGGGGCAAGATATTGACGTGATCTCATGAGACGGGAGCAGGGTATGGAGATTATTCCTCAGGCTGGGGCATGTCTGATGACGGTGAACGCGTGGGAGGGTCGCGCTCCGGTGCGATGGATGCTGCGGGAGCCCTCGAACGCACGGGTTGACAATGGCTGGCGGATCATGAGCGCGGCGGACAGCAGTGAGTACCTCGCCGACTCGAACAACTGGCGCATCACCGATTTCAACGATGCTTGCGAAATCGAGCCCGCTCTGATCGGTATCTACGACCTCCCTGTCGGAAGCGATCTGCAGATCGTCATCGACGAGCAGGGCAAACGTATTGTCGACACGCCGACCGGTCGAGAACTGACACCCGAGAGGATGTACGTCCCGCCAAGCCAGCGCCGCTAACCTTCTCCTGCTTCCCGCTCTCTCGGCCGACGCCTTCCCTCGTCCGGTCCGGTGATGACGGGTGCAGGTGCAGGTCAACCTCGTCGACGTCGGGAACAACGGTCTGCTGCGACTGCGCAGCCTCCGCCATGTCGCAGATATCGCCACACTCGAAGAGAGCGAGAAGCTCGGCAAAACGCAAGCAGGGAATCGCCAGAAAGTCCGGCGAGGGGTATTCCGAATGGTCAACCAACTGCGATTGTCAAAGTCATCCTTCAGGAAATTCCTTGAAAAGAAAGCTCGGGAGATGCCAGTCACGCACGTATTCACTTATAACGGAGTTTCGAGACTAGAAGTCTTGAGTGATCAGCTTGCTGAGCACGTTGTTCGCCGAGCTCCGATGCTGATGGATGGTCAAGGCGAATTCGCGATCTCTTTGTCTCGACTGCCGGAGGGCAAGCGGTTGAGGAACGATTTGCCTGGATCTTGGGCGGATCTGTTTGTGCAGGCTGCCGGGAGTGCGGCTGTGATGATGATCGAGGTACGGAAGCAGAATGCGGGTGGCTCCGAAAGTCTCTACAGGCTGGCTCGCCTGTTGCCCGAAGGTAAACAGTCCACGGGCGCTGCGGATATTACTTGGAACGGTCGTGTTGATAGAGTGCCCGCTGACGAGGCGTTTGACGCTGTCGAAGCTGGTGAGATTTTCTGGCACTACTGCCAGCATGACGCGGTGCCTCAGCGATACGAGCTGCGCTTCCTTGAGTAAGTAGATTCCCTCCGGGGCGGCGTAGTTGAACGCGCAAGACATGCAGCGCATCCCGCGAGCGGTGGGAGTCCCCGCGGAGCGCCGGGCCGTCGAAGAGGCGATCGGCGCGGACGTTGCCGGGCTTGATCGGCCCAGCACCGTCGGAACGGCCGTGACCGCGTGCCGCGAACGCGATGAGCCGATCGCTGTTCTGAACCGTCCACGCGGCCGCCCCGTTCAGCGACTCCCCGCGCCGGAGCCAGATCCATTGCCCAAGTTCCTTGCGGGCGTCAGCGTGGACCTCGGACGTGAATGGGCCTCCGACGTCCGCTCGGACCCGCATCACGTACTCGAGGACGGGATGGTCCTTCCCACCACTCCGCCCGCTCAGGCCCGTGCCCCCTCAGGCCCCATGCCCGGCGGGGACGAGCTCGCTCGGGATCGGCGGGGGCGGGGGAGTGCCGTCGCCGAACGGACGCCCGCCCAGCTCCTCGCGGCCGGAGGGCACCAGCCAGCCGGACAGGTCAGGCCCCTTCGGCACGACGCCGGTCGGATTGATGTCGCGCTGCACCTCGTAGTAGTGCGACTTGATGTGCACGAAGTCGATGGTGTCGCCGAATCCCGGAGTGGCGAACAGGTCGCGCGCGTAGCCCCAGAGCGCCGGCATCGCCGAGAGCAGATTTCGGTTGGCCTTGAAGTGGCTGTAGTAGACCGCGTCGAAGCGGGCGAGCGTGGTGAAGAGGCGGACGTCGGCCTCGGTGATGGTGTCACCGACCAGGTATCGGCGGGTGCTCAGCCGCTCCTCCAGCCAGTCAAGGCGCGCCCAGAGGCGGTCGTAGGCCCGCTCATAAGAGCGCTGCGAGCCCGCGAAACCGCACTTGTAGACGCCGTTATTGACGTCGTGGAAGACCAACTCCGCTACCTCGTCGATCTCGTCGCGGTGCTTCTCGGGGTAGAGGTCAGGAGCGCCCTCGCGATGGAACGCGGTCCACTCGGTGGAGAAGTCCAGGGTCATCACCGGATAGTCGTTGGTGACGACCTGTCCGCTCGGGATGTCGACGAGCGCCGGCACCGTGATCCCGCGCGGGTAGTCGGGGAAGCGGGCGAAGAACGCGTCCTGCAGGCGTGGAATGCCCAGAATCGGATCGACGCCACCCGGATCGAGGTCGAAGGTCCAGCTGCGCTTGTCGTGGGTCGGTCCGCAGACGCCCATCGACAGGGCGTCCTCGAGGCCGAGCAGCCGCCGCACGATGACGGCACGGTTCGCCCACGGGCAGGCCCGGGAGACCACGAGACGGTAGCGCCCCGCCTCGACCGGGTAGCCGTCGCGGCCGTCGGCGGTGATTCGCGTGGGAATGTAATTGGTGTCGCGGTGGAAGCCGTTCTTCTCGACGTAGGAGCCGAAGTCATCACTCGTCATAGGGGCACGGTAGCCAGTCCACCCGGACATGGGCCGTCTGAGCGAAAGGTCTCCGCCGGATGCTGGCGGGCAGAGCGGACGCCCGGTAGGATCGGCAGCTGAACTTCGGCGAGGGATGCACCTGCATCCGTGATCGACGCGGTGGAAGCAGGCGAGGCCCCTCCTGGGCGCCACGGACTTCTCCTCACGCTGACATGCGTTCGAGTCGAAACCCCGTCCGTGGCTACCGGCCACGACCCGATCCGGTGGCGCTGTGCGTCGCCCAAGGAGAACATCATGGCTGAACTGACCAACAAGGTCGTCGTCGAGGTCCGCACCTCGTTCGGCAAGGGCGCCGCCCGCAAGATTCGCGCGCAGAACAAGATCCCCGCCGTGCTCTACGGCCACGGCACCGAGCCCCAGCACCTCACCCTCCCGGGCCACCAGGTTCTGCTGCTCACGCGTAAGGCGAACGCGATCCTCGAGCTCGACATCGAGGGCGCGCAGCAGACCACCCTGGTGAAGGACATCCAGCGCGACCCGGTCCGTCAGATCATCGAGCACATCGACCTCGTCGTCATCAACAAGGGCGAGAAGGTCGAGGTCGACATCCCCGTGCACATCGAGGGCGACGCCGCTCCCGGCACGCTCGTGTCGATCGAGTCGAACACCCTCTCGCTCGAGGTCGACGCCACGCGCATTCCGCAGAACGTCGTCGTCTCGGTCGAGGGCCTCGAGGCCGGCACCCAGATCTCGGCAGCCGACGTCACGCTGCCCGAGGGCGCCACGCTGGTCACCGACGCCGAGGTGCTTATCGTCAACGTGACCGCCGAGGTCGAGCAGGACCTGGGCGACGAGGACGAAACTCCCGCTTCGGGCGATGTCGTCGCCGCGAGCGCCGAGTAGTCCAGACATCCCGAGAACGGGCCCGCTCGCAGCCGCGGCGGGCCCGTTCCGTGTCGGCCAGGGGGGATTCCTCCGCCGGCCCCCGAGGAAGAGGAACGACATGGGCGAGACCTGGCTGATTGTGGGACTGGGCAACCCGGGGGCGCAGTACGCGCGCAACCGGCACAACGTCGGCCAGATGGTACTCGACGAACTCGCGACGCGGATCGGCGGCTCGTTCCGCCGACACAACCGTGCGAACGCTGTGGTCGCCGAGGGATTCCTCCGGCCCGGCGGCCCCAAGCTCGTGCTCGGTAAGCCGAACAGCTTCATGAACCTCTCTGGCGGACCGACGGCGCAGCTCCTCGACTTCTTCTCTCTGGATCCGTCGCACCTGATCGTCGTGCACGACGAGTTGGACATCCCGTTCGACACCCTGCGGCTGAAGCAGGGCGGCGGCCACGGAGGTCACAACGGCATCCGCGACATCCTCGCTGCGACCGCGGGGGCCGAGTTTCTGCGGGTTCGGGTCGGTATCGGCCGCCCGCCCGGTCGCCAGCAGGCCGCCGACTTCGTCCTTCGGGACTTCGCGGCTCCCGAGCGCGAGGCCCTACCCCTGCTCGTGTCGGATGCGGCGGACGCCGTCGAACTCATCGCCGACTCCGGCCTGTCGGCCGCCCAGCTCAAGTTCCACACCAGCGCCTGACCCGTTCGAGGGAACCCGTCGACGGGACCCGAATTGCCGGGCTCCCTCGGCGGTCCAGGGTTCGCTCACGCGGGGGCGGCGGCCGACTGGCCGGCCGCCCGTAAACTGGCGTGGTGCCCCTCAACGAGATCATCTCGGCGCTGTCGCGCGCCTCCACGTTCGACGATGCTCTGGCGTACGCGGCGCGGGACGCCGACTTCTCGGTGGCCGACGGCCTTCGGGTTCCTCTGCTCGCGGGGCTGCTCGGGCGTCGAGCGGAGGCGGGTCGCCCGCAGGCCGCGCTGGTCGTGACGGCGACCGGCCGCGACTCCGAGAACATTCGCGCCTCGCTGGGCTGTGTCCTTCCCGAGGCGGATGTCGTCGAGTTCCCCGCGTGGGAGACGCTCCCGCACGAGCGCCTGAGCCCGAGCGCCGAGATCGTCGGGCGTCGCCTCGACGCGCTGCGAAGGATGAAGCACTGGACGGGGGAGCGTCCGCTGGTGGTGGTCGCCTCCGTGCGCGCTGCCCTGCAGCCGGTCGCCGACAATCTGGCCGATATCGAGCCGATCCGCCTGGTCAAGGGGGCACGCGGCTACGACCTGGGCCGCATCTCCGCCGAGTTGGTCGACCTCGCCTACGCCCGAGTCGACATGGTCACCCGCCGCGGCGAGTTCGCGGTGCGTGGCGGCATCCTCGACGTGTTCCCGGCCGTGGCCGAGCACCCCAGCCGGGTGGACTTCTTTGGCGACGAGGTCGACTCCATCCGCGGCTTCTCGGTGGCCGATCAGCGCTCGCTCCCGGGCGAAACAGACTCCGTCGACCTACCGCCGAGCCGCGAGCTGCTGCTCGTTCCCGCCGTGCGGCAGCGGGCGCGCGAGATGCTGCACGAATTCCCCAGCCTGTCGGCGATGCTCGCGAAGATCGCCGAGGGCATCCCGGTCGAGGGCATGGAGTCGCTGGCGCCGGCGCTGCTGGACCGGCTCGTCCCGGTCTCGCACTATCTGCCGGAGGGGGCGGCGGTCGCCGTTTTCGCGCCCGAGCGGGTGGCCACCCGCGCCATCAGCCTCGCCGAGACCAACCGTGAGTTCCTTCAGGCGGCGTGGAGCGCGGCGACCGCGGGGGCGGAGACGCCGATCGACCTCGCCTCGGGCGAGTTCATCTCGCTGGGCGCGCTGTGCGACTCCGTGAAGTACAGCGCTCCCGGCGCCGAGACTCCCGACCACCCCTGGTGGACGATGAGCACTTTCCGTCAGGGCCCCGCCGCGGGCGAGACCGACGTGTTGCCGGAGGAACTTGGCATCGACGAGATCCTCGCCGTGCGGATCGAGGGCGAGCCCGTCCCCGGCTTCGGCGCCAGCGTCGAGGGCGCCCTCGCGCACGTCCGCGCGCGCCTCGCCGATGGCTGGAGTGTCGTCCTGACCGCCCCGGGCACCGGCACGGTCGAGCGCACCGACCAGGTGCTCGCCGAACACGAGGTTGCCGCGCGGATCGTCGCCGACCTGCCAGCAGACCTCGAGACCGGGCTGGCCTACGTCGTGCAGGCGTCGGTCGACCACGGCTTCGAAATCGAGGAGGCGAAGCTCGCCCTGCTCACCGACACCGAGTTCTACGGCCGCACCGTCGGCTACGACTCCCGCGCCGTGAAGAAGCTCGCGTCGCGCCGCAAGAACGTCGTCGATCCGTTGCAGCTCACCCCCGGCGACTATGTCGTGCACGCCACGCACGGTATCGGCCGCTTCGTCGAACTCTCGCAGCGCGAGGTCTCCAGCGGCGGGCGCAACGCGGTGAAGACTCGCCGCGAGTACCTGGTGCTCGAGTACGCGCCCAGCAAGCGCGGCTTCCCCGGCGACAAGCTCCTCGTCCCCACCGACCAGCTCGACCTGCTCTCGCGGTACGTCGGTGGCGAGGCCCCGGCACTGAGCAAGATGGGCGGGAGCGACTGGTCACAGGCCAAGAGCAAGGCGCGTCGCGCAGTCCGTGACATCGCCGTCGAGCTGGTCAAGCTCTACTCCGCACGGATGGCCTCGCGCGGGCACGCGTTCCCGCCGGACACGCCGTGGCAGCGGGAGTTGGAGGAGGCGTTCCCGTTCGCTGAGACTCCTGATCAGCTGACCGTGATCGACGAGGTGAAGGCCGACATGGAGCGGCCGATTCCGATGGACCGCCTGCTCTCGGGCGACGTCGGCTTCGGCAAGACTGAGGTCGCCGTCCGCGCCGCGTTCAAGGCGATCCAGGACGGCAAGCAGGTCGCGATGCTCGTGCCGACCACGCTGCTCGTCCGCCAGCACCTCGAGACGTTCCAGGAGCGCTTCGCCGGCTTCCCCGTGCACCTGCGGGCACTCAGCCGGTTCCAGAGTGCGAAGGAGTCGAAGGAGACGATCGAGGGCCTCGCCGATGGCACCGTCGACATGGTCATCGCGACGCACCGGCTCCTGAGCGACGCCATCGTCTTCAAAGACCTCGGCCTGCTCGTGATCGACGAGGAGCAGCGCTTCGGCGTCGAGCATAAGGAGAAGTTGAAGGCGCTGAAGAAGAACGTCGACATCCTCTCGATGAGTGCCACGCCGATCCCGCGGACGCTCGAAATGGCGGTAACCGGTATCCGCGAAATGTCGACTCTCGCTACTCCGCCTGAGGAGCGCCACCCGATCCTCACCTTCGTCGGCCCGTACTCCGAAAAGCAGATCTCCGCTGCGATCCGCCGTGAGCTGCTGCGCGAGGGCCAGGTGTTCTTCGTGCACAACCGGGTCTCGACGATCAACCGTGCCGCCTCCCAGCTCGCCGAACTGGTGCCGGAGGCGCGCATCGCCGTCGCCCACGGCAAGCTCAGCGAAGCCCAGCTGGAGCGGATCATCGTCGATTTCTGGGAGCGAAAGTTCGACGTGCTCGTCTCGACCACCATTGTCGAGACCGGTCTTGATATCCCGAACGCGAACACGCTCATCGTCGACCGCGCCGACAAATACGGACTTTCGCAATTGCACCAGCTGCGCGGGCGAGTTGGTCGCGGGCGCGAGCGCGCCTACGCCTACCTGCTCTACGACGAGACGGCGCCGCTCAGCGAGACCGCGCACGACCGGCTACAGACCCTCTCCGCCAACTCCGACCTCGGCGGCGGCATGCAGATCGCGCTCAAAGACCTCGAGATCCGCGGCGCCGGCAATCTGCTCGGCGGCGAGCAGTCCGGGCACATCCAGGGTGTGGGGTTCGACCTCTACCTGCGGATGATCGGCGAGGCTGTTGACACGTTCCGCGGCGAGGTCGCCGAGGGGCAGACGGAGCTGCGGCTCGAGCTGCCCGTCGATGCGCGGATCCCGGAGGAGTACGTCGATAGCGAGCGGCTGCGGCTGGAGGCGTACCAAAAGCTCTCGGCCGCCTCCTCGCTGACCGCGAAGGAGGGGAGCATCGACCTGGTGGTCGAGGAACTCACTGACCGCTACGGTGAGCTGCCCGAGGCGGTGGAAAACCTCATCCTGGTCTCTCGGCTGCGGATGCGCGCGCAGAAGGCGGGCCTGAGCGACGTGGTCGCGATGGGCTCGAACGTGCGCGTCGCTCCCGCACACCTGCCCGACTCGATCCAGGTGCGCCTGCGCCGGATGTACCCGAGTGCGAAGTACCTCCAGCAGGCCGATGCAGTCGTCGTGCCGATGCCGGTGCTCGACGGCGCCGCGCTGGGCGACCGCGCCCTCATCCAGTGGGTCGCATCGCTCCTGGACGCCCTGTTCTCCGAGCCGGTCTCCGTCTAACCCACCCCCGCTCCGGCCGGCATCTCGCCCCCGCCCGCGACCCTCGCGAGATGCCTCTTGGGTACGCCTCCCTCGGGGCATTGTTTAGTGGTCGTTGCAACGCGTGGTGATTTCAGGCGGCTGCTGCTTGTGGCATCACATGAATCTCGCTGCATAGACAACTATTCACATGGTCCAGAGAACGTTGGGCGGCTCACGTTCCAGAGACCCGCTCTACTCGGCACGCCGGACCCTGCACACCGGCGCCGACCTCCTCACGGACAAGCAACACGCCCGCCTCAAGACGGTGTTCGCGGTCGACGAGCACGTCGAGGTCGAGGCGACCTGGGGCATCTATCAACGCATGATCGCCGCCTACCGCGACCCGGATCGGACCGCCGGGAGGACGGCGATGCAAGCGCTGATCGACTCGATCAGCAGCAAGGTCCCACGAGCCCTGAAAGAGCTGGTCACCCTCGGCCGCACGATGAACGCCCGCGCCGCCGACATCCTCGCTTACTTCGACCGCCCCGGCACGTCGAACGGCCGACCGAAGCGATCAACGGCCGCCTCGAACACCTCCGCGGCACCACCCTGGGCTTCCGCAACCTCACCACCTACATCGCCCGCAGCCTGCTCGAAACTGGCGTCTTCAGACCCCGACTACACCCTCAATTACGATGAGCCGAAAAAGGCAAAGGTGTCCACAGTCATCCAGCAATCTGAGTGGCGTGTAGCTGAGTCTGCTGAACGTCGTCTCGTTGCTCTGAGGCGCGGATTCAGGGAACGGTCGAGAATCGCGAACACGGAAAGGCGACAAAGTGTGGGCCGCTTAGGGCCGTAAGTGCCCTAAATCGGTGGCGGGCAAAATCACGCATCTCGACATCCAGCCTTTTTCTAAGGGGCAATTTTCACACGCGAACTATTTCCCTCCGCACAAAGATTCCATTCTTCAATACAGCAACCCATGGACTACCGTTGCGGCTTCGGTCTGTCGATACTCACATGGGTGCGACTTTGCCCGGCTCCAGTATTCGAATGAGAACGAGGCGCTCAGCGAGAGTCCATGAGGTCGTGGCGAGTAGATACAGCCCGGCGGCCAGAGGGGCGAGCACTGCGATGCCCGCCGTCACAAAGGGCATGAAGCTGAGGACTCGCATCATCGCCGCAGGGTTTGGTGACCCGGGCGGGAGGCTGTCGGAAGGGGGCGGACTCGAAGGAGCAAGAAGATGCCGAGAAGCTTGAGCTACCACGGCAATGAGAAAGATGATTGCTACAAACACCGCGGCCGCAGGCCAGGTAATCATGCCGTCAGTAAGTAGCCCGAGAAGCCCCGAGTCAAGAGGAACTCCTAGAAAGGCACGCAGTAGCAACTCATTCGAATGCCCGTCGATTGACGGTCGAATAAACAGACCATATACCGCCATCAGAACTGGTGCTTGCGCGAGCACGGGAAGACAGCCGGCGAACGGGGAGACCTTCTCTTCCGCGTAGAGCGCCATTGTCTTGCGTTGGAGCATTTCTAGATTCTTGTGGTAGCGCCGTCGCAACTCAGTGACCTTAGGTGCCATCCGAGTCCGGGCGACTCCCGCCTTCACTTGGGATACTCCTACTGGAATGAGAAGCAATCGAATACCAATTGTAAAGAGGATGATAGTGATTGCAGCACTCTCGCTGCCGGCGACGGGTTCGACAAAGGACTCGAGGGTCGTGACTGCCCAGTATGCGATCCTGAGAAGAAGTTGGATCGGCAAGAACTCGTAGGGGCCCATATTCATCGACTACGACTTGGGGTCGATCTCATCTGTTCTTATTGGCCCTCGACCACGGAGACGTCTCCACGCAGCCGTCGAACGCTCGCGGAAGACATACGCGAGCCAGAGAACTCCCACGACAATAGGGATCCCAACAGGCCACATCGAAGAATATGTGACAACTACTGCAAGCCCTTCGACTCCAATCAGAGCCGCAGCACCGGAGTAGGCCACCATCACGCCAATGTTCACCCGCGTAGAAACACGCAGCCAAAGCGATGAAAGCAAAGATCGAGACGACCCTGATTGCCCCTCATTCTCAGGGCGAACGGGGATGTCGTCCTGCGCTACCGCAGGAACATGGTGGTCGTTGTTGGGGGTATAAGGATACACGAAATGCTCGTCTCGCTAGATGCTGAAGTGTGGGCTACAACACCTCCTCAAAACGATGAACGCACAGCCGATAGGCGGGCGCTTCTGCCACTCTTGCCATAGTAGGCGTGAGCTATCTGTCGCTCAGAAGGAGGTCTGGACGACGAAGGCCGGAGCACGGGCCCGAATATTGCCCGGCGTCCCAGGTTCCCCGGGGAGACGCAGCCCCTCGGATGCCTGGATACGCGTAGGCACTGGAGGAGCGTTAGGCGCCATCCGAAGAGAACGAGCGAGTGCATTCGCCACCCAGCATACAGAGTGAGCCAGAACGAGAGCGCTCGCAGCCACAATGAGTAAAGTCTGCGTCGGGTTGGACGCGAGTACCGACCCCGCGGCCACCGAAAGTGACAGCACGATGAACTGCATCATCAGCCAGAGAGACAGGAGCAACGGCGACACCTCCACTCACATTCGTTCTTAAGACCATACATTCAGCTGCGATCACGGGGAACCCTGCGAGGCCAGCGCTGCGTATCATCCGGCGTAGATGCGGAATCCATACTGAGCGGCACGACCCGCGAGGCCGGCCACACTGCTGAGGCTCTGATCTTCCGTTCAGCACGGTGGCGTCAGTGCCGTGCCGTGGGCGTCGCCGTGCCACGGGCGTAGTAGCCCCGCGGTCATGGAGAGTTCCGGATCACACCATACCCTAAGTTGCCGACAGGCGGGGAACCGACAGCACCGTCATACCGGCGTGTCGCGAGCAGTGGTGCGGATCCGCGCTTGGGTGCAAGATGATGGTTGACCAGTTCCCATACAGCATGCAGGGCCCCGTCAAAGTCGGTATCAGCTGGTGAGTAGTAGTTTCACGGGTCTGGTGTGGCCGCGGGCGTGATGCCGGAGAGCGGCGGCGATGTTGTTGTGTCCGGTGGGGCGGAGCAGGCTGATCGCGGTGGAGTGTAGCGTCGCCATGACGCGGGGCCCTTTGCCGACCCGTGCTCGGGAGCGGTCTTCGTCGAAGGTGACGTCGCGGACCCAGTGCACCCGGTTCTCGATGCCCCAGCGCCCTCGACTCCACGCGGCGAGTGTTCGTGGTGGGGCTTAGCTGTGGTCGAGGGAGCAGATCAGGTAGACGACCTCGACGCTCTGACGGCCCTTCACGGTCCGGGTGCGGCGCAGCTGCGCGACCTGGAGCGTGTGCGGGAACTCCAGCCCCGGCGGCGCTGAGAGGACCTTGATCGTGCGGCGCGCCCAGACGCCGTGCCCGGTATCGATCTCGGTCGAGCCCGGCACATTGGCCAAAGGAAGATTCTTGCAGAGCCGGTGCAGGCTCGGCTGGTTCTTCTTGACCGTCAGCAGGTAGTGGCCGCCTGCGGCGATGATGTGTTCCGCGATGTCGCGTGGAGTGTGCATCGCGTCCGCGGTGACCACGACACCCTCCAGGGTGAAACGGTCAAGCAGATCACGGAGTTCGGGGATCTCATTGCTCTCCGCACGTGTCTGCACCTGCCCCAGCACGGTCCCCGAGTGGTGCTCCAGCGCGGAGACCAGGTGCGGCGCGGGAGCGGGCCCCGCGGACCGTTTTCCCGTCGATCGCGAACACCCGCCGCCCGCCGAGCATGCCGGTGCGTCACCACATGTACGCGCCGATCACCTGGTCCAGGACGTCCGCGTCGATGTCCCGGAACGCGCGACGGATCGTGGGTTCCGATGGTCTGCGCCCAGCCGTGACACCGAGGTGTCAGCGAGCGTGGCCGTGGACGCGTCGCCCGCCCATTTGCCGATCGCAATGAACGACCGCGACCCGGCCAACACGGCGGCGATCCCGACGGCGAGGATCGCGTCGATCTGGTGCCGGACGCCGCGGCGCCGACGCGGGTCAGGGACTGTGGAGAGCAGCTCGAGACAACCGCGGACGCGCGAGGCCGACCGATTCTGATTCGACGTGCGCGGGAAACGCGCGGGGAAATGACATAGCCGGAGGCTTTTTCAGAGCACATGATTCACAGCCTGAAAATGCTCGCTAATCAGGGCGTTTGTAGCGAACCGGTAGGGCTCTGAACAAGCCTCCAGGCGTGGTGCCTCTCGCGGATGGTGAGCGTCAAGAACGTCCGTCCTCAGCGCGAACACCACGCCTGCCGCGCCACCGCAACGCCGGCGTGTCACACACCAGACCCCGGTGAGACCACTCACCCACGACTTTGACCAGTGCCGATACAGCATGTACTGTATGCAAATAGAGAGGAGGTGCAACATGAATGAGAAAGAATCGTTCCAGAAGATCGACGCTCAGGTCTTCGACCTGTCCGACGACGGACTGACCGTAGAGTCGCTCACCGCTGGGCACGGTCTCGTCGAGACCGGCGCTTCGTGGCCGAGCTGCGGCTGTTCCTGCTCGTCGCTGCCGTAACTGGCAGACACGAAGAAGTTGGGGAGGGTGCGCCGAAAGCGATCACCCTCCCCAATCCGTATCTGATGAAGGGCATGGTACGAGAACATTGGCTGAATGGGCGATCGAGCAACCCGTATTCACCAGACGTGCGGGAGTTTCTCCCGAGCTGCTCTCTACTGTGAGAAATAGGGAACTCGTACGGAGAGTTGATCTCGTCGTCGAGGCCTACGCCGACTTGAACGATGTAGGCGCCCAGCTCGAAGATGCCCTGTATCAACGCATCCCAGAAGCCGACACTTCCATCCGTGCAAAGCTAGTTGGCCTGCGTAGGTCTATTCACAACAAGCGAAAGATCCCCAGAAGCGAGCGTTCCCGCGAAGTCTTTGCCGAATTATCCTCGCGCGAGATTGGGCTACTTCAGGAATGGGATTCCCTGCGTGTTGCTCTGCAACTTAAGGAAGACTCGCTTGCCAATCTGCTTAAGGAGGACACTCATACCTGGGTAACGTTGGCGCTAAGCGATCAAAATTTCGCTCGAGGCCTTGAGACGGCGACATTTGCACTGTCAGAGGCAATAGGTAAGCATGGGAATAGCCTTTCGAGACACTCTCGGATTGCATTGCTTCGCTATTTTTCGCGAGCCGGCGCCAAAACCAGCCCATATAGCACCTTCACCACGACTGGGATCGCTACTCCCCGTGCAGAAGAGCAGCCGGGTAGCCCAACCGCTTCGGTGATCGAGTTGGACCAGTACGTTCTTGACCAGTTTGTTACTCGTCTATTCAAGCGCGAGACATTTGCTGGATCGGGAATACTGAGAGTGAATCCGTCAATTGTCCGCCACAACGGCGTGCTTCGGTTTACCGGCAACGGACGCTCCGAGCCATTCGTGCAAGTCAGAGCCAGCCCTCAACTTGACGAACTCATCGACATGTGCCGGCAAGCAGCCACCTCACTCTCCGAGGTCTACGCTGCGCGACCTGACGACGGCTGGCAAGAGCATGTGGACAGCGCGATTGAGTTGGGTCTCCTGGAGCTGTTTCCTCCGTTCTCGTTGGATGATCCGACTGCTCTCGAGAAGATCGCATCGTGGTGCAGTGAGGCAATCGATGACAAGGATTCATATGAGCTGTCGGCTCTATTCGGTCGACTACACGCGTGTCTAGGAAGGCAGCAGATCGCGGACTGTCAAACATCGCCCCGACAACGCCTAGAAGAGGTGCACAAGGTAGGGGCGCGACTCGCCCAACTTCTTGGAGGGATACCATGGCCGAAAGAGCAGGCAAAATCAAAGCATGGGTTCCACGAGAACGCGTTGCGCTTGTCGGCAGGCCAACTTCAACCACAGTTCCAGAGCGCTGAGACTGTCAGCCTGCTGGGAGTCATAACGGAATGGCTCTCTGTTTTCGACCGGATGCTCCCCGTGCGTCTGGCAGCCGCGAACTTTGCGAGACAGGTTCTAGGAGATTCAGAGGCCACGACCTTCGTAGATTTCTACTTCGAAGTTCAAACAGCCCTTCGCCAGTACAGGTCGACGGAAAACGGGTCGCACAACGAGACCTTGGAATTACTCGACTTGGCAAGACCTCTTGACGGCAAGCTATTGGCAAGGAGCACAGATCCCCGCCTAGTGAGCCTTAACCAGCTGAGGCGCTTTGCGCGAGATGCTGTCAGAGAAGAATGCCGTAACGGCCCTCTTACGAAGGATCGGCTAAAGCAGATCACATCCTCCTACCCCGCCTGGATCAGTACGCGCGATCGCGCCACGTTCTATGCGCAAACAGACGGCGAGACGATCATGATCAATGTGGTGGGCGCCGGGGACGGCCGAGGCAGAGCCCGCTGGTGGCGCCTGTTAGAACAAGCGTCGGGCAAAGATGCACTGACGGTATTGCCGAGCAATAGCACTTCCGCAACAGTCGAGGCCTTGCCCATACCCGGAGCTTTCGGATCAGCAGGAAATCTCACCGCACCACCCGAAGCAAAGTTTCTCCGCTACCCTCACGTCGAAGTACAGACTGGTGCCGCCAAGGCCATCAACCTCGGTGATCTGAAGGTGCGGCTGGGACCAAATGGACTACTAACCCTTACAGACAGTAACGGTGCTGACTTCCGTCCCGGCTTCACAGGGCTTCTCGCAGAGCCAATAATGCCCCCGGCTGCCCGATTCCTACTCGCACTGTTCGGCAGGGCAAACCTCAAACATCCAGCATTCCCTATCGTGCAACATTTGGCCGCACCGACGTCGAACCAGGTCGAAATCATTCCTCCAGTACAGTTCGAGCACGTCGTATTTGAACGTCAAAAGTGGGTTGCGAACGTCTCAGATGTCCCTCTTAGGCCACCTCTTGATGCGCGGACACTCTGGGAGTTCGAACTCTGGCGGCGCAAGCACCAGATACCTGAGCACGTCTACATACGTCTAGAAATCGAGTCTTCTGATTGGAAAGAACGAGCCTTTGGAAAGGCGCGTAAACCCCAATATCTCGACCTTCGCTCACATGAGTATCTAGATTCATTCGCGCAAATGTTGCGGTCCACATCAGGCGTGGTCGTCGTTGAGGCGGCGAGCCCTGTGCCCGTCTCAGGGACAGTTCCCCACGAGGAAACAGTTCTCGAGATACGAAAACGCTGAAAGGAGGCGATTGACTTGGAACGGACCAGGCTCTGGCTGAGCACCCACATCTTTTATCACGGCGACCAGAACCGGCTGATTGCTGAACTCATTCCCCAAGTTGCTGAAGCGATCGGCTCTACACAACTCTTCTTTTTCTTGCGCTACTGGGATGGTGGTCCGCATGTCAGGCTCCGGTTGTTGGTTGAACCCGATGCTGATATTGAGCAGCTCGAAAGCATCGTTGCCGACATCACTCGCATCTGGTTCAGGAACAACCCGTGTGACGCGATTACGGCTACGGCGTACGCCCACAGTGCCCGTGTACTTGGCCGCTATGAACAAGTCGACTATCTCCCAAAAATGCTGCCCAACTGTAGCGTGAGGACAATTCCCTATCGTCCAGAACGCGGAAGATACGGAGACGGCGAGTTGCTACACCGGGTAGAAGACCACTTTGTATGGTCCTCCCAGTTCGCGATTGAAGTACTTCAAAAGGCGCCAAGTCGCAGCAGCAAGATGGCACTCGCGATCCGTTGCGGCATTGAGACCGCGAAACTCTGTGGCATCCGTCTCACAGGCGAGTCGGTCTCCATGCCCTCGCGGTTGAAGGTCGCCCACGACCGTTTCAATCCTAGTGACGTGGCATCGCAAATGTGGGCGCACGAGATCCAGTCGATTTCACGATTCATCGAGCTATCTCCGAACCGACCAGAAGACATTACGCCTGAGCGAGTCCTCAACCTATTATTTCACCTCTTCTGCAACAGGATCGGAGTCACAATCGACGATGAGGCAGCAGTCCGTCGCGCGGCTCAGGAAATCCTTGAACTAAAGAATGGGGTGGAGTGAGATGAGCTATATCGTGAGAGTCTTTGACTACCGCGAGCCAGTTGCGTCGACCTATCTGGCACCGGCTATGAAAGCGGCTTCCGAGATCAGCGATGCCTACTTCGTAAGACACTGGAAACAGGGTCCCCACTGGCGAATCGTGCTGCCCGACACGCCAATGAGAAGTATTCAGGCATTCACTGCGAATCTCCGAGAGCATCTCGAACTGGTAAGGGTTACGGGCGAGCGAGACGAGTATCGACTTTCCGCCTCAAACTTTTCGGAGGATCACCAAGCAAGACTCGCCGAGCTTGAGTCCGACCAAGGTCCCTTCCTCCCTTTAATGAGCGATGCGCATGTGGATATGATTCGGGCACCTGAACGGACAGAAATGGTCGGCGGCTCCGCTGGCGCAAAGGCATTGGAGCGCTTCTATGTCGAGACAACAAGATCGGGCCTAGGCGTGCTCGAACACCTCGATCACCCGGCAGAACTCCGCCAATTCGCCTTCGACCTCATGATTGCTACGGTGCATGCGTTCTCTGGAGTCGGGTTAGCGCGAGGGTTCGTGTCATTTCGTTCCCATAGCGAGGCATTCCTCAATTGGTGGCCCGAAGGCAAGGGTCTCCGGGAGAAGTGGGATCGGATGAGTCGAAAGGCAGCAGAGACCTTAGACGAGCGGGCTCACCAGATCGTCACACAACTCGATTGTGGAGAAGCGCTTTCACCACTAGTTGAATCCTGGCTCAGCTCCTCGTCAGGAACTTTCCAGGACTCTGCGTATCAGATTTCGGCGGGAAGGCTCAGCATAGACCCGCCTTGGTCAACGGCTTCGCGAAACGATGCCCCCTTTGCTGTATCAGCTAGTCCCTTTCATGCGGCGGAACAAACAGGAACCACATTGAATATCATCTGGTTCTCGCAATACCGTCTGCTGCTCAATTACTCTTACCTCCAGCTCACTCGGCTAGGAATCAAGCCAGGGGAACGATTTCTGCTTTGCCACCTAGCTGCAGACTGCGCGGAGCGTCTGTTCGAAGTGACGGCCTCCTCGAAGCTGCTGCCCGGTCCAGGGGAAAACGCGAGCGTGTCGCGGGCGATCGAGCGTTTCCGAACGGTGTACGAGCTATGACTCTTCGTCTTTCGCTAATTTCAGGTATCAAATTGGTGAAGCGTGAGACGAGAACTTCGCCAGGAAGTCGAGAAATCTGGCTCGAGTGGTTCGGTCAGACATGGAAACTAGGTGACTCTAGCGATGCTGCGCTGCAGTTTCTGCGTCTGATTGCCTCATCGGAGGTTACCGAGGCGGAGTCGAAGGCGATGGGGATGTTCGGCTTACTTACCAGCCTGAATGAAGCTTCATTACTCATTAGGAGAATCTGGGATGGTCGGTTAGTGAGGGCTGAGAGCATTCCAGTTGACTTCTGTCAAGGCACGGAACCCGACAGCTCTCGGGTTCCGAGATACCGGATCGCCGACGATGTCGTCGTATGTCCATGGCAGTCGGGGTTCCTACTGGAACGTGTGAGCGGCGGCAGGCGCATCCACATCGGCGACGCCTCCCTGGCGAGTGAAGTGCTGCGTGGCGTGCATGGCGTGCCTGCTGGAATCTTAGGAGAAGTAGTTACTGAGCTTATCTCTTCTGGCATATATGTTGATGCACAACTATCCCGGTCTAGAGATCATCACAATTGGGCTGTTCATGAACGTTGGTTTCATCTACGGAGTCGTCGACACCGCGCCGCCATCATTGGCGACAACTTCGGTGCGGTGATCAGCGAAGCCAGGGCGAGCACCTACCTTGAAGGGACAGGTCGACATCATCCTTTGCCCAGATCAAGACGTGAGGCTGAAGACCAAATCTCGCTCGGGGAGGCACTGGACCGGCGGCTATCGCGACGCGGATACAACGAAACGAATCCAGTGTCAAGTCAAGCCTTGTCGAATCTGCTATCGGGGGTTGTTGGGCGGGAGCCGTTCAATAGGTCGTACCCTTCCGGTGGCGCGATCTACGAACTTGATCTAGTTCTAGCTGTTCGGAACGCTGAAGGAGTGCCGGCGGGGCTCTATATCTATCGTAAGGAATCCCACACTCTAGAAGTATTGAACGGGGCGGAGCCCGCCGCGCGGATGTGTGATGATGCCCGGGTCGCGATGGCAGGTTCCGCCGCTCCCCAGGTACTGGTGATCATGGTTGCGAGGTTTAACGATCTTTTCCGCAAGTATCGCGAGATCGGGTACTCCCTGATCCTCAAACACGTGGGGATTGTCATGGAGAGCTGGTCGTTATTGTCCGTCGCCGAGGACACTTCGTGCTGTCTTTTGGGCACTGGGACCCCTCGGCTCCTGCAGGACTACACAGGTTGGGATCCTGATGTTGCAGCTAGCGTCGGAGAGATTGCCGTCGGGAGTCGATCGTGAGTGGTCTGAACGCCGTCGGTGAGGTCGTCTTCATGACTCAGCAGGATCACACGATTGCGTTGAATTCTGTAGCCCGACCCTGGAGAGTAGGACAATTCGAGCAACGCGTAACTCCCTTACTGCTGTCAAAAATTAGCGATGTGACAAGCATGGATGCCGGTTATTCCGACACGCAAGGTGGGGCGTCTGCAACTAGGAGGCTCACCGATATTCTTTTGACTCGGGGGGTACTCGAACGCCCAACCGATGCACCTTACGAGGCACTTAAAGTCACTTCTAGTTCGCAAGCGGCATGGGTCCACGCCTTCGATGAAAGTAAGTCGCAAGGGTTCCAGGCCTGGGTAGAGTCCGTAGAGGGGGTAAGCAGCCGAGGTGAAGGTCGGAACGCGCGCCGTGCATTTCGGGTAGCGAAGATAATTGCGAGTTCATCTCGTGGTGCCCATATGGCAGATAATGCTTCTGGGAGAGTGATTCGTGTTGACAACACAACTCTGTCCACAGACGTTGAGCGTTTTTCTTCGCCAGATGAATGGTCGACTACCTCCGATCAGCTATTGGCGCGCTTAGTTAATCGTCACCTGGGCCCGCTATTCGAGGTTGGTGAGGTAAACCACATTCAACTCGGTCTACGCTTCTCGGAAGCCTGCGCAGCTGACGGTAATGTGACAATTGCGAGCGGAGAGTCCGTGGAAGCCTCTCGGAATATGGCGGCGCGTGTCGCAATACAACGCCTTGCCGCCAAGATCTGTTCTTCATCCCGTGCGTTCCCCGCGAAAGCGGATGCTGATTTCGCTCTGCTTTTTTTAGCGAGGATGGTGATGAAGGAGTGCCCGCGTCAAAGCTTGGAGGGGAAGGGATGGTTTCAGGTATACCGTTTGATGAGTCAGCCGAGTGTGCTTGTACAGTTTGGGTGCGATATCGCGAAGACGGCGCCCCTCTTATTCGAATCGCTCTCCGGCGCCTTAGGTGCATGGCCTCTTATTCGTGAGAGAATTTCTATGTTGCGACCCTCGTCCCAACGAAGTTCGGATGCCGAAGCGCCGATGCTTGTTCCTCATGAACTCTGGCCTAGCAGCCCCTATGGAGCACTTCACCATGAACTCGCAGCACGCGGGTATTCGCTAAAGGAGGGCAGGCATTGAGACAGCCAATTGGTTTTAGGAGCAGCGTATGATACGCGGTGAAGGAGCATTCTTTCAGGCAGTTCAAAGCACAGCTTCGAGCGTGCTTCAGAACGGGCTAGACATCTTTGTATCTGACATGTGGGAAGACGATCGCCCTTCGATAACTGGGGCAATGCAACTCATTACACATGAACCAGGATGGCTAGTGATAGGGCCTGTTGAGCAAGCGGGAGAGACGTGCTGTACTCAGTGTCTGCTATCTAGACGGACGAGAATCCGCCAACACGGTGAGGTGTTCGAAGAGGCCAACAGTAAGCGGCTTCTACCTCATCTGAGCGAAAAGGTATTACGCCTTCGACCGGAACTACCCGAAATTGCCGTACTGCTGGCTGAGAATTTGCGAGAGGAAGCGATCAATTGGGATGAGGATCGTAGGCGTCGATACTTCACCGTTGGCCTCTCAGATCTTTCTATTCAACCTCGTTGGATCGTTGTTGACCCGTTGTGCGCATGGTGCGGACAGCTTCCAGTGTCCCGACCAGAGGATTTCAACTGGAAAGCCGGCAAGAAGTCAGAGCCTGGTTCTCTTCGCTCCCTCGCTCCTTCCCTTGAGTCGCTGCGGAGCTATTACGTGGATGATTTTGCTGGGATCACGCCAGCAATCGAGATAGGAGAAGTAGCCGGACTTCAGGTCGCCAAAGCGGCGGTCCCCATTCGCGGAAGCAAGTCAAAGGAAGCCGGCTGGGGTAGGGCACAGTCCTCAGAAGTCGCCCAATCCACTGCGCTCTTCGAAGCGCTTGAGAGGTGGGCAGGGCTCGCACCTGCTAGAGCTCTGGCGGCGATGACTTGTCGAAGAAGTGACCTAGCTGAGGCAGCTCTCGATCTCCGTCGGGCAGGAGAGCATGAACTGTACGGTGAAGGATTCGTATCTCCTCGGCTCGATCCAGAGTGCAGGTGGACGTGGGGATATTCTTTAGGCAAGAAGAGTCCGATACTCGTACCCGAAGGTTATGCGTTTTACGGGAACGCTTTGGTGAATCGGGGTGACCCTCGGCAGGCTTATGAAGTTTCAAACGGTTGCGCACTCGGAAATTCTTTAGCCGAAGCCTCACTGTTTGGGCTACTGGAAGTTGTCGAGCGTGATGCATGTCTTAGGGCGTGGTATCGCCAGGACACCCCCATCCGCATCTCCCAGGATTCTATGGGAGAAGAGTGTCGCAATCTGTGGCTGTATATCGAGGAACAGAATGAGTGCCAGGTGACCGCTTTTGCGCCGAAATCCATTGGCGACATCCCCGTGGTATGGGTCCATGCGCGACGCGCAGAAAAAGGGTCTCGTGAATCACGCGTTGCCTATTCGGTATCTGCAGCAAGTTGTCGTTTTAGTTTCGGACAAGCGCTTACTGATGCTCTGAGCGAGCTTGCGCCAATTTTGCGAAGCGTCGATGGTGCATTGCAAGCAAACTGGCTTAACGCCCGGAGCATGGTTCATAGCTTTGAAAACGTTCGTCAGCTCGGCGACCACGCTCTCATGCACGCTCACCCGGACGCAGCGCACCTTGTTCGACATCTGGACGACAGGCGAGGGGCAAGCAAGATTGAGATCTCGGAACTGGAAGAAAAATACTCGCTCAGGGTTTCCGCTTCTAGCGGAGATGACTTGCGTAATATGGTGATGCGGATTACATCTGAAGGATATGATCCAATGATCGTTGATCAAACTAGTCGCGAACTTTCTCTGGCGGGTCTGTACTGCGTGAAAGCAGCAATTCCGGGTGCAGTTCCGATGACATTCGGGCATAGAAACAGGCGCATCCGCGGCCTGGAGAGGCTCGGTAGCAGCCCGCTAGATATACCGCACCCATTTCCGTAAATTCGGCACAGTTTCTATCACTTACAGTAGCCAGTCCCCGAGCATAGATCGCTCAAGTCACTTCGGCCAGAGGGTATTCAGAACGGTATCGCTTAGTCGCGAGGGACTGGCGAAGATCACCCTCAGGGCGCCCAGCTAACAGATCGGCAGCGGTCAAGTGTCAGCAAAGCTCTCGCATCAACGAAGCCACGATCTGGCGCGCGAGACGATCGTCAATCGGAGCCCCAGTTTGCAGGACCACACGCGACAGCGCTGGTCCAAACATGAGGTCGCAGATGTACTCGGAGTCAGTGTCATCTCGGGTGATCTCGCCTCGAGCTTTCGCCCGTTCGAGCACCCGACTCACCACCTCTCGGCGGGAATAAATCACTTCTTTGAGGTAGCGCGCACGAATCTCATCGTCAGTGCGCATGTCTTCAAGGAGTCCAGTGAGATTCTTTCGGATAAGCGGAGATGTCATCATAGCCACGTCAGTGCGCAGTAGCTCGAGCAGATCAGATGAAAGGTTGCCAGTGTCTATCTCTTCCTGGCGGCCAAACCGTTCAAGGAGAATCTCGAGGGCCAGGAGTGACACACTCTTGTAGCGCCTATAGAACGTTTGACGCGTCGTGCCAACCTCACTGACGATCCCGTCGACGGTGAGCTTATCGAAACCGTCGGATTCCATGAGTCGCTCAGCGGCTCGTATTAGAGCGCGGCTGATGGCCGCGTCGCGCGGTCGACCCTCCTTCGTACCCGTGTTGCTACCCATTCCATGAACATACCACTCGTAAGACCCGCAACCAGCAGCAAGCCAGAGTCCCAGAACGTTACACATCCTCACGCATACGACCTGCACTGTATTCATGAAGGCTTATTCAGAGCTCTACCGGGCCGCTACGAAATCCTTGATTAGCGCGGATTTCCAAGCCGCGGATCGTGTGGCCTGAATAAGTCTCATGGAATTGGCTCGCAGTGCAGCGGGCGGAACATGGATGGCCTTTGAATCAGTTCTTGGTTCCGGCAGTAATCATTTCTTTAGTTCGGGCTACAAGAAGGTCGAGCAAGAGCTCCCCCGTGGTCGCTGGGCGGTTTCAGGTGGTCAGTGCATCACTCGGGGTGTAATCGCTGAGAGGACGACCGGATGTCGCGTGGTGTGTTGTTGAGTTTGGCGGATCGGGAGGACATCCAGGGCCCCGTCAAAGTCGTTGGTGGGTGACGTGACCAGCGATTTTCGGGTGTGACACGCCGGTGCTGGGGTAGCGGTGCAGGCGTGGTGTTCGCGCTGAGGATGGAAGTTCTTCAACGCTCACCATCCGCGAGAGACGCCACGCCTGCCATGCCATCTTCCCTTGCTCTTCCCGCGCCCGTCGAATCAGGACCGGTCGGCCTGGCACGCCCGTCGCCGAGTTTGTCAAGTTGTGTGTGTAAGTTGGTGGGGCCTCCGGGTTAGAGGTAGGGCTCGACGCGCTCGGGGAAGACGATGGCGAGCTGTTCCAGGGCTTTCTTCCAGTTCGTGGTGACCTGGCCCTCGACGAGCCGCCCTTCGGCCTTGCGTTTCGCGCCGCGGCCAAGTCCGCGTTCCGTCTCGCGGTCGCGAGCGTGCTTGTCCTCGATGGTGCAGATCGCCAGCCAGAGCAGCTTCACGACGGCCTGATCGTTCGGGAAGTGTCCGCGGTTCTTGGTGACCTTCCGCAGCTGAAAGTTCAGCGACTCGATCGCGTTGGTCATGTAGATCACTCGCCTCACCTCCGGCGGGAACGCCAGGAAGGGCGTGAACCGCTCCCAGGTGTCCTCGAATACCGCCGCCGCGCGAGGATCGGCTCGGCCCAGCTCCGACGCCCTGAACGCTTCGAGCGCGTCTCTGGCGGCCTCCGCGGTCGGGGCTAGTGGATGGGCTTGAGCGCGGCCGCGACGGCCTTGCGGTGCCCGTAGCCGACGAACCGCATCGCGTTGCGGATGAGGTGGACGACGCAGGTCTGAACCATCGAGTTAGGTCAGATCGCCTCGGGGAACCCGGTGAGCCCGTCGCAGCAGACGATCAGGACGTCACGCACGCCGCGGTTGGCGAGCTCGGCGCAGACCCCCGCCCAGAACTTCGCGCCCTCGTGGCCTGGATCCAGATGCCCAGCACCTGCTTGACGCCGTCCACGTCGACGCCGACAGCGATGTGTGCGGCCTTGTTGCGCACGTGCCCGCCGTCGTGGACCTTGACGATCACCGCGTCGAGCTAGATCACCGGGTAGAACGCCTCCAGCGGCCGCTGCTGCCAGGCCAGGACCTCGTCGGCGATCTCCTCGGTGATGCTCGAGATCGTCTCGTGCGACAGGTCCGTCCCGATCGTCGATTCCAGGTGATGCTCGATGTCCCGCACCGTCATCCCGCCGGCGTAGAGCGAGACGATCATCTCGTCCAGCTGCGACAGACGCCGACTGCCCGTCGGGACCAGCCGAGGGGTGAACGACCCGTTGCGGTCCCGCAGGATGCGCAACTCGACATCACCGACGCTCGTGGCCACCGTCTTCGGGAACACGTGCGCCTCCGGATCGCCCTTCTCGTAACCGACATGATCGGTCAGCTCCGCTCGCAGGCCCCGCTCCAACCCGGTCTTGATCAGCTGCTGGATAAACCCGCCATCACCATCGAGCTGGATCTCGCCCGCGTCGATCTTCGCGAACAGGTCATCCATCACACCCGACTCGACCAGACGCCGCGCGCCCTCGGCCTGCTGCTTCCGACGCGTCTCGCGCGTCACCTTATTGATCACCAACTGCGTGCATCCTTTCGTCAGGAGACGCACCCTTACACACACCATTTGACACGTTCGCCGTCGACCAGAAGGACCCGACCGATCGCCGCGTCGGTCAGAGCGACACCGGACAGACAACACGCTTGCCATATCTGGGACACGAGTTCCGTGATCTGCTCCGAATCAAGTCCTGTAGTAGCGTTGTAGCGCATCGGCTCCTTGCTCCGAGAAATAGAGAGTGTAAGAGCGTTATTCATAAGGTCTGATTTGGGCGTGTCGTTCAGAGCCATCGGCTTCCCGTTCGAGAGGATAGAAGTTCCAAAGCTCGTTATTTTTGGAACGGGAAGCCAATGCGGTACGACTCTACTGCAGGCCTGGATGCGAAGCAATTGACGGAGCTGATCTCTCGGGTATGGCAGATTGCCGCGGGAAGGGGTGAGACGTCGGGACGGCCGGGGTTGTTGAACATTTGCGAGCAGGTCGTTGTGACTCTAGTCTTGTTACGGCAGAACGTGAACAAAACGACTATTGCGGACATGTTCGGTGCAGGAACCGGTGACATGAACACTCCGAACTATCGAAGCGTTGCAACGACCAGTTGCAACGACCATATGACTCCGCCCGGCGTGTCGCGTACCCAAGAGGCATCTCGCGGCTGGGGCCGGCGGGGAACGGGGACCGGGAGGGGAGTTACGTCCGGGCGGGGTCGGGTGCTTGCTTCGATGGAGCGGATGCGAGGATGGCCGGGTGATCGCGCATCCTCGGCTCGACGAGCTCATCCGCACCGTCCACGTCCTCGGCGCTCCGGGCGGCTGCCCGTGGGACGCCGAGCAGACCCACGAGTCCCTCGTGCGCTACCTGATCGAGGAGTCGCACGAGCTGGTCGAGGCGATCGAGGCGGGCGACCGGGCCGACCTGATCGAAGAGCTGGGCGATGTGCTCTACCAGGTGCTCTTCCACGCCGATCTCGCCGCCGAGAGTGCCGAACCCTTCACCATTGAGGACGTCGCGGAGCACATGAACGCCAAGATGATCGGCCGTCACCCGCACGTCTTCGGTGACGCGACGGCCGAGACGGCCGAGGACGTGATCGCCGTCTGGGACGACCTCAAGCGCACCGAGAAGCCGCACCGCACGAGCGTGCTCGACGGCATTCCGCAGGGTATGCCCGCCCTGGCGCTTGCCGACAAGGTGATCGGCAAGGCGACCACGCTCGGCATCGTCGATGCGGGCCAGGGTCCTCTACCCATCGAATCGGAGGAGGATCTCGGTCCGCTTCTGCTCGCGATCGTTGCGTCCGCCCGCGCCCAGGGACTCGACGCCGAGCGCGCGCTCCGCACCGCCACCCGCGACCTCCAGGACGAGATCCGCGCCGTCGAGCAGGAGCAACGCGAGGGCTGACGGCGACGCGGCTCCCGCAGAGATGCTTGTCGCGTCCCCTTCACAGCCTCGGTGCGCTCTCAGCCACGGGGGAGGCTGTCTTCCGCGGCACGTGCTCGGGCTCCGTCGCTCCCTCGTTCGGACCGGATGCTGCCGGTGTGCCCTCGGCCTGTCGCGAGAGCCGCTATCACTGCCACGAGACCAAGTCCGCTCCCTGTCCACATGGCAATGGTGGGGTCGTCGTCGCCGACCCAGCTCATCGTTATGCCGCTCATGGCAGACCCGAGAGCCACGCCAGCCGAGATGACTGCCGTGTGAATGGTGCTGACCATCGTGCCTGTGCCACCGATCTCGGCAACCCTGGTCACGAGAGCCGGATTCATTGATACTCCGACGAGTCCAACAACGAGCACCATTGCAAGAGCGAGTGGTTGGTTGGTCGCGCAGGTCGCCAGCACCGCAAGTGCCACGACAAGAGCGGCGAGGCCGCTGCACAGTACCTCGACCGCCCGGGTGTCGGCGAGACGTCCAACCGCGGCGTTCCCGATGTAGGCGCACAGCCCGTACGCGAGAAGTATCCCGGTCGTTGCGGCGCTGCTGAAACCAGAACTCACTTCGAGGAGGGGCGTGAAGAAGGAAAACGACGCATACGCGGCACCGATGGTGAGTAGGCTGACCAAATACCGCATCCATAAAGTGGGCAAGCGGAGATTATCGAGGTCCTGACCAGCAGCGGTTGCTGTCGCACCGTCCCTTTTGGGGAGAGTTCTCCCGGCGGAGAGGAGAAGGAGGAACGTCACTCCGCCAAGAACAAAGAAGCTGGCTCGCCACCCCCAAGACTCTGCGATGAGGTGCGAGAGCGGAAGGCCGAGCACCGTACCAATCGTGATTCCTCCCAGCACGATAGAGACTGCTTGACCGATCCGCTCCGGACGGGGCGCCACGCGTGCGGCGTAGCTGAGGGAAAGTCCGAAGGAGGCGCCAGCCAGTGCTCCTGTGATAAATCGTACGCTGGCTATCCACCAGAGAGAGTCAATGAGTGGAACGAGTACTTGTGCTACGGCATAACAGGCGATGATCGCGAGCAATGCGGCTTTGGGTGGCTGACGCCTGAGTAGAAATGCGAAGGTGGGTCCGCCCACTGTCATGCCGAAAGCGTAGATCGAGACAAGTAAGCCAATGCTGCCTGTTCCGACGCCTAGGTCAGCGGCCATGACCGGCATCATCCCGGCGACCTGGAGCTCACTCATGACCGTCACCATGATGATCAGCATGAGCATATAGAGGTGCCTCATCATGCGCTAAAACTCCTTATGGTAAACCCTTCGGTGATGCAAAAACCCGGGCGAGTGAGCCGGGTAGTACGCCGCGAGCGGCACCGATCCTTTTCCAAAATTTGTGTCAATGCCCCTTCATTCATAAAGCAAAATTGAGGAAGAATCGAGCCATGGCGCAAAACGTGGTCCACGCGTCGGACGAGGGCTGGCGGTACCGGGGTACACGGGTATTTTTGGGCACACGATCGCGTCGTCGATCGAAGGTTGCCGCTCAGCGACGTGATGTGTGCTGGCTCAGCCGCTGTCGCGGTCACCCCGTCGCCGGCCCGCCCCGGCCGATCTGGGAGAATCGCCGTCATGGCCTCCCCGATCACCCCGCCCCGTGGCATGCGCGATTTCCTCCCGGCAGACAAAGCGAAGCGCGAGCACGCGCTGGGAATCATCCGCCGCGTCTACGCCGCGCACGGGTTTGACGAGATCGAGACCCCCGTGGTCGAGGACTTCGAGCGCCTGCACTCCGGCCTCGGCGGCGACAACGAGAAGCTCGCCTTCAGCGTCCTGCGCCGCGGCCTGACCCGCGACGACCTCGCCGCCGCCGACGACGCTTCTGCCCTCGCCGACCTGGGCCTGCGCTTCGACCTCACCGTGCCGCTCGCCCGCTTCTACGCCTCGCACCGGGCCGAGCTGCCGACGGTGTTTCGTTCGGTTCAGATCGCCCCGGTCTGGCGAGCTGAGCGCCCACAGAAGGGCCGCTATCGGCAGTTCGTGCAGTGCGATATCGACATCATCGGCGAGCCCGGTCAGTTGGCCGAGGTCGAACTCATCACCGCGACCGCTGCTGTTCTCGACACGCTGGGCCTGCGCGAGTGCACCATTCGAATCAATGACCGCCGCATTCTCACCGGAATCCTGGAGCACTGCGGCTTCGCGCCCGAGCGCTTCGGCCCCGCGCTGATCTCGATCGACAAGCTCGACAAGATTGGAGCGTCCGGAGTGGTGGCCGAGCTCGAGGTCGACGGCCCGGACGCCGCGGCGGTGCTGGGCGGCTACCTCGCACGGATCGAGGAAGCGGTCGCCGCCGGGGGAGTGCCACTGGAGCAGTCCGCGATCCTCAGCGTGCTGCCCGACGGTATCGACCCGGAGGCGGTGCTCGCGCTCGACACGCTCGCGCAGTCGCTCCGCTCGCTACCCGTCGGCGTCTCGCTCCGCTTCGACCCCACCCTTGTGCGCGGAATGGGGTATTACACCGGCACGATCTTCGAGATCGCGCACCCGTCCTCTGGCTCTTCGGTCGGTGGTGGCGGACGCTACGACGGGATGATCGGCCGCTTCCTCGGCCAGGATGTCCCAGCCTGTGGCTTCTCGATTGGCTTCGAGCGCATCGTCGAGCTGATCGAGGCGTCGGAGTCCGAGCGGGCCGACGCGGTTGTCTTAGTGCACGAGCGCGACGCCGCTCCCGAGTACCTGCTCGCGCTCAAGCAGGTGCTGATCGCTCGGGGGTCGCGGGTCCGGCTTGAGCGTCGGGCAAAGAACCTCACTCCGCTGCTCGATCGGGCTACCGCCGCGGGCTTCACTCGCTTCGCGCTCGTCCCGCGGGAAGCGGTCGAGGTCGAGGATCTGGTCTTCAAGAACCTCGGTTGAGGCTCAGCGGGTCCGCCGCTCGCCCGCGGGCGCAGAGCCAGTCGGATGGTGGAACCGTGAGAGCCTTAATACCCGTGAAATGTGCGGATACACCTGAGAAATCTCTGAGGGATAGCGTCGAGGCACCCGACCGGTGCGCTCGACAGTGCCCGCGCGGGTACCCGCCGCGAACCCGCGCACCGTACCGCAGCAGCCCGACGATCCCACCCGAGGAGTCCCCTTGACCCTGTCGCCCCTCCCCACCACTTCGCACTTCGATCGCCGCAGCCTCCTCCGCATGGCGGGCGTGGCCGGCCTCGCGGTTGGCGGAACGTCCGTCCTCGCCTCGTGCGCGTCCGACTCCTCCGGCGCCGCGGCCGGTGAGGGCGGCAACCTCGGCACCCTCAAGGTCCAGCTGTCCTGGATCAAGAACGAGGAGTTCGCGGGTGAATTCTTCGCCGACTCGAAGGGCTACTTCACCGCCGCAGGCCTGTCGGGCGTCACTCTCACCCCCGGCCCGTCGACCGGTGTCGCCGAGCTGCTCTCGGGCGGCGCGGATGTCGCGCTGAGCGACGCCGTCTCGATCGGCACCGCGATTGCCCAGCAGGAGGCGTCGCTGAAGATCATCGGCGCGACCTATCAGAAGAACCCCTTCACTGTCCTCTCCATCAAGACCGCGGGCAACATCGCCACCCCGGCTGACCTCGCCGGCAAGAAGATCGGCGTTCAGGCCTCGAACACCTCGCTCTTCCAAGCGCTGCTCAAGGCGAACGGCCTCTCCGAATCCGACCTCACCGTCGTCCCGGTAGAGTACGACCCCTCGGTCCTCGTCAACGGCACCGTGGACGGCTTCATCGCCTACCTCACCAATGAGGCGATCACAGTCGCGGCCGAGGGCTACGAGGTCGTCAATCTGCCCTTTGCTGACAACGGCCTCCCGTTCGTCGCCGAGACCTTCTCGGTCACGCAGCAGGCGATCGCCGAAAAGCGCGAAGCCCTCAAGGCGTTCCTCGTCGCCGAGATCAAGGGCTGGACCGACGCGGTCAACGACCCGGAGGCGGGCGCGATGCTCGCCGTCACCACCTACGGCAAAGACCTCGGCCTCAACGAGGAGGCGTCCAAGAAGGGCGCCACCATCCAGTCCGAGGAGCTGGTCGTCTCGGACGAGACGGTCGCACATGGCCTTTTCACCATCTCCGAGACACTTCAGTCCGAGACCATCGCGTCCCTGGCGGGCGCCGGGATCGACGTCACGGCCGAGGATCTCTTCGACCTGACCCTCCTCGCCGAGGTGTACCAGGCGAACCCCGACCTGCTGAAGTACGCGGCCTGATCCTGATTCACGAAGGGCACCACTCGTGACCGACACGACCAACGCCGGCACCCTGCGCGACCAGGATGCCGGCGGCACCGGCATCCAAATCCACGGCCTGTCGAAGACGTTCCGGATGGGCTCTCGCAGCGTCGCGGCGCTGCACGACACCGATCTGCACACGGATCGGGGCAGCTTTCTCGCGCTCCTGGGCCCCTCGGGCTGCGGCAAGTCGACCATCCTGCGCATCCTCGCGGGTCTGGAGGAGCCCTCCGCGGGAAGCATCCGGGTCGACGGCCGCACTCCGCAGGAGCTGCGTCGCGACAACACACTCGGCATCGCCTTCCAGGACCACGCGCTTCTGCCGTGGCGCAGCGTGACGGCGAACATTCGACTGCCGTTCGAGATTGCGGGCAAGCCGGTCGATCAGGCGTACATCGACGAACTCATCGACCTCGTCGGTCTGCGCGGCTTCGAGAAGGCCAAGCCTGCTCAGCTTTCGGGAGGCATGCGCCAGCGCGTGTCGATCGCCCGGTGCCTCATCCTCAAGCCCGAGGTGCTGCTGCTCGACGAGCCGTTCGGTGCGCTCGACGACATGACGCGGCAGAAGCTCAATCTCGAGCTACTGCGGATCTGGACCGAGAAGCCGGCGACGACGCTGCTCGTCACGCACGGCATCTCGGAGGCGATCTTCCTCTCGGACCGCGTCGCCGTGATGAGCCCGCGGCCCGGCCGGGTGAAGGAGATTCTCGACATCGACCTGCCCCGCCCGCGCACTCCCGAGATGCAGCGCACCCCCGAGTTCCACGCGTATGTCGACCAGGCGTCGGAACTCCTCTTCGGTGACGGCGGCGCGGCCGCGGACGACCAGGTTTAGAGCCTCGTGGCCACCACGTTGCCCGCCGCGCCGCGCCGCGTCCTGTCCCTTCCGCCCTGGTTGATCGGTCTGATCGGCCTTGCCGCCATCGTCGCTGCCTGGTGGATTATCGCTCTCGTGACCGCCCCGACCGGATCCGCGACCTACGCCCCGGTCCCCACCCCCGTGCAGGTTGTGCAGACGGCGATGGCGGACGGCGTCGGCTTCTACTGGCGCAACTTCTCCGTGACGATCGGCGAGGCCGCGGTCGGCTACTTCTGGGGCAACCTCATCGCGCTGGTGCTCTCGGCGCTCGTGCTGGTTGTGCCCTGGCTGGAGGGGGTCGTCTCGCAGCTCGCGGTCATCACCTACTGCGTGCCGATCGTCGCCATCGGCGCGATCGTGCTGTTGATCCTCGGCGGTGCGGAGGCTCCGGGCCGCCCGAGCGGAACCGCGATCTTCCTCGCCGGGCTCTCGGTGTTCTTCACGACCGTCGTCGGCAGCCTGCTCGGGCTCAAAGCGGCCGACAAGGCGGCGCTCGACGTGGTCACGGTCTACGGAGGCTCGCGCTTCACCCAGCTGCGCAAGGTCCGTCTGATCGCGGCGCTGCCCAACATTCTGTCGGCACTGCAAATTGCGGTGCCCGCTGCCTTCCTCGGCGCGATTCTCGGCGAGTACTTCGGCAAGATCGAGACGGGCGTGGGCCCGATCCTGGTCGCGGCGCAGGTCTCGCTGAACTCGCCCCGCGTCTGGGCCCTGTTCCTTCTCTGCGCGGGTGTCGCGCTCCTCGGCTACGGCATTGTCGGGGGGATCGGGCGCCTTGTCGCGCCCTGGTCCTCCGGAAAGCGGGCATGATCATGACGACCACCGTCCCCAACCGCACCGAGCAGTCGACGGTGACCTCGATCCTCGCGGTCGACGAGCTACGAAAGCAACTGCGCACGGCCGCGCTCGGCGCAACTCTGAAAAACCTGCGTAAGAGCCTGCTCGTCGCCCTCTCGACGATCGTGATCGTGCTCGCGATCTGGATCGGCGTCGTGCTGTTCAGCGGCGTTTCGCCCTACGTGGTCAAGGGCCCGTGGGACGTCTGGGACCACCTCGTTACCGATGCGAAGGCTCCGCAGCACCGCGCCGATCTCGGCGGCCTCTTCGCCGTGACGATGGGTGACGCCGTCATCGGTTTTGCGGCGGGGCTCGTCGTGGCCATCCTCGGCGCGATCCTCTTCCGGCTCTCGAAAGGCCTCGAGCACGCGCTGATGCCGTTTGCGATGCTGCTGCGCTCGGTGCCGCTGATCGCGATGGCGCCGCTGATCATCCTGATCTTCGGCACCGGCTCACTTGCCTCCGTCGCCGTCATCGGCGGAATCGTCGTGCTGTTTCCTGCGCTGGTGACCATCGCCTTCGGCCTCAACAACGCCGCACCGCAGATGCTCGACGTCGTCGCGGTCTACGGAGGCAGCACCCTCACTGCGATCCGCAAGGTCGCGATCCCCGGCTCGTTACCCTCGCTCTTCGCGGCAATCCGCATCTCTGTTCCGGGAGCGATCACAGGCGCGCTCCTCGCGGAGTGGCTCTCCACCGGCGCCGGCATCGGCGGGGCGATCAACGCCTGGTCGGCACAGGCTCGCTTCGCCGACGTCTGGTCGGCCGTCGTGCTCGTGACGGCCGTCTCCCTCGTCCTCTACATGGCAGTCCAGGTGATCGAGACTTTCGTCCTCTCCCGCATGTCACTCTCCCTCACCTAGCGCCCTCCTCCGCATCGCGCGGGAGGGAGGTGGGGGCGTTAAGCGGTGACGAGCGCGGTGAGGGGGTGGCCGGCTAGCACGGCGCGACCGCCGATGGCCTGGAGTTCCAGAACGACGGCGATGCCCTCGAGGTGCCAGCCGGCGCGGTCGATGAGGCGGCGACTGGCGTCGAGCGTTCCGCCGGTCGCAAGCACGTCATCGACCAACAGCAGGCGGGAGCCGCGCGGGGCCGCATCGACGTGGACCTCGAGCGTCGTTTCGCCGTACTCGAGGGTCGCCCGCTCGCGCAGGACCTCCCGCGGTAGCTTGCCTGGCTTGCGGATGGTGACCACGCCAAGTCCCGTGGAATAAGCGGCGGCCGCGGCGAGGAGGAAGCCGCGCGCCTCCACTCCGGCGATCGCGTCGACCCGGCCGCGATACGGCTCGATCAGCGCGTCGGCCACGGCCCGCAGCGCCTCGCCGTCGCCGAAGACGGGCGTGAGATCGCGAAACAGGATGCCCGGGCTCGGGAAGTCCGGGACGAGGGCGATGAGGCGGTCGACGTAGTCGGCGGCGGTCGTGCTCACGGGGAACCTCCGGTTAGCGGGAGCGCCGAGGCCATCCGGCCGATCGGGCCCTGGGAGTCTACGGCCGCGTGGGCTCCTGTGGTGGGGAGGCGGTCAGTAGACTCCTTCCCGACCGCTCCCATCCTCCGGGAGCCCACCCGTCAAGAGGAGATAGTTGTGGCCCTTATCGAGGCAGTCGTCGCCCGAGAAATTCTGGACTCGCGTGGCAACCCCACCGTCGAGGTCGAGGTCCTGCTCGAGGACGGCGCGTCCTCGCGAGCGGCGGTCCCGTCCGGCGCCTCCACCGGCGCGTTCGAGGCGTACGAGCTGCGCGACGGCGACTCCGAGCGCTACCTCGGCAAGGGGGTGCAGAAGGCCGTCGACGCCGTGATCGACGAGATCGGTCCGGCCATCGAGGGCTTCGACGCCACCGACCAGCGCCTGATCGACGCCGAGCTGATCGAACTCGACGGCACCGAGAACAAGTCGCGCCTCGGCGCCAACGCCATCCTCGGCGTCAGCCTCGCCGTCGCCAAGGCCGCAGCCCAGTCGGCCGACCTCGACCTCTTCCGCTACGTCGGCGGCCCGAACGCGCACACCCTCCCCGTGCCCCTGATGAACATCATCAATGGCGGGGCGCACGCCGACACCGGCGTCGACATCCAGGAGTTCATGGCCGTCCCGCTGGGCGCCGAGTCGTTCTCGGAGGGCCTGCGCTGGGGCGTTGAGATCTACCACGCGCTCAAGGCGCAGCTGAAGAAGGCGGGCTTCGCGACCGGCCTCGGCGACGAGGGCGGCTTCGCTCCCGATCTGCCCACCAACCGCGAGGCGCTCGACTTCATCCTCAAGGCCGTCGAGGCCGCGGGCTTTACTCCCGGCAAAGATATTGGTCTCGCGCTCGACGTCGCCTCCTCCGAGTTCTACGAGGACGGCGCCTACACGTTCGAGGGCAAGAAGCTCTCGGCCGAGGAGCTCTCCTCCTACTACGCCGACCTCGTCGCCAACTACCCGCTCGTCTCGATCGAGGACCCGCTGGACGAGGACGACTGGGCCGGCTGGACCCATCTCACCGCGTCCATCGGCGAGAAGGTGCAGCTCGTCGGCGATGACCTCTACGTCACCAACCCGGTGCGCCTGGCCCGCGGCATCGCCGAGAAGGCGGGCAACTCGATCCTGGTCAAGGTGAACCAGATTGGCACGCTCACCGAGACGCTCGACTCCGTGGCCCTCGCCCAGCGCAACGGCATGACGGCGATCCTCTCGCACCGCTCCGGTGAAACCGAGGACACCACCATCGCCGACCTCGCTGTCGCCACCGACGCCGGCCAGATCAAGACCGGTGCTCCTGCTCGCTCCGATCGCGTGGCGAAGTACAACCAGCTGCTGCGCATCGAGGAGATCCTGGGAGGTGCGGCGACTTACGCGGGTCGCTCCGCCTTCCCGCGCTTCTCGGCGTAGTCTCTCCCCGCCGGAGCGGCCCCGGAGTCTCAGCACCTCGGTGCGGGCGCCGGGGCCGCTCCTCGTTCCCCTGTCATTTCCACGTCGTTTGCGCTCGAGGAGGTATCCGCTCATGGCCCGTCCGCCCCGCCGCCCCTCCGCTCCCGGAAGCGCCCCGCGTCGACCCGCTGCGGCGCCTGCCGCCACCCCGCAGGCGATAGCGACGAGGTCAACGAAGGGCTCCGGATCGACGTCTCACGTCACCTCCACCCCTCGCGCACCGCGCGCCCCTCGCCCGAAACAACCGGCCGCCGCACCCTCGTCCGCCTGGATCGCCGGCCTCCGCGGCTCCGGATTCACTCTCCTGGTGATGGCCATCATGATTCTGGCGGTCTTCGTTCTCGCTCCCGGCATCAAGAACTTCGTGGAGCAGCGCGCCGCGATTGCCGAACTGCAGCGGACGGTCGATGCTGCCAAGACGCAGTCGCAGAATCTCGATGAGGAAAGGACGCGCTGGTCCGACCCCGCGTTCATTCGCGCCCAGGCGCGCGAACGGCTCTATTTCGTGATGCCGGGCGAGGTCAGCTACCTCGTGCTCGATGACATCGCCGTCGCCCAGCAGGCCGAGCAGCCCGCCAGCGATACCGTGCAAGAGACGCCGACCGACTGGGCCGGCTCGCTGCTCTCCTCCATTGCAGTCTCGGGCCTCGGCGACCCGACGGCTCAGGAGCCGACTCCCACTCCCTGAGGCTGCGCCGCACGCCTGCGTACACTGGAACGTCCTTCCGGCCGTCCGTCCTCTGGAGCCCCCGTGACCACGCCCCCCTTCGATCCGCCGTCCGAGCGCGATATCGCGGTCGTCTCCGCTCAGCTCGGCCGCCCCGCCCGCGACGTGATCGGGATCAGCGCCCGCTGCGTCTGCGGCGATCCGACTGTCGTGTCGACCAGCCCGCGCCTGTCGGACGGCACTCCGTTCCCGACTTTCTATTACCTGACCCACCCCGCCGCTACGTCCGCGATCTCGCAGCTCGAGGCGACGCAGGTCATGGTCGAGTACAACGGGCTCCTCACCGAGGACGACACGCTGCGTGAGGCGTACGCCGCCGCGCACCGGGCGTTCCTCGCCGACCGCGAGAGCGTCGCCTCTGTGCCCGAGATCGCTGGCATCTCCTCGGGCGGGATGCCCACCCGGGTGAAGTGCCTGCATGCCCTTGCCGCACACGCTCTCGCCGCCGGCCCAGGCATCAACCCGATCGGCGACCTGGCTCTGGATCGGGCCGGTTGGTCCCCGGAGCGCTGCGCCTGCGCGCCGTTCGCCGCATAGGCCTCCTACCGGAGCCCGGGAGGCGCCACCACCGTCGCGCTCTTCGCTAAGCTCATTCCCAGTCGGGGTCAGTGCTGCCACCGCATCGAAAGCGGGCACTTCGCGTTGAGTGGGGGTGTTCGCATTGTCCATCCCCCTTGGAGATTCACCCGTGCCCAAAATTCTGATCGTCGGAGGCGGCTACGCCGGTTTCTACACCGCGTGGAAGCTCGAGAAGCAGCTCCGCCCGAACGAGGCAGAGGTCACGATCGTCGACCCCCTGCCCTACATGGCGTATCTGCCTTTCCTTCCTGAGGTCGCGGCCGGCTCCATCGAGCCTCGCCACGCGATCGTCTCGCTGCGCCGCCACCTCAAGAAGACGGCGATCCTCGCGGCCAAGGTGACGAAGATCGACCACGCCAACCGCACCGCAACGATCACCCCGACCGTCGGCGAGCCGTACGAGTTCGTCTACGACCAGATCGTCGTCACCGCCGGCTCCGTCTCGCGCACGTTCCCGATCCCGGGCGTCGCCGACAACGCCATCGGCCTCAAGACGATCGAGGAGGCGACCGCGATCCGCGACCGCATCCTCACCAACTTCGATAAGGCCGCGTCGTTGCCGGCCGGCCCCGAGCGCTCCCGCCTGCTCACCGTCACGGTCGTCGGCGGTGGCTTCGCCGGTATTGAGGTCTTCGCCGAGCTGCGCTCCTTCGCGAGCGCCCTGCTCAAGCGCTACCCCGAGATCGAGTTCGAGGAGACGCAGTTCCACCTCATCGAGGCGATGGGGCGGATCATGCCCGAGGTCGCTCTCGAGACCAGCCACTGGGTGCTGAAGAACCTCGATGAGCGCGGCGCCACCGTGCACCTCGACACGCAGCTGAAGTCGGCCGAGAACGGCGTCATCCAGCTCTCCACCGGCGAGAGCTTCGAGTCGGACCTCATCATCTGGACCGCGGGCGTGATGGCGAACCCGTCGATCAAGAACTCGGACCTCCCCATTGAGGAGCGTGGCCGTCTGCGTGTGCGGGCCGACCTCCGCGTCGGCCACGATGACGTGATCGTCGAGGGGGCCTGGGGAGCCGGTGACGCGACGGCGGTCCCCGATCTCACCGGCGGTGGTGTCGGCGGCTTCTGCGTCCCCAACGCGCAGCACGCCGTCCGCCAGGGCAAGCTGATGGCAAAGAACATCACCGCGGTCTTGCGCGGCGAGAAGCCGGTCGACTACTTCCACAAGAATGCGGGCGCGGTCGCGGGCCTGGGCATCGGCATCGGCGTCTTCCAGTCCGGCAAGCTCTCGATCAAGGGTTTCCCAGCCTGGGTCATGCACCGCGGCTACCACGGCCTCGCGATGCCGTCGTGGGAGCGCAAGTTCCGCGTCGTCTGGGGCTGGTGGAACAACCTCTGGCTCGGCCGTGACATCGCCTCGATCGAGGCGCGTGAGTACCCTCGCGGCTCCTTCGAAACATACGCGTCGCGTCCGCGTCCGGCGGCTCCCGCCGCCGAGGCCCCGGCCGCGCAGGCTCCGGCGCAGATCCCCGGCCAGGCCGGCGTTCCCGTGCCGGTCGGTGGCGAGCCCGCTAAGTCCTGAGAGAGCCGCTGGGAGGTGCGAGAAATCACTCCTCCCGGTGGTCGCCCCCATAGCCCAATCGGCAGAGGCAGACGACTTAAAATCGTTTCAGTCTGGGTTCGAGTCCCAGTGGGGGCACCTATGCGGCGCGAGCGTGGGCATTGCGGCGTGGAGGTTCGAGTAGCGTCGGTTCGAGGGCCCCTGTGATCTCGCCCGGGGTGCACTTGGCGCAGAGCACCACCAGCTCCTCTTCGAGGTCGCGACCGCCGGAGCGGTCGAGGACGATGGCGTCGGTTCCGCACGCTGCGCATTCGATCATGCGGGTACCGTACGTCCGACCTCCGACATCGCCGGGCGTCGTTCCGGCGCGTCTGCCGGCCGATATGTCTGTAACCGAGGTTGAGATCGGTTGGCGGCGGCGTAGGCGGCCCGTCCGAGGCTTTCAACCTCGGTTGCGAACAGCTTTCGTCCGAAAACGCCGTGCGAAAATCGGGTGTCGCTCGCCCGCGCCACCTCGCATAGAGTCGTCGCCAGGCGGTTGCACATTCGGACGCGGGTCCGGACCACGATTCGCCCGGTTCACGGCGGGCGTCTCGAATGGCTTCCCGCTCCTCGTGCCCGCGGGCACCGTCATGCACCGCTCGGCACCGGGCGGCCAGGAGGCCCCCATGGGGAAGCTGCTCTACGGAGCCTCGGGAGTCGAGATCGAGTTCGACGACCGCACGCTCACGCACGTTCAGATCGTCATTGCGAACAAGTTGCGCCGCCGCGAGAGCTTCTTCTTCTCGTGGCGAGACGACCCCGCGGTCGGTGACGGACGCTCCAGCATCTGGCTCGACCCCTCCGTCCCGTTGTACTTCACGTACTTCGGTGGCCGCGTCCCCTCGATCAACCGCACCTGGATTGATCTGCTGACCGTATCCGCGAACTCCTCGGGCGGCCTCCAGCTGGTCCAGGAGCCGGAGGCTGGACCGACCCCGCCGCCGAAGGGTGAGCAGGGCACCTGATTTTCTGCCCCTCCCGCAGAGCATCTGACCCCCCTCGAAGAGAAGAGCCCGTATGCAGCGCGATGTCTCGGTCCGGCTCACCCTCGATGTCGCGGCTCCGGCCGCTCTCGTGTTCTCCGTCGCTGTGGCGGAGGTGTACGGGGCTGTCGAGACACTGGCTCTGAGCCTCGACGGCCGTCCGCTCGCGCCGCGCGAGGTGCTCGACCAGCACGGCACTCGGCTGCACGTGCTCGACGCACCCGTCGGCCACCTCATTGTCGACTACTCCGCGAGCATCCGGGGTCGCAGCGCTCCCCTCACGGGAGAGGAGGTGGACCGCCTGCGCTACCTGCGGCCGAGCCGCTATGCGGAGTCAGACGTACTCTGGGCAACGGCGCGTGCGGAGTTCGCCGGACTCTCTGGCCAGAGCTTGCTCACGGCGGTCAGCTCGTGGGTGGGCACCCGTCTGGCGTATGTGGCCGGGTCGAGCCTGCCGACCGACGGCGCTGAGCGGACCCTGCTCGCGCGGCAGGGCGTGTGCCGCGACTTCGCGCACCTCGTCGTTGCGCTGCTCCGCGCCCTCGACGTCCCCGCGCGCCTCGCCGCCGTGTACGCCCCAGGGTTGCAGCCGATGGACTTCCACGCGGTCGCTGAGGCGTGGGTCGAGGGGGAGTGGCGCGTGGTCGACGCGACGACGCTCGCGCCCCGTTCGAGCCTGGTCCGCATCGCGACCGGGCGGGACGCGGCTGACACCGCGTTCCTCGGGGTCTACGGCGGGATCGCGACGCTCCGTGAGCTGACGGTGAGCGCGGTGGCCGACCTGCTGCCGAACGACAACCTCGACGAGCCGGTCTCGATCGGCTGAGCCGGGCCGCTACTCCGAATCGACGAAGCGCCGCCAGGCCCAGATCGACGTGCAGACCGCGGTGAACGCGACCACTGCGAAGAGGACCGGCCCGGCACCGCCGTCGGTCGACCATGCGGCGATGGTCGGGGTCAACAGCACGAACAGCACCGTGGTGGCAAGCAGGGTCATACCCAGCCAGAGCAGCGGGGACCATGCCAGGATGTTCCGCCCGGCCGGCCGGCCCACCGGGAACAGCAGGACGACGCTCGAGCCCACCGAGATCAGCGTCGTCGCGCTCAGCACCTCGGCGCACAGGACGGCACCGAACGAACCGTCGAGCGGCACGAGTGCGGAGGCGCCCCAGGCCAGGCCCGCGAGCACGAGCAGCGAGACGATCCGCACGGTAGCGAGTTTCGCTCTCGCGGAGGCGGAGGCTCCCGCTGGCAGGACGAGTCCGATCACCACGCCGAAGAGGAAGGCCGGGTCGAGGCCGGCGAACCGTGAGAGGAGCGCGGCGGCGGCGACCAGGAGCAGGGAGCGTGGGGCGGCGATCACGCCGATCCCCGGAATGCCGAGACGGCGACCGATGACCGCCGGCACGCCCGCGGCGACCGCATTGACGAGGGCGACCGCGACGATCACCGCGATCAGCAACCGAAGATAGGCGGGTTGGTTGTCGACACGCCCTGAGAGCAGGGCCAGCCCGGCGGCGCAGCCGATCATCCCGACCACCATCAGGCGCGGTGAGATCGGGCCGGCGTCGGGCTTGTCGTCGTACTCGACCGCGGCGCGGTTGCGGCCGGTCAGGCGCCAGGTGCGGGTGGCGTGCGGAGCGCGGCCGGCGGCAGCGAGGCGCGCGGGCACCACCACGAGGGCGAGGGAGAGCAGCGCGAGGGCGAGCGAACGCATCCAGTCCGCCATCGAGATGACCGGAGACCCGGCGGAGAGCGCCGTGGTCATCCCGGTCGCCGAGTTCCAGCCACCGGGGACCGACCCGACATCGGGTGCCGGGGCGGGCGACGAGGGGGGCTGCTCGATCGGACCGGGCGGCGGCGTCGCCGGCGGCTCGTTACTTGGCGCGGCCTGCGGAGCGGGTGCCGCCTCGCCGGGGCGAGTGGGCGTCGGAGGCACGGTCGGTCGCGGCGACGCGGTCCCCGGGGCGGCGGGAGTCGTGCGCGGAACGGAGGGAGTCGTCCCCGAGGTGGCCGGCGGCGTTGTCGGTGTACTGGAGGGAGCAGGGGTCGCGGCCGCGAAAGTCACGTCGATCCACGGGCTGGGTGAGCTGTAGTTGCCTGCACTGTCGCCCGCGATGACCGAGACGCGGTGCGCGCCGGCCGGGATCGTTCCACCCGTGCAGCTCCACGCACCGGCCGCGACGGCAGCCTCGCACGTGTTCACGCGGTCGACATACACGTAGGCGCGCGTGCCATCGGTGCCGGTCCCGGAGTAGGTGGCGCCCGTCAGCGGCAGTGTTGCCCCGCCGGTCGGTGAGCCCAGGGTCGGTGCGGTCGGAGCGGCGGTGTCGACGACGAGCGTGACCGGTGCGCTCGCCGGGGAGGCGGTGCTCCCCGCGAACGACGCGGTCTGGGTCGCGGTGATCCGGTAGGTGCCGGGAGCCGGGGTGGGAGCGAGCTGGCAGAACCATGCGCCGCTCGAATCTGCGGTGGCGAGGCAGGACGCTCCGCCGTTCGAGACCGCCGCGACGCGGGCGCGGGGGTAGGCGGTGCCGCGCACCGAGCCAGCGGAGGTGGCGGAGCCATCGACGGACTGGATCACCGGAGCGCTGAGGACCGCGATGTCGACCGCAGCCGAGCTGGTGCCGCCCGCGGCGAGGAGTTGCACGGCGACGAGTGTCGCAGGACCGTCCTTCAGCGTCACGACGCAACTCCAGCGGCCATCCGTGCCGGTGGTCGTGATGCAGAGCGGATCGCTGCCGCCGCGCAGTCCGACCTGCACCTGGTCGCCCGCGGTCGCCGTGCCGGTGACGGTGGTCGTGCCGGTGGAGAGGACGGTGCCTGCCGCGGGTGCGGTGATCGCTATCGTCGCAGCCTGGGCGGCGGGCGCCGTGAGGCCTGAGGCCGAGGCGACGGCGGCGAGGAGGATCAGCAGGAGTGCGGCTGTGCTCCTCCGGGATCGACGCAGTTGGGGCACCGGCGCGACCGATGGACTCCCCGGTACTGCCATGTCGACGTCCGATTTCACGATGCGTCCATTGGACGGGGGCGCGCGGGCGCTGTCAAGGGCGCCGCACCGGTGTTACCGGATGTCCACCAATCGAAGGAGGTGGTTCACCCGGACGGGGGAGCCCGGTGAGTGCGAGAGAGCGCTTCCGCGAGAATATACCCGGCCACGACACAACGGAGGACAGACCATGCGCGAAGACGAGGCACGGGGGCGCGATCGGCGACAGGTGCGAGCCGAGGCCGCGCGCTTCGACGATCCACGCGAGTTGGCGAGGATCCTCCCGCCCGGGCTGCGAATCGGCCTAGCCCAGAGCGCCTTTCAGACGGAGGGGTCGCTCGAGGTGGGCGGGCGGGGCCGATCGGTCTGGGACGACTTCGCTCTGCGACGCGGGACGATCGCCGAGGAGGCGACGCCCGAGATCGCGACCGACTTCTTCCTGCGCTGGCGCGAGGATCTCGCGCTGATGGTCGATCTCGGCGTCGACGAACTGCGGCTCTCAGTCTCGTGGCCGCGGGTGCAGCCTGACGGGCGCGGGTCGGTTGATCGCGGCGGCCTCGGCTTCTACGATCAGCTGCTCGACGCCCTCGCCGAGGCGGGCATTCGCGTCGCGCTGACGCTGCACCACCGCGATACCCCGTCTGCGCTGAGCGGCGGTTGGCTGAACCGCGACACAGCGTTTCGCTTCGGTGATCTGGCATTCGAACTCGGCTCTCGGCTCGGTGACCGGGTCGCTGACTGGATCACGCTCGACTCGCCCGCCACCGTGATGCTGGAGGGCTACGCCCTGACGCGTCATGCGCCCGCTGCGGGTCGTCTCTTCAGCGCCCTGCCCGCGCTGCACCACCAGTTGCTAGGCCACGGCGTCGCCCTTGAAGCACTGCGGGCGGCCGAAGTAGGCGGGCGGATTGGGATCGTCGATGCGCTCGCTCCGGTCGAGGCCGCCTCGGACGACGAGCACGATCGGGCCTGGGCTGCTCTGGCGGACGTGCTCCGCAACCGTCTCGTCGCCGATCCCGTGCTGACCGGGGCATACCCCGAGGGCCCTGAGGAGTTGCCGCCTTTCCTCGGGCCTCTCGCGCAGGCCGACCCGGTCGACCTCGCGCGCATCGCGGCTCCGCTCGACTTCTACGCGGTCGCGCCGTTGCCGCCGCAACGCATCGCCGCGGGCCGCGACCCGTTGGCGCCCATCGGAGTCGGGGCTCCACCGGCGCTGCCGTTTCACACCGTCGCCTGGCCGGAGCTGGACCGCACGGGCGACGGCTCGCCGATGGCTCCCTGGGCCGCCGTCTCGGTGCTGCGGTCGCTGGTCGAGCGCTACGGCGAGGCGCTGCCTCCGCTCGTCGTCACGGCCCTCGGCGCGAGCTATCCCGACGAGCCGGACCGAGAGGGCACAATCGTCGATACCGATCGCATTCGCTGGCTCGGCGCGCACCTCGCGGCCCTGGCGGAGGCGGTGCACGAGGGGCTCCCGATCGACTCCGTGCAACTGTGGACGCTGGTGGACGCCTTCGAGTGGCAACACGGGTACACCCGGCCCCACGGCCTGGTGGCCCTCGACGCGCGCAGTCACGACCGGGTGCCCAAAGCCTCCTATGACTGGCTGCGGCGGGTGCTCGACTCCCGCTCCTGACGATCCAACGTGCTGGCGGTTGAGGATGACGCCTACCGACGCTGTTGAGTCATTCCGACAGCCCGGCCCGACCCCCAAACGGGGAATTCCGGAGGGTCAGCCGCTGTTGTCTCTCGATAACGGGACAGGGCGTCGAGCCCGTCCTTTGGACAGCTCGGAGGAGCCGCAGGCAGATGGCAGGAACAGGAATGAACAAGGGGCGAGGGGCACGCAGCGGCGATGGGGAGATTGTCTACCGTCGGCACGCTAACGGGCGCGGCATGGTTGCTCCCGGCTCGCGAGTATCCGCATCCGCATATATCGAGACCGGCGCCTACATCGAGCCTGGCGCGACGGTCGGCGAGCGGGCGTGGATCGGCGCCGGGAGCTGGGTCGACCGCGACGCGATGATCGGGCATAGCGCCTTCATCGGTGCGAACGTTCACGTCGGTCCCGAAGCTGTTGTCGGACCAGGGGCCCGGATCGGAAGCTACTCGCGCATCGGCGGCTCGGCCGTCATTGCGACAGGAGCGCGCGTGGACCGCGACACCGTGGTTCCCGCCGGTAGCCGTCTCGGTGCCGACGACAGCGGGAGTCGCGCCGCCTGATCCCCCCGACCCTGTTCTGCCGACTCCCACGAGTGGCGGAATAGGGTCGTCCCATGTTCGAACTCCACCATCTCAGCGCCCAGGAGCAGTGGGACTGGCTGCAGCGCGGTGACATCACTCCACTCGAGCTTACCGAGCACTATCTCGCCCGAATCGAGCGCTGGAACGGCGAACTCGGCGCCTTCACGACGGTGACTCCGGAGGCGGCTCGGGAGCGTGCCGCATCGCTCTTAGCCGACGCCCTGCCGCGCACCGTGCCGCTCTGGGGTATACCGAGCGGCGAGAAGGATCTCTGGCGCCGCGCCGGAGTGCGTGCCACCTTCGGCTCCCGACTGCACGAGCATCACGTGCCGACCGCATCCGACGAGATCGTCGAGGTGCTCGACGCTGCGGGAACCATCAGCCTCGGTCAGACCGCCGCTCCAGAGTTCGGTATGCCCTCGTACACCGAGACCCGCATCGGACCGCCGGCGGTGACCCCGTGGGACACCCGGCTCGGTGCGGGCGGATCGAGCGGAGGCGCGGCGGTCGCCGTCGCGGCTGGCCTGCTGCCCTTCGCCCCCGCGTCCGATGGTGGGGGCTCGATCCGAATCCCTGCGGCGGCCTGCGGGCTGGTCGGGCTGAAGCCCTCACGCGGGCGCGTGGCGGCGCTCTCGGGGATCGGCGGTGTCGGCGGTCTCACGGTCGCCGGTCCGATCACCCGTTCGGTCGCGGACGCCGGGCTGCTGCTGGAGGGGATGCTCGAGCGGAAGAACGGTCGCCTCCCGCAGCGCTGGTCGCTCGGTGCTCCCGGTGACGGTGACGGCTCGTTCCTCGGCGCGGCGGTGCGGGGGGAGGGTCGGTTTCAGATCGGTGTACTGACGACCTCGCCCTGGGACGAGGAGTACGAGATCGTTCTGGGGCCTGAAGCTCGCGCAGCGCTGGAGGAGGGCATCGCGGCGCTGAGCGCGCTCGGCCACGGGCTCGACGAGGCGGCACTGCCACCGAGCGCCGCGTATCCCGCAGCGTTCCGCGTGCTGTGGCAGAGCGGCGCCGCGACTCTCCCGGTCGAAGGGGCGGACCTTGACTTGCTGGAGCCACTGACGCGCTGGCTGATCGAGGAGGGACGCCGCCGCTCCGCCCGCGAGGTCGTCGAGGCGGCGGCGTGGCTCTCGGGCTACGAACGCTCCGTGATCGCCGCCTTCGCCGGCTTCGACGCGATCCTCACACCGTCACTGACGATGACGCCGCGCCCGGTCGGCTGGTACGACCTCGATGATCCCGAGCGCAACTTCGAACAGCAGGTGCTTTATACGCCCTACACCTCGTTCGTGAACGTCAGCGGCCTCCCCGCGATCACTCTCCCGCTGAGCACGACAGAGGAGGGACTCCCGATGGGGGTTCAGCTGATTGGCCGCCCCGGTGGGGAAGCGACACTGCTCGCAATCGGCGCGCAGCTTGAGCGGCGGGCGCGCTGGCAGCGGCGGCATCCTCCTCAGTGGTGAGAGTGCCCGGTGGATGATCAGCGTCGCAGCCTAGGCACTGAGGTAAGCCTTGCCTATACTCGAACGCGATGTGCATGTTCGAGGACCGCGACGGCTCCGCGCCGGTCGACGTGAAGCAGTACCTGATCGCGGGCGACGAGACCGTTGTGCCGTGGATCCAAAGCATCCTCGACGCGCTGCCGGAGGGTGCTCGCGGCCAGGTGTTCATTGAGGTGGACGACGCGCGAGGTCTGCCACCGCTTCTGGCTCCGGGCCGCGTGTGCGTCACCTGGCTCGGCCGCGCCAGAACCGGTGGGGCAAGCTGCCGAGGAGCCGTCCTCGACCGCGCCGTGCGCGCCTGGACGGGCGAGATGTCCGTTGTCGACCGCGACTACCCGTGGGCTGACCCACGGCACGATTTCTGCGCCTGGATCGGCGGAGCCGGACCGGTCATCGACGAACTCGCGACCGACATCGAGGCACGGCTTCGCGTCTCTACCGAACACGCAGCCCGCTGAACCTAACGCGCCAAACCCGACCTCCGAGCGAGACGAACCGATGCCTCCGACAACTACTGCGCCCGCCCGCCCGCCCTACCGGCCCTACCTCGCGACCGTCGCCCGCGCGACGAGGATCGCCCCCCACTTCATCCGGGTAACTCTCACCGGCGCCGATCTCGACTGCGTCGGCTGTACGGGTCCCGACCAAAGGATCAAGCTCGTGGTGCCGACCGCGGCCTCGGGGGCCGAGGAGTTCATGGCCTCCGTCGCGGACGAGGACGGACCCGACGGGCTCGCACCCGACTGGTACACCCGCTGGCGGGACCTGCCTGACGAGCTGCGCAACCCGCTGCGCACCTACACGATCCGCGCGACCCGTCCCGAGCTCGCCGAGGTCGACGTCGATTTCGCGGCTCACGGCGATGCCGGGCCTGCCTCCGCGTGGGCCGAGTCGGCCTGTGCCGGCCAGCGGATCGTCATCATCGCCCCCGACATTCGCTCCGAGCTGCCGGGCGGCGGGGTCGAATTCCATCCCGGAGCGGCGACGTCGCTCCTGCTCGCCGGGGACGAGACGGCTGTCCCGGCCATCGCCGCGATCCTCGAGAGCCTGGGCGACGAGGCGACCGGAGCGGCGTTCCTCGAAGTGCCGTCGGCACTCGACCGGCTTGCGCTGCGTCATCCGGCCGGTGTGAGTGTGACGTGGATCGTCCGCGAATCCGTCGCAGCTCCGGGCGCTGCTCTCGGCGGCGCAGTGCGTTCCTGGGCGACCCGCTTCCTCACGGCGCACCACCGCGGCGTCGAGGTCTCCGACGTCGACATCGACAGCGGGATTCTCTGGGAGGTCCCGGAGGAGAGCAGTGACCCCGGTCTCTACGCGTGGATCGCCGGGGAAGCCGGCGCGGTGAAGCTGATCCGCCGGTGCCTCGTTACGGAGCTGGGGCTCGATCGCAGGCGGGTGGCGTTCATGGGGTACTGGCGCACGGGCCGCTCCGAGTCCAACTAGGGCAATAGCGTCCGCTGGGACGTCGAGGAAGCCGCGCACCCGGACGTGGGGGTGGTTGAGCGACAGGTCGTCGTCGGCGCGAGAGGCGGAAGTCGAGGCGCACGGGGATAGTCGCGGTTCGGCGCCCCTGACGCGGTGCTGTGCATCCACTCATGCAGAACCCCTACCAACGCCTCGTGCTGAATACAGCGCACGAACTGGCCGGTGGGACACCCGCCGCGGGTGTTCCGTCTGGGCGTCCTCATACGGGACACGTTCGTGACCGTATGGCTGCGTTGCGGACAGCTGTTCGACCCAGAGAGGTCTCACTGTCGCGCCCAGAGCGCGATCGTCATCGTGGGGATCGACTGCGCGCTGACCCGCGTGAAGCCTGCCTGGGTGATCTGCGCGTCGTCCGGCGAGGGCTCGGCACCGGTCGGCGTCACGATCCACACGCGCTGCTCGTGCTGTAGCCGGCTGAGCACCGCATTCTCGTCGAGCAGCCGGTCGGAGTAGCTCCCTGACGTGGAGTAGGGCTCAGCGAGGGCGATGTCTTCGAGCGGTGCGAATGCCTTGGGGTAGGCCGCGAGTGCTATCCGGGGGCGCAGCGAGACGGTGCCCTTGTCCCCGAGTAGTAGTGCGTCGCCAGGTTGCGCCTTTTCGCTGAGCACGTGCGCGACGCCACGGATGTCCTGGCCTCCAGGCTTGCCCAGTGGTAGACGCGACCCGACGAAGGCCGGCAGGGCGGCGAGCACGAGAGCCACGAGAACCAGGACGGACATGCGTCGCGACCACGAGGCGAGAACGAGGGCGACGAGGATTGCCACCGCAGGCGAACTCATGCTCAGGTAGCGCGGTGTGAAGGCGGGTGTCACGAGAGCGGTCGTCGTGAGCAGTGTCACGAGAGGCACGAGGATCCAGGCCGCGGCAGCGAGCACGAGCAGGCGGGCGCCGCGGAAGGCACCGGCTCCGCCTACAGCGAGTAGCACGATGACGAGCGCGGCCAGCCACCAACTCGACCCGAAGAACGGCTCGACCATCACCGTCCAGGCGTTCACTGGCTGGGTTTGCAGCCACCCCACCTGCGAGCCCTGCCCCGCCGCCGTCAGTGCGATCGGAGACGCGAGCAGGCCCGCCGTGATGACGGCAAGCACCGCCCGAATAGCCGTTCGCGCACCGCGATGAGCACTCACCGCGAGTACGACCAGCGCCGGTAGGACCAGGGCCGCGTAGAGGAAGACCGCGACCGCCGCCCCGGCGACAATGGCGAGTGCGAGCCAGCGCCACCATCGCCCCTCCTGAGCCGCCCGCACCGCCAGGACCGCGGCCCAGACGACGAGTGCGGTCACGAGCGCCGAGGACCGAGCCTCCACGCCGTTGAAGGTCGAACGCGGCAACAGCACGAAGACGACCACCGCAGAGACCGCCGCTCGCGGTCGATCAAGCTCGCGGAGGAGCACGAACAGGCCTGCGGCCGCCGCGCCGATTGCGAGGGCCGAAGGGGCCCGTGTTGCCGCCTCTGATTCCCCGGCGAGGAGGATCCAGCCGTGCATGGACACCCCGTAGATGGCGTGCACGGCATCCTTGTGCTGGACGAAAGCGAGCAACTCGTCGAGCGGCAGCCGCGCCAGCCGGAGGGTCGCGGCCTCGTCGTTCCAATAGGACGGGACCCCCGAGGCAATCGCGGTGAGGGCCGTCGCGAGCACGAGGATCGTCGCCGTCAGAAATCGGATGGGGAGACGAGTCGAGGGGCGTCCCGAGCCGAGCGAGCCCTTCACGCCTGCACCCATACGGTCACGATAACGACCGTCCTCCGCCGGAGGATGCAGACGCGTACCGGGCGCATTCATAGACCGATCAAGACGCCGACGTGGACACCTCTCGCTCCGCTCGAACTCTCACGCGTGTCCGAGGGTCGCACGCGAGGTCAGACGAGGACGGGGGAGACGCCGACGAGTCGACTGGAGAGGTCCCAGAGGTCGTGGGCGAGGGTGCGGTCTCGCGCCTGCGGGTTGAGGGAGCCGTGCGGCGTGAGCTGGTCGAAGTACGTGCCGCTCGCGGCGCCAACGTCGGGCTCGGAGGCGAGGGTGATGAGCGGCACGGCGCCCGCCTCGGCGGAGATTCCGAAGGAGCCGATCGACAGGGACGTCATCGCCTTCATCAGAACGCTGTCCGATCCGAAGTTGGTCGAGACGACACCCGGGTGAAACGAGTACGCGTCGACCGCGGTCGTCAGCAGCCGCTCGGCCAACTCCCGAATGAACAGGATCGTCACGAGCTTGGACGTACCGTACGCGCGCCAACCGCCGAGCCACGGGCCGCGACGGCTGTCGAGATCGTCGAGACGGAGACGGCCCAAGCGGTTCGCGACGCTCGCGGTCGACACCACACGCACCCCGGCCCGCTCCCGCGAAGTCTCGATCATCCGGGGGAGCAGGAGGCGGGTGAGAAGGAACGGCGCGAGGTGGTTGCTCTGGATTGTCCGCTCGTAGCCGTCGACTGTGGCGGCACGGGTCGAGACCAGGCCGCCCGCGTTGTTGGCGAGCACGTCGATCCGCTCGTAGCGCTCGAGGAGACCGGCAGCGAGCGCGCGGACGTCGTCGAGCCGGTCGAAGTCGGCAAGGAACGCCTTTCCGCCGACGTCGGCCGCGACGGCCCGCGTCCGCTCGGGGTTGCGCCCGACCACCGCGACGCTGGCGCCCGCCGCGGCCAGCGCGCCGGCCGCAACTCGGCCGATGCCGGAACTGGCTCCGGTGATGACGACCACGCGTCCTGTCATGTCAGTGACCACGGAGATACCCACCTTTCTCGAGGCCTGCCTCGATCTCGAATCGATTGCGGAGCGGATCGCGACCCGCCGCGGTGTAAACGAACGGGAACCACATTCCGTAGCGCCGCCACTGCCGTTTGTGCACGGCCTCGTGCTCAAGGACTCGTTCTGACACGTTTGTGCCCGTCAGGTAGCTTGTCCCGACGCAGGAGCCGCCGCGGCTAAACGCCCAGACGGGGAGCCCGGTAAAGACGACGAGCCCGTGGCTGCGCCTCATGGTTCCGGTGCTCCAGAGGGCGCCCCACACGACTCCGACCGCGCAGGCGAAGAGATAGCCGGGCCGAGTGATCACCGGATGGAGCGCCACATTCGAGGCGGCGCGGCGGAGGGCGCTCACGCGCTCTCGCGCCCGTAGGTCTCGAGCAGACGCAGCCAGATCTCGCTGATGGTCGGGTAGGAGGGGACAGCGTGCCAGAGTCGTGAAAGCGGCACCTCGCCGACGACGGCGACGGTTGCCGAATGGATCAGCTCGCCGACTTCCTTGCCGACGAAAGTCACACCGAGGACGACCTTCCGTTCCTCATCCACGACCATTCGCGCGGTTCCGGTGTAGCCCACCGCCGCGAGGGAGGCTCCGGCGACAGAGCCGATCTCGTAATCGACGACGCGGATTCGGTAGCCGGCCTTCTCGGCGGCCGCAGCGGTGAGGCCCACGGAAGCGACTTCGGGGTCGGTGAAGACGACCTGCGGGACGGCCTCGTGGTCGGCGGTCGCGACGTGGGCGCCCCACGGCGCGTCGTGCACCTGGGCGCCGGTGGCGCGCGCAACGATCACGTCTCCTGCTGCGCGGGCCTGGTACTTGCCCTGGTGGGTAAGCAGTGCGCGGTGATTGACGTCGCCGACCCCGTAGAGCCACGGGTGGTCGCCGCCGAGGGGCGCGCCGTCGGCGCCGAGCACGAGCAGAGTCTCATCAACGGAGAGGGCGGAGCCGGGCTCCAGACCGACCGTGTCGAGGCCGACGTCACGGGTGTGCGGCGCGCGGCCGGTGGCGGCGAGGATCTCGTCTGCCTCGATCACGTCTCCGCCGTCGAGAGTGACGGCGACGGTGCCGGAGCGGCGCTCGACCCGGACGGGGGAGTCGCCGAGGCGGACGTCGACGCCGAGGTCGCGCAGCGCCGAGCCAACCAGCTCGCCGGCGAACGGTTCGAACGGCGAGAGGAGTCCGCTCCGGGCGATCAGCGTGACGGAGGAGCCGAGGCCCGCGTAGGCCGTCGCCATCTCGCAGGCGACAACTCCGCCGCCGATGATCACGAGGCGCGGCGGCACTTCCTCCGCCGAGGTCGCTTCGCGGCTGGTCCACGGCGCGGCCTCGCGCAGACCGGGGACGTCTGGGACGACGGCGGTGGTGCCGGTCGCGACCGCCACAGCGAAACGGGCGCGGAGGACGCGGACATCGCCCTCGGTGCCGGTCACGGTCACCTCACGCTCGCCGCTCAGGCGTCCGTGGCCGCGGACGAGTTCGATCCCGGCGCCCTCAAGCCACTGCACCTGGCCGTGGTCGTCGAAGTGGCTGGTGACCAAGTCGCGGTGCTCGAGCAGCGCGGCGACGTCGACGCCCCCGGTGATTGCCTGCGCAGCGCCGGGTAGGTCGCGCGCCGCCCGCAGCGCCATCGGTGCCCGGAGCAGGGCTTTTGACGGCATACAGGCCCAGTAGGAGCATTCGCCGCCGACGAGTTCGCTCTCGATGATCGCGGCGCTCAGGCCGCCCTGGACAGCGCGGTCGGCGATGTTCTCACCGACAGGTCCGGCTCCGATGACGATCAGGTCGAACTCGTCGGCGGTCGGGCTGCTGGTCATGATCTCTCCTGGGGGGACTCGGGGGCGCTGCGCCCCGTGGCTGCGGGGAGCGGACGGATGCCGCTCGGTACCGTGCACATCAGTGCGCCGGGACGATCTCTGCGCGCCAGCTGTCGTACCGGCCGCCCTCGCTCTCGACGGCGCTGACGACCTGCCGCAGGAACGCGCTGGTCGACTCCTCGTCGACCGCCGCGTAGTGGCTGGCGACGAGTACCCAACGCAGGCGGAGACGGGAAATCGCGATCTGGTAGCCGGAGGCGACGAGGATGCGCCCCGCGCGACGGGCGACGCTGCGCCGAGAGAAGACAGCGAAGTGGTCGACCTCGCGTAGCTCCCAAACTTGATCGCCATAGCGCAGCCGGATCTCGAGCTGCTGCGCGGCTCGGGCCAGTTGCGCCTCAAGGGCTGTCACATCCCGCACGCCTGTTGCGGCGCTCTCGTTACTCATCGGCCGGTGAATTCTGCGGTCGTCCGGCTGAGGAACGCCTCGGCGCCGATCCGGGCATCGTCTGATCCGACCAGGCGGGCGAGCTCGGTGGGGAGAGCGGCGGCGGCCTCGGCGTCGGAGGCGACGACCGCGAGCCGGGCGTTCGCAAGCGCCGCTTGGACCGCGAGCGGAGCCTGGGCGGCGATGCGCGCAGCGAGCGCATGGGCGACGTCGGCGACGGTACCGTCCGGGACCACCTCTTGGACGAGGCCGATGCGGTGCGCCTCGGCGGCGTCGAAGAGCTCTCCCGTGAGGATCCAGCGCATCGCGTTGCCCCAGCCGACTGCCCGCGGGAAGCGGAGCGTCGCGCCGCCGAATGGCAGAATGCCGCGTGTCACCTCGATTTGCCCGAATGTGGTCGACTCCTCGGCGACGACCACGTCGCTCGCAAGCGCCAGCTCGATGCCGAGGGTAAGGCAGGTGCCCTGCAGGCCGATGACAACAGGTTTCGCGACGGGGCGGGTGTACACGCCCCACGGATCGAGGCCACACTCGGGGACGAAGTCGAGACCGCCGGTGCCGAGACGCGGGCCGATGTCGGCGAGGTCGAGACCGGCGGTGAAGTGCTCGCCCTCGGCCAGGACGACTCCCACACGCAGATCGGGATCGCGGTCGAGTTCGCCGTAGGCGGCGGCGAGTTCGGAGAGAAGGCGGATGTCGGCGGCGTTGCGCTTCTCGGGACGATCGAGCACGATCGCCAGCACGGGACCCCGCCGTTCGATCCGCACGCGTGGTCGCTCGTCGCTCATCGTTCCTCCGTCCGGTCGCCTTCGACTATCTTGCCGGGTGCCACCGACACCCGCCGGGGCTTGCGCAGCGGGCGGAGAATTGTCTCGGCTCCTCGGTCAGACTCCGCGAGACAGGGCGCCGAGGATCCGCAGGATGGTCGGCAGATCGTCCTCCGCCGCGTCGGGAGAGGACGGGGCGAACGAGGTGACTCCGGCGCCAGCGAGCGGGAAATGTGCTCGCAACGCGTCGAGGCTCGCGACGAGGCGAGCGGCGGGGACGCCGAACGGTACCGGATCGAACAGGCCAGCGAAATCTGCCGGATCGAGCACGTCGAGGTCGATGTGCACGTAGACCGAGGCCGCGCCGGTGGCCTCGACCGCGGCGACAAGAGACTCCGGATCGACGGCGTCGGTGTCGAGAGCGGTCGCGCCTCGCTCGAGTAGCGGCTCGAGTTCGCCGACGTCGGCGGCACGGACGCCCGCAAGCACCACCTGCTCGGCCGCGACCCGCTCGTCAGCGGAGGGAGTGAGAAGGCCAACGCCCTGTCCGAGCACCGCCGCGAGGACCATCCCGCAAAAGGCGCCGCTCACCGACGACTCGGGCGTGTGCGCATCGGGGTGGGCGTCGAGCCAGACAAGCGCCACGGGACCCGGCATATGACGGACCGCGTGGCCGATCCCCGCGAATTCGACGCCGCAGTCACCTCCGATCGTGATCACGGGTTCAGAGCGTCCGGCGAGAGCGTCGCGCATCCGCTCAGCGGTCGCGGCGACGGAGGCGTAGCGGCGGACTCCGGTGTCTTGAGTATCACCGGCCTCGGCGGGCACCTCGACGGTGGTGGTGGCGGAGGACGGCAGATCGCCCCGGATTGCTTCGGCCCCGTCGACGAGGCGCATCGCACGGGTCGATGCCGAGCCCTGCCACTGGGGGACGACGAGGAAGGAGGCCATGCGTGTCACTATGGCATGCGCGCCGCGGCGCCTCCTGGCTCAGGCGCCGGGCGCACTGCTCGGCAGGGTCGCGGGAGCTGGTGGCGCCGTGGGGCCGTCGAGGTCGACGAGGGCCTCGTCGAGGGCCGATTGCGCGCGATCCGCGGCTGCGCGGGCCTGGTCGAGAGCGACCGCGGGCTGGGTCGCGGCTCGGTGCGCCGCACTCTCGAGCTGCGCGATGGTCTCCTCGGCCAGAATCCGCGGCGCTGGTGTGACGCGCTCGCCGTGCACGGCCGTCAGGAGCTCCACAGCCCCCGCGCCGAGGTGGGCCGCGGTGCGCGCCGCTTCGAGGAGGAGCAGCTGGCGCGCGGCCTGCGCGCGCGGCTCGCGGTAGCCGGCCACCACCCGGTCCAGCGCGGCATCGGCCTCGAGGAGGAGGACGAGCAGAGCCGCCGGGTCGTGGCGGGCGCCGGCCGAGCGGGCCTCGTCCGCATCAAGGAGGAGAGAGCGCGCGGCCGAGCAGGCGGTGGCGACGTCGGCGGCAGAGGCGAGTTGCGCGGAGGTGCGCAGGGCCGAGAGGGTCACTGCCCGCTCCAGGTCCTCGCGAATAGAGCGCTCGACTCCGCTGAGCTGCGTCTGGGCGCGGGTGAGGAGCGCGACGAAGGCTTCGACCGCGTCCAGCAACGAGTCCGCGTCCTCTCGTCCGCCCGCTGCCAGCTCAATCGCCTCGCGGAGGGGGCGGACGTGACGCTCCGGCGTGGTCGAGGCAAGCGCGGAGATGTCGGCGCGCGCTCGGTTCAGGCGCTCCGAGAAGGACGGGGGTAGCGCGCTCATTCCGCGATCGTACGGCCCGAGTGTGACACCGCGTGACATGCGGAGTCGCCCATCGGCACATCCGTGCGCAGGATGGTGCCATGACCCGCTCACTCGCCATCGTCGAGGTTGTCCGCGCGCGACCCGGTCGCGAGGACTACCACGCCTATGTGCAGATCCTGAACGGTCGGATCCTGACCTTCGCCCGCGAGCACGGCTGGGAGGTCCAGCGTTATGCAGCGGAGGAACTTGGCAGCGCAGAACTGCTCGCTCGGACGGCGGGCACCGACGCGCTGGTGCTGGCGGGCGGCGAGGACATCGCCCCGGAGAACTACGGCGCCCGGCGCGGATACCCCGGAGAGGGGCCGCATGCGGAGCGGGCCGACGCCGCGCAGATCGCGCTCGTGCACCGCGCGCTGGTGCGGCGTACTCCGCTCCTGGGCATCTGCCGCGGACTACAGATCGTCAACGTCGCGCTCGGCGGAACGCTGGTGCAAGATCTCGGCCCCGAGGCGGCGCACGTGAACGCGGCGGGCGCCGCGCACGAGCGTATGCACCGGCACGAGGTCGAGCTCGAGGCCGACTCCACGCTCGGCGGGCTCTTGGGGGCAGGACGGCTGGCCGTGCAGAGCGCCCACCACCAGGCCGTCGATGTGCTCGCGCCGGGTCTTCGCGTCGTTGCCCGCGCCGACGACGGAGTCGTCGAGGCGGTCGAGCACGGCCGCGCACCCCTCCTCGGGGTTCAGTGGCACCCGGAGGATCCCCAGTCGCCGCCGGGTCAGCTCGCGACTCTTCTCGGGGGGCTTCTCGACGCAACGGACGTCGCGCTCGCGGCATGAGCCCTGGCCTCAGTCCTGGGTGTCCTCGTGAGCTTTCAGCGGGTGCACGTCTGTGAAGCCGGAGAAGGTGGCGACGTCCTGCCGGACCTTCGCGTCTCATCCAGGTCGCATCATCCATGTACTGCCGCGGGAGCCGTAGTTGTGCTTATCAAGGCTCCACGATCGCTCTCGACCCGCCGAGACGACTCAGCGAGCCAGCCGCGCCATCCAGGCCTCAATGTCGTCGGCCGTGCGGGGGATGCTCGCCGAGAGGTTCTCAGCGCCGTTGGCAGTGACGAGCACGTCGTCCTCGATCCGCACGCCGATGCCGCGCAGGTCCTCCGGGACGGTGAGGTCATCGGGCTGGAAGTAGAGCCCGGGCTCGATCGTGAAGACCATGCCCTCCTCGACCACTCCGTCGAGGTACATCTCGCGCCGCGCCTTGGCGCAGTCGTGCACATCGAGTCCGAGGTGGTGGCTGGTGCCATGGACCATGTACCGGCGGTGCTGCTGGTTGTCGGCCTCGAGCGCCTCCTCGGCACTGACCGGCAGCAGGCCCCACTCGGCGGTGCGCTGGGCGATCACGGCCATTGCCGCGGCATGAACCTCACGGAAGCGGATTCCGGGCCGGACGATCGCGAAGGCCGCATCGGCCGCTTCCAGGACCGTCTCGTGCACTCGCCGCTGCGCCTCGGAGTAGTGGCCTGTGACCGGGAAGGTGCGGGTGATGTCGGCGGTGTAGTAGCTCTCTTGCTCGACGCCGGCGTCGAGCAACACCAGCTCGCCGGGACGCACGGGCCCGTCGTTGCGGGTCCAGTGCAGGATGCAGGCGTGCGGGCCTGCCGCCGCGATGGTGTCATAGCCGACCGCGTTGCCATCGGCGCGGGCTCGACCGGAGAAGACGCCTTCGATCAGACGCTCGCCGCGCTCGTGCGCAATGATGCGCGGCAGATCTGCCAGTACATCCTCGAAGCCCCGGCCGGTCGCCTCGACCGCGGCGCGCAGTTCGGCGATCTCGTAGGCGTCTTTCACGAGGCGCAACTCGGCGATGTCCCGCTCAAGCGCGCCGTCGCGATCGGCCAGTTCGTCGGCGTTACCCGCCGAGAGTCGTTCGGCGACCAGCGGATCGGCCTCGCGTAGCAGGGCGACGGGAACGCCGTCGCCCGAGTCGAGGACGGCGTCGAGTTCGTCGATGCCGCGCGTCTCGAGTCCGAGGTCGCTCGCGACCTGCGCGAGTGACGGGCGCGGGCCGATCCAGAATTCGCCGATTTCTGAGTTGGCGTAGAACTCATCGGAGGTGCGACCGGCCCGCTCGCGGAAGTAGAGCGTCGTGCGGTGCCCCGACTCGGCCGGCTCGAGCACCAGGACCGCGCCGGGCTCGGAGTCGGAGCCCCAGCCCGTGAGCCAGGTGAACGCCGAGTGCGCGCGGAAGGGATAGTCGGTGTCGTTCGCGCGCTGCTTCAGCCGGCCGGCGGGAACGATGAGGCGGACGCCGGTGTGCAGAGCCGAGAGGCGTTCACGGCGCGCGGCGGCGAACGACGCCTGCTCGCGGGGGCCGGGCAACGGCTCCTCGTGCTCGGCCCAGCCGGAGGCGATGAAGGTGCGGAAGCGGTCGGAGGCGGGGGTCGTGGAGCGGTTCGCAGTGGCGCGGGGGTGCGGGGGTGCAGCGGGGTCGGGCGTCTGAGCGGCGGTCCGCTCCTCCGTGTTGGTCATGCCGCCTATTGTCCTCCTCCGGTCGACGGGCGGAGGCTGCGAGGGGTCGAGGGGGAAAGATCGGCAACGGTCACGGCCTGTGGAGGAGCCTGTGGAGCAGTCTTAGGAAGAGTCTTTCACCAGGCCGCGGACCGAGAGCTGGACGACGAGGGGCCGGTGATCGCTCCCCGCCTCGTCACGGTCCGTGACCACGAGATAGCCCGAGACTTCCCAGCGACCGGAGAAGAGAACGTAGTCGATGGGAGCGCCGAGGGCAGGTGGGATCGAGGCCGGCCAGGTGCCGAGGGCGCCACCTCCTGCACGCGCGCCGGCGTCTTCGCATCCTCCCAGCGCCGCAGTGCCGGGAAGATCGGCCCAGTGCTCGGCGGTGGAGTTGAGGTCACCGACCACGATGACGTCCTCCTCCGCGGTACACAGCCGAGCCAGACCGGCGAGGTCGCTCCGCCATTGGGCCATGCCCCCGGGGATGGGAGCCATCGTGTGAACGGCGGCCAGCACCGGCCGCTCGGGGGTGTCCGGCCGGGCGATGAGCGAGGGAGTCTCGCCCGTGATGACGGTGCCTGAGTCGATGCTGTACCCGCCGAGGCCCGGTGAGAGCAGCAGAGCGGAGCCGTCGGTCCCGCCCGCTCCGGCGTAGTGGAGCGTCATCGGCGCACCCGCGACCGAGAGAGCATCCGCGACCTCCTGGGCACGCGAGCGCGAGACTTCGAGCAGGGCCACGGCGTCGACGGCGTTCTCCTGTGCGAGCTCCACGATCGTCTCGGTCGGCACGCCATCGTGCAGGATATTCCAGCTCGCGACGCGGACATCGGCGAGCCGGTGGGCGCGCGGGGGAGCGGAGCCGTAGCCGCGCAGGCCCTGCACGCCCGCGAGGACCAGCGCGAAGGCGACCCCGAGGGCGGCGAGCGCGAGTGACAGACGGCGGATCGGAGCGACCAACACCGCGAGCACGACCAGGACGGCGGCGGCGGCCACGGCGGCGAGGCCGGTCGCCAGCCGGAACGGCACGATCTGCGCGAACGGTGCCTCTCGGGCGACGCCGAAGAACCCCGGCACGACGAGCACCAGCAGCATGATCGCTACCGCGAGCGCCACCGCGAACTTCACCAGTCTCGTCGCCATCCCCGATCAGGCTAGGGCATGCGGACGGCCCGTCTACGATGGAGTGCATGCATATCGATGGAGGCGCGTACGACCTCCACACCCACTCCGTCGTCTCCGACGGGACTGAGACTCCCGCAGACGTCGTCCGTGCCGCCGCCGCAGCGGGACTGGCAGGAGTGGCCCTAACCGACCACGACACGACGGGCGGCTGGACAGAGGCGCTCGACGCCGCCGAGAGCGTCGGGATCGACTTGCTACCCGGCATGGAGTTCTCCTCGCGCGTCGGCTGGGCCAGTGTGCACGTGCTCGCGTACTTGGTCGATCCAGCCAATGCAGACCTCGTCGCGGAGACCGCGCGCATCCGCTTGGCCCGCACGCACCGAGCGGAGGCGATCGTGACTGCGATCGCAGCCGACTACGACCTCACCTGGGATGACGTGCTCGACCAGACGATTCCGGGTACGACCATCGGCCGCCCCCACATTGCCGACGCTCTGGTCGCCCGCGGGCTCGCGACGGACCGATCGGCGGCCTTCGCGGGGATTCTCGATTGGCGTGGCGGCTACTATCGTCCGCACTACGCACCCGACCCGGTCGACGCCGTGCGGCTCATCCGCCTAGCCGGCGGAGTACCTGTGATCGCGCATCCCGCCGCGAGTACGAGAGGGATCGCGGTCGAGTCGATCCTGCCGCAGCTCGTCGACGCTGGGCTCTTCGGCCTCGAAGTCGAGCACCGCGAGAACACGGCCGACGGTAAGCGGCGCCTGCGCGAGTTAGCGACCCGGTACTCCCTTGTCACCACCGGATCGAGCGACTACCACGGCACGGGCAAGCCCAACCGCCTGGGCGAGAACACGACGCCCCGCGCGACGATCGACGCGATCCGCGCCTCCGCCCGCTGACGCCGCACCCGCGCCGCCTCTCCTCCTCGCGCGCGAAATGTCGCGAGATCCCCTCGAACGGACGACATCGCTGTCCGTGGCGCCCGATCTCGTCCGTTTCCCGCGATCTCGCCGGTCGTGAGCGGTCGACGTTCGCGAGATTGGTCGCAACGGACGAAATATGCCGCCAGGGACGGCTCTCTCGACCGTTTCGGCCGATCTCGCGACATTTCGCGGGGAAGGAGGAGAAGAGGGGCCGGAGGGGGTCAGAGGTGGGTGTCGGGGCGCGGGGAGCGGCGGCGGGAGCGCGTGCGGCGGCGCGGCTCGCTGTTGCCGTCGTGGTGCTCCTTGCTCTCGCTCGAGGGTGCGGGGCCGGTTTGCACGGCGGCGGGTTCGGCGGAGTCGCCACGGGTGCGGCGGCGCGGCTGGCGGTCGCTGCGCTCCGGGCGTGCATCGGCTTTCGCCTCGGCGGGAATCGGGGTTGGCTTCAGCCGACCTCTCGTGCCCGCAGGGATGTCGAGATCGGTGTAGAGGTGCGGCGACGAGGAGTAGGTCTCGACCGGATCGGGCTGGCCGAACTCGAGCGCCCGGTTGATCAGGGCCCACTTGTGTAGGTCCTCCCAGTCGACGAAGGTCACCGCGATGCCGGTCTTGCCCGCGCGGCCGGTGCGGCCGACACGGTGCAGGTAGGTCTGGTCGTCATCCGGGATCGTGTGATTGATGACGTGGGTGACGTCGTTGACGTCGATGCCACGCGCGGCGACATCGGTCGCGATGAGGATGTCTTTCTTGCCGGCTTTGAATGCGGCCATCGCGCGCTCGCGCTGCTCCTGGTTGAGGTCGCCGTGCACGGCGGCAGCGTTGAAGCCACGGTCGTTCAGCTCCTCGACGATGCGGGCGGCAGCGCGCTTCGTGCGCGTGAAGATTACGGTCTTGCCGCGACCCTCGGCCTGAAGGATGCGTGCGATCACCTCGTCCTTATCGAGCGAGTGCGCCCGATAAACAATGTGCTTGATATTGGCTTGCGTAATGCCCTCGTCGGGGTCCGTTGCGCGAATGTGGATTGGCTTGTTCATAAAGCGCCGCGCAAGGGCGACGATCGCACCCGGCATTGTCGCCGAGAAGAGCATCGTGTGGCGGGTAGCGGAAGTCTGCGCGAACAGCTTCTCGATATCCGAGAGGAAGCCGAGGTCGAGCATCTTGTCGGCCTCGTCGAGAACCATCACCTTCACGTCTGTGAGGGAGAGCAGTCGTTGCCCGGCGAGATCGAGCAGGCGCCCGGGCGTGCCGACGACGATCTGCGCACCCGCCTTGAGCTGCTCGATCTGGCCCTCGTAGGCCTTACCGCCGTAGATCGAGACGATCTTGGTCGGCCGGTTCGAGGCGGCGAGTTCGATGTCCTCGGTCACCTGTACCGCGAGTTCCCGCGTCGGCACGACGATGAGCGCCTTGACGCCGGGGGCGGGATCGGTACCGAGGGCCTGGATAAGGGGGAGGCCGAAGCCGAACGTCTTGCCGGTGCCCGTCTTGGCCTGGCCGATGATGTCCTGCTTCTGCAGGGCCAGGGGGATCGTCTGCTCCTGAATGGGAAACGGCTCGAGGATGCCCTTGGCGGCGAGTGCGGCGACGATGTCATCGTCAATATTCAGATCGGAGAAAGTCACGGAGTGAAGCGCCTGTCGTGTCGAACGGTCTACGCCCCTGTACGACTCCGGGCGCAGCGTCACCGATCCAGCGCCGGTGACATCCCGGCGAGTCTACTGCTTTCGACCCCCAGGGCCCCGGAGGCGGCAGCCACAGCGCCCCGGACCGGCGCGCACCTGCGCTCTATGCTGAGGGGATGGCTGCCTGGTTTCGACGTCGACGTCCGCTCCTCGACGTCCCCCGTCTGACACCGCGTGGCGAAGCAGTCAGGAAGCGCGACCGCGTCGATCTGGCCGACCTCACGCCGGAGGTCCTGCCCTATCTCGGCCAGGTGGCGTACCTTCAGCTCGCCGTCTTTGAGGTGCTGGCTCGCGCCGTCGCCGAGAGCGACGATCTCGCTGACAAGGAGTCGATTTCCTCCGCCGCAGGAACCGCTCTCGCGAAGCATCACGCCGTGGTTGCCGAGCTGCGTCGACGTGACGTCGAGCCGGGCGAGGCGATGGCGCCGTTTCGGCCGGCGATCGACACCTTTGAGCGCCTGACGCGTGGCGCTAACCTGCACGAGACGCTGCTCTCGGCTCACATCACGGCCGGCCTGCTCGATGACTTCTTCATCCGCCTCTCCGGCGGCCTGCCGAGCGATGTCGGACCGCGGATCGCCCACACACTCGGCGCCGACACCGGGGCCGACGGAGTGATCGCCATCCTCCGCCGCGAGATCGCCGCCGACGAGCGCTTGGGCTCTCGCCTGGCGGTGTGGGGCCGTCGGTTGGTCGGCGACACCCTTCTCGTGGCTCGCTCAGCACTGTCCGGCTCGGGCAACCACGACTCCGACGAGTCGCGCATCGAGCCAGTCTTCACCGAACTCATCGCTTCGCACACTCGGCGGATGGACGCTCTCGGTCTCACGGCGTGAGGGCGGCCTCGCGGAGTGAATCTTCGGGGAGTCGTGGAACTCCCGCGCCTTCGTGCGTGGTCAGGGCGCGACGCGGCCCGACAGCATGGCCTGCAATGCGGCCTCGTCGCGGCGCGCTCGAAATCGGCCGAGGGGCAGGGCGATCAGCACGACGGCGACAGCGGTGACGGCCAGCGTGATGATCCAGATCAGTCCGCCGTCCCACGGCAGGCCCGCCCACGTCAGCGCCACCCAGAGGACCGCGGCAATCAGCCCGCCAAGGGCCGGCACCAGTACGGAGCCGTGCAGGTGCCGGTGCGGCACCGTGTAGCGCGCACCGAGGCCGATCAGTGCGCCGAACAGAGTGGCAAAAAGGAGTTCCACGACAAGACCGCGGGGGAGCGCCTAGGCGACGAAGCCGATGCGGCGCGACTCCTCGGAGCCGACCTCGACGAAGGCGATGGTGTGGGTGGGGATGATGTAGATCTTGCCCTTCTCGTCGCGGAGGCGGAGGACCGCGGTACCGGCCTCGAGGGCGGTGGTCACCGTCTTCTCGACCTCGGTCACGGACATCGACGACTCGAAGTTGAGTTCGCGCGGGGTGTTGACCATTCCAATACGGATTTCCACCAGCAGTGCCTTTCGGGAGGGGATGTGCCTGTCAGGATACGGGACCGCGCTTCAGCGCCGGCACCGGTTTCGCGCTGAGCGGAGCGGGCAGGGTGGGGGACCGGTGAGCTGCGCGGGAGTGTCGGACGCATGGATTGCACTACGGTACGGAGGCACCCCGGAGCGAACGGGTGCGGGAAGAGGTGCCGGCTGATGAACGTTGCATCACGGGGAGACCTCTTCGTGCATCGCCTCCTAGAGCAGATTGAGCCGTGGACACCTTGGTACCGTCGCTCATGGGAGGGTGGTTCGCTCCTAGCGCTTTGGGAGTTCTCGGGCTCCCTGAAGTGGGTTCCCGAAAGGGTAGTCGCTCAAGGAGCACTCGATCGCTTCTCACGGCGCATCCTCGGTGGGTTGGGAAACGATGCGGGCCTGGCAGGCCTCTCCGTTCGGGAGCAGCTCCACGATATCCTCAAGAGTAAGTTGAGCTACTCCTCCCAGCGCCATCGTCAGTTGGATCATCTCATTCAGTTCGCGGAGTCGAGGTATTTCAGCAACTGGAAGGACAAGCTCAAGGAGCACGGAGATAATCTTCATGTAGAGCGTGCTTCGCGTTATCTCTCTTCTGCGGTTCTGGATCAAGGATATGATGGCGAATGGCTTCGGAAGTACGTTCATTCCCTTATTAGAAATGGCGCGAAAACCCTCGATATCGTGGAGGAACTGGAATCCCTTTTCTTTAAATCTCCGATTCCGCACAGAGGTTTGGTTCTCATTCATAAAATCCCCGATCACATCGAACTTGAGAAAAGTCCGCAGTGGAGGTCTAAAGATGTTGCTCTTGGAATTCTGAGCGACTGGAAGGACCAGCGCGTCGAGGGTGACCTTATTATTGGTTCCCTCGAATTCGAGGTGGAGGCACTTGATCCTGGGTCGGCCACAAGAATTGTTGCGGAGAGAATTACCCGGCTTGAGAATCAACTACGCTTTGAACCGGGTGAAATCAAGTTCGCCTATGATCCCTTTTTTCGCATGGAATCTGGAGCAAAGCGTCTCGCTCAGCGGCGGAAGGCGATAGTCCTCAGGTCACGGACTGCGGGTGAGAAACTTCGGAATGGCATCGTCTTGAATGGACAACCGACCGCGCTAGACGATGCTTTGCAACTCGCTTCTCCCCTAACTGATGGTCCGGACACTTTGGCGGTTTCGTCAGCATGGGCTTCGATCGAGTCCCTTCTTACTGACCCCAGTGACGGAGATGAGCGCGGTTTCGGGGGTAAGGCGATCGCCGCCGACCGCGCTGCGTCGATCCTTGCCGCAGCATGGGGGCGAGCTGAACTTGGTCGACTCTCTTATTTGGTAGAAAGAGAAGAGAGGGCTAATCAGCGATTGCTCTCCGTGCTCGAAAGCGTTGAGGATACCGCCGGTCGAGCGGAAGTTATGTACAGCTGGTTGCTCTCCGGGAATGTCATCGACTTCCTCGATTTTCGATCGCAACAGGCTCTTAACAGGATGAAGCAACTTGCGGAGGACCCAAAGAGTACGCTCAACCGCGTGAGGAAATACATCAACCATGCATTGCATCGACTGTACCGACAGCGGAACATGGTTCTACATGGCGGCGACGCAAGGCCGGTCGGGCTCGAAAGCACGCTGCTTTGCTCTGGTCCATTGATCTCCGCTGTCTTGGATCAGATGATTCACGCGGAACAATTTCACGGAGTCGCTCCGCTCCAGCTTGCGGCGCGCGCTGAGGTCGGCCTCACGGCCGGAGGCTTGGACGGCGCCTGGAACCCCGCGAATTTGCTTAGCTTCTGAGTGAGGGGTGATCCTCGAAGCGCACTGAGGGCTCGCTTCGTCCTTCCGTGAAGTTGACGGCCGTGTCCTTCGCGTGTACTATAAAGCGTGTTAAGAGCGTGCCCTAGCTCGGAGGGGATTCGGCCCCCACGGTTTCCGTGGGGGCCGTCTTAATTTTCGGTCAGCGTACTGAGTACGCGGGTGTCGACTCGTACTGATCAGGGTCCTCGAGGAGCTAAGTGACCATCCCCTATCGGGACTTGGCGTTCTACAACTTGCCCCCGGTCCCGCTCGATGAGTCCCAACGCGCGGTCCTCGCGCTGCCGGATGGGCAGAGCGCGGCCGTCCTCGGCGCCCCGGGGACGGGCAAGACCACCACGGCTGTCGAGCTGGTCGCCGAGCGTGTGCTCGAACGGGGTTACGCCCCCGAATCGATCGTCGTGCTCGCGGCGAGTCGCACCGCCGCGACCGCCCTTCGCGATGTGTTGGCGCTGCGGTTGGGCGTGCCGACGCGGGGGCCGCTCGCGCGAACCGCGACGTCGCTGGCATTCGAGGCGGTGACTTCCTCCGCACAGGAGCGCGGGCTGGAGCGGCCGACGCTGCTCACCGGAGGCGAGCAGGACGCCCTCCTCTCCGAACTTCTCGAGGGCCACCTCGAGGAGGGCACGGGTCCCTGTTGGCCTGACGAGTTCAGCCCCGAGGTACTCCGGCTGCGGACGTTCCGCACCGAATTGCGCGAATTTGGAATGCGCGCCACCGAGCACGGGCTCGACACGGACGCGATCCGGGCACTGGGCGTGGACGCCGAGCGCGGCGAGTGGTGCGCCGCCGCCGACATGCTCGACGAGGTGCGCGATGTCGTCGACTGGATGGCGCCAGAGGCGGGCACTCGACTGGACGCCGCCGAGTTCGCCGCGTTCGCGGCCGAGGCGATTCGCACCGGGCGCGGGGGCGAGCGGATCGGCGCCCTGCGACTCGTCGTCGTGGACGACATGCAGGAGGCCAGCGAATCGACCGTTGTGCTTCTGCGCGCGCTGGCGGAGCGCGGCGTGACTGTCGTGGCGCTGGGCGATCCCGACGTGGCGACGAGCGCCTACCGCGGCGCCGCCTCCGATACTCTCGGCCGCTTTGCCTCGCGCCTCGGCATCACCGAGGTCAGCACGTTCATCCTCACCCGGGTGCACCGGCATCCAGCCGCAGTGCGTGCTCTCGTGTCGGGCGCGACGGAGCGGATCGGCACCGCTGCCGCCGGCCGCCAGCGCACGGCGGTCGCCGAGCCGCAGCCCGAGGGCGGGCTGGTGCCCGTGCTCGTGCTGCACGCGCCCACACCCGCCCGTGAGGCGGCGACGGTGGCGCGGCTGCTGCGAGAGCGACGCCTGCGCGACGGCATCCCGTGGCAGCAGATGGCGGTGGTCGTTCGCTCCGGGGCCGCGGTCCAGCCGCTGATGAAGGCGCTCGCGGTAGCGGAGGTACCGACCCGCTCGGTGCTCGCCGGCCGTGACCTCCGCGATGATCATGCCGCGCGCGCTCTGCTTGTGCTCGTCGGCGTGGCGATCGGTGAGCGCGAACTCGACGCCAACCTCGCCGCTGAGCTGCTGCTCGGGCCTTTCGGCGGCGTCGACCGGCTTGGTCTGCGTCGGCTTCGGCTCGCCCTGCGTGCTGAGGAACTCGCGGCCGGCGGCATCCGCGCGAGCGATCCCCTTTTGGTCGAGGCGCTGGCGGCTCCCGGCCGCTTTGCCACGATCGACTCGGCGCCCGCACGCCAGGCCGAGCGGCTTGCCGTCACTCTCGACCGGGTTCGCGGGCTGCACGCCGAGCACGGCTCGATCGAGGAGCTGCTCTGGTCGGCCTGGGAGTCGAGTCGCGTGGCCACCTCGTGGCGCGAACTCGCGCTCGGCACCGGGCTCACCGCCGCCGAGGCCAATCGCAATCTCGATGGTGTGGTCGCCCTCTTCAGCGCAGCCCGTCGTTTCGTGGAGCGGGCGCCCGGGCGGTCCGCCGTCGGTTTCGTGACCGAGATCCTCGAGGCGGAGGTGCCGGAGGACACACTCGCGCCCCGCTCGGTCGAGGACGCGGTGCTTATCGGCACTCCCTCCTCGGTGGTCGGGCTCGAGTTCGATGTGGTCGTCATCGCTCGCTTGCAGGACGGCGTCTGGCCCAACCTCCGCCAGCGCGGTTCGCTGCTCGACCCCGACGGGCTGGTGCGGTACACGCGGGGCGAGGGGGGTCTGCCGCTCGACGTCCGCAAAGCCACGCTCGACGATGAACTTCGGATGTTCGCTCTCGCCGTATCCCGCGCCCGTCGGCAGGTGGTGCTGAGCGCCGTCGCAGGCGAGGACGAGACGCCCTCCCTTTTCTTCCGGCTGAGCCCGCCCGACGCGCCCCGGCTCGACGCCACGTCGGCAGTGCCGATGACACTGCGGGGGGCGGTGGCGGCGCTGCGGCGCACGGCCACCACTCCCGGGTCCACGCAATCGCCCGCGGCGATCCGTGGGCTGCGTGCCCTCGCTGTGGCCGAGGTGCCTGGCGCCGACCCGGCCGAGTGGTCGGGACTCCTCGAGCCCTCCAGCACGGAGCCGCTGTTCGACGTCGATGACCCGGAGCGGCCGGTCGCAGTCTCGCCCAGCCGACTCGAGGCATTCGAGCGCTCGCCGCTCGACTGGTTCGTGGATGCCGTCTCGGGCTCGACGACCAGCACGGCGATGGGCGTCGGGACCCTCGTGCACTGGGTGCTCGAGAACGCCGCGAGTACCGACCCCGACGAGCTCTGGGCGGCCCTGGAGTCGCGCTGGCCCGAACTCGTCTTCGAGTCGCCGTGGCTCGGCGAGCGGCAGAAGCGTGTGACGCGGCGTCTCATCGACGGTCTCGCCGGTTACCTCGCCGACTTCGAGCGCGGCGGCGGCGAGGTACTGGGCCGCGAGCAGCAGTTCGAGCTCGATGTGCCTCCGGCTCGGGTGCGCGGCTCGATCGATCGCGTCGAGCGCTCGGCCGACGGCTCCGTGACCATCGTCGACCTTAAAACGGGACGCAGAATTCCTCGGCAGGTCGACATTGCCGAGCATGCACAGCTCGGCAGTTACCAGCTCGCGGTAGCCGAGGGGGCGATTGAGGCGGCGGATCCGACGGCCGGCGGCGGTGCAAAGTTGCTCTTCGTCTCCGGTGGGGTGCGCGGGAAGCCGTACCGCGAGGTCGTTCAGCCCCGCTTCGGCGAGGAGGAGCTGGAGCGCCTGCGCGAGCGCGTCCGCGCTGCGGCGCTCGGTATGGCGGCAGCCCGGTTCTCCGGTCTGCTCGAGTCGGTGCCGTACTCGCCGGGTGACGCGCTGCGTTATCGCATCCACGCTGTGCCGGAGGTGCCGGGCGACGGCCTGCTCACGATCGACGCCGACGCACCGGACGAGGAGGAACTGCCGTGATCGACGCCCTGACCATCGCGGAGCGCCTGGACCTGCGCCCGCCGACCATCGAGCAGCGAGCCGTGATCGAGGCGCCGCTGCGGCCCGCATTGGTGGTCGCCGGAGCCGGCAGCGGCAAGACCGAGACGATGGCGAACCGCGTACTGTGGCTGCTCGCGAACGGCCTCGCGGCTCCCTCCGAGGTGCTCGGTCTCACCTTCACCCGCAAGGCGGCCACCGAACTCGGCGAGCGCATCGGGCGGCGGATCGACCAGCTCGGCGCCGCGGGCCTCCTGCGGCTGCCGCCCGGGCAGAGCGCCCCGGACCTCTTCGAGGCGGCGACGGTCTCGACCTACAACGCCTTCGCGAACACCATTTTCCGCGACAATGCTGCGCTGATTGGGCGCGAGGGCGATGCGACTGTCCTCTCAGAGGCGTCCGCGTGGCACCTCGCCCGCGGAGTCGTCGCTGACACGGCCGACCCTCGCATCCTCGACGTCGAAGCCGGGATCGACCGGCTCACCGATCTCGTCGTGTCACTCGCGCACGATCTGGCCGACAATCTCGCCGAGCCGGCCGAGGTCGCCGCGTTCGCCGAGGACTTCCTTCGTCTGGGGGAGCTGCCGCGCGGGGGCAGCGGCTCCGGCGTCTACCGCGAGCTCGAGAAGGCGCTGAACGCGGTGAGCGCGCTGCCCGTGTTGACGGCGCTCGCCGAGCGGTTCCAGGAGGCGAAAGCCGAGCGCGGGTTTGTCGAGTTCTCGGATCAGGTCGCCCTCGCACGACGAATCGTCGAGCGCGTGCCCCGGATCGCTGACGAGTATCGCGCCCGCTACCGGGTGGTGCTGCTCGATGAGTACCAAGACACCTCCGTGCTGCAGACGCAGCTGCTGGCCCGGCTCTTTGCGGGACAGGGCGTGATGGCCGTGGGTGACCCGCACCAGTCGATTTACGGATGGCGCGGGGCGAGCGCCGAGGGTCTCGGCCGATTCTCCGTCGACTTCGAGGGGGAGGCGCGCTTCTCACTCAGTACCAGCTGGCGCAACGGCCATGGCGTGCTCGCGGCCGCCAACGCGGTCGTCGAGCCGCTCTCGGCCGGGAGCGCCGTGCCGGTCGACACCCTCGCTGCCGGCCCCGGGGCGAGCGGCCACCCCGTTGAGCTCACGTTCCCCGAGACCATCGAGGAGGAGGCCGACGATGTCGCGCGCTGGTTCGCGGGGCGTCTGCGCGAGAGCCTCGAGCCGCCGTCGGCCGCCATCCTCTTTCGTGTTCGCGCGCACATGGACCGCTTCGCGGCCGCGCTGGCGAAGCACGGCGTTCGCTACCACATTCTGGGGATCGGTGGCCTGCTCCGCCAGCCCGAAATCGCCGACCTCGTGGCGGCGCTGACGGTGGTGGAGGATCCCGCCGCGGGCAGTGAACTCGTGCGCCTGCTGGCCGGTGCTCGCTGGCGCCTCGGGGTGCGCGACCTCAAGGCCCTGCGCGACCTCGCCTCCTGGCTCGCTGCCCGCGACCACGCGCACCGCCTGCTTCCCGAGGAGGTACGCGAGCGGATGCGTGCGTCTGTCACCGAGGGCGAGGGCGGCTCGATCGTCGAGGCCCTCGACTTCATTGCCGCGCGCCGCCCCGGTGAGGACGGCCGCCTCGACCACTCCGCCCTCGGCGCCTTCAGCGAGGAGGGACTGCGCCGGCTGCGCCAGGCGGGAACTCTTGTCGCTCGCCTGCGGGCGCGGGCCGGTCTCGACCTCCTGGACTTCGTCACCCTTGTCGAGCAAGAGTTGGGCCTCGACATCGAGGTCGAGGCGAACGAGTCGCGCAGCGACGGCCGGGCGAACCTGGAGGCGTTCCGGGAGGCCGTGGCCGGCTACCTACAGACCGACGACCGCGGCGCGGGCACCGGTTCGTCGCTTCGGGGATTCCTCCGCTGGCTGGTGCTGGCCGACAAGCGCGACGGCCTCGCCCCACGCCCCGAGGACCCCGAGCCAGGCACCGTGCAGCTGCTGACGATCCACGGCTCGAAGGGCCTGGAGTGGGATCTCGTCGCCGTGCCGAGGATGGTCGATGGCGAGCTGCCCGGCACGCCCGTCGAAGGATTCCGCGGCTGGGTGCGCTTGGGTGCGATGCCCTACGCCTTCCGCGGCGATGCCGCCGAGCTCCCCGACCTCGCCTGGCGCGGCTGCACCACCCAGAAGGAGGTCGTCGACGCGATCGGCGCGTTCGGCGAGACCCTCCGCGAGCGCAACGAGGCGGAGGAGCGCCGCCTCGCCTACGTCGCCGTGACGCGCGCGCGTCACCACCTGCTGCTCACCGGTTCGTGGTGGGCAGGTCAGGCGAAGCCGCGCGGGCCGGGGGTGTTCCTCCGCGACCTCGAAGAGGCCGGAACGATCCCAGCGCTCCCCACCGAACCTGCCGACCTCGAGAACCCGCTCGAACGCGCGCCGCGCACGTTCCGCTGGCCGCACGATCCGCTCGGCTCCCGGGGCGAGCGGGTGCGGGCGGCTGCGGCGCGGGTGCACACGGCCGAGCCGGCCCTGCTTGGAGCGCGCGGCGACGACATCCGCCTCCTGCTGGCCGAGCGGGCGGTGCGCCTCGCCGGTGGCAAGCGGCCACCGCTGCCGACGCGCATCCCCGCGTCGCGCTTCAAGGACATCGTGAGCACGCCCGACGAGGTGTCTGCGCAGCTTCGCCGGCCGATGCCCGAGCGGCCGTACCGACAGACCCGCCTCGGCACGACGTTCCACTCCTGGGTCGAGAACCGTTTCGGGATTTACGGCGGTGCTGAGGCCGTCGACACCTTCCCCGACGAACTCGACCAGAGCGGATCGACCAGCCTCGAACACGAGCAACTCGCGCTCCTCATCGAGACTTTCGAGCGATCGGAGTGGGCCGACCGGCGCCCCGACGCCGTCGAGATCGAAATCCATCTCCAGCTCGCCGGCCATGTCGTCGTCTGCAAGCTCGACGCCGTCTACCGCACCGACGCGGGCGTCCAAATCGTCGACTGGAAGACCGGCCGCGCACCGAAGGACGCCGCCGATCTCGAGCTCAAGCAATTCCAGCTGGCGCTGTACCGGCTCGCCTACTCGCGCTGGCGGGGCGTGCCGCTCGACAGCGTCGACGCCGTGTTCTATTTCGTTGCCGACGACCTCGTGCTGCGGCCCGAGCGGTTCTACTCCGAGCGCGAGCTGGCGGAGTCGCTGTCCTCGGCAACGGGGGCGAGCCCGCGGCCGTGAGCGGAGGAGCCGGTGCGGGCTCCGGGCGTGCGGTTCAATAGCTCCTCGACCTCTGAGACCTCAAGCACGGGCCCGGTGTCGGTCGAGAGCGGCGCCGAGAGGTCGCCAAGCACGCTGTCGACCAGCGTGTCGAGCATGGCGACCGCGTCGTCCACGATCGCGGAGTCGTCGGTTTCGGTGCCGTGCAGCAGCCAGCGCGCGAGCTCGAGTTCGGCGTAGAGCTGAGCGCGCTGCCGGATCGCGCGGTCCACGGCGCCCGCGCGCATCCGCGAGTAGGCGGAGAGCGCCGTCTCGGAGCCGGGGGCACTCAGCAGCCAGTGCAGATCGCGGGCGGGGTCGCCGACGCGCAACGCCGCCCAGCCGAGCACCGCGGCGACGACGTCACCGGAGCGGAGAAACGAGTCGGCGGTCATCGAGCCATTCACCACGGTCGGATCGAACTGCCAGAGCGCGTCGTCCGAGGACGCCATCTCCCAGCGTGCGACGAGGGCGGCAGGGACGTGTCCGGTGTCGGCCGCGCGCTCGATGACCGCGACGGTCTCGTTGACGTTGTCGCGGGTCGTCGAGATCGGCAGCCCAGCCTCCTGCACGAACGAGGCGGGCAGCGAGTGGATCGCTCCGATCGACCAACCGACGGAATCGGCGAGAGCGCTCTGCGCGGCGACATCGTCGATCAGGACGCGGTGGCCCTCGATGTACTCGTAGACCACGGCGCGCGTCCCGTCGAAGGGCGTTTGCCCGACGCTCTTCTGGACGTCGAACGGCAGGCGGCTGCGGATTCCTGGCGTCAGCGCGCGCAACGCGACGAGGTCGCCGAGCTGCTCCTGCTCGGCCAGCGGGGAGGTGGGCACCCGCACCACCAGGCGCGCCGAGTCCCGGGTCGTCAGCAGCGCGGAGTCGAAGTCGCCGTGCGTCGACGATGTGAAAGGGCGCGCGGTGCGGACATCGAGGCCCTCGACGGCCGAGGTGGCCAGCGCGGCTAGAGTGAGGTGGGATCTGGCCATGGTGTCCAGGGTAGGCGGCTCGTGCCCGGCCGTCTTGCCGCCACGCGCTGTCCCGTCGATGCCGTCGAAGGCCCGTGACAGCGGTGCTCGCGGCTCCGTGACGAAAGGAGCTTCGGATGTCAGTTCCCTTCGCTGATCGCCTCCCCCTTTCTCGACAGGCGGTCGACCGCGACAACGTTGGCCGCACCCGCCCGGCGCTCTTCGATGAGCTGCTCACCGACTCCACCACTCGCGTGCTCGCGCTGCATCACGACCGCACGCTCGTTGACTCCGACCGTCTCGCGCTGCGCAGCACGGCGGAGGTCACCTCCGGCGTGCTCCGCATCTACCTCGGTCGCACAACGGTCGACGCGCCCGGCGAGCCCGCGGGAACTCCGGTCGTCGTGACGGTGCTCACGGATGCGGCCGCCGCCGAGCTCGAGCCCGACGAGGAGCGCTGGAGCGGCCTGCGTCCGATCGCCGATCGCCTGAGCGACCGTGACGCCGGCCTCTTCACCGAGGCACTGGCAATCGCCAACTGGCACGCCTCGCACGGCTACTCGCCTCGCAACGGCGACCCGACCGTGGTCGAGCAGGGTGGCTGGGTGCGCCGCTCGCTCACCGACGGCAGTCAGGTCTTCCCGCGGACCGATCCCGCGATCATCGTCTGCGTCCTCGACGCCGACGACCGCCTCCTGCTCGGCTCCAACGCCATGTGGGGCACCGGCCGCTTCTCGTTGCTGGCCGGATTCGTCGAGCCCGGCGAGTCGCTCGAGGCCGCGGTGATTCGCGAGATCGGCGAGGAGTCGGGGCTCCGCGTCGTCGCCCCGCAGTACCTCGGTTCGCAGCCCTGGCCGTTCCCCGCGTCGCTCATGGTCGGATTCAGCGCTCGGGTCGCCGACGATCAGGCGCCGGACGACCTGCTCCCGGACGGCGAGGAGATCGTCGAGCTGCGCTGGTTCACCCGGCAGCAACTCCACGACTCGCTCGACTCGGTGCTCCTGCCCGGGAGATCCTCGATCGCTCGCGCGATGATCGAGGACTGGTACGGAGGCGAGTTGGAGAACGGCCCGATCGCGTGAGCCTGCTCGATGGTCTCGACGAGGGGCAGCGCGAGGCAGCGGAGGCGCTGCTCGGCCCCGTCTGCGTGCTTGCCGGAGCGGGGACGGGCAAGACCCGCACGATCACCCACCGCATCGCGCACGGAGTCGCCACTGGCGTCTACACCCCCGGCCGAGTGATGGCGCTCACCTTCACCAGCCGCGCGGCCGCCGAGCTGCGCTCGCGCCTGCGGGTGCTCGGAGCCGGCGGAGTCCAGGCGCGCACGTTTCACGCCGCGGCGCTCTCGCAGCTGGGGTATTTCTGGCCACAGCTCGTCGGCGGGACGATGCCGCAGCTTCTCGACGGCAAGGCGCGGCTGCTCGGGCACGCGGCTGAGCGTCTGCGCCTCAAGCTCGACACGGCGACTCTGCGAGACCTCTCGGCCGAGATCGAGTGGCGGAAGGTGTCCGCTCTCTCGCTCGAGCAGTACGCGGTCGCCGCGCGCACCCGCGCACTCCCGGGTCGGCTCACACTCGAGCAGACCGTCGCGCTCGTGGACGAGTACGAGGGCCTGAAGGACCAGCGTCGCCAGATCGACTTCGAGGACGTGCTGCTCGTCACCGCCGGGATGCTCGAATCCGAGCCGGCGATGGCGATGCAGGTGCGCGAGCAGTATCGCTTCTTCGTGGTTGACGAGTACCAGGACGTCTCGCCGCTACAGCAGCGGCTCCTGGAGCTGTGGTTGGGCGACCGGAGCGACCTGTGCGTCGTCGGCGACGCCAGCCAGACCATCTACTCCTTCGCGGGAGCCCGCGCCGACTATCTCCTCGACTTCCCGGCCCGCTGGCCGGCCGCGACGGTCGTCCGCCTTGAAGAGAACTACCGCTCGGCTGTGCCGATCGTGCAGACCGCGAACCGTCTGATGCGCGGGCGGCCGGGGGCTCTCTCGCTCCATGCTGTGGCCGCGACAGAGGCCCCGGAGCCGGCAGTCGACGCCTACCCGGACGACATCGCCGAAGCACGTGGCATCGCGGCGCGAGTCACCGCGGACATTGAAGCGGGGGTGCGTCCCTCCGACATCGCGGTGCTCTTCCGCACCAACAGTCAGTCCGCTGTCATCGAACACGCGCTCCACGAGCGCGGAGTCAGCGCGCACATGCGCGGCGGCAAGCGCTTCTTCGACCTCCCAGAAGTGAAGCAGGCCGTGATGCAGCTGCGCGCCGCTTCCGTGTCCATTGCGGGCGAGCCGCTGTTCAAGTCGGTGAGCGACGTGCTCCGCTCCCTCGGTTGGAGCGCCGAGCCGCCGTCTGCACCGGGTGCGGTGCGCGACCGCTGGGAGTCGCTGGACACCCTCGCCCGCCTGGTGGACGAGGCGCCCGCAGGCTGGAGCTTCCGCCACTTCACCGACGACCTGATCGCCCGCCAGCACGTGCACCACGAGCCCGATCGGGCGGCGGTCACCCTCGCGACCCTGCACTCGGCGAAGGGCCTGGAGTGGGAGTCAGTGCACCTGATGGGACTCGCCGAGGGCCTGCTGCCGATCTCGTATGCCGCCGGGCTCGAGGCGATCGACGAGGAGCGCCGGCTGCTGTACGTCGGGATCACCCGCGCTCGACGGCGGCTCCGGCTCTCGTGGGCGCGCTCGACGGTCGGCCGCGTCAGTCGGCGGGAGCCGTCACGCTTCCTGGAAGAGCTCGGCACGCGCAGCCGGGGTGGGGTTCCCTCCGCCGCTCGCTGAAACTGCCGGAGGCGTCGGTATAGCTACGCTCGACGTGACGCAGGCCCCGCCATCCGGCCAAGAGCCGCCGCAGGACGATGTCGGCCGCCGCAACCGCGATTGCGGCGCTCGCCAAGGGTGTGCGCGTGGGCGCCGTCTTGCCGAGCACCTGGATCACGAGCCGCGGCCGATCCGGGTCGAGGTCGACCTGTGCACGCTCCGCGCAGTGCAGGCATGGCCCTTCGCCCGGCTCCACCAGCGGGCCGAGGTGCACACCCTCGTCGCCGAACACGACAGCCAGGTGCGGTACATCCGCCCCGAGCCAGTGCGCCGCGCGCGCGGGGGCGACAGCGAAGTCCGCGACCAGGACGGCTAGATCCGGCAGGGAGTCCTCGCCCAGCAGCTCGCAGCCCTCGCTCCGGAGCAGCGTCCGAAGCGCATCGGAGGCGGCGCCGGCACCCTCGACCACGACGCGCGGGGCCGGGGGCGGGCCGGGCTCAGTAGTGCGCACGAGCACGGGGCGCAGCGCCGCGAGGACGTCATCGACGCGCGCGTCGGATGCTCCCGCGCGTCTCGCGATCAACCGGACAGTGCCCGCACTCGTGCCGATTCGGAGGGCGTCGAGCAGCAGCTCCTCGGGGTAGCCGACTCCCTCGAGGACCACGTGCGGCCGGTCGAGTCCGAGCTGCACCGAGTGCGCGGAGCGCCAGAGCAGGGGGAGTCGGGGATCGAGTCGGAGCACCATCGCCCGATCATGGCCCACAACGTCCCGGCGCCGCGCGAGTTATCCACAGGCTGGCGCCGGTTCAGAGGGGGCGGTCTCCGGTGGGTGCGGAACCCTGGTCGTCTCCGTGGTCGTCAGCGACGTCTGTGCCGGGATCATCTGCGTCGCCCTCGTGCGGCATCGTTCCGTTCAGCAGATCCTCCAGAGCGCGGTCCATCTCGTCCGGCTCAGGAGTCTCGCCGCGCGCCTCGGCGGTGAGTCGCGCGACGAGCATGCTCGGGTCGTCAAGGTCGTCCGACCCGGGCAGGAGGTCGGGATGCGACCACAGGGCGTCTCGCGCCTCCGGCCCCACCGCGTCGGTGACGGCCTGCCACATCGCGGCGGCCTCACGGAGGCGTCGTGGCCGCAGCTCCAGCCCGACCAGCGTGGCAAAGGCGGACTCGGCGGGCCCGCCGGAGGCCCGGCGGCGGCGCACCGTCTCGGCGATCGCTCCTGCACTGGGCAGTCGGGTGGTCGCTGCAGCCGTTACCACGTCGACCCAGCCCTCGATGAGTGCGAGGACCGTCTCGAGGCGGCCGTGGGCGGCGAGTTGCTCCTCCGTCTTGGGCGGGATCAGCGCGCCCGATGTCATTGCGTCGCGCAGCTCCTCGGGGTTGGCCGGGTCGAAGTTCTCGGCCAGCTCTTCAAGGCGGGTGGTGTCGATGCTGATCCCGCGCGCAAAGTCGGTGATCTGCGAGATCAGAGCGAGGCGCAGCCACTTGCCGTGGCGGAACAGGCGCGCGTGTGCGAGTTCTCGCACCGCGAGGTAGAGCTGCACCTGATCGAGCGGGATGTCGAGACCCTCGCCGAAGGCCGCGACGTTCTGCGGCACGATCGCCGCGTCGTTCTCCTCGAGCAGCGGAATGCCGATATCGCCGCCAGAGACGACCTCGGCCGTCAACTGCCCGACGACCTGGCCGAGCTGCAGGGCGAACAGGGTGCCGCCGATCCCTCGCATCATGCCCTCGGCGCCGGCGATCATCGCCTGCATCTCCTCGGGCGCCTGGTCGCGCAGTACTCGGGTGAGCGCGTCCGAGATGCTGAGGGCGACCGGCTCGGCGAGCTGAGTCCACACGGGCATGGTCAGCGTGATCCACTCCAGTCGGCTGATCGAGCGCGGCGTGCGGCTCAGTTCTGAGACGTACGCGACCTCGTCGAGCCAGAGGGCCGCGACCTTGAAGGCGCCATCGAACGGTGCGCGGACAGAGTCGGACACCGGCGTGGACTCGGCCCGCGCCATCTGCTTCGCCTGCTCCAGCGAGAGCGTCCAGTTGACGCCTCCTGTGCCGTTGTGCTGCATCGCGCTCTGCAGCTGCCCCAGCAGCTTCGCCAGCGCGACGGGATCGTTGGGAAGACCCGCAGCCCCCGCGAGATGTGCGGGATCGACCGGTCCGTTCCCCGAGAGGAACTTCCGCAGCATCTCCCGGAACTCGTCCTCGGAGCCGCCGCCCGCTCGGTCCGCGCTGTCGCCATCGGCCATCGGATCAGCCTTCCGTCGTTCGGGTGAAATCGGTCGTCGCAGCCTCTGCGGCCCTACTTCGGGCGCATGTTCCAGCGACTCCCAGTCGTGCAGGCTACGTTAGCCCGAGCGCCTCGGGCCACGTTGTGCAGAGCGCCGCCCGGGCGCAGCCCGCTTCCGCCCGCCGCGAACATCCCGGCGGAGCCGCTCCACCCGCAGCCAGAAAGGCCTCCGTGTCGCTGTTCTCCGACGGCCCGCGCCCGTCGTTGTCCCCTCGCCGCGCGTGGGTGGGACCGGTCGTCCTTCTTTCGGGAGTCGCGCTCGTCGTCGGACTCGGCGTCGCTCCCGCTCCCTACGTGATCGAGCAGCCCGGTCCCGTGTTCGACACCCTGGGCACCAGGAAGGACGTCCCGCTCATCTCGATCCCGGACCAGACGACCTATCCGACCGGCGGCACCCTCGACATGCTCACCGTCTCGGTCCTCGGCAGTCCGCAGAGCCTCCCGAACTGGGTCGAGGTCGCGGGAGCCTGGTTCGATCGCACAAAGGCTGTCGTCCCAGTCGATGCGATCTTCCCGCCGTCGACCACGGTCGAGGAGCGTGACGAGATGAACCAGGCCGAGATGACCGACTCGCAGCAGGAGGCGATCGCCGCGGCGCTCACCGAGCTCGGCTACGACGTCCAGCAGCACGTGTCGGTGCTGCAGGTGCCGACAGGATCGCCCGCTGAGGGCGTTCTCGAGCCGGGGGACGAGATTTTGGCCGTCGCAGGCACCGCCGTGACCGATGTGACCGCCCTGCGCGAGACCCTGCAGACGCTGGGCACCGGCGCGCCAGTGCAGCTGAGCATTGCGCGCGGCGAAGCGCAGCAGGAGGTGCACGTCACGCCCCGCGAATCGAACGGAGCCGCCGTGATCGGCATCCTGCCCGGCACATCCTTCGACTTCCCCTTCCAGGTCGACATCCAGCTCGATGATGTCGGTGGACCCAGCGCCGGAATGATGTTCGCGCTCGGGATCATCGACAAGCTCACCGAGGGCGAAGTCAATGGCGGCCAGAAGGTCGCGGGCACCGGGACGATCGACGCCGCGGGCGAGGTCGGCCCGATCGGCGGCATCCGGCAAAAGCTTTACGGAGCGAAAGGCGCCGGTGCGGCCTACTTCCTCGCTCCGAGCAGCAACTGCAACGAGGTGGTCGGTCACGTCCCCGACGGACTCGGCGTGTTGGCGGTCTCGACCCTCGACGACGCGTTGGCCACCCTCACGGCCGTCGCTGCCGGCGACACGTCTGGCCTCCCCAACTGCAGCACGGCCACTCCGATCAACTGACCGCGGCCCGCCGCCCGCGCTCACTCCCGACTCTCCATCCACCACTGTCCGAGAGTCGGCATCTGCCACTGTCCAGAAGTTGTCGCACTCGACGCCGAGTGCGACAACTTCTGGCTTCTCGGCGGGGGACGGGAGCGGGACGGGGCGGGACCGGGGACGGGCGGAGACGATGCCCGCGGGCGACGCTCAGCTGAGCCGGACACACGTCGCATAGCATGGGTCTCTCCCCTCACATCTCGACAGCAAGAGGCCCCTCCGTGAGTTCCACAGCAACCGAAACGCCGCAGCGGAAGCGACGGAGCGTCCTCGCCGTCACTGTCGTGGTGGTGGCCATCCTGGTGGTGGCGTTCTTCGTCTTCGCCGGCCTGTACACCGACATCCTCTGGTATGACCAGCTCGGCTTCCTGTCCGTGCTCACAACGCAGTGGGCGGCCGCCGGCGGTCTCTTTATCATCGGCTTCGTCGCGATGGCCGTGCCGGTGTTCGTCAGCCTGATGCTCGCGTACCGCCTCCGGCCGGTCTACGCGAAGCTCAATCCGCAGATCGACCGCTACCAGCAGGTCGTGGAGCCGCTCCGGCGCCTGGCCACGTTCGGGATCCCCGCGGTGCTCGGCCTCTTTGCCGGCGTCTCCTCTGCCACTCGCTGGCAGACGAGTCTCACGTTCTGGAATCGCACGCCCTCGGGGGTCGCGGATCCGCAATTCGGCCTGGATACGTCGTTCTATCTCTTCGAGCTGCCCTTCTATCAGAGCATTGTCGGATTCGCGTCGGCGGTCCTGCTGATCTCGGCGTTCGCGACTCTCGCCACCGGCTATCTCTATGGCGCTATCCGGGTCAACGGCCGCGAAATCCGCATCTCGAAGGCGTCGCGCGTCCAGCTCGCGATCACCGCGGCCCTTTACCTCGCTGTGCAGGCTGTGAGCTTCTGGCTCGACCAGTACGCGACCCTCGCGAAGCAGGGTCCGCGTATCACCGGAGCCACGTATTCGACCGTCAACGCGACGATCCCGGGCCTGCAGATCCTCGCCGGAATCGCTGCGTTAGTTGCGATCTTCTTCGTAGTCACTGCCTTTATCGGCCGCTGGCGTCTCCCGGTCATCGGCACGGCTCTTCTGATCGTGTCGAGTCTGCTCGTCGGCTCGCTGTACCCGTGGATCGTGCAGAAGTTCCAGGTCGAGCCGAACGAACGTACGCTCGAGCAGCCTTTCATCCAGAACAACATCGACATGACTCGTCAGGCGTACGGAGTGAAGGATGTCCAGGTCATCCCCTACGACGCCACCACTGACGCCGAGCCGGGTGCGCTCCGCTCCGACGCCGAGACCACGGCGAACATTCGCATCCTCGATCCCTCCGTCGTCACTGACGCGTTCGCGCAGCTGCAGCAGTTCCGGCAGTACTACAAGTTCGGCGACACGCAAAATGCCCTCGATGTCGACCGCTACTCCATCAATGGCTCCACGCAGGATGCCGTGGTCGGCGTCCGCGAGCTGAACCTCAATGGCCTCGGCGCCAACCAGACCTGGTACAACCAGACGCTGGTCTACACCCACGGCTACGGCCTCGTCGCCGCCTATGGCAACCAGCGCTCGGCCGACGGCGAGCCCGTCTTCATCGAGTCCGGCGTCCCCACCACCGGAGACTTGGGCGACTACCAGCCGCGCATTTACTTCGGCGAGAACTCGCCGCCGTACTCGATCGTCGGCGGCAACGACTCGCGCGACATCGAACTCGACTACCCGTCAGGCACCGATGGGGCGCAGCAGACGTACACGACCTTCGACGGCCAAGGCGGTCCCTCGCTCGACAACGTCTTCAAGAAGCTCGTCTACGCGATCAAGTTCCAGTCCGAGCAAATCTTCCTCTCGGACGGAGTGAACGACAAGTCACAGATCCTGTATGACCGCGATCCCGTGCAGCGCGTGCAAAAGGTCGCTCCCTATCTCAAGCTCGACTCCGACGCCTATCCGACCGTCGTCGACGGCCGCGTGGTGTGGGTCGTCGACGGATACACCACGTCTGCCGACTACCCGTACTCGGAGGTGCAAAGCCTCTCGCAGGCGATCGCCGACACGAGCACGCAGCAGCAATTCCCGACCGATGACGTCAACTACATCCGCAATTCGGTGAAGGCCACTGTGGACGCTTATGACGGCAAGGTGACCCTCTATGCCTGGGACACCGAGGACCCGATTCTGCAGACGTGGGAAAAGATCTTCCCGACCACGGTCAAGCCGGTCAGCGACATGTCCGCGCAGCTACTCAGCCACGTCCGCTACCCGGAGGACCTCTTCAAGGTTCAGCGCGCGGTGCTCGGCACGTACCACGTGACCGACGCCGGATCGTTCTACTCCCGTGAGGACGCATGGGCGACTCCCAACGACCCGACCAGCGGAGCCGCGACTACGGCCGCCGCATCGGGCGCCAGCCTGCAACCGCCGTACTATCTGACGCTGCAAACTCCGGATCAGGGGGTGCCGTCCTACTCGCTGTACTCGACGTACATCCCGGCGAGTGTCCAGGGCACGCAGGCCAGCCGCAACGTGCTGACCGGCTATCTCGTCGCCGATTCGGACGCCGGTTCCCAGGCAGGTGCCGTCGCTGACGGCTACGGCACGCTCCGCCTGCTCGAGCTGCCCAAGGACGACACGGTCCCGGGCCCGGGCCAGGTGCAAAACGCGTTCACGACCGATCCCACGGTCGCGAACGAACTCAACATCCTTTCGCGTGGCGACACGACCGTCACCCGGGGCAACCTGCTCACACTGCCGGTCGGTGGCGGCCTGCTCTACGTTCAGCCGATCTATGTGCGCTCCAACGGAGACACGAGTTTCCCGCTCCTGCAGAAGGTCCTGGTCGCATTCGGTGACGACATCGCCTTCGAGGACACCCTCGACAAGGCGCTCGACAGCCTCTTCGGCGGCGACTCGGGAGCGGACGCGGGCGATACCGGCACGCCGACGACTCCGGGCGCCGGGACGGGTACCGAGGGTGGGAACACCGGCGGCGACGCGGGCGGAACGACAGGGGGCACGGGCGGCACCGGGACGGGCGACCAGACCGCGCTCCAGCAGGCCTTGAACGACGCTCGCACCGCCTTGACAGCGCGCGAGACTGCTTTCAAGTCGGGCGATCTGTCCGCGTTCGCGACGGCAGACAAGCAGCTGACCGAGGCGCTCGCGCGGGCGCTCCAGGCCGAAGGAAAGTAGCCCGGATGGTCCAGGTCGACCGCGGAGAGCATCTGCGCTCGGGAGAGTGGCTTGACCTGAATCGCACGTACTGGGAGGAGCGCACCGGCGAGGGTGCGCTCCGACCGGGGTTGGCGGAGGCGGTGCTGTCCTCGACGCTCACACCGCGAGTTCTGCACCTCGGCTCCGGCGACGGCCTCGACGCGCACGAATTCGCCGGGCGGGGCGCGACTGTCGTCGGGGTCGACTTTTCGATGCCGGCTGTACGCCGTGCGCGCGCTCGTGCTGCCGAGCGCGATCTGTCCGAGCGGATCCGCTTCGTCTGCGCGAACCTCTACGAGTTGCGGCACATGCTGCCCGAGCCGGACTCTTTCGACGTCGTGCTCAGCTCGGAAGGCGTCGTGTCATGGTTGCCCGACCTGGAGGAGTGGGCGCGGCTCACCGAATGGTTCGTGGCCCCCGGAGGCGTTGTCCTGGTGTGGCCTCGCTCAGGCACTCCGAGAGAAGCGGCCGACGTGCGCACGTGGGCTCGATCCTCGGCGGACCTCGCAGCTGCCTTGACGGCGGTTGGCCTCACCGTCGATCGGCAGGATGTGCTGCGCGCGACGAAGCCCGTCTGAGGGGGAACGTCGACTGGGCGAAGCGTCGATTTGCACCAGCTTCGTAAGGCCTGTAGTGTTTTCTCTTGTGCCGCGGGGTGGAGCAGTTCGGTAGCTCGCTGGGCTCATAACCCAGAGGTCGTAGGTTCAAATCCTGCCCCCGCAACAAGAAAGCGAAAGCCGGTCCCGAAGGGGATCGGCTTTCGTCGTTTTAGTGGCCCGTCACTGGGCATCCGGGATGTGCTCCTCGTCAAGGTTCCCGGCAGATTCGTTCTCGTGACGTCTGTGGCTGCGCGTCCCCGCCTGCTGGCTGCTGCCAGGTCAGACCGCTCCTGCCAAGGCCCTGGTTGTGGGCGCCGGTAGGCCCCGTCACTCTCCAACCGTCATTCCGCGCCAGGAGAGCGCGTCGACCGGCTACTGCGTATCCTCCTGGTCACTGACATTCCGTCAGGTAGGAACGAAGGAGACAACCATGAAGACCGGAGCGGTCAAGAACAGTGGATCGGCGGGCTCGGCGGCCTGGGCGAGGGTCGCCCTGCTGGGCGTCGTCGCCGGAGCGGCGATCACCGGGGCCGCACCGGCAGGCGCCGACGCCTTCTCGGATGGCTGCGTGTACGTCTGCCTGTTCGAACACGCCAATTTCGGCGGAAAGATGACTCAGCAGAATCCGAACCGCGAGTCGCTCGGCGGCGACTGGTGGAACGATCAAGCCTCCAGCGTGGCCACCAATAAATATGCCACGCGCTTCTACTCGGACGAGCGCTATCACGGATGCAGCATGTTTCTCCCGGCGCAATCGTCCGAGCACTTCCTCCCCAATCGGCATTGCGACGGTGATCCGCACGATCTCAACGACCAGATCAGCAGCTGGAGGATCGCCTGATGCGCAGTGGTGTCCCTCTGTCTTTCGGTGTCTTCATCCTCGCCGGGATTTCCGTCGTCCTCGTCGGCTGTTCTCAGGAAGCCGTCGGCGTCAGTGGATCGCCTGCCCCGGCGGCGACAGAAGACCAGGTTTATGAGCAAGTCGCCCCGGATGGTTCGGTGCATGCCGTTCTTCATGAGGAGTTTGAGTCGGTTCGTCTTCCCCTCGATGAGTTCCTGCCCACGACCGACGAGATGCTCGCGGTCACCCACGCGAATGATCTGCTCATCCTCGACTGCCTGCAGCAGTCCGGTCGTGATTATTCGCCGGCGCATGTGGACTGGCAAGGGGGTTCGGAGGAGCAGTTCAACCGCCGGTACGGCAGTTGGAGTGTGTCTCGGGCTGCGGTGTATGGCTACGACGTCCCGGAGTCGCCGTATGAGAAAAGCGTGATGGCCGCGGTCGCCGCGGACGGGACGCCGTCGGCGGAGCAGATGGCTGCCGAGAGCAGGTGCACCAAGTCGGTCGAGCGGATCCCGAATCTCACAGAAGACGCGGGCCACAGCGATAACCCCACCGAAGCGTTGATGGTGGTTGTCGATGAGGGCCGCTACGGGGGCGCTGCGGCGGCGGCGGAGAGTGAGGAGTTCCCGAAGGTTCGGGCGGCTCTTGCTGAGTGTTTTGCGCGGAGCGGGTTGTCCATGAGTGATAACCCGTCGTCGTTTGAAGTGATGAATAAGCCGGAGGATGCCGAGGGCCAGGTGAGGACGGCGGTAGCCGAGGCGACGTGTCATCAGGAGGCGAAGGTGGAGCAGACCCTCTATGACATTCAAGCTCAGTATCAGGCGGGGTATATCGCGGCTCATGAGGCGGAGCTGGCTGTGGTGAAGCAGAAGCAGGCGGAGGTGCTCGAGCGAGCGAAGAAGGTGATCGCTGAGCATGGAAGCTGAGCCGGATGGCGACGTCGTTGCCCGGCCGGGGCTTATCGCGCGTCCCGCTGTGATCGGAGTCTTTGTCGCGGTCGTCCTGCTCGCCGCTGGCAGCGCGTTCTGGTGGGGTCGGTCACTTCAGACTCCTGAATCGGTGGCCGTCGATGCGTCCACCACCGTGGTGCCGGTCGATGTTGCGATTGAGTCCCGCGTGGTCGCCGAGTCCGCTCGACTGCAGGGAGAGGTGGTCGCCGGCACGACTCTGCCGGTCGAAGCCGTCCGGCCGCGCTCGGCGTCCCGTGCTGTCGTGACGGCGGTTCACGTCGAGGTCGGGCAGGAGGTCGGCGCCGGGATGCTCCTCGCCGAGGTCTCGGACAGACCCGTGTTCGTGCTGTCGATGGATGTGCCGCCGTATCGTGCGCTCGCGGCGGGCGATACGGGGGAGGACGTCACGCGCTTCCAGCAGGCGCTCGCGGAAGCCGGCCTGGACGTCGTGGACAGCGGCGTCATCGACGCGCAAACACAGCGGGCGATCCGAGACCTCTACCACCGGGCTGACGCGGAACCACCGGGGGGCATCGGGCCGGGAACGAGTGTCGACCTCGGTGAGCTCGTCATCCTTCCCGGTCCGAGTGCCATCGTCGCCTCGGTCGCCGCCGTGGGCACCGTCCTGTCGGAGGGCGGCTCCGGCGGAGGCTCATCGCCGGCGTCGTCGTCCTCGCCGGCGACCGCGGCTCCCGTCGAGCCCAGCGTCGGGACCGGGCAGGCGCTTGCCGAGCTCCGCACGGCTCCCGACGCTGTCCGCGCCCGGGCGACTGTCATCAGCGTGGACGAGTTCACAGTCGGCACGGCCGTCACGCTGATGGGGGAGGCGGGAGCATCGGCCACGGGTACCGTGTCGTCGATCGGAGCTTTTTCCACAGACTCCTCGTCCGGCGCCGGTTACGACGTGAACGTGGCCTTCTCGCAGAGGCCAGACCAGGGTTTTGCGATCGGTCGTCCCGTCACAGTCGCGACCGGTCGGACGGGTGAGCCGGTTCCGGCCGTCCCCCTCGTCGCGGTGCTCCAGGAGGACGGGAAGACCTTCGTTCAGCCGACAGGTGATCCGAGCGCGACGCTGCCGCCCCGAATCGAGATCGGCCTGCGCGCGCAGGCGGACGGCTGGGCGTCCTTCGATCCGACCGAGGCCCTTCCTGTCGGCACGATGGTCCGGGTGCCGAGGTGACTCCGCTGCTCGAACTGCGTGATGTGGCCCGCCGGTACGGGGACGGTACGTCCGCGACGACCGCTCTGTCGGCGGTCGATTTGGTCATCGAACGTGGTGAATTCGTGGCGGTGATCGGTCCCTCAGGGGCGGGTAAGTCGACTCCCCTCAACGTCCTCGGGCTCCTCGATCAGCCGACTTCGGGCAGCTACCGGATCGACGGCGCTGATGTGAGTGCGCTGCGGGACCACCGCCGGGATCAGTTGCGGTCTCGAGTGTTCGGCTTCGTCTTCCAGGCGTCCCACGTACTGCCCGACGACTCGGTCGAGCGCAACGTCGCGGTCCCGCTACGCATCGGCGGCCGGAGCACCCAGGAGCAGAGCGAGCGCGTGACGACGGCGCTCGCGCGCCTTGGTCTGCTGCATCGGCGCCGGGCTGCCGGAAGGTCGCTCTCAGGTGGGGAGCGCCAGCGGCTCGCGATCGCCCGCGCCGTCTGCACCGATCCGGAGGTCATCCTCGCGGACGAGCCAACCGGCAACCTCGACTCGGCGAACGGTCTTGAGGTGATCCGGCTCCTGCAGGAGCTCCACGGCGAGGGCAGGACAGTTGTGGTGGTCACCCACGACGAACGAGTGGCGCGCGCCGCGACTCGCAGGATCGAGGTCGCCGACGGGACGGTCATCGCTGATACCGGAGGTAGCAGCTCCCGCCTCGCTCCTTCACGGCGAGCGGAGCGGGGCCTTGCTCGGCACCGGGCGCGAGCGCTCGTCGGAATCGTGGGCGATGCACTCTCTTCTATGACGCTGCGCCCGGGCCGGACGGCGCTGCTCCTCCTCGCCTTCCTCGTCGGTACCGGGGGTTTGGTCGCCGCAACGGGCCTGGCCGAGACTGCCGCGCACCAGGTCTCGCAGCGCCTCGTTCGGGCGGCACTCGACGAGGTCACGGTGTCGCTTCCCGAGGAACGGAGGACGGCCGAGCGGGTGGACGCTGAGCGAACCGCCGTCGAGCGGATCGACGCTCTCCCCGGGGTCGTCGGCGTCGCGCGTTCCATCTCCGTTTCTGCAGCGGACGCGGGCCTGGCCAGGTTCCGTCCCGGCTCCGTGCTGGTCCGTCAGAGCGCGCCCGTGCGGGTCGTCGGTGGTGACTCCGCCCTGCTCGTGCTCGATGACGTGCGCACCCGGCCGTCATCGGCGCGCTCGCTCTTTGATCCGGCTGTGCCGGGTCGCTTCGCTGTGCTCGGCGCGCAAGCCGCCACGACGCTCGGCGTCGGGGCCGCAGCACCGGGCGTCGAGGTCTGGGTCGGTGGCCAACCCGTCGAGGTCGTCGGACTGATTGAGGACTCCGGCCGCGCGGATCTCGACTCCGCACTCTTCGTCTCCGCGGCGGTCACCGACCATCTGCCGGGAGCCGACCACTCGCTTGTCGTGCGCACCGAGCCGGGTCTACCGGCCGCGGTTGCGGAGGCGATTCCTCTCGCCGTCGCTCCAGGAGCGCCCGGATCGGTGAACGTCGAGACGGTCGCCGACCTGCGAAACCTCCGTCGAGGGGTTGCCGCTGATCTGAGCGCGCTGGTCGCCACGATCTCGCTCGTCCTGCTCGGACTGGCGACGGTGAGTGCGGCCGCGATCCTGTTCGTCTCGGTCCAGTCCAGGGTCGCCGAGATCGGACTCCGCCGCGCCGTCGGCGCAAGCAGGGCGGCGACTGCCCTGCTCTTTCTCCTCGAGGGGGTGCTTGTCGGTGGTGCGGGTGGAGCGGCCGGGGCGGCGAGCGGTCTCCTGACGGTATTGGTCGTCAGCGCCGGTCAAGGCTGGGAACCTGTTCTCTCCTCCTCTGCGCCGCTGCTCGGACTCGCGACGGGGCTCGTCACGGGGACGCTCGCGTCCGTCGCTCCTGCGTTGCGAGCGGCATCGATTGATCCGGCTCGGGCGGTGCGGGCGTGACGAGGTCGTCAGTCGCCCTCGATCACGCTCAGCACGTTGCCGGCCGGGTCGCGGAACCAGCAGATCGTCGGCCCGTGACCGCGCATCACTCCGGTCGCGTCGGTCGGTAGGGCGGGATCGTCGTAGATGGCCGTGACGACTCCCGCCGCGTTCAGCTCCGCCACGGCGGCATCGACACTCTCGACCGCGAAGTTCAGGATGGTGAAGCCCGCCGGCTCGTGGTCGGGCTTGGGGTAGGCGATCGCGCGGCCGCCGCCCGGCAGTTCGATCTCGAGGATGCCCATCGCGTTCACCGCGACGTCGAGACCGAGCACGTCACCGTAGAAGGCACGTGCCTTCTCCACGTCATCCACACTGAAGCCGCTGAACGCGCGTTCGCTCCGGATCATGTCCGTCCTCCGTTCCGCGGCCGCCCCGTTGCTCCCGCGTCGTCACGGACGCTACTCCGGGCAGGCTCGCGAGTCATCACCGAGCGAGGGTGCAGTGGCACCCGGATCTCAGCCGGACTGCTTCTTCACTGACCAGAGCACGCTGTGGCGGGGAGAGTCCCGCCGCGCCCGTGCCACTCGGTGTGTCGCCGAGCCGCGCGCGGTATCCTCGACCGCGATGTGAAGGGTGGCGGTGTGACGGACGAACAGGTGGGCGAGCGCTCGAACGACGGAGCCGGCTCCCACCCGACCCGCCGAAGCCTGCGCGAGGCGAGAGCGAATCCACGGGCCCTCCCGGCCGCACCGGTTGCCACTCCGATCCTGGTCCCCCTCCGCCCCGTTCGCGGACGTTCGCGGAAGGCGGTCCGCGCCGCGTTCAGCACGGTCGCCGTTGCCGCTATCGCCGGGCTCGTCGCTGTCTCGGCTTTGCCGGCCTACTCGTTCGACCCGGCTCCCGATTCGCAGGCCGCAATCGAAGCTGCCGCTCGCGTGCGGGCCCTGGGCAACCAAAAGCTCACGGTCGCGCCGGACGCCGTGCAGGAGCAGGTCATCCGCGACTCCTTCACCGCGCCGACCCAGGCACAGCTCGACGAGGCCGCCGCTCAAGCGCGGGCGCTCGCCGCCGCAGAGCAGGCCGCCCGCGACGCTGAGGCGGCGCGTCTCGCTCAGGAGGCAAAGGCCGCCACCGCACCGACGGGCGCTCCCGCGGGCAGCGCGGGCACGAGCATCTCGGTCACCCCGCGCCAGGAGGGCGACGACTACCCGTGGCGCGACCAGCTCACTGACGAGCAGGGCGGCGGGCTCTCGCCGCTGCGCTACTACTACCGCGAGTGCGTCGACTTCGTCGCCTGGCGCATCAACCGCGACCAGGGATCCACGAGCGCGGCGTTCAAGTGGACCTGGGGCAATATGACCCCGGGAGGCGGCAGCGCCTACGCCTGGGCTGGACAGTGGGCCTCGCACGGCTGGGTGACGAGCAGCACTCCGGTCCCGGGAGCGGTGGCCTGGTTCACCGGCAACCACGTCGCGTACGTGCAGGCCGTCAATGCCGACGGCACGGTCGCGCTCGAGGAGTACAACTGGGGCCACAGCCACGCATACCACACGAGGACAATCCCGGCCTCGCAGGTCGCGCTCTTCCTCTACCCGCCGAGCTGATGGTTGCCGCCATCGGGATGGCGGTTGCGCAGTTTGCCCCGACCATCGACCGCGAGCAGAACCTCGCCGTGATCGCGCGGTTGGTGCGCACTGCGGCGGAGCGCGGTGCGAGCCTGGTCGTCCTGCCCGAGTACAGCTCCGCCTTCACTGACCCGCTCGGGCCAGACATCGTCGCGGCAGGGGAGGCACTCGACGGCCCGTTCGTGCAGGGGCTCGCGGCACTCGCGCGAGAGCATCGGCTCCATCTTGTCGCAGGGATGGTCGAAGCTGTCGACGATCGGCGGATCGCCAATACTCTGGTGGCTCTCGATCCCTCGGGGTCGCTCGTCGCGCGCTACCGCAAGCTCCACCTCTACGACGCCTTCGGGCAGACGGAGTCGGAGTGGGTCGCGCCGGGCGAGATCACCGCGCCCGAAACTTTCGATGTCGGCGGCCTCGTCGTCGGCCTGCAGACCTGCTACGACCTGCGCTTCCCCGAGGTGAGCCGCTGGCTGGTCGACGCGGGGGTAGACGTGATCGCGGCGCCCGCCGAATGGGTTCGCGGCCCGCTCAAAGAGGCACACTGGCGGACGCTGGTCACCGCGCGCGCCCTCGAGAACACCGTCTACCTTCTCGCGGCCGACCAGACGCCACCGATCGGGGTGGGCACGAGCATGGTGGTCGATCCGATGGGCGTCGAGATCGTGACGCTCGGCGAGGTGGAGGACGTCGCCGTCGCCTGGGTCTCCCGCGACCGGATCCTGCGGGCTCGCGCACAGAACCCGGCGCTCGCGCTGAGGCGATTCCGCGTGCAGCCGCTCTGATCCCTCAGCGCACCATCCCCGCGAGGCCTGCCACCGCTTCCTCCAGCACCTCGAAGCGCTTGCAGAACGCGAACCGCACGAGCGAGCGGTAGGGCGCCGCGTCCTCCGGTCGGCAGAATGCGGAGACGGGGACAGCCACCACGCCCGCGAGCCTCGGCAGTTCCCGGCAGAGCGCGACGCCGTCGGCGAAGCCGAGCGGAGCCGCATCCGCGACGACGAAATAGCCGCTGGAAGAGGGAGCGACGCCGAAGCCGGCCGCCGCCAGGCCCGCCGAGAGCAGATCGCGCTTCTGAGCGAGGGTTGCCGCGATCCCGGTGAAGAAAGAGTCGGGCATCCTGAGGCCGAGGGCGACCGCACCCTGGAACGGCGCGCCGCTGACATAGGTGAGGAACTGCTTGACCGCGAGGACCGCGGTCACCAGCTCCCGCGGCCCGCCGATCCAACCGATCTTCCACCCGGTGGTGCTGAACGTCTTACCCGCGGAGGAAATGGAGAGCGTGCGCTCGAACGCGCCGGGGAGGGTCGCCAAGGGTACGTGCGGGGTGTCGAAGCGCAGGTGCTCGTAGACCTCGTCGGTGACGATCACCGCGTCATGCCGCTCTGCGAGGCGAACGATCTCGTGACGCGTGTCGGCGGAAAGGACGGCGCCGGTCGGGTTGTGCGGATCGTTCACCAGGATGATCCGCGTGCGGTCGGTGACAGCAGCGGCCAGCTCGTCATGGTCGACGGTGAAGGAGGGACCGCGCAGGCGAACGGTGCGGTGGACACCGCCGGCGAGGGCAATTAGAGCGCCGTACGCGTCGTAGTGCGGAGTGAAGGTGACGACCTCGTCGCCCGGTTCGAGGAGCGCGAGCAGCGTGGCCGCGAGCGCCTCCGTCGCCCCGGTCGTCACCAGCACGTCACCGTCTGGGTCGAGTTCGAGGCCGTAGAAGCGGCGCTGATGCGTGGCGATCGCCTCCCGCAGCACCGGGAAGCCCGGCCCGGGCGGGTATTGGTTGACGCCAGAGGCAATGGCTGCCTGCGCCGCCTCGAGGACCTCGCGCGGCCCGTCCTCGTCCGGGAAGCCCTGGCCGAGGTTGACTGCACCCGTGCGCTGAGCGAGCGCGCTCATCTCACTGAAGACGGTTGTTGCGACCTCACCACTCGGGCCGAGAAGGCCCGCGCCGGCTGCTGCGCGTGACCAGGATCCAGAAATACTCACTCTTCCAGTGTGCCCGGTCGGGTGACCGTGACGGTTTCATTTCGCGCTCGCAGCCTCGTCATAAGAAACGCTCAGGTACGCTCGCCAAGCTATCCCCGCTTGGAAGGAGCAGCACCCATGACCGAGAGTCACGAGGGTCCTCGTCAGCCGGAGGAACCCACTACGCCGTCGGAGTCCGGCGCCCGAGAGGCGACCGAGCGCACACCCGGCGAGATCTCCGGAGCGTCGTCCTCGACCACCGGGCCCACCGAGCCGATCCACCAGGGCGGGAACCCGACCGAACCCTACCCCTCCGCTCCTCAGCCTCCGTACACGCCGAACGCCACGGTTGGCAACGAAGCGCAACCTGTCTCGCAGTCCGCCCGCTACGGCCAGTACGCGCCTCCCGCGCCCAATACGCTGCATGGCTCCGAGCAGCCGCCCATCGCGAGCGCCTTCGGCACTGAACACTCCGCGGCTTCTTCCTCAGGCACGCGCCGCGCCGGCGTCGGCGTCGTCGCGGCGCTCGCCATCGGCGCGGTCGTCGGAGGCGTCGCCGGAGCCGGCGTGTTCGGCCTGTGGTCCGCTTCCAACGGAGGTGGGACGCGCGTGGTCTCGACCGGCGGCGCGCAGACGATCACCGTGAACAACGCCGAGGACGCCACGACCGCCACCGCGGTCGCCGCCAAGGCGAGCCCGAGCGTCGTGACCATCTTGGTCAAGAACGGGAACGGGGAAGGGGGCGGCGGCTCGGGAATCGTGCTCTCGAAGGACGGATACGTGTTGACCAACACGCACGTTGTCACTGTCGGCGGCACGACGTCCAGCCCGACTGTCTCTGTCTCCACCAGCGATGGGCGCATCTTCGACGCCACTATCGTGGGCACCGATCCGACCCTCGATCTCGCCGTCATCAAGCTCACGGGAGCGACGGACCTCAGTCCGATGACGTTCGCGGACTCCACGAAGGTCAACGTCGGCGACACCGCTGTTGCGATCGGTGCTCCTTTCAGTCTGCCCGGCACAGTCACCGACGGCATCGTGAGCGCACTCAACCGCAGCATTTCGGTCGCCTCCTCGGCGCCGCCGAGTGAGACCGGTGACAAGTCGAGCGGCGGCGGCGACAGCCCGTTCAACTTCGACCTCCCCGGTCAGCAGCAGCCGGCTCAGGCCCGGAGTTCGGTCTCGCTGCCGGTCATCCAGACCGATGCGTCGATCAACCCCGGCAATTCTGGCGGGGCCCTGCTCAACAGCGATGGTCAGCTCATCGGTGTCAACGTCGCTATCTACAGCGCCGAAAAGTCCTCCTCCGGTTCGGAGGCAGGCAGCGTCGGCCTCGGCTTCGCCATCCCCAGCTCGGTCGCCGAGCGCGTCTCGAAGGAGATCATCGCGAACGGCTCGGTCTCGCACGGCCTGCTCGGTGCGAGTGTGGGCGACTCGGTCGAGGGCGTGCTCGGCGCGACGATCGAGAGCGTAGCGGGAGGGGGGGGCGCTTCGGCCGCCGGTCTCGCCAAGGGCGACATCATTACGGGCATCGGAGGCGTCCCGGTCACGAGTGGCACCGATCTCACCGCTCAGGTGCGCTCGCATCCCGCGAACGCCGAGGTCGAGCTGACCTACGTGCGTAACGGCCAGGCATACGAGGCGAAGGCGACGCTGGGTCAGATGGCCACGAACTGACTCTCGCCAGCACCGGTAGCCCTCGCGGAGTCGTCCGCGGGGGCTACCGCTACGTCCTGCCGCACGTCGGATGCTCCGCCGCACGCTCGAAGGCCGAGTCCAGCGTGCGGTGCGGCGCAGGGCGCGGCTAGCGGCCGTGGGCCAAAAGGTCAGCCGCTGATAGTGTGACGAGTCCTGCGTCCGCGCACTGACCCGGCGCCCGAGCCCGCACGAACTGGACCCATGCAGCCCGAGACCTCGACGGACGACCTCTCCGGCCTGCCGGGCGTGTCGTACGTCATGCCCGTGCTGAACGAGGTCACCCACGTGCGCGCGGCAGTCGATTCGTTGCTGGGCCAGGACTACTCTGGGCCGTTCGACATCGTGCTCGCCCTCGCGCCGAGCATCGACGGCACCGAGGAACTCGTCGCCGAACTCAGCGCGGCCGATCCGCGGATCCGCGTCGTGGACAACGAGGTCGGTTCCACGCCCGCGGGGCTCAATGCGGCCATTCGCGCCTCGCGGTACCCGGTGGTCGTGCGAGTAGACGCGCACTCCGTGCTGCCGCCCGAGTACGCGCGCACGGCGGTCGAGGCGCTCCAGCGCTCCGGGGCCGCGAACGTCGGCGGGGTGATGGCAGCAGAGGGGATCACCCCCTTTCAGAGGGCCGTCGCCCGCGCCTACGGCTCCCGGATCGGCCTGGGCGGCACCCCGCACCACGTCGGGGGGCAGGAGGGTCCGGCCGACACGGTCTACCTCGGAGTCTTTCGCCGCTCGGCGCTCGCGCGTGCAGGCCTCTTCGACGAGCGCTTCAAGCGCGGTCAGGACTGGGAGCTGAACCGGCGTCTGCGCGAGGGCGGCGAGGTTGTCTGGTTCACTCCGCGTCTCACCGTGACCTATCGGCCGCGGCCATCGCTGCGCGCGCTGCTGCGCCAGTTCCTCTCGACCGGGATGTGGCGCGGCGAGCTGACTCGGATGTTCCCGGCCTCGCGCTCGCTCCGCTACTTCGCCCCGCCGCTGCTCGTGGCGCTGCTCGCGCTCGGGCTCGTCGCGGGCCTGGGCGGAGTCGCGCAGGCGCTCACCCACGCGGCACCGTGGCTGCTGCTCGGCTGTGCGGTCCCGGTGGGCTATCTCCTCGTGGTCGCCGCCGCGGCACTCGCGGTCGCACGGCAGGACGGTGCCCGTGCGATGCTGTGGTTCGCCGTGGTCATCCCGGCGATCCACGTCGCCTGGGGCACCGGCTTCGTGCTCGGCTTCGCCGGGTTGACCAGCAACATCTCCGCCCACCGCCACCAGCCGCGGTCCGACTCGCCGAGGGGCGCATGACCACGAGACCCCGCTCTCTCGCCGAACTTCGAGCGGTCACGCAACCGCCGGACGTCCGCGGGCGCCGCAACGCCGAGCACTGGACCGCCTCGCTGTACCTCCGCCGCCTCTCGCCGTACCTGACCTGGCTGCTCGTGCGGACGCCGATCTCGGCGAACGGCGTGACGGGGCTGATGATTCTGGTGGGCTGGAGTGCCGCCGCCGCGCTGGTGATTCCGGGAATTGCCGGGGCCGCGCTGGCGCTGCTCCTCGGCCAGGTGCAGATGCTCGTCGACTGTTGCGACGGTGAGGTCGCGCGTTGGCGCCGCACCTCGTCGCCGGCGGGCGTGTTTTTGGACAAGGTGGGCCACTACACGACGGAGGCGCTGATCCCGATCGCCCTCGGCCTCCGCGCGGCGGGCTTCCCGTTCGAGGCGCCGGAGGATTTCCTCTGGACGAGCGTGGGCTTCGCGCTCGCGCTCGTGATCGTGCTGAACAAGGCCTTGAACGACATGGTGCATGTCGCGCGGGCGAACGCGGGGCTGACGAAGTTGGCCGACACGAAGGGAGAGGCGGCTGTGTCCTCTTCCGGACTGGCACGCTTGCGCCGCGCGGCCCGTTTCCTGCCGTTCCACCGGCTCTACCACTCCGTCGAGCTGACCATGCTGGCGTTCGCCGCAGCCCTGGTGGGCCTCGTCGTGGGAGCGGGGATCGCCGATCGTGTCTTGGTCGGGGCGCTGCTGCCACTCGCCCTGCTCGCTCTGGTGGGTCATTTCGTCGCGATCATGGCCTCTCGGCGTGTTCGCGCCTGAGCCGAGGGTCGGAGTCGTCGTGCTCAGCCAGGGAACGCGGCCCGATGACCTCGCCGTGGGCCTCGCGAGCGTGCGTGCGCAGGAGGGGGTCGAACTGGACGTCGTCTGCGTCGGTAACGGCTGGGAGCCCGAGAGCCTGCCCGACGGTGTGCGCGCGCTCGCGCTCCCCGAGAATCTCGGCATCCCCGCGGGTCGCAACGCCGGAGCGGCCGTCGTCGAAGGGGAGTACCTGTTCTTCCTGGATGACGATGCTCGCGTACCCTCGCCGCGCTTCCTGCTCGACTCCGTAGCCCTGCTCGCGTCACCGCGCCGGATCGGGCTCGTGCAGCCCCGGGTCGACAGCACCGACGGCTCGCCGAGCCCGCGGCGGTGGATTCCGCGCATCCGCAAGGGCGACCCACGTCGCTCCGGCCCCGTCTTCTCGGTGTGGGAGGGAGCCGTCGTGCTGCGCCGCGATGTCTTCGCCCAGGCGGGCGGCTGGGCCGCTCCCTTCTTCTATGCGCACGAGGGTATCGAGCTGGCGTGGCGGGTCTGGGGCACCGGTCGCACGGTCTGGTACGCCGGCGATCTCGTCGCGCAGCATCCGGTTATCCAGCCGACCCGTCATGCGGACTACTACCGGCTGAACGCGCGGAACCGGGTCTGGCTCGCGCGGCGCAACCTCGCCGCTCCGCTCGCCGCGGCCTATATCGGCTCGTGGACGGCGATCCAGTGCCTGCGCTGGCGCCGCGACCAGGCCGCCCTGCGTGCGTGGTGGGCCGGCTGGCGGGAGGGCTGGCGATCCGATCCGGGTGGGCGGCGCGTGCTCTCGGCGCGCACGGTGCTCCGGATGACGTTCGCCGGGCGTCCGCCGATCGTCTAGCATCGGGGAATCCGCCCCCGCCGGGGCCCCGAAAGGACGACGGTGTTCGATTCGACTCAGCTCTCCCCGACCGAGCGTGCCAAAGCGGAGGCGAGGCTCGCTGAGCCGGATCTCCTCGCGGCCGTCCGCGGACGCCTCGGCCCCGTCGATGACGAGTTCCGTGAGCGGCTCGACGCGCACCTCCCGCGGTTGGTTGAACTGCTATCCGCGGTCTACGTGGGCCGCGACGACCTCGCCGACCAGCTCGTCGCGATCGTCGAACTCGCTGCCGCCTCGTGGGAGGAGCGGCCCGAAGAGTTGCGAGCCCACGACCGTGCCCGCGAGCTGAACCCGGACTGGTTCCTCTCGAACAAGGCGCTCGGCGGTGTCTGCTACGTCGATCGCTTCGCCGTCGATCTCGAGGGTCTGCGCGCTGAAATCCCGTACTTCTGCGAGATTGGGCTGAACTACCTGCACCTGATGCCGCTGTTCGATGCACCGGAGGGGGAGTCGGACGGCGGCTACGCCGTGTCGAGTTATCGGCGGGTGCGGCCCGATCTGGGCGACATGGAGCAGTTGCGCCTGCTGGCCGCCGAGCTGCGCGAGCAGGGCATTGCGCTGGTCGTCGACTTCGTCTTCAACCACACATCGAACGAGCACGAGTGGGCGCAGCGGGCGCTGGCCGGCGAGCAGCGTTTCGAGGACTACTACTGGATCTTCCCGGATCGTGAGCAGCCGGACGCCTTCGAGCGCACCACCCGCGAGATTTTCCCCGACGATCATCCCGGCTCCTTTGTGCAGCTCGAGGACGGCCGCTGGGTGTGGACGACGTTCCACCGCTACCAGTGGGACCTCAACTACGCCAACCCAGAAGTGTTCCGTGCCATGGCGGGGGAGATGCTGTTCCTCGCCAATCAGGGCATCGACGCCCTACGGATGGACGCGGTGGCGTTCATCTGGAAGGAGCTCGGCACGAGCTGCGAGTCGCAGCCGCAGGCGCACCTCCTCTTGCGCGCGTTCAACGAGGTCTGCCGCCTGGCGGCTCCGGCGCTGTTGTTCAAGTCCGAGGCGATCGTGCATCCCGACGAGGTGATCGAGTACATCGATGTCGAGGAGTGCCAGCTCTCGTATAACCCGCTGCAGATGGCGCTGACCTGGGAGGCGCTGGCCACGCGCGACGTTCGTCTGCTCTCCCACGCGTTGGAGCGTCGGCATGCGCTGCCCGCGGGCACGGCCTGGGTCAACTATGTGCGCGGCCATGACGACATCGGCTGGACCTTCGCCGACGAAGACGCGGCCGAGCTGGGGATCGACGCGGCCGGGCATCGGAGGTTCCTGAACGACTTCTACACCGGCCACTTCGACGGGACCTTCGCCCGCGGAGTGCCGTTCCAAGAGAATCCGCGGACGGGGGACCGGCGCGTATCGGGGACGACGGCCTCGCTGGCCGGGATCGAGGCAGGCGATCCCTACGGCATCGACCGAGTCCTCCTCGCGCACTCGATCATGCTGAGTTCCGGCGGACTGCCACTGCTCTACCTCGGTGATGAGGTCGCTCAGCTCAACGATCACAGCTACCTCGACGACCCCGAGAAGGCCGGTGATTCGCGGTGGGTCAATCGGCCCCGGCGCCCTCGGGAACGCTACGCCGAGCGCGAGGTCCCGGGGACGGCAGCGAGCGAGATTTTCGGCGGGCTCCTGCACTTGATCGCTGTGCGCAAGGCGACGCCGATGTTCGCGGGCACTGCGCTGACCAGCTTCGATGCGGTGAACGACCATGTCTTGGGCTACCAGCGCCCGGGCGACGGCGAGGCGGTGCTGGTGCTCGTCAACGTGTCGGAGGAGGTGCAGGAGGTTGCGCCCCAGCGCTTTGGTGGGTTCGTCCCGGAGGCGGTTGACCTGGTCACCGAGACCGGCGTCGACTTGCGCGAGGGCTTCCGGCTGGCGCCGCTCCAGTTCGTCTGGTTGCGGGTGACCCCGGTCTAAGGGGTTCGCGGTACCCCCGATCCGGGGGCCGTCGCCGGTAGCCTGATGAGGATGACTTCCGCCCCTCGCGACCTCCTCGACCGCCTCCGTACCGACGCGCGCCTCGCCGTCACGATGGCCGGTGAGCTGCTGGCGGCCCGGCGGGCCCGCGGCTCGGTCGCGCGCCTGCTCGCCGCGCGCGGTCCTCTGCCGCAGGGCCGCTTCGACGTGGGCGTCTACTTCGCCGACGGCGACATCAATCTTTACCAGGTGCGGCAGTGGTACCGGCCACTCGCCCAGCTCGCGCGGACGCATCCGGTCGTACTGCTCAGCCGCACCGCGAGCGCCGCCGACGTCTTGCTGCGCGAAAGCCCGATCCCGGTCGCCTACGTCCGCTCGGTCGCCGACCTCGAGAGCACCATCGCGAGCCAGCCGCTGCGCGTGATCCTGTATGTCAATCAGAACGCGCGCAACTTCCAGATGATGCGGTATGGGCGCCGCTGGCACGTCTTCGTCAACCACGGCGAGAGCGACAAGATGTACATGACGACCAATCAGTTCAAGGCGTACGACTACAGCCTGATCGCCGGAGACGCCGCACTCGCCCGTCTGCACCGCGTGCTCTGGAACTATGACTTCGAGACTCGCGCTCTGGCCATTGGGCGCCCGCAGGCCGACCACTTCGCAGGCGACACACCTTTCGAGCCGGACGAGCGCCGGGTCATCCTCTACGCGCCGACCTGGGAGGGCGACCGGCCGGCGGCGGGATACGGCTCGATCCGTAGCCACGGCGTCGCGCTCGTTCGGGCGCTGCTCGCCGATCACCGCTTTCGCGTGGTGTACCGCCCGCACCCGAGAAGCGGCGCCGTCGACTCCGACTACGCGGCGGCGGACCGTGAGATCGTTGCGATGATCGCCTCCGCGAACGCCGCCGACCCTGCCGCCCGGCACGTGCACGACACCGGTGCCGAACTCGGCTGGCAACTAGCGGTCGCCGACCTCGCGGTGCTCGACGTGTCGGCGATGGTCTACGACCGGCTCGCGACGGGACGACCACTGCTGGTGACCCGGCCGACGAGTTCCGCGGCCGACGTGGATGAGTCCGGCTATCTGGGCGACGCGGAGTGGCTGCTCGCCGAGGACGCCGCCGCGGTCGTTGCGCGAATCGAGACGGCCGAGCACGACACTGTGGCAATCGAGCGGTTGCAGCGCTGGGTGGCCCACTACTTCGGTGATACATCGCCTGGAGCCGCGACCCGCCGATTTGAGGCGGCACTCGAGCATCTGCTCGCCGAGTGGGAGCGGCATGCCGCCCTCCACCGTGACGACGCGGTCATCGACGACCACGATCCCGAGGGCTGACTCCGCGACTCCGCTCGCCCTGCTGCTCTGGCAGTTCGCTCGTGGACGGTGCCTCGATCAGGCGACGGAACCAGCTCGCGTCAAGGGTGGGCGGCGCCGCCGGGAGGCCCGCCCGGGTTTCGATACGCTCGATCCATGATCCTCCCGCGCGCCTTCGCCCGCTCCCGCCGGCGCCGGTCGGCTCCCGCTCAGCCAGCGGCCGAGCCGGACATCGTGGTCTCGACCGATCCGGAGAAGCCGGTCTTCACGATCCGCTCCTTCCGCATCGGCCTCTTCGGCGGTCTGGGGGTGCTGGTTGCCCTCGTCCTCGGCGGCCTCGCCGTCCAGCTCAGCACGGTGCTCACCTACATTTTCGTGGCGATGTTCTTCGCGCTCGGCTTGGATCCGCTGGTCTCGTGGCTTGAGCGCAAGCGCCTACCCCGGCCGCTGGCGATCACGGCGGTCTTCACAGCGGTCGTGCTGATCTTCGCCGGGCTGCTGATCTACATCATCCCAATCCTCGTCGAGCAGCTGACGATGTTCGTCACCAGCGCCCCGGAGATCATCACCGACATCGCCGCGCAGCCGTGGGTGCTCGACCTCGAGCGGCAGCTGCGCGGCGTCATCGACATCGACGAGCTGATCGCCAACGCACAGGGCGTCCTCGGCAACCCGAACAACCTGCTCTCGCTGGGCGGCGGGCTGCTCGCCGTCGGGACGGGGATCGCGAGCGGAGTGACCGGCGCCATCATCGTCCTGATCCTCACCCTGTATTTCCTCGCCTCCCTCCGCTCGATGAAGGCGGTCGCCTACCGATTCGCGCCGGCCTCGCACCGAGCGAAGGCGCACGAGGTCGGTGACGAGATCACCGGTGCGGTCGGCCGCTATGTCGTCGGGCAGGTGACCCTCGCCGGTGTGAACGGCGTGCTGACGTTCATCCTGCTTCTTGTCATCGGCGGCCCTGTGCCGGCGCTGCTGGCGTGCGTGGCGTTCCTGGGCTCGCTGATCCCGCTCGTCGGCACGATCTCCGGAGCGGTCATCATCTCGCTCGCGTGCTTGCTCGCCTCGCCGCTGACCGCTCTCGTCGCGGCGTGCTACTACCTCGTCTACATGCAGGTCGAGGCCTACGTCCTCAGTCCGCGGATCATGAACAGGGCTGTCTCGGTGCCAGGAGCAGTCGTCGTGATCGCGGCAGTGGCGGGCGGCACTATCGCGGGCGTGCTCGGTGCGCTTGTCGCGATCCCGGTCGCCGCGTCGGTCATCATCGTCGTGCAGAAGGTCGTCTTCCCGCGGCAGGACGCGAAGTAGCACGCGGCTCGTCTGCACTCAGCGGTAGGGCGGCGCGGAGTTATCGACCGCGGCGACGAAGCGCGCGACGGAGTTGGGCACGCGCGGTGCCTCCTCCTCGGCGGGCAGTGGGGCAAGGGTGCGCGTGACGAGCGGCACCACTCCCGCCCAGACTCCAGGTTGCGGCTGGTCTCCGGCCCCTGCCGCGCGCACCTTCACACTCGCCTCCGCGAGCGGGAGGCGCAGCACGAGGGTCGCTGCGATGTCCCGCGCGGTGTTTGGCCGCACCTCGTCGGCACGGCCAGGAAGCAGGCGCGCAACCAGCAGGTCGAGGGCGCGCGCCTTCTCCTCGCCCTCCACCGCCTCCGCCCGCCCGATGACCATCGCCGAGCGGTAATTCATCGAACTGTCGAACGTCGTTCGGGCCACGACCAGGCCATCGACGAGCGTGACGGAGGCGGTGAGAAGGGAGCCGCGCGCCGCCTCGCGCAAGAGCCCACCGCCGCTTGACCCGTGCAGCAAAAGGGAATCGCCGTCGCGGGCGAACAGGGTCGGCAGCACGATTGCTACCCCGTCGCGGACGACGGCGACGTGCGCGATCAGCGCCTCATCGAGGATCGCGTGCAGCTCGGCGGGGTCGGTGCGCTGGCGCTCTCGGAGCCGGGTCACGCGGGTGCGGTCGGTCGTGGGCAGGGTGTCCATACAGAGATCCTCGCCTGCATCGTGGATCTGTCACGATGCCACTGGGCCGCAATCGAAGTGGTCCAGAACGGAGTGACCGATGGCGTCCGGCGATCTCGAAATTCCGCTGCAGCTCGGCCCGATAGCGCGAGGAGGGGTGCGGGCTGCTCTCGCCCAGGCGCTACGACAGGCGGTGCTCGACGGTCGCTACCGAGCCGGTGATCCGATCCCCGCGAGCCGAGTTCTCGCCGAAAAACTGGGCGTCTCGCGCGGCTCCGTCGTCGCGGCCGTCGATCAGCTCGTGGGGGAGGGCTACCTGGTCGCGCACCCTCGCGCGGCAGTGACCGTCGCCTCCGACGGACTGCTGGCGCCGCCACCACTGCGCCTGCGGCCGGGTGCCGCTCCCCGCGCCGCGACCGACAGGGTCGCCGACCTCCGTCCAGGTCGCCCCGACACCAGAGCCCTAGACACGCCGGAGTGGCGGTCAGCCTGGCGGACGGTTCTCTCGAGGCCCCCGTCCGCCGCTCCGCCTGCCTCCGGGGATCCTGGTCTGCGGGAGCAGATCGCCGAGCAGTTGCGCCGGTCGCGCGGCGTCGACGTCGATGCCTCCGACGTGCTGGTGACCAGTGGCACGGCCGCAGCAGTCGCGCTGCTCGCGCGCGCTGCCTCCGCCTCGCTCGGACGGCCGGTGCGCATCGCGGTCGAGGATCCGGGCTATCCCGCCGTCCGTCGCCGCCTCCACTCGGGTGGGCACGAGGTGGTCGGCGTCCCCGTCCGCGGCGACGGCATCGACCTCGACGCGCTCGCCGACTCCGGAGCCGACGTTGTCGTGGTGACCCCCTCGCATCAATACCCGACCGGTGGCCGGCTCGCTCTGGCCGAGCGGCTCGAGCTGGTCCGTCGCGCGTCGGACGGGCGGCTGCTCGTGGTGGAGGACGACTACGACAGCGAGTTCCGCTACGTCGGGGCGCCTCTGCCCGCGCTCGCCTCCCTCGACTCGGGTGGTGGAGTCGCGCACGTGGGCTCCTTCTCGAAGACGATCTCGCCGTGGCTCCGGATCGCGTACCTCGCCGTCCCGCCCTCGTCGTGGCTCCGTGGAGCGTTGATTGCCTTAAACGACGAGCGCGATGCGTCCGCCTCGGGCCCGACTCAGGCTGCGCTCGCGGAGTACATGGCGAGCGGGGCGTTCCGACGGCATCTGGCCCGCTCCCGGCGTCGGTATGCGCACCGCCGCGAGCTGGTCCGCGGATTCGCAGAGAATCTCCCCTGGGGTCGAGCGAGCGGACTCGACGGCGGGCTGCACGTCGTCCTCTCGCTGCCCGCGCCGCTGGAGTCCGCAGCGGTCGCTGCCGCGCTGCTTCGGGAGGGGCTCCTCGTCGCCACAGTGCACGATTACGCGTTCTCGGGCCGGTCCGGCACCGAGGCGCTCGTGCTCGGCTACGGCCATTCCGGCGATCTGGAGGTGACCTCTGCGCTCGCCCTGATCGACCGCACCGTTCGGGCACTGAGCCTCGCCGCCCGCCGTGGTATCCCTGAAGGATGACCCGCGACTTCGCCCTGCACATCACCGACGATCCCGACGCTGACGCCCTGCTCAGCCGCGACCCGCTCGCCCTGCTGATCGGGATGCTCCTCGACCAGCAGGTCGCGATGGAGACCGCATTCTCGGGTCCGCTCAAGATTGAGCAGCGCCTCGCCGAGGCCGGCGCGGCCTTCGATGCCGCCTCGATTGCAGGATTCGACGAAGACGCCTTTTCGGAGCTGTGCCGCACGCCGCCGGCAGTCCACCGTTACCCGGTGAATATGGCCGGCCGCGTGCAGGATCTGTGCCGCGCGGTGATCGACGACTGGGACGGCGACGCGTCCGCTCTGTGGACTCGAGACGACCCCGATGGTCGCACCGTTCTCGCCCGCGTGAAGGGTCTGCCGGGCTTCGGCGAGCAGAAGGCGCGGATCTTCTTGGCGCTGCTGGGCAAGCAGTGCGGTTTCGGCGGCGTGGGCTGGCGCGAGGCCGCGGGTGTTTACGGCGAGGAGGGTTCGTTCCGCTCGGTCGCCGACATCGTCTCGCCGGAGTCGCTGACGAAGGTCCGCGCGACGAAGCAGGCCGCCAAGGCCGCCGCCAAGGCCGCGAAGTAGCCGTCTCCCGGCTCGCACGATTCCCCTCGGCCGGAGCGCCGTAGCCGCCGTAGGCCCTGTGAAGGCCCGAGCCGTTCGCAACCGAGGTGGAGAACCCGGATTCGCCCCGTTGGAGCCGGATTTCGAGCGCCCAACCTCGGTTACGGACGCTGCCGGCCCAGCCCCTCCGTGTTCCACCGGTAGAGCGAGCCATCGACCCGCTGCCGGCCGCGTCCGCGGGCCCTCGATGGCAAACACCGGCGCCTAGAGCCGATCCTCCACCGTCGCGATGAGCGCGGCGCGGTCCTCGCGCAGGATCGACGCGCCGCCACCCGGCACGGTACGCACCTCGACGCCGCGATCGCCGAGCACCCCGCGGAGCGAGTCGTGCCCGAGCGGGTCCTGCGGAAGTACCGCGAGCGTCGGTACCGGAAAGCTCTCCGGCGCCTCGGCCGCGCCACGCGCAGTCAGCCCGTCGGACGACGTCGGGTCCCAGAGCCCGAGAGCCGACACGTCGAGCCCGATCTGCTCGTCTGTCCAGATCGGGTGGCGGTGGCGGAGGGAGTCGGCGTCACCGGTCTCGACGTGGGCGACAGATCGAGCACGGCGCAGGGCAGTCGCCAGGCCGCGCGCGTCCGAGTAGGCCGGGTCGAGCAGGATGAGCCGCTGTGCTCGGTACTCCGGAGCGAGCCGCGCCGCGACGACGGCGCCGAGGCCATGCCCGATGATCAGGTCAGGAGTCTGCAGCATGGAGGCGCGCACGTCTTCGGCCCAGCGCTCGGGCGAATAGATGGGGGACGCAGGCGAGCCGCCGTGCCCGGCCAGGTCCGGCGCGAGCACGCGGTAACCGCGCTCGTGCAGCGTCGGCACGAGGGTGTACCAGATTCGGGAGTCGGAGCCGAGCCCGTGCAGAAGCAGCGCCACGCGCTCGCCCGCTCCGCCGTAATCGCGCACGTAGAGTTCCAGCGGCTCAGCGGACCCCGCGGCCAGCGCCTTCTGTTCAGCGCGGCTCGGCTTGAGCACCAGCGTGTTCCCGAATGCCTGCGGTGCTGGTCCGAACGCGTCGCGGGCGCTCTGCACGACCTTGCGCCCGAGCATCGCGTTCCCGACCCCGCCGAGCGCGGCTCCGATCCCGAACGGCATCGCCCGGCCAACGAGTCCAGCCCCCTGCTGTGCGAGGAAGTGCTTCGCAAACGACTTCTTCGCTCGGTCGGCCAGCTCGCCGACGAGGAACGACGGCAGCCCCTTGGTCACGACCGACCCCCAGTACTGGTTGAGCCCTGTGCCTCCTCCCACGGCCTGCCCGGCGACCTGGCGCACCATCTCGCTGCCAGAGGAGCCCATCATCAGCGTCAGCACAAGGGCTCGGGCTCGGTCCGGGTCGTCGAGGGGGATGCCGTGCACCTCCGTCACTGACTGTGCGAAGAGCGCGCTGGCCTCCAGGAAGCCAGCGGCTCCGGCTCCCGAGAGGGCCACCGAGGCCGCGGTGCCGATGCCCGGGACGACGGCGGTCGCACCGATCGCGGCTCCACCGGCGGTCACGCTCGAGAGATACTGCCGCTCGAGCGAGGTGATGATCTGTTCAGGAGTGGCGGACGGGCGGCGGCGGCGCAGCGCGCGGATGTTGGCGAGTACGGCCGGCCGTTGCACGGCGAGCAGGCGATCCAGCATCCGGGCGAGCTGCGCATTCTCGGCAGCCCCGGGGCCCTCGGAGCGTTCCCACTCGCGGGCTTCATCGACTCGGGCCTTCTTGAGCGCGCGTTCGCGCTTGCGGTCCTTCTGGGCCATGTCGTGCACTCCTGCGTCCTCGGGGCGCCGGAGCGGTCAGTTGTCGGCGACGGTGTTCTCGGCTGGCGCACCCTCCACGGTCGACGCCGCGCTGTTCCGCGGTAGTGGCCTGTCCCGCGGTCTCGGCGCGTAGTCCTCAGCGTATCGCGCGAGCACCTCCTCGATCCCCGCGTCCAGAACCAAGCGGCCCTTGTCCAGGTACAGCCCGCGAGTGCAGAAGCGGCGGAGGTCGCGTTCGTTGTGCGAGACGAAAAAGAGGGAGCGGCCGGAGGCGAGGAGTTCCTCGATTCGGGCATAGCACTTCTCGCGGAACGCCGTGTCGCCGACGGCAAGCACCTCGTCGACCAGGATGATCGGCTCTTCGAGCCGCGAGACAACTGAGAACGCGATGCGCACCTTCATCCCACTGGACAGGTGCTTGTAGGGGGTGTCGAGAAAGTCGCCGATTTCGGCGAACTCGATGATCGAGTCGAAGCGGACGTCGACCTCGCGCTTGGACATCCCGTGCAGCCCGGCCGTGAGGTAGACGTTCTCCCGCACGCTGAGGTCGGCGACGAAGCCGCCGGTGATCTCGATCAGCGGAGCGACGCCTCCGCGCACGTGAACGGCGCCTTCATCGGGTAGCACCACGCCCGCGACCAGCTTGAGTAGCGTCGACTTGCCCTGTCCGTTGCGTCCTACGACCCCAATCGCCTCGCCGGCGCGCACCTGCACGTCCAGTCCGCGCAGGGCCCAGAACTCATCGGGGCGGGATCGGCGTGAGCGTCCGGCGAAGAGGTCCTTGAAGGAGCGGCGCCCGCGACGGTTGCGGCGGAAGCGAATACCGAGGTCGCGGCACTCGATGACCACGGGGGCGTCGGCCATTACAGCTCCTTCAGCACTGCGTGCTCCGAGCGGCGGAAGACCATCATTCCGAGGGCCAGCATGAGCAGCGAGATCCCCGCGGAGGAGAGGATCAGCGGCACGTCGAGTTCGCTTTCGAAAAAGGCGGAGCGGTAGAGCGCGAAGATCCCGCTGAGCGGATTGAGCGCGGCGAACGGACGGATCTGCTCGGGCAGATTCGCGGTCGAGTAGATGATCGGCGACGCGTAGAAGAGGAAGCGCAGCACGAGCTTGACCGCCCGCTCCAAGTCCCGGAAGAACACGACGAGCGGAGCGACGAGCAGGCCGACACCGAGCGTGAGCACCCCCTGGAGGAGGATCGCCACCGGGAACAGCAGCGCCGACCAGGTCAGGTGCGCCCCGGCGATCACAGCGAACAGCACCAGCACGGGCAGGCTTGCCACGAACTCGATGCCTTTGGAGAGCACGATCCGCCCCACCCAGATGGTGCGCGGGATCGAGGTTGAGCGCACCAACTTTGCCTCGCGAAGGAACGCGCGGGTCGCATCGGACGTCGCCTGGGTGAACCACATCCAGGGCAGCAGGCCCGCGAGCAGGAACACGATGTAGGGGTCCTCGCCGACAGTCCGCTGGAAGACGACGGTGAAGACGAAGTAATAAATGCCCGACATCACGAGCGGGTCGAGCACCGACCAGACATAGCCGAGCGCGCTCGTCGCATAGCGGACCGTCAGGTCGCGCTTCGTCAGCAACCAGAGCGAGTGCCGGTAACGCCACGCCCGCGAGCGCCGGTGGCGCAGCGCCGTTTCGGAGGCAAGGAGGTCGGCGGCGCTCACAGCGTACGACTCCTCCCCACCGGCCCTGCCCGAGCCGGATGAGGAACCGCCGGCGTCAGACGAAGAGGTTCGCGCGCTCAAGGTCCTCGGCGAAGTCCACCTCGACCGCGTACAGGTCGGAAATATCCATCGGCTCGACGAGCAGTCTGTCCTGCTCGATCGCCCACTCTATTCCACGCTCGAAGTAGTCCTGCGCGTCCACCCGGGCGAGCTGACGTGCCAGCGCGGCCTTGTCGGAGGCGGACACGTAGTTGATTCCGACGGCTTCGCCGAGTCCTCCGTGCACCGTCTTGGACAGCTCGTCGATGAAGCCCTCGGCGCTTGTCGTGTACTTGACCTCCTCGTCCGAGACTTTCGCGGTGTTGACGGTGACGAAGGAGATCTCCCTCGCGATCAGCCCGGCGGCCCGGTCGAGGACGCGCGGGTCGAAGACGACATCGCCGTTCATCCACAGCACCCCGCCCTGGCCGCTCGCCTGCAGAGCGCGGAGCAGGCTCTTGGAGGTGTTGGTCTGGTCGTACTGCTCGTTATAGACGAACGCCGCCGAAGGGAAGGCCTCAATGATGTGTTCGAGCTTGTAGCCGACCACGATGCTGATCGGCACACTCCTGCCGAACGCGTGGTGGATGTTGTCGAACTGCTGCTGCATGATCGTGCGGCCGTCGCTGAGTGGCGTGAGTGGCTTCGGGAGGGAGCGACCGAGGCGGCTGCCCACCCCGGCGGCGAGAATGACGACGGAGGCGAGGTTGCGGTTCGTCGTCGGACCTGGGCGCGTCATCGTGTCTTCTCCTCGAATTCAGTCGCCGGGCACCGGAGGGACGGTTTTCGGCAATGAGACAGAGTGTACTATTCGCCCCCCTCGTTTCGGGGTGGTTGACCTTTCGCAGTCTCGTCCGCGCGCCCGGCGCGGGCGCCGGGGCCTCGGAAGCGAGTTGGTACCGTAGCCGGATGACGTCCGCGACGAACGCCGATCCCGCCGAGCGTGCAGCCGAGGACACCGCAGGCTCCGAGAGCGGCTCTCCCGTCGTCCTCGAACTGACCCAATTGACCCGAACTTTCGGGCGGATAGTGGCGGTCGACCGCATTGATCTGGCCGTTCGCGCCGGCACCTTCTCCGGGATCATCGGCCCCAACGGGGCGGGTAAGACCACGACCCTCTCGATGATGACGGGCCTTCTCCGCCCCGACACTGGCCGCGTGCTCGTGCACGGCGTCGACGTGTGGAAGGACCCCGCGGCCGCGAAGCCACTGATCGGTGTGCTGCCTGACCGCCTCCGTCTCTTCGACCGGCTGACCGGAGCTCAGTTCCTCGCCTACTCGGCCGCTTTGCGCGGCATCGACGTGCCGACGGCGAAGCAGCGCATGCTCGAACTCGCCGACGCGCTCGGCCTCACCGACGCTCTGGAGCGGCTGATCTCGGACTACTCCGCGGGCATGGCTAAGAAGGTGGCGCTCGCCGGCGCGATGATCCACGCGCCGCGCGTCCTGGTGCTCGACGAGCCGTTCGAGTCCGTCGATCCCGTCTCCTCCGCCGCCGTGATCACCGTGCTCCGCCGGTTCGTTGCGGGAGGCGGCACCGTCGTGCTCTCGAGTCACGGGCTCGATTTCATCGAGCGCGTGTGTGATGACGTCGCCGTGATCGTCGGCGGGAGGGTTCTCGCCTCCGGATCGGTCGCCGAGGTCGCCGGCGCCGCCACTCTTGAGGAGCGCTTCCTCGAACTCGCGGGCGGTAAGCAGATCGCCGAGGGGCTGCAGTGGTTGCACGACTTCTCCGGCTGAGGATCGACGTCCTGCTCGGCGCCTTCCGTTCCGGGCCCGCGCGCTCGGCCGGCGCGGTACTCGGCGTGCTCGTGGTCATCGCAGTCACCGCCGGGCTCCTCGCCGCGCTCGGGGCGCTGCACTCCGCGCCGGAAGCTGCCGCGGGTGCCGTGGCGACCGGTGGCGGTCTGATCGGCCTCGGCTTCCTCGTGCTCCCGTTCCTTCTTGGCCCGCTCGACCCGATGGACCCGCGGGCCTTCCGGCTCTTCGGTCTGCCGACGGTCCGTCTCGCCGGCGCGCTCGCACTCGCGGGGCTCGTCTCGCTGCCCGTCCTCGCGCTGCTGGTCCTGGGGCTGGCGAGCGTTCCTCTCTTCCCCGGCGCTGGGGCGCTTGCGCTGCTCGGTCCACTCCTCGGCGTGGTGACGGCGACCCTCTTCGCGCGGATCGGCCTCGCCGCCTCCGCCGCTCTTGTCCCGTCACGCACGGCCCGCGAGCTGCTCGCCGTACTCGGACTGGTCCTCCTGCTCGCCTGCCCGATTGCTCTCGGGGTGGCCGCGGTGCTCGACACCGGCGAGTCTCCGGTATTCGATCGCTGGGGCGTGGCTCTCGGAGCGACTCCCTTCGGCGCCGCCTGGGCCATCGCTCCCGCCGCCGTGACGGGCGAAGCGGCCCGACCGCTGGTCGTCGCCCTCCTCACGGTGCTGGCCGCGTCCGCACTGTGGTGGCTTGTCGTGCGGATCCTCACCGAGCGTCCAGAACGTACCTCCCGTCCGCCGCGTGGCCTGCGACTGGGCTGGTTCGACGTGCTCGGCTCGAGTCGCACGGGCGCGATAGCCGCTCGCAGTATCACGTACTGGCTGCGCGACCCCCGCTATCAGATGTCGCTGGTGGCAGTGCCGCTGCTCCCGATCGCGGCGCTCCTGCTTCTCGCGCTGGTCGGCGTGCCGTTCCCGTTGCTCTCTTTGCTGCCGGTGCCCTTGATCGCGCTCTTCCTCGGCTGGTTCCTGCACAATGACGTGGCCTACGACGGTTCCGCCTTCTGGCTGCACGTCGCGGCGGGTGTGCGCGGCTGGTCCGACCGGCTCGGCCGCGCGTTTCCGACTCTCCTGCTCGGACTCCCGGTCGTGGTCGTTGGATCGCTGGTGAGCAGTGCGGCCTCCGCCCAGCCCGGCGCTCTGCCCGTGATCCTGGCGGTCAACACCTGCCTGCTGCTCGTTCCCGCGGGAGTGGCCAGTGCGGTCTCGGCCGCTCTCGCCTATCCGGCGCCTCGGCCGGGCGACAGTGCTTTCGTCCAGCCTCAGGCGCCGGGCGCGAGTGGTGCCGGGGCCCAGTCGCTCGCGTTCGGCCTGGGCTTGCTTCTCTCGGCGCCCGCCGTGGTGCTCGCCGTGCGCGCGCTCTTCGTCGATCCGGAGTCGGCCGGCGTCGCCGTGCTCGTGGGCTTCGGCAGCGCCGTGGTCGCCTTCGCCCTCGGCGTGCTGATCGGAGGCTGGTTGTTCGAGCGTCGCGCCACCGAACTCGTCGCCTTCACCAGCCGCTACTAGCGCGTGGCCGATCCGCGTCCGCCCCGCTCGGTCGTCGCGATAATTGCCTGGTGAACCATGAGGCGCCGCACCTCGGTCCCTCGCTCCTCACCCAGTGTCCGACCAGCCCTAGCGGAGCAGTGCTTCCAGCTCGGTCACGATGAGATCGGGGCGGGTGAGAAACGGATGGTGCCCGGTCGGTATGTCGACCGAGCGTGTCGCCCGTGCTGCATGGAAGCGCTGCAGTGCGACCGTGGTGCTGCGATCCCCGGTGCAGACGACGTAGGTCGAGTCGACACCCTGCCAGCCCGCGGCCGTTGTCGGTGTCGAGAAGGCGGCGGCCGACTGGCTGGTCACGCGGTCCCACGCTCCAGCGCGGTCCTCGTCGTCGGCGTCCTGGAGGAACCGCGCGGCGAACGATGCGGCGTCGTAGCCGGAGATGTGAAGGGAACCGTCGGGAAGGAGTCCGATCCGCACCGGATCCGGTTCGCCGCTCATGACCGCGCCCTGCGAGAGGCCGACCTCCGGCAGGTAGGACGAGATGAGCAGCAGACCCGCGACGGCAGGATGGGCGCCGGCCTCGGCGATCACGGTGCCACCGTAGGAGTGGCCGACGAGGACCGCTCCGTCGCTCTCGTCGAGCGCGTTTCGCAGAGCCGCAGCGTCGGCGACAAGGCCCGCGGGCGCCTCCGAATCGCCGTCGCCTTCACCGCAGGAGGGGAGAGCGAGCGACCGGCTGCGGACGCCCGTTCGCTTCTCGAGCAGGGCGGCAGCGCGACGCCACCACCAGCCGCCGTCGCGCACCAGTGCGCCGTGTACGAAGAGCAGTTCCACGGGGTCTCCTTTTCGGGCTGTCGTCTGAACGGAGATGACAGCTCGACGCTAGCCTCCGCGCGTAGGATCGTCGGCATGATTCTGCGCGCCGAGAACAGCAGCACTGATCCCCTTGAGGGCGGCGGGGGAACCGCCATCCTCGATCGCGAACTCGAAGAACTCCTCAACCAGGAGTCCATTGAGCCCGGCGACCACGAGCGCTTCTCCCACTACGTGCCGAAGGACAAGATTCTCGAGAGCGCGCTCACGGGCAAGCCGGTCCGCGCGCTCTGCGGCAAGAAGTGGCTCCCGGGCCGCGACCCGGAGAAGTTTCCGGTCTGCCCGGCCTGCAAAGAGATCTACGCGAAGATGAAGTGACGTTCGGCGCCGTCACTCGTAGCGGGTCGGGATAACCGGCTCGCCCCGGCCGAGGCGCTGGGCGTCCTGCGGGAGTTCGAGCACCGCGTTCGCCTGGTGCGCTCGTGCCATAGCGACACCCTCGAAGCCGAGGTGCTCAGAACGGATCTCGCCGTTCTCGATCATCGGGACGAGGAGCGCCCGCTCGCTCTCGCCGACCGCGCCCTCGGGACCCGCGCCGACGTGCACGACCTCGGCTTCGGCGACGCCGTCCTCCGAGAGGAGGCGACCCGCGGCCTTGCGCCCGCCGATCGACGCCTTTGAAACCGACTTCTTCGCGACCGCGACCCAGTCGCCTGCGTCGTCCTCGTGGGCGACGAGCTTGTAGACCATTCCGGCCGTCGGGTGCCCGGAGCCGGTGGCGACCGAGGTCCCGACGCCGTAGGAGTCGACGGGGGAGGCGGCCAGGGCAGCAATGCCGTACTCGTCGAGATCGTTGGTGACCGTGATCCGGGTTCCCGTCGCGCCGAGGGCGTCGAGTTGCGCGCGCACCTGCGCGACCTGCTGCGGAAGATCGCCGGAGTCGATCCGTACAGCTCCGAGACCGGTGCCTGCTACCCGGACGGCGAGGTCGACGGCCGCGGTTACGTCGTAGGTGTCGACCAGCAGCGTGGTGCCGGGGCCGAGCGCGGCGACCTGGGCGCGGAACGCTTGCTCCTCACTGTCGTGCAGCAGGGTGAACGCATGAGCGGAGGTGCCCATGGTCGGCACCCCGAAGCTGCGGCCCGCTTCCACGTTCGAGGTGGCGCCGAAGCCGGCGATGTACGCGGCACGGGCCGCCGCGACTGCCGAGCGCTCTCCCGCCCTGCGCGAGCCCATCTCGGCCAGTGGTCTGCCGTCGGCGGCCGAGACCATCCGCGCCGCTGCGCTCGCAATGGCGCTGTCGTGGTTGAGGACGCTGAGCACCACGGTCTCGAGTAGGACGCCGTCGGCGAATGGCGCCTCGACGATCAGCACGGGCGAGCCGGGGAAATAGATCTCCCCCTCTCGGTACCCCCAGACATCGCCCCGGAATCGGTAGTCGGCGAGCCAGTCGAGCGTGCGGGAGTCGACCACGCGGTTCTCGCGCAACCACGACAGCTCGTCATCGCCAAAGCGGAACCGCGAGATCAGCTCGAGCAGACGTCCGGTTCCGGCGAGGACGCCATAACGGCGGCCCGGTGGGAGACTCCTGGCGAACACTTCGAACATGCAGCGACGGTCGGCGGTGCCGCTGCCGAGGGCGCCCTCGACCATCGTGAGTTCGTAGCGGTCGGTGAGGAAGGCCGTCGAATCCATCCGGACAGTGTTCCACGGCGGCTGTCGGAGGGTGGATTTCCGGCGCGCCGCGCCCAGCCGAGGGTTCTCCGGCGTCGCCCGGGCCGGGCGCCCGGGCGCGGGTAGGCTGTTCCTCCGTGACGGACGCACCGCTGGGCATCTTCGACTCCGGAGTCGGCGGGCTCACCGTCGCCCGCTCCATCATCGACCAGCTGCAGAACGAGTCGATCGTCTATCTCGGCGACACCGCCCACTCGCCCTACGGACCCAAGCCGCTCGCCGATGTCCGCGCCTACGCCCTCGACACGCTCGACACTCTGGTGGATCAGGGCGCGAAGCTGCTGGTCATCGCCTGCAACACCGCCTCGGCCGCAATGATGCGCGACGCTCGCGAGCGCTACACCCTTGGCCGCGGGATTCCCGTGATCGAGGTCATCCATCCGGCCGTCCGCAGCGCTGTGCGCGACACCCGCAACCGCCGCGTCGGCGTGATCGGTACCGTCGGCACGATTCGCTCCCGCGCCTACGACGACGCCTTCGTCGCCGCGCCCGACTTGCACCTCGTCACCGCCGCCTGTCCGCGCTTCGTCGAGTTCGTCGAAGCGGGCGTTACCTGGAGCGACGAGCTGCTCGCCGTGGCGGAGGAGTACCTCGCCCCGCTCAAGGCGGCCGGCGTCGACACACTCGTTCTCGGCTGCACGCACTACCCACTGCTGCGCGGAGCAATCGCCTACGTGATGGGCCCGGACGTCCGCCTCGTCTCGAGCGCCGAGGAGACCGCCCTCGACGTGTACCGGACGCTCGTCGCTCACGGCCTGCAACGCACCTCTGCCGAACCGCCCAGCTACCGCTGGGAGGAGACGGGCTCGAGCGACTTCGTCCGCCTTGCCCGCCGCTTCCTCGGCCCCGAGGTCTCGAGTGTCGACCTCGTCGAAACCGGCACTATCAACCTGCGCGAGCTCGACCGGGCCGCGCTCCCGAACGACCGAGGGAGACCCGAGTGACCGATAGCACTGCACCGCAGGCAACGCGCAAAGACGGCCGCGCGCCCGACGAGCTGCGCACCGTGACGATCGAGCGCGGCTGGAGCACCCAGGCCGAGGGCTCCGCGCTCGTCTCGTTCGGCACCACGAAAGTGCTGTGCACGGCTTCCTTCACCGCCGGAGTGCCGCGCTGGTTGCAGGGCAAGGGAAAGGGCTGGGTCACCGCGGAGTACGCGATGCTGCCCCGCTCCACCAACTCCCGGATGGATCGCGAGTCGGTCAAGGGCAAAGTGGGCGGACGCACTCACGAGATCTCGCGCCTGATCGGGCGGAGCCTGCGCGCCGTCGTCGACACCAAGGCGCTCGGCGAAAATACCCTCGTGATCGACTGTGACGTCCTCCAGGCCGACGGCGGCACTCGCACCGCCGCGATCACCGGCGCCTACGTGGCGATGGTCGACGCGATCGAGTGGGCCCGCGGCAAGAAGTACGTGGGGCAGAAGGCTCAACCGCTGATCGACAGCCTCTCGGCCGTGTCTGTCGGCATCATCGACGGCGTCCCGATGCTCGACCTGGCCTACGTCGAGGACGTCCGCGCCGAGACCGACATGAACGTCGTCGTCACCGGCCGGGGCCTGTTCGTCGAGGTGCAGGGCACCGCCGAGGGAGCCCCCTTTGACCGCCGCGAACTCGACGCTCTGCTGGATCTCGCGCTCGCCGGTGCCGCCGACCTCGCCCGCATCCAGGCCGAGGCGCTCGCCGCGGAGCCGAGCGCGTGAGTCTCGAACTCGTCCTCGCCTCCCACAACGCGGGCAAGGTGGAGGAGTTTCGGGCGATGCTGGCCGGTTCCGTCCCCGGAGTGGGCGTGCGCGCCTATGACGGGCCGGAGCCGATCGAGGACGGCGTCACCTTCGCCGAGAATGCACTGATCAAGGCTCGCGCGGCGGCCGCTCATACGGGCCTTGTGGCCCTGGCCGACGACTCTGGTCTCTGCGTCGATATGCTCGGCGGGGCTCCTGGGATCTTCTCGGCACGATGGTCGGGCCGTGCGCACGACGCGACGGCGAACCTCGAGTTGTTGCTCGCGCAGCTGCACGACGTCAAGGCCGAGCATCGCGGAGCGCAGTTCCGCTGCACCATCGCGCTGGTCGTTCCCGAGGCTGTGCTACCCGGTGGCCAGGAGACGGTGGTCGAAGGCCGCTGGGATGGCGCCCTCGCGACCGCCCCGCGCGGCACGAACGGCCACGGCTACGACCCGATCTTCATCCCCGAAACGGGCGCCCGGACGGCGGCGGAACTCCTCCCGGACCACAAGAACGCCCGCAGCCACCGCGCCCGAGCGTTCACCGCCCTGCGCGCCGAACTCACCACTCTCGCCGCCCGCCTCTAACCCCCGTCCCTCCGCCTCCACGAGAGGCCTCTGGGTACGCCTCCTTCGGCGTGTTGCGTACCGAAGAGGCATCTCGCGAGGGGGGAGGGGATCAGCGGCGTGGGGGCTTGCCGTCGAGGGTGTCGGCGTCGAGGACGTAGGCGGCTGACTCCGTGGAGTCGGTTTCGGGGTCGGCCGCGAGCTTTGCGCGGTGGCGCTGCTGGAAGAAGTGGAAGAGCGTCGGTATCACTGCGAGGGCGACGGCGCTGAGCAGGATGACGTCGATGTAGTGCGAGACGAACTGGGCGACCGGCGGGATGAAAGCCAACAGCCAGCCGATCAGCGTGACCCCGCTGCCCCAGATCAGCGCGCCGATCAGGTTATAGAGGCTGTATTTGCGGTAGTTCATGTGTGCGACCCCGGCCGCAATCGGCGCGAAGGTGCGGACGATCGGCACGAAGCGCGCGAGGACGACGGCGAGTCCGCCGAAGCGCTCGAAGAACACGTTGGTGCGCTTGACGTTCTCGATGCTGAAGAAGCCGGACTCCTTGCGCTCGAAGATGCGCGGGCCGGCCTTGTGCCCGATCAGGTAGCCGACCTCGCCGCCGATGAAGGCCGAGATGCCGATGGCCAGGCAGATCAGCCAGATCGGCACGCCGAGACCGCCATTGGAGGCGCTCTCGTGCGCCAGAAGGCCGGTGATGATGAGGAGGGTGTCGCCCGGGAACAGGAAGCCGATCAGCAGTCCCGTCTCAGCGAAGACGATGAGGCACACCACGAGAACGCCCCACGGGCCGAATGAGGTGAGGATCGTCTCCGGGTCGAGCCAGGGGACGAGGGCGGCATGTGTCAACGGGTCTCCAGTCGATCGGTGCCGAGCGGCCGGTCGATGGGTAGCTCGAGCGCGCCCAGCGTACTCGGCGATACCGTGCGGAAGGAGGGACTCGAACCCTCACGCCTTTCGGCACAGGAACCTAAATCCTGCGTGTCTGCCATTTCACCACTCCCGCGTGCGCGTTCCAGTGTAGGAGGCCGCCCGCCCGCGTCAGCCGCGGGGAGCGCTGCGCGGCAGATAGCGCGGAATCCAGCGGGAAAGAGCCCCGGCTCCGGCGAGTCCGAGCACGCCCACCGCGACCGCGGCGAAGGGAAGCGACACGGCCGCGGTGAGCGCCGAGACGACGAGTGGCGCGGCTGCATTGCCCGCGTCACCGGTGAAGCGGAACGCGCCGAGGAACGGGGCGGGGTCGGCTGGCGGAGCGAGGTCGGCTCCGATGGTCATCAGGATGCCCGAGCCGATCCCGTTCGCCGCGGCGAGCACGCACGCTACCGCGACGAACCAGGGCACCGGATCGGCGGCGAGGACGGAGGCGGCGAGCGCGAGGTGGCCGAGTCCGAGTCCGATCATGGAGGGAATCGCGGTCGCTCCCCGCCCGAAGCGATCCATCAGCTGGCCGCCCGCGTAGAAGAGCGCGAAGTCGAGTGCCCCGGCGACACCGATGATGATCGCCGTCTCCGTCCCGGCCAGCCCGATGCTGACCGCCCAGAGGGGGAGGATCAGCGTGCGGCTCGCACGCAGGGCGCCGATCACCGCAGCACCAGAGCCCATCCGGACGAGCACACCACGGTGCTCTCGCAGTGTCCCAAGAAGTGACTGGGCCGACTCCGGCACCGGCGCCGCATCGAGTGCCACGGCATCCGTCGTTCGCGCGCGCCGGAGGACCGTCGCCGGATCGGGCACCAGCACCAGCACGACGACCGCCGCGACGCAGCAAAGGATGTGCACCCAGAACACTGATTCGAGAGAACCGGTGAGGTGCACCACTCCCGCCGCGAGGAACGGCCCGATCAGCCAGCCCGCGCGGAATGCTCCTGCCAGAGCGCTCAGCGCCCGCGCCCGGTGGCTGATGGGCACGAACGAGGTCATGAACGCGTGCCGGGCCAGCGCAAAGACCGCGGTCGCGAGGCCGATCACGAACACGCCGAGCGTCAATCCGACCCACGAGGTCGCGACCAGGCAGACGACCAAGCCCAGGATCGACGCCGCCGAGGCGCTGAGCATCGCGCCACGCTCGCCGATTCGCGAGACGATCCAGCCGCTGGGGATGTCGCCCGCCAGTTCGCCGATCATGATCATCCCGGCCACGAGCCCCGCGAGTGCGAGCGTGGCTCCGAGGTCGCCAGCGACGGCAGGCAGGAGCGGGATGATCGCGCCCTCGCCGATCGAGAACAGCAGGGTCGGCAGGAAGGTCGACAGCAGCAGCGGCCCGACGGGAAAGGGGCGCGGTGCGGAGTCAGTCACTGACCCCAGGGTACGCCGGGGAGAACGAGCGCCCCCGGTAGTCTGAGGTCACCATGCTGGACAACGACTTCACCGAGCAGATCACTGCTCTCCGCTCCACTTTTGCCGATATCCGCGCCGTTATCGACGTAGAGGGGCTTCGCGCGACGATCGCCGAGCTGAGCGAGCAGGCGGGTGTTCCCGACCTCTGGGACGACACGGCGAGAGCGCAGAAGGTGACGAGCGCCCTCAGCCATCGGCAGTCCGAGCTAGGTCGCGTCACGGCGATCGACCGCCGCTTGGACGACCTCGAGGTCCTGGTCGAGATGGCCAACGAAGCCGACGATGCCGAGTCCGAGCAGGAGGCGATCGCCGAACTGGTTTCGCTGCAAAAGGTGATGGGCGAGCTCGAGGTGCAGACCCTCCTCGACGGCGAGTACGACGACCGCCCCGCCGTGGTCACCATCCGCGCAGGCGCCGGCGGCGTCGACGCCTCCGACTTCGCCGAGATGCTGATGCGGATGTACCTGCGCTGGGCCGAAAAGCACAAATACGCGGCAACCGTGATGGACGCCAGCTACGCAGAGGAGGCGGGCATCAAGTCGGCCACCTTCCAAATCGACGCCCCCTACGCCTTCGGCACTCTTTCGGTCGAGGCCGGCACCCATCGCCTTGTGCGGATGAGTCCGTTCGGCGCCGCGGGCAAGCGCCAGACGTCCTTCGCCGCCGTCGAAGTCATCCCGCTGATGGAGGAGACCGAGGCGATCGAGATCCCCGACAATGACATCCGCGTCGACGTCTTCCGCTCCTCCGGCCCGGGTGGTCAGTCGGTCAACACCACCGACTCCGCCGTACGCATCACCCACCTGCCCACCGGCACGGTTGTCTCGATGCAGAACGAGAAGAGCCAGATCCAGAACCGAGCCGCCGCGATGCGGGTGCTTCAATCGCGCCTATTGCTCCTCCAGAAGGAGCAGGAGGCGGCCACCAAAAAGGAACTCGCCGGCACCATCACCGCGAGCTGGGGCGACCAGATGCGCAGCTACGTGCTCGCCCCCTACCAGATGGTGAAAGACCTGCGCACCGACCACGAGGTCGGCAATCCCTCGCACGTGTTCGACGGCGATCTCGACGGCTTCATCGCCGCCGGCATCCGCTGGCGCAAGTCGGCGTAGCGCGCCACCGGGAAGTCGCGACCGACGCGCCGCGGGTCCGCTCGGTCGACTCTTCGCGATCGTCGCTTACCCTCGTACCGACATGATTCGCTTCGACAACGTCTCCAAGCAGTATCGCGGCGGCACGAGACCCGCCCTGAACGCCATCGATCTCGAGATCCTCCGGGGCGAGTTCGTCTTCCTCGTCGGCGCCTCCGGCTCCGGTAAATCGAGCTGCCTCCGCCTGATCCTCAAGGAGGAGCGCCCCTCCTCCGGGGCGATCCACGTGCTCGGCCAGAACCTCGGCAAAATTTCGAGCCGCAAGGTCCCCTACTTCCGCCGCAATATGGGCGTGGTGTTCCAAGACTTCCGGCTGCTGCCGAACAAGTCGGTCTTCGACAACGTCGCGTTCAGCTTGCAGGTCATCGGCAAGTCGAAGGGATACATCCAGGAGGCTGTTCCGGACACGCTGAAAATGGTCGGCCTTGCAGGCAAGGCGTCACGCCTCCCGCACGAACTCTCGGGTGGGGAGCAGCAGCGCGTGGCGATCGCGCGTGCGGTCGTGAACAAGCCCGCCGTCCTCCTGGCGGACGAGCCGACCGGCAACCTCGACCCGACGACCAGCGCCGGCATCATGGCTCTGCTCGAGCGGATCAACGCCGGCGGCACGACCGTCATCATGGCTACCCACGAGGCCGGCATCGTCGATCAGATGAAGCGCCGCGTCATCGAACTCTCGGCGGGCAGCATCGTTCGTGACGAGAGCCAGGGCGGCTACGGCCAGACCGAGAGCATCACCGTCGTGCACGACGGCGTCGTGGTGGTGGCCGCCGACGACCACGCGGTCGCCGAGTACGCCACGCCCGCGCTGATCGACAGCGAACTCGCGCCCGCTGAGGTGCCCGAGGTGGATCTGCGCCAAGAGGCGCCTGCCGCGGTGCCGGAGCCCGCGCGTCTCACTCAGACCGGCGCGCAGCCGCGCGTCGCCGAAGGGCGTCGCTCCGCCGCGGCCCCCGACGTCCCGCGTGCGCCCGAGCCCGCTGCCGCCCCCGAACCCCCGGCCGCCCCGCGCGTCGAGATCCAGAGCCAGACCGGCCCGATCTTTCTCCCCGCCGATACCGGCGCCCTGCCCGAGGAGTCACTGGCGGCTCGGCTGGGCCTGCGCGCCCCCACGGCCGACAGTGAAGAAAACGGCGACGACCAGCAGAACGTAGGACCCGTCAAGTGAGATTCGCATTGATCTGGTCGGAGGTCGCAGGCGGCCTCCGACGTAACGTCTCCATGGTCGTCTCGGTGATCCTTGTGACCTTTATCTCCCTCACCTTCGTCGGAACGGCGATCCTGCTGCAAATGCAGATCGGCCAGATGAAGAACTTCTGGTATGACAAGGCCCAGGTTGCGGTCTATCTGTGCACGGCGACGTCCGGCGGCTCGAACTGCAGCGGCTCCGACGCCACGCAGGAGCAGATCGACGCGGTGCAGGCACAGCTCTCCGGCCAGACGCTGGCGGCGTACATCGATCGCTCCTACTTCGAGGACCACGACCAGGCGTACGCGAACTTCCAGGCGCAGTTCGCGGGCAATCCGGTCGCCGAGTACGTCACTCCCGACTTGCTCAACCAGACCTTCTGGATCAACCTCAAGGATCCGACGCAGTCCGACGTGATCGTCGAGAGCCTGTCCAGCGTCTCGGGAGTCGAGAGCGTCACCGACCAGCGGCGCTATCTCGATCAGATCTTCTCCACGCTTAACGCCGCGAGTTACACCGCTATCGGTATCGCGGTGCTCATGCTCGTTGCCGCCGTGTTGCTCATCGCCACGACGATCCGCCTATCGGCGTTCTCGCGGAGACGGGAGCTGGGCATCATGCGGCTCGTGGGCGCGTCGAACCGGTTCATCCAGACCCCGTTCATCCTCGAGGGAGTTTTCGCCGCGCTCATCGGCTCGATCCTCTCGGGTGTCGCGATGGTCGCCATCGTGCAGTTCTTCGTGCAGGGCTTTTTGGCTCAGCGGATCCCGCTGGTGTCGTTCGTCGGCCTCGACGACGCCATCGTGGTCGTGCCGATCCTGATCGTGGTGGGAATCGTCCTCTCGGCGGTGTCAGCGAATGTGGCGATCGCGCGGTACTTGCGGGTCTAATCCGCGGTTGGCCGTATACTGATGGGCTGTCCCGTTCGGGGCAGCCCACCGGTGCATCGTCCCGGTGACGCACCCCATTCGCTCGTGACCCGAGGAGCAGCCGTGCCCAGAGAACAGGGACAGAAGGTCGTCGCGACCAATCGCAAGGCGCGCCATGACTACCTCATCGAGGACACCTACGAGGCGGGGCTCGTGCTCACCGGCACCGAGGTGAAGTCGCTGCGCGCAGGTCGTGCGTCGCTGGTCGATGGCTACGCCTTTGTCGATGCAGGAGAGGCGTGGCTCGACGCGGTGCACATCAACGAGTGGGCGCATGGGACCTGGACGAACCACCCGCCTCGCCGCAAGCGGAAGCTGCTGCTGCATAAGGCGCAGATCCTCAAGATCCACAACAAGGTGAAGGAGGGTGGGTACACGCTGATTCCGTTGTCGCTCTACTTCAGCGACGGCAAGGCTAAGGTCGAGCTCGCGGTAGCGAAGGGCAAGAAGGACTACGACAAGCGCCAGGTGCTCCGTGAGCGCCAGGACCGGCGAGAGGCGGACCGCGCGATGGCGACCCGCCGCCGCCTCGGGGAGTAGCCACTCGGGGCACGTGCCCGCTCAAGGGTGTCCGACAGCTGTGGCGCAACCCTCTTCTCAACGGCTGTTGGACTGCAACACTGGCGAGTGTGACCACTCCGGAGAACAGCGCACCTGCCGCCCTGAGCGCCGCCGATGAGAAGACCCGCTGGCGCGCTTTCGCCGTGAGCGTTGCAGTCGCCGCGATCACCATCCTCGACCTGTCGAAGGTGAATGTGGGGCTTCCCGCCATCGAGGCCTCGCTCTCGGCTGATGCGAGTCAACTGCAGCTGATCGTCGCCGGGTACGCGTTGGCCTTTGGTCTCGCGCTGGTTCCCTCCGGACGCTTGGGCGACATCCGCTCTCGACGCCTGCTCTTCTTGATCGGGCTCTCGGCATTCACTGTGACGAGCCTGCTGTGCGCCGTCGCGCCCTCGATCGAGATGCTCGTTGTCGCGCGCTTCCTCCAGGGAGTGGCCGCGGGGATCCAGATGCCGCAGGTGCTCGGCCTGGTGCAGCAGATGTTCACGGGCGCCGAGCGCGCGAGGGCCTTTGGCGTTTTCGGCGCAACCATCGGGGTCTCGACCGCGTTCGGTCCGACCCTCGGTGGGCTCCTGATCGCGGTGGGCGGCGACCAGGACGGCTGGAGGCTGCTGTTCTGGATGAACATCCCCCTCGGCATCGCCGCGTTCGTCTTCGCGTGGAAGCTCATCCCGCGCCGGAGTCGCCAGTCGAGCGGCGACGCGTCACTCGACCCGGTCGGCCTGCTGCTGCTCGCGGTGGCGATCTTCGCTCTGATGCTGCCGTTCCTGCTCACGACCGGATCGTCGCGCGACTCGCCCTACCGCTGGTTCTGGCTCCTGCTCGCCGCGGCGGCAGCTCTCGGCTTCGTGCGGTGGGAGGCGCAGTACGCCGCCACGGGCCGCACTCCGGTCATTGACTTTCGGATCTTTCGCACGAGCTCCTACCGCAACGGGATCCTCGTCGCGACATCGTATTTCGCGGCGATCCCCGCGACTTTTCTCCTGACGACGCTGTTTCTCCAGCAGGGGCTCGGACTTGCGCCAGTCTTCGCGGGCATGGTCAGCATCCCTTTCGCCCTGACCTCGGCGGTCACCGCCTGGTACGGCGGCAAACTGGTGCAGCGTTACGGTCGGGCGCTCGTGGTGCTGGGAATCGTGCTGGTGGTCGTCGGCTTCACACTGGTGCTGCTGGCGGCGGAGGTGCTACCGGCGGAGACGGCGGCGTTCGGAATGGGCGCGGCAATGCTGGTTGCTGGCGCTGGTGGCGGGTTCGTCGTCTCGCCGAATCAGACGCTCACCCTTGCCGAGATCTCGCCCGAGCAGGGCGGAGTCGCGGGTTCGGTCGGGCAGCTCGGGCAGCGGGTGGGGACCGCGGTCGGGACAGCCTGTGCGTCCGCCGTCTTCTTCGCCACTCTGGCGAGCGAGAAGGGAATGGCCGGTGGACTGGACCAGTACCACGATGCGTTCCGCAACGGCTACCTCGTCACGCTCGGGCTGATCGCGCTCGCTCTGGTACTCGGCCTCGTCGACTTGCGTCGTCGCCGCGTCAGCGCCCGGAGCTGAGGTAGACTGGTCGGCGTAACTCCACAGTGTGCGACGACGACCCACTCGTGCGGCCCCAGGGCTGATGAGTGCTCGCGGGGATGATCGGTTTCGACATTGCCTGCGAAACTGCGAGAAGCGGGTCGAGGATCCAAGGTTATCTCGTTAACGATCCCTGGAAAACACAGGTGCCGAACAGAAGCGCACCGACTTCGCTCTCGCTGCCTAAGCCAGAGTAGATAGTCCGTCAGCCCGTGGGTGCGTCCTCGCCCCGGATCCTGGCGTCATTGAGAGGACTTGCTGCGTCGTTACGCCTGAGGGCGACGCGGGACTTGAACTCGGGCTGGGCCCGTCGACCGATGCGCCGATGGTAACGGTCGGGGCCGAGCAGAACGCTCTCATCGGCTACACCCGTAGAAGGCGCAGAATCACAGCGATGGACGGGGGTTCGATTCCCCCCATCTCCACCACCGGTCGTCGTCGCGCACTGGGAGTTGTTCTTTCGCGGTTTCTCCGTCCAAGGCAGAGGCTGCCGGTCAGGAGCGAACGTCGAGCTGGTGGATCCTCCCATAGAGGGTCAGCAGCGCGAGGCGCTCATCGTCGTCCCGATCGTGAACAGGCAGCACCTTCGGTGGTGCCCAGTCGCGATACAGCAGCCCTGGCGTCAGGAATGCCGTCGCCGCTCCTGCCGGGTAATGCGTGTGCGGTGCTGCCGGGAGTTCGGCGAATGCGTCGGGCACCAGAGTTGCCAGCGCCCGCAGCAGCCGCTCCAGACGCCGGGCACGCGCCTCGTCGAGGGTGAGCGTGACGGCGTTCATCGCGGCCAGGGCGGCGGCCAGATGCTCGACGGTGTCGGAGTCGTCGCAGGTCTCGGCGACGAGGAGCGAGATCACTCCACGCGGCTTCAGCCACGCCAGGGTCGCGGCCTCGGCGTTACCGTCCACCGAGACGACGCGGTCGGAGGCTCCCGTGTAGGCGCGCAGGGCTCGGGACCAGAGGTCGCCAAGACCCTCCTGGGCGAGCGCGTCAGCGGCGGCGAGGAGAGTGCGCTGACGGCGGAGCCGGGCGAAAAGACTCTCGGCGGGGCCCCAGCGCTGCTCGGTTGTCCCGGATCGCTCCGGGGGATCCTGGTCGTACTGGTTCTGCATGTCGACTCCTGAGCCGTCGGTCTCTGCGCCCCCTCGCGCCTGCCGGTCGTCCTCACACAGTGCTCGCGGTCGTCTCGGCTGTCAATGCAGTCAGGGAGGGATTGACCCCGCGGAACCTCAGCGGGCGGCGCCCATGAGAGTGCCCGTCGTTGCGCTCGCAGTGGGGTCGTGGACTGTGCAGAGGATCGTGCGGTCGCCGTGTTGCCAGCTCACCTCGGAGGGGACGAGAGCCCGGTACTCCAACGCCGAGTCGCCGTAGGCGATCCCCATCACGGCGCCGAACTCCGGCTCGCAGCCGGCGTCGGCCTGCGCGAGGAGGGTATTGCGGCTCGTGTAGCGGTCGCCCGACTGCTCGAACGAGTGGAAAACCTCGAGCCCGTGCTCCTGCTCGCACGGCACGACCTCGACGTCGTCGATCCGGTCATCGCCCGGGTCCCGCAAGCAGTCGCCGCGGTGCAGAGCGAAGACATCGGTCACCCCGGCGGTGACGACGGTGCCGTCGTCGTCGCGCACCGCCTCGGAGCCGTCGGCGCCGACGACCGAGGCGCAGCCCGAGAGGAGAATCAGCAGTCCGGCACTGGCCAGCGCTGCTGTTCCGCTCCTCATCGCCGCGCCACTAACGCCAGGACCTCGTCATGCAGTGCCCCATTGGTCGCGATCGCGCTGCCGTGCCAGGGGCCGTCCTCGCCGTCGGCAGAGGTGAAGCGCCCGCCCGCCTCCTGAACGATGGGCACCAGCGCCGCGAGGTCATAGGGCTTCACATCGAATTCGCCTGCGCCGTCGAGAAGCCCCTCGGCGACGAGCATGTATGGCCAGGCGTCCCCGTAGGCGCGGTCGCGCCAGACGGAGCGCGCGAGGTCGAGCAATTGCGGAAGACGTCCGGCGCCGTCCCACTGCTGAATGCTGTTGTAGCTGAATGTGGCCTGGGCCAGTGTGTCGATGCCCGAGACTCGAAGACGGCGAGGCGGGCGCGCGGATGCGGCTTCCGCGGTCGCGCGTCCGGTCTCGACCGCCCAGGCGCCGGAGCCGGCCGCGGCCCACCAGCGCGTGCCGAGCGCGGGAGCGGACACGACTCCGACCACGGGGACGCCATCGACCGCGAGCGCGATCAGCGTCGCCCAGATCGGCACTCCGCGCAGGAAGTGCGCGGTCCCGTCGATCGGGTCGAGGATCCACTGGCGTGCGGCAACGCCTGAGGTTCCGAATTCCTCGCCGAGGATCGAGTCGTCCGGGCGTTCGGCGGAGAGCAGCGAGCGGATCGCCTCTTCGACGGCGCGATCGGCGTCGGTCACGGGAGTGCTGTCCGGCTTGGTGTCGATCATCAGGTCGAGCGCGCCGAACCGTTCGCGGGAGATCGCATCGGCGGCGTCCGCGAGGCGGAGGGCGAGGCGGAGGTCGTCGTCGAGGCTCGGGTAGTCGCTGCTCGGGGTCACATGCTCACGATACCGGCGGCCTCTCCACCCCGGTCTCCGCCGGCACCGCCTTCGATTTGACGGGTAGGGGGGAGCCGCTGGTAGTGTGACTCCTCGGTTCGGCACGCACGTTCAGCCGTGTGCCACGCACCTCTAGCTCAATCGGCAGAGCAACTGACTCTTAATCAGTGGGTTCTCGGTTCAAGTCCGAGGGGGTGCACCAAAAGCCCCGATCAGACGGTATTTACAGTCCGAAGGTCGGGGCTATTTTGCTGCCGCAGTCAGAAAAAAGTCCGTAGGGCTCTCAGTCGGTGCCCTCGTCCTGGCCGAGTCCATCGGATCCGGCTGCTTCGTCCAGCCTGTCCGGAACAGGTGCCCGTGGACAGTGAGGACCATCTTCACGTCGCTGTGTCCCTGCATCCGCGGGACGACGAGCACGTCGACCCCGGCCGCAATCGCAGGGGAAGCCGCTGTAGGACGGAGGCTGTTCGGGGATGAAGCCGAAAGCATCGAGTCTAGCCGCCGGGATCGCTCTGGTCCACACCCTGTTTCGCCAATTCGCCACGCTGATCGGTCCTCGTCCACCAAAACGGGGACGGTCCAGAATCCGCCCTGCCTCGCAAGGAGCCGTTCTTCAGCAGCCGGCGCGACTACCGCAGCACGAGGCTTAGACGGTCACGAGCACGGCAGTCCCGAATCCAACCCACGCCCCGAGAACGATCGCCCCGAACCATGCAGCACCTCGTAGTGTCACCCGCCTTCGTCGGGGCGTCGCCGTCACTGCAACGGCTAATGCGATGAGGGGCGCGAGTACGGGAACTGCCCGAACGACGGCCGTACCCAGGTCGAATCCGCATGTGTCGTACTCGCCAGAGATTCCCGGGGACAATAGGACTACACCGAGAAAGAAGGCGGAACCGACCACGAAGGCGGCAATGACTAGCGCCACCGATGTCGCTCCCCGAACCTTCTCGTACGACTTGTCGGCTCGTCGCGTGACCCACAGCCATAGAAAACAGGAAACGAGCGTCAGAGCAGCCGCGACGGCAGACTCGCCTAGGATTGCTCCGACATCCGTCCCTCCGCACGGTCGCCATTCACGAATCGCGTCTAGCTGCAGGAAAGTGGATGAGAGCATCGTTAATACGGCCGCGGCGGCGTACGTTGACGAAAGACGTCGCCCGGGCGGTTGCTCTTGCTTCATGCCTGCATCCCGATTCAGCGTTCTGTCCAGCTCATTGCTGCCGTGACGGCATCTGCGAAACCTTCGGCGACGTCGTTGAGTTCGCTGGCGAGGATTGTGGCCGAGGGACTGAATTTCGGTGCGGATGTGCCTGGATTGCGAACTTCGATGAAGTGGTCTTTCGGCCAGGCCGTCATCGGCCACGGGTCGGTGAACACGTTTTTCACGGCCGCGATGAGTACGGCGTGGGTGCCGAAACGCAACGCAAAGAACTGCTTCGCAAGCCATCCCGGGTCATCCTCTATGGCGATAGAATGTTCGCGGACAATATCGTCGAGGGACCGATGTGTGTCGCTAAGTATGGCTCGCGCCACGAGGTATGCAGAGGCGTCTGCTCTGAGGTCACCGATATCGAAAAAGCTATCACCGGGCGCAGCGCGAACCGACTTAAATAACTGTTGACCTGCTGAAGAAGTTACAAGGAAGCCCCCCTATGGGTGGCAATCGGCGGAGTCGCATCGAATCTGTGTAACGATATCTTTTGCTCATCAGTCCGGCGCCGGGCTCGGAGCTTTTTTCTTAGTCGGCTTGAGCGGGTGTTCGGTGAGAAGCGCGTCGAGAACCAGGCCAAGCTGCCCACGAATCTGAGTGTCGCCCCGCCGAAGCCCGCGTCGTTCATCCCACTCGGACGGGTCGGTTCTCGACGGACTCAGCTGCCGGCCTGGAAGCCCACCTCAAGGCCTTGCGCCGCGACGGAGAGGGTTTCGGTCAGCCGCGCCGGACTTGGAGCCGCGGCGAGGATCGACAGGTTGATGCCCGTGCGGGCAAAGCTGCGCGAGATCGCTCCGACGGATCGGCCGTCCGCGTCAGGAGCCCGGTCGCCGCCGAGGGCCTCGATCGTGCCGCCTCCTTGACGGGGCAGGGTTGCGGGCTGCGGGTCGTCGATGATGTGCGAGGCCACGAGGACCTGCCGGGTCGCGTCCTCGTCGGTGGTGGTGGAGTCGATGTCCGTCACTCGCTGCTGCAGTGCAGTGAGGACCGAGCCGTCGCCGGCGCGGAAGATCCAGCGGCCGTTCGCGATGTCGGACTGTGCGGCGTCGAGTTCGAAGCCGTGCTCGCTCAGGGTCGACATCTTCATGGCCCAGAAGAGTTCGTCTGTGGTATGCAGTGCTGCTCCATCGGTGAAAGTGATAGGGCCGGCGCCGGTTGAGGCGTCGTCGGCTCCGTGGGTGGCTGAGGAAGCGCTCGGGGTGGGTGCTGCTGGCGCGGCAGGGAAGGAGAACGACGGCGTAACGGCGGTCTCCGCGGCGGTCTCGTCTCCCGGGCTGGCGCTCCCCGGGCTCGCGCAGCTCGCGAGGGCGAGGACGGTGGCCACGACCACAAGTGTGCGGGCTAGGGGTCGGATGGTCATGGCTCTCCCTTGGTGTGGTGCTCGGACGGTGGTGCTCGGACGATGGTGCTCGGACGGTGGTGCTCGGTCAGTGGTCGGTCGGGGCGGGGGTGGGGCCACCCACGAGGGGCAGCACGCCGTGGAATCCGACAGTGGTCGACCGGACCGCGAGATCGAGCGCGTCGTCGGCCCGAGACTGATCGGCGCCGGTCGCGATGAGCTGCACGGCGATGCCTGGCTTGGTGAACGAGCGCAGAACGGAGCCCCAGGCCAGCCCATCCTCGGCGGGGGCCAGCGCGGCACGCAGAGCGTCGATCGTTCCGCCGCCCTTCACGGCCAGGGAGACGCGCTGCACCTCCCCCTGAGGACCCGAGATATCGATCACATGCTGGCTCGCGGCCTCATCGCTGACCTGCGGATCGTTGTCCTTCACGCGCTGCTGGATGATCATGATCGTCGTTCCCGCGTCGTTGCGGAAAGTCCAGTAGCCCTTCGCCGGATTCGTCCTCGAGGTGTCTGCTTGGAAACCGGCCGATGAGAGTGCTGCCGTGTCGGTGTCCCAGTACGGCGTGTTCTCGGAGGAGAGGGCGGCGCCGGCGTCGAAGGTGAAGGCGCTGGTACCCGCGAGCGCGGCGGCGACTCCCTCGAGTGTGGCCGGGTCGTCGAGGCCCGCCCCGTCCGTTCCCGCGAAGCGCTGGCTCGCCGAATCCGTGGCCGTTGGTGCGGCGGGGAACGAGAACGAGGGGGTGGGAGTCTCCGCCGGAGTTTCGCCTCCTGCTCCAGAACAGCCCGTGAGGACGGCGGCGGCCGCGATCAGCGCGGTAATGGTGGACGCTTTTGACATGATTCTCCCTCGCGTTCGATGCTGGGACGCTAGCAGCCGCGCGACGACAGGCGCCTCGTCCGGCGCGCGACGACGACCGCCGCGAGCTGCCAGTGGGGTAAGCGACACGCCGATAAAGCTGCACCCACGAGGCATCTCACGGGGCTAGGGCCCGGGTCTGGACGTTGGCGCAGCATTGGGGAGGGGAACCGGACGGGCTTCCGGATTCGTGGAAGGCTTGTGTGTTTGATCCGCTCGATGGTGCGCGCTCGCCTCCCGCCAACGAAAGGACACCTGTGCCTGAAGACGTCCTCCCCGAGATCGGTTCGATCGCGTTCGCCGTGGTGATCGCGATCGTGATCGCCGTCGTGGCGACCGCCGTCGCCGCTCTCGTCCTCCGCTCGATCGGCAGACGCAAGACCTGGGCGCGCCTGCTCATCCGCCGAATACGCGTCCCCTTGCGGGTCCTCCTCGTGACGATTGCCATCTGGACGGCCCTGGCCGCGACGGTGTCAGGCGAGGTCTGGCCGGGGCTCATCGAACGAACGTTCCAGATCGCGACCATCGCGGCGTCAGCGTGGGTGACTGGCGCGCTTCTCGTGTTCCTCGAGGATCTCGGGGCCGCGCGCTACCGCACGGATACCGCCGACAACCGGCGCGCCCGTCGTCTTCGCACCCAGATGACGATCATCCGGCGGGTCGCCATCGCGGCCGTCGTCGTGATCGCGATCGGAGCCTCGCTGCTGACTTTCCCCGAGGCGCGGACCGCCGGCGCGAGCCTGCTGGCCTCAGCCGGTGTCCTCTCCATCGTCGCGGGGCTCGCGGCTCAGTCGAGTCTCACGAACATCTTCGCCGGGATGCAGCTCGCCTTCAGCGACGCGATCCGGCTCGACGACGTGGTGATCGTGGAGAACGAGTGGGGGCGGATCGAGGAGATCACGCTGACCTACGTGGTCGTGCACCTCTGGGACGATCGCCGCCTGGTATTGCCGACCAACTACTTCACGACCAAGCCCTTCCAGAACTGGACGCGCACCGGCTCCGAATTGCTCGGCGCGGTGGAACTCGACCTCGATTGGCGGGTGAGCCCCGAGCAGATGCGCGAGGAGCTGCACCGGATGCTGGAGGAGACCGACCTCTGGGACGGGCGCACCAGCGTGCTGCAGGTGACTGACGCGACCGGCGGTTTCGTCCGTATCCGCGTGTTGGTGACCGCGAAGGACGCGCCGACCCTCTTCGATCTGCGCTGCTACGTGCGCGAGCGACTTGTCTCGTGGCTGCACGAGAAAGATCCGGTCGCCCTGCCGCGCCAGCGCATCGAGATGGAGAGCGAGCCGGTGGCACCGCGACGCCACACCTCCTCCGCCCCGGACAACCTGTTCTCGGGCGACAAGCGCTCCGACGAGCGCGGCGCTCTCTTCACCGGCCTGATCGATCTGCGCGACACTCCTTCGCGCGACTGAGTTCACCCCGCGAGATGCCAGTTGGGTACGTGACCCGCCGAGGGAGGCGGTCGCAAGAGACATCTCGCGGGGGAAAGGGGCGGAGGGGTTAGCGGCCGATCGAGCTCATGTCGGCGTAGCGGTCGCCGACCGGCGGCTCGAGGGAGCCGAGGGTGGCGAGCTGCTCGGGGGTGAGCACCAGGGCGTCGGCGGCGGCGTTCTCCTCGATGCGCGAGACGCGCTTGGTGCCCGGGATCGGCGCGATGTCGTCGCCCTGCGCGAGTAGCCAGGCGAGCGCGACCTGCGCAGCCGTCGCGTCAGCCTCTGCAGCGACGCGGTCGACGGCCTCGACGATCCGCAGGTTCGCCTCGAGCGCGCCGTCGGCGAAGCGGGGGTTGTCGCGGCGGAAGTCGTCGCTGCCCAACTCGTCGACCGAGCGGATGCTGCCCGTCAGGAAGCCGCGGCCGAGCGGCGAGTAGGGCACGAAGCCGATGCCGAGTTCGCGAAGCACCGGCAAGACGTCCGCTTCGGGGTCGCGGGTCCAGAGCGAGTACTCGGACTGCACCGCCGTCACCGGGTGCACGGCGTGGGCGCGGCGGATCGTCGCGGGTGCCGCCTCCGAGAGGCCGTAGCCGCGCAGCTTGCCCTCCTGGATCAGCTCGGCGAAGGCTCCCGCCGTCTCCTCGACCGGCACTCCCGGATCCATTCGGTGCTGGTAGTAGAGGTCGATGTGGTCGGTCCCGAGGCGTTGTAGCGAGCCCTCGACGGCGAGCCGCAGGTTCTCAGGGGAGCCATCGAGTCCGCGGCTCCCGTCGCCGCGGTGCTGGATCATGCCGAACTTACTGGCCAGCACGACGTCGTCGCGGCGGCCGGCCAGGGCACGGCCGAGTAGTTCCTCGTTGGTGTAGGGGCCGTAGATCTCGGCAGTGTCGATGAAGGTGACGCCGAGTTCGAGGGCGCGGTGCACGGTGCGGATCGACTCCGCGTCGTCGGTGCCGGCTCCGGTATAAAACGCTGACATGCCCATGGCGCCGAGGCCGAGGCGCGAGACCTCGAGGGCGGCGACGGCGGATCCGAGGGTGATCGTCTTCATAGGGTGGTGGTCCTCTCTTGATACGCCGCGATCTTGATGTCGATCGCGGTCAGGCTGGCGTGTGTCCGGGCGAGCTGCGCCTCGACCTCGTCGCGGTGCGTTCGAAGTAGCGCGAGGCGCTCCGGCTCCGTGGCTGGCCCGATGCGCAGGAGCCGGGCGTACTCGCGAATCCGGGCGATCGGCATACCGGTCGCGCGGAGCTTGGTGAGGAAATCGACCCAGCCGACGTCGGCTGGCCGGTAGCGGCGGTGCTGAGACGCGGCGCGTTCGACCGGGTCGAGCATCAGCCCGGCGCGCTCGTAGTAGCGCAGGGTGTGCACGGTCAGACCGGTGACGGCGGCGACCTGCGAGATCGACAGCACCTCGGTCTCGGTCGGGGCGGCAGTGGCGGTGGGCATGGCGCCAACCTACGACTTCGAGCGCGCTCGAGGTCAAGCGCGTCGGCTCCTCTCAGCCGAGCATGCGGCTGAACGTCAGGAGAGCCTTCGTGATCCGCCACTCGGTCGACTGGTCGTCGCGGTACCGTCGCCCGCCCACGGCCTGCACGAGCCGAAGCCGACGGTCCTCCGCCCGCTAGCAGGCACCCACCGTCACCTCATTGCTGCGCCGCGATCGCGTCGGCGGCCTGCACGAGCGCGAGGTGGGAGAGTGCCTGCGGCGTGTTGCCCGCGTGGCGGCGGCCCTCGACGTCGTATTCCTCCGAGAGCAAGCCGACGTCGTTGCTGAGGCCGACCAAGCGGTCCATCAGTGCCCGCGCGTCACCGAGGCGGCCTGAGTAGGCGTACTGCCGCACCAGCCAGAAGGAGCAGGCGAGGAACGGATGCTCACCACCGGCCAGGCCGTCGACTGACGACTCAGTGCGGTAGCGGTGCAGCAGTCCGTCTTGCAGGAGTACCCGCTCTAGCTCGGCAACGGTGCCCAGCATCCGCGGGTCGTCTGCGGCGACGAAGCCCACCATCGGCAGCACGAGGAGGGAGGCGTCGACCTCGGTCGATCCGTAGGACTGCACGTAGTGGCCGCGCTCGGCGTCGAAGCCCTGCGCCTGGATCTCGGCCCGCACCTCGTCGCGTAGCCGCTCCCAGGTCTCGACCGGACCAGGAAGCCCACCCTCGCGCACGGCACGGACGCCGCGGTCCAGGGCCGCCCAGATCATCACGCGCGAGTTAGTGAAGTGTTGCGGCTCGCCCCGGATCTCCCAGATACCGTTGTCGGGCCGTTGCCAGTGTTCCTCCACGAAGCCCAGCAGCGCGCGCTGGAGCGGCCACGAGAACGCCGTCTCGTCCACTCCGAGCACCCGCGCCTCGTGCAGCGCGACCATGACCTCGCCGATGACATCGGCCTGGTATTGGTCGACGGCGGCGTTACCGATCCGTACGGGCGAGGCGCCGTCGTAGCCCGGCAGGCTCGGCATCGTTCGCTCGGCGAGGTCGCGCTCACCCGCGAGGCCGTACATGATCTGCACGTCCTCAGGGGCGCCGGCGACCGCCCGCAGCAGCCACGCACGCCACTTCTGCGCCTCCTGCTCGAAGCCGTGCGCGAGCAGGGCTTGCAGCGTGAGGGCGGCGTCGCGGAGCCACACGTAGCGGTAGTCCCAGTTGCGGCTGCCACCGAACTGCTCAGGGAGTGACGTGGTCGCTGCCGCGACGATGCCGCCGGTCTCGTCGTCGGTCAGCGCGCGCAGCGTCAGGAGCGAGCGGACGACGGCCTCGCGATGCGGTCCGTCGTAGTCGATTGCCGACGCCCACCTTGTCCACCAGGCGTGCGTGCGCTCCAGGGCGCGATCGATGTCGAGGCGCTTCGGGGAGCGCTGGTGCGAGGGGAACCAGGCCATCGAGAGGTCCACGACAGCGTCGGCCACGACGTCGAACTCGGCAACGTGCGCGTGGTCCACGGCTTTCAGCCGGACACCGCGCACGACGACCGCGTCTGGTCCGGCGACGGCGACGAGCAGCGGATCCTTGTCGGAGCCCTCCTGGCGCACCCACGGCATGGTGCGGGCGTAGTCGAAGCGGATGCGCAGCTCCTGCCGCATCCGGACGGTGCCGGAGATACCACGGACCCGGCGGACGAGCTCGGCGCGTTCGTCGCGGAGCGGCATCACGTCCATGACCTCGACCACACCGGTCCGAGTCGTCCAGCGCGTGACCAGCGCCAGAGTGTCACCGAGGTAGTGCCGCTCGCTCGTCGCTTCGCCGTCCACCGGCCGCAGCGACCAGCGTCCCTGGTCGTCACCGCCGAGCAGAGCACCGAAGACGGAGGCGGAGTCAAAGCGGGGCAGGCACAGCCAGTCGATGTCTCCGTCGCGGGAAACGAGAGCGGCCGTGCGGCAGTCGGAGAGGACGGCGTAGTCCTCGATGGGGGAGACCATGCGGTGATCCTTCCAGGTGTAGCGGCCTTCTCCCAGCGGAGCAATGGCGCCCCGCTGGGCCGTAGGGTGAGCCGCATGGCACAGACGGTCTCGACCCTGCTCATTCTCGGTGCGACGGGGGACCTCTCCGCTCGCCTCCTCCTGCCTGCGGTCGGGCAACTGCTGACGCGCGAGACCGATCGCCGGATTCACCTCGTCGGGGCCGGGCGGGAGGACTGGACGCAGGAGCAGTGGCACGACGTGCTGACCACATCGTTCGGGAGCGTCGAGGCGACCGGGGCCGGCATCGACGCGCTGGTCTCGGGCACGCGCTACCAGCAGGTCGACGTGACCGATCCGGAGGCGCTCGCTGCTCTGCTCGCGAGCTGCGTCGGGCCTGTCGCGGTCTACTTCGCGCTCCCGCCCGCGATCGCGGCCACGGCGTGCGAGGCGCTCGCTGCCCACGAGCTGCCCGAGGGGACCGTGCTCGCCCTCGAGAAGCCGTTCGGCACCGACGAGGCGAGCGCCCGAGCGCTCAACGAGCGACTGGCCGCCCTTGTGCCCGAGGACCGCACCCACCGCGTCGACCACTTCCTCGGCCGGGCGACCGTGATGAACGTGCTCGGGCTGCGCTTCGCCAACCGGGTCCTGGAGCCGCTGTGGTCGGCGGAGCATATTGAGAGCGTCGAGATCGTCTACGACGAGCAACTCGCTCTAGAGGGTCGCGCGAGCTACTACGACGGAGCCGGTGCGCTAACCGACATGATCCAGAGCCACCTACTGCAGGTCCTCGCCGTGATCGCGATGGAGCCGCCGTCTACGCTCGACGCCGCGGACCTGCGGGACGCCAAGTCGATCGTCCTGCGCGCGACGCGCCTGCGCGGCGACAACCCGGCCGAAAGTTCTCGGCGCGCCCGCTACACCGCGGGGACGATCGACGGGCGGGAACTGCCGTCCTACGCCCAGGAAAAAGGTGTCGATCCCGAGCGCGGCACCGAGACACTGGCCGAGCTCACCGTCGAGATCGACACGTGGCGATGGTCGGGAGTGTCGTTCACGCTGCGTTCCGGCAAGGCGCTGGGCGAGCGGCGGCGCGAGGTGGTCATCCGATTCAAGCCGGTGCCGCACCTGCCCGCGGGTTTTCACGGGACAGAGGAGCCGTCGGTGCTGCGGTTGTTCCTTGCGCCGGACAAGATGGCGCTCGAACTCAACATCAATGGTCCTGGTGACCCCTACTCCCTTGAGCGCGCCTCGCTGGAGGCCACATTCGGTGCCGGGGAACTCCTCGCCTACGGGGAGGTCATCTCGGGGATCCTGGACGATGACCCGTCCCTCTCCGTGCGCGGGGACGCGGCGGAGGAGTGCTGGCGGATCGTGCAGCCCGCGATCGACGCGTGGCAGGCACATGCGGTACCGCTCGACGAGTACCCCGCCGGCAGCCAGGGCCCCGAGGGCTGGCCAACGCTCTGAACTGAGTGGGTTCTCCGTTGACCGATGTGCGTAACCGAGGTTGAAAGCATCCGAAAGGACGGGAAACGCGCTGTCGGGGCCGTTCAACCTCGGTTGCGAACGCGGCGGAGTCGAGACCGGCCCAGATCCGTCGAACTCAGCGGGGAGCGGGGACGGAGACGTCAGCCGGAGTCGGTTCCGCCCAGACCGCGATCGGCTGCGGTTCCCAGCGCAGCGCGGCGGGCTCGACCGGGGGAGTGGACGCGCGCATCGCCGGGATCGCAGCGGTAACCGGGCTCTCCGTTGGCTCGACGCCGACGAGCAGCTGCTCGTCGTGAATCGCGGCCGACAGCTCGTGTGCGAGAGAGCGCGCCAGCATCCCGTGGAAGATCGGGTCCCGATCGTCGTGGCTGCGACGCGTGACAACCCAGGCGCCCTCGGAGCCGACGAACGCCGCCAGGCGCTCGTGAACCACCGCGAAAAGCTGGTCCTGCGTCAGGGCGGGGGCCGCGACGACCTCGGGAGCCGATTGGCGGCGCCTCAGACGAAACCTCATGATGAACCCCGTTTCTCGTGCACGCGACGACGGTCTCCAGTCTCGCCGGGAACACACCCACCAACAGGCTGACACGCCGCTTCACGAGGAGGCAGAGCATCAGGACGCATTGCTCAGCGGTCGCGCTTCGCGCCGCGCTCCTCTGCGACGATCTCCTTCGAGTCGTAGGAGACGGAGGCAAGGGCGACGGTGACCGAGATCGCCCAGCTGACCCACTGCAGGGCCAGTCGCCAGTCGCGCGGGCCCTTGCGCGTGGTCTGCAGAATCGACCAGCCGCCGACGATCGCGCTAATGACGCTGGAATTGAGGATGAATTTGCGCATGCGTGTGCCTCCCGTGTTCACCTCGACGCTAGCGGGTGCGAAAGCTCTCAGAGGAACGGTTGACAGCACCGAGGCGTTCTCCCGCTACGGTGGACCGCCGCCGGGACCACCGTCCTCGTGCCGGGGCACGCCGAGGAGAACGGGAACGACATGCGCACGGCAGTAATCGGAGCGGTGCTGCTCGTCGTCGGGGCGGTGGCCGTCGTCACCGGAGTCCTGCCGATGCAGGCGCTCGGCGAGCTGGTCGAGCGGACGGCGCCGATCCTCGGCTTCGTGGTCGCGGTGACCGTGGTCGCCGAGCTTGCCTCGGACGCCGGGGTTTTCACGGTGGTGGCCGAGCGCGCCGCGCTCTGGGGGCGCGGGCGCACCGCCGTGCTCTGGCTGCTGGTCGTGGCGATGGCGGTCGTCAGCACGGTGTTCCTCTCTCTCGACACCACTGCGGTGCTGCTGACTCCGGTCGTCGTGCTGCTGGCGGCGCACGTGCGCGTCTCGCCACTGCCGTTCGCGATGGCGACCGTCTGGCTGGCGAACTGCGCCTCGCTCCTCCTGCCCGTCTCGAATCTGACCAACCTGCTTGCGCAGCACAGGCTCGGCGTCGAGGGCCCGTTCGCCTTCGCGGCGTTGACCGTGATGCCGGCGCTCGTCGCGGCGGCCGTGCCTGTCGTGATCCTGGCGGTGCGCTACCGACGCGAGCTCGCAGGGCGCTACTCGCCGGGGGAGCGGACGCCCGTCACGGACCGCGTGCTGCTCACCGGCGCGGGGATCGTCGTGGCGCTGCTCCTCCCCGCCCTGGTCTCGGGGCTCGACGTGTGGATCCCGGCGACCGTCGCCGCGCTTGCTCTGATCGTCCTCTTCGCGCTCCGCAAGCCCGCCGCGCTGCGGGTCTCGCTTCTGCCCTGGCAGCTCGTCGTCTTCGCCGCCGGTCTCTTCGTGGCGATGGAGGCAGCGCACCAGCTCGGGTTGGGCGCGGCGCTCGCCGTCGTCGCGGGAGAGGGGAGCGGGACCCTCGACCTGCTGCGCCTCGCCGGCTCCGGCGCGGTCGCCTCGAATCTCGTCGACAACCTGCCCGCATACCTCGCCCTCGAGCCGGTCGCCGCGGATCCCCTGCGCCTGGTCGCTCTGCTGATCGGCGTCAACGCGGGCCCCCTCATCACCCCGTGGGCCTCGCTTGCGACGCTGCTCTGGCACCAGCGGCTCACCGCGCTCGGAGTGCACATCTCGTGGCGGCAGTACGCGCTCCTGGGTCTGGTCGCGGTGATCCCGACGGTCGGCGGAGCGACCCTCGCGCTCGCGCTCGTCCACGGCTGACCCCGGCCCCCATCAGGGGTGGGCTGGTAACCTCGACGGGCACGACGACGGCTCGACCGACGATTGGGACGACCATTCCTTCGCACTCCACCTCCACTCTTTCCCCTGCAGATCTCTCCCACGCCGAGCAGACTCGCGGAGGGCCGGAGCGCAACGCATTTGTGGTCGTCTCGAACCGCCTCCCCGTCGACCGCGTCATCGCCGAGGACGGCACAGCCTCGTGGAAGACATCGCCCGGCGGCCTCGTCACCGCACTCGAGCCTGTGATGCGTGCGAACGAGGGCGCGTGGGTCGGCTGGCCGGGGGTCGCCGACGAGGAGGTCGCTCCCTTCGTGGACAACGGCGTGCAGATCGTCCCCATCGCCCTCAGCGCGCAGGAACTCGAGGACTACTACGAGGGCTTCTCGAACGACACACTCTGGCCGCTCTACCACGACGTCATCGCTCCTCCCACCTACCACCGGGATTGGTGGGATGCCTACGTGCGCGTGAACCGGCGCTTCGCCGAGGCGGCCGCGGCCGTGACGGAAGAGGACGGTGTCGTCTGGGTACAGGACTACCAATTGCAGCTGGTGCCGAAGATGCTCCGGGAACTCCGTCCCGACATCACGATCGGCTTCTTCAACCACATCCCTTTTCCGCCGTACGGGATCTTCGCGCAGCTCCCGTGGCGTCGGCAGATCGTCGAGGGCCTGCTCGGCGCCGACGTAATCGGGTTCCAGCGGCAGGGCGACGCCGGCAGCTTCCTCCGCGCCGTGCGCCGCCTGCTCGGCTACGACACCCGCAGCACCGTCGTCGAGGTGCCGGTCGAGGAGGATGCGGCCGGCGGCACCCGACGCGTGAACCGCTCTCGTCGCGGCGCGAGCGTCCGGCGCGTCGTCGCCCGGCACTTCCCGATCTCGATCGATTCCGCGTCGTTTGAAGCGATGGCGAGAACCCCCACGATCCAGGCGCGGGCCCGCGAGATCCGTGCCGAGCTGGGTGACCCCGAGACGGTCATGCTCGGGGTCGACCGCCTCGACTACACGAAGGGGATCGGCCACCGCCTCAAGGCGTTCGGCGAGCTGCTGGCCGACGGCCGTCTCACCTCTGAGGACGCAGTGCTCGTGCAGGTCGCGAGCCCGAGCCGCGAGCGCGTCGACACCTATCGCCAGCTGCGCGACGACATCGAGCTTCAGGTCGGGCGGATCAACGGTGACTACAGCACGCTCGGACACCCCGCGATCAGCTACTTGCACCACGGCTATCCACGGGAGGAGATGGTGGCGCTCTACCTCGCGGCCGATGTGATGCTCGTCACCGCGCTGCGCGACGGGATGAACCTCGTGGCGAAGGAGTACGTCGCCTCCCGTTTCGACAACGACGGCGTGCTCGTGCTGAGCGAGTTTGCCGGAGCAGCGGACGAGCTCAAGCAGGCCGTGCAGGTGAATCCGCACGACATCGCAGGGCTGAAGGACGCGATGGAAGCCTCGGCGCGGATGCCGCGGGTCGAACGCACACGCCGCATGAGGGCGCTGCGCCGCCGCGTGCTCGAGAACGATGTCGCGCGCTGGTCGGAGTCGTTCCTCGCGGCGCTCACCGAGCACGCAGCTGGTCAGCAGCTCGACGTCCGCCCCGCCGCTCGGGGCCAGGAGGCGCCGCACGGCCAGGAAGCGGAGCATCGCGACGACGCGGCGCACGGCCAGGCGGCGGAACGCGAGCGCGAGGCGGCGGACGAGCGGACGCTCGACGGCGGCGCGCGATGAACGAGGGCGTCTCCGACCGGCTCCGCATGGCACTGCGACAGCTCGCTGCGACCGACCGCATCCTGGTGGCGCTCGACTTCGACGGCACCCTCGCGCCCGAGGTCGACGACCCCGCACGGGCGCGAGCGCTTCCGGAGGCGCGGGAGGCCGTGCTGCGGCTCCTCGCCCTTCCCGCCACTCGTGTCGCCCTCGTCTCGGGTCGCGCGCTCGGGAGCCTCGAGGAGGTTTCGCAGCTGCCCGACGAGGCGCTGCTGGTCGGCTCCCACGGCATCGAAATCCGCCTCGACTCCGAGGATGATGCTGTGCGCCTGAATAACGACGAGCTCGAAAAGGTCGGCGTCCTCGAGGACGTGCTGAAAGGCATCGCCCGCGGGATCGACAATGTCTGGATCGAGGACAAGCCCGCCGGCTTCGCTCTGCACACCCGCCTCGCGACCGAGCGCCACAGCCGCGTCGCCCATGTCGTCGCCCTCTCGGAGGCGCGCGCGGAGGTGCAGGGTGTGACCGTCCGCGAGGGTAAGAACGTGCTCGAGTTCTCGGTCCGCTCGACGACCAAGGGGGAAGCCGTCCAGCACCTGCGCCGCTACACCGGTGCGACTGCTGTGCTCTACGCGGGCGATGACGTGACAGATGAGGACGCCTTCGCCGTCCTCGGCGTGGGCGACGTCGGCATCAAGAGCGGCGAGGGCACCACCGCTGCTGCTTACCGCGTCCGCGGGCCGGAGCAGGTCGCGCACGCGCTGCGGCTACTCGCCGACCTTCGCTCAAAATAGACCGAATCTTCCCGCAGCAATCGCCGCGGCGCCCCTCCCGCCCGGCCGACTCGTCACGAACGGCTGCTATCTGACGCAGGAAGCAGCCTTTCGTGACGAGTCGGATGTCCATGGGGATCTCGACGTGATGGCCGGGTGCCGGACGGGTGGACCGGGCCGAGTGCGCGGGCCGGTCGAGGTCCGCCTGGCGAGCAGGGGGACCGAGCGCGACGCGGTAGCCTCGACGCATGCCGGAAATCGATTGGAAGCCTCGCTCGCGCACCGTTACGGACGGCATTGAGGCCACGACGTCGCGCGGGATGCTGAGGGCGGTCGGGATGGGCGATGACGACTGGGAGAAGCCGCAGATCGGCATCGCGTCCTCCTGGAACGAGATCACTCCCTGCAACCTTTCGCTCGAGCGCCTCGCGCGCTCCGCGAAGGAGGGCGTGCACTCCGGGGGCGGCTACCCGCTGCAATTCGGCACCATCTCCGTCTCGGATGGCATCTCGATGGGCCACGAGGGCATGCACTTCTCGCTCGTCTCCCGTGAAGTCATCGCCGACTCCGTCGAGACCGTGATGATGGCGGAGCGCCTCGATGGCACCGTCATGCTCGCCGGCTGTGACAAGTCGCTGCCCGGGATGCTGATGGCCGCCGCGCGCCTCGACCTCGCCGCCGTCTTTGTCTACGCCGGCTCGATAGCCCCGGGCTGGGTCAAGCTCTCGGACGGCACCGAGAAGGACATCACGATCATCGACTCCTTCGAGGCCGTCGGCGGCGTCAAGGCCGGGATCATGTCGGAGGAGGACGCCAAGCGGATCGAGTGCGCGTTCGCGCCGGGCGAGGGCTCGTGCGGAGGCATGTACACCGCCAATACGATGGCGAGCGTCGCCGAGGCGCTCGGGATGAGCCTTCCCGGCTCGGCCTCGCCCGCCGCGGCCGACCGCCGCCGCGACTACTTCGCCCGCAAGTCGGGGGAGGCGGTGGTCGAGTTGCTGCGCACTGGCACCACGGCGCGCGACATCCTCACCAAGAAGGCGTTCGAGAACGCAATCGCGGTCGCAATGGCGTTCGGCGGCTCGACCAACGTCATCCTGCACCTGCTCGCGATCGCCAACGAGGCCGAGGTCGACCTCACGATCGACGACTTCAACCGCATCGGCGACACGATCCCGCATATCGGCGATCTCAAGCCGTTCGGCAAGTACGTGATGAACGATGTTGACCGCCACGGCGGCGTCCCTGCCGTGATGAAGGCGCTTCTGGATGCGGGGCTCCTGCACGGCGACTGCCTCACCGTCACCGGGAAGACCGTCGCCGACAACCTCGCCGAGATGGACATCGCTCCGCTGGACGGCGAGGTCATCCGCACGCTCGACAACCCGATCCACGCGACCGGCGGGCTCACTATTCTCAAGGGCTCGCTCGCTCCTGAGGGGGCGGTCGTCAAGACGGCCGGCTTCGACGCCTCGGTCTTCGAGGGCCCCGCCCGTGTCTTCGAGCGCGAGCGCGCCGCGATGGACGCGTTGACCGAGGGGCGGATCGAGAAGGGCGACGTGGTGGTCATCCGCTATGAAGGCCCCAAGGGCGGCCCCGGAATGCGCGAGATGCTCGCCATCACCGCCGCTATCAAGGGGGCAGGGCTCGGGAAAGATGTACTACTGTTGACGGACGGACGATTCTCGGGCGGCACAACCGGCCTCTGCATCGGCCACATCGCTCCCGAATCGGTGGACGCAGGTCCCATCGCATTCGTTCGCGACGGAGACCCGATTCGGGTCGATATCGCCGCTCGCTCGATCGACCTACTCGTCGATGAGTCCGAGCTCGCCGCTCGCCGAGAAGGCTGGGCACCCCTTCCCCCGCGCTATACCCGCGGTGTCCTCGCCAAGTACGCCAAGCTCGTCCGCTCGGCAGCCGAGGGCGCCGTCACCGGGTGACCGTCGCGCACTCGCGTCTCCCCGGCATCCGCCTCTGAGCTTTCTCCGGCATCCGCCCCTGAGCTTTCCCGGCATCCGCCCCTGAGCTTGTCGCCCGGGGTCCGCCGCACCACCTCCCGAAGGAATCGACACCCGCATGACCCCGGACCCGTCCGCCGTGCAGACCGCACCGACGCCCCAGCCGCCCCGATCCGCCAACCCGGGCGCCGCCCCCGCGGCCGAGGTCCTCACCGGAGCGCAAGCGGTCGTCCGCTCGCTTGAGATGCTGGGGATCGAGGACGTTTTCGGTTTGCCCGGCGGCGCAATCCTCCCCGTCTATGACCCGCTGATGGACTCGTCGAAGATCCGGCACATTCTGGTTCGTCACGAGCAGGGCGCCGGCCACGCGGCCGAGGGTTACGCCTCGGCGACCGGCAAGCTCGGCGTCTGCATCGCGACCTCCGGCCCCGGAGCCACGAATCTCGTGACCGCGATTGCGGACGCCTACATGGACTCGGTACCGATGCTCGCGATCACCGGCCAGGTGTTCTCGACGCTGATGGGCACCGATGCCTTCCAAGAGGCGGACATCGTCGGCATCACGATGCCGATCACGAAGCACTCCATCCTCGTGACGCGACCTGAGGACATCCCCTCTGCCCTCGCCTCCGCCGCGCTGATTGCCACGACAGGCCGCCCCGGCCCGGTGCTGGTCGACATTACGAAGGATGCGCAGCAGGATCAGGCGCCATTCCTTTGGCCGCCGAAGATCGACCTGCCGGGATACCGCCCCGTCACGAAGGCGCACGGCAAGCAGATCCAGGCCGCGGCGCAGCTGCTGACCGAGTCGAAGAAGCCGGTGCTATACGTCGGCGGCGGCGTTATCCGGGCGCGCGCGGCGGCAGAGCTGAAGGCGTTCGCCGAGGCGTGCGGCGCTCCCGTCGTCACCACGCTGATGGCGCGGGGCGCGTTCCCCGACTCGCACGAGCAGCACCTCGGTATGCCAGGTATGCACGGCACCGTCCCCGCGGTGCTCGCGTTGCAGGAGGCCGACCTGATTCTCGCGCTCGGCTCCCGGTTCGATGACCGCGTGACCGGCAAGGCGGCCCTCTTCGCTCCGCACGCCAAGGTCGTGCACGTCGACATCGACCCGGCCGAGATCTCAAAGATTCGCGTGGCCGACGTGCCCATCGTGGGTGATCTCAAGGATGTCCTCCCCGATCTCACGGAGGCGTTCGTCCGAGCGAGCGCGGCCGGAACGGTAGAGACCACCGAGTGGTGGAGTTACCTCAAGGGGCTGCAAACGGAGTTTCCGCTCGGCTACTCCGAGCCCGACGACGGCCTGCTCTCGCCACAGTACGTGATCAAGCGAATCGGAGAGATCACCGGACCCGAGGGCGTCTTCGCGTCTGGAGTCGGGCAGCACCAGATGTGGGCGGCGCAGTTCATCCAGTACGAGCGCCCCAACTCGTGGCTGAACTCCGGCGGCGCTGGCACGATGGGCTACTCCGTGCCCGCGGCGATGGGGGCGAAGGTCGGCGAACCGGACCGGACCGTGTGGGCCATCGACGGCGACGGCTGCTTCCAGATGACCAATCAGGAACTTGCCACGTGCACGATCAACAACATTCCGATCAAGGTCGCGGTGATCAACAACTCCTCGCTCGGCATGGTGCGCCAGTGGCAGACGCTGTTCTACGAGGGCCGCTACTCCAACACCGACCTCAATACGGGTCACGACACCATTCGGGTGCCCGACTTCGTGAAGCTCGCCGATGCGTACGGCGCGCTCGGGATCCGCGTGACCAAGCCGGAGGAGATCGACGACGCCATCCGACTCGCCATCGCCACCAACGACCGACCCGTGGTTATCGACTTTGTCGTCAGCCGCGACTCCATGGTCTGGCCGATGGTCCCGCAGGGCGTCTCGAACAGTTACGTCCAGTACGCCAAAGACCACAGCCCGACCTGGGACGACGAGGAATAGACCCGCATGACGCACCACGTTCTCTCCCTGCTCGTCGAGGACAAGCCGGGACTGCTCACCCGTGTCGCCGGACTGTTCGCCCGCCGCGGTTTCAATATCGAGTCTCTGGCGGTCGGTCCGACCGAGCTAGGCGGGCTTTCACGCATCACGGTCGCCGTGGATGTCGAGGACCTGCCGCTCGAGCAGGTCACCAAACAGCTCAACAAGCTGGTCAACGTGATCAAGATCGTCGAACTCGACACCGACCAGTCGGTCCAGCGCGAGCACCTGCTCGTGAAGGTCCGCGTGGATAACGTCACGCGCTCGCAGGTACTCGAGGCCGTCACGCTCTTCCGTGCCCGCGTGGTCGACGTCGCGACGGACGCGCTGGTGATCGAGGTGACCGGTGACACCGGTAAGACCAACGCGTTCCTGCGCGTCATCGAGCCCTACGGTGTCAAGGAGATCGCGCAGTCGGGCCTGCTCGCCATCGGGCGCGGCTCGAAGTCCATCACCGAACGCGTCTTCAAGAACTGACCGCTGCTCCACTAGAGAAAAGGACTTACCACGTGACTGAACTCATCTATGACGCCGACGCCGACCTCTCCATCATCCAGTCCAAGAAGGTCGCGATCGTGGGCTATGGCTCCCAGGGCCACGCGCACGCGCAAAACCTCCGCGACTCGGGCGTTCAGGTTGTCATCGCCCTGAAGGAGGGGTCGAAGTCGACGGCTAAGGCCGAGGACGACGGCTTCGAGGTGAAGAGCGTCGCCGATGCTGCCGAGTGGGCCGACCTGATCATGATCCTCGCGCCGGACCAGCACCAGCGCACGATCTTCAGCGAGCAGATCGCGGACAAGCTGACCGAGGGCAAGACCCTCGCCTTCGCGCATGGCTTCAACATCCGCTTCGGATACATCGAAGCGCCAGCCGGCGTCGACGTGATTCTGATCGCGCCGAAGGCCCCGGGCCACACCGTGCGACGCGAGTTCGTCGCCGGCCGCGGCATCCCGGACATCATCGCCGTCGAGAACGACGCGTCCGGCACCGCCTGGGAGACTGCGAAGTCCTACGCGAAGGCCATCGGTGGCACCCGCGCCGGTGTCATCACGACGACCTTCACCGAGGAGACCGAGACCGACCTGTTCGGCGAGCAGGCCGTGCTCTGCGGTGGCACCTCGCAGCTCGTCCAGTACGGTTTCGAGACCCTCGTCGAGGCGGGCTACCAGCCCGAGATCGCGTACTTCGAGGTCCTGCACGAGCTCAAGCTCATCGTCGACCTCATGTGGGAGGGCGGCATCGCGAAGCAGCGCTGGAGCGTCTCCGACACCGCCGAGTACGGCGACTACGTGTCGGGCCCGCGCGTCATTGATCCGCGCGTCAAGGAGAACATGAAGGCGGTCCTCGGCGACATCCAGAGCGGTGCCTTCGCCAAGCGCTTCATCGCCGACCAGGACGCCGGTGCACCCGAGTTCCAGGAGTTGCGCGCCCGCGGCGAGAAGCACCCCATCGAGGAGACCGGCCGCGAGCTGCGCAAGCTCTTCGCCTGGAAGCAGACCGACGAGGACTACACCGACGGCAGCGTCGCGCGCTAATCGCTTCGCGGACCGAGGGAACCCCGGTTCGTTGAGGGAGGGCTCCCTCAACAGGTCGGGGTTCCCTCGCGGTCCGCAGGAGTGCGCGGCTAGGGTGTTGCGGTGAGTGATGGCAGACCGGGCCGCTCTTCGGCGGACGAAGACGCGGCGGACGACGACGAGGCTCTGGGGTGGGCGGGCGAGGGCGCGGACCCGACGCTCGCCGCTGGTGAGGCGCCCGCGTCGCGCGAGGGTGCTGGTGGCGACGTCTCCGGGGACTCCGATTCCAGCGACGACGACGCGGACGCCGCCTCGTCCGCGCTGCTGGTCGCGTCGGGCATCGCGGCCGGGCTCTACCTCCTGTACGCCATCGCCTGGGCCATCACTGCGACGCGGCAGGGTCCGACCGTAGCCGGCCGATTCGAGCCAGGAGATGGTCTGGGCCGAGGACTGTACTCGCTCGGCCTCTGGCTCGCGGCCGCCGCACCACCCGTGTGGTTCGCCGTCGTTCTGCTCGCTACCCGCGACTCCCGGGTGCGCGCCCGCGTGCTCTGGCTCGTCGCTGGGCTGGTTTTGCTTGCTCCGCTGCCTTTCCTCAGGGGGGCGTGATGACCGATTCGACCCGGGCCACTCTCGGTGGGACCGGCCGGCGCGACCGACCTGGGCGTCGCCTGCTCGCCTCCGTGCTGATCGCCGTCCTCTTCGCGCTGTTCTTCGCCTGGGACGTGTGGGAGGCGGTCGGTAACCTGGTCGGCCTGCGCAGCTACGGGGCGCTGCTGGGCACCGACCTCACTGCGACGGGCTGGACGGTGCTGCTGCTCGGTCTGGTGCTACCCGTGGTCTGTTTCGCGTTCGCACTCGTGCTCGGACGCCGACGCGGGCTCCTTGCGCGCGTGGGGATTCTCGCCGCGGCGCTCTGCCTCTCGGCCGCCCTCTCGCTCGACGTGCAGCTGGTCTTCGGCTACGAGAGGCTCTTCGCGTTGACGTGACGCTCCGCGTCACACGGCCCGGGGCGCGGGCACCCCTCCGCTACAGTGTCGGGGGGTCGCCGCTCCCCGCCTCGGTGCCCGCTCCGTCCCCTCTCCGAAGGAAGCGCCTCTCGTGACAAAGCCGGTCGTCTTGATCGCCGAAGAACTCTCGCCCGCCACCGTGGACGCGCTCGGTCCCGACTTCGAGATCCGCTCCGTGGACGGCACCGACCGCCCGGCGCTGCTCGAGGCGCTCAGCTCGGCGCACGCGATCCTGGTGCGATCGGCGACGCAGGTCGACGCGGAGGCGATCGCTGCCGCTCCCTCGCTCCAGGTGATCGCCCGCGCGGGAGTCGGCCTCGACAACGTCGACATCACGGCGGCGACGGCCGCGGGAGTGATGGTCGTGAACGCGCCGACCTCCAACATCATCTCGGCCGCGGAGCTGACGGTCGGCCACATCCTGAGCCTCGCGCGCCATATCCCGGCGGCACACAGTGCCCTCGCACAGGGCCTGTGGAAGCGCTCGAAGTACACCGGCGTCGAGCTCTACGAGAAGACGGTCGGCATCATTGGGCTCGGCCGTATCGGCGCGCTGATCACGGCGCGTTTGCAGGCGTTTGGAGTGCAGGTCGTCGCCTACGACCCATACGTCACGAGCGCCCGCGCTCAGCAGCTCGGCGTGACGCTCCTCCCGCTGGAGGAGTTGCTTGCCGCGAGCGACTTCATCACTATCCACATGCCAAAGACGGCCGAGACGACCGGGATGATCTCGGACGAGCAGCTTGCGCTGATGAAGCCGACGGCGTTCCTCGTGAACGTGGCACGCGGCGGATTGATCGACGAGGACGCGCTACACCGTGCCCTGGTCGCCAAGACCATTGCGGGCGCCGGGCTTGACGTGTTCGTGAAGGAGCCGCCGACCGACTCGCCGCTGCTTGCCCTCGAGAACGTGGTCGTCACTCCGCACCTCGGTGCCTCGACAGATGAAGCGCAGGAAAAGGCCGGGGTCTCGGTCGCCCGTTCGGTGCGGCTCGCGCTCTCGGGCGAACTCGTGCCCGACGCGGTGAACGTGGCCGGAGGCGTGATCGACGAGTACGTGCGCCCGGGCATCCCGCTGATCGAGAAGCTCGGCCAGGTCTTCTCGGGTCTCGCCGACTCGCCGGTCACCTCCATCGACGTCGAGGTGCGCGGCGAACTCGCCGGCTACGACGTGAAGGTGCTCAAGCTCGCTGCGCTCAAGGGCGTGTTCACCAACGTCGTCTCCGAGACGGTCTCGTACGTCAATGCGCCGGTGCTCGCCGAGCAGCGTGGCATTGAGGTGCGCCTTATTACGGACACGGTCTCGAACGAGTATCGCAACGTCATCACGCTGCGCGGAGCGCTCTCGGACGGCTCGCAGATCTCGGTCTCGGGCACGCTGACGGGCACCAAGCAGGTCGAGAAGATCGTGGCGATCAACGGCTACGACGTCGAGGTGCCCATCGCCAAGCATCTCGTGGTGATGAGCTACGTCGACCGGCCCGGCATCGTCGCGGTGTACGGGCGCGAGTTCGGCGAGGCTGCGGTCAACATCGCCGGTATGCAGATCGCGCGCACGGAGGCGGGGGGCAAGGCACTCTCGGTCATCACCATCGACTCGCCCGCGCCTGACGGCCTGCTCGAGAAGGTGCGCGTCGCGATCGACGCCGACCTCATGCAGGAGATCGACATCACCCAGCAGTGAGGGAACGGGTCGGTGCGCCGCTTCCCTGTTCGTCACCGAGGTCGAGCGCGCCGCTAGTGGCTTGAACGGGCTAGATTCGGCGGCTCGGCCTCGGTTAGTTACAGCCTCGATCGATATCGGTACTGACGACCTGCTGGAGGAACGCCCTCATGATCAATGATCGTGCGTGCGTGGTCTCATCAACACCCTCGGCGAGTGGATGATGGTCGTTAAGTGACATATCTTATTCATTCCAGCGCGGGTCCGCTTTCGTGTTTGTGAATAAAACGACAAATATTGACCACAATCCTTTAGATTTACGGCTAAAATGCGTGTTATTGATTCGTGGCGAAAGGAATGGCGAACAGCACGCGCCCGCACTAATTCCCCCCAGCGTCTCATGCTCGGCAAATTTAATAGCAAAGTGCTGTCTCAAAGAGATATTGACACCCCAGTCGTTATTTGCCTCGCTTGAGGCGAGCATCGCCTTAGTTCTTTCCACGCAAGTTGTGCGGAGAGGACAACAAAGGGATGGTTTCGTGTGAGAGCGTGTTCGTCACTGTGCCGCATCGGTATCGCGGCGTTGCTCACTGTGTGGGTATTAGCCGAATATGCGCCTAAGGGCGAACAAAACGCGCCATTACCACCGTTGCGACCCTCGAGAGTTAGCGTCATGTCATGGAAATTCAGCGCTTGCGATACTTTGTCGCCGTCGCTAGGGAGCAAAGTTTTACTCGAGCATCTGAGAAGCTGCACGTCACTCAGCCAGGCGTGAGTGCTCAGGTGCGCCTGCTCGAGTCTTTCCTTGGTGGATCCCTTTTTCGTCGCGTATCGGGAGGCGTCAGAATGACTGAATTGGGCGCCTGGCTACTCCCTAGGGCGGAGAAGCTTCTGAACGAAGCTGCCGAGTTGCAGTTAGAGGCGTTGCACTACGCCGCAACAATCCACGGGGTGGTGACGCTCGGGATCGTACCCTCGGTGAGGGCGCAGCTTGTACCTCTCCCGAGCGCAATCTCGGCATTCTCCACGAAGAATCCGCTAGCGACAGTCGAGGTGTACGAACGGTCGAGTGATGCGTTAATCGCGTCCCTTCGTAGAGACGAGCTAGACCTTGTCGTCGTAGGAGGTCGGATAAGCGATGATGAAACTTTAGCTAAAGCAAGTTTGGGTACTGTGCCACTGTGTATAGTCTATCGTCGCGACAGCGTAGAAAGTCTTCACTCACCGCTCACCGACATAACTTGTCTTTCTGGACATTCCCTTCTCAGTCTCCAGATTGGATCTCCTGTAAGGTCGAAAATTGACCAGATACTTAAACATGCTGGATTCAGTGTGGACTATCAGTCCCAGAGTCCCGGCCTGCTCCACGATCTTGTCGCCGAGGGCTTGGGCCTCGCAATTCTTCCCCAGGGTTTACTTCATCCCGATTCGCGCGACCTGATCGAAGTTCCGCTCAGCGAGCATCACTTTGGTTGCATCCCGCTTTACCTGGTCTGGCAAGCCAGAGCTACCAATAAACCGGCGGCGGTCGAGTTTCGAACCACTATTTTACAGATGAGGGCGGAAAGGCAATTCGATGGAGAATTGGATAACGGTAACTGAATGTCAATAAGGGACGACTGAACACAAAAACCTATCTAGCACACTTTTCCACGCCTAATGATGGTCTCCCCTTGCTGGGAACAGCTTAAGGCTGAGGTGAGTTCTTTGTATGGATCCTCGAACTGGCGGCGTAAATCGCCCGAAGGTCAGGGTCTACCTACGGTGAAGGGTCACTCTGCTCCTCCATAAGATGTTGATACGCCTCACCCTATGTTTAGCGACGCTGATGTCTCGACCTCTTGCCAATTCGATGAACTCGGGCTGCGCACCAAGAGGCAGCGCCTCGCGCCCGACGGGATCGTGCTGGAACCCGGCATGTTAGACGGCACTGTCGAGGGCACCGTCGCAGTCTCTGTTAAACGGAACCAGTGTCTTTCACCTCGTTCAGCACGGCGACCAGTTCGCGGTGTCCGATGCGTGTCAGGTGGGGGGAAGGAGGTCCCCACGCGGCTAAAATCCTCGCGCTTAGCGCGTCCACGTCGAAATCGGTAGATGGGACGGCGAGCGACCAGCGCGTCGCCAGGACGCTCAGGGCCGACTCTATTTCTGAAGGCAAGCCCACGGCGGTCAGGACGGCATTCGAGGCCGCCGTTCGCCGACGCGCTGATCCCCAGGCCCGAACCCCAAGGTGTGCCCGCCGATCGATCACGGGTAGCAGCGCGCGAAGGCAGCTAACTTTGGACGTGCCGGTGACCGTGGCGAGTTCGTGTGCAAGGAACCAGCCGGGGAAGGCGAACGCGGAACGTCCCGCGTGCATCGCGGGTGCGTGGCTCAATCCACTGAGGCGGGCCAGCTCGAACAGGACGTCGTCGGCAACCGGCTCGCCCCTGTGCACTGAGATTTCGTCGCCGAGGACGGCCAGCCTGGCCGCCGTGGCGAGCGCGAGTTGGTCAGCGCCGAGCTGAGCCGTCGGGCGTGCATGGGGTTCGATGGTGCGTGCGAGGGCTTCGTAGATACCGGAGAGAATCGCGTTGGTGCTGAGTGAGCGAGTGAAGTCGGCGTCGAGGACGGCCACGTCCGGACGCAGGACGTCACCCGAGACAAGAAATCGGCGGCCTCCGGCGGCGAGGATGGCATTAGTGTTGCGCTCGGATCCAGTACCGAGCGTTGTCGGAAGCGCGATCAGCGGCACGTGGGAAGGCGCAGTGACGAGGGGCACGTGGCCCGCAGCCAACTTCGTCGGTGAACGCAGGTCTGCCCCGGCTGCTGCTGCTCGGACCAGTTTCGCGTGATCAATGACCGATCCTCCGCCAAGCGCTACCGCGGCTGAACAGTTTTGGAGCAATCCCGCATCGGCGAGAACCGCATCGAGTTCAGGCGGACCGCTCGTCGGACGTACAAGCGGTCCGCGTGTCCCCTGACGAAGTGCCTCGAGGGCCCACTCTGCAGGCGGCGTACCAAGGAGGGCTTGATCGGCGAAGACGATGATCCTCGAGTATGTGGAGCGCTCAGCGACACTGCCTCGAGCGCAGAGTGCGCGTACGGTCTCGGCGCCGAATCCTCTCAAGAGAGAAGTGTTTGTTATGGGAGGCATAAGTAATAGTCCATTCCGGTTGTGACATCATCATCTTACGTGCTGCTATGGTTCATGAGCGCGCCTGGGGTGGTAGGTGAGAACGTCGCTTCGGGGTCGCATTGCCAATCGCGAACAAAGAAAGGGAAAATCATGGAACGGAGCCTGCTGAGCGGTTACACCGCTTATGCGTCACCGACGGAGATTCAAAGCATTGTTCTCAACGACGCACAACTGGGAGACGTCGGAACGTCTATAAGTATCAGCGTGAGCTATTCGCTGTCGTTTTCCTGGTCCTGGTCCTGGACCTGATCCGTTTGATGACGGGTATGTGATCGGCGTCGGGTCGTTCCCGGGGCGTCCCGGCGCTGATCTTCATCCGCTGAGTGAATTGAGCGGACTGGCTTCTCTGCGTCGATGCCAGTAAAACCCATCCGTCTTCTTTTTCTGGTCGCGAGAAAGCATGTCCGACAGGTGCAAAAGACGGGATTCGCCGCGATGCACGACCTCCCCCGGCCACTCCAGAAAGCGCGAGGCTCACGATAATGAAAACTAGCCCGACGACGGCCGCGGCGATCGAGTTGTTCCTCTCAGGCGAGCAGGTGTCGAAGGATGAGATCGATCGACGCCTGCGTCCCGCGCAGCGCATAGGACCGGAGTCGGCCGTCCTTCAGACGGTCCAGGCTATCCAGCTCAGCCGCCCTCGACTCGTACACTCGACACGGGAATCCGCCTGCCTCACGGCGGTCCAGGTCGAGTCGGAAGGTGGAATCGCGGGCGTCGTCTACGTCCAGGAAACAGCCGATGGGAGGCTCGAGGGGTTGCGATTGACGACACCGGTTCCGCGCATTCGCGATGCTGAGGAACTGCGAATGGCCCTGTCCGCCGTGGCCGGCACGGTTTCGGTGTTGTCCAGAGACGGGGGAATCGTCGCCCGGTCGGGCCCAAACGTGATCGCAGGGTCGTCCCTCATGAAGCTCTTCATCCTCGATGCAACGCTGGCCGCCGTCGAGTCGCGCGCCTTGTCTCTTGCGACGGAGTGTGTCATCCGACAGTCTGACATCTCATACCTTAGTAGCGGCCTGACGGCAGCGCATGTCGGCAAATCAATTTCTGTCGGTGATCTTTGCTCACTGTTGACCCTGCGCTCCGACAACACTGCGGCTGATCTTTTTCTTCGCATTCTTGGGTCCGAGAAGATTCTCGCCACGGCCGAATTCCACGGCGTTCCGCGCACTCTTAATACTCCTCTTCTCTCGACGCGGGAATATTTTCTTCGCGCCTGGGGGCGGGGGATGGAATCTGTGGCCGAACACTCCGTAGTTGATTCTCATCTCCGAGAGCGCGCGCTCAAGTGCATCCGATACACAGATGGGCTGGACTACTTTATTACACTTGAATCTATTGACAACGTCATGCGCCGTTTGTCCGAACGTTCATGGACTCCGTGGCACGTGGAGAACCATCCAGAGGGTGCGCCAATCATGCAGTTTAAAGGCGGCTCGGCGCCCGGCGTCCTCGCTGGTTCGTGGCTGATCGTCGGTCCCGATTCTGCGAGAGGGCTGACATTCTGTTTGAACGGGGATCGGCCGTTCGGCGCAATCGAGGAAGTTTATGCATTCTCCTGCGCTGAGGCGCTGCTCAGCAAGGAGGCAGTGCTCACGGGCGATGCAGTGCTCGTTACCGGGGAAGCATTGCATGATGATGAGACGGAGGGGATCGGATGCTGACGGAGGCGATTGCAGACAGGCTCGTCGGGCGGAACCGCTCGACGGTCGTCGCGTCTGAAAGGGGACTGGTCTTCCGCAAGGTGTTCTCAGGTGGACAGGCCGACGCCGACCGGCGCTTTCGCAACACTGTGGAGTGGGAGGCTGTCCGCCGCGCGCACGCGCTGACGTTCTCGCCCCCCATGCTTTCGAGCGACGCGCAGGCGCGGACAGTGGTGTTCCCATATCTGCTCGAGGCTCGCTCCCTGCAGCAAGTCCTCGACAGTGCTCACGAGACGAACGAGGTCGAACGCTTGTTCGCCCGCGCAGGCGCGATCCTCGGCGAGCTGCACTCGATCTCCGGACTGCAACCGACCCTGGTCACCGACGGTCCCGAGGACGAGCCGCTGCACGGCTTCGACTGGCTCACTCCGGCGGCCTTCGAGCGCGCGAGCGGCGGCGAGCTCGACTGCTGGCGGCTCTTCCAGCATGACGCGGAGCTTATCGAGATCGTTCGCGCGTGGACGACAGGTCAGCGCCGCTTCGCGATGGTTCCCTCGCACGGCGATCTTCGACCGGACCAGTTTCTGGTCGGGGCCGACGGCGAGCCGGTCTTAATCGACTGGGAGGAGTTCACGGTCGCACCGGCGCATCGCGATGTTGCAGGGCTCCTCGGCGCCGTTCTGTTCGATGCGGTCGTGCGGGCGTTCACGGGAATCGACTCGCCAGAGAGTTCGGCCCTGGACTTCCATAACCTGCTGCTGGATAGGGGCGAGACCATGCTCTCGCGGGCCCGGCCCGTGGCTGCCGCGATCCTCGAGGGTTACCGCAGTTGCTGCACCGAACCACTGGATCGGAATGAGCTGGCGCGAGGCATCGGCTGGTACGTCATCGAGCGCGTCATCGCGCGATCGATGATGTCGTACTCGATGCCTGCGGTCGATCGTGCTCTGGCTGGCATCGGTCGGCAGGCGATGCTGGAGCCGGACGGCGCGGCCGTGCTCCTCGAGGCCGTGATCGCGTGAGCGGCGCAGGCCTCTCGGCGCCGGATCTCGCCCGTCTTCTCACTGTCGACACCGACAACAGTGTGCTACAGCTGGCGGACGCCCGGCTCGATCTTGACCCGATAGACCCGCATCGTGGCCTCGCTTCTTGGCTGTACGCGAATCTGCATGCGGGGAATCCCGATGTCTTCGTGACGACCTCCCTGCTCCCGGATGAGGGGTTCGAGGAGGACATCTACGCCGCGATTCCGGACCCCGGTGTGATCGTCCCCGTCGAGGCGCCCGGGTACGGCAACCACGACGCAGGCGTCGTCGAGTTGCATCGCATCCGGGTGCGATTCAAGGCCGACGTCCTGACGGAGGAGGAGGGTGCGCAGTACGCGCGCCTCTCGTGTCTGCGACCTAATCTGACGCCGGGGTTCTTCATGTTCCTGCACGAGCGCGCGGATCGGCCGGCGGCGCCCGGCACGATGCTGCGCCACTATCTGCGCTTCGATGATCCCGATCAGGCCCTTCGCTTCTGGGCGGCGAGCGTGCGCGAGCTCGTCGACCGCAACCTTTCATTTCGGACCAAGATTTTGTCCCGTCCGGACGCGTTTCCCCGCAACGATTCGATCGTGTACTACTCCTCTGCCGATGCGGGAGGCATCGGCGACGTCCTGCGTCGACTCGTCCCGTCCTCGGGCGCGAGCACGGAGGGGTCTCCCTTGTGCGCGGAGATTGTCCCCGGTGTGCGGATGGCCGCTGAGCCCGTCCGCTCCGGCCGGGAGCAAAGCTTCGGCGAGAGCCGGTGCGCCGCGCTGGCCGGGGCGATCGCCGCGACCGTGACGTCCGGCGGGGCACTTGTCGACCGGATCCGTGACGCGTTGGCCGAGGCGAGGATCGACCCCGACAATGTCGCCCGTAACCTCGCGCCGAGTGTGAGCGAGGAGAGTGCCGCGTGAGCGAGGTATCGCTGCTCTGCCCGCACCAACCAAGCGATCTGGGAGTTGTCCGCCGCTATGCGCGGGCCGTGCGCGAGGGCGGCTACGCACGCCTGTGGGCCGGGCAGTCGTTCCAGATCGAGAGCCATGTGGCGCTGGCCGGCCTCGGCGGGACAGAGGACGCTGTCCCCGTCGGTATAGGAACCGCTCTCGCCGTGCTGCGCACCCCCTACGACGCCGCGTTGCAGGCACGCTCGCTGGCGGCCATCCTCGGCCGCGACGTCGCTGTCGCGTACGGAGCCTCCGATCCAGACTTCGTCACTGCGACCCGAGGAGCGCCGCTGGAGCGCCCCGCCAGCTATACCGCCGCCTACGCAGGAATGGTCCGCGACCTGCTGGCGGGTCGGCCGGTCACGAGCACTGAGCCCGGCCTGGAAGCTCGCCACGCTCAACTGCCCACCTTCGAGACGGGTCCAGTCGAGATCGGGACCGGTGTGCTGCGACCGGGCATGGCCACCAGGTCGCGCGACGTAGTGGACTTCGTCGTCACCTGGATGACGCCGCGGACCTACGTGCGCGACGTGCTCCTCCCGCGCCTGACCCGGACCGACGGAACACGCGCGCGGGTGGTGACGAATGTGCACGTTGCCCTGACGGGGGAGGGGCGCTCGCCGAACCTTCTCGCGCAAGCCGGATGCTCGAACCACCTCGCGCGCTTCCACTACTCCGACATGCTCTGCCGCGCGGGGATCGACGCCCACCCCTCCGATATCGTGTCCGGCGCCCGTGAACTCGTGCGCAAAAACGTGTTCGTCGTCGGGGATGCGCAAGAAGTCGCGGAGCACATCCGGGACATCGGCGAGCACGGGGTCGACGAGGTGGTCCTCAACCCGACCGCGGTGGCGATGGTTCACGGCGACGAGGCCGCCCTGGACGACCTCCGACAGATCAGTGCAGCCCTCAGACAGAAAGTGATGTCATGAAAATCGAAATCCTGCTCCCCGTCCTGATCCTCTGTCTGGCGTTCCTCGTCTACTGCTTCGTCGACTTGATTCGCAGCGCGGGCACGCGGCACCTGCCCAAGTGGGCGTGGGCGATCATCTGCGCGATCTCCATCCCCCTTGGCGGGATCCTCTACCTGATTTTCGGCCGGACCGAGCAGCGTGCGACCGATTAGCGGAGCGCTCGTCCGAGCCGACGGCGCCACCGTACGCTTCGGCTCCTTCACCGCTCTTGACGGCATCACCTGCGCGTTTTCGGGAACCGGTGTGCATGGGTTGATCGGGGTGAACGGCGCCGGGAAGACGACGCTCATCCATGCGCTGCTCGGGCTCATCCCGGTGATATCGGGGCGGATCGAGCGCGGCTCCGGCGAAATCGCCTACTGCCCAGACACGCCCAGTTTCGAGCCGTTTCTCACGCCGCTGGAAGTCATGGCGCAGTCGGCACGGCTGGGCACTCCCACGCACGATGTGGCGACGCGCCGGGCGATCAGGGATGTGCTCGCACGGGTCGGACTCGACGACGCCACGCGGCGCCGGGTAGGCGGGTTCTCCCGGGGCATGAAGCAGCGACTCGGGATTGCGGCGGCGCTCGTGCGCAAGCCCTCGCTCCTGATCCTCGACGAGCCAACGAGCGCCCTTGACCCGGTTGGTCGTGAGGCGATCCTCGAGATCGTGCGCAGCCTCGGGCGCGAGATGTGCGTGGTGATCTCGAGTCACATCCTCACCGACGTCGACTCGGTGGCCGACCGCCTGGTCGTGCTCGACCACGGTCGCCTGGTGTTCGCGGGAGACAAGGGCGGTTTCATCGAGTCGGCCTCCGTGCGCTCCAGCATCGTCGTGTCGTCTTTCGAGGACGCATCCGGCCTCCGCGCCCGCCTCGCCGCGGCAGGAGTCGCGGCGGAGCCCGCGCTTGGCTCAGCCCGCGAGCTACTCGTTCCCATGGCGGCGGTTGAACCGCTCCTGGCTGTCATTGCGCACAGCAGTCGCGACATCCGTTCGATCAGCTTCGGTGAGAACTCGCTTCAGCAAGCGTTCATGAATCGGATCGGTACGCCCGCCGACGCTGGAGCGGGGCCGCGGTCATGAGCCTTTCCGTCGAGTTCAAGCGATGGAACCGGACGAGGAGGCTCCTCGTGGTCGCGCTCCTCTTCCTCTTCTCGGGCATTACCTCACCGCTCATTGCCGAGTACAGCGCCGACATCTTCGGTGCACTGGGCGCCTCCGAGACCGTGACGATCACCGTCTCCGCCCCGACATGGCAAAACTTGGTCGACTCCTACTTCAAGAACTCATCGCAACTCGCCCTCCTGCTTGCCGGCTATCTTGTCGGCTGGGCATGCGCGCTCGGACCGGACGAACGCCTGCGCCTCTTCTACCGCTCGCGCGCAACGGGACCGTGGCAGATCTTCGGCCCGCGATTGGCCGTTTCGGCGATCGTCACCTTGATCGGCGCGCTAGTCGGTGCCGTCATGGCCGGCTACGAGACCGTGGTCCTGCACCCCGACCTCGACGGGGGACTCCTCGTCGGCGGGCTTGCGCTTCAGGCGGGCGCACTCGTGGTGTTTACCCTCCTGGCGGGGGTGCTGGCCTGTTGGACCAACGCCCCCTTCCTCTCCGCGATCGTGATCGCCGCCGTCGTCTTCCTTGGCAGCCTCTTCTCCGGCGCGGAGGGGTTCCGACAGTGGTCCCCGACCGCTCTGCTCGCGCCGTCCGGCCTGATCGCCGGCGGCGGGACTGACCAGTGGGGTGCCGGGCTGGTCTCCCTCGTGGTCCTGACTGCCGCCATCGCGAGCGTCCTCCTCATCCGCATCCGATCGAACGGACACAGAAGAACATGATGGAGACAGCGATGCAGACGCCCACGTCACAGCGCTCCGAGGAACTGATCGGCGTGCGCGGCCTCACCAAGACCCTCGGCGGGCGGACGGTCGTCGACGACGTGTCCTTCTCCCTCCGACGCGGGTCTGCTTATGGGCTACTCGGGCCCAATGGCGCCGGCAAGACGACAACGGTCCGCCTGCTGACAGGGCTCCTCACGCCGACTGCGGGGTCCGTCTACCTCTTCGGGGAGCCGCTCACGCCGGCGTCGGCCGACCGGCTCCGCCACCGCATCGGCGTGCAGACCGACGGGAACCTCTACGATCTGCTTACGGTCCGCGACAACTTGACGGTGTGGGGCGAACTCTTCGGGATGTCCGCGGACCGACGCGACGCGCGAATCGGCGAGGTGCTTGACCTGTTCGGCCTGTCGGACCGGGCAGACGACGTCCTCGGTTCCTTCAGCAAGGGCATGCGTCAGAAGGTGGCTATCGCGCGAGCGATGCTGCACGAACCCGACGTCCTTTTTTTGGACGAGCCGACGTCGGGCCTGGATCCTGAGGCCACGGCCGAACTGATCGGTTTTCTCTCGTCGCTAACCTCGTCGAGCGACGTCGCCGTCGTCCTCTGCACGCACCAGCTGCAGGGTCTGGAGACGCTGTGCGAGAGTATCGGGATCCTCGACGGCGGCCGTCTCGTCGCCTCAGGCACTGTCGCGGACCTGCTCGAACAGCGCTGGCCGGACACGACGGTGCAGCTCACCGTCGAAGGCGGCCCGGCGGCGGCGCTCGCGATCGTCGACCGCCTCGCCTCCGCGCCAGCCACCTGCGATGGCGACATGCTGACCCTGCGGGTCGGGAGGGAGGCTGAAATCCCCGATCTCGTCGAGGCTCTTGTCGCCGGAGGCGTGCGGATCGCCTCAATCGTCCCTCGGCGGCACACCATCGAGGAGTACTACTTCAGCATCATCAGAGGAGAACGATGAACCGCAGACGCGTCACCGCACTCGTCAGGAAGGACTTCCACGAGATCCTGCGCAACAAGCAGGCTCTCGCGCCCATCATCGTCGTGCCCATCCTCTTCGTCACGGTGCTTCCCGTCCTGGTGTTGCTCCTCGGCCGCAACGAGACGCTGATGGCGTCGATCAATGGGATGCAGCAGTTCCTCGCGAACCTGCCCGCGGGCGTCGTCCCCGCGGACTACGACCTCGCGCAGTCCAGTGCCTACGCGATGGTGATCTACTTCTTCGCCCCTGTCTTCCTCCTTATCCCCGTGTTGGTGGCGAGTGTCACGGCGAGCGCGAGCTTCGTGGGCGAGAAGGAGAAGCGCACGATCGAGGGGCTTCTCTACACTCCGCTGACCAACAGCGAGCTGGTGCTCGCGAAAATCCTCGTCTCCTTGATCCCCGCCGTGCTCATCACCTGGGCGGCTTTCATCCTCTACAGCCTCATTGTGAACCTGGTCGGCTATCCGCTGTTCGGCGGACTGGTCTTCCCGACCGCGACCTGGCTGGTTTCGGCGTTCGTGCTCGCCCCGCTGATCGCCTTCCTCGCGATCTGCCTGATCGTGGCGGTCTCGCAGCGGGCGACGACGGTGCAGGGTGCGCAGGGGACGGCGGCGTTCCTGGTGCTCCCGCTGGTGGGCCTCGTCGTGGCTCAGACGGCGGGGCTCTCGCTGTTCACCGTCGCCGTCGCGGGGGTCGGTGCGGTCGTGCTCGTCGTGGTGGACACGGTTCTCTTCTTCGCGGTGGTCCGGCGCTGTGATCGGGAGCGGCTGGTGACGCGGCTCTGACGCCGGGTCAGGTGGCGAGCAGGCGCTGGACGACGGCGAGCACGTCCTCGGCCTCGCCGCGTGACTCCTGGCCCGTGGGGAGCAGGGCGGAGTTGTAGTAGAGCCCGTCGCTCATCAGCACGATGGCGCGGGCGAGGAGCGGGTCGCCGACGGCCTCAGCGACGACCTTGTTCCAGCTGTCATGGATCCGGGCGAGAGCGGTGCTCGCGCGCTCGTCGTGGCCCTGCGCGACGCGAGAGACGGCGAGGATGGTGCGGTCGAAGGCGGAGTCGGCGGCGAACGAGGTGCGCAGGAGGTAGGCGACGACTCCCTCCGGTGCGGCGAGGCTGCGCGCGACGTCCTCCTCGCGCCGTTCGTCGAGACGCTGCAGCAGCCCATCGACGAGGGCGTCCTTGGACGGGAAGTGGTAGAGCAGGCCGCCCTTCGAGACGCCGGCCTTGCGTGCGACGGCGTCGAGGGTGGCTGCCCGCTCGCCCTGCTCGATCAGCAGCTGCTCGAACCCGTCGAGGACACGGTCGCGGGCGGGGGTGACAGGAGGCACAGCGACCATCCTACGGTGAATTCCTCGCGACTGTACCGGCCGGACGGTATACTCACCTCGTCCCCACTTCGAAAGGTCGTTCCTGTGTCCGCGCGCACCGCTCCCGTCTCCCTCGTCGCTCCTACCGGCGCTGCCGATCGGGTTGGACGACGCGCCTGGGTCGCGCTCGCGGTGCTGATGCTGCCCGTGCTGCTGGTCTCGGTGGACAACACGGTGCTGAATTTCGCGCTCCCCTCGATCGCCGAGAGCCTGGGGCCATCGGGCACGGAGCTGCTCTGGATCGTGGACGCGTATCCGCTGGTGCTAGCCGGACTGCTGGTGGCGATGGGAAGTCTGGGCGACCGCATCGGCCGGCGGCGCCTCCTCCTGGTCGGCGCGGTCGGGTTCGCCGCGGTCTCGGTCGTGGCTGCATTCGCTCCCACCGCGGGCGCGCTGATCGGCGCTCGCGCGGCGCTCGGCTTCTTCGGCGCGATGCTCATGCCTTCGACGCTCTCGCTCCTGCGCAGCCTCTTCCCGAACCGCGATCAGCGCCGCCTCGCGATCGCGATCTGGGCGACGGGATTCGCTGTCGGATCGGCCCTCGGTCCGCTGGTCGGTGGGGTCCTGCTCGAACACTTCGCCTGGGGGTCGGTATTCCTGCTGGCGGTGCCGGTGCTGCTCCCGCTGGTGGTACTCGTGCCGATCCTGGTGCCGGAGTCGCGCGATCCGCAGCCTGGACCGGTCGATGTGCTGAGCATCCTCTTTTCGCTCGCGACGATGGCGCCGATCGTCTACGCGGTGAAATCGTTCGCGGAGCACGGGGTCGACGTGGTGGGAGTCGCGGCCCTGGTCGCTGGTGTTGTCTCGGGCGTGCTCTTCGTGCGCCGTCAGCAGCGCCGGGCCTCGCCGATGCTCGACCTCTCGCTGTTTAGCCGGGGCTCGTTTAGCGCCGCGATCGTGGTGAATCTGCTCAGCGTGACCGCGCTGGTCGGTGGGTTGTTCTTCCTCGCGCAGCATCTGCAACTCGTGGTCGGGCTCTCGCCGCTCGAGGCGGGGCTTGTGCTGGTACCTGGCCTCGCGGTGATGATCGTGGCCGGGCTGGGCGTGGTTCCGATCGCGCGGCGGGTCGCTCCGCGCCTCGTAGTCCCGGCCGGGCTGCTGATTTCGGCGGTCGGCTACGTGCTGCTCGCCGTGGGTAGCGGGACTCCAGGAGGCGCTTCGGCACTCACCGTGGCCGTTGCCTTCGCGTTCCTGGGCCTGGGGATCGGGGCGGCCGAGACCGTCTCGAACGAACTGATCCTCGCGAACGCGCCTGCCGACAAGGCCGGAGCAGCGTCTGCCGTCTCCGAGACTGCCTACGAGCTCGGCGCCGTGCTCGGTACCGCGACGCTGGGGACTGTGTTGACCGCGGTGTATCGCGGTGGAGTGGAGCTGCCCGCGGGTCTCGACGCGGGCCAGGCGCAGCGCGCGGGGGAGACCCTCGGCGGCGCCGTGTCGGTCGCGGGGGAACTGTCGGCCGACTCTGCCGCGAGTCTGCTCGCCTCGGCGAGCGCGGCGTTCGACGTGGGCGTCGGCTGGTCGGCGTGGCTCGGGGCGGGCCTCGTCCTGGCTGCCGCTGCGGTTGGCGCGTGGCGCCTCCGCCGCAGCTGAGCGCGGTCTTTTCCTGCCGAGAAAGGCCCCCTTGAGTACGCCTCCGTGGGCGTGTCGCGTACCCAAGAGGCATCTCGCGGGTAGGTCTGCTCAGGCGCGGGAGGGGTGGTCAGGCGGGGGTTCGAGGGGGTGCTGGAGTGGGAGGGGGGTCGATGACGCGTCGAAATCGTCGGGCTCATCGGACCGGTGATCGTCGGAGCGGTCCGCGGCAGCCGCGCGATCGCGGCGGGCTCTCGCCTCCGCTCCGCCGAAACCGAGAAGTCTGCTCGAACCGAACCACATCTGTCTTCCCTCCGTCATGGATCAGCGGTCGTGCTCAGCGGCACCCGCTGCTCCCAGCCTCTCTCGCGACGACTGTCTCTCGCCATGAGGTGCTCCCGTATGACGGTGTGTGACGCGGATGGTGGCTCGGCTCTTGCGTTGTCTGCTCGCCGTTGCGACAGTCGAATGGCGATCTGAAAGATGGAGGAGCGATGAAGAAGAAAGCCCACTGGAGCCCAACTCTCGGTCTCGTTGTGGCCGTCAGCACGGGCGTCGCTCTAGCGACTCCGACGTCTGCTGCCACCGCCACGTGGTTCAGCGGTGATGGATGCCACAACGTCACCAGAACGGAGTCGGGCGCGTCTCTCTACCAGTCGCGCACGGGTATTCGGGCAGAAGGAGGCAGCGTGGGTGGAACGAGTACGCTCACGGTGTGGTACGGAGACACAAGCACGACTCAAGCGTCGTCGATCGTGGAGATTAGAGACGACAGTACGCGGACATATCGGAAAGGGCAGTTCCGCATCATGTTCGATGGTGCGCGAGACGGCGAGTGCGCGGGGGAGTCTTATGGGCGCCTTATTGACGCTGGTGCGATCCAACGCGTCTCGAGCACGACTGGCGACACAGGTCAGCCCTCAGGGGAGTGGTATGTCAGCGCGTCGGACGATGTGTCGACCGGCGGCATCACAGTCTCCGCCAGCCATGCAAGTGCAACCTATTCCGCGGTGTTCGCCCGTGAGCAGGTGAATCGCGGAGAGGCTCGGATCGTGATCACGGACCACAGCACCGGAGAGAGCCGACGTGTGGCGTATGACCCGCGAGCGGGAAAACAGTCCGGTGTCTTCGTGACGACGGCCGTCTCTCAGTAGCGCCCCTGGCCCTCGGCCTCCCCGGGACCGGTCTGCGAGTACGCTGGAGGGACTCTGACCCCGCACGCCTGAGGATCCGCCATGCCCCGCACCGTGAAGCTCGCCGTCATTCCTGGAGACGGGATCGGGCCGGAGGTGACGGCTGAGGCGGTGAAGGTGCTCGATGCGGTGACCGTCGGCTCGGATGTCGTGCTGGAGAAGACGACCTTTTCGCTGGGTGCGGCTCGCTATCTCGAGACTGGTGATGTCCTCACGGACGACGATCTCGCTTCGATTTCGCAACACGAGGCGATCCTTTTGGGTGCGGTTGGTGGTGCGCCAGGTGACCCGCGTCTGAGGGACGCGAACATCGAGCGCGGACTACTGCTGCGCCTGCGGTTCGCACTCGACCACTACGTGAACCTCCGGCCGATTCGCCTGTACGCGGGAGTGCCCTCGCCACTCGCTGAACCGGGTGCTGTCGACTTCGTCGTCGTGCGGGAGGGCACGGAGGGACCCTACGTCGGCAACGGCGGCGCGATCCGGCAGGGCACACCGCAGGAGGTCGCGAACGAGGTCTCGGTGAACACCGCGTACGGGGTCGAGCGGGTCGTGCGGCACGCGTTCGAGGTTGCCCGCGCGCGGCGCTCCCGGCTCACCCTCGTGCACAAGACGAACGTGCTCGTCTTCGCCGGCTCGCTCTGGAAGCGGATTGTCGATGAGGTCGGGGCTGCTTTCGAGGACGTGGCCGTCGACTACCTCCACGTCGATGCGGCGACGATCTTCCTCGTGACCGATCCTGCTAGGTTCGACGTGATCGTCACGGACAACCTCTTCGGCGACATCCTGACCGATCTGGCCGGCGCGATCAGCGGCGGCATCGGACTCGCAGCCTCGGGCAACATCAACCCCAGTGGCGCGTTCCCCAGCATGTTCGAGCCGGTGCACGGATCCGCGCCCGACATCGCCGGACGCCAACTCGCCGATCCGACCGCCGCGATCCTTTCGGCGGCGATGCTGCTCGATCACCTTGGCCACCGCGACGAGGCCGCTCGCGTCACCGCCGCGGTGACCGAGGACATCGAGTCTCGCGACGGTACTCCGCGCTCCACGGCCGCCATCGGCGACTCGGTCGTCGCCCGCCTCCGCTGACCTCCCGCCAAAGGACACCACCACGATGACGACAGACTCCGCCCGCGCAGACCTCGCCTTCGAGGTGACCGTCGCTCCGTCGCCGAGGTTGGCCGACGAGCGCGCCCGCATTCTCGCCAACCCCGGTTTCGGCGTGCACTTCACCGACCACATGGTCGAACTCGGCTGGACTCGCGCCGACGGCTGGCACAGCGCCCGAGTCCTGCCCTACGGACCGCTGGCGCTCGACCCCGCCGCGGCGGTTCTGCACTACGCGCAGGAGATCTTCGAAGGGATGAAGGCGTACCGCCACGAGGACGGCTCCATCTGGACCTTCCGCCCCGATGCGAACGCCCGCCGGCTCCAGCACTCCGCCCGCCGCCTGGCCCTGCCCGAGCTGCCCACCGACCTCTTCGTCGAATCGCTGCGCAGGCTCATCGCCGCGGATGGCGACTGGGTACCGTCGGAGCCGGAGACCAGCCTGTACCTGCGGCCATTCATGTTCGCGCGCGAGGCATTCCTCGGCGTGCGGGCGGCCGAGGACGTGGGCTACTACGTGATCGCGAGTCCCGCCGGGGCCTACTTCTCGGGCGGAGTCGCGCCCGTGTCGATCTGGCTGTCGACCTCGTACGCGCGGGCCGGCAAGGGGGGCACCGGCGCGGCGAAGACCGGCGGCAACTACGCCTCCTCCCTTCTGCCCCAGCAGGAGGCAAACGGCCACGGCTGCGCGCAGGTGCTCTTCCTCGATTCGCAGGAGTCGCGGTGGATTGAGGAACTCGGCGGCATGAATGTGGTGCTGGTCACAAAGGACGGCACGCTCGTCACCCCAGACTCAGACTCGATCCTCGAGGGCATCACCCGCGACAGCGTGCTTCAGCTCGCCGAGGACCGAGGGCACCGGGTCGAGCGTCGCCGGGTGAGCATTGATGAGTGGCGGGATGGAGTCGCCTCGGGCGATGTGGTCGAGGTGTTCGCATGCGGGACCGCCGCGGTGATCACTCCGATTGCCGAACTGAAGGGCGAGGGCTTCTCGGTGGGGCAGGAGGGCGCGCCCGCGGGCGAACTCACGATGTCGCTCCGCGAGGAGTTGACCGGCATCCAGTATGGACGCCGCGAGGACAGGCACGGATGGATGACGAGGTTGGACGCATGAAGATCGCACGATTCGCCACGCAGCGCGACGGGGACAACGGGGGAGCGATTCACTTCGGGATCGTTGATGAGGACGATCTGGTCGTGCTCGCCGGGGACCCGATGTTCGCCGGATTTGACACGACAGGCGAGCGCATCCCCTTTGCGGAGGCGAAGCTCCTCGCCCCGGTGATCCCGCGCTCGAAGGTGGTCGGCATTGGCAGGAACTACGCCGACCATGCGGCCGAGATGGGCGGCGTGACTGCGTCGGAGCCACTCGTCTTCCTCAAGCCGAATACGTCGGTCATTGGGCCCGACGAGGCAATCGTCCTCCCCGAGGACAGTCAGCAGGTGGAGTTCGAGGGGGAGTTGGCGATTGTGATTGGCGCCGTCGCCCGCAATGTGCGCGCGGAAGACTACGAGGACGTGGTCTTCGGCTACACGATCGCGAACGACGTCACCGCACGCGACCTCCAGCGCTCGGACGGGCAGTGGACCCGCGCGAAGGGGTACGACACCTTCTGTCCGCTGGGGCCGGTGATCGAGACCGAGTTCATCTGGAATGAGAGCGCCATCGAAACCCGCGTAAACGGGCGGGTGCAGCAGACGGGGAGCACCGGCGACATGATTCACGGGGTGCCCGAGATCGTGGCGTATGTGTCACGGATCTTCACGCTGCTCCCGGGGGACGTGATTCTCACCGGGACGCCGGCGGGGGTCGGGCCGATTGCGAACGGTGACACGGTCGCGATCGACATCGAGGGGATCGGCACGCTGTTCAACTCGGTGCTGACGCGACGCTAAGGGGCGGCGACGCCGTTCCCGGCAGCTCTCTCGTCGCCGCGGAACACTTCACCGAGCCTCGGTGCGCTGTCAAGCGGACGCTCTCGGCCGGCGCCGAGACGTAGCGTCGAGCCATGAATGCTCCCCGCACCGATCCCGTCAGCCGCATTGCCCGGGAGGATTTCGGCTGGTCGTCGTTGCTGCCCGGACAGCGCGAGGCGATCGAGTCGGCGGTCTCGGGGCGCGACACGCTCCTTGTCCTTGCGACCGGCGGTGGCAAGTCCGCGGTGTACCAGATTGCCGGGGCGGAGCGCGGCGGAATCGTCCTCGTTGTGTCGCCGCTCGTCGCGCTGCAGGCCGATCAGCTCGCCGCGATCGAGTCCGCCCCCGCTGCTCCGCCGGCCGTGGCGATCAACTCCTCCCTCGGCGCCGCAGCCGTCGCCCGCGCGTGGGAGCGGATCGACGCAGGCGGCCCGCTCTACGTTCTGCTGGCGCCGGAGCAACTAGCCAAGCCCGAGAACGTGACGCGACTGGCGGCCGCGGGAGTGTCACTCCTGGTCGTCGATGAGGCGCACTGCGTCTCTTCCTGGGGGCACGACTTCCGCCCCGACTACCTGCGCCTGGCCGACGTCCGCGAGGCGCTGGGTAACCCTCCTGTGCTCGCGATGACGGCCACCGCCTCCCGACCTGTGCGCGAGGAGATCATCGAGCGGCTGCGGATGACGGATCCTGAGGTGCAGGTGCACGGGGTCGACCGGCCCGAGATCCGCCTGGTCGTGCGTCGCCACGAAAGCGAGAGCGAGAAGCGCGCGGCGGTGGTCGAGGAGGCGCGCAACTGGACGGCTCCGGGGCTGGTCTATGTGGCGACTCGCAAGGAGACCGAGGCCTACGCGGCCGACATCGCGGAAGAGGAGCGCCGGGTCGCCGCGTACCACGCGGGGCTCAAGGTGTCCGAGCGCAAGGTCGTGCATGAGCAGTGGCGCGCGGGCGAGTTGGACGTCGTCGTCGCGACGTCGGCGTTTGGGATGGGTATCGACCGTGCTGATGTCCGATTCGTCCTGCACGCGACGACGACGGAGTCGCTTGACGCGTACTACCAGGAGATCGGCCGGGCGGGCCGCGATGGCGAACCCGCGACGGGTGCGCTGCACTACCGCGCGGAGGATCTGGGGATTCGCCGCTTCTTCGCCAAGCGTTCGGTCGACAAGGCGGCACTGCGGGTGGTCTGGGCGGCAGTCTCGGAGCGACCGGGCGTCGACTCCGCTACGCTCGCGAAGGAACTGGACAAGCCCGCGCGCACCGTCGCCCGGATCGTGAACGACCTCGCGGATGCCGGCCTCGTCGAGACCGGCTCGGCCCTGGTCGCGACGCGCGAGGCGTCGGGGGACGAAGCGGTGGAGGCGGTGAAGGCCGCCCTCGCCTCCCGGGAGCGGATTGCGGAGTCGCGCCTGTCGATGATGCGCGCGTACGCCGAGACGCAGCAGTGCCGGCGTCGGGAGTTGCTCGACTACTTCGGTGTCGAGTCGGAGGAGTGGTGCGGCAACTGCGACGCGTGCGAGCATCACGACGCGAGCGGCGAGGCGAGCGCGGCGCCGGTCGACGCTCCGCTCAGCGTGGACGAGGCGGTCGAGCACCGAGAATGGGGCGCCGGCACCGTGATGAGCGTGGAGTCGGACCGGGCGACGATCTTTTTCGAGTCCGAGGGCTACAAGGTGCTGTCCTTCCAGGCCCTCGAGTCGGGCGTCTTGCGCGAGCACGCCTCAGCCTGACGGACGCCGATGCCTTCCGCGAGATGCCTCTTGGATACGTTTCACACGGCGTGTCGCGTACCCAAGAGGGACCTCGCGGGGAGGAACACCGAGGTTAGAGCTTCGCGACAGCTGCGCTGACGTCGGTGGGCTTGTCGTAGGTGACGTCGGGGAGGGCGCGGAGCGCGTCGAGGATGTCGGCGTCGGCTCCCTCCTTCTCGGCGGTCTTGACGATCGTGTCCTTCGAGGCGGGGTAGTCGATGCCCGAGAGGTACTTCTGGATCTGGATCGGGTTGGGTGCATCCATCGTGCTGTCCTTTCGTCGGAGTGTTACGAGTGCTCTTCGGCGAAGAGCCGGTCGAAGGCGTCGACGCGCCGGTCAGTGACCGTCGTGGGCGTCTCCAGGTGCACGGCGCCGCTGGGCACGAGGCCCGCGCCGCCGAAGCGCTCCATGACGCGCCACTGCGCGGCGACGTCCTCGCCGCTGTGCTCCGGGGGCAGCTGCTCCCAGAAGTCGAAGCCGCCGACGGCCAGCAGAGCCTCGCGGCGGTAGAGGACGCATGCGCCCAGCCAGGCGACCCGGTACGCGCGCCAGGCGCCCTCCGGGACGTCGAGTTCGGCGGCGATGTGCGTGAGGTTCGCCGCGTTGTGCAGCGGCCAGCGCTCGAACTCGGGGGTGCCGCGGCGGACCCGCTCCGGCTGCACGCGCTCCTCCCAGGTCTCGAACGCCTCCGTCTCGTGCGGGCGGACGTCCTCAAGGTAGGACAGGCCCTGCACCGCGGAGCCGACGAAGCCGCAGTCGAGCCGCTCCAGCGCCTCGTGTAGGCGCGCTAGCGTGCCCGGCTCGAGCCAGACGTCGTCGTCGAGGAAGAGGACCGCGGGAGCAGCGGAAAGCGAGAGCAGGTAGTGCCGCTGCTCCGCCAGCCCGCGACGAGGCAGGTGCTGACGCACGAGTGGGGCACGGCCCTGCACCTCCAGCACACGCAGCATCGCCACGGCTGTCGGATCGCTCTCGGCGACCCCGTCGTCTGACTGGTCGCTGACGATCACGCGGAACGGCGGATCGTCTTGAGCGGCGAGCCCGGCGAGCGTGGCGGCGAGCTCGGCGCGACGACCGATTGTCGGCACGAGCACGTCGATCAGCGGCGGCTCGGGAGCCTGGGCGACTCCCCAGCGCCCCGACCAACGGCGACTGGTCATGGCGCCGCCGATCGGATCCGCTGCACCATCTCGGTCGTGGAGTGCTCCGAGACGTAGCCGACCGTGGTGACGGTGCCGCCGTAGGAGCGGACGACACCCGCCTCCGCGAGCATGTCGGGGTTGTAATCGCCGCCCTTGACGTACACGTCTGGATGCACGCGCTCCAGGAGCGGGATGGGAGTGTCGCCGCTGAAGAGGGTGACGTAGTCGACGCAGCCCAACTCGGCGATCACTCCGGCACGGTCACCCTCGGGGTTGATGGGGCGTGCCTCGCCCTTGAGTCGGCGCACGGAGTCGTCGTCGTTGACCGCGACGACCAGCACATCGCCCAGCTCACGGGCCTGACGGAGGTAGGCGGTGTGGCCGCGGTGCAGGACGTCGAAGCAGCCGTTGGTGAAGACGATCCGTCGGCCGCGCCGCGACTGCTCCGCCAGCACCTCGACAAGAGCGTCTTCGCCAAGGACGACGGCGCCGGGGGCGGCGAGCGAGGCCAGCAGGTCGTCGGAGGAGCAGATCGAGGTGCCTGGGCGCTGCACGACCACGTCGGCGGCGGCCTGCGCGAGGTCGACGGCGGTGGCGAGGGAACGGCCGGCGGCGAGGGCAAGGGTGACCGCGGCGGCGAAGGTGTCGCCGGCTCCCGACGCCTGCTTCTCCTCCGCGGGCTGAGCGAACGTGCGGCTCACGGCACCGTCGGCGTCGAGCGCGGTCGAGCCGTCGCGGTCGAGGGTGACGACGATGTGGCCGGCGCCCGAGCGAGCGCGCAGCTCGGCGGCGGCGGCGCGCACAGCGGTGGCCCGCTCGGTTCCGCGGCCGAGGGAGGCGCCCAGCAGGTGTTCCGCCTCCTTCGCGTTAGGCGTGACCACGTCGGGGCGCGCGAACGCCCACTCGGAAAGCTCGTGCGCGTCGATCACGAGGAGCCGCGGACGCTCGGCGGCCAGTATGCGCTCGACGGCGGCGCGCAGGATCCCGGAGCCGTAATCGCAGACCAACACGGCGTCTGCTCCCTCCGCGGCTCGCACGGCGGCCTCCGCAAGTCGCTCGATCTCGTCGTCGGCGGGGCGGTGCGGTCCGGAGTCGACGCGCAGCATCACGCTGTCGCCGCCGACTACGCGGGTCTTGATCGTGGTGGCGGCGTCGGTGCGGACGATTGCGGCGGTGTCCAGGCCCGCCCGGTCGAGGGCGCGCAGAAGCCGGTCGCCCTCGGGATCGCGGCCGGCGACTCCGACCGTGCGGACGACGGCGCCGAGCGCACGCAGGTTCGCGGCGGTGTTGGCCGCACCACCCGCGACGTCCACCACGTCGTCGAGGCGCAGCACTGGCGCGGGTGCCTCGCGCGTGACCCGCTCAGCCTCGCCGAGCCACCACGAGTCGAGGATCAGGTCGCCGATGACCGCGACGACCGGCGGACGTTCCTGCACGTGCGCGATCAGAGCGCTGGCCCGGTGCAGCGCCGAGCCCTCGAGGCTCATCGGGCACCGCCCGGGAGGACGGGGAGGCCGAAGTGCACAACCGTGGTCGTGGTCATCTCGTCCAGCAGCTCGGGCCCGTAGCCGAAGCCGGAGCCCGATGTGCCGCGGGGCTGCGCGCTGCCGCCGGGCGCACCTCCGAAGACGCCGTTGACCTTCACGGTGCCCACGGGGAGGGTCGCCGCGGCGCGGTGCGCGTGCTCCATGTCGGCGGTGAGGACCGACGCGGCCAGGCCGTAGGGGCTCGCGGCGGCGCGGGCGAGGCCCTCGGAGAAGGAGTCGACGACGGCGACCGGCGCGACCGGTCCGAAGGTCTCCTCGGTCATCACGAGCATCGCGTCGGTGCAGTCGGCGAGGACCGTCGCGGGGTAGAACGTGCCCTGGCCCGGGGTGCCGCCGGTGAGCGCGCGGGCGCCGCTGCCGAGCGCCTCGGTGACATGCTCGTGCACGGCGTCGCGCATCCGGGCGTCCACCAGGCGGGGGAGGGGACCGGCGCTCCAGCGCTCGGCCTCGGCGACCAGCGCGGTGATGAAGGCCTCGGCGATGTCGCGGTGCACGTAGATCCGCTCGACGGATGTGCAGATCTGGCCCGCGTTGGCGAAGGCACCGAGCGCGGCCTGCTCCGCCGCCCAGACCGGATCGACGTCGCGGTCGACGACGAGCGCGTCGTTGCCGCCGTTTTCGAGAATGACGTGTGCGCCGGTGACTGCGGCGATCCGGGCCAGCGCGCGGCCGGTGGCGGTGGATCCGACGTGAGCGAGGACGTCGACCCCCTCGGTGCGGGCGAGCTCGTCGCCGACTGCGCCATCGCCCTCGACCAGGGTGAGCACGCCCTCGGGCAGCGCCTCGGCGAGGATGCTCGTGAACAGGGCGCCGGTCGCGGGGCTGCGCTCGCTGGGCTTGTGCACAACCACGTCACCGGAGACGATCGCAGCGCCGAGCAGACCGGCCGCGACGGCGACCGGGTCGTTCCACGGAGTGAGTGCAAGGACGATGCCGCGCGGGTGCGGCAGGGCGACATCGACATTCAGGGTGCCTCCGCGCAGGCTTTTCCCACGATGCAGGGGGCCGAGTTCGGCGTATTGCAGCAGCGTGTCGACTCCCGCGCGGACACCACCGAGGGCGTCTCCCGCGGGCTTGCCCGTCTCCTCGGTGTTGAGAGCCGCAAGTTCCTGTTCGCGCGCAGCCACGCGGTGGGCGGCGGCTCGAAGGAGGGCGCCGCGCTCGGCGGGCGCGGTAGCGGCCCAGGCGGGGAACGCGGCCTGCGCGTGGCGGACGGCGTCGGCGGCGGTGGCAATGGTGTCGATGGTCACGGTCACCTCTCGGTCGGGGGCGCGCGCGGGGTGGCGGGCGCAACCGTCCGGTACCCGCGGGGTGGTGGCTTAGACATCGAGGCTCGGGGAAATCAGCGGACCTGTGCGCGGGGCGCCGCGGGCCCGAGGATCCGGGGGAGGTTCCTCCCGTACTTGCGCACGAACTCCTCCCAGGCATCAGGGGCGTTCCACTGGAGGAACGGCACGAGGTGCGCGAAGCCGAGCGTGATGGTCGTGACGGAGAAGAGGCGCTGACGCCGGGCGTCGTAGACCTGCACGCCCCCGTACCGGCCTGCCGCCGGGATGATTCTGGCGATGGTGTGCACGGGGACCGACCGCGGGCGCCCGATCATCGGGATGATGTCGATCCGATCGCCCAGGAGGGTGACGCGGAATCGCGCGAGCGAGCTCGCCAGCAGGATGAGCAGGGGGCCGGTGACGACCAAGACGATGCCTGCGATCAGCATCTCCGTCTCGTTGGGTCTGGTCGCTGCGATGACGGTCATGAGGGCTCCGAGCACGGCGACGACGATGCCGACGACCCGGTTGACGACGATTTGCCAGCGTCGGAATGAGAGGACGACGGCGTCGCCCGGTGCGGCGGAGATCCGCTCGTCGGGACGCTTGCGATCGCGCAGGCGGACGACAAACAGGACGACGGCGGGGATGGCTGCGGAGGCTGCGACCGCGACGGCCGCGGCGGGAAAGTGAGAGTACATACGCCGAGGCTAGGGAGCGGGCCGCTTTCGGCGTCGAACGCTGGCGCAGGATTGCTCTTCGCGCACCATAACGAGGTGTCGGCGGGAGTAATCCGTCAACTGATGCGGAAGCTTCCTGCGGTTCCGCAGGAATGGCGAGAGTGAGGACCCCGATGACCGCGTACAGGTACACAGCGACCGTTGAGCGCGACGGTCGCTGGTGGCTCGTAACGATCCGCGAACTGGACGTTGTGGGCCAGGCGCGCGGACTGAGCGAGGCGGACGCGGTCGCGCACGAGATAGCGGCGCTCGCGCTCGGGGTTGCGGCGCACGAGGTCACGGTGGAGGTCACCGTGCGGGTGACGCCGGAGGCGGAAGAGCTGTGGCGCGAGGCGGAGGAGGCGGAGCGCGAGTCTCGAGCGGCCCAAGAACGCTCGGCGGTGGCGCGGCGTCGAGCGGTCGCCCTCGCACGCGCGGACAGGTACTCCCTCGAGGCCACCGCAGCCGCGTTCGGGGTCTCGCTGACCCGGGTTCAGCAGCTCGAGCGGGCCGTGGCCTCCGGATCCGCGCGCAACGTCAGCTAGGACGGGACCTCCTTCACCATCGTTGATGAGAAGGGACTCTCAGCCGACGCTGTGCGGCGCACATCCGTTTCGGATCGGTGCTCGCGGGGAAGTGGAGAAGTGACTGTCCCCCGGAGCCGCGCTCGCGCGCCTCCGCACCTGAGAGGAACCCGCCGTGGTCGCCATTGCCCCCCTCCGAGAGCCTTTCGCCGGAGTCGAGAGGATCGCCGTGCTCCGAGGCGGTGGACTGGGTGATCTGTTATTCGCCCTCCCCGCCGTCGAGGCGCTCGCGGCGGCCTACCCAGAAGCTGAGATCACGCTGCTCGGCACGCCCGCGCATCGGGTTCTGCTCGCGGGGGTGGAGTCTCCGGTGGCACACGTCGAGATTCTGCCGGTCGCGCAGGGCGTCCGGGACGGTGAGGGTGAGGATTCGCAGGTTATCGAGGACTTCACGGAGCGGATGCGCGCGCGCCGCTTCGACCTTGCCGCGCAGCTGCACGGGGGCGGGCGCTACTCCAACCCTTTCCTGCGGCGCCTCGGCGCGCGGCACACGATCGGGTCGCGGACCCCGGATGCCGTGGAGCTCGAGCGCACGATCCCCTACGTCTACTACCAGCACGAGATGCTGCGGGGGCTCGAGATCGTCGGGCTCGCCGGAGCGCCCGCGACGAGGCTCGAGCCGCTCCTGCATGTCGATCCCGAGCGGCGTGACCGTCTCGCCGCCGCGCTGCCCGCTGGCGGTCCGCTCGTGCTGATTCATCCGGGGGCGACCGACCGGCGCCGCCGCTGGCCGAGCGCGAGTTTCGCAGAGGTGGCTCGGGCGCTGCTCGCCGACGGGGCCCGCGTCCTCGTCGTGGGAGACGCCTCCGACGTGCCCGCGGCCGAGGAGATCGTGGACGCGGCGCCCGGCACCCTCTCGTGGGCCGGCGCGGTCGAACTGCCGGACCTTGCTCCGCTGCTCTCGCTCGCCGACCTCGTGCTCGGCAATGACTCGGGGCCACGGCACCTGGCGGCAGCGGTCGGGGCACCGACCGTGGGGATTTTCTGGGTCGGCAACGCGATCAACGCCGCTCCGCTGGGCCGGCAGCGCCACCGCGTGCAGCTGAGCTGGACCACGCGCTGCCCGGTCTGCGGGCGCGACGCGACGCAGGTCGGTTGGACGGCTCCGCGGTGCGAGCACGAGACCACCTTCGTCGCCGACGTGCGTGTCGAGGCCGTGCTCGAGGACGTCCGGGCGGTGCTCGCCGCCACCCGCTAGTGACTGCCCCGCGAGATACCTCTTGAGTACGCGGCACGCCGGGCGTACTCAAGAGGCATCTCGCGAAGGTGAGGGGTTACGGCCAGGAAGGCTCTTCCTCGTGGGTGATGACGAGTTCGCGGACTTCGCAGCCGCGGGGCTGGGCGAGGATGAACATGACGGCGTTCGCGACGTTCTCCGGGTCGTTGAGCAGCGCGTCGGGTCCGGGCTTGTACTGCTCGTCGCGGTCGTCGAAGAAGCGCGTCTTCATACCGGAGGGGATCAACGTGGTCACGCCGATCTCGCCCTTGGTCTCGGCCGCGAGCGCCCGGGTGAAGCCGAGCACGCCGAACTTCGAGGCGCAGTAAGCGGTCGCATCCGAGACCGCCTTGATCGCCAGCGAGGAGGCGACGGTGACGACGCGCCCGTGGGTCTCGGTGATGAACGGCAGCGCCGCGCGGACGACCGCTGCGGTACCGAGGAGGTTGACCGAGATGACCCGCTCCCACTCCTCCGGCTCCACATCGACCAGGCGGCCGCAGCGATCAATGCCGGCCGCGGTGACGACGGCATCGAGCCCGCCGTGCTCACGCGCGATCTCGGCGACCGCCTTTTCGGCCTCGCGGGTCTTCGCGACATCCACCTGATAGGCGGCGACGCCCTCCTGCACGGCCGAGACGTCCCGGTCGAGCACGATCGGGGTGCCGCCGGCGACGGTGACCGCGGCCGCGACGGCCGCACCGAGCCCGGAGGCCCCTCCGGTGATCAGAACGCGGCCAAGGGGGGTGGGAGTGGTGCTCATGGTTTCCTTCCGGGGGTGGCCTGGGGGCCGCGGGTCAGCCGACACGCGCGAGCGCGGCGGCGAGATGGGTGGTCGAGCGGCCGGGGTGGTACGGCACGGTCAGGACGCGGCCGCCCCACTCCGCCACCGTTGCCGTCTCGGGCAGGGACTCGGCGGAGTAATCGCCGCCCTTCACCCAGACGTCGGGGCGGATTCGGCGCAGCGCCTCGTCCGGCGTGTCCTCACCGAAGACCAGCACGGCGTCCACGCATTCCAGCGCGAGCAACAGGTCGACGCGGTCGTTCTCGGGGATGATCGGCCGCGCGGCGCCCTTGAGTCGGCGCACAGAGTCGTCGGAGTTGAGGCAGACGATCAGGCAGTCGCCGAGCGCCCGAGCGGCCGAGAGGGTACGGGCGTGGCCGGCGTGCAGGAGGTCGAAGCAGCCGCCGGTTGCAACCACGGTTCCACCCGAGGCGCGCACGGACGCGGCGACCCGCAGGGCGTCGACTCCGCCGCCATGCAGGGGAGCGGCGTCGGCGGGAGCGGCGAGGGACGTTACTCCGCCCGCGAGCAGGTAGGCACCGGCTTCGGCGACCGCCGCCTGGACGGCCGCCGAGGGGCTGGAGCCCTGAGCGAGCGCGACCGCGGCGGAGGCGGCGAACCGGTCGCCCGCTCCGCAGGGGTCGCTCGGCGGTACGGCAGCGGCAGGAACGACCACCGGCACTCCCGTGCCGCGCGAGCGCACAAGGGCGCCGGAGGAGCCCATCGTCACCGCGACGGCGTTGCACTCCCATCGCTCCAGCAGCGTGGTCGCGGCCGACTCGGCGAGCGTCACTCCGCGGCCCGTGGCCCCCGAGAACGTGGCCACCTCGGCGAGGTTCGGAGTCGCGAGCGTGGTCGCTGCGACCGGCTGCGAGCCGCGCGGGTGCGGGTCCCAGACCAGGGGCACGGTGAGCGCGTCGAGAGCGGCCCGGAGCGACGGGTCCTCGGTGAGTCGGCGGCCATAGTCGGCGACGATCACGGCGTCAGCTTCAGCGAGGGCGGCGAGCATCGTGTCGGTCACGCCGGGGACAGGTGGCGTCTCGCAGCCGCGGTCGATGCGCACTACTGCCTGACCGGAGGCGGCGACGCGCGTCTTCACTGGCGTCGGCGCTGCGGAGGGGCCGGCGACGACGCGGATGCCGTGCAGCTCGGCGCGCAGCTCCGCGACATCAAGATCGGAGTCGTCGGCGAGCGCCGTCACCAGCGTCACCTCGTGCCCGTCGCGCACCAGCATCCGCGCCACGAGCCCGGCGCCGCCCGCGCGGGCGCTGCGGGCCGACACGTCGACGACGGGCACCGGCGCGTCCGGGCTCAGTCGCTCCGCGGGTCCGGAGAGGTCGACGTCCAGCATCACATCGCCGACGACGACGAGGCGTAGCCGGTTCACGAGGTGGCCACCGTCCGCGCGCGGATCCGGTGCTCGAAGGCTCGGCAGAGCGCGTGCACGAGTACCAGCTGTGCCTCCTGCACGTTCGCGCCGTGACCGTCGAGGGCGATCGACTCGTCACAGAGCTCGGTCAGCGGGTTCGGTCCGCCACCGGTCAGCGCCCACGAACGGGCGCCGGCCGCGCGGGCGGCCTCGGCGGCGCGAAGAAGGTTGGCGCTGCGTCCGCTGGTCGAGAGCAGCACAACCACGTCCCCGGTCCGGGCGTGGGCCGTGACCTGGCGAGCGAACACGTGCTCGAAGCCGTAGTCGTTGCCGATCGCGGTCAGGCTCGACGTCTCCGCGTGTAGCGAGATCGCCGAGAACGGGATGCGGTCACCGTCGAAGCGGCCGACCAGCTCCGCGGTGAGGTGCTGCGCCTCCGCCGCCGAGCCGCCATTGCCCGCGGCGAGTAGCCGGGCCCCGGAGTGCAGTCGGTCAGCGAGCTCGGTGCCCCATGCCGCGATCCGCTCGGAGTGGCGCTCGAGCTGGGCGACCACGTCGAGCGAGCGCGCTACGTGGTCGTCGACGAGGCGCCGAACGGCGTCCGTCGGGGTGTCCAGAACGGTGTCGATGGTCATCGTCGCGGAGCCGCCTTCCGGGTAGTGGAGGATGAGGATGCGCTGGTGGCACCGGTGAGGACCGACTCGTCGCCGATCCCGGCAAGGGCCGTGAGGTAGGCGCGCTCGGTGTCCGCGGCGACGCGCTCCCAGGAGTAACCGGACCCGACGCGCTCGCGGCCAGCGGCTCCGTAGGCGCGGGCGCGCGTGGGGTCGGCGAGAAGCGAGCTGAGCGCGGCCGCGAGAGCGACGGGATCGCGCGGGGGCACGTGCACCCCGGTGACGTCCTCGACCACGGTGTCGATCAGCCCGCCGACCGAGGAGGCGACGACCGGCACTCCGCAGGCCATTGCCTCGAGCGGAGTGATGCCGAACGGCTCGTACCAGGGCGCGCAGACCATTACGTCGGCCGAGCGGAGCATCGCGGGCATCGCCGTCTGCGAGAGCTGGCCGACGAAGTCGACGTGGTCGGCGACTCCACGTTTCTCGGCGACTGCGTGCAGCCGCTGGTACTCGGGGTCGGCGGTCAGGGCATCGCCGGAGCCGGAGCCGCCGACGATGACGAGCTCGGCGTCGTGACCGGCCGCGACCAGGAGCGAGAGTGCCTCGATCGCGATGCCCATGCCTTTGCGGGGCACGAGGCGTCCGATGGTCATCAACCGCGGTCGCTCTCCGCGCGGCGCGACCGGGCCATCGACGGTAAACCGGTCGATGTCGACTCCGCAGGGCACGACCGAGATGCGCGAGGTCGGCACGCCGAGGCCCTTCAGTTCGAAGGCTTCGTCGGAGCACGTGGCGATGATGCCGTCCGCCCGGTGGCCCACTCCCGGCTCGAGCCAGGCGCGCTCCTCGGGGCTGGTGTCGAGTGCGCCCTGCTGACGGCGCTTGACGACGCCGAGGGCGTGGAACGTGTGCAGCACCGGCACGCGGCGTCCGGTGACGCGCTCGACTCGGTCGGAGGCATCGAGCGCCGCAACACCGGACATCCAAAAATGGCTGTGCACGAGGTCGGGCCGCTCGTCGAGCCACTCCTCGGCGAGGTCGACCGCGAAGTCACCCATGAAGGGAAGTAGGTCATCTTTCGGGACGCGGCTCGCCGGTCCCGCGTCGATGTGCACGACCTCCACGCCCGAGGTGAAAGGCACTCGGCGGGGGAGGGAGGGATCATCGCGGCGCGTGTAGACCACCACGCGGTGGCCGCGGCGGGCGAGCGCGTCGGCTAGCGCCGCCACGTGCACGTTCTGGCCGCCGGCGTCGACTCCGCCGAGCGTCGCGAGCGGGCTGGCGTGCTCCGAGACCATGGCGATCGTGAGCGGACGCGCCGCCGAGAGCTGCTGCTTCATCGTGTGCTCCCTTCCAGGGCGGGCGGCGCCGTGCGGCGACGCGGAAGATCGGCCAGGAGTTCATCCCAGTCGCGATGGAATCGGGCGAGGCTGTAGCGGGCGAGAGCGGCTTCGCGGGCCACCGCCCCGGCGCGGGCGGCGCGGTCCGGGTCCTCGATCAGGGCGCGGGCGGAGGCCACCAGCGAGTCGAGGTCGTTCGTGATCGCTCCAGCCTCGTGCGGCACGGCTCGTCCCGCCTCGGTGACGTCGAGCGCAACGACGGGCATGCCCAGGTGCATCGCCTCGAGCAGCGCGAGGCCGAGCGACGTCCAGCGGAACGGATGCAGGTAGACCCGACGGCGAGCGAGCGCGTCATGCATCGCCTGCGTGCGCACGTCGCCGAGCACGGTCACCCCATCGAACCCTGGCAGCTCGGTGAGTCGATCGGTCTTCATCCCGAACACGTCGAGCGGAGCGACGGCCCCGAAGCGGGGGAGCAGATCGGTGCCGGCAACGCGTCCCCGGCGGACCGGTTCGTTCACGACGACGCCGAAGTGCGCCAGTTCGCCGGTGTAGAGGGGGCCTGGGTCGTTGATCCCGTGCTCGATGACGGTGGTCCTGGTCGAGCCGGTGTCCCACATCAGCGCGTTGAAGTGGGTGACGTGCACGATCAGCAGGTCGTCGCGGTCGGCGAGCGGATGGCGATTGTCCGGCACGTCGCCGCGCGGAGTGTTGTGCTCGACGTAGACGGCAGGGACATCGCGGCCGAGCCGGCGGCCGAGCAGACGCTCCGCCTCTGCGAACTCCTCGGGGCGCTGGAGGAGAACCGCGTCAATGTCAACGTCGTGCAGCTCTTCCGGCGCGGTCTCGACAGCGTTCGGCCAGTCGCGTCCGCCCGTGCCCAGACCCCAGCCGTCGCGGGCCGCACTGGTGGGCAGTACGAAGGTGTGCGACCCGCGGACGAACGCGTCCGCCCAACCGCCATGCACATGCCACAGCAGGATCCTCATGCCATCGCCTCTCTCGTGGGGGTCGGAGCCGGGATGGCGGCGCTGAGCCGGAGCGCGGCGGCGACGGCCTCCTCGGCGCTCACCCCCGCGAGGCAGGGGTGGCCGGGAATGGGGCACATACGCGCCCGCGAGCCGGCGCAGGCCGCCTCCTGGTCCCCGAGCAGCGCGACCGGCACCCCGTACGGCGCCCAGCGGACGGCCGGGACGACCGGAGCGAACAGGCTGACCACCGGAGTGCCCACCGCGGCGGCGAGGTGTGCCGGACCCGTGTTGCCGCTGATCACCACCTCGGCGTGGGCCAAAACCTCGGAGGCTCCCGCGAAGTCCGTTGCGCCACCCAGGTCGATCCCGCGGCTGCCCGCGACCTCAGCTGTCAGCGCCCGCTCGCTCGGACCTCCGGTGACGACGACGGCGAGGCCGGCCTCGGCGAGGAGTTCGACCGCGCGTGCCGCGTTCGCCGCGGGCCAGGCGCGGGCCGGGACTGCGGCTCCGGGATGCACGACAGCGTAGGGGCCGACGTCCGAGAGAACCGCGGGGAGGATGCCCTCGCGGCGCACCCGGAGGCGGCCGTCGTCGCCCGCGGGCAGGCTGAATCCGGCCGCCGCCGCGATGGCGAGCGCGCGCTCCGGCTCCGGCTGGTCCTCCACCAACGTCTCGCCCGGCACAAGGCGCACATCGAGCAGAGCGCCCGCGAAGTCGACGGAGGCGCCGGAAATGCGGGAGACGCCGCACAGTCGCACGAGCAGCGCGAGCGGCAGCGGCGACTGGTGGAACGAGGTGAGGATCACGGCCTCATCGGGCTCGAACTCTGTCACGATCGCCCGCAGCTCCTCGACCAACGTGGCATCGACCGGCCGGGAGGCATCGCCGATCCACGGACACGACCAGGTGCGCACCGCCACCGGTCCGGGGAGCAGCGCCGCCGCGGGCGCACCCTGGGGTCCGCTCAGCAGCAACACGTCCGCCTCTGCCGCAATCGCCCGGACCGCGGGACCGCAGAGCAGCACGTCGCCGGCGCTGTCGAGCCGGGCGACGAGGACACGGCGCCTCACTCGGAGTCCCCGTCCGGTTGCGTCGCGAGCAGTAGCTCAACGGCCTCGAGGAGCGTCGCCGCGCGCAGCGGGGCAGCGGCTACTTCCTCGGGGAGCGTGACGGGAGTCGGCACCAGCACCCCGCGGGCTCCGGCGGCCGCGGCGGCACCCATATCGGCGCCGATATCGCCGATGACGGCGAGGGAGTCAACGGGCAGTCCCAGCACATCGGCGGCGCTCAGCACCATCCCGGGTGCGGGCTTGCGGCACGCGCAGCCGTCGTCGGGGCCGTGCGGGCAGAGCATCCAGATGTCGAAACCGCCGAAGAGTTCATCGACACGGCGGTTCACAGCCTCGGCCTGCGCGCGGTCGATGAGGCCGCGCGCGATGCCCGACTGGTTCGTGACGACTCCCAGGGCAAGTCCCGCCTCCCGCGCCCGCTCCACCGCGTCGAGCGCGGTCGGCATCGGCGAGACCCGCGACGGGTCACCGTTGTAAGGGACGTCCAGCACAAGCGTCGCGTCGCGATCGAAGAGGATCCCGCGCAGGGTCCGTATGCGCTCAGCGGCGCCGTCGGCGCTCCGCAGCAAGGAGTCGTTCACTTCTTCCTCGTACCCCGCGACCGGGGATGTAAACTCCCGCCGAGAGAAGTCGTCCTGCTCGGGCGCGTCGCAGAACGGATCAGCCGCCCCCGCGTCTGAGACCCGCGCAACGGGGTACGGGGGTCCCGACAGGAAGGAGGCGCCGTGCGCGCTCTCACCGCTCCGGACGGGACTGCGGAGATCCTCGCCCTGCGTGCCCTCAAACTCGGCGACCTCCTCGTCGCAGTCCCCGCGCTCAAGGCGCTGCGCCGCGGCTTCCCCGAGCATCGGCTGATCATGGCCACCACACCCTGGCTTGAGCCGATCGTCGATCTGGTCGAGGGCCTGGACGCTCTGGTGCCCACGCTGCACGGCCTTGACGACCCGCTTCCGATGGCCGCCGGGCGGGTCGAACTCGGCGTCAACCTGCACGGCAACGGTCCGGAGTCGCGACTGCGCCTGCGCGAGATCGCCCCGCGGCAGACGCTGGAGTTCCGCGTCCCCCGGCTCGATCCCGGCGCCGGCCCCCACGATCCGCGTCCGCTCTGGATCGACGGAGAACTCGAGCGCGCCCGCTGGGCCCGCCTCGTCAACTCGATCGGCCTCGATGCCGATCCCGAGGACGTCGCCCTCGCCGTCCCTACCGCGCCCGCGCCCATTGCTGGGGCAGCTGTGGTGCACATCGGCGCCTTCTACGGCTCCCGGGAGTGGCCAGAGGAGCGCTTCGCCGCTGTCGCCCAGGCGCTGACGGCCGAGGGGCACCGCGTCATCTACACCGGAGGCGCGAACGAGGCCGACCGCGCTCGCCGTGTCGCCGAGCTGGCCAGCACGGGCGAGGTCCTCGCGGGCGTTCTCTCCCTGGGCGAGTTCGCGGCGGTCATCGCAGCGGCGGAGGTCGTCGTCACCGTCGACACCGGGGCCGCCCACCTCGCGTCGGCGTACGGCATCCCCTCCGTCGTCCTCTTTGGGCCCGCGCCGCCCGAGGCCTGGGGCCCGCCCGTCTCCGGCCCGCACATCGTGCTGACCGATGCGTCCCTGCGCCGCGGCGACGTCTTCTCGGCCGAACCCGATCCGGCGCTGCTCGCCGTCCAGGTCGATGACGTCCTCGCGGCCCTGTCCTCGCTCCCCTCGAGTGCCGAGGCCCACCTCAGGCGGTCTTCAGGTGCGCGGCAGGCCGGACGGGTGTGACGGAGGCGACCCGAGCACGCGCGACGCGGGGCTGATGGCTGCGCGACGGGGCGCCCAGGCGGTCCGCGAGCTGTGCCAAAATCCTGCGTTGCAGGCGCGAGACCTGCATCTGCGTCGTCCCCAGCGTGTCCGCGATCTGCTGCTGCGTCCGCTCCTCGACAAATCGCATCCGGAGGAGTTCGCGCTGCCCGTCCTCGAGCTCGGCAAGTGCTTCGGCAAGGCCGTGTCGCCGGTCGATCTCGAGCAGACGCGCGTCCTCGCCGCCGATCGTCTCGGCCAGCCCAACGCCGCCTTCGCCGACACTCTCGTCGAGCGAGAGCGGATGACCGGCGGAGCGCGCGTCGGCCACGTCGGCCGCGTCGACTCCAAGTCGGCGGGCGATCTCGTGGTCGGAGGGATGGCGTCCGAGTTCCTGAGCGAGTTCGTCGGCCGTGACAGCGGAGCGGCGGTGCAGCTCCTGCACTCCGCGCGGCGGGCGAATCATCCAGCCCAGATCGCGCAGATGGCGCTTGAGTTCGCCGGTGATGGTGGGGACGGCGAACGCGGCGAAGCTCTCGCCGCGTTCGGGGGTGAAGCGCCGGGCGGCCTTGACCAGGCCCACGTAGGCGACCTGGCGCAGATCCGCCCAGTCGCCTCCGCCGCGGGAAACTCGGCGGGCCATTGCCTCGGCAAGCCCGAGGTGGTCGAGCACGATGCGCTCGCGGATCCGCTGTCCTTCGGCGTCCTCGGCCGCGGCCGCCGCCTGGAAGAGCGAGAGGGTGCGCGCGTCCTTCTCCTCGCGGGCCGACTCGGTGAGGACCGTGCGGTCCGTCCCGACGTCGAGATCGATCGTGCTCATCCGTGCTCCTTCCGGGCAGGCTCCCGCAGACCTCGGGCGCGGCGTGCGGAGCCGTGCTCGGACAGAATCGGTGGGAAGCCCTCGGCATAGAGCACCACTGCTCCCTGCTTCGCGTCAGTCCGTTGACGAGAAGCGCGCTTCGCGGTACAAGTGCTCGCGTCCCGGGCGGCCGCAGCCGCCCGCCGGATAGGATCGGCAGCGTATGTCTGAGATCACTTCGCCCCTGGATCGCGCGCCGGACGCGCACCCGTTCACGACCGCGACCGGGAGCGACGTCCGTGTCCGTTTCTGCCCGTCTCCTACCGGGACCCCGCACGTCGGCCTCATCCGGACCGCCCTGTTCAACTGGGCCTACGCGCGGCACACCGGAGGCACGTTCGTTTTCCGCATCGAGGACACCGACGCCGCCCGCGACAGCGAGGAGAGCTACGAGCAGATCGTGGAGGCGCTGCGCTGGCTGAAGCTCGACTGGGACGAGGGCATCGGAGTCGGCGGCCCGCACGGTCCGTACCGCCAGTCGGAGCGCACGGATGTCTACCTCGACGTGATCCAGCGCCTGCTCGCCTCCGGCCACCTCTACGAGAGCTATTCCACGGCGGACGAGATCGACGCCCGCAACGAGGCGGCCGGCCGCGCCAAGCAGCACGGCTACGACAACCACGACCGCGACCTCACTGACGATCAGCGCGCCGCCTTCCGCGCCGAGGGTCGAGCCCCCGCGCTGCGCCTTCGCGTCCCCGACGCCGACCTCTCCTTCGACGACCTCGTCCGCGGACCGATCACCTTCCCCGCCGGATCCTTCAGCGATTTCGTCGTGGTGCGCCCCAACGGCCAGCCGCTCTACACGCTCGTGAACCCCGTCGATGACGCGGTCATGCAGATCACCCATGTGCTCCGTGGCGAGGACATCCTGCCCTCCACCGCCCGGCAGATCGCGCTCTACCACGCGCTGATCGACATCGGAGTCACGACCTACGTCCCGCGCTTCGGCCACCTCCCCTACGTGATGGGCGAGGGCAACAAGAAGCTCTCCAAGCGCGACCCGTCCGCCAACCTCTTCCACCACCGCGACCGCGGCTTCATCCCCGAGGGCCTGATCAACTACCTGGCCCTGCTCGGCTGGTCGCTGACCCACGACCGCGACGTCTTCTCGATCGACGAGATGGTCGCCGCCTTCGACGTGGCCGATGTTAATCCCAACCCCGCCCGCTTCGACCTCAAGAAGGCGGAGTCGATCAACGGCGACCACATCCGCCTCCTCGCCGTCGATGACTTCACCGAGCGGACAGTCCCGTACCTTCTCGCCGCGGGCGTGCTCGCCGGCGAGCCCACGGCCGAGCAGCGCGCCGTGCTCGATGCCGCAGCCCCACTCGTGCAGGAGCGGATCGGCCTGCTGGGGGAGGCTCCCGGGATGCTCGGCTTCCTCTTCATCACAGCGGGCGCGCTCGCCTACGACGAGGACGCGCTCAAGGGCCTGCCCGCGAACACCGGCGAGGTGCTTGCCGCCGCGGTCGGCGCGCTCGAGCTGGTCCCCGAGGGCGAGTGGCTGACCGCCGCGATCCAGGAGGCGCTCGCCGCCGCTCTGATCGAAGGCCTCGGTCTCAAGCCGCGGATCGCCTACGGGCCGCTGCGCACTGCCATCTCCGGCCGCCGCGTCTCGCCGCCGCTGTTCGAGTCGATGGCGATCCTGGGCAAGGCCGAGTCGATCGCCCGCCTCGACCGCCTCTCGGCGCACCTCACCGCCGCCCGGTCGGCCTAAGTATGCCGGAGGCGATCGGAGGCCGGTACGACGTCGTCGTCATCGGCGGCGGTCCGGCCGGGCTCTCGACAGCGCTCAACCTCGCCCGCGCGCGCCGCAGCGTACTGCTGCTCGACAGCAACCGCCCCCGGAACGCCGCCACCCTGCACTCGCACGGCTTCCTCACCCGCGACGGCATCTCCCCACTCGAACTGCGCCGCCTCGGGCGCGAGGAGTTTGAGCGCTACGAGGCCGCCGAGGTGCACAACGCCCAGGTCACCTCCGTCGAGCGCTCCGGCGGAGAGTTCGTGGTCGGTGCGCGGGGCGTCCGCGGCAGCGCCGACCGCTCCGTCATCGCGACCGCCGTCGTCGCCGCCGCAGGGCTTCTCGAGCGCCTGCCCGCCCTGCCGAGCCTGCGCGCCTACTACGGCACCGCCGTGCACAGCTGCATGGAGTGCGACGGCTACGAGAAGGCGGGGGAGGCGCTGGCCCTGATCGGCGAGACCGACGACCTCGCCGAACGCGCCATGCTCCTCTCGCAGTGGTCGACCGACCTGATCGTCTTCACCAACGGAGTCGGAGTCGTCAGCGACGCCGACGAGTCGCTGCTCGCGTCCATCGGAATCCGGGTCGAGCGTCGGCCCGTCGCCGATCTGGCGGGGGAGCGGGCCACCATGACCGGGGTGCTGCTTGCCGATGGTGACGTCGTCCCGCGCACCGGAGCCTTCGTGCGCCCCGTCTGGACCCCGGTGCTCGACTATCTCGACGCGGCCGGCCCCGAGCGCGACGCCGATGGCTTCCTCCGCGTCGATGCGGGCGGGCGCACCTCCGTCCCCGGCCTGTACGCTGCCGGCGAGGTCACCCCTCCCGGGCCGCAGCAGTTGATCGTCGCCGCCGGATCGGGTGCGCAGGTTGCCTCCGCGCTCAATCGTGACCTCGTGCGCGCTCGCCTCGGCGAGGCCGCTCCGGAGTCGGAGGGCTCTGTGGTCCGCGGCTCGATTTGAGCGGGATGCCGTCCGTAGGGTACTGTCGTCTCTCGGCGCGTGGGTCTCGATCCGCTCGCCGTCTGGTCTCGGCCTCACCTCCGCGTGACCATTGGGGTATGGTGTAATTGGCAACACGGCTGATTCTGGTTCAGTTGTTCTTGGTTCGAGTCCAGGTACCCCAGCCGCTTCGACATTCCGCTCATGTCCCGCTCTTTATGTCCGCATATCGAGATGATTGGAGGAGCGGTAGGGGACATCGCTCTCGATTCCCGCAAAAAGCCTGGAAGCGCAGGGACCCCCGCGGGTCGCCCTTCTCCTGATCGGGATGTCGCTTTCCGAGGGGGGGTACCGTGACGACTGGTCCCGCCGCTTCGTCGCGGTACGCGCTGTCGTTCACCACGGGCGGACTTCTGGAACGAGAGGCTGGCATTCTGACGCTCGTCTACAAGGAACACCGCGATTGGGCGCAGGTCCGGCGGCTCGCGGTCGAGGGCAACCTGCTGCAGGCGCGCACCTACAGCACAGGAGTTCGCCGGGCGCGCGCGACCGTCGACCGGTTGTCCGTCCTCTCCGATCAGGAGATCGAGCTCTTCAGCGGCACCACCGCCTCGGAGCGTGCTCACCTCCTCTGGGTCGCCGCCTGCCGCCGTTTCGATCTGATCGGGGAATTTGCAGAGGAAGTCCTGCGTGAACGCTTCCTGGCACTTGCCGGTAGCGTCTCCTACGAGGACTACGACGCGTTCTACCGCGCCAAGGCTCTGTGGCACGACGAACTTGATTCCGTCTCGCCGACGACGTACAAGAAGCTCCGGCAGGTGCTGTTCAAAATGATGGTGGAGGCCGAGTTGCTCACGATTCAGGGTTCGATCCAGCCCGCTCTTCTCTCGGCGCGGATCGCAGACCGCCTCCGGAAGCGCACTCCGAGCGACATCCGCTTCTTCCCCACGATGGTGGCATGATGCGCTCGGGCTCCCAGCTCACTCTTCCTCAGCAGGAAGACCACCTGTACAAGGTCCTGAGCAGCAACCGTTTCCTCGGGATGGAGGGCCTCGGGAACGAGGTTGCACACTTCATCTACGATTACGACCCCACCGAAGCGATCGAGGTGGCGCAGGTGAAGAAGCGGATCTCGACGAAGCTGGAGACCGATCTCGGCATCAGGGTGCTGGAGATCAACCTCTACGACCTGTGCATCGAGTTGCTGCAAGCGCGCAACGTGTGGGACCGCGTTATGGCGGCCGAGCCGACGATGGACAAGCCCGACTTCCTCAAGATGCTCCAGAACATGCTCGATCCGCAGCTGCATCTCGCGCCAGCGATCAAGCAGCGAATGGAGGGAGAGTCGTTCCAGATCCTGTTCCTCACCGGAATCGGCGAGGTCTTCCCGTTCGTGAGGTCGCACACGGTGCTCAACAATCTGCAGACGGTCGTCTCAGACTGGCCGATGCTCCTGTTCTTCCCCGGGCGCTACGAGGTGTCGAACACGCGGGGCTCCGCACTCGTGCTGTTCGGTCAGCTCAGAGACGACTCCTTCTACCGCGCGAAGCGCATCCTCGACCAGGAGGCATGACCCGATGAGACTCAGCGAGATCTTCCTCAAAGACGTCACCCGTTCGATCGAGGGCGTCGTCAAGGCTGACGACGTCGACCATCTGGGAGTCGAGGTGGAGGAGTACGTCCTCACCAACGATGCCGCGAAAGGTGTGGCGCCGCTCCTGGAGGAGTACACGAACTACACGAATGCCAACGGCGTCTGGATCTCCGGCTTCTTCGGCTCTGGCAAGTCGCACCTGCTCAAGATGCTCGCCCACCTCCTGGGGGATGTCGAGGGGCAGGTGTTTCCGCGCGAGCAGGTGAGCGAGAGCTTCCTCGCGAAGACTGGCGATGCCTTCCTCACCGCATCGCTGAGAAAGGCCGCCGCGATCCCGGCCAAGAGCCTGCTGTTCAATATCGACCAGAAGGCGACCCTCATCGCGAAAGATCAGACCGACGCGCTGCTGAAGGTGTTCGTCAAGGTCTTCGACGAGAGTCGCGGCTACTTCGGTAACGACGGGGCGGTGGCGCGGTTCGAGCAGGACCTCGACGGGCGTGGCCAGTACGACGCGTTCAAAGCCGCTTTCGCTGAGCACGCCGGTATCGACTGGTCGCAGGGTCGCGAGCAGACCGCTCTGGAGGGTCACAACATCGACAGGGCCTTCGCCGACGTCAATGGTGGGGCGAATTCCGGCATCATCGCGCAGTATCAGAGGTCGTATGCGGTCTCGATCGAAGACTTCGCGACCTCGGTGAGGGACTGGATCGACAAGCAGGAACCCGGATTCCGGCTCAACTTCTACGTCGACGAGGTCGGTCAGTTCATCGCCGACGACGTCAAGCTCATGCTCAACCTCCAGACGATCGCCGAGTCGCTTAACACCAAGTGCGGTGGGAGAGCCTGGGTTTTCGTCACCTCGCAGGAGGACATGGACAAGATTATCGGCGATCGCACGCGGCAGCAGGGCAACGACTTCTCGAAGATCCAGGCTCGGTTCAGCGCGAAGGTGAAGCTGACGAGTCAGGACGTCGAAGAGGTGATCAGCAAGCGCCTGCTACAGAAGGACGCCGCTGGTGCCCAGGAGCTTCAGTCGGTCTACGCAGCGCAGGCGGCGAATTTCTCGACGATCTTCAGCTTCGTCGACGGCGCAAAGACCTATCGCAATTACGTCGATGAAGCGCGCTTCGTGAGCACGTACCCGTTCGTCACCTATCAGATCCCGATGTTCCAGGCGGCCATCGAGGGACTGTCCGACCACAACATGTTCGAGGGGAAGAACAGCTCCGTCGGCGAGCGCTCGATGCTCGGTGTCGTGCAGGAGGTCGCCAAGCGGATCGGCGACGAGCAGGTGGGCTATCTCGCGACCCTCGATCAGATGTTCGCCGGTATCAGCGCGGCGTTGAAGTCAGCGGCGCAGAGTGCGGTCCTTCAGGCTGAGAAGCACCTCCCCGACCCCGGATCGGACATCACGCGGCTCGCCAACCGCCTGCTCAAGGCGCTCTTCCTCGTGAAGTACGTCGACACGTTCAAGGCCACGCCACGCAACCTTACCGTGCTCGTGTACGACCGTTTCGGGCTCGACCTCACCAGCCTCGGGAAGCAGGTGCAGGAGGCGCTCTCGCTCCTCGAGTCGCAGTCGTACCTCCAGCGCAACGGGAATGTCTACGAGTACCTCACCAACGAGGAACAGGAGGTCGAGAAGGAGATCAAGGCGGTCGACATCGACTCCTCTGAGGTGTCGAGTAGATTCCTGCGGTACCTCTCGTTCAACATCCTCAAGACCAGCAAGCTCAAGTACCTGAAGAACGGACAGGACTTCTCCTTCGGTTACAAGCTCGACGACATCGCTCAAGGCAGGCAGCACGATCTGACCATCCACTTCATCACGCCGGCGACGAGCTACACCGACACCGAGATCGTCGCCCAGAGCATGGGGAGAGACGAGCTGCGGGTCTTCCTCGGTCGCGACAAGCGATTGCTGACCGATGTGCGTCTCGTGCTCAAGACGGAGAAGTACATCCTGCAGCAGTCGAGGTCGGGCGGATCGCCGTCGATGCAATCGATCCTTCAGTCCAAGAAAGCGCTCAACGACGATCGTGAGAAGGAGCTCATCGAGCGTCTGAGTCGGGCGGTCGGCAGCGCTCAGCTGATCATCAACGCCTCTCCCGTCATCTCCACCTCGCAGGACGCGATGACCCGCGTGAGCGACGGATTCCAGGAACTCGTGGGACGGACGTATACCAGTCTCGGCCTTCTCGGGGGCAAGGTCTTTCAGGAACAGCAGGTCGGGAGCGCCGTACAGAATGAGGACGCGCTCTTCGATGCGGGCTCGCTCAGTGCGCTCACCTCACCCGGGACGGAGATGGAGTCGTGGATCATCACTCGGACGGCTCTGCATGAGCAGGTGACGATCAAGAAGGTCGTCGCACAGTTCGAGACCAAGCCGTACGGCTGGGATCTGGGGTCCATCGAGGTCGTGCTGGCATGGCTCGTCGGGAATGGCAGGGTCGCTCTGCGGGTCGACTCGAACCTCGTCGCGCGGAGCGAGGCGGCATCGCTCATCCGTAACACAGTTCATGAAGGACGAGTACCCGACGGGCAAGTCGGACCTCATGACGGGATTCATGGTGCGTGCTCAGGCGATGGCGGAGGCGGGCGGCATGTGGGCGATGATTAATCTGCCCTCGTGGATGTCTCTGAAGTCGTTCGAGGACCTCCGACGTGATTTGCTCCGCGACCAGCGTCTCGCTTCGATGGCGCACCTCGGACGCGGTGTCTTCGGCTCCGACTTCGGCACTGTCGCGTTCGTCGTCATTAACACGCCTCCGACACCGACCGCTCGGGGCGTCTACCGCCGCCTTTTCGAGCAGCACGTCGATGTGCGATCGGTCTCAACGATCGAGGCCCTGAGGCTTATGCAAAATTCGGGTAGGGCTTCACAAAAGCCCTGGTCAGAGGCTTGTTCGCTGGGCGTGCGAGGGAATTTTGCATAAGCCTCCCTGTTTCTTGATGAGAACTACAACCGTTTCGAGGCCCCCCAGGATGAGTTCTCAGCGATCCCCGGATCCCCGATCGTTTACTGGCTGAGTGAA
>NZ_QGDV01000006.1 GCF_003149025.1 Rathayibacter iranicus NCPPB 2253 = VKM Ac-1602
TCGGTGACATTCTGGCGATAATAAAGAAGAGTGATATGCAGTGCCCCCGCGAGCGAGAGTGTGCGTGGCCGTCCTCGACGCCGACGCCACGTGAACTCGTTCTCGATCCGTTCGGCGAGGATCGCGTAGTGCTCGGCCGTCATTCCCGTAGTAGTCTGTGTGCGCACCGGCTGGTTCCTTTGCGAAGAGTTTCTGTCGAAGGTTGCTCTTCAATCACAGCGGACCAGCCCGTGTTATCCGTGACCGACACGCACGAATCCATCTCGATCAATCGGATTTTGCATAAGCCTCAATGTGATGGAGTTCTCTGCGGATTCGTGGCAGGCGTCTTCTTCGGGGTTGCAAAGGAGTCTCGCGGACCGGATTGAGGCCCTTGATGCGCTCCTGCAGGAGCTTGAGAGTCTGATGGGTTCGGGGAATATCAGTGGTCAGAGTGCTGACGCGATGCGCGCGTATATTCGGGGAGTGCATGTCCCGATCGTGCAGTCGCTGCTGGTGTGCCTGTCCACGTTCCAGACCGCGATCGGCGTGTACTGGAACGGATACTCCCAGGTTGATACGGACGGGAATTTCCGAGCGTGTCAAATTACCTATGGACGCAGAAGGAGGTCGGCCGCAGCGGTCAACGTGATCTCCCTCCGCCGGAGGCCGGTGAGCGCCGCTTCCGTGAACCAGCGCTCAGAGAGAGTACGCCACTCGCCCACTGTCGGCGATGTCGGCTGGCCAAAATCCGACGAATAGAGAAGATTGCCCACTTCACGAAGCACCGAAAGATGCGCGTCGGTGCCGATTCGGCCGAGCAGGTGCGTCAGCTCAGTGTGCTCGAAGGCGACGTCGAACTCCTCGGTCAGCTCCTGCACGAGAGGACTCGCATTCACCAACGGATGGAACGCATGCGTCACGAGAACTCTCCCTGCATCGCCACGAGCTGCAACTGCGCCGAGAAGCGCCGATATCCGCTCGGCAGGGAGGTGGCCAGTCGCGACGACCGCACCGCAGGACCAGGCCATCTCGATGACCTCCTCCAGCGCGGTAATCACCCGTCTGTTGGTCAGATGATCAAGAAGACTCCTGATGTCGCGCGTCGGGAGCGAGACGATGGGCCGCGGGCGAAACCGCTCACGCCGAAGCAGCCGTTCAAGCGAGCGTGAATCGACCAGATCCGCCCACTGGATGACGGCGACTCCTCCAACCGGGACCCCGTTCAACCTCCACTGCCGGGTGGAGGACAGGGTCTCCCCGTCGTGGCGCTTGACCCAGACGGCGCCGTTTTCGTTTCCGTACTCCCTCACGGCTCCCGCAATCGACGTTCTGCGGCGCACCGCATCCGTGCCGGCGTGGAAGTGAGAGTCGATGAACTCGACCGGCCAACGATCAGCCATCGGAACCTTTCCACGGCGTGGCATAGCCGAACGACCTCCGCGCGTCGGCGAGAGAACTCCCTCCTCGAACGGCCGCCGCGATCCGGCGTTCCGTCTCCTCGACGGACTCCGCCATGGCGAGAACCGTCTCCATCCGGTCAGCGGGAACCATCATCGCGCCGTTGTCGTCGGCAATCATCCAGTCCCCCGGCCTCACGGTGATCCCATCGACGACAACGGGAATCTGCACTGCATCGAATCGAAGCCGATTCTTCGCGCTGACCATCGAGGTGCCCGCGCTGAAGAGCGGATAACCCAGCGCACGGATGCCGGCGACATCTCGAGCGAAGCCGGACACGATCGTTCCCGCGATTCCTCGTGCCTGAGCGGTCACCGTCAGGAGATCTCCCCAGGTCGTGCACTCACGTCCGGTCGGATTGACTGAGACGATCACCGATCCCGGAGGGACATCGTCCACGTACTCCGCGGCGCTGCGGAATTCTTGCCCCGTCGTCTCGAGGAGTGCGTATCGGACGGTGAATGCTGGACCGGCGACACGGGTGCCGGGCGACCGGGCAACAATGCTCGGCAGCCAGGTGCTCGGTTCTCTCAGCCCATCCAACGCATCGGAGACACTCGCCGTATCGACACGTGATCCGCGCCATCCGGACCCACTCATTCGTCATCCTCTCGATAAATTTTCTCGAACACCTCTCGCGCGACATCCAGGGTGGAAGCGCTTCCTCCCAGGTCGTAGGTGACGAACCGTCCCTCCCGCAACACGTCGCCGACGGCCCGCCTGATCCTTTTCGCGCTCGCCGTCTCGCTGAGGTGATCGAGCATCGCCGCCATCGTGAGGAACATCGCCATCGGATTAGCTCGACCGGTGCCGACAAGACGCGGCGCGCTGCCGTGCACGGGTTCGAAGTAGGCGTGTTCCGCGCCGATATTGCTGCTCGAGGCAAGACCCAGGCCACCCATCACACCGGCACCGACATCGGAGAGGATGTCTCCGAACATGTTCTCCGCGACGAGGACATCGAAACGCGACGGTCGAGTCACGATCCACATTGCCGCCGCGTCGACATTGATGATCTCGCTCTCGATACCGGGGAAATCGCCAGCGACGGATTCGAGGACCTCCCTTACGAGGCGAGAACTCTGCCGGAGAACATTCGGCTTATCGGCGACGGAGACGAATCCCCGTCGCGATGACGCCAGTTCGAAGGCTCGGCGCAGGAGGGATTCGAGCCCACTCCGAGTCTGGAGCCGCACTGTCGCCGATGTCCCCGGACGTCCAGACGCGACGGCGTTCGGGTGATTGGCGACGACCGACCAGAGGGGTTCGGTCAGCGGAAACCGGTCGTAACCCGCGTAGAGACCCTCTGTGTTCTCGCGCACGACAACGAAATCGAAGGCTTCCCCGCGAAGGTCGAGGATTGGCCTGATATTCACATTCAGGCTGAGTTGCTGACGAAGCTGAACAACAGGGGACACATACGCGAGAGAAGTGGGATCGAGCCCAGGCGCCAACTCCGCCACCGCCTCCCTCGCCGGTTTGCTGGTGACCGCACCGAGCAGAGTCGCGTCGGAGGACCTGACCAACTCCCAGGTCTTGGCCGGGACTGGATCACCGGCTTCACACCAGCACTCCCATCCGATTTTGGCCGCGACGAGCGTGAGATTCGGACACAGCCGCTCCAGGACCGGCAGAGCGGCCGACATGACCTCGGGGCCAATCCCGTCTCCCGGAAGAACGGCGATCGACTTCTTCGTTCCCCTCATCGCAGATCCTTCTCCAGCACCGTGCCCACGACAGAGGCGACCCGGTCGGGCCGATCGAGATGAGCGCGCATTCCGGCGCCGCTCAGCTCGATGAGCTTGGGAGAATCGCAGCGGCACACATCGTCCCTGCCCGCCAATTGCGACTCGCTTCCCACGACCGCGATATGCCGACCGCCGCCCCCGGAATGCTCGCACGAGTACTCCATTAGCGCCTGCAGCCCGTTGACAAGACGTCCCCTCATCGCACGCTCGGTTCGATACCCATCGTCCTCTCTCGGGGCAGGAATGCCGCCAGCGAGGCTCTCGAGAAGGCCGGCAGCCGGACCAATTCCATCGCGTGCCACGGCGGCGATGACATCCGCGAATCGAGCCCGGAGGCGCTCCGTTGGCTTGCTCGGCGCCGACACAGTGAGGGTGACGACGCCGTCGCTGAGATGAGGACCGAGTTCATGCGCCACTACACCGCCCAGCGCGTTCCCGAGAATGAGCGAGGCCTCGGCGAGCGAGGGGCACTCCGCTCTCCAGTACTCGGCGACCTCCCTGATCGTCGTCGCACCGTCCTCGAACGGAGCGCAGGTGTCGAGCGAGAGCACGTCGAAGCCCGCCTGCTCGAGCTGCGCGCCGATCGCTCCCGGAAAAGCGCGGAATTCACGGAGGACGTGCAGCGGCTCGAAAGAGATCGCAAGCCCTGTCACGAGTCTGCACCGGCGAGAAGGCCTGCGGCCCGCACCTGCGCATGACGGTCCGGGATCTCGGCCAGCCGAGGACTGTGCTCGATCGAGAGATCGAAATAGCCGAGCAGCATATCGGTCACATCGAGACGAGGAGCCGCCTCCACGACGCTTTCACCGAGTCTCGTCGAAAGTTCGAGCACAGAACCCAAATCGAATCGGTCGGATCCGGCGCGGCGTTGCGAAAGATACGCCAGCCATTGCTCCGCAACGAGATTACCCGCCCCTTTTCCCATGCCCAGGACCGCTGAATCCACCCATGTCGCCCCCGCGTCGACCGCGCGGATGGTATTGACGAGTGCCAAGCCGAGATGATTGTGCGCATGCATGCCGACAGCGAGTTCGTGTCCAGAGATCAACGATTCGACTAGCGCATGCACTTCGTCGGGAAGAAGACTGCCGTTCGAGTCCGCGAGATAGAGAGCAGTAACACCGAGGCCGCTGACCGCATTGATAATCCGCCGCAGCCGCTTCGGCGCGACGGTGCTGATTCTCGTCACGTTGATGCAGACGACGTAACCAATTTCGACGGCGCGCTGAGCGCACTCGAGGCTGCGCCGCGGATCTGAGGGCGAAAAGCAGATACGAAGGAGCCGCGCGCCTGCGCTCCATGCTTCATCCAAGTCGTGTTCGCCGAGGTTTCCCGGGTGCACCATGATCCCAATGTGCTCCGGGCCGACCTCGCGAGCCATGGCCGCTATGTACTCGTCATCGCAGTGCGCGGTCAGGCCGTCCGTCAGTTCCGGCCGTGACGACCCCTTCCTGTATCCGATTTCTACCCAGTCGAATCCGCTGGCGACACTGGAACGCGCGTGAGCGAGCGCGTACTCGGGGGAGAAGTTGAAGGAGTTGCGGTAACCCCCATCGCGGAGGGTGACATCGATGTTGGTGATCACAGCATGAGCTCCTAAAGAGTTATGGACGTACTGAGGGGATGCCCGCGGCGTTGCCGGAGGCGGAACGATCGGCCTCACGCTGTGGGCGCAGGAGCACGAGCGCTGCCGAGCAGAGCACGATGACCGCGGTGGCGAACAGGACGAAGGCGGCGCTGTCTCCAATGGCAGCGGCCAGGAATCCCACAGCGAGAGCAGGCACCGAGAGAGCGAGGTACGCCACGATGAAGTAGGCCGCGAGTACCGCGCCGAGCTGCGACGCCGGAGCGGCGAGCGTGACGATACGCGTACCCGTCAGAAAGGACAGGCCGAAGCCGGCCCCGCTCAGCACTGCTCCTGCAACGGCGAGCGGTGCGCTCGCGACGACGGCGCCCGCCGCGGTCATTGCGGTTCCGATCCCAAGCGCGAACATCGCACACGTCGCCGCCCGCCGCGGCGAGACCGTTCGGGCGATCAGCATCCAGACGACCTGGACCACGCCGCCGACGCCCTGGACGGCGAGAACCACGATTCCGGCGACGACGTGTCCGTGAACGCCCAGCAGAGAACTCGCGAGCGTTCCGCCGAGGGCGAGATAGAGCCCTCCGACAGACCACGCGGCTGTGACACAGAACGACGCGACTGCGAAGTCTCGGCGCATCCCCCGCGGAACCGACGGACGCTGCACCTGGAGGAGTCGAGTACCTGTCGCCCGAGCAGTCCGGGGCGACAGCACCGCGACTCCGACCGCAGTGAGCAGGCTCGCGCAGGCGAACATCTCGAAGGGAAATGGAACAGGCCCACCCCAGTCGAGGATCAGCCCGCTCGCCAGCGCTCCGGCCGCTATGCCGAGGGTGCTGACGATGCTATTCATCCCTGCCGCCGCGCGCTGGTCCGAGCGGGGATGCGTCTCGGACAGTGCTGCGCCGGCGGCGCCGGTCGCGATGCCGGTCGCGACTCCCTGGATCAGCCGGGCAAGGATCAGAGCGGGCAGGTCTGGAGCCAGCGCAAGACCCACCATCGATAGGGAGAGACCGAGCATTCCCGCCACGAGAACCGGTCTCGTGCCAACTCGGTCCGAGATTCCGCCGGCGGTCAGGAGAGCCGCGATCACACCCACGGCGTATGCCGCATACGCGAGAGTGATCGCGCCCGCTGGAAGTGACCACTGTGCCTGAAACGCCGAATAGGCGGGCGAGGGGGCACCGCTCGCGGCAAGGGTGATGCCAAGGGCCGTTGCGACGACGACGTAGGGCGCTCGGCGCCGTCGCGGTATCGACTCATCATGGGTCGTCATGGCTTCCTCTCCTCGCAAAATTCCCCCCATCCCTTCAGCCGGAGGTGAGGACCGCACACTATCCTCACGTCGGATCACAAGTCGAAGAGCAGAACGCAGTGGTGAGAAAGGGGTCCGCCTGGGTCGGCGAAGCCCGCGGAGGAGGAGAGACAGATGACTGCACGACTTGACGACATCTCAGTGCGGCATTTGCGGTACGCGCTGGCCGTGGAAGCGGCCGGATCGATCACCGGAGCCGCCGAGAAGTTGCGCGTCGCTCAGCCGAGTGTGAGCCAGCAGATCAGGAAGCTGGAGGCACGCCTGGGTATGCCCCTCTTCGAGCGGACGAGGACCGGCCTGGCCGTCACTCCCGAAGCGCGGGACTTCCTCCAGACCGTCTCGCTTCTTCTCGGAGGGCTCGAAGAAGCAGCGGCGCGATTGAACGGAGTGGGCAGCCCGTGGAGAGTGGGGATCGGCCCCGGGCTCGGCCTTGATGTCGTCGCAGAGGTGGAATCGGCCCTGCACAGCGTGCAGCCTGACGCGCAGATGCAGTGCAGCTCCGACTCCTCCAGCGCGATGATCCGTGCGCTCGAACGCGGGACCCTGGACCTCGCCGTCGTGCGAACCCCGGTCGGCGGCTCCCTTCTCGTCCACGCGTCTCTCGCCAGCAATGAGCTGGGGGTCGTCGTCGGACCGCGGAATCCCCTCGCCCGCGAATCCACCATCTCCTGGGAGCAGCTGCGGAGTTCTACGCTGCTCTGGTTCGACGACGAAAAAGCACCGCGCTATGCCGCTGAAATCCTCGCTCACCTCGCTCGGAATGGCTGGTCGCCCGCACGAGAGCACGGACCTGCCCGCCACGCCCTGTTCCAGCACCGACTCATGACCGACGATTCCCTCGTGGCGCTGCGCCCGGCAAGCACGCGAGGATCCGAGGCTCCGCTCTGCTGGGTGCCGTTCGACGAGGATCCACCCCTCGAGCACCTAGCCCTCGTGGCACTGCGCGGCACCAGTGCGGGCGCGCTGGTCGCGAGGCTCAGAGCCACACCCAGGTAATCGCCTTCGCCGGTGCAACGAATGCGTCTGAGACGGCGCCGACGAGTCTGCGTACGGTGGCTCGTGAACCTCCTCACCGACCGGAAGGACACGACCATGCCCCTCATCTCCATCTCTCAGACCCCGGGTACCGACCCGCAGACGAAGGCGGCCATCCTCCGCGCGGTCACCGACGCATATATCTCGGCAACGGGAGCAAAGCCAGCGAGCGTCTGGGCGACGGTGACCGAGATCGAACGCGACAGCTGGGCAGTCGGAGGCGAGACTCTCGCCGAGAAGGCCGCGCGATCCTAAACACGGGGCAAAGAGGGGGGAGCTGACCATCCGGTCAGCTCCCCCCTCGCGTGCGTTTACGCCGTTCTCGGCCGCGCGAATTCGTCGTACGGCAGAGTGAGGGGCCGCGTCCGTGGAGGCATCCGCAGCACCGCCTCCAGTGCCGGACCGAGCGCCTCGCGCCAGACGCGGTAGCCCTCCTCGTTGACGTGCAGGCCGTCGGGTGAGAACCGTTCGAGTAGACCGCCATCCTCGCCGGCGAGCACAGGCCAGAGGTCGAGATATCCCGCGTGCGCCGTCGGAGCGAATTGCCAGAGGTGGCGGTTGATGTCGCGGATCTGTGCAGCGAACTCGTGTCCGCGCGGCAACACCGACGTGACCAGGAGGCGCACGTCCGGGAGGTCGCGACGGAAGGTCGCGACGATCGTCTCGATGTTGCGAACGATGTGCTCGGTGGTGCGGTGCCACGCCAGATCGTTGGTGCCGACCAGGAGGACGACCGTGTCGGGCTCTTGCGCGACGAGATCGGCCAGCCGCGCGACGACGTCCGCCGTGGTGGCACCGCCGACACCCTCGTCGATGACCGTCGACTCCGTCAGCCACTCGTCCCAGGCTCCCGCCTGGATGATGCTGTCCCCGACGAAGAGGACCTTTCCCAGCCGGAGATCGCACCCCGCGTCCGTATCGGACCGTTCGCTCATCGTGCTCCTCTCATCAGCGTCCACAGCAGCATCGCCACCGACGGACCCTCCCATTGTCACCGCTGCACCCGGCGCCCGCCAGGGGAGCGCTCGCCGCCGGAGTCCGGCAGGTCGGCCGCGGTCGCCGTGATGCGGTTAGCCATACCGTTGAAGATGATGCCGTGGAAGGGCAGGATCGCGAACCAGTAGAGCCGGCCAGCGAGACCCTGCGGAAAGAAGACCGCGCGCTGGGTGTAGAGCGAGCCGCCGTCGTCCGAGGGCTCCGCGCGCATCTCCAGCCACGCACCTCCCGGTACCTTCATTTCGGCGCGCAGACGCAGCAACGTCGGTCGCTCGATAGCCTCCACTCGCCAGAAATCCAATGCGTCGCCGGCGTGCAGCCGGACGGAGTCGCGGCGGCCGCGCTGGAGGCCGACTCCCCCGACGAGGCGGTCCATCCATCCGCGGATCACCCACGCGAGCGGGAAGGAATACCAGCCGTTGGTACCGCCGATCCCTTCGATCACGCGCCAGAGCTTGGCCGGGTCGGCATGTGTGCGCCGCACCTTCAGATCCACGTAGACCGTATGGCCAGCCCACTCCGGGTCGCTCGGCAGCGGATCGCTCGGCGCGCCGACGACCTCGGCGTTCTGCCAGCTCGTCTCGATCTCGCCGGCCTGCATCTTGCCCAGGGCGAGTCGGACCGCGCGGCGGTACGAGGTCAGCCCGCCTTCGGGGTCGGGGATCAGCGAGCGGATGTCCTGCTCGTGCACCACGCAGTCGTACTGCAAGGAGGCGATAATCGGCACTGCCAGCGAGCGCGGGATGGGCGTGACCAGATTGACCCACTGAGAGGCAAGCCACGGCGTGAACACGGGCAGCGACGCGATCGGACGTTGCCGCAGGCCGGCCTCCACGGCGTAGCCGTTCATCATCTGGCCGTAGCGCAGCACGTCAGGCCCGCCGATGTCGAAGGTGCGGTTCAGCGTGCGGTCCTCAAGCACGGCGGCGCCGATCAGGTAGTGCAACACATCACGCACCGCAATCGGCTGGATGAAGTTGCGCACCCACTGCGGCGCGGGCATGTAGGGCAGCACATCGGTAAGGTGGCGGACCATCTCGAAGGAGGTCGAGCCGGAGCCGATGATGACGCCGGCCTGCAGCGCGATCGTCGGCACTCCCGATTCCAGGAGGATCCGGCCCACCTCGGCCCGCGAGCGCAGGTGCTTCGAGAGTTCCTGGCCCTCGGGGTGGAGTCCACCGAGGTAGACGATGCGACCGATGCCGGCGGCTTTCGCCGCGGTAGCGACGTTCTGCGCGGCTCGGCTCTCGATTTCCTCGAAGTGGGCGTGATCGCTCCCCGACCCCATCGAGTGCACCAGGTAGTAGAGGATATCGACGCCCTCGAACGCTGCGACCAGCGACTCCGGATCGGCAAGATCACCCTGGGCTACCTCGACCTCCTCCGCCCACGGCACGTCGACGAGCTTGCGCGGATCGCGCACCAGCACCCGCACGCGGAACCCGGCCTCGAGCAGGCGCGGCGTCAGCCGACCGCCGATGTAGCCGGTCGCGCCGGTGACGAGTGCGAGAGGGCGCGCCGTTGCGGAGTCGGAAAGGGGTGCGCTCATAGGGCCACGCTACGCGGGCGACCCCGCAACCTCTCCGGCTGGTGCGTGCCTCCGCCCCCTGCTAGGCAGTGCTTGCGGGCGAGTGGGATCAGACGATCCCGAGCACCTCGCGCACCCGCAGCACGTCATCGTTCATCTGCCGGATCAGCGGTTCGACGCCCTCGTAGGCGACCTGCCCGCGGATGCGCCCCACGAACGCCACATCGACCACGCGGTCGTAGAGATCGAAAGTCTCGAGCATCTGGTCGAGCACGTAGGCCTCAACCTGTTTCGGCGGCACCCCCGTGAAGGTCGGGTTGCTCCCCACCGAGATGGCCGCGGGATGGGTCACGCCGTTGGTCGTGAGCCGTCCCGCGTACACGCCGTCCGCGGGGATGAGCCCCTGGGACTGCGGGGAGAGATTGGCGGTCGGGAAGCCCAGCTGGCGTCCGCGCTTGGCTCCGTGCACCACGACGCCGCGGACGACCGGCTCGTGTCCGAGCAGCCGCGTCGCATGCTCGACGTCGCCCTCAGCCAGCAACTCGCGGATCCACGTGGACGAGACGCGACGGCCGTCCTCCGGCCGCACATCATCGATCAGCTCGACCTCGAATCCCTGCCGCGCACCCAACGAGCGAAGCAGCTCGACGTCACCCGCACCGCGCGCGCCGAAGCGGAAGTCTGAGCCGACGAGCACCACCCGCGCCTCAAGCGCATCGACGAGAACGTGCTGCACGAACTCCTCGGGCGAGAGCGCACGGAACTCCTCATCAAAGGTAAGGAGCAACGTTGCATCGACGCCGGTCCCGGCCAGCAGCTCGAGTTTTTGCTCGTTGCCGACGAGCGCAGGCGGGCACTTCTCGGGGGCGATGACGCTGAGAGGATTGCGATCGAACGTGACGACCACCGCAGCGAGGCCACGTTCACGGGCGCGCTCATGCAGCGTCCCGATCACCGCGCGATGGCCCGAGTGCACACCGTCGAACTTGCCGATGCTGACCGCGGAGGGGCCGATCCCCGTGAGATCGCCGGCCCGGGTCTCGACGCGCATCAGACGGCCGCTCGCTGGGCGCGCAGCCCCTGGGCGCGCAACCACCAGAGCCCGAGCACGGGCAGTACGAGCGGGATGAGCAGGTAGCCCGCCCCGAACGCAGCCCACACGGTCGACTGACGGCCGAACGGGTCGGCGCTGGCCAAGCCGAGCAGGTGCGGCGCCAGGAGGCTGAGCGCACCCACCACGAGCACGCCGACCAGCTCGAAGGTGATAGTCACCCAGGCGATCCGCTGCCAGGCCCGGCCCGGGGCGATGAGAGCAACGGTTGCAACGAGATAGACGACCGCCGACAACGCCGAGAGCGAAAAGGCGAGCGGCGCCTCATCGAAGCGGTCGAGGATCTGGAAGACCGAGCGTCCCGTCGCGGCGAGCGCGAGGATCCCGTAGACGACGACGAGTAGGCTGCCAAGCCCACGCGACCGAGCGGAGCGCGGTGCTCGGCTCGGGTCGGCGCTTCCGGCTGCCACGGGGCTACGGGGGTCGTGAGTGGCCCGTCCGGACGCATCGCTAGCTGGTTTCGACATCGCACCTCCATGCTAGGCGCTCGCTGAGCGCGGCTCGGCGGTGGCGCCCGTTCAGGCGATCTGGACGAACCAGATCTGGTGCATCCGAAAGACCATGACCGCGATCGACAGGCAGGCGACGCCCAGGATGACCGTGCTCCAGCGGCTGCGCTCGATCAGCGCCCAGAAGCCAGCGGCCAGCGGCAGCAGCAGGGCCGAAATCAGGTAGATGTAGTACTCCAGCAGACTGCCCGAGGGCCGGTTACCCACCAGCGGCGAGACGATCGCGACCGCGAGCTGCACGATCAGCAGAAGCTCGACGATCGCCGTTGCCCCCACCGAGACATCGGACGGGCGCCGACCGAGCAGTCCGAGCAGGAGGCAGAGCAGGCCGGCCACAACGGCGATCCCCACCTGGAGCATCGTGAACCACTCGATCACGACGCGTCCGTCCGGACCTCGCCGGTCGGGAAGTTGACGACGCTTTTCAGCTGAGTGCCGCGGCGCTCGGCAAGGCCGATCAGGCGTTCCCCCGGGCCGACGGCAGCGAGCAGGCCCTCCACGCCGACGGCCTCCTGCGGCACCGGGATGCGCTTGCCGTTGGCGAGGTCTGCCGCCACCCTGGCGTCCAGGCGCAGGAGCGGAAAGAGTTCACTTGCGACGACGATCGGCTGCAGCAGGGATGCGGGGACATCGAGCTCGTCGATGTCACCGGCCTGCGCGACGGTGAAGGGTCCGACCGCCGTCCGGCGTAGCGCGGTGAGGTGCCCACCGACGCCGAGCGCGGCACCCAGATCGCGGGCGAGGGCGCGAATGTAGGTGCCGGATGAGCAGGTGACGCGCACGTCGAGGTCGAGGAAGCCGTCGACCTCGCGCCGGGCGAGAACGTCGAAGCCCGAGACCGTCACGGGGCGCGCCGGGAGCACGACTTCCTCCCCGTTCCGAACCCGAGCGTAGGCGCGGCGGCCGTCGACCTTGATCGCGCTGACGGCGCTCGGGACCTGCTCGATCGCGCCGGTAAGGGCCGCGACCGCGGCGGCCACCGCCTCCGGGGCGAGTGCGGCGGCGAGACCGGGCTCGGCGGAATCGAGCAGCTCGCCCTCTTGGTCGTCGGTGGTGGTCGAGGCGCCGAGGCGGATCGTCGCCTCGTACTGCTTGTCGAGCCCCACCAGGTAGGTCAGCAGCCGCGTCGAGGCGCCGAGGCCCAGGATCATCAGCCCGGTCGCCATCGGGTCGAGCGTCCCGGCATGGCCGACCTTGCGCGTGCCGGCGCGACGACGGGTCCGCGAGACAAGATCGTGGCTGGTGATGCCGCCGGGCTTGTCCAGCAGGAGAATCCCGTTCGGAGCCACTGACGCGGACGGAGGTGTCGACGCAGTCGGCGCCGTTGAAGCCGGGAGGGGGGTCTCGAGCACGGGTGTGACGATACACCGGCGGATCGCGAGTTCTCCCGCCTGACGCCGCCCACCGTGTCCACCCGACCTAGGCTGTGCGGGTGAGAATCGCAGTACTCGGAGCGGGCGCCATCGGCGGGACGATCGCCGCTCTTCTCGACCGCGCAGGGCACGACGTCGAAGTGACCGCCCGGGGGGCACATCTCGCTGCGATCCGCCGGTCGGGCCTCCGCCTCGACGGCGCCTGGGGCGAGCACACCGCCTGGGTCCGCTGCGGCGAGACCCTCGACCTCGTCCCCAACCTCGCTCTCGTGTGCACGAAGGCGCAGGATGCCGAGGACGCGTTGCGCGCGAACCGGCGGACCATCGACGGCACGCTGGTCGTCGTGGTGCAAAACGGCCTCGACGGGCTCGCGGCTGCGGCCCGGCAGGTCCGCGAGGCGCGGCTGGTCGGTGCCTTGGCACTCTTCGCGGCGAGCCACCTCGAGCCGGGCCGCGTCAGCGTCACCACCCCGGCCGCAACGACACTGGGGATCCCTGGCCGACCCGCCGACGACGACGTCCGGCGCGCTGCAGCCATCCTCGGGGAGGCCGTGCCGACGGCGATATCCGACGACTTCCTCGGGGCGCAATGGACGAAACTCCTGATCAACGAAGTCAACGCTCTGCCCGCAATCACCGGCCTCCCTGTGCAAGAGACCATTGCCGACCCGGGTCTGCGCCGAGTCCTCGCACGGGCGCTGCGGGAGGCGGCGCGCGTCGGCCTCGCCGCGGGAGTGCGCTTCGGCGACCTGCAAGGCTTGACGCACGGGTTTATCCGCGCGCTGGCGGCTGCTCCGCTACCCCTCGTCGAGCTGCTCCCCCGTCGGATGGCCGCTCGGATGGGCGACGTGCCGAACCCCGGATCAACGCTGCAGAGCGTCCGCCGCGGCGTGCCGAGCGAGATCGACCACTTGGCCGGCGCGATCGTGCGCACGGCCCATCGCGGTGGCTGCGAAGCTCCGGTCAACGAGTTACTGGTCGAACTCGTGCACGAGGTCGAGCATTCCGGCGCCTTCCTCCCGCCCGCCGAGGTCATTCGCCGGGCCACCGACATCTGACGGTGCCGTCGCGTTCGTTCCCGAGGCTGAGAAGCCGAAACGAACGCCTGGAGAGGAGAATTCTGGCTCTCCACCTCGGTAACGAACACCGGCTCCCCGACGCCGCCCTCAGCAGGAGTCGGCGAAGAGACGCCGCGGTTGCTCCGGGTCGCGGATGTCCACCAGGATCGGCGCGAGTCGGCGCGGGTCGGTGCTCGCCCGGTAAGCCGCATCGACGGGCGGCTCTTGCGTGTCGAGGCGGATGCTCGTGTTCCAGGCACCGCGCAACTCCGGCCGCAGCGCGAACTGGCCGTCGACCAGGAGCACCGCATCGCGCCCAGCCGTTCGCCAACGAGCCTGCCGCACCTCGTCGCGGACCGAGTCGAAGCCCGCGAGCACGAAGCCGGTACTACCGCCGAGCCTGAACGGATCGAGCAGCACCCGTCGAAACAGCTCGTAGTCGTAGCAACTGAGGTACGCACGCTGCTCCTCAGGCATTGCGTGGTCGTCGCGCTCGGCCCGTGGCCGCTGGAAATCGGCGAGGTGGGCGACCATCGCGTCGTGCCCGGCCCGCTGCAACGCCTCGGCCAGCTCGACGGCGAACGGGCCGCTCACCGCCGGATCGTCGCCGTCGATACCGATGGCCACCCGTCCGCGCCCGTAGTTGTGCAGCACCTCCGCCGCGAGAGCGTCGAGCACATCGGCCTTCCGGGGAGCCCACCTGGTCATTCGTCCACGATACGCGGCAGCACCTAGGGTGATCAGGTGCCTCCCGCCCTCGCCGACGCGATCGTCGCCTGGTTCCACACGAGCGCACGCGACCTGCCCTGGCGCCGGGAGGGCTTCCCCGCCTGGGGGACACTGGTCAGCGAATTCATGTTGCAGCAGACCCCCGTCGTCCGCGTGGTTCCGCGGCTCGCCGAGTGGCTGGAGCGATGGCCGACGCCCTCTGCCCTCGCGTCCGTGCCCCCCGGAGAGGCGGTGCGGGCGTGGCAGTCGCTCGGTTATCCGCGCCGGGCGCTTCGTCTGCACGCCTGTGCGGTCGCTCTCGCCGAGGAGCACGGCGACGTGGTCCCGGACGATGTCGATGCTCTGCTCGCGCTGCCCGGCATCGGCGACTACACGGCGCGCGCGATCGCCGTCTTCGCTTACGGCCGTCGGCATCCGGTCGTCGACACCAATGTCCGCCGGGTCATCGCCCGAGCGGTCGACGGAGCCGCCGAACCCGGGCCGCCGCGCACGAAGCCGGACCTCGCCGCCATGGCCGCACTGCTCCCCGAGCCACTTCCCGAAGCCGCGGCCTTCAACGCGGGGATGATGGAGTTGGGCGCAACCGTCTGCACGGCACGGGGCCCGCGCTGCGACGTCTGCCCCATCCGCGATCTGTGCCGGTGGCGCGCCGACGGCTACCCGGAGCACACCGGCCCGGTCAAGGCCCGACAGAAGCGGTTCGAGGGCTCTGACCGCCAGGTTCGCGGCCTCATCCTGGCCGAACTCCGCGCCGAGCACGGGCCGGTAACGGCGGCACAGATCGAGACTGTCTGGACCGACGCAGACCAGCGGAGTCGCGCCCTGGCCGGGCTGCTCGCCGACGGCCTCGCCACGGGCGGACCGGATGAGGGCTACCTGCTCCCCGGCTCCTGAGCGCTCCCGACGCCGCACGGAGCCTGTGTCGTCGTCCTGAATCGGTCGACGTCGCCACAGGCTCCGCGGTTGTCGGACTCGGCGCCTACTCCTCGTCCTCGCGCGGCTTTACATAGGGGTCGGCGTCGCCCGCGTAGTCTGCCTGCGCGGCGAGCGACTGCACCTGCGAATCCTGACTGCGCGCGGTGGCCAGCAGGTCCTCAATGTGCTTCGCGTTCTCGGGGAGGGCGTCGAGGATGAACTCGAGCGACGGCGTGAGTCGCGCGGTGATGTTCTTCCCGACTTCGGTGCGCAGCATGCCGGTGGCGGCCTTGAGGGCGGCGGCCGAGTCGGCTCGCTCCTCGTCAGTGCCATACACCGTGTAGAACACGGAGGCGTGCTGCAGATCACCGGTGACCTGAACGTCAGTGATGGTGACGAAGCCGAGTCGGGGATCGCGGAGTCCGCGCTCGAGCCGCTTGGCAACGATCACCTGGATACGTTCGGCGAGCTTCCTCGCCCGTGCCGGATCTGCCATGGCTGGTCCTCACCTTTCTCTCGACGAACCGTTCGGCTCGCCATCTAACCACTCCCCGGCAGGGCCGCCGGTTCTCGTGTTCCTGAAACGTCGATGCCCGTGAGTGTGGGGCTTCGTTACGGCTCCCCCTCGGAGCTGCGGTAGCGCCCGTTGGAGGGTCCACCCCTCCGGAACAACGGTGCCCCCTCCGATTCCTCCCACAGGGAGGGAGGGGGTCTCGTCCTCTCGCGCCTGGCTCGGGCCTGGCGGGCGGGCCGCAGGCCCGCGGGAAGGCGCGAGAGGACGAGAGTCCCCCTCCCGATCCCCACAAGAGAACAGACGCAAGGAAACGCACGGAAGACCCGGGCGGACCCGGGCCTTCCGTGGATCAGGATCAGCCTCGCGGCTTCTCCTTCATCTCGATTGTCTCGATCTCATCGCCGATCTGGATGTCGTTGTACTTGCCGAGACCGATACCGGCCTCGTAGTCCGTCCGCACCTCGGTGACGTCGTCCTTGAAGCGACGCAGCGACTCGATGGCGAGGTTGTCCCCGACCACAACGCCGTCACGGATCACGCGCGCCTTCGAGTTGCGGGTGATCGTGCCGGAGCGGACGATGACACCCGCAATGTTGCCGACCTTCGAGGAGCGGAACACCTCACGGATCTCGGCGACACCGGACTGGACCTCCTCGAACTCGGGCTTGAGCATGCCCGTGAGCGAGTTCTCGACCTCTTCGATCGCGTTGTAAATGACCGAGTAGAAGCGGATGTCCACTCCTTCTCGGGCAGCACGCTCGCGCGCCTTCGGGTCGGGGCGGACGTTGAAGCCCACGATGATCGCGTTGTCGATCGTCGCGAGGTTGACGTCCGATTCCGTGATCGCACCGACGCCGCGGTGGATGATCCGCAGCTGCACCGAGTCGTCGACCTCGATCTTGACGAGCGACTCCTCCAGCGCCTCAACGGCACCGGAGACGTCGCCCTTGATGATGAGGTTGAGCGACTCGACCTTGCCCTCTTCGAGAGCTCGGGTGAAGTCCTCGAGCGAAATGCGCTTGCGGGCCTTGGCCAACAGGGCGTTGCGCTGAGCGGCTTCGCGCTTCTCGGCGATCTGGCGTGCCGTGCGATCCTCCTCGGTGACGAGGAAGGTGTCGCCGGCGCGGGGCACGGACGAGAGTCCCTGCACCTGGACCGGACGCGAAGGGACGGCCTCGAGCACGGCGTTGCCGTTCTCATCCGCCATCGCACGGACGCGGCCGTAGGCCGTTCCCGCGACGATCGCATCACCGACGCGCAGCGTTCCCGACTGGATGAGGACGGTCGCGACCGCACCGCGTCCCTTGTCGAGCTTCGCCTCGATCGCGACGCCGCGTGCTTCCTTATTGGGGTTGGCGCGCAGGTCGAGTCCGGCATCCGCGGTCAGCAGCACGGCGTCCAGGAGGTCCTGGATGCCGGTGCCCGCACGGGCTGACACGTCAACGAACATGACGTCTCCGCCGTACTCCTCGGCGACCAGTCCGAACTCGGTCAGCTGCTGGCGCACCTTCGCCGGGTTGGCCTCGGGCTTGTCCACCTTGTTCACCGCGACCACGATCGGCACATTGGCCGCTTGGGCGTGGTTCAGCGCCTCGATGGTTTGCGGCATGATGCCGTCGTCCGCCGCGACCACGAGGATCGCGATGTCCGTGACCTGGGCACCGCGGGCTCGCATGGCGGTGAACGCCTCGTGACCCGGGGTGTCGATGAAGGTGATCGGGCGCTCGATGCCCTCGTGCTCCGCGACGACCTGGTAGGCACCGATGTGCTGCGTGATGCCGCCCGCTTCGCCGGCGACAACGTTGGCGTTGCGGATCGCGTCGAGCAGGCGCGTCTTTCCGTGGTCGACGTGACCCATGACGGTGACGACGGGGGGACGAATCTCGAGGTCCTCGTCCGTCTCGTCGTCGAGTTCCTGCTCGAGGTCGAGTCCGAAGCCCTCGAGGAGCTCCTTGTCCTCGTCCTCGGGCGAAACGACCTGGATCTTGAAGCCGAGTTCGGAGCCAAGCACCTCGAAGGTGGCCTCGTCGAGCGACTCGGTCGCCGTAGCCATTTCGCCGAGGGCGAAGAGGACGGTGACCAGGTTGCCGGGGGGCACCGGCACGCCGGTCATGGCCTCGATCTTGTCGGCGAAGTCCGAGATCGACGCGCCGCGGCGTAGACGGATGATCGTCTTCCCATCGCCGCGGGGGACGCTGACGCCGCCGAGCGACGGAGCCTCCCTGAGTTCGAACTCCTGACGTTTCGTGCGCTTGGACTTGCGGGCCTTGCTCTTGCCGCCACCGCGACCGAAGGCGCCAGCGGTGCCACCGCCAGGACCACGACCACGACCTCCGCCGCCACCGGGACGCGGTGCGAAGCCACCGCCACCACCAGGCGCACCACCGGGACGCTGGAAACCGCCGCCGGCAGGTCGGCCGGCACCGCCGGGACGTCCGGCGCCACCGCCGGGACCGCCGGGACGCTGGCCGAAGCCGGCTGGGCGCTGACCCATTCCGGGCCCGCCGGGACGGGGCACGCCGGGACGCGGAGCAGCGGGGCGGGGGATGTTGCCCGGGGTCGGACGTGATCCCATGCCCTGCGAACTGGCAAAGGGGTTGTTGCCGGGGCGCGGGGCGGCGGGACGCTGTCCCATGCCCTGGTTGCTGGCAAACGGATTGTTGCCCGGGCGGGGGGTGCCGCCGGGGCGGTTGGAGCCGCCCGAGGCGCCGCTGGGGCGCGGGGTGTTGGCGACGGGAGCCGGACGCGGGGTCGCGGGCTTGGGTCCGCCGGGCGTGATGGGGCCGGAGTCCGGCTTGTCGGCTGCCGCCGGAGCCTCGGTCGGAACCGACGTCTCGGACTCGGCCGGAGCATCCTTCGCGGCCTGGGCGCGCTGTGCCGCCGCAGCCTCTTGAGCGGCTTGCGCCTGCGCCTGGCGCTCGGCGACGGACATCGGCGGGGCCGGCGCCGGAGCGGGCGGCTTCGCAGGACCGGGCGTCGGCGCGGAGGGGCGGGCGCTCGAAGGACGCGGCGCTCCCGGGCGGGCGGGAGCGGACGGGGTCGTCGCCGTGGACGACGTGCCGGCGCTCGCTCCGCCTTGGCCCTGCAGGGCCTCACGAAGCTTGCGGGCGACCGGGGGTTCGATGCTCGAGGACGGTCCCTTGACGAACTCGCCGAGCTCTTTCAACTTCGCAAGTGCGACCTTGCTATCGACACCGAGTTCGGATGCGATCTCGTGTACGCGTGGTTTTGCCACTTCTCTCCTGTCTTGGGCCTGCACCCAAGACGGGAGCAGGCGTCACGAACGGACGGGTCTCATTTCGAGCCGCTCATCAGTTTTCGCTCATGATCAGTTCACGGGCCGTTCTGCCTGTTCTCTCTGGTTGATCGTGCGCTGCACCGGCTCCTCAGGATGAGGGGCCGAGCCGGTCGGAACGCGCATGATGTACTGCTCTAGTTCGCTCGTGTCCACGCTCTCGCGCGTATGGAACGCCCTGCCAAATGCGCGGCGCTTGACCGCACGTTCGAAGCAATCGGCGTCGTCGTGAAGCCACGCTCCCCGACCAGGCCGAACGGCACGCGGATCAACCGCGAGGACATTCGAGTGGAGGATGAGCCTCAGAAGTGAGGCCCGAGGGGCGCGCAGACGGCAGCCGACGCACGTTCTGACGGGTTCCACCCTACCCCCTCGTCCGCGGGAGCGCTCCCCTGACCGGCTGATGCTCCCGGATCATTCCCCGTCCATCACCGAATCCGGCTGGATATCGATCTTGGCGCCCGTCAGCTTCGCGGCGAGACGGGCATTCTGCCCCTCCTTGCCGATGGCGAGCGAAAGCTGGTAGTCGGGGACGAGCGCCCGGACCGCCTTGAGGCTCTGATCAATCACGAATGCGCTGGTCACCTTGGCGGGTGAGAGGGCACTGGCGACGAAGGTCGGCAGGTCGGAGGAGTAGTCGACGATGTCGATCTTCTCGTTGTTGAGTTCAGCCGTGACCGCGCGGACGCGCTGTCCCAGCTCTCCGATGCAGGCGCCCTTGGCATTGACGCCGGGCTCGGTCGCACGCACCGCGATCTTGGTGCGGTGGCCCGCCTCGCGAGCGAGCGACACGATTTCGACCACTCCGGAGGCGATCTCGGGCACCTCGAGCGCGAACAGCTTGCGCACCAGGGACGGATGGGTGCGCGAGACCTGGACCGAGGGACCCTTGGCCCCGCGGCCGACGCTCGTCACGTAGACGCGAATCCGGCGGCCGTGGCTGTAGTCCTCGCCGGGAACCTGCTCCTCGGGCGAGAGAATCGCCTCGATGGAGCCGAGGTCAACGTGGATCATCCGCGGGTTAGGGCCCTGCTGGATGACGCCGGCGACGATGTCGCCCTCACGCCCCTTGAATTCGCCGAGGACATGTTCGTCGGCGATATCGCGCAGGCGCTGGTTGATGACCTGTTTCGCGGCAAAGGCGGCGATGCGGCCGAAATCGCGCGGGGAGTCCTCGGCCTCGCCGATCACGGCGCCCTCGTCGTCGAGCTCGGGCACGAAGACGGATACGTGGCCGGTCTTGCGGTCGAGGTGCACTCGGGGATCGACCGCGGTCGACGTGTCGGCGTCATCCCCCTGGCCGATGTGCTTGAGGTAGGCGGTAAGGATCGCCTGCTCGATGATCTGCACGAGTTCCTCGAAGGGGATCTCGCGCTCGCGCTCCATGAGGCGCAGAACGCTCAGGTCGATGTCCACGGCGGGCCTTTCTCTCTATTCACTTGGCGTCGCGAGTCGCGACCACGTCGAAGTCCGTCTCCGACTCAGACGCTGCTGATGCACGCGGTCCGGGCGTCGGGACCATTGAGCTTACCCGACGAGCCGGGTGCCCGAGGGGGCCGGCTCACGCGCCGAGGCGAGCGAGCGCCTCGGCGACGGGGAGTTGCTCGCGCTCTCCCGAGCGGCGATCCCACAGTTCAACGACGCCGTCGGCCACCCCGCGTCCGGCGATGACGATGACCGGGACGCCGATCAGCTCCGCGTCACCGAACTTCACGCCCGGCGACACCTTGGGACGGTCGTCGATCAGAACGTCACGACCCGCCGTCTCCAGCGCGACGCCGACCGACTCCGCGAGTTCGAGGGCCGCCACATCCTTGCCGGTCGCGATCACATGCACGTCGAAGGGAGCGATGTTCGCAGGCCAGAGCAGGCCGCGCTCGTCGTGGGTGCTCTCGGCGATGACCGCCAGGATGCGGGTCACTCCGATGCCGTAGGAGCCCATCGTGACGGTGACGAGCTTGCCGTTCTCGTCGAGCACCTTCAGGCCCAGGACGTCGGCGTACTTGCGGCCAAGCTGAAAGACGTGGCCGATCTCCATGCCTCGGGCGGTCTCGATCGGCCCGGAGCCGTCGGGCGCCTCGTCCCCGGTGCGCACGTCGGCGACCTCGACGGTGCCGTCGCCTGCAAAGTCGCGGCCCGCCACGAGGTCCAGGACGTGCTGCCCCGAGACGTTCGCGCCGGTGATCCAGGCAGTGCCGTCGACCACTCGCGGGTCGAGCAGATAACGGATGCGGGTGACCGAGTCTTCGCCCAGCACCGCGCCGTCGGCGGACCACGGGCCGATGTAGCCCTTGACCAGTCCGGGATGCTTCGCGAAATCCTCCTCCGACGCCGCCTCGACCAGGGCCGGAGCGAAGGCGACCTCGGCGCGCTTGAGATCGACGTCGCGGTCACCGGGGAGACCGACGATCACGAGTGCGCGGCTGCCGTCGAGCGTGGTGAGCGCGAGTACGACGTTCTTGAGGGTGTCGGCGGCAGTCCAGGCGCGACCATCAGGGCGAGGCTGCATCTCGTTCGCGAGATCGACGAGCGTCTGGATGGTCGGAGTATTGGGCGAATCGAACACCCGCGCCTCCGGCTGCCCCTCGATCGGTACTGCTGCGGGCACAGGAGTGCGATAGGCCTCCACGTTCGCCGCATAGCCGCCGGCCGAGCGGACGAAGGTGTCCTCACCGACCGGGGTGGGGTGCAGGAATTCCTCGCTGCGCGAACCGCCCATCGCCCCCGCGTCAGCCTGGACGATGACGTACTCGAGTCCGAGGCGAGCGAAGATCCGCTCGTATGCGTCGCGCTGGCGCTGGTAGCTCGCGTCGAGCCCAGCATCGGTGGCGTCGAACGAGTACGCGTCCTTCATCGTGAACTCGCGTCCACGCAGGAGGCCAGCACGGGGGCGGGCCTCATCGCGGTACTTGTCCTGGATCTGGTAGATCGACAGGGGTAGGTCCTTGTACGACGAGTAGAGGTCTTTCACGAGCAGCGTGAAGAACTCCTCGTGAGTCGGCGCGAGCAGGTAATCCGCGTCCTTGCGGTCCTTGAGGCGGAACACGCCGTCGCCGTACTCGGTCCAGCGACCCGACAGCTCGTAGGGCTCTCGCGGCAGGAGCGCGGGGAAGTGCACCTCCTGGGCGCCAGCCGCCTCCATCTCCTCGTGGATGATCCGCTCGATGCGGCGCTTCACCCTGAGGCCCAGCGGCAGCCAGGCGAAGACGCCCGGCGCCTGGCGACGGATATAGCCGGCGCGCACAAGGAGGCGGTGGCTCGCGACCTCCGCCTCGGCCGGGTCCTCCCGGAGCGTGCGGACGAACAGATGCGAGAGACGGGTGACCACAAAGGACGATCCTATCGGCAGTCCTCTCCCGGCCCGCGAGAGCGTTCTGCGGCTCTCACTGCGGAATGCGCGAGAAGACGAGCGCCCCACCCGTACCCTCGAGCAGGATGTCGTCCGCTGTGCCTCCGACGCTCATCGGCCCGGGCAGCAGCGCGCGCAGGCGGATGGCAGCGGGGCTGGGAGCGTCGGAGCAGCTGTCGAAGCCGGTCACCTCGGCACCCGGCGCGAGAGTTCTGCCGTCGATCTGGTACGTCGCGCGGACAACGAGGCAGTCGGTGCCGACCACGAGGGTGGGTGTGCCACCGACCCGCTCCGAGCGCAGGCGTACACGCGCGTCCTCGACCCAGGCTGTGTAGGGGGTCTCCCCCGACGCCGCGGTCAGGACCCAGCGATCGCAGCCGAAGGGGTTCGCTGGAGTGCGGCTCTCGACGCACTCACCGGCCTGCGACGAGGGCCCGGTGCGCAGCGCGGCGACTCCGGAGGCGAGGAGGGTCACCGCCACCACGCCGAGGGCGAGACGCAATGCGGGGCGGACCATCGTGATCCGCCCCCGACTCAGTTCGCGCCGACAGTCACGACCGGCGCACCGGTCGACGTCTCCTCCGGCGGCATCTCGGCGGCCAACCGGTTGGCCTCCTCGATCAGCGTCTGCACGATCTCGGCCTCGGGCACGGTCTTAATGACCTCGCCCTTGACGAAGATCTGGCCCTTGCCGTTGCCCGAGGCGACACCGAGGTCGGCCTCGCGGGCCTCGCCCGGACCGTTCACGACGCAGCCCATGACCGCGACGCGCAAGGGGACGCTCATGCCCTCGAGGCCCGCAGTGACATCATTCGCGAGCGTGTACACATCGACCTGGGCACGCCCGCAACTCGGGCACGAAACGATCTCGAGCTTGCGCTCGCGGAGGTTGAGCGACTGCAGAATCTGCAGGCCGACTTTGACCTCCTGCGCCGGCGGAGCCGACAGGGACACGCGAATGGTGTCACCGATCCCCTCGCCGAGCAGAATGCCGAATGCCGTCGCCGACTTGATGGTGCCCTGGAACTCCGGGCCCGCCTCGGTGACGCCGAGGTGCAGCGGCCAGTCACCGCGCTCGGCGAGCTGACGGTAGGCCTTCACCATCACGACCGGGTCGTTGTGCTTGACCGAGATCTTGAAGTCGTGGAAGTCGTGTTCCTCGAAGAGGCTGGCCTCCCAGACGGCGCTCTCGACAAGTGCCTCGGGGGTCGGCTTGCCGTACTTCTGGAGAATGCTCGGCTCCAGCGAGCCGGCATTGACGCCAATACGGATCGAGACTCCCGCGGCCTTTGCGGCAGCGGCGATCTTGCCGACCTGGTCGTCGAACTTCCGAATGTTGCCGGGATTCACGCGGACGGCAGCGCAGCCCGCGTCGATGGCCGCATATACGTAGTTCGGCTGGAAGTGAATATCGGCGATGACCGGGATCTGGCTCTTCTTCGCGATGATCGGCAATGCCTCCGCGTCATCCCGGCTCGGCACCGCCACGCGAACGATGTCGCAACCGGAGGCGGTCAGCTCGGCGATCTGCTGGAGCGTCGCGTTGATGTTCGTCGTCGGAGTGGTGCACATCGACTGGACGCTGACCTGCGCGTCACCGCCCACAAGCACCTTGCCGACCTTGATCTGGCGGGACTTGCGGCGGGGGGCAAGGGTCATGGGGACCTTGGGAAGACCCAGATTCACTGCTGGCACGCGCCCCATCGTACGCGCGCCACGAGACACGCCGACCGCTCGCCGCGTCTTCCCAGCCGTGGCAGCCGGGGGGAACCCCGACCGGCCAGGGCGCCCGCAACTTCTGGCTCCCCCGCCGATCCGGGGTTCCCTCGCCCGCGCCGCGACGCGCGCCAGAGGCGCCGGCAGAGAACCAAGGCCGAGGCACACGGGGGAATCGCGTGTCAGCGATTCCCGCTAGCCGCACGCCCGACGCTCCACCCACGCCACCGCCCTGCCATGCCGACCGCGGCACGCCGGGCAGGGACCGGCGTGCACGAACACTCAGAACAGCGTGATCGGTTTGACGATGTCGGCGTAGATGAGCAGAACGCTCATCCCGCCGAGAACCAGGACGACCACGTAGGTCAGCGGGAGCAGCCGGGCGATGTCGACGGGGCCGGGGTCACGGCGGCCGAAGAGCTTCGCGATCCGGCGGCGAAGCCCCTCCCAGAGGGCGCCGGCGATGTGGCCACCGTCCATCGGCAGCAGCGGCACCAGGTTGAAAACCAGCAGCGCCACGTTCAGCGACGCGAGGACGCCGACCATGGTCTGCACTTTCGACACGATCGGCAGCTGGTCGGAGGCGGCGATCTCACCCGCGATGCGCCCGACGCCCACCATGCTGATCGGGCCGTTGGCGTCGCGGGCTTCGGTGCCAAACGCGGCCTGAGCGACGTCGATCAACCGCTGCGGCAGGTTGAGGATGACATGGGCGACGCTCGTGATGTTCTGCCAGACCGTCCCGGGCACCGCCGTGAGCGGCTGCTGCGCGAGGGCCGACGTGGGCGAGATCCCGATGAAGCCGACGGTCTGCGTCTGGACCGCACCCGAGGCATCGGTCACGGCAGCACCGGCGGCATCCGTCACCGCGACCTGATTCTCAGCCGGGGTGATCCTCAGCGTCAGCGGGGAACCGTCGCGCTCCACGTCGACGCTCAGCGGCACGCCCGCAGAGCGCTGGATGATCGGCGTGAGGTCGCTCCAGGTGCTGACCTGCGTCCCGTCGATCGCGGTGATCGTATCGCCAGGAAGTAGACCGGCCGCGGCGCCCGGGGCGAGCGGATCGTCGGCGGTGCAGGTCGCGGTGGCTCGCTGCGACTCCGGGACCACGCACTGCGAGACGGCGGCGAGTGTGCTCGTGCTCTGCGGAATACCGATGCCACAGAGCAGCACTGCGAAGAGGGCCGTCGCGATCACGAGGTTCATGACCGGTCCGCCGATCATCACGATCACCCGCTTCCAAACCGGGAGGCGGTAAAAGGCGCGGTGGTCCTCGCCCTCGCCGATGGTCTCGGCGCTCGCAGCCCGCGCCTCATCGATCATCGAGAGTCGCTTCGCCTCACGCTTCTGCGTCGATTCGTAGCCGATCCCCTGGAAGATGCCGACGGGCGACTCCGTGACGGGGTCCCCCGGGTGCTTGGGCGGATACATCCCGATCATCGCGATGTAACCGCCGAGCGGGATCGCCTTCACCCCGTACTCCGTCTCACCCCGGCGCCGAGAAAAAAGCGTCGGGCCGAAGCCGATCATGTACTGGGTGACCTTGACTCCGAAGAGCTTGGCCGGAACGAGGTGTCCGACCTCGTGCAGCGCGATCGAGAGGGCGACCCCAACGGCGATGATGACGACGCCGAGGACGAAGAGCAGTACGGATTCCACCGACACACTGTAGGCCGGGCCTGGCCATCCACGCTGGAGTGCGCCTGCACAATCGCGATGAGTCGCGCGCGTTGTCGGCTAAGAGTCTTCTTCCATCCATGCGGGCGGAGAAGACCACGTCTCAGCTGACGATGCGTCGGCCGCTCACGCCCTCGCGATCCACGCGTCCGCCGCGCGCCGTGCCCATTCCTCCGCCGCGGCCAGCGACTCCCGAGTCAGCGCACCCTCAGCGCTGTGCGCGTCAACCACCGCCTCCACGGTCGCGAGGATGTCGAGAAAGCCGATCCGGCCACCGTGGAACGCCTGCACCGCCTGCTCGTTGGCGGCATTGAAAACGGCCGGGTAGGACCCGCCCGCAACACCGACGCGTTTCGCGAGACGAACGGAGGGGAACGTCTGCTCGTCAAGCGGCTCGAAGGTCCAGGCGTGCGAGCGGGTCCAGTCCAGCGGCACCCCGACTTCGGCGACCCGGTGCGGCCAGTCGAGGCCGAGCGAGATCGGGAGCCGCATGTCCGGCGGCGATGCCTGCGCGATGGTCGACCCATCGACGTACTCGACCATCGAATGGATCACCGACTGCGGGTGCACGGTCACGTCGATCCGCTCGTAGGGCACGTCGAAGAGCAGGTGCGCCTCGACCACCTCGAGACCCTTGTTCACGAGCGTCGACGAGTTCGTGGTGACGACCAGACCCATGTCCCAGGTCGGGTGAGCGAGGGCCTGCGCAGGGGTGACGTCGCGGAGGGAGGCGCGATCGCGCCCGCGGAACGGTCCTCCGGAGGCGGTGAGCACGAGACGCCGTACCTCGCGGTGTTCGCCGGCCAGCAGCGCCTGCGCGAGAGCGGAGTGCTCGGAGTCGACGGGCACGATCTGCCCGGGCGCGGCGAGTGAGGTGACCAGCTCGCCGCCGACGATCAGCGACTCCTTGTTCGCGAGCGCGAGCGTCCGTCCCTCCTCGAGGGCGGCGAGCGTGGGGCCGAGGCCGACCGAGCCGGTGATGCCGTTCAGCACCACGTCCGCCTCGACGGAGCGAATCAGCTGCTCCGCCTCCTCGACCCCGAACGCGGTGTGCTCGACTCCGAATGTCGCCGCCTGCTCGGCGACCACAGCACGGTTGGAGCCGGCCGCCAGTCCGACCACGTCGAACCGCTCACGATGGGCCCCGATGACGTCGAGGGCCTGCGTGCCGATGGACCCGGTCGAACCGAGGATGATGACCCTGCGCATTTGCTCATACTGGCACGGTGGACGGGCACTTCCGGGGTCAGGTCACCGCGAGGATATCGATCACGAACACGAGGGTGTCGGTGCCGCTGATCCCGGCTTTCTGATTGCCGGCGTCGCCGTAGCCCTTCGCCGGTGGGATGGTCACGAGCACCTGAGAGCCGACGGTCTGGCCGACCACTGCCTCTTTGAAACCCTCGATTACCCCGCCGGTGCCAAGCGATGCGGGAGCAGGCTTGCCCCAGCTCTGGTCGAAGACCGTACCGGTGCCCCAGACCACGCCCTGGTACTGCACGATCAGCTGGTCGCCGTCGGCGACGGTCGCCCCTGAGCCCTTCTTGAGGACCGCGAGCTGGAGGTCGGCGGGCGGGTCGGACGCCGGAATGGTGACGGTCGGAGCGCCATCCTCAGCGAGCGCCACCGTCGGCAGCCCGTCAAGGGGAGTCTGAGGCTCGCCGTCCGCCGCAGTGGGGACGATCCGCTCGACGTCGATGACCATGACGATCGAATCGGCGGCGGTGATGCCGAATTGGCTCTGCCCGGCGTCGCCGAATGCGTCGGACGGCGGCACGACGGCGATCACGCGGGAGCCGACGGTCGCGCAGTTCACGGCCTTGACCAGCCCGGCGAGGTACTGGTCGGTGTCGACCTTGAAGGCCGCGCGCCCACCCGAGGCGTAGCTGCTGGCCGAGAACTCGGAGCCGCTCGTCCCGTTGTACAGCGTGTAGTCGACGAGCACCGTGTCGCCCTCCGCGACCTCGTCTCCACTGCCCTCGATCGCGACCGAGCGCTCGGTCGCCTCGACGGTCAGCGGACTCGGAAAGACGGTGACCGGCTTCGAGGCGAACTCGCCGCTGGTCTGCACCGCGGCAGTCGCGTCACCCGCGCTGGCGCAGTCGAGCGGAGCGGAAGAGGCGGTGGCCGCTGCGTCCGGTGCTGCAGCGGTGCACGCCCCGAGGCTGAGGGAGGCGCCGAGGACGGCGAGGATCGCGAGAGTTCTGCGCACAGGGGCACCTTTCCTGACCGGCAGCGGCCGAGAGTGTTCGGGGGATGAACCCATCCTGGCGGACGCGCCTCGGGGGGTGCTGGACGCCGAGCGCGCCTGCTCAGGCCCGGTTCGCCTACCATCGGGGGCATGCGTGATTTCTCGGTCCCCCAGTCCCGAGAGCTCGTCACTGAGCTCCCCGGCCCGCGCTCCATCGCCCTGCAGGAGCGCCGCGTCGCTAGCGTCTCCCGCGGCGCAGGGACGCTCGCGAACATCTACATGGACCATGCCTCGGGCGCCGTCCTGGTCGACGTCGACGGCAACCGCCTGATCGACCTCGGCTGCGGCATCGGAGTGACCACCATCGGCCACGCGCACCCCGCGGTCGCCGCCGCCGCGGCCGCGCAGGCCGAGAAGCTGACGCACACCCTCTTCACGGTGACTCCCTACGAGAACTACGTGAGGGTCGCCGAGAAGCTCGCCGAGATCACTCCCGGTGACTTCGACAAGCATTCGATCCTGGTGAACTCCGGTGCCGAGGCGGTCGAGAACGCTGTCAAAATTGCCCGGAAATACACTGGCCGCCGCGCGGTGGCGACGCTCGACCACGCCTTCCACGGCCGCACCAACCTCACGATGGCGATGACCTACCGCCCCTGGCCCGAGCGCGCCGGCATGGGCCCTTTCCCGGGCGAGATCTACAGCGTCCCAACCAGCTATCCCTTCCGCGACCCGCAGGGGATGACGGGCGAGGAGGCGGCCGAGCGCACCATCGACTACATCACTACCCACATCGGTGCGCAGGAACTCGCGGCGCTGTTCGTCGAACCGATCCAGGGCGACGGTGGCATCATCATCCCGGCGCCGGGCTACTTCCGTCGCCTCTCCGAGTTCTGCACTGAGAATGGCATCGTCTTCGTCGCCGACGAGATCCAGGCCGGTATCGCCCGCACCGGCACCTGGTACTCGATCGAGCACCACGGAGTCGTCCCCGACCTCATCACGACCGCCAAGGGCATCGCCGGCGGTTTCCCGCTCGCGGCTGTCACCGGCCGCGCCGAGATCATGGATGCCGTGCAGCCCGGCGGCATCGGCGGCACCTTCGGCGGCAACCCTGTCTCGACCGCGGCGGCGCTCGCGACCTTCGAGGCCATCGAATCCGAGGGCCTCCTCGAGGAGGCGCAGCGCGTCGAGCGCCTGCTCCAGGCGCGGATCGGCAACTGGGCCGAACGTTTCGCCGTCGTGGGCGAGGTGCGCGGCAAGGGCGCCATGTGGGGCGTCGAACTCGTCCATCCCGGCACGACGAGGCAGTATCCGGAGGCGCTGACCGCGATCCTGAAGCACGCCACGACGAATGGCGTAATCGTGCTCGACGCGGGCAGCTGGGACAGCGTGCTGCGGATCATGCCGAGCGTCGTCATCAGCGAGGAACTCCTCGACGACGCCGCGAGCGTGATCGAGGAAGCGCTCGCTCAGTTCGGTTGAGCCATAGCCGGTGCGGCATGAACGCGCCGGTATCTTCGTCGAAATGCGGATCAATGGCGACGATGAGAGGCCGACTCCCCCGGGGATCGGCCTCTCCGCGCGTCTCGCGCGCCTCAGCATCGGCGGCGTGGGTCGTCTGATCTACCGGCCCGTCGTGGAGGGACGCGAGAACGTCCCGGCCTCGGGCCGCGTGATCCTCGCGAGCAACCACCTCTCGTTCATCGACTCCCCCGTGCTCACTCTTCTCGCACCAAGGCCAGTGCAGTTCCTGGCGAAGTCGGAGTACTTCACGGGCACGGGCGCACGCGGAGCCTTCTCGCGCGCCTTCTTCACAGCGGTCGGCGCGGTGGCAGTCGAGCGTGGCGCCGGGCAGGCCGCGCAGGAGGCGCTCGACCTCGGCCGCGCGATCCTGGAACGCGACGAGGCGTTCGCCGTCTATCCAGAGGGCACGCGCTCGCGCGACGGGCGCCTCTACAAGGGGCGAACGGGAGTCGCGTGGCTGGCCCTGACGACCGGCGCACCCGTCGTGCCGGTCGGCCTGATCGGCACACAGGAGCTACAGCCGGTCGGCACGCGTGTCCCCCGTCTGCACCGGATTACCGTGCGCTTCGGTGCGCCGCTGGATCTCTCATCGCATGGCTCCGCCGACTCCGGCCGCGCCAGGCGCCGCGCCACTGACGAGGTGATGGGCGCCATCCACGCGCTCTCGGAGCAGGAACTCGCGGGCGCCTACAACGAGTCGCCGCCGACCACGACGGCCGAACGCATCCGCCGAGCATTTCCGCACGAACGCCGCTGAGGGTCAGCGTGCGAACGCCTCAGGCTCGTGCGCCACGGGAAAGTTCACCGAGTTGGCGATGAAGCACAGTCGCGAGGCTTCCGCATGCAACGTCTGCGCGAGGGCGAGCATCGACTCGTCCGCTACCGTGACGCGGGGCCGCAGCGTCACCGACGTGAAGCGGCCACCTTCGCCCTGCTGCACCATGCGGCCGATCGCGTCGTCGGTGTACCCGGTCACGACCACTGCGTTCTTCACGGCAACGTGGAGGTACGAGAGGAGGTGGCACTGCGCGAGTGCCGCGAGGAGCAGCTGCTCCGGATTCCAGCGGTCCGCGTCGCCGCGAAAAGGCACATCGGCCGAGCCGAGGATCGGCGTAGGCGCCCCCGCCGAGACCACGAGTTGGCGCCCATACTCGCGGTAGCCGCTCGTTCCTGTCCCGCGGTTCCCCTCCCACACGACGGACACCGCATACTCGTGCTCGGACTTCATCGTGGCTCCTTCTCGAAGGCGATGGATCAGGCCGGTCGAGCCGGTCTGGACCTCTGGGCGGCTGACCCCCCGCGGCTAGACTCCGAGGACCATGACGGACACGCTCGCCCCCCAGCTTCCCACGCCCGCAGTCCCCCAAGAGCGGCTGGTCACGACTGAGATCCCCGGACCGCGATCCCGGGCCCTGCACGAGCGTCGCCTCGCCGTCGTCCCCACCGGAGTCGGCACCGCGCTCCCCGTCTATATCGACCGCGCGCACGGCGCGATCCTTGTCGATGTCGACGGCAACCGCTTCATCGACCTTGGCGCCGGCATCGGTGTGACGACGATCGGCCACACCGACGACTCGGTCGTCGCCGCCGCCACCGAGCAGCTCGGGCGACTCACCCACACTCTCTTCACGGTCACTCCCTACGAGCCGTACATCCGCGTGGCAGAGCTCCTCGCCAAGCACACTCCGGGCGACTTCGCCAAAAAGACCGTGCTGGTCAACTCCGGTGCCGAGGCCGTCGAGAACGCCGTTAAGATCGCCCGCAAGTACACCGGCCGCCCCGGAGTGGCGGTCCTCGACCACGCCTACCACGGCCGCACCAACCTCACCATGGCGATGAACTTCAAGGCCCTCCCCTACGGCCTGGGCTTCGGCCCGTTCGCCAGCGATGTGCACCGCGCGCCGAGTTCGTACCCCTACCACGACGGCCTCTCGGGAGCCGAGGCCGCCGACCGCGCGATCTCCTACCTCGAGAAAACCGTCGGCGCCTCCGCTCTGGCCTGCCTTGTTGTCGAGCCGATTCAGGGCGAGGGCGGCTTCATGGTCCCCGCGCAGGGTTTCCTCCCCGCGTTGCAGGAGTGGTGTACGGCGAACGGCATCGTCTTCGTCGCCGATGAAATCCAGTCGGGCATGGCCCGAACCGGCGCCTGGTTCGCCAGCGAGCACCTCGGGTTGGTTCCCGACCTCGTCCTCTCCGCCAAGGGCATCGCGGGTGGCCTCCCGCTCGCGGGCGTCACCGGCCGAGCCGAGATCATGGACTCCGCTCAGGCCGGCGGGCTCGGCGGCACCTTCGGTGGCAACCCCGTTGCCGCTGCGGCCGCCGTCGCAGTCTTCGAACGCATCGAGCGTGAGGGCCTGCTCGCCGAGGCCGACCGGATCGGTGCCCGCCTCGGAGCGGCCCTGCACCGACTGCAGGAGCGGTACGAGATCATCGGCGACGTTCGCGGGATCGGCGCCATGATGGCGATCGAACTCGTCCAGCCCGGCACCGCCGGCTCGACCAAGGAGCCCAACACCGCTGCCGTCCAGGCGATCATCGACTACGCCGCTCAGCACGGCGTCCTCGTGCTGAGCGCCGGCACCTACGGCAACGTCGTCCGGTTTTTGCCGAGCCTTGTCCTCACCGATGACCTGCTCGATGACGCCCTCTCGGTCATCGCCGAGGCTTTCGCCACCCTCTAGCCACTTCGTCTTTCGTCCGTCCCGCACGAACCCAGGTCTGGCCCTCTCGCGGTGGCCGACGGGGCGGATCGGGAGGGGCGGCGCGTCGGGCAAGATGGAGGGATGTCCGCAGGAACCTTCACCGTTGCCGAGTCCGTCGAGCTAGCGGTCGTCGAGCGCTCCGGCTTCATCGAGTCCCGACACGCAGGGTCGGCCGTACTCCTCGACGCCGACGGACGCGTCGCCCGCAGCCTTGGCACCCCGACTGCACCAGTTTTCCCGCGCTCCTGCCTCAAGCCCTTCCAGGCCCTCGCGGTGATGACCGCGGGCGTCGAGCTGAGCGGGTCGGAGGCGGTCATCGCCACCGCGTGCCATGCCGGCATCCCGCAGCAGGTGGCCCTGGTGCAGAACTTGTTGATGCGCGCCGGCCTCGACCACACAGCGTTGCAGTGCCCAGCCGACTGGCCTGGCGACTCCGCGACCCGGGCTCAGCTCCTTCGCGCAGGCGCGACCCCGAACCCGCTCTACATGAACTGCTCTGGCAAGCACGCAGCGATGCTGCTCGCGTGCGTGCAGAACGGCTGGAGCACCGAGGACTACCTCGAGAGAACGCATCCGCTGCAGCAGCACATCGTCGACACGATTGAGCGGCTAATCGGCGAGCGCGTCGTTGCCAGCGGGATCGACGGCTGCGGCGCCCCGGTGCATGCTCTCCCGCTGACGGCACTTGCGAAGGGGATCTCGCGAATCGTCTCCTCCTCCCCCGCCTCGCCGTTTGGCCTGTACCGGCATGCCGGCGTGCTGACGACCGCGATCCTCGAGAACGCTTGGGCCATCGACGGTCCGGGCCGCGACAACACGGTCGTCATTGAGCGACTCGGTCTCGTCGCCAAGCTCGGCGCCGAGGGCGTGCTGGTCATGGCCGCACCCGACGGCACGACCGTCGCGTTGAAGATGCTCGACGGGAGCCTGCGTGCGGCGACGGTCGTGGCGCTCAAGCTCCTCGTCGAGGCCGAGATCGTCGATCGCGCCGCCGCCAACGACGTCCTCGTGCGCCTCGATCCGGTCGTCATGGGCGGCGGGCGCCCGGTCGGTGCGATCCGCGCCTCCTACGTCTAGCCCTCCCGATTCCGCGCGAGGCGCCTCGCCCGCGACGCCGAGGCCACCTGCGTCAGCACGACGACGACGATCGCCAGCATGAACACCGCCGACGCGATCACATTGGCCTCCGCTGGGATGCCACGCGCCGCGGCGATGTAGACGTACTTCGGAAACGTGGTGACGGATCCGGACGTGAAGTTCGTGATGATGAAATCATCGAAGCTCAGCGCGAACGAGAGTAGCGCCGCGGCGAAAATGCCCGGCAGCAGCAGCGGAAAGGTGATCCGCCAGAACACCTGGGCAGGCGACGCATAGAGGTCGCGGCCCGCCTCCTCGAGCGCCGGATCCAGACTCGCCACCCGCGCTTTCACCGTCACCACGACGAAGCTGATGCAGAACATCGTGTGCGCCAGCACGATCGTGACGAGTCCCTTCTCCGCTCCCACGGTGAGGAACTGCGCGGCCAGACCCGCGCCGAGCACCACCTCCGGCGTCGCCATCGGAAGAAACAGCAGCAGGCTGATCGCCGAGCGGAACCGGAAGCGAAACCGCACCAAGGCGATGGCGATCATCGTGCCCAACGCCGTGGCGAGCACAGTCGCGATCACGCCGACGAGCAGGCTGGTGCCGAAGGCCGTCATCACCTCCTCGCTAGTCCAGGCTGACACCCACTTATCGAAGGTGAAGCCGCGCCAGGCGAGATTGCTCTTGCCCGAGTCATTGAACGAGAAGGCGACCGTGTAGCCAATAGGAATCAGCAGGAAAATCAGCGCCAGCACCGTGTAGACACCGAGGCCCAGTCCCGGAAAGCGCCGAGGCCTGGTCCCGGGAGATGGAGCGGGTGCGCCGAGCGCTTCCTGGGCGCTCGCAACCGGACGGTCGGCGGTAGCGGTCACAGGAGGTCCTCCGTTCCACTGCGCTTCACGTAGAAGCCGACGATAACCAGGATCACGGCCATCAAGACGATCGAGAGGGCGGCGGCAGCCGGGTAGTTCTCGAGCGTGAGAAAGTTGGCCTCGATTGCGTTGCCCAGCATTGAGGTCTGTGACGACCCGAGGAAGTCGCGGCTCGCATTGATGTAGTCACCGGCGGCGGGAATGAAGGTGAGCAGTGTCCCCGAGACGATACCCGGCATCGAGAGCGGAACCGTCACGCTCCAGAACACCGAAATCGGATGGGCGTAGAGGTCCGAGCCGGCCTCGAGCAAGCGCACGTCCAACCGCTCGAGCGTCGTGTAGAGCGGCAGGGTCATGAAGGGAATGAAGTTGTAAGTGATGCCGAATACCACTGCGATCGGCGTCCCGGTGAGATGACCGTCGCCGGGCAGAAGGGACACCGTCTTGAGCGCCTGCACCAGCGGGCTCTCGTCGGCAAGGATCTGCTTCCAAGCCAACGTGCGCAGCAGGAAGCTGATGAAAAACGGGGCAATGACCAGCGTGAGCAGCAGATTCTGCAGGAGCGGCCACGGCCGGGCCTTCACCCCGATGACATACGCCAGCGGATAGCTGATGAGCAGCGCGAGAACTGTTGCACTCAGCGCATAGCCGAAGGAGCGCACCGCGTGCGGCCAATAGTCGGCCATCACGACCAGGTAGTTCTGCCAAGCGAAGCCGGGCGCGTACTCGCCGATATCGCCGTCCGACATCTCAACCTGGAATGAGGTCAGCACGAGCGAGATCAGCGGAGCCAGGAAGAACAGCAGCATGTACGCAATGCCCGGCAACAACAGGACGAGGGCGACCGTGGAACGCCTGCGGATGGAAGTAATCGGCGCCGGTGCCGTTCCGGAGGCGAAGGCAGCGAAGGCCACGCCTACGCCCCCGCCCGACGGCCGGCGAACAGGCCCCGGCGCTGGAGCGCGATCGCGCTGGTCGAGTCGTCGGCCTCGAAGCGCGACACCGTCCCCGGTTCGTCAGCGAGACCGAAGCCGTGCTCGGTGCTGAAGCCCACCCACACCTCGGCACCCTCCGAGACGACCGGTCCGAAGACCATGTTCTGCGCGAAGACGACCACGGGCCCGAGCGCCGGGATCTGAATGGTGTACTGCGTGCTGACTCCGCTGAAGGAGACGCCGGTCACCCGGCCGGGGCCGAGGACGTTGCGGTCCGAGCTCGCCGGCGGCTCCTCGGTGAGAAGCAGGAGCTTCTCGGGACGCACACCGACCGTGATCTCGCCACTCGTGCGGGCGCAGCGCGCGGTCGGAACGATGATGCGATGGCCGCCCGCGGCGACGGTAAGCGCGTGATCGGTGACGCTGACGACCTCGCCAGTAAAGAGGTTCGACTGCCCGAGGAAGTTGGCTACGAAGGCCGTGCGTGGCAGCTCATACAGCGCTTCGGGGGCGCCCATCTGCTCGATACGGCCCTTGTTCATCACCGCAACGGTGTCGGCCATCGTCATGGCCTCCTCCTGGTCGTGGGTGACATGCAGGAAGGTGAGCCCGACCTCCTCCTGGATCGACGTGAGCTCGAGCTGCATCTGCCGGCGCAGCTTGAGATCGAGGGCTCCCAGCGGCTCATCGAGCAGAAGGAGCGCCGGACGATTGACCAGGGCGCGGGCGAGAGCAACCCGCTGCTGCTGTCCGCCCGAGAGTTGGGCTGGCCGGCGCTGGGCCAGGTGATCGAGCTCGACCAGTCGGAGGGCCTCGTGTGCCTTGCCGACCGGGTCGGCGATCCTGCGCCGCTTCAACCCGAAAGCGACGTTCTCGAGGATCGACATGTGCGGAAACAGCGCGTACGACTGGAAGACCGTGTTGAGGGGACGCTGATAGGTCTTGGTCGCGGTGACGTCGCGGCCACCCACAAGAATCCGCCCGGCCGAGGGCGCTTCCAGCCCAGCGATCAGGCGGAGTGTCGTCGTCTTGCCGCAGCCCGAGGGGCCGAGGAGAGCGAAGAACGAGCCCGCGGGGATAGTGAGATCGAGCGAGTCGATGGCCGTGAAGCCCGGGTACTGTTTGCTGATCCCGACCAGTTGCAGGTCGGCGCCGCTCTCGGCGAAGGTTCCGGTAGCCATTAGATACCCAGAAGCACCTTCTGAAACTCGGCCTGGTACTCCTTCTCCTCCGCAGCCGTCAGGGTCCGGAAGACGCGCGTCTGCGCGAGAGTTTCCTCGTCGGGAAAAATGAGCTGGTTCTCGGCGAGCTCCGGATCGATACTCGCCATCACGTCCTTCGCTCCGTCGACAGGCGTGACGTAGTTGACCCAGGCGGCGACCTCGGCGGCGACCTCGGGCTCGTAGTAATAGTTCATCAGTGCCTCCGCATTGGCCTTGCGCTGCGAGCCCATCGGCACGACGAAGGTGTCGTTCCAGAGCGTGCCGCCCGAATCGGGAAAGGCAAACTCCCATTTGTCGCCCGCCTCCGCGTTGATGAGCGTGATGTCGCCCGACCAGCAGATAGCCGCAAGGGTGTCTTCGTTTTGTAGGTCGTTGAGGTAGGCATTGCCCTTGATCGTGCGAATCTGGCCGGCATCGACCTGCTCGCGGAAGACGTCGATCGCGGTCATGAACTCGTCATCGCCCCATGGCCCGGCGATATCTGTGCCCTGCGCCAGCATGATCAGCCCGATAGTGTCACGCATCTCGCTCAGGACGCCGACTCGACCGCGCAGCGATGGATCCCACAGGTCCTCGATGCTGGCGATCCCGTTCGGCAGCCTCTCCCTGTTCCAGCAGATGCCCGAAAATCCGGCCTGGTACGGGAGGGACATCGTGCGGCCCGGATCGAAATCGGGATTCGCGAGCGAGGGGGTGAGATTGGCGATGTTCGGGATATTCGCGTGATCGAGTTCCTGGACGTAGCCACGACGGACGAGGCGCGAGACCATCCACTCTGTGAGGCAGACAGTGTCGGAGCCGATGTATTGTCCGAGCGCGAGCTGGTCCTTGACCTTGCCGTAGTAGGAGTTGTTGTCATCGACAGCGACGTTATAGGTCACCGAGATGCCGCTCTGCTCCTCAAAGCTCCTCAGAGAGGGGTAGTTCCCGTCGTCGTCCTCGTCCATGTAGGCGGGCCAGTTGTCCCAGACGAGACGCGGATCCGTCGCAGAGCGATCGGCGGCCGCGGTCGGAGCGGCCCGAGTCATCGGCGCACACGCGGACAGGGCCAGTGCACCGACGCCAAGCCCGACGCCTCCGAGGACCGCTCGCCGCGACAGGACCCCCCGGCGCCCACGCTCGTGCGAGCGGGCGACGGCGATAGCGTCGCGGAGGACGGGATCTCTCGGGAGGGGACGGGTCATGGCGGGAACTCCTGACTGCGTCGGTGCTCGTGCCCACCGGCGTGAACGTGGGGAAATACTGGCACAGCGTTCGTCCGCCTGTCACGGCAAACGGAGGAAAACAGTCATCCAGAAACATAATCGTCACGGAATCCGTGTTCAGTGGATGCGATGACGGTCGATTCGGCCACTTCGAACAGAAGGGAGCCGGGCCTACGAGGCCCGAGTGATGGGACGCGGGCTCAGCGTCCGGTTGGCGAACGTCCGGAACGGTCGGCGGAGTCGTCGACCCGGTCGACCGCCATCTCGATCGAGGCCAGGAGGAGGCGGCTGCCGATTTTCGCACGGTAGCGGCGGCCTGCCTCAAGCGGGAGGGGCGCCTGGGTCGGCGCGACGAGCACCGAGCCGTTCGCGGACCAGCGATCGCGCACCCAGAGCCCGACCTCGTCGAAGCCGAACTCCAGGTGCGTCTTGGACAGTGACCGCGACGGGTCGGGAACGGAGAGGATGTGGCGGAACGTCTCGTTCGGATCCGGCAGCGGCTCGCGCCCGATGAGCCCGCTGCCCGTGACGACGGCGCGCTGACCCGTGGCGAAGCTCAGGCGTGCGAGGCCCTCCGACGGCGGAGCGATCGGGGCTCCCGGTGCCGGCGTGCGGTGACGGCCCGGCGCGAGACCCGGCAGCCAGGCTCGACGGGAGGGGTCGAGGACGGTGGTGTCCCCGGAGGAGGCCGGGCGCGAGGCGCCGTGAGCCGCATGCGCGGCCACCGATGCTCCGCACTCGCCGCAGAGGATTGCTCCGGGAGCGAGGGTGGAGCCACACGTACTGCAGATCACCGAGAACGCCCTTCCTCTCCCCATCGTACCCAGCGCGGTGCAGCCGACTGCCGGGGGCGCCTCTCCCGACGCGAACCGACATCGTGAAGTGGGCGCGTGCGGCTCCTACCGAGCCCTCTCATACCGTCGAGTCGGGGTCCTCGTCGCCGCTTACCGCGAGCACATCGACGACGATCACCGTGATGTTGTCGCGACCTCCGTTCTCGAGCGCCGCGTCGACGAGCGCGTCCGCCGTCTCTTGAGCCGAGCCACCGACAGCGAGGAGGTGCCCGAGCCCATTGTCGGTGAGCTCTTTCGTCAGTCCATCCGAGCAGACGAGGAGCCGTGAGCCGGCGAGCACGGGGACGAGCCGGTAGTCGGGAATCGGCGCCTCGTGGAATCCGACCGCTCGGGTGATGACATTGCTGTGCGGATGCACGTCGGCCTCGTCCCGAGTGATCAGGCCGGCGTCGACGAGTTCCTGGACGATCGAGTGGTCGACCGTGAGCTGGACCAGCGCTCCGGAGAAGCTGAGGTAGACCCGCGAATCGCCGATATTGAAGACGGACCAGTAGGGTTCGCCTCCCACGACGGTGAGCGCGATTCCAGTGACGGTTGTCCCGGTGCCGCCATCCGCCGTGTGTGACTGCCGGGCGATGTCGCCGACCGCTTCGCGCAATGCGCGGTCGATCTCCTCCGCCCCGACCGTTGCCCCGAGTGCCGCCGTCGAGAGTCGTGAAACGACAGCCTCGCTCGCGACCTCGCCGGCCGCGTGCCCGCCCATCCCGTCGGCGACCGCGAAGAGGGGGCTTTTGGCCAGGTAACTGTCCTCGTTGGCGCTGCGGACGAACCCTGTCTCGGTTCGGGCTGCCCAGCCGAGAGTCACCTCCGCTGAGGGGGCGTCCGAGGTCCAGGCCGAGACGGGGACGGTGATGGACGCTCGGCTGCGGCCGATCTGCGTCATCGCGTCTCCTCGCTCTCACCCAGGCGCCCCGGGTCCTCGCCTGCTCCTGATCGTATCGGCTGGTTCGTGCCCGTCGTCGCGAAGTGAAGCGGGTATGACAGTGCAGAACGGCACTCGCATTGACGGGTCCGCGACAGCCGATTCCAACATCCGGAGCGGTCCTTTCGTGCGGATTCACTTGCCCGACCCTCTGACGACTGCCAGAATCACCACATGACGCCTTCCCGCCCTTCCTCTCAGCGCCCGGCTCAGCTCGACGAGGTCTCGAAGGCGATCATCGAGCAGCTGCAGGCCGACGGTCGGCGCTCGTACGCCGAGATCGGAAAAGCGGTCGGATTGAGCGAGGCGGCCGTTCGGCAGCGGGTCCAAAAGCTCACGGAGTCGGGTGTCATGCAAATCGTCGCGGTGACCGATCCGATGCAGCTCGGCTTTTATCGTCAGGCGATGATCGGGGTGCGAGTCACGGGAGACACCCGCGACGTTGCCGACCGGCTCGCGTCGATGCCTGCGGTCGACTATGTCGTGCTGACGGCCGGCTCCTTTGACATCCTCGCCGAGGTCGTCTGCGAGAACGACGACGACCTGATCGCCCTGCTCAACGAGGAGATTCGCTCGCTCCCGGGCATCCTCTCGACCGAGACGTTCGTCTATCTCAAGCTCCACAAGCAGTTCTATAACTGGGGAACGCGGTAACCGATGACCACCGAGACAGCCTTCTCGACTTCCGGCCTTGCGTCGGGCGAGCCCATCCGCGGTGCCGATGCACCGAGCGGGATCGACGACACCTCGCTGCAAAAGAAGGCACGAGACCATCTCTGGATGCACTTCACCCGGCAGTCCACAATGGACTCCGGTGCGGGAGTGCCAATCATCACCCGCGGCGAGGGTCACCATATTTGGGACAGCACTGGCCGGAAGTACATCGACGGGCTCTCCGGCCTCTTCGTCGTGAATGCGGGCCACGGACGCAAACGTCTGGCGGAGGCAGCAGCGAAGCAAGCCTCCGAGCTCTCCTTTTTCCCGCTCTGGTCGTACGCCACACCCTCGGCCATCGAGCTGGCCGACCGCCTCGCTCATCACGCTCCCGGCGACCTGAACCGCGTCTTCTTCTCGACCGGAGGAGGAGAGGCCGTCGAGACGGCGTTCAAGCTCGCCAAGCATTACTGGAAGTTGCAGGGCAAGCCAACTAAGCACAAAGTGATCTCCCGCTCTGTCGCCTACCACGGCACCCCGCAGGGCGCGCTCGCTATTACCGGCATCCCCGGCATGAAGTCGATGTTCGAGCCGATCGTCCCCGGGGGGTTCCGGGTGCCGAATACGAATTTCTACCGCGCGCCCGAGCACGCCGACGACCTCGAGGCCTTCGGACTCTGGGCGGCGAACCGCATCGAGGAAATGATCGAGTTCGAGGGCCCCGACACTGTCGCTGCCGTATTCCTCGAGCCGGTACAGAATTCCGGCGGTTGCTTTCCGCCTCCGCCCGGCTATTTCCAAAGAGTGCGCGACATCTGCGACAAGCACGATGTGCTCCTCGTCTCGGACGAGGTCATCTGCGCTTTCGGGCGCATCGGGCATATGTTCGCCTGCGACGAGTACGGCTACGTGCCAGACATGATCACCTGCGCCAAAGGCATGACGAGCGGCTACTCCCCCATAGGCGCGACCATCGTCAGCGATCGGATCTACGAGCCCTTCCGCCACGGTCAGGTCGTCTTCCCGCACGGGTACACCTTCGGCGGGCACCCCGTCTCGGCTGCGGTCGCCCTCGAGAACCTCGACCTTTTCGAAGAGGAAGGTCTCAACGAGAGGGTGCGAGAGAATTCGCCTCGCTTCCGCTCCACGCTCGAGAAGCTCCTCGACCTGCCGATCGTGGGCGACGTACGCGGCGCCGGCTACTTTTTCGGAATTGAACTCGTCAAAGACAAGGTGACGAAGGAAACCTTCGACGAAGACGAGTCTGAGCGGCTGTTGCGGGGCTTCCTTTCGAAGGCGCTGTTCGACGCGGGCCTGTACTGCCGGGCGGATGACCGTGGAGACCCGGTGGTGCAACTCGCTCCTCCATTGACCATCGGGCAGAACGAGTTCGATGAGATCGAGCAGATCCTGCGGAGCGTTCTCACCGAGGCATGGACGCGCTTGTAGGCACTGGGGAGGGCCGCCGATCATGCGGCGTAACGGGGCGGTAGGGCTCGAACCGCTTGCGTCTCCGGGAGATTCCCGCCAAGGGCAGCGGCGAGGCGCCGAGCGCCGACATGGTGCGGGTCCAATCGCACTGCGTCGTGCGCGAGCCTCCGTGCCTCGTCGGCGCGTCCGTCCCCCGCGAGTAGGCGGGCGAGCACAACAAGCACGGCGGCACGCTCTGTCTCCGGCGCGAGTGCCGCCGTACGAGCGAGCAGTTCGACCAGTGAGGGTTCGGCCCGCGAGAAACGAGGGCTTGCGGCGCGGCTCAGGAGCAGCACTCGATCGGCTCCTGCGCCGCGCTGAACCGCGACGATGAGAGCGGCCGAGCTCGCTGTCTGCACCGGCCCCGTCGGCCCCTCGACGGCGCGTCGAACCAAGTCGTCCACGCCCGCGAGGATCGCCTTCGGCAGCTCGGCTCGCGGATGCCGGTCGAGGAGTCGGTCCACCGCGGCGGCAACCGCAAGGGACTCCTCGCGATCGACCTCGGGAACCAGCAGCGTCGCTCCGCCCTCGAGGGTGTCGCTCGCTTCACCGCCCCTCCGCTGCGCCGCCCGCGGATCCGACGGCCCAGAAGAAAAGCGTCCCTGCCTCTCAGAGGAAGCAGTCCGGCGCCCGCACACATCCTCCGGTTCGATGCCAGGGCGGAAAGCCGACGGCCTCCAGTCAACGTAGTCGAACCGCCCGAGCGCTGCGAGACGAGTGCAGAGGACGCGTTTCTCCTCCGAGAGGAGGACGACCGACGACACACAGGGATCGCCTGACCGAAACGGCAGGCCAGTGCGGAAGTGGGCGAACGGAGACGAGGAGCGCAGCAGTGATGGAGTCATGTGCCGATCCTGCCCAGGAAGAAGAGGCCCGTGCGAAAGCGGTGACGCGGTCGTCGGAGAAAGTGCCCTATTCGCCGGTTGTGGAGGGAGCTAACCCACCGGTTGTCGTGAAGCAACTCCTGGGGAGCGGTCGCGCCGCCGCGTACCGTCGAGAGACGACGACAGGAGCGTTCATGAGCCACCAGACCACACCCCTGAGGTCGAAGGACAGGACGAGCAGCCTCACATCTGGCCTGGTCCTCATCGCCTTCCTCGCGATCTCCTTCGCGGTCGCGGGATTCGGCACAGTGTCCACCCTCTCCAACGTCGACGGCTGGTACGCCACTGCCGAGAAGGCTCCCTGGTCTCCCCCGAACGTGTTATTCGGGCCCGTCTGGACAGTTCTCTACACCCTGATGTCCGTCGCCGCCTGGCTTGTCTGGCGACGACGTGATGAGCGGGGCGCGGGTCGGGCCCTTGCGCTCTACGTCGCGCAGCTCGTCGTGAACTGTTTGTGGACGCCGATTTTCTTCGGCGCCTATCCCTTGATCGGCCCGTCGGCGCTCTGGATCGGCCTCGTGGTCATCGTGGCCCTCGACGTGCTCGTGTTCCTCACGCTGGTGGCCTTTGCGCGGCACTCCAGGCCGGCTGCCGCACTGCTCGTGCCCTATCTCGCCTGGGTACTCTTTGCCGCAACCCTCAACGCCGCAGTGGCCGTCCTCAACGGCTAATCGTCCCTCCACAGGTAAGAATTCGGCACTCTCTCCACCAGAGTCCGATTTCCATCGGTCAGGCCGCGGCGCCGCCGTTACTCTCGACGCATGAGAACCACTCCACTCCAGGTGCAACGTGCCTCCAGCCCGCTCGGCCGCATCGAGGTCGGCAGTGATGGCGAGTCGATCGTCTCGCTCTTCATCGAGCAAGCCGGTCGGCTCCCGCACGAACACCTCCCGGAGTCGCGGCTCTCGGTGCTGGACCGGGCGATCGAACAGTTGGGTGAGTATTTCGGCGGGGTGCGACGCTCCTTCGACCTTCCGGTGGCGTTGCAGGGAACACCCTTCCAGCTCGAGATCTGGCACCAGCTTCAAAGGCTCGGCTTCGGCGAGATCACCTCCTACGGCGAACTCGGCGCAGCGACCGGCCGCCAGCACTCGGGCCGCCCGATCGGCGGAGCAGTGGGCGCGAATCCGGTGCCGATCATCATCGGCTGCCACCGAGTGCTCGCCGGCGACGGCCGCATCACCGGCTTTAGCGCAGGTGAGGGCATCACGACCAAGGCGTGGCTGCTCGATCATGAGGGAATTGCGCACCGATGAGTTCCGTCGACGGCCTACGCCTCGGCGAGGACGGGATCGTGCGTTGCGCCTGGAGTGGCACGGACCCGGAGTACATCCGTTATCACGACGAAGAGTGGGGCACTCCACTGCACGGCGATCGGCCGCTTCTCGAAAAGATCTGCCTCGAAGGATTCCAATCGGGGCTGTCCTGGCTCACGATCCTGCGCAAACGGCCGCGCTTCCGCGAGGCCTTCGCTGGCTTCGATCCGAAGGTGGTCGCCGCGATTGATGCGCAGGATGTCGAACGGCTCATGGACGACAGTGGAATTATTCGCAATCGCGCGAAGATCCTGGCCACCCGTGACAACGCGCGCGCGACCCTCGCGCTCATCGAGCGCGACGGCGTCGGAGCGCTCGACCGTCTCGTCTGGTCCTTCCACCAGGACGGCGAGGAGGACCACATCGTCCGCCTCGGCGATGTCCCGTCCACAACACCCGCCTCGGTCGCTCTCGCCCGGGCTCTTAAACAGGAGGGATTCCGCTTCGTCGGGCCGACCACGGCCTACGCGCTGATGCAGGCCACGGGGGTCGTCGACAATCACCTCACGGGCTGCGCACGCCGTCGGTGATCCCTCCTCAGCCTCGGAGACTTTCAACCTCCGGAACCTCGAGATCGAGTTCACCCGAGTCGCGCTGGCGGGCAAGCGTGAATCCGCGAGACGAAGCCCACTCCGACAGTTCGTCGAGCGACTCAGTAGAGACGCGGTCCTGCGCCAGAGCCCGGACGAAACAGCCCTTACCGCGCTTATTGAAGTGATTGAGCGAACGCAATCGTCCATCTCCATCCCGTGTGCAGACCCGAACGAAGAAGCGGCGCTCCCCCGCCTCGAGGGGTCCCAACGCGGCGTACGCCTCACTCCGCAGATCGAGGACGAGCCCGGAGTGCGCCGACAGGGCCCGCCCCGCCTCCGCCGCCCACCACCGTCGCAGCGGCATCCCGGGCACTCGGGAGTCGTGCGACAGCCGATAAGCCGGGATCAGGTCAAGAGCCCCGACCGGTCCCCAGAGAGCAGACTGGATGACGACGCTTCGTCCGAGCGCCTCGCGCCCGCCCGCGTCAAGACTCGCGGCGTCAAGGGCATCGAAGAGGACGCCATCGAAGCGGTCTGCCGCCGCCAGTCCCGGTGCAGATGCCAGCGCCGCATTGCGATCGACCTCGCCGAGCTGCCGTGGCCCCAGCTTCAACGCCGTGGCCGAAAGCTCTCGATCGGAGGAGAGTGTGATAAGCGCGTCCCGCAGGGCACGCCGCTTTTCCACCAGCTCAGGAAAGGCGAGCGCCTCGAGCGCGAACGGCACGGTGCCACCGTCTCGCTTCGTCTCCGACGGAGGGAGCAGAATCTGCACGGAATTCCTTCGAGCAACAACAGGACACACGACGGAGGGACCCGACGATCGCGTCGATCGCCCGGTCCCTCCGTCGCCGCGATGAGCGGCTAGTCGTCAGGCGAGCGCCGCCTCGCGAGCAACGACGGTCACGACATCGTTCTCGACAGAGAGGAATCCGTCCTCCGCCCGCGCAGTGAAGCGGGTGCCGTCCGCGGCCGTGACCCGGACTTCGCCCGAGGCGAGGATCGCGAGCAGCGGCTCATGGCCGGCAAGGATGCCAATCTCGCCCTCGACGGTGCGGGCCGTGAGCTGCTTCGCCTCCCCCGACCACACCTCCGCATTGGCAGAGACCACGCTGACCTTGAGAATCCCGGCCATGATCAGCCGTTCTCCTTCTGGATCTGCGACCACTTCTCCTCGACGTCCGAGATCGAGCCGACGTTGAAGAACGCCTGCTCGGCCACCTGGTCGAACTCACCCTTCGTGATCGCGTCGAACGACTCGATCGTGTCCTTGAGCGGGACCGTGGAGCCCTCGACGCCGGTGAACTTCTTCGCCATGTAAGTGTTCTGCGAGAGGAACTGCTGGATTCGGCGCGCGCGGGACACCGTGATCTTGTCCTCTTCCGAGAGCTCATCGACACCGAGGATCGCGATGATCTCCTGCAGCTCCTTGTTCTTCTGCAGGATCTGCTTCACATTCGTCGCCACCCGGTAATGATCGGCGCCCAGGTAACGGGGGTCGAGGATGCGCGAGGTCGACGTCAGCGGATCGACGGCCGGGTAGAGGCCCTTGGACGCGATCTCGCGCGAGAGCTCGGTCGTTGCATCGAGGTGCGCGAACGTGGTCGCCGGCGCCGGGTCGGTGTAGTCGTCGGCAGGAACGTAAATCGCCTGCAGCGAGGTGATCGAGTGTCCGCGCGTCGAGGTGATGCGCTCCTGGAGCACGCCCATCTCGTCGGCGAGGTTCGGCTGGTAACCCACCGCGGAGGGCATGCGGCCCAGCAGGGTCGAGACTTCCGAGCCGGCCTGCGTGAAACGGAAGATGTTGTCGATGAAGAGCAGCACATCCTGCTTCTGCACATCGCGGAAATACTCCGCCATGGTCAACGCAGACAGAGCGACGCGCAAACGCGTTCCCGGCGGCTCGTCCATCTGGCCGAAGACGAGAGCCGTCTTGTCGAAGACGCCCGCCTCTTCCATCTCGGCAATGAGATCGTTGCCCTCACGCGTGCGCTCGCCGACGCCGGCGAACACCGAGACACCACCGTGGTCCTGCGCGACGCGCTGGATCATCTCCTGGATGAGGACGGTCTTGCCCACACCTGCGCCACCGAACAGGCCGATTTTGCCGCCCTGGACGTACGGAGTGAGGAGGTCGATGACCTTAATGCCGGTCTCGAAGAGTTCGGTCTTGGACTCGAGCTGGTCGAACGCGGGCGGCTTGCGGTGGATGGGCCAGCGCTCGGTAATCTCGAACGATTCGCCATTGATCTTGCCGTCAGCATCGGCGTTGAGCACCTCGCCGATCACGTTGAAGACCTTGCCCTTGGTCACGTCGCCGACCGGGACCGAAATCGGTAGGCCGGTGTCGTGGACCTCCTGGCCGCGGACGAGTCCGTCGGTGGGGTTCAGCGAGATGGCGCGGACGAGGTCATCGCCCAGATGCTGTGCGACCTCGAAGGTCAGCTTGCTCGAGACGCCCTCGACCGCGACATGCGTATACAGGGCGTTGTATACCTCGGGAATAGCGTCGTGGGGGAACTCGATGTCAACGACGGGGCCGGTGACGCGGGCGATACGGCCAACGGCCCCGCCCGACGTCCCGGTCGCCGCCTCAGGTGCGGTCAGTGTCATTGCTTCTTCCTTCTGTGGTCTCACCGCACCCGGAGGGCGGAGTCGAAACTGCGGGGAGTCGTCCTACTTGGAGGAGGACAGGGCGTCGGCGCCGCCGACGATCTCGGCGATCTGCTGCGTGATCTCGGTCTGGCGGGCGTTGTTAGCCAGTCGCGTGTACGTCTTGATGAGCGTGTCCGCGTTGTCGCTCGCCGACTTCATCGCCTTCTGGCGAGCAGCGTGCTCCGAGGCTGCCGATTGCAGCATCGCGTTGAAGACCCGGCTCTCGACGTACACGGGCAGGAGGCGGTCGAGGACCGTCTCGGGGTCGGGCTCAAACTCGTACAGCGGATAAAGCTCGCTGTTCTGCTCCTCCGCCCCCTCGACGACCTCGAGCGGAAGGAGTCGGACGACGGTCGGCTGCTGGGTGACCATGCTGACGAAGCGGTTGTAGACGAGATGAATTTCATCCACGCCCCCCTCCTCGTCATCGAGGTTGTACGAGTCAACGACCGCGTCCGCAATTTCCTTCGCCGTCTCGAACACGGGCTGGTCGGTGCCGCCCGTCCAAACGCGGACGCTGGCCCGCTTCCGGAAAGAGAAGTATGCATTCGCCTTCCGGCCGACGAGGTAGAAGACGACCTCCTTGCCCTCACTGCGCAGCAGGGCGGCCAGCTCCTCGGCCTCCTTCAGCACACTCGACGAGAACGCGCCAGCCAGGCCGCGATCAGACGTGAAGATCACGATCGCGGCTGTGTCCAGCTTCTCCCGCTCGGTCGTAAGCGGATGCTCGACGTTCGAGTAGGTCGCGACGGCGGACACAGCACGCGTAATCGCGTTCGAGTACGGCGCCGCGGCAGCGACGCGGTTCTGCGCCTTCTGAATGCGCGAGGCCGAGATCAGCTCCATGGCCCGAGTGATCTTCTTGGTCGTCTGGGCCGAACGAATCTTCGACCGGTAGACCCGAAGTTGCGCTCCCATGTGTCTCCTGTTGTCCTAAAGTGGCGAATCGTCGGGATGGCGCTGGTCAGCGACGACCCTTGACAATCTTTTCCTGGCCGACCTGGTCGGCCGCGATCGCCTGGTGCTCCTCGCGTCCGACCGAGGCGAGCGGCTTGCCCTCACCGGTCTGGAACTCGAGCTTGAAGCCATCGACGGCACGGTTGAGTTCGGCGACGGTGTCGTCGGAGAGCACATTTGTGTCGCGGAGGGTGCTGAGGACCTGGGTGTTACGGCCCAGATAGTCGAGGAGCTCGCGCTCGAAGCGCAGGACGTCAGGCACCGGCACCTCGTCGAGCTTGCCGTTGGTGCCGGCCCAAATCGAGACGACCTGCTCCTCCACCGGGTACGGCGAGTATTGCGGCTGCTTGAGCAGTTCTGTGAGGCGGGCTCCGCGGGCAAGCTGACGGCGCGAGGCAGCGTCAAGGTCCGAGGCGAACATCGCGAAGGCTTCGAGCGAGCGATACTGCGCCAGCTCGAGCTTGAGCGTGCCCGACACCTTCTTGATCGACTTGACCTGAGCGTCGCCGCCGACCCGGGAGACCGAGATGCCCACGTCGACCGCCGGACGCTGGTTGGCGTTGAAGAGGTCGGACTGGAGGAAGATCTGGCCATCGGTGATCGAGATCACGTTGGTCGGGATGTACGCCGAGACGTCGTTCGCCTTGGTCTCGATGATCGGGAGACCCGTCATCGAGCCGGCACCGAGCTCGTCGGACAGCTTCGCGCAACGCTCCAGCAGGCGGGAGTGCAGGTAGAAGACGTCACCCGGGTACGCCTCGCGTCCCGGCGGGCGGCGCAGAAGGAGCGAAACTGCGCGGTAGGCCTCGGCCTGCTTGGAGAGGTCATCGAAGATGATCAGAACGTGCTTGCCGCCGTACATCCAGTGCTGGCCGATGGCCGAGCCGGTGTAGGGAGCGAGGTACTTGAAGCCGGCGGGGTCGGACGCGGGGGACGCGACGATCGTCGTATACTCCATCGCTCCGGCATCCTCGAGCGCACCCTTCACCGAAGCGATGGTCGAGCCCTTCTGGCCGATAGCGACATAGATGCAGCGGACCTGCTTGTTCGTGTCGCCCGACTCCCAGTTGGCCTTCTGGTTGATGATCGTGTCGATCGCGATCGCCGTCTTGCCGGTCTGCCGGTCGCCGATAATGAGCTGACGCTGGCCACGACCAACGGGAATCATCGCATCGATGGCCTTGATGCCGGTCTGCAGCGGCTCGTGGACCGACTTGCGCGACATCACGCCGGGGGCCTGGAGCTCAAGAGCGCGGCGCCCGACGGAGACGATCTCGCCAAGCCCATCGATCGGGTTTCCGAGGGGGTCAACGACGCGGCCGAGGTAACCGTCGCCGACGGGGACAGAGAGGACTTCGCCCGTGCGAGTGACCTCCATACCCTCCTCGATACCGGAGAACTCGCCGAGGACGACGACGCCGATCTCGTTCTCGTCAAGGTTTTGGGCCAGGCCCAGGACACCGTTGGAGAAGCGGATGAGCTCGTTGGCCATGACGCCGGGGAGGCCCTCGACGTGTGCGATGCCGTCGGCGGCGTCAATGACGTAGCCGACCTCAGTGGTGGAAGCCTTGCCCGGCTCGTACGACGAGACGAAGTCCTTCAGAGCGTCGCGGATCTCATCCGGGCTGATGGTGATATCTGCCATGGGAATTCCTATTCGTTGGGTCCGTGCGAGCCGAAGAGGTCGTCGGGGCCTGACCTGGATGGTGCGGAGGGTCGAGGGCAGCGCCCTCTGAGGATACGTGCGCCCGCTAGGACGCGAGTTGACGTTTCAGGTCGGACAGCCGTGCGGAGACGGTGCCGTCGATGACCTCGTCGCCGACATGCAGGCGCATCCCGCCGAGAAGGTCAGGCTCGATCACGACGGTGACGGAGACCGGACGACCGTACTGACGCGTGAGGGCCGTGCGGAGCCGGTCCAGTTGGTGTGACGAGAGCGGCCCCGCGACCGAGACCGTCGCGAGAATGTACCCGCCCTGGTCAGCGACGAGGCCTGCAGCGAACCGGATGAGTTCCGGCACCCGTCGACCGCGCGGGTGCGCGATCACCTGACGGAGGATCGCCAACGACTCCGCGGACGCCTTGCCCTCGAGCAGGCGCTGCACGAGGGCAAGCTTTGAGTCGGCCGAGGCCAGCTTGCTCCCGAGTGCAAGCTCGAGCTGCGCGTCCGACGCGACCACAGCGCCGAACGAGTGCAACTCCGTATCGAGCGAGACTCCAGGGGTGACGGAGGATACGATCGCGCGGATCCCGACCTCCTCGATGCCAGCGATGAGCTCGTCGGCGCTCGACCAGCGATGACCCGCGATGACGGTCAGCAGTCGAATTGCCGAAGTATCGAAGCGCCCAAAGACGCGGGCGACGAGAGCACGTTTGGTACCTGCTTCGACGCTCGGATCGACGAGGGCGGAGCGGAGCTGCGCCTGCCCGTCGATGACTCGGGCCGCCTCAAAGAGCTGCTGCGCCGCCTCAAGCGGCACGGAGCCGTAGAAAGCGGAGACTTCCGCCTTCGCGGCCGCGAGCGCCTGTCTGGACGCGCTACCCATCAGTTGCTCGCCTTCTCCGAGGCCTCAAGGTCGGCGAGGAATCGGTCCACGATTGCGGACGCCTTCGCGTCGTCACTGAGGCTCTCGCCGATCACGCCCGAGGCGAGATCGATCGCGAGGGTTCCGACTTCGGAGCGGAGCGAGACCACGGCGGCCTGACGGTCCGCCTCGATCTGGGCGTGCGCGTTCTGGAGGATGCGCTCGGCCTCGACTTGCGCCTGCTCCTTCTTCGCCGCCACGATCGCGTTGCCGTCGGCGTTCGCCTTCTCGCGAATGACTCCGGCCTCGGCGCGTGCCTCGGCCAACTGAGCGGTGTACTTCTCGAGGGCGGCCTCGGCCTGTCGCTGGGCCTCGTCGGCCTTCGCGATGTTCCCCTCAATCGCGGCGGAGCGAGCATCCAGCATCTTCTGCAAGCGCGGCAGGACCAGCCTCCAGAAGAAGAACAGCAGGATGAGGAAGATCACCCCCGACCAGAAGAAGTCGTAGAACTCCGGGATCAAAATGACCGCGGGGACGTCACCTTCTTCCGCAGCGATGTTCACAGCGGTGCCGAACACGACTACGCCGCGAAGATGAAGTAGGTGGCGAGGCCGATGAGCGCGAGCACCTCGGTGAACGCGATGCCAAGGAACATCGTGGTCTGGAGGCGGCCGGCCATCTCGGGCTGGCGCGCCATGGCCTCGACGGTCTTGCCCGCGACGATGCCGACACCGATACCGGGGCCGATCGCTGCGAGGCCGTAACCGACCGTCGCGATGTTGCCGGTGAGTTCGGCGAGAACGGTGACTGAGTCCACGAGTGGGTCCTTTCAGTGGGGTGGTCGTGAGAACGGGCGGGAGCCCGTGAGTAGTGGGGTCAGTGCTCCTCGGCGACGGCCAACTGGATGTAGACCGCGGTGAGGAGCGTGAAAATGTAGGCCTGAAGGACGGCGACGAGGAGCTCGAACAGCGTGAACGCACCGCCGAAGGCGAAGGTCACGACGCCGAAGAGCTTGAAGCCCGGGTCGATCTGAGAACTGAAGAGGAAGAACTGCGTGGCCGAGAAGCACAGCACCAGAAGCAGGTGCCCGACGATCATGTTCATCACGAGCCGCAGAGCGAGCGACAGCGGACGGATGATGAAGGTCTGCAGCAGCTCGATCGGCGTGAGGATGAAGTAGATCAAGAACGGCGCTCCGGGCGGGAACAGCGCGTTCTTGAAGAAGCCCATCCCGCGGTCCTTGATGCCGGCGTAGATGAACGTCACATACGCAACCAGTCCGAGGAAGAGCGGCATGCCCACCACGGACGTCCCCGCGATGTTCAGGAATGGCACGACGCCGGTGAGATTCATCGAGATGATCGCGAAGAAGATCGTCACGAGGATGGGGAGGAACCGCCGAGCATCCTTCTCGCCGAGGATGTCCTTCGCGATCGTGATGCGCACAAAATCGAAGGCCATCTCGACGACGCTCTGAAAACGGCCAGGCACGAGGCGCAGCTTGCGCGTTCCGAGCCAGAAGAACAGCATCAGCGCGATGACCGCGATGAAGCGGACCAGCATGACGCGATTGATCTCGAAGGGGGTCCCCTCGAAGAGGAAACCGGGCGGGAAGAACTCGGAGATCGACGGGGTGTGGAAGTCACTCTCACCGGTCGAGGACGAGACCAACAGGTTCACAGCGTTAGCAAACAGCGCTAGCTCCTGGAATTCGGGGCGTGGCACGGTGCAACCGAACGAATCGAATCGTTTGGATGCAACGCTCTCGCGACGACGAAAGGTGGGGTTTCCGCTCGGACGGCGTTCGTGCTCGACGACCGACATCACCGATGAGACGACCTGGCGGCACGTTCGCCTGCGGGATTTGTTCTACTGTAGCAACAGAACGGCCTGGGAGCCGAATCGTGATTCTCTCAGGGAGCGTTCGGCGCGTGCTCATCGAGCGATGTCACTGACATGTGGGAGGCGCGAACGCGAGACCACGACGACGTCGATGACCAGCGATCCAAGCACGGCGACGATGATCGTGACGAACATCGCCGTGCTGTTCAACCAGGGCTGATTCCTCAGCACCAGCGCGGCGATGACGAACAGTACGAACTTAGCGAGCCAGGTGCCGAGGACAACGGCGAAGAAGCCGCCGATGTCGAGCCGGTTAGCAACGAGGATGCTCGCCGCAGTGAGCAAGACCATCGCGCCGCCCACGATCGCGCCGACGAGCGCTCCGACAGCGCCTTCTCCCCCGGCGGCGAGCCCGCCAACAATGGTGCCGACAACCGCGAGGGCAAGCACGAAAAGCCCTCCGACGACGAGAGTGCGCCGCAGCACAGGCACGGAGGCGAGCTGCGGGCGGGGAGTGGCCGGGGAGGCTCCGGTCATGATGCTTCCTTCCGCGCCACGGGCGACGCTGTCGTGGGCCGGTCGTCTTGGAGGTCAACGGACGGACGATGCCGCTCCGTCGAGGACGCGCGGTCGAGGGGATCGAGCACAGGAGACGCCTCCGCGGACTGCGCGGCCGCTTCGAGCTTCTTGCGGCGGCTGAGCGGAGCGAGCGTGACGACGGTACACACCAGAAGTCCGACGCCGAGAAAGACCAGTGGGACCCAGAGGACATCGGCCACGAACATCAGCAGACAGCTGACCGCGACCACAGCGGTCCAGGCGTAGAAGATCAACACGGCGTGCAGGTGCGAGTGCCCCATATCGAGCAGGCGGTGGTGCAAATGCTTGCGATCGGCACTGAACGGCGACTTGCCGGCGCGCAGGCGGCGAATCACCGCGAGTCCGAAATCCATAAGGGGAACCACGAGGATCGCGAACGGCAGGATGATCGGGATGAAGGCGGGCAGCAGCTCCTTCGCCTTCAGCTGCGCCGGATCGATCTGGCCCGTGACCGCGATCGCTGACGTCGCCATCAGCATCCCGACCAGCAGTGCGCCGCCGTCCCCCATGAACATTTTCGCGGGACGCCAATTGATCGGCAGAAAACCGGCGCACGCCCCGACGAGGACCACGGCGATCAGCGACGCGAGGTTGAAGTAGTCGGTCGGCGAGGTCTGCTTCACCAGCAGATAGCTGTAAAGGAAGAAGACGCCGTTGGCGATCAGCGCGACGCCAGCCACGAGACCGTCGAGGCCGTCGATGAAATTCAGGGCATTGGTCACCAGGACGATCGCCAGCACGGTGATGATGAGCGACATCCACGGCGAGCCGACGGTGAGACCGCTGATCGGCAGCGACACGATCTGCACGCCCTTCCAGGCGATGAGCCCCGCGGCGATCATCTGGCCGGCGAGCTTGGTCGTCCAGTCCAAATCCCAGATGTCGTCGGCGACACCGATCATCACGATCAGCAGACTCGCCCCGAGGATCGCGAGGATCGGCGTGGGGTTTGCGAAAACCAAACGGAAGTAGGGCAGCTGAGAGGCGATCCCGAAACCAACGAGCATCCCGAGGAACATCGCGATGCCGCCGAGGCGCGGGGTCGGCCGGGTGTGCATGTCGCGCACCCTGATCTTCGGGTACAGCCGGTACTTCAAGCTGAGCTTCCAGATGACCCACGACAGCGCTCCGGTCACGAGCGCGACGGCGAGCGAGACGAGCGCAAAGGTGATCACGGGTTACTCACCCGGGGCGGAGTCGCTGCGCGGGGCGCCGTCCGTCGTCGTCGCGTCCTGCAGGCGCGCTCCCGAGGCCCAGTCCGGGCGGGCGGCGGCGGGCTGCGCGGAATCGGAGATGGATCCACCCGTCTCCTCGATCTCCTGATCCGTCGAAGCAGCGCCTTGATCGGTCGACGCAGCGCCAGCCTCGGTCGAAGCGACATCCGGGTCGGCGAGCAACTCACCGACGACCTCGCGGATTCGCTCGGCTGAGACGACGCCCTGGCGCAGAATGCGCAGCGTGCCACCATCGAAGCTGAGCGCGGTGGCGTCGACGATCGTCGACGCCTCGCTCGCGCCCGTCGAGCGCTCGGAGTAGCGAGAACCCGTGGTGCCTGCGTCGAGGTAGACGTCGACGGAGTCGCCGAGCTGATCCAGCGCATCCTGCGCCGTGGTTGCTGAGGGCTGCCCCGTCCGGTTCGCGGACGAGACTGCGAGGGGGCCGGTCTCTGCGAGCAGCTCGATCGTCACCGGGTTGTCGGGCATTCTCAGGGCAACGGTGCCTCGGGTCTCCCCGAGGTCCCAGATCAAGGACGGCTGCGCATGCAGCACGATGGTCAGGCCGCCCGGCCAAAAGGCTCGGGCAAGATCGCGCACCGCCTCCGGCACGTTCTCAGCCAGCGCATCGAGCGCGGCCACGTCGCCGATGAGGACGGGCGGCGGCGACTGCCGGGTCCTACCCTTCGCATCGAGCAGGCGCTGCACCGCGGAAGCATCGAATGCGTTGGCCGCGACACCGTAGACAGTGTCAGTGGGGATCACGACGAGCTCGCCGCGGGCGATGGCCGTCCGAGCGAGACGGGTGCCGGTCAGGAGGTCCGTGTCGACGGAGCAGTCGTAGATGCGTGCCATAACGAAACGATGATACCGGCGCACCACCCGCGCGGCGGATGATTGTCGCGTGTCATCCGAAAGGGGGGCACATTCGCGCCTGGAAAGACGTCCCTTCGCGACTGCGCCACCTCACCAGACACGGGCAGCGGTTAGGGTTTTGCACCGTGCAGATCCTTCCGTTACCTATCGCCCGCAAGAGAGTCCTCGCCGCCCTGACTGCTGCAGCGCGCGCAGGCCGAGTCGGCGCATGAAGGGGATCATTCTGGCCGGCGGCTCCGGGTCGCGGCTCTGGCCCATCACCAAGGGCATCTCGAAGCAGCTGATGCCGATCTACGACAAGCCGATGGTCTACTACCCTCTGTCGACACTGATGATGGCGGGCATTGACGAGGTCCTCGTGATCACCACCCCCGAGTACAATGCCCAGTTCCGTGCACTGCTGGGCGACGGATCGAGCCTGGGGATGCGCATCACGTATGCAGTGCAGCCCTCGCCCGACGGGCTGGCGCAGGCGTTCCTGATCGGGGAGCACTTCATCGGCGACGACTCGGTCGCGCTGATCCTGGGTGACAACATCTTCCACGGCACCGCGCTCGGCACGGCCCTCACGGCCAACACGTCCGTCGAGGGAGCCGTGATCTTCGCCTACCAGGTCGCCGATCCTCGAGCGTACGGCGTCGTCGAGTTCGACGATGAGTTCCGCGCCGTGTCTATCGAGGAAAAGCCGGAACATCCTCGGAGCACCTACGCGATCCCCGGACTTTACTTTTACGATAACGACGTCGTAGGAATTGCGAAAACGATTCTTCCTTCCGCCCGTGGCGAGCTGGAGATTTCGACGATCAACGAGCGCTACCTGGAGGCCGGCACGCTTAACGTGCAGGTCCTCGATCGCGGTACCGCTTGGCTGGACACCGGCACCTTTGACTCGATGATCGAGGCGACGGAGTTCGTGAGAGTCGTCGAGCAGCGCCAAGGCCTTAAAATCGGCTGCATCGAGGAGATCGCTTGGCGTAACTCCTGGATCAACGACACCCGCCTCGCCGAGCTGGCGACTCCGCTCGCCAAGAGCGGATACGGCGCATACCTCCAACGCCTACTCGCCCTGTCCACGATGTCACTAGGACGCTGACAATTAGCGCACTCCAAGCGTGCGCTAGCGTCGTCCGGGCGAGCACTCCCCTCCTCGCCCCCTTTTCTTCTCTTCTCTTCTCGACACTGTAGGAGCACACGTGCGGATTCTCGTCACCGGTGGCGCCGGCTTCATCGGAAGCAACTTCGTTCACCTCACACTTCGCGAACGTCCGGATGCGCACATCACCGTGCTCGACAAACTCACGTATGCCGGCAATCTCGCATCGCTGGCTTCTGTTGCCGACCGCATCACTGTCGTCAAGGGAGACGTGGCCGACGCCGAACTCGTCAATCGCCTGGTCGCCGAGAGCGATCTCGTCGTGCATTTCGCCGCAGAGTCGCACAACGATAACTCGTTAGACGATCCAACCCCGTTCCTCAAGACGAACGTCATCGGCACCTTCACGCTTCTCCAGGCGGTGCGCGCGCACGACGTCCGCTACCACCACATCTCGACCGACGAGGTCTACGGCGACCTCGAATTGGATGACCCGGCAAAATTCACCGAGCAGACCGCCTACAACCCATCAAGCCCCTACTCGTCGACCAAGGCCAGTAGCGACCTGCTGGTTCGTGCCTGGGTTCGCTCGTTCAACGTGAAGGCAACCTTGTCGAACTGCTCTAACAACTACGGCCCCTACCAGCACGTCGAAAAGTTCATCCCCCGCCAGATTACCAACCTCATTGATGGGCTTCGTCCGAAGCTTTACGGAGCCGGGGAAAACGTGCGCGACTGGATTCACGTCGATGACCACAACAGCGGTGTCTGGGCAATAATCGACGGCGGCGAGATCGGCGAGACTTACCTCATCGGAGCAGACGGCGAGAAAAACAACCTCGAGGTAGTGAAACTGATCCTTGCCCAGTTCGGCCAGGCCGAGGACGCCTTCGATCACATCACCGACCGCCCCGGGCATGACCTCCGCTACGCGATCGACTCGACGCGCCTGCGCACCGAACTCGGCTGGACCCCGCGCTACACCGACTTCGAGTCGGGCCTGGCCGCGACAATGCAGTGGTACCGCGAGAACGAGGCGTGGTGGCGGCCACAAAAGGCGGCGACCGAAGCGAAGTACTCGGCCCAGACTGCGTAGTACACAGCGGCAACGGACTGACGAGCGCCGCATAAGAGGATTCCATCGACAAGCGATACAGGGAGACGGCAAGACAATGCGTGTTTTGCACGTCACAGAAGCATTTGGCGCCGGCACTGCGGGAGCCATTAAGCAGTATGTCTCCGCACTTCCCGAGCATGAGCACTCCCTCGCGTTCAGTGAACGAGCGGAGGCTCCAATCGATGAATCCGCGCTTGCTCTCTTCACGGGCATCGAGCGGCTTCCGGTGGGTCACTTCCGTCGAATCCGCGCCATTCGGACTTTGACGGCCGGTGGCCGCTTCGACCTCGTGCACGCGCACTCCTCGTATGCAGGCACCTATGTGCGCCTGGCGAGAACCCGGCGCTCGGTGCCAATCGTCTACACTCCACACTGCCTCGCATTCGAGCGGCGCGACCTGTCTCGCTCCGTTCGTGCCGCAATTCGGATCCTTGAAAACCTCCTTGCCGTCAATACGACAGTCTTCGCCGGCTGCTCCCCCTACGAGACGATTGTCACCTCGAATTTTATTGGCGGATCATCGGCACGAGCCGTGTACGTCCCCAACGTGAGCGCCGGCGACGTGCGTCTAGCACAGCCCCATCCGGGGCAGGACAAGGCGGTGCGGATCCTAGGTATAGGGCGCATCGCACCGCAGAAAGACCCACAATTTTTCGCCGACACTGTCATGGCCCTTCGCGCTCGGCACTCTCACATCACAGCTACATGGATCGGCGACGGCGAACCAAAGCTCCGTCGCCAGCTCGAACTCGCAGGAGTACACGTCACAGGGTGGCTCACGTTCGCACAGGCGCGCGCAGCATACAATTCGGCGCCGTCTATTTACCTTCACACCGCGCTCTGGGAGGGCTTCCCCCTCTCGATCCTCGAGGCGGCGAAGGCCGGTGTGCCCGCCGTGATCCGGGAGCTACCGCTCTATCGCGGAATCGATATTCCGGGTCGAGTGGCGACCCCGCATCACGCTGCAGCCGAGGTCATCGCTCTTCTCGCAAGTGATCAGGCGTGGCAGGAGCGGATTTGGCACCTTCGGTCGGCGCTCGCCGACAACCGATCGGATGTACAGACCGCCCGTCTTCAGCACGCCTACAAGATTGCCGTCAACCAATGAGATCAAAGCCTTTGGTCGTGGTCAACGCCCGACACCTGACCCAGGCGACGACAGGCGTGCAACGCTTCGCCCACCAGATTTGCGAGCGCCTCAGCGAGCTAAGGCAAGATGTGGTGTTCGTGGCTCCTCAAGGTGATCTTCAAGAATCGAGTTTTCCAGTCCTTCAGATCGGGCGACTCCGGGGACACCTTTGGGAGCAGGTAGAGTTACCCCTCTTCCTTAATGCCCGTGGGCATCCTCTGCTCGTGAACCTCATGAGTACTGCGCCCGCCCTTTATCGCAACCAGATCATGACTCACCACGACATCACCTACGTGCGTCATCCAGACAGCTTTTCGTGGTCTTTTCGAACCCTCTACGGAGTTCTGACTCCTGCGTCACTGAGATCATCTCGGGCTATCGTGACTGTCAGTGAATTCTCACGGCAAGAGATCAGCGGTCACTACGGCATTGCTTCTGAAAAAATCACCGTCGTACCTAATGCGGTAAGTGGGATCTTCACGCCCGGCTCCACGCGTTCAACGGAGCGTTTCCTCCTCGCCGTCTCATCACCGAACAAACATAAGAATTTTGACGCGATGGTTCACGCTTTCGAGCAGGCCAATATTCCCGCCGACTTCTCACTAAAGATTGTCGGCACTCAGTCAGCATCATTTTCGCGCGCGGCTCAATCGCACAATTTGGCTCGAGTCCACTATCTCGGTCGCCTGTCCGACGATGAACTTGTCGAGGTATATAGAAGCGCCACCGCATTCCTCTTCCCTTCACTTTACGAGGGATTTGGTATTCCGCCGCTCGAAGCCCAGGCCGTTGGCACACCAGTCCTCGCCGCATATGCCGCGGCGATTCCAGAGGCTCTGGGGGACAGCGCACTTTACTTTGACCCGTCGAGGGCGGGAGACATGGTGTCTCGGATCGAAGACATCGCCACCGACAGCTCACTCCGCACCGAATTGACAAACAAGGGTTACTCGAACGTCCGTCGGTACTCGTGGTCCAGCTCTGCACGTCAGCTCAACAATCTTATCGAGGAACTGCTCTCAGCGAAGTAGCGCTTTCGATCGAGCATTATTCGTTACCGGTGACTCCCTTGCGGGGGGCATTGATAGTCTCGTCTCCAACTACCCTTGCGAGGGCGATAGCGGTCGATCTTGACCTATCGCAGGGAGGCGAGACGCTCATGCCATCTAAAATGGTTGCGCTATCTATTGCAACAGCTTTGTCCCTCGGTGGGTTCGTCAGCGGTACGACCACGGCCATCGTTTTCGCGGGTCTTCAGTGGACGGTTGGCGCCGGTTCCTGGTCGGCCTCGGAGGGCAAAATGGTCGCTCAAGCACAGGCCGCTAATGGATACAGCGACGCCCCTATTGACAGCGGCGCGTCGATAGAGTCGACGTTTTCCGTATCGAAATGGGACGCCACGTCTTGGGTGGGTATCAGTCAAAAGGACGTAGACGGTGACGTAAGAGCACTGCGAATACGCGTGGCCTCGAACTCACTGTCCTGGCAAGTTCATGACGGAAGGGGTCTCCCCCTTGATGGGACCACGATGGTCCGCGGAGGAACGGAACAGGTCCCTACAACCGCCTCCACATTCACACTAGGCCTTAACCTTGTTGGCACACAGCTTTCTGTGATGGTCGCTGCTGACGACAAGCCAGTTCTTTCAACCGCCGTCGACTGGACATCGCGCGCGAGTGGTATTGGGACCCGAGGGGGCTTAATCGTCCGAGACACCACCGCCACCTTTAGCAGCTTCACGACAGCGAACGCTTTGCCTGATACTGCGGCCGTTCTCGGCGGAGCTTGGTCCGACTCCGCGTGGACATCCAATGCCAGTGGTGGCGTATCACTTGCGCCGAACTCGCGAAAGTCTGCTACCGCGTACGAGGTCTCTGACTCTCTCGCTGCGTCGTACGAAATCTCCCTTGACGGGCGTCACCGGTCTGGGGCGTCAAGTCAGTGGCTCGGCCTTGCCACCAACGATAGGGCAGAGGACTCACCGAAAGGCTTCGTCTTTAGAATCTCTTTCGATGCGTCGGGAGAAATCGGGCGCTGGCAGCTTCACCGCAGTGCCCCGGCACTGACGAGCGCGACCCTGCTCAACTCGGGAACGTTTTCGGGAGCCAACGCAGGAACCCAGTTCCGCCTCTCGCTAGCCGTCACCGATTCGTCATCGATGGTTGCAAGAGTCACCCGATTGGACACTAATAGAGAATTAACTCGACTTTCCCTTAATGGGCTTTCATCGATCATCCCGCGCGGAGGAGTTGCGGGAATCTATGCAGTCGACTCAAAGCCGACAGTCACTGCCTTCGTACGGAAAAATGTCGGCACCGATCGTCCCTTCTCCGTGGTTTCATCATTCTCAACTCCGGATAAAGGCACTCCGGGGCCGAATATGCAGGCGCAGCGAGGACGATGGAAGATCGAGAATGGACGGCTCGTTCCGGCTGCGATGGATCCCGCTGGCAGCAAACGCGCCATCGCCGTCGTCACGCGTCCAGCAACGACAGATACCGACTGGAACACTAGCACCGATATCCTGCTGGACCGCTCTGCAAACCCTCTCGGTGAGTCCGGGCTTGTCTCTAATTCTATCAGAACCGCTGCCTGGAATTACAACCAGATCGGATTATTCGCATCTCTTCCCAGCACGACGTCGCCCTCCGCCGCCTGGCGGCTCGTTCAGATCATCGAGAACAAGGAGACCCTCATTCAGCAGGGAACGATCCCTGTCGCAGGGACCGCATCTCTGACGCTGAGAATGATGCACAAGAAGGACTCTGATACTGTAGAGGCAGTTGTGATCGGCGCCGGAGGATCACAGGCAACGGGAGCCGGCTCGGTCGATGCTAGCCTCTTCGACACTGGAAAGCCAGGGCTGTGGACACGCACTGGTGGGGCTTCCTTCGACAATTACACTTACGACACGAAAGCCGGAGCGTCTGCACCGATTCCGACGTCCACTCTCGCCTGGGAGCCGAAGACCGCGACGATTATGAGTCCGCTCGTCGACAATCGCCCGACCGTCGATGAGCGACTCGTCGTGGACAAGACTTTCGCTCGCTCTCCCGTGCCACAGGCCCTCCTTACCACAGCGAGTAAACAGTACGTCGCATACTATGACTCCGAGGGCTACATGTCCGTGGCGGTACGACCACTGGATAAGACTTTCGATGAGGGCGAGAAGCGGCGACTTCCCGGAAATCCATCCGACCTGCGCACGGCGAGCGACACGCATAACCTGATTGCTATAGCCGTCGACAAAGACGGTCGGATACACGTTAGCGGGAACATGCACGGACGCTCCCTCCTCTATTTCATGACCGATACGAGCGGTAGTCTGACCAGCTTTAGTCAAGTCAAATCCCTTGGGTTTCCAGAAGATGAGAGTTACATCACGTACCCTCGCTTCATTTCATCGGCGGCTGATGGTCCTTCCTCCCCACTCGTCTTCGGCTTCCGAGCAGGAGGCAGCGGTGACGGTAGCTGGGTGTATTTCCAGTTCGACGGATCATCGTGGACCCGGTTGAGCAGGATCTTCGGCGACCGAACGCTTGCCGGCCGCACCGTGAGCGCCTACCCGGACGGGCCGGTGAAGGGGCCGGACGGACGCTACTACGTCGCCTGGAACTGGAGAACATCGACCGATGTTTCGCAGTCATCTCGCGTCTCGTTCGCGGTCAGCAACGACCTGCAAACCTGGCGCGCCGCCGACGGCAGCACACTATCGTCACCGATCTCCTACGACGATACAAAGGCAATCGTTGACGACGTCCCTGAGGGCTGCGGCCTAGCCAATGGGCTGGTACAGCTCGGCTTCGACAGCGCCTCTGCACCAATCGTGGTCTACTCCAAGCTCGACTCCTGCGGCCCAGATGGAAGCAATCAGCTCTATGTGAGTCGATGGTCTAACGGAAGCTGGCTGAACAAGCAGGTCTCGGATTGGTACGGACACTGGCAACCCTCCGGGACGTCGAGCGTTGAGTTCCAGATGTCCATCGACACACCAGTAGTGCCACGCGGCACGAACTACCTCGCCGTGTCGTATCGGTATGGAAAGACGGGGAGGTACTTTATTCTCGACGGAGCGTCGCTCGATGTCCTCTTCGAGACAGAGCGCGCGAGTCGCCTTCCGATGCTTCCATTGCTGCCGGATTCTACCTACCAATGGAATTTCGTCGACGGCTCAAGCACTGGAGATGCGGCAGACTGGATGCTCGTGTGGACCAGCTATCCGGGAAACAACGACCGTGACAACGGGAAGCCGACCTCGCCGCAGGATCTCTTCGTGGTCAAAGTCACCAAGTCGGCTCTTACTCCGCCCGCAGAGTGAGAACCCGGCTTCTCCGGCCGCACCACGTGCTGAGAAATGATTGACGTTCTTGCAGGAGACCCTACGCGTTCCGCCGGCCGCGGCGGCGGCGGCGTTCGAGTGCGACAGCTCGTAGTTCTGCTATCGTCCTGAAAACCACGCCGGGGGCTCGTCGGACGGAAGGGAGGAGCCCGGCGACGATAGTTCGCACCGTCGGGCGTTCATTCATCCCCGCGTGCTCGACGCGGTGCGAAAGCGCCACGGCGAACATTCGCGCAGCGACGAGCGGCCGACCCGAGAGCGCCGTCCAGAGAATGGGCGGAAGCATACCAATACCCGCGGACACCCGAACTCTCCAGGCGAGCAGCAGATCCTCGTCAATCGGAGGGGTAGGACCGTCGATTCCCTCAATCCGGCTCGCTAGCAAGTCCCGCATGGCGACCGAAGCACCGGTCCGTACGGTGAGTTCTGGGAGACCACCTTTCGTTCGATCGAAGAACGGTCCCGCGTCTCCGATCGCCAGAAGGCTCTGAATGAGGTTTCTCTTCGACCACTCGTGCCTGTCCCTGTAGGCGTGGAGAAGACAAAGGATGAAGGCGCCGTCGTAGTCGGGAACCGTGATATCTACGCCGGCGCACTCCATGGCAGTCCGGCGCTCCCACAGCGCATCGAACGCGGTTGCAGGCGCGACGAGCAGACCGGGAAAGCTGTTGTGCAGATCGATGTCACATGGCCACTCGGGATTGATCAAAGTGACGGCATGGGCGCGCATCATTCTGGGCAGATCATCATCCGAGTCCCTTTCGACCCATCCTCTCTCGAGAAGCGCTTCCTTTACTACCTCGAAGTCGTCAGGCGAGACGAGCACATCGGCGTCGCTCGGAGAATACGGCGGCGTAAGTTCGTAGTGCAGATTCACCGGTCCCTTGATGGACAACACCCTTGCCCGCTTCGCCGCGCCGACCTCGTGCACGAGCACGTGCGCAAGCCGAGTTGCTACTGCGAGAGGAAGGACGTCGACTGGTCCCTCTGATACCATCAGAGGCTCCCCCCTTGCGACTGACGATCCGCAGGTAATGACGAATCGGAAGGATGATTATGTCTCGATTTGCGGTTGAACGCCACGGTCACGATGTATATGTCATGCCACTCGATGGACCGCACGCTCTGACACCTCGCATGTTCAATGAGACCGCCTTCGCGATCATCCAGGCTTTCAACCATACGGGTTCGGTGGAGGCGACCGTCGCGAAGCTGAGCGACGCATACAAGGTCCGTCCGGAGGACATCGACTCCGACGTGCGATCCGTACTGCGGGACGTTGCGAAACTTGGCGTTCTGTCGGCCATTCCGGACCTCTGACCGCTGTTGGCGCCGGTGGTCAGCCCGACATGTCTCGTCACCGCTGTACCCCGGATCCGAGCGCCAGGATCGCGTCAGAAAGCGCCGCGGTCGTCCGATGGTCAAGGAACAGCTCTGCCCGAGCCTGCCCCCGATGAGCGATGGCCCCCGACGCAGCTAGATCTGCGTGCGCAAATTGGAGCGCGTCGGCCAGCGCCTCAATGTCTCCGGCTTGCACGAAAACCGCGGCAGCAGTCGGGCCAAGAATCTCCGTCGGCCCTCCTCCCCCGGAGCTGATGATTAAGCGACCCCTCGCAATACCTTGAGCCATCACCTGACCGAACGGTTCAGGTCGCAGCGTCGGGATCACCACAGCATCAACGTCATCGAGAGCGCTCTGTACGTCGTCAAGGCGGCCCAGCAGGATGGCGGAAGGCCCGAGACGTGCCACTTGTGTGGCAATTCGCGCGAGATATGCAGGGTCTCCCAGAGTCGCATCGCCGGCGATTCGAAGTTCGAAATCGTCCTGAACGCCCCGACGCTGCAGCTCCTCATAGGCGTCCACCACAACATGAACGCCCTTCCAGTGCTCCAGTCGGCTTAGGGTGAGCACTCTAAAACGATGAGTAGAGCCTAAAGGTGCTCCATCGACGACCGTTCCGATTCCCGACACTGGGTAGGCGACTTTCACAGGGATCCGAGCAAGCGGCGCCGGAATCGATGCTCGAGTAGCCGCACTATTCGCGATGAAGCCGTCGAACGCCGCAAAAGTCCGGTACAGCATCAGCGCCCTCTTGGGGCCCGACGGTACCGAATCGACGGATAAAGTTTCGCGGAGATAGGCGATGTTGACAGCACCGCGCCACGGGCTAAGTCCCACTACATTTGCCGCCGTCAAACTATTGGCCACGACAATGTCCGGACGGAGGGCCTCGATCGCTCGCCGCACCTTCGGAGCAATCGCGATCTTCGAGAGATACGAGTCGGCGGCACCGAGTACGACAACGTGTATGCCGAGAGCCCGCGCCCGCCGTACGAGCTCACCGTCTTCGAGGACAAGCAGCTCCCGCTCGAAGGGCGCGGGTTGCTCGAGGTACCGAAGAAGACCGAGTTGGCCACCTCCGAGATGCCCGGAATGATCGACAAATAGGACTTTCACTGGACACTCTTTCTTTAGGAAATGAATGAAGTTTGCGGCGGCGTCTAGAGTCGAGCCGCCTTGAGCGCCTCGGTATAGGCCGGAAGGAGCGCCTCGAAGGAGAACATGCTGATAGCGCGATTGCGTGCACGACGGCCGTACTCGGCTCGAGTCTGCGGGTCTCTAAAGCGACTCAACCGCTCGTACAGCTCATCGGTCCGACCTGCGCGAAAGACGAGTCCCGCATCTCCAACTGCCCAGGGTAGCGGAGCAACATCAGAGACAATGATCGCGCGTCCTGCGAACATTGCATCCATGAGCTTAGCCGGAAGCTGGCCCCGCGCGAACGGTACTCTCCGGCTAGGGAGGGCGACAATATCTGCTGAACGAAGGAGGGCCATCCCATCAGAGAAAGAAGTCTGACCGATCCAGCTCTCCCAGTCCTTCGCATCGGTCGGGGGGTCGTCCGTGACGATCAGTCGGAATCCGGCCTCCGCATGGAGGCGTTCCACAACCTTTCTCAGCTCAGGGATGCCCTTGTGATCGCGATTGGTCCCAATGAAGGCAATCAGAGGCGCTGACGTCTCGTGCGCATTCCCCGTCACCCCGATCTCCCTTGCGTGAGGGATCATCACCCCTCCATGGGCCGCACGAAGCGTGGGATTACTGACGATCACTGAGCCAGCCTCTGCAAGGCGACGGCGAGCGGAGGTAGCCCGCATGAATGCTGGATACAACATCCACTTCACAGCAGCGCGAAAGGGAGAACCGATGGCGAGTGACGCGGAGAGATCCGGGTCATCAATGTCGACGATGACGGGCGCGGAGACAATGTCACTGATTCTTCGAGCGAGATCCATCGATTCGATGAGCGGCTTCACGCAGATGACGACGTCCGGTCGGAAGGTAATGATTTCGGCAAACGAATCCGCAGGTAGGACCGACTGCCCAAACTCCGATGAACGCAGGGGTGGCCAGATTTCCTCGCTGTCAGCGGCGATCGTCAAGACTTCCCACTTCGCCATCCGGCACAATTCCCAATGCACGTAAGTCCTTCCCAGTGAGTTGCTCAATCGAGACGGAGTTACCAACGCGACCCGCATCAGGATCTAGCTCGGGATACTGCTGTCCGCCGAGTCGACGTTTTCAGCGGAGAAGGTGACGGGGAATTATCGTCCCGTTGCTGTGTGCCAGCGGTCGTGGCGATTCCAAAAATGACAAGGGAGATGATCCACGTAAACATGTCGAAGCTGAACATTAGAACCGCTGAGTAGACGAGCGTAGCGCGGGCCACTCCGCTCCCGCGTACCCATCCGACTACCATGGTCAGAACGACGGCCGCGACTCCGACGAGGCCACTTACAACAAGAGAACGTACTATTTGATTGTCGAAGGATGTCAAGTCTTCACGAGAGCCGAAGATTCCATTAGTAAGGAATTGTAGGTAATCGTAGATTCCGCGGCCGAACGCGAGGCTTTCGGGAGAGGCCTGCCCGATGTAGTCCTGGACGCCGGTCGTAACGCTGAGTCGATGAGTGTAGGACGACTGTGTTTCCACCTCGGAGAATGTGTCCTCAGCGAAGTAGCCACCCTGGTATAACAGAACACCCACTGCTAGCGCTAAGCCCATGATCACGACGCGCGTTCCCGATTTTCGCGAGCGTAGGAACAAGTAAAGGCAAGCGACCACAGTTGCGAAGAAAGCACTGCGCGCTCCCGACAACCCGGAGATCACGACAGCGAGGAGAAAGACGACGCCCCACCACCTGCTCGAATTTAAGAAATAGTGCAGAGCGAGGATCGCCGTCACACCACAGATAAAGCCGAGAACGATGGGATGCCCGAGCGTCGACATCGAACGTCCAGGCAGAATCTCGAGAAGGCGGTTCGGCCGGTGGGAAATGTCGTCTATTTCTGTACCCCTCGGCCAAAGAGTCGAGACGACGCCCCCCTGTTCGAGAACCGAGACGACAAGATGAAAGGGCAACAGAACCGCGAGAGTCATCGCGAATGTGAACCAACCCGACTCACGCACGGCAGTGGCGCATACCAAGATTGCCAGGAATGCGAAAACGATGATGACCGTGTTGAATAGAGCAAGCTGAGGCGATCCACCTCGCAATCTCGAAAAAAGTTCCAATGAAAGCAAAATGAGAATGGGGAGAATGGTGAAGTCAATCCGAATTCGCACGCTGGCCTGCACGCACACAAGCAAGAGCACCAGGCTCGCTATTCCGAAGGTGATGACAACTACGTTATTAGGCGCAGCATATAGCGGTACGATCGAGATCAAGACGAGCACGTAAACGTTCGCCCTCTTCAAGACGGCCTCGCGCTTGCCGAAAATGATGTATAAAATGCCGCTAGCGGCGAGCGCGATCGCTATGAGATTCATGCAGGACCCTCGCAGTCGGTTGTCGAAAAGAAATTTGGAGAGACCTCAGCGCACCGCATCGAGATCCTCGTCCGTATCGATTGGGATGTTGATGAGCGAGCCAACTCGCTGAGCCCTACGAACTGCCTGAACAGCCAGGAACATGGATCCGACCAGCGTGCCGAACTCGGTCACTCCGAGGCTCATTGTCACACCCGCGGGCCCCAAGGCCGGAAGAGTCACCAACAAGGACAGAACTCCGATACCGAGGCCGCAGACATTCGCGATGAGCACAGAAGTGTTCTTGTTGAGCGGAATAAGTACATAGCGTACAAATGGTGTCGCCGTGCACACCGATAGGAACGCGAGCGCAAGACCGATCATGGGCGCTAGCCCTGATCGAAGTTCATTACCGAAGAGAATTGAGGTTGCGAGGTCACCGAGCACCACCAGACCTCCCGCTCCAAGCAGGCCGAGAACCACATGAGCGAGGAGGCTCGCGCGGAATCGTCGATCGAACATCCCTTTGCTCGACCCTACTACCCAGCTCTGTAGACCATTCGCGAGGGCGGCCACCACAAAAAGAGAATAGCGATACAATTTATCGGCGGAGGTCACCGATGCGACCGCAGTTGCGCCGAATAGTCCGGTTGCAAGGGGCACGGGCGCGGATGTGTAAACCGACCCGAAAGATGTGACGAGCGTGGGGACAACGTTCGATGCGATGCTCTGGCCGGCCGAACGCCATCCCACCCACCGAGGAAAGGCACGGCCGACAAGGTGTCGGTTGAGCAGGACGAGACCGATGAGAGTCGTAAGGAGAAGGATCACCGGATAGGGAATTGCATTTCGAAGGAGCAAGATCGTCGGCACTGCAGCGAGGATTCCGGCGACTCGAGGAAGGACCTCGTATGTTGCGACGAGACGAGGCGATCCGACGCCGATCGCATACCAGGCGCCGCTCATACCGACGAGAAGGGTGGAGAGACACATCAGCGAGCCCAGTTCGAGGTGCTGACCACCCGAGAGAAGAGCCGTCACCGCACAACCCGCCAAGGCGCTGGGCACGAGGATCACAATCCGCGACCAGAAGCTGGACGAATAGATAGCGACCTGTTCCTCGGATGATCGGGCGAGTGTTATTTGAGAAGGTCCCACAATGTTCCAGCCAAAGTACACCAGAGTCCCGCAGAAGGCCCCAACGGACTGACCGACTGCGATGACCGTCCATTCGGATTGTGTGGAGAGCCTCGCGACGATCGGCAACAGCAAGAACGGTGAGAGCGCCGAGATGAGCGGAAGGATTGTAAATCCTGAAAGCCGGCGGATAAGCGCGTTTGATTCGGTCCGGTCTTTGCGCGTTCGACGGCCCGTCATTGGACGCTCGTCTCGGTCGTCGCCGAGGATACAGCTTCGACCAGCGCGGCACGGAACTCTCTCGCAGCCGCTTCAATAGTCCTAGCCGCGAGCACTGGGTAGCCTGCATCCACCATGCTCTGCGCCCGCTCGGGATCGCCGAGCAGATCAAGTGCGGCTGCGGAGAGCGCCTCCGCCGAGCCAACAGGAGCAAAAATAAAGATGTTACGCGCATAAGACCGCACGCCGCCGATGTCCGTCGACACGACCGACGCGCCCGACAGCAACGCCTCAGCGGGTGGAAGACCGAATCCCTCATAGTCGCTCGTGCAGATAAAGACCCGTGCATCTTGGTAGAGCCGCTGAAGCTCGGCTTGGGCCGGGTTTCGGCGGTAGACAACATGTGGGGGGAGGTCGGACGGCCTCTCAGAGACGCCGAATGCGGCGCATACGATGGAGGGGTCAGTGGTGTGCAACCGTTCGAAGATTGCTCGGACAAGGTCCGGACGTTTGTAGGGAGTCGTCGACAGGAGGCAAAGGACGAGCCGAGGCCGTTCGGCGATCGGAGCGCCGCGTGGGAAACGTTCGGCAGCGAAACCGTTGTGTACCAAAGTGGTTTTCACGCCCAAATCGTCTCCGATCGACGACAGCCAGTCGGAGATGACAATTTTCTTCAGCGGCAGCCTCCAGGTCTGCTCGACCCACTCCTTCGGCGCAGCCCAATCCTCAAAGTGTTGAATGAAGTAGACACCGGGTGCACTCGCTCGACGAGCAAGTCTCTCGACGGTCGGCGCAGTGTCGACCGCGGTTGCGATCACCAAATCCGTTCTCAAGCGGTGCGGCGCTCGCAGGTGAAAGCGCAGGCGCACGCGCGAGTCAATCTCCATCCAGGGGATCGGCGCTCTCCCGACGAGCCGACGTGCCCATGGCTCCACGGTCGCTCGGATGGCCCGAAGCCAGAACAGACTCGGTAACGACTTACCAGGGACGGACGCGAGTAGCCCCGCGCAGTGATGAATCGTGACCTCGTCTCCGCCTCGCGCGAGTTCGTTGGCGTACTCGTAGATGACCTTGTATCCGCCCTTCGGGCGTCTTGCCCATCCCGTCAGCACGAAATCCAGGCGCACGTCGGCACTTCCTTCGTTCTTATCCTCATCAGTGGACACGGGACTGGGCGGCGCGTACTTCTCCGGGACCTGCGCGGTGAGCGAAGGCAGGAAGTGAAGTCATCCCAACTCCGGACGAAGGAACGGGCACCGTTCGCAGCCACCGCCGTGACGGAGTTAGACCACTTCGACGAGGCACGCCGAACCGTTCCGGCACGCCGACAATATCCCATCCGACCGCCAGGGACCTCTCGAAAGGGGAAATGACGCCGAATCGCGCCACAGTGAACAAGCTTCATTCTCGGATCATTGCTTCGCGGCGGCGGAGGGCACGTGATTCTGTCGCAGAATTGTCCGTTGTTAGGAGCGGGTCACGCGACCTGGTCAGCGCGTCGATGTCCTCAACGGGTTCCGCGCCACCAGGTATCGTCTCGTGCCAGCGGTCTGCCGTCAACAGCTCTCCCATCGGCGTAGCCTTTTAGGCCTCCGCGTCCAAGCACGCCATTTTGTCGCCGCTCACCGCGCGGAAGCGATCCGAACTACGCCAAGTTCGGGCAGGGCTCAAGAACAGCGATCGACGACGGTGCCTTTAGCACCTTTGTCGCCCGCGGACATGTGTCCGCCGACGACGAGCCGAGCCGCTGTCGATATCGCGCCAAGGCCGACGCTCTCCGGTGATTCGTAGCATCCTCACTTCAAACGACACCTTTCCACCACTTTTACACAGAAGGAGTCTCCTGTGGAGAACCTCCCCCACCTCCGCTCCCCGATCTCTCGCAGAACGCTCGTCCGTGGCGCGCTCACGGGTGCCGCCGCGGTCGCAGCGACCTCCGCGGTGACCGGTGGCGGCTCCCCCGCTAGCGCCGCTGCCCTGCCGTCGGTCACGATGACTTTCAACGACGCCACGCCGATGTGCTGGGTCAACGATGTCGCCACGCCGTACGAACCGTGGATTTCGACATCCGATCCGAACATCCTCGGTGGAGGGACCGGCCTCAAGGTCTTCCGATCCAGCGCGAACATCCTTCGCGACAGCGCCACCTTCACCAACTCCCTCACCCCGACTACCCGCAGTTGGCAGAGCCATTCGAGCAGTACCAAGCGCGTGATCTCCATCAGTGGCGATGGCTCAGCTATCACCTTCGGAATGAAGGCCGTGACCAAGGACCCGGGAGGCTACGGCGGTTTCAGGAGCGTGGAGACGATCGACGGAAGGGTCGACGTCACCGCTACCATCGGTATGTCCAACGTGGCGGCAGGAGAGGTGTACGAGGCATTCTTCGCGTGGTTTGACCCCACGAACGGCTCCTTCTCAGACCCGTGTACGGTCTACCGCACGAAGGACGAGGAAGCCTCTACACGGATCAGTATGCGCATGAACAAGCCTGGTGGTCCGAGGCGCCTGGTCATCGGCATTTACCCGAATCACAGAGAAGTCTCCCTCGACTCTGAGCCGTATCTGTCGGTTGCCAACCTCATGGTCACCAGGGCCGAGCAATTACCTAACCCTCGGTTTGTCGACGATGGGACAGGCTCGCCGACTGGATGGACGGTCCACGACCCGAACGCCTCTGCTCACGTGACCAAGTTCGACTCGACTTCTTTTACGGTCGCATCGAAACGCAGCACAACTGTCCCCACCTCCTTCGGCGGGCTACGCGGGACGTCGCCCTTCGACCCTCAGTCGGCTGTCCTCGTGCAGGCGCGCGTCGCGCTGAACGGAGTGCCCGCCTCCAGCGACGCGACCATCATGGCCGGGTGGTGGGATGCCGGAACGAACACCATCAGCGTTAAGACCCCTCTGTTCGCAGCGTCCGCAGTAAGGACGAAGCCGCAGTCATCAAACATCGACACCCCCTCCGAGTGGCCGTGCGCCGCAACTCTTCCTGCCCCCGAAGGGCAGAGGACGCTGGTCCTTTTCGTGGAGTCCCGCGACCAGTCCGCGCTGCCCGACGCGACCGTTGAGATGCGGGTCAAGGACCTGACAATGACTGCCTCACCGATGTCCGGGTGGGAGAGTAACTACCAGGGCCCGTATACGAAGACATCGTGGAGTCGCACGGCGCCCTCACTACGGTGCCCAGACGGCCAGTACACCTTCTTCGCCAAAGTGCGCAAGAACGTCGGCACGTCTTCTGACGATCAGAACGAGTGGATCACCGCCGAGGTGGACGCCGTCGGTGGAAACGGGATTGATCTCTCGAAGGCACTCGAGGGCAGTTGGAGAGTGTGGCAAGTCACGGCTATTCCTTCGAGCGATAAGGCAGAGGTCGCGAAGCAGATTCGCGGGCTCGGGACGCCCGCGCTCACGAACGTGCCCAACGACAACCCCGTCGGTGCGCTCCGGACTGCACGCCACGTCATGGTCAACACGTTCTCCCAGGTCGGCTCCGCGCAGCCCAGCTCCATCCGGACGGCTCTCGACCGGAACTTCACGAACTTCACACTGGTTCAGGGCGATGTCGCACCTCGGGACAATGCCGTCGACCAGCGGCGGGCCGAGATCAGAGCGGACCTGCCACTGGGTCCCTACTCCACCCCGATCTGGACATCGTTCTCAATCCGGCTCAACAAGCAGATGCAGAGGGGTTTCTGCATCACCGGCCAATGGCACTGCGTTGGCGACAAGGGCGATAGCTCGCACTATTCGCCTGACCTGAGCCTCGTCCTCGCGAAGCACCCGACAGGCACGTGGGCGCAGGTCACGGCCCGGAGTGACGGAGGGTTTGCGGACTACTCATCGAATTCGAAGCCGCCGACGCTGATCGAGAACAATATCGGCGCCCCCACGCCGCTGGAGACGGGTTCCTGGTACAACGTCGTCATTTCCTCGACCTTCTCGAGATCAGGTGGTGGCTCCGTCCGCTGGTGGCTGAACGGCGTCGAGATCTCTGATCCGAACGCCCAGATTCCGGTCGGCTACTCCCGGACCGAGGGTCTCGGCTTTATGTACGGCGCCTACACATCCGGCACGAACGGGGACGTTGCAGACCCTGAGACGAACAAGGTGGATCTCGACTTCGCGAATGTCGAGTTCGGGACGGGTGACCTGTCGGCCAGGATCACCCGTCCACGGCCCGTCCCCGTCGCGTGACGGGCTCCCTCGGCAGGGACGCGGGGCTTCACCGATCTCTTTCGCAAGGACGATGGAGGTGACCGGGTCAGCCTCGCCGATCGCTCCGCTGGGTACCGACACGGAAGCCGCTGTCGGGTTCGTCGCTCCGACGGTGAAACCCGTCTGTGAGGCAGACACGGAGAGGCCGAGCGCTTGCGTCTTGGCGTCGACCGGAGTTAGCACGACGGAGGACACCGAGTCGTAGGCGCGCCCGAGGGGCACGCTGGCGACCGGTCCGCTCCGAGTTGCTACCACAAGCGAAGCTGCCGCGAACTTTGGTGAGGCCGGCGCCCGTAGCGACGGGCGCCGGCCTCACCGCCGGAAGCGGCGACGCTCGGCTCAGGCGCGGCATCGTCAACCACGGTCGCAGCACCTTGCCGATTCGGGGCGCACGAGACTTCGCACGATTCGCAGCCGGGATCGAAGAGTTCGTTGGGCACGAGAGTGCGGCGGCCATTCTGACCTCGCAGCGGCCTCGGAGGTGTCGTTCAGCGCCACTTCATCTGACGCACTCCAGGTTCCGGCTGCGAGCGTGGCTCCAACCTCTGCAAGGAATCCCCAACGCGACGCAGTTGGGCACGAATTGTTCTGAGAGCCCGTCACTGACTCCGTGGTAGTCCTTGTCGCTCGCGACTCGGAGTTCCTGTCGCGAAGCGCCGCGCCGTTCAGCGCACCGCGACCGTCGCCCGGTCCCGGCCCACGAGATCACGCTGGGTCGTCGCACCGCGCCAGCCGTCGGACGTCAGCAGCTCACGCATCGAGGCGCCCTGTAGCTCGCCGTGCTCGATGATGAGCACTCCCCCGGACCGCAGCAACCGCCTCGCGGTTGTCGAGAGCGCACGGACGACGTCGAGCCCGTCCTCACCGCCGTAAAGGGCCGCGGGCGGATCGTAGAAACGCACTTCCGGGTCGCGCGGAATCGCGGCGGCGGGAATGTAGGGCGGGTTCGACACGACCACGGAGACGGTGCCGTCGAGCTCAGGCAGCGCGCGAGCGAGGTCGTCGAAGACGATGCGCGCGTTCTGAAGACCAAGGCGGTCGCGATTTCCCCGCGCCCAGATAAATGCTTCGGGTGAGTTCTCGACGCCAATTACCGACGCATGCGGGACCTCGTGCGCAAGCGCCAGGGCGAGCGCCCCGCTGCCGGTGCCGAGGTCGACTGCGACGGGTGCCGGATCGGCGACGGCCCGCAGAGCGTCGATGGCGATCTGCGCGACGCCCTCGGTCTCGGGGCGCGGCACGAAGACCCCGGGCCCAACAGCGAGTTCGAGCGTGCGGAACGGCGCGATTCCGGTGATGTGTTGCAGCGGCTCGCGCGCGGCCCGACGCTCGACGGCCTGGTCGAAGGCGTCCCGTACCTCCTCCTGCACCGTAAGGCCGGCAATGAGGCGGGCCTGCAGCTCACCGCGGCCGAGCCCGAGCAGGTGCCCGAGGAGCAGCTCCGCATCGACCTCCGGAGACGGTACGCGAGACGCCCTCAGCCGGTCGGCAGCCTCGGCGAGCACGGCGCAGGCGTCGCCGCTCACGACTCCTCTGAGCCGATGTCGGCCAGGCGCGCCTCTTCATCGGCCTGGATAGCGCTCTCGACGACCGGATCGAGCGCCCCATTCATCACGCCGTCCAAATTGTAGGCCTTATAGCCGGTGCGATGATCGGCGATCCGGTTCTCGGGGAAGTTGTAGGTGCGAATCCGCTCGGAGCGGTCCATCGTGCGGATCTGCGTCTTGCGCGCGTCGGAGGCGGCCGCCGCGATCTCCTCCTGCTGACGGGCGAGAATCCGGGCGCGCAGGACGCGCATGCCCGCCTCGCGGTTCTGCAGCTGGCTCTTCTCGTTCTGCATTGAGACGACGATCCCGGTCGGGAGATGGGTGATCCGCACTGCGGAGTCGGTCGTATTGACCGACTGTCCACCGGGTCCGGAGGAGCGATAGACGTCGATCTTGAGGTCATTCTGGTTAATTGCGACCTCCTCGGGCGCGTCCACCTCGGGGAACACCAGGACGCCGGTGGTCGACGTGTGGATCCGGCCCTGCGACTCCGTGACGGGGACGCGCTGCACGCGGTGCACGCCACCCTCGTACTTCAGGTGCGCCCAGACGCCCTGCGACGGGTCGGTGGCGGTGCTCTTGATCGCGACCTGCACGTTCTTATAACCGCCGAGGTCGGACTCGTCGCGGTCGAGGATCTCGGTCTTCCAGCCCTTCGCCTCGGCGTAGTGGAGGTACATCCGGAGCAGGTCAGCCGCGAACAGTGCGCTCTCGGCTCCGCCCTCGCCGCCCTTGATCTCCATGATCACGTCGCGGCCGTCGTCGGGGTCGCGCGGGATAAGCAGCCGACGCAGCTTCTCCTGCGCCACGCGCAGCGACTCCTCCAGCTCGGGGACCTCCTCAGCGAATGCGGCGTCCTCGCGGGCAAGCTCTCGTGCGGCCTCGAGGTCTTCGCCGGCTTGGATCCATGCAGAGTGCGCCGACTTGATCTGGCTCAGCTCGGCATACCGACGGTTCACCTTCTTAGCGCGGGCGGCATCGGCGTGCAGAGCCGGATCGGAGAGCTGCGTCTGCAGATCCTCGTGCTCGGCGAAAAGGACGCTGACGGATTCGAACATGAGGTGGCCTGGCTTCCGGAGTAATGACACGGGCACGGTGGCCCCGGGACGCGAAAACGTCCGCGGCCACCCCTGCTCAAGGGGCGACCGCGGACGTCGGGGCGCTAGTGGTGGCCGTTGGTGTGACCGGCCGTGGTGGGGCCGACGGCCGACTTCGAGACCTGCATCAGGAACTCGACGTTCGAGGTCGTCTCCTTCAAGCGCGACAGGATGATCTCGAGCGCCTGCTGCTGGTCGAGCCCGGCGAGGGCGCGACGCAGCTTCCAGGTGATCTTGACCTCGTCCGCGCTGAGCAGCATCTCCTCCCGACGAGTACCCGAGGCGTTCACATCGACCGCGGGGAAAATGCGCTTGTCGGCGAGGTGACGCGACAGACGCAACTCCATATTGCCGGTGCCCTTGAACTCCTCGAAGATCACCTCGTCCATCTTCGAACCGGTCTCGATGAGCGCCGTGGCGAGGATGGTGAGGGAGCCGCCATTCTCGATGTTGCGCGCGGCGCCGAAGAACTTCTTGGGCGGGTAGAGCGCCGAGGCGTCCACGCCGCCCGAGAGCACGCGGCCCGAGGCGGGCGCGGTCACGTTGTAGGCGCGACCCAGGCGAGTGATGGAGTCGAGAAGCACGACCACGTCGTGGCCCAGCTCGACCAGGCGCTTGGCGCGCTCGATGGCGAGTTCGGCGACGGTGGTGTGGTCCTCGGCCGGGCGGTCGAAGGTGGAGGCGACGACCTCGCCGCGCACGGTGCGCTGCATGTCGGTGACCTCCTCCGGACGCTCGTCGACCAGGACGACCATGAGGTGCACCTCGGGGTTGTTCTGGACGATCGCGTTGGCGATCTGCTGCAGGACGATCGTCTTGCCGGCCTTGGGCGGAGCGACGATCAGGCCGCGCTGGCCCTTCCCGATCGGGGCGACCAGGTCGATGATCCGCTGGGTCAACTTGCCCGGCTCCGTCTCGAGGCGCAGGCGCTCGGTCGGGTAGAGCGGAGTGAGGTTCTGGAACTCCACGCGCGTTGCCGCCTCGTCGACGCTCTGGCCGTTGATCGAGTCGACCCGGACGATCGCGTTGTACTTCTGGCGTCCCCCGCCTTCGCTCTCGCGGGGCTGGCGGATGGCGCCGACAACCGCGTCCCCCTTACGCAGGTTGTACTTCTTGACCTGGCCGAGCGAGACGTAGACGTCGCTGACGCCGGGCAAGTAACCGGTGGTGCGCACGAAGGCGTAGTTGTCGAGGACATCGAGGATGCCGGCAGCCGGAATGAGGACGTCATCCTCGCTGATTTCGGGCTCGATGTCATCGCCGACAGCTCCGCCGCGGCGCTTGCGGTCGCGGTAACGGCTGCGACGGCCGTCCTCGCCCTCGGCCTGCTGAGCATTCTGCTGAGGCCCAGATCCGCCCTGCTGCGGGGTCTGCTGGCCCTCGGCCTGTGCGGTCCGCGAGCCCTGGCCGTTCTGCGGCTGGTTCTGCGCGGCGCCGTTCTGGGGAGCGTCGTTCTGGCGATCGTCCCCGCGGTTGCGGTTACGGTTGCGGCGATTGCGACCGCGGCCGGTGCCCTGCTGGTCGCCGCCCTGCTGCTCCTGCTGCTCGGAGGTATCGGCCTCGGGCTCGGACTCGGCCGGTGAAGACTCGCCGTCACCGTTCTGCTCGGCACTGCCGCCGCGGCTGCGTCGGCGTCCGCGGCGCTCGCGCTGGCCGCCGTCGCGAGACGAGTCGTCGGACTCGGGCCCGTTTGGCAACTCGATCTCGATGACCGGCTTCGCGGCCGGCTCAGCGTCACGGTCCTGCTCGATGACGGGGAGGTCGGGGATCAGCGACTCGACGCCAGACCCTCCGGGAACGTTGAGGTGCTCACCGGCGGCGACGGTGCCGCTGGAGGCGCGACGCGAACTGCGGCGGCGCGGGGTGCGCTCCGCGGGCTCACCGACAAGCTCGGCGGCCGCGGGGAGTTCGAGTTCGACCGGAGCCGACTCAGCGACCGATGCAGCCGTCTCCTCGACGGTCGGCGCGGCCTGCTCGAGGACGTCGGCAGTCTCGGCCTCCGTGCTCTCGACGGACGTCGGCAGATCGGCCGGCGCCTCGGGCTCGGGAGTCGCCTGCTCGGCCATGTCGGCCGGCTCGGCCTCGACAGTCGTGGCATCGATCTCTGGAGCGACGCTGCCGGCGTCAGGCTCCACAGCGCTGCTCGTCGTCTCGGTCTCCGAAGCGACGGCGTCGGGCTTGGCCGCCGCTTCGGCCGCCGTCCAGGCCCGGAGGTCCGAAATGGCTTGCACAAGTTCGCCCTTGCGGAGCTTGGAGGCACCGCCGAGGCCGAGTCGCGTCGCGAGCGTCTGAAGCTCGGCGACGCGGAGGACCGAAAGATCGGCCGTGAGATCCACGGTCGAGCCGTGGGTGTTGACATCTGTCACTGGAGAGGGTTCCTTCCCCCCGGGAACGACTGCTCACCGGGAGAGCACATCGACCGTGCGGTGCCATCGCGTGTTCTGATCCACGCGATGCTCTCGGCCACCGAGGCCGACTGCCGAAGAAAGCGCAGAGAAGGCCCGGAAACCAGGCGCCGGTCTGCAAGAAGTGCAGGGGCACCCTTCGCACGATGTGATGGCCGTGGTTGTCGGGACGATCCGTCGGACAGAGTCCGCTCGTTACGCGGTTCCTCGGGATGCGGTCCCCACTGTAGCACCCTTGAAGTCAACGGCCAGCATGTGCGCCCGCCACGGTGTCGGCGCCTCCTTCTCGACCAGATCGGCTGCAGCGAGGCGCTGGGCAGGGTCGCTGCACAGCACCAGGACGCTCGGTCCGGCCCCCGACACGACAGCCGCGTAGCCGTGCGAGCGCAACAGCGCGATCAGCACGGAGGTCTCCGGCATCGCCGCCGCACGGTAGTTCTGGTGCAGCTTGTCCTCGGTCGCTGCGAACAGCAGCTCGGGGCTCTGGATGAGGGCGGCGATCAGGAGCGAGGAGCGCGAGACGTTGAAGACCGCATCCTCGTGCGGGACGCTCTGCGGCTGAAGCGAGCGGGCGAGCCGCGTCGACATCGTGTGTTCAGGGACGAACACCACGGGCGATACTCCGCGGTGCACCATCAGCTTTTTGGAGCGCGGACGCAGCGGAGCGTCGTCGGTGCCACCGACATCCGGCTCCACCCAGGCGATAGTGAGTCCGCCGAAGAGAGCGGGGGCCACGTTATCGGGGTGGCCCTCCATCTCGGTGGCGATGCGGAGGAGGTCATCGGAGTCGAGCTCGACGATCCCCTCGAGCAGCCCTTTCGCCGCCATGATCCCTGAAACGATCGCCGCCCCAGAGGAGCCCATCCCGCGGCCGTGCGGAATGATGTTGCGTGCGATCACCTCGATGCCCGGCATCTCCTGGCGCTGGTCGGCGAAGGTGTAGGCGATGGCCTGCACGACGAGGTTCGTCTCGTCGGTCGCCACCTCCCCCTCCCCCACCCCGTGGACGGTGACCCGGGCACCCGTAGCCGAGACTGCCGTCACGTCGAGTTCGTCGTAGAACGAGAGCGCGAGGCCGAGCGTGTCGAAACCCGGACCGAGGTTCGCCGAGGTGGCGGGGACCTTGACGTGGACGGTGCGGCCGACGGGAACCGCCGAGGTCATGCGCCGGCCAGCCCCAACACGCCCGCGATGGCGGCGGTGTCGACGGGGACGACGGTGGGAGTGATGTCGGCGCCGTCAGCAGTGCGCAGTGCCCACTGCGGGTCCTTGAGTCCGTGACCCGTGACCGTGAGCACGACGGTGGCGTCCCTCGGGATCGCCCCCGCCTCGGCGCGCTCGAGCAGCCCGGCGACACTGATTGCGGACGCCGGCTCGACGAAGACGCCGACCTCGCCCGCAAGGATGCGGTATGCCTCGAGGATCTTCTCATCGCTGATCGCGCCAAAATAGCCGTCGCTGACGCTGCGCGCGTTCAGCGCGAGTTCCCACGAGGCGGGGTTGCCGATGCGGATGGCGCTGGCAATCGTCTCAGGGTGGCGTACGGGCGCGCCGTGCACGATCGGAGCGGAGCCCTCGGCCTGGAAGCCGAACATGCGCGGGAGACGGGTCGACCCACCACGCTCCAACTCCTCCGAGTAGCCGCGGAAGTAAGCGGTGTAGTTGCCCGCGTTGCCGACGGGCACGATGTGAAAGTCGGGAGCGTCGCCGAGGACCTCGACGATTTCGAACGCCGCGGTCTTCTGGCCGGCGATGCGATCGGGGTTCACCGAGTTGACGAGGTGTACCGGGTAGTTCTTCGCAAGGTCGCGGGCGATGTCGAGGCAGTCGTCGAAGTTGCCTTGCACCTGGAGGAGCTGCGCGTTGTGCGCGATCGCTTGGCTGAGCTTGCCGAGGGCGATCTTGCCCTCGGGCACGAGCACAGCAGCGGTAATGCCGGCGTGGGTGGCATAGGCGGCGGCCGACGCCGAGGTGTTGCCGGTCGAGGCGCAGATGACGGCCTTCGCGCCGTGCTCAACGGCCTTCGAGATCGCCATGGTCATGCCGCGGTCTTTGAAGGAGCCGGTCGGGTTCATCCCCTCGTACTTGACCCATACCTTCGCGCCCGTGCGTGCCGAGAGGGCCGCGGCGGGGATGAGCGGCGTGCCGCCCTCGCCGAGAGTGATGACCGGAGTCGCCTCGGTGACATCGAGGCGGTCCGCGTACTCGTGCAGGACTCCGCGCCACTGCTTGGCCATCTCAGGCTCCTTCAACTCGTAGGACGGACGTCACGGCGCCGACGAACCCGTGAGAATCGAGGGCGGTGACGGTGGCCGCCAGATCGGATTCCGCTGCCGTGTGCGTGCCGATGACCAGGGTAGCGGTCGGCTCGTGCCCCTCAGCACCGCCCGCCACCTGTAGCGGATCGGCGCTCGGCGGGGTCTGCACCAGCGTCTCGACCGAAACACCGTGCTCAGCGAAGATGCCGGCGATCTGCGCCAGCACGCCGGGCCGATCAAGCACCTCTAGGGTGACCTGATAGCGCGTCATCACGCGGCCGATGGGCAGGACACGTAGACCCGAGCTGGCGCTCGTGACCAGACCCGGACCGCCCACGACGTGCCTGCGAGCGGCCGACACGACGTCGCCGAGAACGGCCGAGGCAGTCTCGATGCCGCCGGCTCCTGCTCCGTAGAACATCAGGTCACCGGCCGCCTCGGCCTCGACAAAGACAGCGTTGTTCGCGCCATGCACCGCGGCGAGCGGATGTGAACGGTGCACCAGCGCCGGATAGACGCGGGCCGAGACGCCCTCCTCCCCTGTCTTCGCATCGGTCAGCCGCTCGCAGATCGCGAGCAGCTTGATGACGTATCCGGACTCGCGCGCCTGGTCGACCTGCGCGCGGGTGATGCCGGTGATGCCCTCGCGATGCACCAGGGTCACCGGCACATCGGTATGAAAGGCGAGGCGGGCGAGAATCGCGGCCTTCTGTGCGGCATCGAAACCCTCGATATCGGCGGTCGGGTCAGCCTCCGCGTAGCCGAGCTCGGTGGCGCGGGCGAGCGCGTCCTCGAGGCTCGAGTGCTCGGTATCCATCCGGTCGAGGATGTAGTTGGTCGTACCGTTCACGATGCCCAGGATCCGATGCACCCGGTCGCCCGCGAGGCTGTCGCGCAGCGGGCGGATGATCGGGATCGCCCCCGCGACGGCCGCCTCGTAGTTCAGCTGCGCCCCCACCTGGTCGGCCGCCTCGAAGAGTTCGTTGCCGTGCGCAGCGAGCAGCGCCTTGTTGGCGGTGATGACGTCCGCTCCGGACGAGATCGCGGCGAGGATGTGGCTCCTGGCCGGCTCGAGGCCGCCGATCAACTCGACGACGATGTCGGCGCCGAGGATCAGCGATTCGGCGTCGGTGGTCAGCAGATGGCGCGGTATGTCGGCGCTGCGGGGAGCGTCAAGAGTGCGCACGGCGACGCCGACGAGTTCCAGCGGTGCCCCCACGCGCTGGGCGAGTTCGTCGCCGTGATCGAGGAGGAGGCGCGCCACCTGGGCACCGACGGACCCGGCACCCAGGAGGGCGACGCGGAGGCTTCGGTACTCGATCATCGGGAGGTGCCCTTTCGTTCGATGCCGGCATCGCGGCGGAGGAGATCCTCCTCGGTCTCGCCGCGGACCAGGACGCGGGCGCGACCGCCGCGGACAGCAACGACCGGGGGTCGGCCGAGGTAGTTGTAGTTGCTCGCGAGCGACCAGCAGTAGGCGCCGGTCGCCGCGACCGCGAGCAGGTCGCCGGGCCGCACATCGGCCGGCAGGAAGTCGTCGTGAACGACGATGTCGCCCGACTCACAGTGCTTGCCGGCGACTCGCACCAGCGCGGGCTGTGCGGGAGAACAGCGATTCGCGATCCGCGCCGTGTAGTCGGCTCCGTAGAGGGCGGGACGGGCGTTATCGCTCATGCCGCCGTCGACGCTGACGTAGCGGCGCACCGCGGTCGCCCCCGCCGCGCCGACCACCACATCCTTCACCGTGCCGACCTCGTAGAGGGTCAAGCCCGCGGGTCCGATGACGGAGCGCCCCGGCTCGATCGCGATGTGCGGCACCGGGATCCCGCGCGCCGCGCACTGCTCGGCCACCGCGTCGGCCACGGCCGCTGCGATCTCACCGATCGGCGTCGGGTCGTCGGCGCTCGTGTAGGCGATGCCGAAGCCACCGCCGAGGTTAAGTTCAGGCACTGGCCCGTCGGCAAGCAGAGCCGCGTGCACGTCGAGGAGGCGGGATGCCGACTCCGCGAACCCGGCGGCGCCGAAAATCTGCGACCCGATGTGGCAGTGCAGGCCGAGCAGTCTGAGCGAGGGGAGCGAGCGGATGCGCGCAACCGCGGCCGGGCAATCGCCGAGCGTGAGGCCGAACTTTTGGTCCTCGTGCGCGGTGGCGAGGAACTCGTGGGTGTGCGCGTGCACTCCGCTGTTCACGCGGAGGCGGACGGCCTGCACCCGGCCGTGCCGCTCGGCCGCGGCCGCGACGCGCTCGATCTCGATGAGGCTGTCCAGCACGATCGTGCCCGCGCCCACCTCGACGGCCCGATCGATCTCGGCGAGCGACTTGTTGTTGCCGTGCAGGCCGAAGCGCGCAGGCTCGATGCCCGCGGCCAGCGCGACGGCCAGCTCACCTCCGCTCGAGAGATCGAGGTTCAAGCCCTCGTCACGCATCCAACGGGCAACCTCGGTCGAGAGGAACGCCTTGCCCGCGTAGTAGACGGTGACGCCCGTCCCAATGCGGCCGAACTCGCGGGCGAAGGCCTCACGCATCTCGGCAGCCCGGCGGCGCGCATCCGTCTCGTCGACCACATAGAGAGGAGTGCCGTAGTCGCGGACAAGCGCGTCGACCGACACACCGGCCACGCTGAGCGTGCCGTGCTCATCACGCCGGACGCCGTCCGACCAGACGCCCTCGGCGAGCGCATTCGCGTCGTCGGGCGTGCGCAGCCACTCGGGAGCGAGCGGATGGCGGGGGGCGCGGGCGACGTCAGTGTCCACGGATGAGACCTCACAGAAGAGACTGGGAGCCCAGAAGAGCTTCGGAGCACAGACGTTTCGGAGCACAGAAGTTTCGGAGCACAGAAGAGAGTCGGAGCCTCGCTGCGGGGCGAGCGGGTCCGGATTGACCCCTGAAGCCGGCGATGCGAGTGATCCTGCCCGCGGAAGACGCCGGCACAGGGCTCCGATCTTACCGGTCGCGCCCTCGGGGTCCGTGCCGATTCAGGAGCAGGAACCGGTCTGTTGCTCCAAGGAATCGCTCAGGAAGGTTGACGCGAGCACGAAGGAGGCGTTCAGGGACGCGTCGGTGACCTCGACGGCGGTGAGGGTCAGGCCGCGCGGCACGGAGTCGGCGATGCAGATCGAAGTTGGCGCCAGCACACTACCCACGCCCGCACCGAAGCGCTCGCGGAAGTCGCTCGCCGAGAAGGTGGCGCCTGCCACCGAGATCTCGTCCGGCGTCAGCAGGATGTCGCCGTCGACAGCCGCGAGACGCATGCCGACTCCGGCCCCGATCGAGAGGCCCAGCACGCCCACGTTCGCATGCACCCGGACGAGGGGTGGATTGAGCGTCACCGCGTCGACAGGAACGGTACTGCGCTCGATCACCAGCCGCGAGACGGAGTCGGCGTCGAGAGCGACGCTTGCGGTACCGGCGTCCACCGGTCCCTCCCCGCTGACCGGCACACCCACCAGCGTCACCGCGACGTCGCCGTCGAGTTCACCGAACGAAACGTCCGAGCTGCGCAGGTCGAGCCGGTCCAGCCGACCCGCGATGAGCTGCGGCAGCACGGCCCAGCCGACCACGTCGACGTCGACGGCGCGGTCGGCGGGCAGCGCGAGTGCCTCGCGGAGGCTCGCCGCTGCCCGGTCGGCCACAGCGCGACGGGCGACACCGTCGCCAACCACGGCGGCGACGACGAGCAGCGCGAGCACGACCACGAGGGCGACGAGCACTCGCCCTCCGCGCCGACGCCGAGGTGGCACCTCCGTCGTGCTCACATCCGATCCGGAGCGGCGACGCCCAGCAGAGAGAGGCCGGTGCGGAGCACCTGCCCGGTCGCCTCGTTCAGACGGAGTCGAGTCGAGTGCACCATCTCGATCGGATCCTCGCCCTGGGGCACCACGCGACAGTTGTCGTACCAGCGGTGATACAGCCCGGCGATCTCTTCGAGGTAGCGGGCGACGCGGTGAGGCTCGCGCAGCTCGGCGGCGTGCGCGACAATCCGCGGGAACTCCTGGAGGCCACCCAGCAGCGCCGACTCGGTCGGGTGCACCAGCGTCTCGGGCGCGAACGGCTCAGCGGGCACTCCTGACGCCGTCGCTTTCGCCGCGACCTGGCGGGTGCGGGCGTGGGCGTACTGCACGTAATACACGGGATTGTCGTTGCTGCGCTTGGTCAGCAGGTCAAGGTCGATGTCGAGAGTCGAATCGGCGGAGGAGCGCACCAGGGAGTACCGGGCGGCATCGACACCGACAGCCTCGACCAGATCCTCCATCGTCACGACAGTGCCGGCGCGTTTGGACATCCGCACCGCCTCCCCGTCGCGGAGCAGGTTGACCAGCTGGCCGATCAGGATCTCGAGGTTCACCCCCGGGGTATCGCCGAACGCCGCGCACATCGCCATCATTCGGCCGATGTAGCCGTGATGGTCGGCCCCGAGCATGATGATTGCGCGATCGAAGCCGCGCTCGCGTTTGTCGAGGTAGTAGGCGAGGTCTCCCGCGATGTACGCAGCCTCGCCATCGCTCTTGATGATCACGCGGTCGCGGTCGTCACCGAAGGAGGTGGTACGCAGCCAGGTCGCACCATCCGCCTCGAAGATGTGGCCGAGTTCGCGCAAGCGCGTGATCGCTCGGTCGACCGCCCGCGACTCGTGCAGCGCGTTCTCGTGGAAGTAGACATCGAAGTCGACGCCGAATTCGTGCAGGCTCTGCTTGATCTCCCCGAACATCAACTCGACGCCGATCGAGCGGAACGTCTCGGCGAGCTCGTCTTCGGGGAGGACAGTGAGGTCGCCGGGGTAGACGGCCACGACCCGGTTGGCGATGTCGCCGATGTAGGCGCCGCCGTAGCCGTCCTCGGGGGTCGCCTCGCTGCGGTACGCCGCGAGCAGGCTCCGGGTGAAGCGGTCGATCTGCGCGCCGTGGTCGTTGAAGTAGTACTCGCGGGTGACCTCGGCGCCCTGAGAAATCAGCATCCGCGCCAAGCTGTCGCCGACCGCGGCCCAGCGGGTGCCACCGATATGAATGGGGCCGGTGGGATTCGCCGAGACGAATTCGAGGTTCATCCGTACGCCCGAGTAAGCGGTACCGGTGCCGTATGCAGCGCCCGCCTCGACGATCACGCCGGCGAGCGCGCCCGCGGCGGCGGCATCGAGACGCACGTTGAGAAAGCCCGGCCCGGCGACCTCGACCGAGGCGACGCCCTCGACCTCGCCCAGCCCCTCGGCGAGTTCGGCCGCGAGTTCGCGCGGGTTCGCGCCCGCCTTTTTGGCGAGTTTCATCGCAATGTTCGAGGCCCAGTCGCCGTGGTCGCGATTCTTCGGTCGCTCGAGGACCACGTCGGTCAGCTCCACGCCCACGTCACTCCCTCGGCGCTGCACGGCGTCGAGGACGAGGGCGTGCAGGGACGAGGCGAGTTGTTCGGGAGTCACGGAAGGCGATTCTACCGGCCGTCGTTCCTCTCCCCCCTCGCGCCGCGGGCTTGCTCAGCAGGCAGCCGTTGCTAGGGTGCGTCGCATGCGCCGTCCTGCCGTCCTCCTGCTCGCCGCCGCTGTCCTCGCCCTCGCGGGGTGCGCTCCGACCGCAGACCCGGCACCGGCCGCGAGCGACGATGTCGCCGGGACTCCCGTCCCGCTGGCGTGCGAGCAGCTCGTGCCCGCCTCTGCGCTCCAGGGCGCGTGGGCCGGGTTTTCTCCCACCGACGATGTCGAGCGGACCGCTGTTTCCACCGAGATCGCTCAGTACGACGGTCGTGTCTGCGGCTGGAGCGACGACTCCGGAACGCAGCTACAGCTCGCGGTCGCCCACCTCGCTCCGAACGTGATCGAGGCTCTGAAGAACGAGTACTTCACGACGAGTAAGGCCGTCCCGACCTATGGGAGGCCGCCCGAGATCGAAGGCTATTACCAGGTCACCGACGGCCGCGGAGTCGCGGATGCCTTCGTCGGTGACTACTGGATCGAGACGTCCAGCGCCTCCTTCATCGAGCCGGGTGACCCCGAACCGCTCGTGCGCTCTGCTCTGGCAGCGCTCGCGGGCTAAGCCGCCGGCCAGCCGGGCCTCTCAGCCGCGATCGGTCAGCCCAGGCGGACGGGCGAGACGTGATCGTCGGTGAGCGCGATGTCGCACGTCGCCTCGACGCTGAGGCCCGTCAGCTCCAGGGTCGTCACGTAGCTGCTGAGAAACGCGGTGTCCGCTGTGTCCCGCCCCGACGAGATCCGGAGCATCGACCCGCGCGGAGCAAGCCGCGTCGCGTCGACGATGTGCCAGGCACCGCCCAACCACGCCTCCGCCACCGCGTGGAAGTCCCGCGGCGCCAGGCCCGGCGCATAGACCGCGGTCACCCGCGCGGGAATGTCAAGGGCGCGCAGGAGCCCGGCAACGGTATGCGCGAAGTCTCGGCAGACGCCCTGCCCGCTCTCGATGACCTGCGCCGCCCCTCCCGTCGCGACCGTCGATCCGACGACGTAAGAGAGGTGACCGTGCACCCACTCCTCCACCGCCGTCAGCGCCTCGAACTCGCGAGCACGCCCGAACTCGCGCCGTGCGATCCCGCTGAGCACGTCCGCCTCGGCGTAACGGCTGGGCCGAAGGTACTCGACCAGCTCGAGTTCGCTGGGCTCGTCCGGCCCGCCGTGGCCGCGGACGCTCGCGCGATAGTCGACTCGCATGTCGCCCTCGGTGCCGGCGACGCGGTGGATCCGCGCCCCGTGCCGCCCGGAGAACTCCCGCACGGAAACCGGCCGATCATCGAGGTACACCACGAAAGAGTCGTCAATCGCCTCGCCCGTCGGCGTCGCCGCCACGAGGAACACCAGGTCCGTCGGCCCACTCAGACGCAGGTCCAGCGACGTGGAGACAGTGCGCAGCATGGCTCCATCGTGGCACGCACGGAGCGCGCTCTCGCCGTCGGGAGCCGCCGCATCCGGGTGCTAATGTTGTCAGGCACTCCTGGCCCCCATAGCTCAGGGGATAGAGCACTGCCCTCCGGAGGCAGGGGCGTAGGTTCGAATCCTACTGGGGGCACCATTTCTTTTCGGCCCGGTTGTCTCTCTTCCCGCCGGAGCTGCCGAGCACGATGTGCGACTCGTCTGACCGGTCGCAACTCCTGTGTAGCAGCCATCCCCTCTGCGAGGAATGCAGACCGCGGACGCACCGAACGGATACCGCGGAGAGAACGGACGATGTCCGCGACGACGCCTATTTGCAGGATGGGAAGCCTTGCAGGAATGCGCTGAGACGTTCCTCTCTTACGTTTGACGTGACTCGCAGTCTTGCGGAAATGCTTGTCTCGAGGCGGTGATTCCGAATGCCGCCACGTAGGGTGAGCGCGTGAAGATCCTGCTAGTCGAAGACGATCCAGCCATGGGAGAGGCCCTCGTCGGCGGCCTCGAAGACGCCGGATACGAGTCCGTGCTCACCACAAACGGCATTGACGCGCTCGTCGCGTTCACCAACGCCGACTTTTCGGCCGCCATAGTCGACGTGATGCTGCCGGCGATGTCCGGCTTTGAGATCTGTCGGCGGATTCGCGAGCTGGGCAGACCGACGCCGATCATGCTGCTCACCGCGCGCGACGCGATCGAGGACCGCGTGTTCGGCCTCGACGCCGGCGCGGACGACTACCTCACGAAGCCGTTCGCGTTCACCGAACTCAACGCTCGCCTCCGGGCCCTGTTGCGGCGCAGCCCCTCCTTGATGTCGACATCGATCGACGTCGGGTTGGTCACGGTCGATGGATCGAGCATCCGCCGCACCGCCGACGGATCCCGCATCCACGTCAGCCCTAAGGAACTCGAACTCCTGAAGCTGCTGATTACGCCCGTCGGCTCCGTCGTCACTCGTCAGCGCATCCTCGCGGAGATCTGGGGTGGCGGCGAGATCGTCGACAACAACATCGTCGACCAGTACGTCAGCTACCTCCGCAAGAAGCTGCCGACGGAGCACACCGGCGTCAGCATTGTCACGGTGCGCGGCAAGGGCTACTTCCTCCGACCGGTCGAGTAGCCGGTGACGCAGGCGCGCCCCCAACCCCGTCGGAGCGGAGCCTTCTCGATCCGTGCGCGGATCACCGCTGGCACGGTCGCGGTCGCCACCGTGCTCTTCGGACTCTCGGCTCTGCTCTTCTATCAGGTGGTCACGGGCATCGTTGATCGGAGCGAGCGCACCATCCTGGCATCTGTCGAGGAGGAGGTGCGCCGCGATATCTCGATGGGCAATTCCCCACGCGCGCAAGGGTCCTCGTCCGGTCTGTTCCTTGCTCTGGCGCCCGATCAGAGCGTGCGCACCTCGACGATGCCCTCGCGACTCGGCGGGGACGTCCTCCTCACCCTCAGGACCTCCCCCGCGGAGACGACTCCGCGCTACAGCGAGGTGTCGACGTCCGACGCTCGCTACCTCGTGCGCATCGCGGAGGTCGAGGGCGAGCAGGGCGTCTGGCAGGTCGCGACCGCGCGCGACCAGGCTGCCTCGCAACTCGTCCTGGACGACTTCGCGCACGTCCTGGTCTACGCCGCGATCTTCCTGGTGGTCACCTTCGGTCTCGCGTCGTGGATCCTGACGGGCGCCGCCCTGGCGCCAGTGCGGAGGATGCGCGCACGCGCCGATGAGATCGCCGCCGATCCCGGGCAGGGGGACCAGCTCCCGGTCGTCGGCACCCGGGACGAGATCGACGAGCTGGCAGTGACGCTCAACGCGTTCCTGACCAAACAGACCGCCTCCCTCGCCCGCGAGAAGCAGATGGTGTCGGATGCGAGCCACGAGTTACGGACACCCCTGGCGGCTCTCTCGGCCCAGCTCGAGATTGCACATCACCGGGTCGAAGACGCTGCAGCCGTGGATCGGGTGATCCTCGATGCGCAAAAAAGCGTCGACCGACTGGTCAGACTCGCGTCCGCCCTGCTCGACATCTCGCGCATCGAAAGCCGGACCGTCCGGCCCGCCGCGACGTTCGCCGAACTCGTGGACGAGCTGGTCGCGGCCGTCGATCGTACGCGTCTGATCACCTCGGAGTCGGGAGTGGAGATCGACTACGAGATTGACGAGCGCGAGCCTGCCCGCCTCTACGCGGTGGCCACCCAGGACTTCGGCCGCGTCATCGACAATCTCGTGCGAAACGCGATCCAGGCACTGCACGGCGGAGGCATGGTCGTCGTCGCGCTGAACCAACTCGACGGGCGACTGTTCCTGACAGTCTCGGACGACGGACCCGGCATGCCCGCCTCGTTCATTCCGGTCGCCTTCGACCGCTTTTCACGCCCGGATCACTCGCGCGCCCTCGCGTCGGGCGGCAGCGGCCTAGGGCTGGCGCTCGTGCACACCACCGTGCTCTCGGCCGGTGGCTCCGTCACCCTCAGCAATCGCACACCCCATGGCCTTGCCGTCGACATCGTGCTTCCACCCACGGGCTCCGCCTGACATTCACCCGCCCGACGTTCAGCCGCGAAATGTCGCGAGATCCCTCCGCCTGGTCGAGACACACCGCCGAAAAGTTCTTCCTCGTCCGTTCAGGACCATCTCGCCAACGCCGAAGAAGAAGGCGGAGCGTCAGCGCGGGTCGTCCTCGGGCCGGACGGGCTGCGGCTCGCCGATAGGCGGCGGCGCCCACACGGCCTGCGGAGCCTCGGCCGGCGCGCCGTCGAGCAGGTTACGCGCCCGGTTCACGACCTCAGGGTCGACGAGCACGGAGTAACTCGTCGCGATGACCTGCATCGTCGAGGTGAAGTCGCGACGGCGCCGGTTCACGGCGTAGGAGGCGAGACCGAACAGCATCCCGAAGCCCGCCCCTAGGAGCACAGCAGCAAAAAGGAACGAGAATTCGGTCGTCGGCGAGAAAATGATGAGCAGAAGCCCCAGGAATACGCCGAGCCAGGCTCCGGACGCGGCACCCGCGAGGGCGACGCGGCCCCAGGTCAGCTTGCCGGTGACCCGCTCGACGCTTTTCAGCTCGTTGCCGATGATGGCGAGCTGACGCACCGGGAAATCGGCCCGCGCGAGGGCGTCGACCGCGGCCTGCGCCTCCTGATACGTCTCGAAAGTCGCGAGGATCTCGCCACGCGGAATTGTCGGGAAGGCTGGCCCTCGACCGTTGAACGGCGTTTGCTGAGTCACCCTTTTAGGGTCGCACAGCCGGCTTGACGGTCTCTGAGCGCTCCTGGAAGCGTGCCGAGACGGGAGGGCTCGGCGTCCATCCGCCCCCACGGGTCTAGGTTTATAGCCGTGAGTTCCGCCAGAGTCTTCGTCGCGCGTTTGGCCGGATGCAGCGTTTTCGATCCCGCCGGCGACAGAGTCGGCAAGGTCCGCGACGTTCTCCTGGTCTATCGGCAGAACGACGCGCCTCGCGTCGTCGGACTCGTTGTCGAGATCCCCGGTCGGCGCCGCGTATTCGTCTCGATCGGGCGGGTGACCAGCATCGGCAGCGGGCAGATCATCACGACCGGCTTGATCAACGTGCGCCGCTTCGAACAGCGCGGCGGCGAGGTGCGGGTCATCGCCGAACTCCTCGGCCGCCGCGTCAGCTTCGTCGATGGCTCGGGCGATGCGACGGTCGAAGACGTCGCCATCGAGGAAGCGGCGCCCAGTGAGTGGGAACTGGCACAGCTCTTCGTCCGCCGCCCCAAGACCAGCCCCTCCCCCTTCGCCAAAGGCGCGACCGCATTCGCAGGCTGGCGCGAGGTCCGCGAGAGCGTCTCGACGCAGGCGCAGTCGGCCGAGCAGTACGTTGCCAGCCTCTCCGAACTCAAGCCAGCCGACCTCGCGAGCACTCTCCTCGATCTCCCGCAGCAGCGGATGCTCGAAGTCGCCGGCGAACTCTCGGACGACCGCCTGGCGGACGTGCTCGAAGAAATGCCCGAGAGCGAGCAGGTCGAGATCCTCGGTCAGCTCGACGACGACCGCGCCGCCGACGTGCTCGACCAGATGCAGCCCGACGACGCGGCCGACCTGATCGCGCAGCTCTCGGCCGAGCGCGGCGAGGCGCTGCTCGAACTGATGGAGCCGGAGGAGGCGGACGACGTCCGCATGCTCCTCAGCTACGCGCCGGAGTCAGCGGGCGGCCTGATGACCACCGAACCCATCATCGTCTCGGCCGAGGCGACCGTCGCCGAGGGGCTCGCGCTCATCCGACGGCATGAACTCGCGCCCGCGCTGGGAGCCGCCGTCTGCGTCACCCTGCCGCCCTACGAGCCGCCGACCGGCCGCTTCCTCGGCATGGTGCACTTCCAGCGGATGCTCCGCTATCCGCCGCACGAACGCCTCGGCACCCTCCTCGACGCGAGCATGGATCCGATCACCCCCGAGACCTCCGCCGCCGAGGTCGCGCGCATCCTCGCGAGCTACAACCTCGTCTCGGTCCCCGTCGTGGACGCCGCTCACCGCCTCGTCGGAGTGGTGACCATCGACGACGTGCTCGACTACCTCCTCCCCGACGACTGGCGCAGCCACGGCGACGACGACGAACCGCGGACACCGGTCAATACGGCGACGCACGGCATCCCGCTCGCGCCGCCAGCGGTGGCCGCGACAAGGAGAGCACGACGAGGACTTAGAGGTGCGCGTGGCTAGGGACCGCAAGCAGGATCGCCGACTCGACGCGCCGAAGGGCCTGCGCACCCGGGTGCTCTCGCGCCGCAACCGCCAGAGCAGCGACCGCTTCGGCAGGCTCACGGAGTCGTTCGCTCGCGGAATGGGCACCCCGTGGTTCCTGGTCGGGATGACGATTTTCTGCGTCTTTTGGCTCATGTTCAACACCTACGGACCGGACGACGCGCGCTTTGACTCGCAAGCGCTCGGCTTCACGGTCCTGACGCTGATCCTGTCGCTGCAAGCGTCCTACGCCGCCCCGCTGCTGTTGCTCGCTCAAAACCGACAGGACGACCGCGACCGCGTGCAGATCGAGCAGGATCGCCAACGCGCCGAACGCAACCTCGCCGACACCGAGTACCTCGCGCGGGAGGTCGTGGCGCTCCGTCTGGCGATCCGCGACATGGCCAGTAAGGACTTCATCCGCTCGGAGCTGCGCGGCCTGCTCGAGGAGCTGGAGAAGGATCGCGCCCAGGAGCCTGAGCGCCGCGATGCCTGAACTCGCCGCTCTCGAGGCGGCAGTGCGCGCAGCACTCGCGCGCGTGGCCGACCCCGAGATCCGCACGCCGATCACCGAGCTCGACATGGTGGAGTCTGTGACGGCGTCGGACGACGGTGCTGTACGCGTCGCCATCTGCTTGACGATCGTCGGCTGCCCGGCCGCCTCGGCAATCGAGCGCGACGTCCGGGAGGCCACCGCGGCAGTGCGCGGGGTGACCTCGGTGGACGTGGTGGTCGGCGTGATGACACCGGCGCAGCGGACTGCGCTCACCGAGCGCCTGCAGGGGGGCCGGCGCGCCATGCCCTTCGGCCCCGACTCGCTGACCCGCGTATACGCCGTAACCAGCGGCAAAGGCGGCGTCGGCAAGTCCACCGTCACCGCCAACCTCGCGGTCGCCCTCGCCCGCCGCGGCCTGGCGGTCGGGCTGGTCGATGCCGACGTGCACGGCTTCTCGATCCCGGGGCTGTTGGGCCTGATGCACGACGGACGTGTCGCGGGCCCGACCCGGGTGGGTGAACTGATGCTCCCGCCCGTCGCGCACGGCGTGAAGGTGATCTCCATCGGGATGTTCCTCGAGGGCGACACCCGAGGCGCCGCCGTCTCGTGGCGCGGCCCCATGCTGCACCGTACGATCTCGCAGTTCCTCACCGACGTGTACTTCGGCGATCTCGACGTCCTCCTGCTCGACCTGCCCCCCGGTACCGGGGACGTCGCCATCTCGATCGGGCAGCTGCTCCCCCACGCCGAGGTTCTGATCGTGACTACCCCGCAACCGGCCGCGGCCGACGTTGCGGAACGAAGCGGAGCCCTCGCACGTCAGTCCGGTCAGCGCATCATCGGAGTCGTCGAGAACATGTCGGGGCTGCTGCAGGCCGACGGTTCGGTGCTCGACCTCTTCGGCAGCGGCGGTGGAGCCGAGGTGGCCCGACGATTGAGTGCATCGGGAGAGACGGTTCCGCTCCTGGCCTCGCTGCCGATCAGCGTGGCGCTCCGATCCGGCGGTGACGACGGGATCCCCGTCGTGGTCAGCGATCCCGCGGATCCGGCCGCTCAGGCGATCGATGAGCTGGCCACAACTCTTGCCGCAAGGCCCCGTGGACTCACGGGCAAGCGACTGCCGATCGCGCGCGGCTGAGTCTCACGGGACGTGGAACTCAAGTGGCTTCGGAATCAATAGGCGGCGGGGGCACGTTCGCGAGCGAGCCCGCTCCGACGGAGCGCTGCATCGTGGTGTAGTAGCTGTCCTGCGCCGCGCCAGTGCCGCCGGGCGAGACCGGGGCCGCGACCGTCGAGGGTGGTTTGACGGCCGGCGTCGGCTCGTCATCGAGGAGGGCGTCACGGATGATGCGCCGAGGATCGTACTGTCGCGGATCGAGCTTGCGCCAGTCGACCTCGTTGAACTCGTCGCCCATCTCGTCCTTGACGCGTTCGCGTGCCTGCGAGGCGAATCCGCGAACCCTGCGCACGAGCTGCCCGAGCTGGGCTGCGTAGTACGGAAGGCGATCTGGCCCCAGCACGAAGACGGCGATGACGCCGATGATGAGGAGCTTGTCGAACGTCAAACCGAACACGAGGACAACACTAACCCGCCGCGCCTGCGCGGCGGAGCCCGCGCGCCACCGTAGCCTGACCGTGCCGCACGCGACCCGTCCGGCGCACCGATCAGAGGAGCCCACCTGTGTCCGATAAGGATGCCAACTGGAAGTACGCCGAGGACGCGATCGTCGAGTCAGAGGCCATCGCCTCGGCCCGCCGGCTCTCGGTCGAGCTGGGCATCGATGCCGTCTCTCCTTCGATCGGCGCGCAATCGGCGCTGGTCGCCGCCGCCGCGCGCGCGACATCGATCATCGAGATCGGCACCGGTACCGGAGTGAGCGGCCTGTGGCTCCTCGATGGCGCGCCGGAGGCGATGCTCACCTCCATCGACTCGGAGGCGGTGCACCAGCAGCACGCACGCGCCCAGTTCCACGAGGCGGGAATCTCGCCTGGCCGCCTCCGCCTCATCCCGGGCCGCGCCCTCGAGGTGCTCCCGAGGATGAACGAGAACTCCTACGACATCGTCTTCGTCGACGGCGACCCGCTCCAGGTCATCGAAAACGTCGAGCATGCGCTGCGCATGGTTCGACCGGGCGGAACCGTCCTCATTCCGCACGCCCTCTGGCGCGGTCGTGTAGCCAATCCCGCGCAGCGCGACGAGAGCGCGACCGCCTTCCGCACTCTGGTCGCCGAGGTCTGCGCCTCGCCCGCCGTGGTCAGCGTGCTCTCGCCTATCGGCGACGGCCTGCTGCAGGCCAACAAACGCCGCGCCTGACCCGTCGGCGGAACGAGCCACGCGACACGGCCGACTTCCACGAATGAGGGAACGCCCGCCGCACGGTGCGCGACGGGCGTTCTCGACGGTGCGATTCAGGCGGGAGACACCACCGACGCGAGCGCATCGTGCAGCTCTTTCGCCTCTGCATCGTTGACTGAGACGACGAGGCGTCCGCCTCCTTCGAGCGGAACACGCACGACGATGAGTCGCCCCTCCTTAACAGCCTCCATCGGTCCGTCTCCGGTCCTCGGCTTCATGGCCGCCATAGAGTTCCCCTTTCGTGACGTATGCCTCTTATTATCCCGTATCCGCGGAGTCGTTCAGAACCGCGAGGTGAGCCGACCTGCCCACGGCATCACGGCGGAGTCCAGTCGCCGGGCGTGAAGACCCAGCACAGCAGCAGCCAGGCGACCTGACCGACGATCGACGCCGCCACGACGAACACCCGGAAGAGAGCCGATCGCGGTACAGCGAGCGCACCTGCTAGCGGGAACATCGGCATCAGGATGCGGAAGGTGCTCGACTGCGGGTAGAAGAAGGCGAAGAGGTAGATCGCGTAACCACTCACCCACAGGCGCGAAAAGATGTCGAGACTCCGCGTGGCTCGGGACAGCAGGACGACGAGGAATCCGAGCACCACGATGACGGTGACGCCCATGCCGACGATCGGCGAGCCGAACCACAGGTCGCCCCACCAGGCTCCGCCGGCGAACCACGAGGTAAAGGGGATGAGGTCGTGTTTACCGAGGAACACAGCGCGCCAGGCGAGTTCGGTGTCGGTGTAGGCGCTCGGGGAGCCGGTGACCGCCCAGGCGATGAGGAGCCAGGCGAAGCCCACCGCGAGACCCCAGACCGTCAGGGCGACCACGGGAATGCACTCCGAGCGGGGAAACGTCTCGGTTCCGCGGACGTGCCGCCAGACCCGGTAAAGGAAGTAGAGGCCCATCATCGCCGCGATGGCGAGACCGCTCGGGCGCAGCAACGCGAGAACGAGCACGACGGGGAAGGCCCAAGCCCACCGGCGCCGTAGCAGAAGCAGAAGCAGAACGGCCGTCAGAAGGATCGCGGCTGACTCGGCGTACCCGATCTGCAGGATCGGCGACGTGGGAGCGACGCAGAAGAAGACGATGCCCATCAGCGCTTGGCTCTCGCTGAGCGAGACGCTGAGCAGGCGGTAGATCACCAGGCAAGCGGCCGCGCTGCACAGAACCGCGACCAGCACCGCGGCGCTCGACCAATCAAGGCCAGTGACGGACATGAGACCGCGGACCGTGAAGGGGTAGACCGGCATGAATGCCCACGGGTTTTGTTCGACCCCGCCTGAGGGCGAGAGCGGCAGCACCGACGGGTAGCCGGTCATGCCAATCCTCTTATACCACGCGCTGTCCCACGTCGTCGCGAAGCGGACGTAGATGTCGCGCAGGTCCGTCGACTCCCCCGACAGGGGTGTGAGGCGGAGCATGATTGCGGTCGTGATCACGCGGGATACCGCGAAGATCGCGAGCACTCGGATCCACCAGGGCAGTGCCCCCAGCCACCTCCAGAGCGAGCGCGCACCGGCAGTCTCTGTTGGCCGCGTCACAATCTCAGCGGCACTCACGCGGAGAGCCAGCAGCGCACCGAGCCATGGACGTACGGACCGGCCACAGAACGGGGATCGGACGATCGGATCAACCTTTGAAGGAACGACCATCGTCGTCGCGGCTCACCGGCTGGTGTGAGGAGACACATTGAATTTACTGTACCCGCGTGAGAGAGGAGGAAGCCGCCGCGGATTGCCCCCCATCCGAGCGTAGCCCCAGGGAGCGAGCCACCGACCATCCCTTCGCCGGTGGAGGAGCCGCGTCCGCGAGGGATCACGGTGGTGTCCAGTCGGAGCCGTTGACCGCCCAGCAGATCGAGATCCAGGCGATCTGACCGCCGATCCCGAGCAGGACCGAGAAGACCCGAAATACCGGGGAGCGCGGCACGGCAAGCGCTCCCACGAGCGGGAACATCGGCGCGAGCAGGCGGAACGTGCTCGACTGAGGGAAGAAGAACGCGAACAGGTACACCCCGTATCCGGCGATCCAGACGCGGCTGAAAAGGTCGAGGCGCCTCGTCCACGGTGCCGCGAGGATCGCGATGAAAACTGCCACGAGCAGCCCGACCACCATCATCCCGAATACCGGCTCGCCGAACCACCACAAGCCCCACCAGGTGCCGCCCTGAAACCACGGGGTGAACGGGAAAAGCTCCTGGTAGCCGATGTACACCGAGCGCCAGGCAAGTTCGGTGTCGGTGTAAGCAGTCATCGATCCCGTCACGGCCCAGGCGATGACCGGCCAGAGGAGGCCCACGACCAGCCCCCAGGCGGTCAGCAGGACAGCGGGCAGCCATTGACTCCGCGGGAACGGCGTGCTCGAGCGACGCAGGACCCGAACCACGACGTACAGACCCAGGGCGGCGGCGAAGGCAAGGCCACTCGGCCGGGTGAGGCCGAGCAGGAGCACGACGGGAACAGCGAACAGCCAGTGCCCTGTAACAAGCAGCAGCAGCAGGATCGCGGTCAGCATCATCGCCATCGACTCCGCATAGCCGAGCTGCAGGAGCGGCGACGTCGGCGCCACGCAGAAGAACAGAACGGCGACCAGCGACTGCGACCCACTGAGGGAGTGCCGGAGTAGGCGGAACAGCGCGAGGCAGGCGCCCGCTCCGCAGAGCACCGACACGACAACGGAAGCAGGTGCCCAAGCGAGACCCGTGGCCTCCATGAGCAGCCGCACCACTCCCGGGTACAGCGGCATGAAAGCCCAGGCATTCTCGGCGACGTGCCCTGCCTGGGTGATCGGCAGGACCTGCGGATAGCCGCCGACGGCGATGATCTCGTACCAGCGGCTATCCCAGAGCGTGGCGAAAGCCGAATAGGAGGGTGACGGGCCAGTCCAGGGATTGGCGGCCTGAGCCGCAGCGAACCGCAGCAGGATCACCGTCGTAACGACGCGGGTGGCGAGGTAGACGGAGAGAACCTGCGCCCACCACGGGATCCGCCGGAGAACGGAGCCCCGCGGCGCAACGGCCGTGGTGGCGCTCATGCGGACACGGAGAGCCAGCGGCGCAGTCCCGCGGCGCAGTCCGTGATCTCGTCAACGGCCACCCGCTCGTCGTCAGCATGGGCGCGGAGGGGATCGCCGGGTCCGTAGTTGACGGCCGGGATGCCCATCGCCGAGAAGCGGGCGACGTCGGTCCAGCCGTACTTCGGCTTGACCGCGGCCCCGACGGCAGTCAGGAAGGCGCGGGCGAGCGGGGCGTCGAGGCCGGGGCGGGCCCCCTCCGCTAGATCAGCGACCTCGACCTCGAAGCCGTCGAAGAGCTCGCGGATGTGCGCGACGGCTTCCTCGCCGGTGCGGTCAGGCGCGAAACGGTAGTTCACTTGCACGATGCAGAGGTCCGGGATGACGTTGCCGGCGACTCCGCCCGAGATGCGAACAGCATTGACGCCCTCACGGTAGATCAGACCTTCGACCTCGACCTCGCGCGGCTCGTAGGCCGCGAGGCGCTCGAGGGCGGGAGCCACCGCGTGGATGGCGTTCTCGCCGACCCAGCTGCGTGCCGAGTGGGCGCGGAGCCCGCGGGTGACGACGTCCACGCGGAGGGTGCCGTTGCAGCCGCCCTCGACGTCGCCGTGCGTCGGCTCTCCGAGGACCGCAAAATCGGCGCTGAAGAGATCGGGGCGATGGCGGGAGAGGCGACCGAGGCCGTTGAGGTCAGAGTCGACTTCTTCGTTGTCATACCACATCCAGGTGATATCAACTGCGGGGTCGACGAGTTCGGCGGCGAGCACGAGCTGGACGGCGACTCCGGCCTTCATGTCGACCGTGCCGCGGCCGACCAGATAATCGACGCCGTCGATCGTCTCGGCAACCACCGGGAGGTTGCCGTTGATCGGCACCGTGTCGAGATGCCCGGCGATCACGACTCGCTGCGGGCGGCCGAGATTCGTCCGGGCGACAATGGTGTCGCCATCCCGAATCACCTCGAGGTGCTCGTACTGCTCGAGCGCCCACTGGACGGCGTCGGCGATCGCACGCTCGTCGCCCGAGACCGACGGGATGTCGCAGAGCGCTCGGGTGAGGGCGACCGGATCGGTGCCGAGATCGAGCGGAGGGGCAGCGGTCGCATCGAACATGCGCCCCAGGGTAGCGGCGACATCCTCCGCGATACCCTGAAAGGCATGACCCTTGATCCCTCCGGTGACTCCCCCACGCCCGCCTCCGCCTGGGGATACGGACTCGCCACGATCGCCGCAGACGGCACCGTTCTCGACACGTGGTTCCCGGAGCCGCGTCTCGGCACGATCCCCGCGGGACGGGACCCGTGGATCGTCCCGGCGGAGTTCGAGGCGCAGGCAGGAGAGGACCCGCGGCGCGACGTCCGTATTGACATCGTCACCTTGCAGATCGACATCCAGGCGCCCCCTGCCTCCACCTCGGACGCCTACCTGCGCCTGCACCTGCTCTCGCATCTGCTGGTGCGGCCGAACGAGGTGAATCTCGACGGAGTCTTCGCCCACCTGCCGACCGTCGTCTGGACCAACGCGGGTCCCGTCTCACCGGAGTCGTTCACGCGCCTGCGCCCCTCGCTCCGGCGCCACGGCATCCAGGCAACCGGCATCGACAAGTTCCCCCGGCTCACTGACTACGTCACTCCCGAGAAGGTGCGGATCGCGGACACCTCGCGCGTTCGTCTCGGTGCGCATCTCGCGCCGGGCACGACGGTGATGCACGAGGGATTCGTGAACTTCAACGCCGGCACACTCGGCAGCTCGATGGTCGAGGGACGGATCTCCCAGGGCGTCGTCGTCGGCGACGGCTCGGACATCGGCGGCGGAGCCTCGATCATGGGGACGCTCTCGGGCGGAGGAGTGCAGCGCATCTCGATCGGCGCACGAGCGCTTCTCGGTGCGAACTCGGGCATCGGCATCTCTCTCGGCGACGACACGGTGGTCGAGGCGGGCCTCTACGTGACGGCGGGCACCAAGGTCGTGGTGGTCGGAGGTGCTCCGCGTGCCGACGGTGGACCGCAGACGCTCAAGGCCGTGCAGCTCTCTGGCGTGCCGAACCTACTCTTTCGCCGCAATTCGCTGACCGGTGCGGTCGAGGTCCTCCCCCGCACCGGTGCCGGCATCGAGCTGAACGCCACCCTCCACGCCTGACCCTCGGCCCGCCTCGACGCTCGCGGGAGTCCAGACGGTGGGGATTAGCGGACTGACGGCCAGGGACGTTCGGGCGAGCCCGTGTAGAGCTGTTGGGGGCGGCCGATCTTCGTCTGCTTGTCGATGTTCATCTCGCGCCAGTGCGCGATCCAGCCGGGGAGACGGCCGATGGCGAAGAGAACGGTGAACATCCGCGTCGGGAAACCCATCGCCTTGTAGATGACGCCCGTGTAGAAGTCGACGTTGGGATAGAGACGGCGCTCCTTGAAGTAGTCGTCCTCGAGCGCAAGGGCCTCGAGTTCCATGGCGATGTCGAGCAGCGGATCCTTCACTCCGAGAGCCTGAAGCACCTCGGATGCGCTCTCCTTGACGAGCTTGGCGCGCGGGTCGTAGTTCTTGTACACCCGGTGGCCGAAGCCCATCAGGCGCACGCCCTCTTCTTTGTTCTTCACGCGCTCGACGAAGGTCGAGACGCTCTCGCCCGACTCACGGATGCGTCCGAGCATGGTGAGCACGGCCTCGTTCGCGCCGCCGTGCAGTGGGCCGAAGAGGGCGTTGATGCCCGCCGAAATCGAGGCGTACAGGTTCGCCTCGGTCGAGCCGACGAGGCGAACAGTAGAGGTCGACGCGTTCTGCTCGTGGTCCTCATGCAGGATGAGGAGGCGATCGAGGGCTTTCGAGAGCACGGGGTCGACCTGGTACTGCTCGGCCATCGTGCCGAAGTTCAGCCTCAGGAAGTTGTCGACGAAGCTCAGCGAATTGTCCGGGTAGAGGAATGCCTGGCCGATGCTCTTCTTATGCGCATAGGCGGCCATGACCGGCAGCTTTGCGAGGAGACGGATGGTGGACAGTTCCACCGCCTGCGGATCCTTGGGATTGGAGCTGTCTTCGTAGTAAGTCGAGAGAGCGGAGACTCCGGCCGAGAGCACCGACATGGGGTGGGCACTGTGCGGCAGCGCATCGAAGAAACGCTTGAGGTCCTCGTGGAGCAGGGTGTGACGGCGGATCCGCTCGTCGAACTCCGCGAGTTCATCGGCCGTCGGCAGCTCGCCGTAGATGAGGAGCCAGGCGACCTCCAGGTACGTCGCGTTGGTGGCGACCTCCTCGATCGGGTAGCCGCGATAGCGCAGGATCCCCTGATCACCGTCGATATAGGTAATCTGCGACTTCGTGGCCGCGGTGTTGACGAAGCCGTAGTCGAGCGACATGAAGCCGGTCTGCTTCGTCAGGGTCGAGAAGTCGATGCTCGAGGCGCCGTCGGCGCTGCGCAGGACCGGGAACTCCACGGTTCGTTCGCCAAAGGTCAGGGTGACCTTCTCGGGGAGCTGCTGCTTCGCCGTCGCTGCGGCCGGCCGCGTCGCTTCCTCGGTGGCGGGCTCCGAGGAACCTGCCGTCGTGGTTCCCTCGCTCTGCGTGCCGGATTCAGTCACAACGCCTCCCAGGTCGTCGCCGTCGCACCCGGAGGCGCTCGCGGAACGAGCTGCACCGGGTCTGGATCGCGGTACGGCCGAGGTCGTATGAGGCGCCGTCGACCGAACCGCATACAGCCTATGGGCAAAGGCTGGGCACTGTGACATCGTTCAGGACTAGCGCCCCACCCTTGTTCAGACCCGCTAAAACCCGCACGGACGGGGGTCAGAGACCGGCGGACAGGCGCTTGGCGGCGGCGGCGATCCGCTCATCGGAGGCGGTCAGGGACAGGCGGACGTGCTCGGGGAAGCCGTCGCCGTAGAAGACGCCGGGGCCGGCGAGGATTCCGAGACCCGCGAGGCGCTCGATCGACTCCCAGGCGGGGCGACCCTCGGTCGCCCACAGGTAGAGGCCGGCCTCGCTGCGGTCGATGCGGAAGCCAGCCGCCTCGAGCGCCGGGCGGAGGCGGGCGCGACGGGAGCGATAGCGCTCCTTCTGCTCGGCGACATGATGGTCGTCGCCGAGAGCCGCGACCATCGCCTCCTGCAGCGGCGCGGGGACGATCATGCCCGCATGCTTGCGCACGGTGACGAGCCGCGAGATGAGGGCCGCGTCTCCGGCGATGAAGGCGGCGCGGTAGCCCGCGAGGTTCGACTGCTTGCTCAACGAGTAGACACCGAGGACGCTGCGGCGCTCCTCACCGACGACCCGCTGATCGAGGATGCTCGGGATCGGCTCGGTGGCCCAGGGCTCCTCCCACCCGAGCTCGGCATAGCACTCGTCCCCGGCGATCACAGCGCCCAGCTCGCGTGCGCGAGCCACGGCGCGCTGCAGGGCGGCGACGTCAAGAACAGCGCCATCGGGATTGCCGGGCGAGTTGAGCCAGACGAGTCGGGTCCGCTCGGGCCACTCGGAGGGATCGTCCGAGGCGAATGCCTGTGCCCCCGCGATTGCCGCTCCCATCGCGTACGTCGGGTAGGCGGCGCGCGGATGCACGACCACATCACCGTCGCCAAGGCCCAGAAGGAAGGGCAGCCAGGCGACCAACTCCTTCGAGCCGATCGTCGGCAGCACCTCGTCGGGGCGTAGCCCGGGGACGCCGCGGCGACGGGCGTACCAGGCGGCGATCGCCTCGCGCAGCGCCGGCGTGCCGACCGTGGTCGGGTAGGAGTGCGCGTCGGTCGCGCGGGCCAGCGCCTCGCGAATCGGACCCGGGGTGGAGTCGACCGGCGAGCCGATCGAGAGGTCGACAAGACCGTCCGGATGCTCGGCCGCCACGCGGGCGAACGGTGCCATCAGGTCCCAGGGGTAATCCGGCAGCGTGCCGAGGGCCACGGGGAGCGCCTCAGTGGCTCTGGGGAGGGAGCGCGGAAATGACCGGGTGGTCTTTCGCGATCACGCCGACCTTCGCGGCTCCGCCCGGGGAGCCGATCTCGTCGAAGAACTCGACGTTGGCCCTGTAGTAGTCCGACCACTTCTCGGGCAGGTCGTCCTCGTAATAGATGGCCTCGACGGGGCAGACCGGCTCGCAGGCGCCGCAGTCGACGCACTCGTCGGGGTGGATGTAGAGCGAGCGCTCGCCTTCGTAGATGCAGTCGACCGGGCACTCGTCGATGCAGGCACGGTCTTTGACATCGACGCACGGAAGTGCGATCACGTAGGTCACGGTGCTCCAGGTCCCTTCGAACAGTGTCTCTATCGTACGGGGGCGGGCGGTACGGCGGCGTCGGGCACGGCGGCGGGCGCCGGGTCGCGCAGCCGCGGCCACGCGATCACGACGAGGGCGATCAGAGCAGGGAGAAAGGTCCACGCGACACCGAGACCGTTGGCCGGCACGAGCACGGAGCCACCGGCGCTGCGCAGGGCGAGCAGCCCGATCATCCCGAGCAGGCCCATCGCCGTGCAGAACGCCACGAAGCGGTCGATGAGCACGAGCCGCAGACCGAGCAGGAGGAGGAGGACGCCGGCGAGCGCGGCGACGAGACCGATCGGCAGCGGCATCCCCGCGATCGTCACGGTGCTCTGATGCGCGACAGTGGTGATGGCTCCGACGACCGCCCCGAGGAGCACGCCGACCACCCCCGAGAGCGCGCGGGAGCCGAGGGTCGGCCGTTCGAGGACGACCGCGTCGGTGGCCCGGGAATTATCGGCCGGACGGAAACGCTCGATGCGCCCGACAGGGAATGCCGGGCCACTGGAGAGCCGCGCCTCGTCGCCATCGACGACGAGCTGAGTGGCGTGCGCCTGGAGGGCGGCACGTTTGCGGGAGTAATCGGCGGGTGAGAGTTCGATCACGATGTCCTCGGGCAGCGGCGGCGCAGACTCGGGCAGGACGGCGAGGAAGCGGAGGCCGAGCAGCTCGGCGGAGCGTTCCGCGATCCGGGCGGTGCGCACGTGATCGGGATGACCGTAGCCGCCTCCGGCGTCGTAGGAGAGGACGATGCCGGCGTCGACCTGACGGAGGACAGCGACGAGATCGGCGACTTCTTCGTTCTCCGCGGCGGCGGTGAGGGAGTCGGGGTGCACCGGCTCGAGCGGTACGGGCACCCGAGCGGGGCCCCACTGCATCCCGGAGTCGCGGTAGATGCGCGGGGCGAGACCGGGCGCACGGGCGCTGCTCTCGCCGAGGAAGCGGTGATCGGCGACTCCGAGCGCGGTGAGGGCGACGACCAGCTCGGTCGTCCGGTGTGCCGCCAGCTCCGCCGAGCCCTCGAGCGCGCGAAGGTCTTCCGGAATCACCTCGCCGCATTCGCCGCGGGTGGCCGTGACGACAGTGACCGAAGCGCCCTGCGCAACAAGTCGCGCCAGGGTGCCGCCCATGGTGATTGATTCGTCGTCGGGGTGCGCATGCACCGCCACCACCCGCTCGACTGCTGCGTCTCGGCCCGCGTCCACTCTTCGCCTCTCGTCCGGCGTGGCGTACGACGCGCGGCGCTTCTGGACAGCGGCCGCGCGGCACACTACAGTCGACCGAGGTAAGGCAAGGCTTACCGAACCATTCGGGCCCGCCGTCCCGGTCGGCTCGGGGCGGGAGCCGCCCCCTCCTCGTCCACCGTCGACCAAGAGAACACGCGTGCTCGCAAACTACCTCATCGGCCTCCGCGAAGGCCTCGAAGCCGGCCTCGTGATCGGCATTCTCGTGGCGTACCTGACCAAGCTCGGCCGACGCGACGTGCTGCCGAGGCTCTGGATCGGCATCGCCGCTGCCATCGTCATCTCGCTGACGATCGGCGCGATCCTGACCTGGGGTCCGTCCACGCTCTCCTTCCAGGCGCAGGAGATCCTCGGCGGTGGCCTCTCGATCCTTGCGGTCGGACTGGTCACCTGGATGATCTTCTGGATGGGCGCGAACGCCCGCAGCCTCAAGGGAGAACTCGAGTCCAAGCTCGACGGCGCGGTCGCCGGCTCGGCCCTGGGCATCGTCCTCCTCGGCTTCATCAGCGTGGGGCGCGAGGGGATCGAGACGGCCCTGTTCGTCTGGGCGAGCGTCTCTTCGAGCAGCGCAGCCTCCGGCTCTAACGCCTGGGAGGGCACCGTCCACGCACTGCTGGGCATCCTGAGCGCGGTCGTCGTCTCGTACCTGATCTTCCGCGGCTTCGTCCGAATCGACCTCGGGCGCTTCTTCACCTGGACGGGCGGATTTCTCATCCTTGTCGCGGCGGGGGTCCTCTCGTACGGGATCGGCGACCTGCAGGAGGCCGCGCTGCTGCCGGGCTGGGGCGCGCCGCTGTTCTCGCTCGGCCCGATCCTCCCGCCGACCCTCACCGCGGTGGTCGGAGGCCTGTTCAACTACACGCCAGAGCCGACCGCTTTGCAGTTCGCGGCCTGGTTGGTCTACCTCGTCGTCGTCGGCGTGCTCTTTATCCGCCAGGTCCGCCTCCGTGGCCCGGGACGGGGCAGCGCGGCCCCGGTAACCGTCACCACGTCCTCATCCGTCTGATCCGCGCCGCCGCGCAACCGCCCTCGATTCCAGGAGAACCATGTCCGTGAGCGCTCGTCCTGTCCGCCTCCCCCGCGTCACCCTCGGCCTCGCCGGGGCCGGTGCCTTCGCACTGCTTCTCGCGGGATGCGTACCGAACACTGCGGCGTCGTCCTCGGCCGCCGCCCTCGACGTGGCGATCAGCGACGACGCGTGCGAGGTGTCCGCGGCCACGACGGAGGCCGGAGCCGTGCGGTTCTCGCTCACCAACGGTGGCACCGACGTGAACGAGTTCGAGATCCTTGCGGCGGACAAGCTGCGCATCGTCGGCGAGAAGGAGAACGTGACGCCGGGCCAGAGCGTGTCGTACGTGGCGCAGCTCGAGCCGGGCACCTACTACACCGCCTGCAAGTTCCAGCAGGTCGGCGCCCCGGTCGGCATGAGCGAGTTCACCGTCACCGGCGAAGCGACGGCTCAGTCGGCCGACGAGAAGGCGGCAACCGATGCGGCCGTGACCAACTACGTCTCCTACGTGAAGTCGCAGGCCGGTGAGCTGCTTCCCGCCGTGAAAGAGTTCGCGCAGGCCTACGAGTCGGGGGACGACGAGAAGGCACGCGGCCTGTTCGCGTCGACCCGAGTGTTCTACGAGCGGATCGAGCCCACGGCCGAGGCGTTCGGCGACCTCGATCCGAAGATCGACTACCGCGAGGTCGACGCGGTCGCCGAGGGTCTGAACTGGACCGGCTTCCACCGGATCGAAAAGGACCTGTGGCTGCCCGCGGACGGCGCCCTCAACTCCGACGGCACCAGCGCCGTCCTCGACTGGGCGCCCTCCACTCCCGAGCAGCGCGCACAGTTCGGCCAGGGACTCGTGACCGACGTGCAGAGCCTGTACGACCTCGTGAACACACCCAACTTCACGGTCTCGGTCGGCGACATCTCGAACGGCGCCATCGGCCTGCTCGACGAGGTCGCCGCCGGCAAGATCACCGGTGAGGAGGACTGGTGGTCGAGCACCGACCTCACGGACTTCGCCGCCAATGTGCAGGGCGCGGAGGTCGCCTTCGGCAACGTCGAGCCCATCGCAACGGCCCGCGGCACCGAGGGAGCCGACCTGACGACGCAGATCACCCAGCGCTTCGGTGAGCTCGACGCCCTGCTCGCGAAGTACGGCTCGATCGACTCCGGCTTCGTGGCCTACTCGACGCTGACGGCCGAGCAGAAGAAGGAGCTCTCGGACCAGGTCAACGCCCTCTCGGAGCCACTCTCGCAGCTCACCCACACGGTGCTCGGCGTCGAGAAGCCGACCGCATAGTGGCCGACGAGGAGCGCACGGGGCCGTCGCCGGACTCCGAGGGCAAAACGCCCGCCGAGCAGCCCCGCCGCCTCTCGCGACGCGGGCTGCTCGGCCTCGTCTCGGCCGGCACTGCGGGGCTCGCGGCCGGCATCGGAGGGACGCTCGCCCTCTCGAGCGCAACCGCCTCCTCCCCCGTGCGCACCGTGCCGTTCTTCGGCGCGAACCAGGCCGGGATCACGACTGCGGCCCAGGACCGCCTCCACTTCGCGGCCTTCGACCTTGCCGCAGGCACCACCCGAGCCGAGCTGATCGAGCTGCTGCAGGACTGGACGATCGCCGCCTCCCGAATGACGCAGGGACTCGAGGTGGGCGAGACCGGAGCCGTCGATGGGCCGGAGACCGCGCCTCCCGAGGACACCGGCGAAGCACTCGGGCTCGACGCGGCGGCACTGACGATCACCGTCGGCTTCGGCCCGACGCTCTTCGTCGACGGGACCGGTGCCGACCGCTTCGGCCTAGCCGACCGTCGACCCCCACAACTCCAGGCGTTGCCGCGCTTCCGTGGCGACGCGCTCGTGCCCGCGGCGAGCGGAGGCGACCTCTGCATCCAGGCCTGCGCCGACGACCCCCAGGTCGCCGTGCACGCCATTCGCAACCTCAGCCGGATCGCCTTCGGCCGCGCCTCGATCCGCTGGTCACAGCTCGGCTTCGGCCGCACGTCCTCGACCTCGACCGCGCAGGCGACGCCGCGGAACCTCTTCGGCTTCAAGGACGGCACGGCCAACATCAAGTCCGAGGAGGCCGACGCCGTGCAGGAGCAGGTGTGGGTCCCCGACTCCGACGGCCCCGCGTGGCTGGTCGGCGGCAGCTACCTCGTGGCCCGCAAGATCCGGATGATCATCGAGACCTGGGACCGCAGCCAGCTCGGCGAGCAGGAGCGGGTGATCGGCCGCAGCAAGGGCTCCGGCGCACCCCTCTCGGGCGGCGCGGAGTTCGCCGAGCCGGACTTCACCGCGGCTGGCGCCACCGGCGCTCCGCTCATCGATAAGGCGGCGCACGTACGCCTCGCGCACCCGCACGTGAACGGCGAGGCCCGGCTACTGCGGCGCGGCTACAACTTCGTCGATGGCAATGACGAGCTGGGGCGTCTGAACGCGGGACTGTTCTTTCTGTCGTTCCAGCGATCGCCGGAGCAGTTCATCACGGTCCAGCGCAGCCTCGCGAAGGATGCGCTCAACGAGTACGTGAAGCATGTCGGCTCGGCAGTCTTCGCGGTGCCGCCCGGCGTGCGGGATGACAACGATTTTTTCGGCTCGGGGCTTTTCGCCTGAGACGGTCGGCTTGTCTGAGGATATGCGCAGCCGGTCCCAGGCGCGTGAGAGCGTCCTCGCCGGACGTGCAGAGCGGGCGCAGAGGAGGCACTCCTACCCTCGGTCGCGATGTCCGGAAACAGTGCGAAAAGCGGTCTGACCAAGCGCGAGCGTCAAGAGCGCGCCCGAGCCGAAGCGCGGGAGCGCCGGGAGGCCGAGCGGAGGCGACGGAAGCGGAATCGGCTGCTCGGCCAGGGCGGGGCGGTACTCGGCGTTCTCGCGGTCGTGGCGCTGGTCTGTTGGAACGTCTGGTCGCAGCAGGAAGTGGCGAGTGCCGGTCCCGCCAACATGCTCAGCGACGGCATCGTGCTCGCCGGCGACGGGTCGGCCGCGGCCGTGCAGACCACCGCGGCCCTCGCTCCGGAGGCGTCACCCCAGCCGACGGACGAGAGCGGCCCGCGCGCGGCCGGAGTCGCGACCATCGACGTCTATGCCGACTACCTCTGCCCCTATTGCAGCGAGTTTGAGAAGGCGAATGCCGAGCAGCTGCAGAGCTGGCTGACGCAGGGGTCGATCACCCTCGAGTTCCACCCGGTGGCCATCCTCGACGCGTCCTCCGCCGGATCCGCCTACTCCAGCCGCGCCGCGAACACCGCGGCCTGCGTCGCGGACGAGGATCCGGACCGCTTCCTCGCGGTGAATGCGGCACTGTTCGCGCGGCAACCGGCGGAGAGGACGCCAGGGCTGGACGATGACGCACTGCGCTCTCTCGTCGTCGACGCGGGAGTGACGAACGACGCTGTGCGCGCCTGTATCACGAGCGGCGAGTTCCGGCCCTGGGTGGCGGCGGCTACGCAGCGGGCGACGGGTGGACCGCTGCCGAACTCGTCCCTCCCCAAGCTCGCATCGACGCCGACCGTGCTGGTGAACGGGCAGCAGTACACGGGCGCGCCCAATGACGCGTCGGCGTTCGCGACCTTCGTCACCTCGACGCTCGCGGCGGAGTCGCCGGCCCCTGCCGGCTGACGCCCGTCGCCGCTGTTCCCACACGGGAACGGCACAGACGGGAACGGCCGGAGCAGTGCTCCGGCCGTTCCCGTCGTGCAGCGCCCTGACGAGATCAGCCCTGCTTTTTCAGACGGCTCGTCATGCGCGCGCGGGCGTTCGCGTCGAGTTCGACCTTTCGGATGCGGACGACCTCGGGAGTCACCTCGACGCACTCGTCCTCGCGGGCGAACTCCAGGCATTCTTCGAGGGTCAACTGGCGGGACGGCGTCATCGACTCGAAGTTGTCCGCGGTCGACTGACGCATGTTCGTCAGCTTCTTCTCTTTGGTGATGTTGACATCCATGTCGTCGTTGCGCGAGTTCTCGCCGATGACCATGCCCTCGTACACCTCCTCGGTGGGGTTCACGAAGAAGGTCATCCGCTCCTGGAGCGCGATGATCGCGAACGGCGTCACGACGCCCGAGCGGTCGGCCACGATCGAGCCGTTGTTGCGCGTGACGATCGCGCCGGCCCACGGCTCGTAGCCGTGCAGGATCGCGTTCGCGATGCCGGTGCCGCGAGTGGTGGTGAGGAACTCGGTGCGGAAGCCGATCAGCCCGCGGGAGGGAACGATGAACTCCATCCGGACCCAGCCGGTGCCGTGGTTGGACATGCCGTCCATGCGGCCCTTGCGGGCGGCGAGGAGCTGCGTGATCGCGCCGAGGTACTCCTCCGGAGCGTCGATGGTCAGGTGCTCGAAGGGCTCGTGCGTCTTGCCATCGACCTGGCGGGTGACTACCTGGGGCTTGCCGACGGTGAGCTCGAAGCCCTCACGACGCATCTGCTCGACCAGGATCGCCAGCGCAAGTTCGCCGCGGCCCTGAACCTCCCAGGCATCCGGGCGCCCGATGTCGAGAATCTTGAGCGACACGTTTCCGATGAGTTCGCGGTCGAGACGATCCTTGACCATCCGTGCGGTGAGCTTGTGGCCCTTGACCTTGCCGACCAGCGGAGAGGTGTTGGTGCCGATCGTCATCGAGATCGCAGGGTCATCGACCGTGATGGCCGGCAGGGGACGGATGTCTTCAGGGTCGGCGATGGTCTCGCCGATAGTGATCTCGGGGAAGCCCGCGATCGCGACGATGTCGCCGGGGCCGGCCGACTCGGCCGGGTAGCGGTCGAGCGCCTTGGTGATGAGCAGCTCGGTGATGCGGGCGTTGGTGTGCGTGCCGTCGTGGTGGACCCAGGCGACGGTCTGGCCCTTCTTGATGGTGCCGTTGAAGACGCGCAGGAGCGCGAGGCGGCCAAGGAACGGCGAGGCGTCGAGGTTGGTGACGTGAGCCTGGAGGGGGGCATCGTCGTCGTAGGTCGGCGCCGGGATGTGCTTGAGGATCGCTTCGAAGAGCGGCTCGAGGTCTTCGGCGTCGGGCAGCGAGCCGTCTTCTGGCTTGTTCGCGGAGGCGCGGCCGGCCTTGCCGGAGGCGTAGACGACGGGGACGTCGAGGATCGCGTCCAGGTCGAGGTCGGGGACGTCGTCCGCGAGGTCTGAGGCGAGGCCGAGCAGCAGGTCTTGGCTTTCGGCGACGACCTCGTCGATGCGGGCGTCGGGGCGGTCGGTCTTGTTGACCAGCAGGATGACGGGGAGCTTCGCTTCGAGCGCCTTGCGCAGGACGAATCGGGTCTGCGGGAGCGGGCCCTCGGACGCATCCACCAGGAGGCAGACGCCGTCGACCATGGATAGGCCGCGCTCGACCTCGCCGCCGAAGTCGGCGTGGCCCGGGGTGTCGATCACGTTGATGGTGATGGGACCCTCGGTCGCGTGCTTGCCGCTGTAGGAGACTGCGGTGTTCTTCGCGAGGATGGTGATGCCCTTCTCGCGCTCGAGTTCATTCGAGTCCATCGCGCGCTCGTCCACATGGGCGTGCGCATCGAAGGAGTTCGTCTGCTTGAGCATGGCGTCGACCAGCGTGGTCTTGCCGTGGTCGACGTGGGCGACGATCGCGACGTTGCGCAGGTCGGAGCGGGTGGCACTTGCCATGGATACGGACTCGTCTCGTGTTCTCGTGCAGAAAGGGGACTGTCTATCGTACCGCAGCGGAGCGTCCGGACGGCGAAGGGCCCCGGATCCCCGTGCGCGATGTCCTGCGCAGGGGCATCGCGCACGGGCCGGGGCCCGCGGATCAGACCGCGAACTCGATGCCCGCGCCGGGGATGGCGGCCAGGAGTTCGCGGGTGTACTCCTGCTGCGGCGAATCGAACACGGTGTCGGTCGGCGCGTGCTCGACGATCCGCCCCTTCTGCATCACGCAGACGTCGTCGGCGATCACGCGGACCACCGCCAGATCGTGCGTAATGAAGAGGTAGGTGAGCCCGAGCTCGGCCTGCAGATCGGCGAGTAGGCGAAGGATCTGCGCCTGGACCAGCACGTCCAGCGCCGAGACCGCCTCATCGAGCACCACGATCTCGGGCTTGAGCGCGAGCGCGCGCGCGATCGCCACCCGCTGGCGCTGGCCGCCGGAGAGTTCGTTCGGGTACCGGCTCGCGATTACGCGCGGCAGGGACACCTGATCGAGTAATTCGAGGACTCGCTCGCGCTGCGAGGTGCGGTCGCCCACTTTGTGCACGCGCAGCGGCTCCGAAATCGTGTTGCCGATGTTGTGCAGCGGGTCGAGTGAACCGTACGGGTCCTGGAACACGGGCTGCATGGAGCGGCGCAGCGCCAGCATGTCGCGGCCCCTGAGCTTTTCGGTGCGTCGGCCGGCAATCGAGATCGCTCCGGAGGTCGCCGTGTCGAGGCCGAGCACGAGGCGCGCGATGGTCGATTTGCCCGAGCCGGACTCGCCGACGAGCGCCGTAGTAGTGCCCTTCGGAATCGAGAACGAAACGCTGTCGACCGCGGTGAAGTCCTCGGCCTTGAGCCCGCCGCGGCGGATCTTGAAGACCTTGGTCAGGCCGTCGACCTCGATCATTGGTGCGCCGGAGACCACTCCCGCGGCCTGGTGCACGCCCGCGGCGCCGACCAGGTCGACCTCGCGGACGGCAGCGGACTCGCCGGGCACCGCCTCCGTCGCCATGCCCGCGCTGGACTGGATGCGACGCGAGGCTAGGCTCGGCGCAGCCGCGATCAGGCGCTGCGTGTAGGGGTGCTGCGGGTTCTGCAGCACCTCCACCGAGGCCCCGGATTCCACAATCCGGCCCTTGTACATCACGATCAGCTTCTCGGCGCGCTCGGCAGCGAGGCCGAGGTCGTGGGTGATGAAGAGCAGCGCGGTGCCGTCGGTCTTGGTCAGCGTCTCGAGGTGGTCGAGGATGCGGCGCTGGACGGTGACGTCGAGCGCCGACGTGGGCTCGTCGGCGATCAGCAGCTGAGGGGCGGCGGCCAGGCCGATACCGATCAGCACGCGCTGGCGCATACCTCCGGAGAACTGGTGCGGGAACTGCTTGAGCCGCTTCTCGGCGTCGGCGAGGCCCGCGTTCTGCAGCACCTCGATCGCCTTGGCGCGAACCTCCTTGCGGCCGGAAGCGAGTCCGTTGGCCCTGATCGTCTCCTCGACCTGGAAGCCGACCGACCAGACCGGGTTGAGGTTCGACATCGGGTCCTGGGGGACGTAGCCGATACGGCGGCCGCGGATGTCCTCCAGCTCGGTCCTCGTCGCCTTCGCGAGATCCTTACCATCGAAGAGGACGGAGCCGCCCGTGACAGTGCCGGTGCCGGGGAGCAGGCCGATGATCGCCGCGGCGGTCGTCGACTTGCCGGAGCCCGACTCCCCCACGATCGCCACGGTCTGGCCGTGCTCGATGGTGAGGCTCACGCCGCGCAGGGCGGGGACCAGCCCGCTGCCGGTCTGGAAGCCGACCTCGAGGTCGGTGACCGCGAGCAGGGGACCACGCGGGGCGTTCGGTGTGGTGGCGCTCATCGAAGAGCCCTCGCCTTCGGATCGAGCGCGTCGCGGAGCGATTCGCCGAGGAGGATGAAGCTCAGAACCGTCACCGTCAGGGCGATCGACGGGTAGATCAGCGTCTGCGGATTGGTGCGGAGGTCGCGCTGCGCCTGGCTGATGTCGTTGCCCCACGACATGACCGAACCAGGTAGGCCGACGCCCAGGAACGACAGGGTCGCCTCCGCCGTGATGGCCGCACCGAGCGAGATGGTCGTGACGACGATGACGGGAGCGATCGAGTTAGGTAGCACGTGCCGGAACAGGATTGCCATCCGCGAGAGGCCGGTCGCCGTGGCCGCGCCGACGAAGTCGGACTGCTTCACGCGGAGGACCTCGGAGCGCAGCACGCGGGCTGTCGTCGGCCAGGCGAAGGCGCCAATAGCCAGGGCGATCACGAAGACGTTTCGGTGCTCGGAGAAGACGGACATGATGACGACCGCGGCGAGGATGTACGGGATCGAGAAGAAGATATCGCCGAGGCGCATGATGACGGTGTCGACCCAGCCGCCGAAGAAGCCGGCCAGCGCGCCGCCGATGACTCCGGACACGGTGGTGATCATGATCACGATCAGGCCGACGGTCAGCGAGGTCGACGTGCCGTGGATGATCCGCGAGTAGACGTCGCAGCCCTGCTTCGTGTAGCCGAGCACGCTGCCGTCCCCCGGGCCCCGGTTGCTGAACGAGAGTGCGCACTGCCGGGGATCGACCGAGGTAAAAAGGCCGGGGAAGAGCGCGACCGCGATGACCACGAGGATCAGGACACCCGAGATCCAGAACATCGGGCGCGTGCGGAGGTCGCGCCAGGCGTCGGTCCAGAGGTTGCTGGGCTTGTCGTCGAGGCTGACGGCATCAATGGACGCGATCGGCGTCTCCTCGAGCGGTGCCACGAAGTGGTCGATGCGGCGGGCCTTCTGCGCGCCGCCGGGAATGTCAGTGGGCATAGCGGATCCTCGGGTCGAGTACGGCGTAGAGCAGGTCGATGAGGATGTTCACCACGAGGTAGAACAGCACCATGACCGTGACGAAGGAGACGACGGTGGGTCGCTCTCCTCGAATGATCGCCTGGTAGAGCGTGTTCCCAACTCCGGGAACGTTGAAGATGCCCTCGGTCACCGTCGCGCCCACGATCAGGAGGCCGAAGTCGGCTCCGAACTGCGTGGTGACCGGGATGAGCGAGTTGCGCAGGATGTGCACGGGGATCACGCGGCGGCGAGGGAGCCCCTTGCTGTATGCGGTGCGGACGAAATCGGAGCCGGCGGTCTCGATGATCGAGCCGCGGGTCAGGCGGATCGCGGAGGCGACCACGAACAACGCGAGCACGATCGCCGGCAGGAGCAACCTCTGGAACGAAGCATCGGATCCGACCGTCGGCGGGAACCAGCCGAGCTGCACGGCAAAGAACGACTGCGCGATGAAGCAGAGCACGAAGATCGGCACCGAGACGAGAAGGAGGCTGACGACCAGCGCACTCGCGTCGAAGAAGCTGCCCTTGCGCAGACCGCTGATCAGACCGATGGTCAGCGCGAGAACGATCTCGATGATGATCGCCATCATCGCCAACGTCAGGGTCACCGGGAAGGTGCGCGCCAGGATCTCGTTGACCGACTGGCCCGAGAACGAGATGCCGAAGTCGCCGCGGACGACGCCGCCCAGGTAGTAGAGGTACTGGACGAAGAACGGCTCGTTCAGGTGGTACTGCTCCTCCAGGCGGGCGAGGAGGGCGGGGCTCGGAGTCTTGTCGCCGAAGAGCGACAGGAGCGGGTTCCCCGGCATGGAGAAGACCATGAAGTAGATGAGGAACGTGGTGCCGATGAGCACGGGGACGGCTTGCAGAATGCGTCGGACGATGTAAGCGAGCATGTCAGCCCAGCCGGTTCCGGAGTCGCATGGATGGAGACCTCATTCGATTGTGACCGAAACAGGGCGCCCCGCCCGTGCCGCGACCACAAGGCCGATGGCACGGGCGAAGCGCCCCGATGGATCGAGCTTACTTCTTGGTGATCTCGTAGTAGAGCGGCACCGAGTTCCAGCCGAACGCGACGTTCGACACGTTCTCGCTGAAGCCACCGGTCACGTTGGCGTACCAGAGGGGCAGGGACGGGAGGTCCTGGAGAAGGATCTCCTGCGCCTGCTGGAACGTCTGGTTCGCCGAGTCGGCGTTGGCGTCCGAGAGGCCCTTCTGCACGAGGGCGTCGAACTCGGGGTTCGTGTAATCGCCATCGTTCGAGGAGCCGCCGGTCACATACAGCGGGCCGAGGAAGTTGTTCAGGCTCGGGTAGTCGGCCTGCCAGGCGGTGCGGAACGCGGTCTGGATGGAGCGGTCGACGATCTTGGTGCGCGCCTCGGCGAAGGTCGGGTAGGCCTCGCCCGCAGCCTCGATCCCGAGGGTGTTCTTGAGCGAGTTGGTCACCGCGTCGACCCAGCCCTGGTGTCCGCCGTCGGCGTTATAGCCGATGGTGAAGGTGCCATCCCAGGGGCTGATGGCGTCGGCCTGAGCCCAGAGTTCCTTGGCCTTGTCGGGGTTGTACTGGAGCACGTCGGCGCCGGTGAGGGCGTCGCTGTAGCCGTCGATCACCGGGGAGGTGAAGTCGGAGGCGGGGGTGCGGGTGCCCTCGAAGATCACGTCCGTGATCTCCTTGCGGTCAAAGGCCATCGAGATGGCCTGGCGACGGAGCGTGCCCTCTTCACCGCTGAAGTGCGCGAGGCGCCCCGGGATGGTGAAGGACTGGAAGATCGCGGCAGGCTGGTTAACCGCACGATCGCCGAGGTCGTTCTCGAAGGTGCCGAATGCCGAGTCGGGGATCTGGTCGATCACGTCGACGTTGCCGGCGAGCAGGTCGGCGTAGGAGGCGTCCTGGGTGGCGTAGAAGACGATCTTCAGGCCACCGTTCTGGGCCGCACGGGGACCGGTGTAGCCCTCGTTCTTGACCAGGTCGATCTGGACGTCGTGCTGCCAGGCGTTGTCGCCCGCGAGCTTGTACGGGCCGTTGCCGATCGGGCTCTCGCCGAAGGCGGCCATATCTGCGAACGCTGCGGCGGGCAGCGGGTAGAACGCCGAGTAGCCGAGGCTGATCGGGAAGTCCGACTGCGGGGTCTTGAGGGCCACCGTGAAGGTGCTGTCGTCGACGACCTTCAGGCCAGTGAGCTCGCTGTCCTCGGTGTCGCTGAAGCCTTCGATGTTCGCGAAGAAGGAGGAGCTGATCTGCGTGTTCGAGAACTTCGCGCCATAGTTCCAGGCGTCCACGAACGAGCTGGAGGTCACCGGGTCACCGTTGGTGAAGGTCAGGCCCGGCTTGATCGTGATGGTGTAGTTCTGCGCGTCGTCGGACTGGATCGACTCCGCCACATCGTTCTTGGGGGCGCCCTTGGCGTCGAAGTAGACCAGACCGGCGAAGATCTCATCGAGGATCTTCCCGCCGCCGGTCTCGTTGGTGTTGGTCGGGACCAGCGGGTTCTGCGGCTCGGAGCCGTTCGTGGAGATGATCGCGGCGGCGTCGCCTCCCGAAGAACCCCCGCCCGAGTCGTTCGAGCTGCTGCAGCCGGCCAGGACCAGCGCGCTCGCGGCGACGAGCGCCAGAGCCCCGAGTCCGTAACGTCTGATGTTCACTATTCCTCCAGTGGTGGGGGGGCGCGCGAGAAATGATTTCTCTGACGCGTGGAGTGCCGTGCGCGTGGCGACGGCGTCGGCACACGAGACTGGTGGCCGTCGCGCGGATGCCGAGAACGACACTATGTATTGACTTGCTATCTGCACAAAAGCGTGGAGAAACCGTTACACAGCGGTAACAGTGCGGCGGAATCCTGGCGCTCTTCCGCACAAAACCTGCGCGGAGGACCAGAATGCGCAACAGATCGACATGAAGGAGACCCACGGAGTGTCCGCTCACGACGCAGGGTCCGCAGACGCACGGCGGAGACTCAGCCTGGAGATCCTGCTCGTGCTGGGGCTCTCGCTGGGAGCCTCCGCCGTGTACTCGATCGTGTCGATCACGAATCGGCTGACCCGCTCCACCTCGCTGGCCGACCAGACCGCGACGCTCAACGGCTCCCTGAGTGATCGGCCGACGTTCGACCTGATCTACCAGCTCCTGGCGCTCTTCTTCGACCTCGTGCCGGTGGCGCTCTGCGCGTTCTTGCTGTGGCAGAGTTCGGCGCGGCCGCTCGGGCGGCTGGGGCTGGACGTGACGCGTCCGCTGCGCGACCTTCGCGCCGGGACCCTCTTGGCCGTCGCCATCGGCGCGCCCGGGATCGGACTGTACGTCGTCGGCCGCGCGCTCGGCATCACCGTGGCGGTGAATGCCGCGCCCGAGCACTGGCGGTGGTGGACGGTCCCTGTCCTCGTGCTCTCGGCGATCCGCGCGGGGGTGCAGGAGGAGGTGATCGTCATCGGCTACCTGTATGCCCGGCTAGGAGACCTCGGCTGGGGACGCTGGCAGATCCTCGTCACCAGCGCGCTGCTGCGGGGCAGCTATCACCTCTACCAGGGCATCGGGCCGTTCGTTGGCAACGTGGTGATGGGCGTGGTGTTCGGCCTGGTGTATCAGCGCTTTGGGCGCACGCTACCCCTGGTGATCGCGCACTCGATCATCGACATCGTCTCGTTCGTGGGGTATCCGCTGGCGGTCGGCCTGTGGCCGGAGCTGTTCAGCGCTCCCGCGCGTTCGTAACCGAGGTGGAGAAGCCACTGGAGGGCTCGACAGCGCCCGATCGGCTCTCTCGACCTCGGTTACGAACACGGATTCGCTCCCACCCGAGCGCGCATAGCGTTCCGAGCGGAGCAGGACGGCGAACCAGGTGCAGAGCACCGCGAGACTTGCCGCACTCACCAGGGCGAGCACCGGCGTGAAGGGAACGAAGACGACGGTGCTGACGAGTTCGGCGGCGATGAGCACGATGAGCACTCCACGGACGGTCGTCGGCGACATCAGCGTGCACAGGTACGCGCCGAGCGGTGCCCCGAGGGCAACGACGGGCGCCGCGACGATCCAGTACTCCACCACGACGCCCTCGAAGTCCTGCACGAGGAAGACGTGGGAGAGGAACGCGGCAATCGAGACGATCGTCATCAGCACCACGGTCGTTGGCGTCGTGATTTTCTCGGAGACGCGGAACAGCAGGACCAGGAGGACGAACATCACGGTGTTCTCGCCCACGCCCGCGACTCCGCTCAGCAGTCCGCCGGCGAGGCCGACGGCGGCGACGAGCATCCGCTCCCGCGCTCCCCAGACGGGGATCTCGAGGTGGCGACGGTAGGTCCGGGAGCGCAGTTGCAGGATCAGCGCGACGGCGAGCGAGACAAGGAGCATCGTGAACAGGACGCGCACCACCGGCAGCGGAATCAGCGGGGCGATCAGCGTCGTGCTGACCAGGACGCCGGCCACTCCCGGCACGGCACCCCAGCCGAGCACTCTGCGCTCGATGGGGATCCGGCAGAGCAGGATCGAGAGCGAGGCCGCGGTCATCCCGATGCTCTGGATGGCGAAGGAGAAGGTGCGTGCGGTGTCCGCCGGCACCGCGAGGAGCTTGGTCAGCACGGGGAACGCGATGGCTCCCCCGCCCTCGCTCGTGCCGCCGCCGACGAGCGAGCCGAACGCCATCGTCAGGGCGACGGGCCAGTGTTCGCCGAGGAGGTCGGCGTAGCGGGGGCCGAAGAAGACGCTCCAGATCGACCACACGACGAGCGCGAGGAGGCCGTTGACCAGGATCACCCGCGGGATGCGGCGGGGGCGGTGGGCGCTCATGCGTGGCTCCGCTCTGCCTGCTCCAGGAGCACCTCGGCCTCGGGCAGCGGTGGCGACTCCGTGTTCAGGGTGCGGAATTCGACAAGGAAAAGCAGGGGAACGATCAGCACGAGGGCGAAGGCGGCGGCAAGCCAGAAGACCGACTCGACGCCAATCAGATCGGCGACCGGGCCGGCCAGCGCCAAACCAATCGGCATCGCCACGAGGTTTCCCGCCCAGTCGTAGGCGCCGACCTTCGAGCGCGAGCCCTCGGGCACCTGGCTCTGCAGGAGGGTGTCCCAGATCGTCGCGAAGTAGCCGATGCCGATGCCGCCGAGCACCTGCGCCCCGAGCACGAGCGGCAGGTCGGCGCCGAGTGCGAGCAGCGCGGAGGGCACCGCCTGGAGCAGCAGCCCTGCCGTGCCGATGAGGAGGGGCCGTCGGGTGGGCACGGCCATCGACGAGACCGCTCCGATCAGGATGCCCGCGGACAGGGCGGCGGCGATCGCGGCCCAGCTCCACGGACCGTCGAAGCGGGTCGTGCTGATGACCGGGCCGAGGACGTAGAGCGGAGCGACCACGAGCATGAAGTACCCGGATCCGGTGAGGATGCCGGCCCACAGCCAGCGGGTCCCGGAGACCAGGCGCCAGCCGGCGAGGATGTCGCGGCCGAAGGTGGGCCGGTCGCCCCGCGCCTGTGCCTGGGCGATCCGCATCCGGGAGAGGGCGAGCGCGCTGAGGGCGAAGGTGGCTGCGTCGGCGAGGAACACGACGCCGGGCGAGGCGAGGGCGAGCGCGGTGGCGGAGACGACGGGGCTCACGATGTCGGTGACGCCGGTGGTGAGCACGATCATCCCGTTCGCCTTCTGCAGGACCTCGCGCGGGACGGTATGCGGGAGGATGCCGGTGGCGGAGGGGTTGAAGAACGCGGTCGCCACCCCGAACAGCACGTTCAACAGGGCGAGGGAGAGGACCGTCGCGGACCCCGTGAGTAGCAGGATTCCCGCGGTCGCTTGCACGAGAGCGCGCGCCGTGTCGGCGGAGACCATCAGCGTCCGGCGGTTGAGGCGGTCGGCGAAGACGCCGCCGAAGAGGAGCATGACACCGGTCGGCAGGATGCGTGCGGCGAGGACGATCCCGATGTCGGCCGGCCCGCCGCCGATCTGGAGGACGGCGAAGACCATCGCGATGCTCACCAGGCCGGTTCCGAGCATCGACACGGACCGCGAGAACCAGAGGTTGCGGTAGGCGGGGTAGGCGAACGGACTGGTGGGTCTGGTCATCGCAGGATCTCCTCGGCGGACGGGACGGCGGGCGCGACGGCTGCAAAGCGGTCGAGGCGGAAGTCGGGAGTGAGCAGGGCCGGGTCCTCGGCGGCGACGGCGTCGGCGAGAGAGCGCGCCAGTGCCGGCGCGAAGGCGAGCCCGTCGGAGTGGCCCGCGCTGAGCCAGAGCCCGGGTCTGACGCGGTCAACGACCGGGAGGCCGTCGGGGAGCCAGGACATTGCGCCGGCCCAGCGCGAGCGCACGGGCGGAAGTTGGATGTCGGGGAAGAGACGCGGGAGGACCTGCTCGATGGCCTCCTGGGTGGGCGCCGTGACCGAGGCTGTTTCGTCGGCTGAGAGGGTGTCCTCGGGCCGTCGGCAGCCGCCGATGAGGATCTCGCCGGACGCGAGCTGGCGGAGGTACTCGCCGTTCTCGCCGAGCGAGCTGGTGACCAGAGCCCCCAGGACGGGCCTGGCGGGCACGGTCGCGAGCATCTGCGCGGAGGCCACGGTCACCGGCAGCATTGCATCGGGCAGGAGGGCCGCGCTGCGCGCTCCTGCGGCGATGACGCACTGCCGGGCCAGCACCGTCCCCGCGGTGGTCGTCAGCATGACGTTCTCCTCCCCCACGCGGAGGGATTCGACCCGGGCCGAGTATGCGATCCGGGCTCCCTGCGCCCGTGCGAGGAGCTGCAGACGGGCCAGCAGCGCGGCCGGATCGACGGCGACGGCCGAGGGAAGCAGGAGCCCTCCGCGCACGAGAGCGGACGGCGGGGAGTCGACGTAGCGGCGCAGACCCGACCGGTCCAGGATCTCGGCCGGCCACCCCTCCTGCCGCAGCGCCGCGGCGAGCATCGGCCCGAACTCGTGCTCGCGATCGGAGGTGGCCACGTGCAGGGCCGGGGCGGCGCTCGCGCTCGGCTCGGCGGCGAGCGCGCGGATCGACTCGCCGACGACGGCGAGCACGCGGGCGGCGCGCTCCTCGTCGCCCTGGAGCAGGGCGTGCACCCAGCCCTCGGGAGCTGGGACGAGCATCCCTGCTCCCGCCTCCGCCGGCGAGGAGTCGGCCGCCGCCTCCAGCAGCAGGACATCGACGCCGAGCCGAGCCAGCGCGAGCGCCGTGCTACTCCCCGCGAGGCCCGACCCGACGACCACGACCGCCGCCTCCGCCGGCAGTGCCGGGGCAGCCGCCGGCGCACCGCCGGGCCGCAGCCCCGCGATGCGCCGGTCGGACCAGAGGGAGGCCGTGGCCGCCGGGGCGCTCATTCGCTCGGGTCCTCCTGGACCAGGCCGAAGCGGTTGCCCTCGTGGTCGCGGAACTCCGTGAACTTCACGAAGCCGTAGTCCTCGATCGGATCGATATCCAGTCCGCCGGCGAGGGCCGCCTCGTGGGCGACCTGCGCATCCGTGACGGAGAGGCGGACCACCGCAGCCCCCGCAGCCTCCGCTGACTCGAAGAACTGGAGGTAGCACCCGTCGTTGATCCGCCACTCCACCATGCCGGGCATCGGCACGAGGTCGGGCTCGCGTCCGATCCAGCGCTGATGCCAGGTGACGGCAGCCTCGAGATCCCGCACGGGGATCCCGACGGTGACCGCTCCGGCGATGAAGGACCCGACGACCGGGGACTGCGCGTGGTCCACCATGTCAGACCCCCTGTACCGCAGAGGCGTGGGCGAACTCCTCGATCTCCGAGATGATCCCCTCTGCCGGCTCTATCGTGCTCGCCAGCGTGCTCGAGGCCTTGCGCTTGACGGCGACCGGCGTGGTCTCGTTCCCCTCGAGGTAGAGGGGGACCATGCCCTGCTGTACATAGGGCAGCTTCACCGGCGGGATGTGGGTGACCTGCGACTGCATCACCGCCGCCTCCCGGTTGTGGATGTAGCCCATCGGCGTCTCGAGGACCAGGTTGACCAGCTGGGTGCTCGTCACGGGCTCGGTGCCGAAGGCGACGTCCTCGGCCACCTCGAGTCGGCCGAACGTCGGGCGGATCATCGGGTCGACACCGCGGCCGACCAGTAGCTTCACTGGCACGTCCTTGCCGAAGAGGGTCCGGCTGCGGCCGACCGTGATCAGCCGGTAGATCTCGAGGTCGTAGCGGAGCGTTCCGTCGGCCGTCATGGTCGGATCGGGAACACGCACCTCGCACTCGGTCGTGTACAGCTCCAAGGTCTCGGTGGGCGCGGTCTCATCGAACGGGTCCGCCCCCATTCGAACATCGAGCACGGTCTTCGCCTCAAGGAAGTACCCAAAGGTGCCGTCCGAGATGCGTCGCCGCGGGAGTTGATGGGCCGCCATTTCGAGCAGCCTGTCGATCATCGTCTTTGCCATGAATTCATTCCTGTCTTCTCGTCGTTGCCTGGTCATTGCCGACGGGGAGGCGCAAGCGGAGTGATGCGAGAGTGCATCATCCGCCGTCGAAGAAGTCGTCGTCCGCAGGGGCCCTCCCCCTCCAGTGCGGATGCTTCTTCGGCTGTCAGTGTCGAGGACAATCCTTTCTTCCGTCAATGCCATTCACGGAATCGCTGATAAGTCCCGGCACTTCTTTTCCGCGGAGTCGTACTCGGACTCCTCCACGAGGTATCTGGGTCATTCGAGCCTGCACGCGGAGAGGATTCGAGGAGAGGTCCTCGATCTCGTAGCGCCCGAGGAGGACGGACAGCCATGCTGTTCCCTCGACGTCGGCGAGGCGCTTTCCTGGGCAGCCGCGCGGACCGAGGCCGAACGTCAGATCGCTTGGTTGACCGATGGCCTGGGCCTCGTGCTGCGGCGTGCCGACCGGGAGGACCACCTCGTCGCCCGCGCGGATTGTGTGCCCGTCGACCACGTCATCCGCCATCGCCCGCCGCGAGATCAGCCAGACCGGCGGTCGCGCCCGCACCGACTCGGCGAAGAACCTCGCCGCGACACGACGCTCCAGCACGGGAACTGCGGACTGCGCCTCCTGAGCAATCGCGTGACGGGTCTCTGGCGCTTGTGCAAGCTCGAGGACCGCCCACGCGAGCGAGGTGGCCGTGGTCTCGTAGCCGGCCAGCAGTAGTGAGCGCAGGCCCGGCTCGTCGGCCCAGCCCTCGTTCCGCGCCTGTGGTCCCAGCCCCGCGAGCAGGTCGGAGCAGAGAGCGTGCAGCGCGGCGTCCGCCTCGCGCAGTCGAGCGTCTGCGCGCCGGCGCCAGCGAGCCGGGACCGCCGCGAGAGTGAAACTCTCGAACATGGCCGCGTCCTGGAACACATCGAGAGCCTCGACGACCTCGGCAGCGGGGATGGGCGGGAGATCAAAGGCTGCGCTGAGGCAGTCCAGCGTGTACTGCGCGAGGGGCAGGGTGAGGTCGACGACCGCCTCCGCCTCCCCCTCGGGAACCAGGCTGCTGATGGAGCGCTCGGCGAGGGCGAGCACGGTCCCACTCATCTCGGCGACGCGCCGGGAGCGCAGCCGCGCGACGACCGGCGAGCGGTGCCGCTGCCACACCTCGCCGTCGGCGGTCAGCACACCCGGGCCGAGATGCGCGCCGATCTCGGCCTGGCCCAGCCCTTTGACGTAGTTGGCGGCGTTCTCGATCAGCACTCGCCGCTGCGCGCCTGCCGAGCCGAGTACCACGATGTCCTTGCCGGGAAGCGGCAGAGCAACTCCCTCGGGGAAGCGCGAAGAGAGGTCACGAAACGCCGCGGGGAGATCCCCGCGCATCCTGCGGATCGTCGTCGGCAGCTCGCGCATCGGGAGCCGGCGGACCCTCGGGTGCACGCTCACTCGCGGACCAGAAGGGGTGTGGGGCGGGCCGAGGGAACGGCGAGCACGGACGTCGCGGCGGGGGTGGGAACCGCCTGTCGGCGACGCACGAGCGCGAGGACTCCGAGCCCGATCCCCCGACCCAGGCAGACCAGCGTGAGCGAGTAGAACAGCCCGTACGGCACTCCGAGTGCCGCGAGCACGCCGTAGACCGCCGCGATCGAGAGCCCGAACAGCCACTGCCGTCCCGGCTTCGTGGGTGTCGTCCCCGGGTCGGTAATCATGTAGCAGGTGAAGAGCACGAATGCCGTGCCCATCGGCACCGACATGATCGACGCGAAGCGGTCGCCGAGGAATACGTCGCGCACGAGGGCCTGGAGCACGAAACCCACGAACCAGGCGAGCATCAGCGGCCACTTCCGGGTCAGCTTGATGTTGAGCAGCAGGCCGGTGCTGAGCAGGATCGCCGGCACGATCCAGTCCCAGATCCCCGAGACGTTCTCGGTGAAGTGGTACGGGGGCGCCGGTCCGACCCAGCTGAAGAAGAGCAGCATGACGGAGATCGCGGCGTTGGAGGGGTTGAGGACGTGGCGCCAGCGACCTCCCACGGGCACGCGGAAGAGAAGCTTCGAGGCCGCCGCAACAGCGTTCGCGAGGACGAATTCGAGGTAGCGGTCACCGGGATAGATCAGTAGGGCGATCGCCGAGCCCATGATGTGCGCGGGGAGGAGAAAGACGACGAGGGCACGGCCACCGCCCGCGAACGCCGGTCGCCTCCCTGTCGCCTTCGCGTCGATCGCCTCGAAAGCCAGCTCGAATGCGTAGGCGGAGGCGAGGGACACCAGCCACTGCGTCCAGGACTGCTCGAAGCCGAGGAAGGCCCGCCCGACGACCGTGAGCACGGTGATCGAGACCGCGAATCGCACCAGCGCGGCGACGCGGAGGTCCTTCGCGGGGGCGGCAGCGGGCGGGCGTTGGGCGACCGGTGCGGGCGGCGCGGCTGCGGCGCGAGGTGCCGCGTCGACGCGGGAGTCATCGAGAGTGGTCATCGTCCTGTCTCCGATCCGAGTACGAGCGTCCAGGAGCCGGGCGGGAGCGTGATCGTCCCCGTCTGCCGGCTGCCGTCGCGATCCCGCCAGGACAGGGTGACCTCGGTGTCGCCATCGGCATCGCCCTGCCCGAAGTGCGCTTGCGGGGCGCGGACGCTCGCGTGTCCGTTCCCGCCGTCGATCTGCTGGGGGGCGCGATCCGGGACCGAGACGACGGCGCCGACCGCCGGGGAGGCGAGGATGCCGCCCGCGTCGGCCCGCGGCACCGCGCGGACACTGTCTCCGACCGAGCCTGGCTCGAGCACGACGCGCAGGTTCAGGCCCGACCCGCAGTTCGGGCACTCGTTGAGGTGGAAAGTCGAGGGGGCGAACTGCTTGGCAACCGCCACGTCCAGATCGCCGTCGCCGTCCACGTCTGCGGTGGCGACGCCCCGGCTGGGGACGCGGCTGTCCAGGCCTGCGGCCGCGGCGACATTCGCCCACATGCCATCGCTGCTCCTCGTAAAGAAGGCATCCGGCTCGTTCCCCGAAATGTCGACACCGGCGCTAAAGTCCGGCCAGTTGGCTACGTCCTCGAACCGGCCGTCCTGCGCAGTCCCGAGTTCCTGGAGCTGCGGCCAGCCGCTGCGCTTGTCCCCGCGGACAAAGCCCGTGCTCTGCAGGAGCTCCTGCGGGCCGTCGTTGTTGAAGTCGCCGAACTTCGCGTCCCACGCCCAACCCGAGTTGGCCAGCCCGAGCTGTGTCGCCCGGTCGGTGAACGGGGCGGCGCCCTGGGCCATCCGCTCCGGTTCGCCGTCGTTGACCCAGGCTAGGTGCGTTTCGACCAGCCCGTAGGGCGAGCCGAGGCTACTGACGAACAGGTCGGTCCAGGAGTCGCCGTTGAGGTCGCCGAAGTCGACGCCCATCCCCTTGAAGGAGTCGTGGCCGAGGATCGTCGACTTGGGGTCGTCCACGGTACGGGCTCCCTCCACCGAGTCGAAGTCGATCCGGCCCACGGTGGAGACGTTGTGCAGCAGGTAGTCGCGCCCGAAGTCGTTGGCGACATAGAGCTCCGGGAGCGCATCGCCGGTGAGGTCCTGGGCGCCGAGAGCGAGCGTCCATCCGCTGGCCTCCTGCTCGGTGAACGCGTCCGATTGCTCCTCGAAAGCCACCGACGGCGGGGTCGACTCGGTCGCCGGGGTGGCTCCGGTGAAGCGGAAGACCCGGTTGACGCCTCCGTTCGATGCCGCGGACATTGAGGTCGGCATCGCGTGCGCCGCCTCCTCGGGCCCGCTCCCGGTACGACCCAGGAGGTCGACGTCGTCCGGGAAGTAGTTGCCGATGACGAGATCGAGGTGACCGTCACCGTCCAGATCGGCCGAGGTCGCCGTCTCGGTCGCCCAGCCCTCGGCCGGAGACACGAGGTCCTGAGCGACGAAGGCCTCAGGGCCGAGTTCTGCGGCGGCCCGGAGGAAGAGGACGGGCGAGCGGCCCCAGTACGAGACGAGATAGTCGATCCTGCCGTCCTCGTCGAAGTCGCCGGGGAGGCAGCCGGTGGGGGCCATTTCGACCGGCTCGTAGGGGACGGCGCCGCCGGGGCGCAGCTCCAGGGGCGCGAATCGCTGCGCCGTGCCCGGGACGGGCGCGAGAGTGACGGTGTCCGTGCGCGGGTCGACCAGGCAGGAGTCGTTGTCCTGCCCGTCGCCGTCGGCGTCCGAGAGGCTGACGGCCGCTCCGATTGCCGAGACCCAGCCCGCGACGTGGTCGAAGGCGGGCGGCACTTCGCGAACGCTCTGCCAGATGCCGTGACGGATCGGTTGGAGGTCTTGGGCGGAGAAGGCGAAGTCGGAGGAGACCGCGGCCGGAGCCTGCTGTGCAACCACCGCGGAAACCAGAAGAGCGCAGGTCCCGACAGCGACGAGCCGAGCAGTATTGCGGCGTAGCAGTCCGACCATTTCGACCATTCCCCCCTAGAGCACCCCTCTGCGCTCAGCGTGGGCTCCAGAGTGCTGGGACATCGAGTCCAGAGTCAAGAACTTTTTTGCCGTTCTATTCGTTCGCATAGATTGTTCACAGGGCCGAAACATTGATCTCCCTCCACTGTGAAGACAGCCACTCCCCCGCCTCTCGAAGAAAAGAGACAGGACATGGCCGTCGTCTTGACAGGCCGAGAGAGCGCCGATAGACATAGGCCGAAACAAGCCGAATGGGGATGCCTTCGGACAGTAGATCGGGGGATGTCCGTGAGTTATTCGTCGACTACTCGGCGCAGAGGAACATCGGCTGTCGCGAGAATTTTCTCTTCGGACTCCGTCTTTGTGCGACAAGTTTCTGGGGTTCGAAAGGTCTTTGGCGCTCGAAAGCTCTCTGACGCTCTCACTCTCCGACCAGAATCCGTCCGGGTCTCTGGACGCTCGACGACGCTGCGGAACCCGACGCAGATCGCCGCCGCGGACACCGCCGCCGTCTCGTTCGCCGCCGGCTACACGGCCGCTCTCGGCGCACGCCCGGGCGGCCTGCACTCGCGGCTCGAGGCCGTCGTCGCCAGCGAGAACCTCGGTTTTGCCGTCGAGGGCGCGGCCATGGCTCGGACGATGCTCGACCTGCTCGACCCCCGCTCGACCCTGACGGCCGGTGCCGGGCCGCGGGCACGGGCGCTTTTGGAGGAGTTCGGCTCCTCCCATCCCTACACGCTCCACGCCGGTGTCGGCTGGGCCTACGACCGCCTGCGCCGCCGTCCGCCCGAGCCCGGGCGGGGCTGGGACCCGCTGCTGCGCGCGCTGATCGACGACGGCTGGGGCTTCTCCCGCGTCTTCGCCCGGGGCGCCGAGCACTGGTCGAGCGTCCGCGCCCCGCGCTCTGCCTCCGATCTGCGACGGATCCACGTCGACCAGGGGGTGGGCCGGGCACTGTGGTTCGTCCTCGACGGCGACGAGATTCCCGCCGCCATCGCCTCCGTCGCTCCCGAGCGGCGCGGCGAACTCTGGACCGGACTCGGCCTCGCCCTGACATACGCGGGCTGCCCGGTCGCGACCGCGTCCTCGCTGCGCCTCGCCGCAGGAGAGCACGGCGTGGACGTGGCGGTCGGATCTCTCCGCGCCGCCCGCGCGCGCTCCTTTGGCGGCGTCGGCTCGGCCGCGATGGAGGGGACGGGCGCAGCGCTCATCGGCCTGCCTCTTGAGGACGCACTCGCGCTGCACGATCGCGCGCTCGAGGGGCTGGATCCCGAAAACGATCCGGGTGCCTATCGCCGCTGGCAGCTTCGGGTGCGCCAGGCGCTCCTGCACGCCGAGCGGAGCGGCCAGAGCGGCAGCGCCCCGACCCGCACCGCCGAGCCGACCCGCACGCGGCGCTGACCGACCAGCCCGTGCCCACCCCCGAAGGAGAGAGCATGCACCGAGACGAGATCGCCGTTGTCGCCATGGACTGCGAGTACCCGGACGCCTCCTCGCCGGCCGAGCTGTGGACGAACGCGCTGGAGCAGCGGCGCTCGTTCCGACGCATCCCGCCGCAGCGCCTCGCTCCGGAGTACTTCGGCACGGCCGAGGACGCGGATCTGATCTCGTCCCCCGTGGCGGCCCTACTGACCGGCTACTCCTTCGACCGCCTCGCCCAGCAGGTGAGCGGGCAGACGTTCCGAAGCACGGATATGACGCAGTGGCTGGCGCTCGACGTCGTCGGCCGGGTCGTCGCGAAGCTGGACGGCGTCCTCGGCACGGTGCCGAAGGAGCGCGTGGGCGTCATCGTCGGCAACAGCATGGGCGGCGAGTTCGCGCGGGCGAACACGCTGCGGCTGCGCTGGCCGTACGTCGCCCGGTCGCTGGCGACCGCGCTCGCGGCCGAGGGAGTGGGAGCCGCCGAGCGCGAGCGGCTCGTGGCGGCGACGGAGGCAACCTACAAGCAGTCGTTCGCCGAGCCGACGAGCGACACTCTCGCGGGCGGTATGGCCAATGTGATCGCTGGTCGCATCTGCAACGTGTTCGACTTCGGCGGCGGCGGCTACACCGTCGACGGCGCCTGCTCCTCCTCTTTGCTGGCGGTCACCACGGGCGCCACAGCCCTGGTCCGTGGCGAGATGGACATCGCCCTGGTCGGCGGCGTCGACCTGAGCATCGACCCATACGAGCTGGTGGGCTTCTCGCGCGCGACAGCGCTGGCTCCGGAGCTGATGCGCGTCTACGACCGGCGCTCGCAGGGTTTCTGGCCCGGGGAGGGCTCGGGCTTTCTCGCGCTGATGCGAGCGGAGGACGCCGAACGCGCGGGCGTGCGTCCGCTCGCGATCATCTCGGGCTGGGGAGTGACTTCCGACGGCGCGGGCGGCACCACCCGTCCAGAAGACGAGGGCCATACCCGCGCCATCGAGCAGGCCTGCGCCCGCGCGGGCTGGGAGCCGGCATCCGTCGACTTCTACGAGGGGCACGGCACGGGGACCGCCGTCGGTGACGCCACCGAGCTGCGGGCCATCGCCAACGCGCGCGGTGACGGGGCACGGCCGGCCTGGATCAGCTCGGTAAAGGCCAACATCGGACACACCAAAGCGGCGGCTGGAATCGCCAGCATGATGAAGACCATCGCGGCGCTGGACTCGGCCACTATCCCGCCGGCCACCGCCTGCGTCGATCCGCTGCCGATCCTCACCGACCCGCGGTCGGCCCTGAGCATCACGCGCGAGCCTCGGCCCGCGCCAGAGGACCGGGAGATTCGGGCGGGAGTGAGCTCGATGGGCTTCGGCGGGATCAATGCGCACGTGGCCCTGCGCTCGGCCGGGTCACGCACTCCCGCGCCCCGCCGCCGCCGGATCGACCCGCAGGACGTCGAGGTGATCGCCTTCGGCGCCGTCTCGTTCGCTAACCTCGCGGTGCATGCCCGCGAGACCGCTCGACGCCTCGCCGATCGCAGCATGGCGGAGGTACACGATTTCTTGGTGCGTTCAGGAGGCCCCGGCGGCGGCTTCGTCCGCGGTGCCGTCCTCGTGAGCGGACCGATGGACACGGGCGCCGCGCTGGACCGACTCGCCGCACTGGCCGATGTCGCAACTCTCGAGAGCCCCACACTCATCGATCCGGTCGGCGGAGTCTTCCTCGGCGTGGCCCGGCCCGACCCGGAGATCGTCCTTCTGTTCCCCGGGCAGGCGGCACCGGTGCGCAGCAGTGATGGTTTCGCCGGGCGTCGCTTCGGCGGGCCTCGCGTCGAGGGGCTGGCCTCCCCCTCCTTCCCCGGCGCCAGCACTGCCGTCGCTCAGCCGGCGATCGTCCGGCAGAGTCTGCGCGCGGCACGGATCCTCGAACGACTCCGCATCGCGGCGTCGAGCGCGGTCGGGCACTCCATCGGCGAAGTCGCGGCACTCGCGTGGGCGGGAGCGCTCGGCGACGAGGAGGCCGTCACACTTGCCGCACGCCGCGGGGCGGCAATGGCCGAATTCTGCACGGAGCCCGGCGGAATGACCGACGTGCAGACCGATGCGGCCACGGCTCTGACCCTCGCGGGCGACCTCCCGCTGACCGTCGCCGCGCGCAACGGACGCCGACGCACGGTGCTCGCCGGCCCGCCCGAGGCGCTCGACGCGCTCGAGATGCGGGCCAGGGGCCGCAGCATCGGGACCACGCGGCTCGGTGTGTCGAATGCTTTCCACTCGCCGCTGATGGCTCCGGCGGTCGCCCCCTTTACCGCCGCGCTCGCCGAGATCCCCTTTGCGGCACTCGACCGGCGAGTCGTCTCGAGCGTCACCGGCGACGACCTGGCGCAGGACACCGATCTCGTGGACTTGCTCGCACGCCAGGTGAGCGCTCCGGTGCTGTTCGAGGCTGCGCTGGAGCAGGCTGCTCGCTCCGCCGATCTCGTGATCGAGGCGGGGCCGGGGAGCGTCTTTGGCCGCCTAGCCGAGGGTGTGGTCGGCGTGCCGGTCGTGAGCACCGACATCGGGAGCGAATCGGCGCGGGAACTGCTCGTCGTCGCCGCCGCGGCCTACGTCGTCGGATCCGACGTGGACTGGTCGCAGCTGCTTCCCCTCCGTCGGGCGAGCGCCGTCGATCCGCTGCGCGCCCACGAGTACCTCGTCAACCCGTGCGAGTCGCGCGTGGGCGCCGCTGCGGCGGCTCCGGTTGTCGCTGCGGAGCACCCGCCGGTGCTCGACGCTCCGGGTGCCGCGCGGGATGCTCCGGTGCCGCTCGCGCCGGTGCTCGACGCGCCCGTGTTCGAGGTTCCTGTCGTGGACGCCCCGGTGGCCCAGGCTCCTCTTCTCCCGCGGCTCGCGCCTGTCGCTGACGCTCCCCTGCCCGCGGCGGCAGAGGCGGCGGATCCGCTGCGCGTGGTGACCGAGGTCATCGCCGAGATCGCCGAACTGCCCGGATCCGCAATCACGCCGGGCTCCCGCCTCCTCGCCGACCTTGGCCTGAACTCGCTGACAGCGGCCTCCATCGCCGCAACAGCCGCGCGTCGGCTCGGCGTCGCGTCGGCGCTCGCTCCGGGAGAGGTCGTCGGAGCGAGCGTCGCCGAACTCGCCGATCTGCTCGCCGGAGCGGCGGGAGCGGAGGTCGTGCAGACGGTCAGCGGCGTCCGCTCCTGGGTGGAGCCGTTCGCCGCGCGCTGGACGCCGTCGACCCCGATGGCCAGCGGGGACCAGGGTTGGACGATCCAGCAGAGCGGACGTGACGCCACAGGTCCCCTTGCCGGCGCCCTCACCTCCGTGTTCAGCGGCTCCCGCTCCGCCGGGCGCACTGCCATCGTCCTCTCCGCCCCCTCCGAGCACACCCCGGCCGCGGCCTGGGCGTACCTCTCCGCTCTCACGCGCGCCGCTGCGGCCCGCCCGTCGCGGCTACTCGTCCTGCATCCGGGCGACGGCGCAGGAGCGGTGAAGTCGCTCCAGCACGAGTATCCGGACATCGTGGCCGCGACGCTCGACGTCTCCGCGCTCGAAGGCGCGAGCGCCAGCGTCGTGCGCGACGCGCTCACGGCCGCCCGCCACCGCGTGGAATCGGCGACAGGGTTCGTCGAGCTGCGAGCGGATGCTGCGGGCAGCCTGGAGGAGTCGGACCTGCGCTGGATCGGCAGCGACCGGCCCGCCCCGGGGAGGGGACGACTCGCTCCGGGCGACGTCCTCGTCGTCACAGGAGGCGCTCGCGGCATCGGACTCGCGTGCGGGCTCGCCGCCGCGCGCAGCCTGGGCGTGGTGCTTGCGATGATCGGGCGCACCAACCCCGACGATCCCGACATTGCCGCCGTGCTTGCGAGTGCCCGCGCAGAGGGCCTGCAGGCGCACTACTACCGCGCCGATGTCGCCGAGGCGGCGCACCTTCAGCACGCAATGCAGCGGATCGAGTCCGAGCTGGGCCGCGTCGCCGGGATCGTCTGGGCGAGCGGAGTCAACACGCCCACCGCCCTGGACGGCCTGCGCCGCGACGAGGTCGAGCGCACCGTGGCCGCGAAGTGCGGCGCCCTCGACCTGCTGCCGGGCATGCTCACGCGGGCGCCTTCGGTGATCGTCGGATTCGGCTCGATCATCCAGCGCATCGGTTTGCACGGCGAGGCGCACTACGCGCTCGCGAACGGCTGGCTGGAGAGTTCTCTCGCCACGCTCTCGGCGGCCTGGCCCGAAGCCGGCATCGGCACGATCGAGTGGAGCGCGTGGTCCGGAGACGGAATGGGCTCGTCGCTGCTGGTGCTCGATCAGCTCGCCCGCGCGGGCGTGACTCCGCTGAGCGTCGAGCACGGCGTCGAGGCCTTCCTCGATGAGCTGCGGCGGTTCGAGACCGGCCACCGACCCCCGGTCGTCCTCGCCTCGCGCTTCGGCACGCCGCCCACTCTTCCGGATCCCAGCGCCTCGCTCCCCGTCCTGCGCTTCCTCGAACAGCCCCTCGTGCACACCGCCGGTCTCGAACTCGTCACGGAGGCGGAACTCTCCTGGGGCACCGACCCCTACCTCGCCGAGCACACGCCGGACGGCACGGCCGTCGTGCCGGGGGTACTGCTCCTCGAGGCGATGGCTCAGGCTGTGCTCGGGCTCACCGGCGAGCGCCCCACTGGATTCGCCGACGTCCGCTTCAGCCGCGCAGTAACGGTGGCCGACGGCGAGCGCCGCCGCCTGCGCGTCGCCGCTCTCGCCGGCGCGGACGGTTTGGTGGACATCCGCATCCGTACCGACGAGACGGGCTTCGCCGTTGACCACGCCGGCGCCCGAGTCCTGGTGCGCGGCTCGACACGCGACGAGGGGACGGGAGCGGCGCGCCCACTCGGGACAGTGCCGCGAGCAGCGCAGGACGTCCCGGACGAGTTCTACGAGGACCTCCTCTTCCACGGCCCACGGTTCCGGCACGTCACCGGATTCGCCGGGATCCACGCCGACGTCACGACCGCACGAATCGCGGCCGGCGGGGCGCCCTCGTGGTTCTCCGCATACCTCCCAAGCCGCCTGATCCTGGGCGACCCCGGGATCCGCGATGCGATGATCCACGCCTCCCAGGCATCCGTTCCCGAGGCGAGGATGCTGCCGACTGCCATCGAGAGCATCCGCATCGGCCCCGCCCGCGACGAGGGGACAGAGCCCACCGTGCTGACCACGCGTCAACGCTCACATCGCGACGGTGTGCTCGTGGTCGACCTCACCCGCAGCACGGCGGATGGTCGGCTGATCGAGAGTTGGCAGGGTCTGCGGCTCATCGCCGTCGGCGCGACTCCTGTTCCCGCCGCCTGGTCGCCCTCGCTGGTGGGGCCGCTCCTGGAGCGCGGTGTGGAGGAAGTGACCGGGTCGATCCTGACGCGGGTCGTCGTGACGACGGGCGCCGATCGTGAGGCGCGCGTCGAGACGGCGCTGGAGCGACTGCTCCCGGACGGGGTGGAGAACGAGATCCTGGACGGGTCAGCGCCCGGGCTCACCCGCAGAGTCGACGGTGCGCCCCTCCTGACCGCCGCCGGCGGGCGCGTGAGCATCGCCCACGCGGAGGGCCTGTCCCTCGTGGCCCACGCTCCGTGGGCGGTCGGCGTCGATGTCACCCCGCTGCGCTCCGAGGCGCCGACGGATGTGCTCGCGCCCGCGCTCCAGCAGCTCGCCCGAGAGATCGCCGCGGCGACGGGAGAACCGGGGCGGACCAGCCGCAGCCGCGCCTGGGCGGTCGAGGAGTGCCGGATCAAGCTCGGTCTCGAGCGCGACGCGCCGGCGACGCTCGCCTCGGTCGGCGAGGACGGGAACGTGGTCGTCGTCGATCTCGGCAGCCACCTCGTCGTCACCCGACCCGTCCGCCTCCGCGAGCGTGAGGAGCATCTCTTCGCCGTGACCGTCCCGACTCCGTCGGCGGCCGACCTCGCTCCCCTGCGGGCGTCTCGGCTGGAAGTCTCGTGAATCGTTTCGACGCGCCGGCCTTCGAGCACGTGCACACGGTGACCTTCGGTGACACGAACGCGACGGGCAACGTCTACTTCGCGCGGCTATTTGAGTGGCAGGGCACCGTGCGCGAACTCTTCCTCGTCGGGCACGCGCCGGAGGTCCTGGCCGCGCTCGGCGCCGAGGTCAGTTTGGTCACCGTGTCGGCGAGCGCGCAGTTCCTCGCGGAACTCTGGCCGTTCGACCGGGTCGCGATCCGGCTCAAGGCGGACGATCCGGTGCAGAACCGGATGCGGATGCGCTTTGACTATTGGCGGGTCGGCGGCGAGATCGAGGAACTCGTCGCGACCTCCGAGCAGACCGTCGCCTGGCTGTCCCGGAGCCACCACAACGACGTCCCGAAGCCGCTTCCGGTGCCCGACTCGCTGCGCTCCGCGATCCGCGTCGCGACCGAGGAGTACCGGAGAGCCCGAGCATGAGCGGCGCCACCCCCTCCCGCGGTCGGCTCGCGCGACGCTCCGTCGGGCTACTCGTCTCCTGTGCCCGTGTGCTCGTGGCGTCGGGAGTGCTCGCCGTCCGCCGGCGCAGCGGAGCGACCGACGCTCTCGCCCTCGTGCTCTGGGAGGCGGGCCCCGCGTTCGTCAAGCTGGGCCAGCTCGCGTCCACCCGCCGGGATGTTCTCCCGGACGTCGTCTGCGCGGCTCTAGAGCGAGCACTCGCCCGCGGAGGAGCCGCCTCCGGTGCCGACTCGCCGGGCATCGAGCACGGCTCGGTGGCAACGGTCGTGAAGCGGGAGCATCCCGACGGCCCCCGTGCCATCAAGACGCTGCGAGCCGACGCCGCCCAGGCGCTGCGTACCGATGTCCACCTCGTCTCCTCGCTCGCCCGCGCGGCCCGGACAGCGATGCCCTGGCTGCGCGCGCCGGTCCTCGAACTCCTCCAGGACCTCTGCGTCATCGTCCTCGGCCAGCTCGATCTGCGTCGGGAGGGTCGCACCCTGACCGAGCTGCAGCGGCTCGAGGAGGGACTGCCCGTCCGGCTGCCCCGAGTGATCGAGGCGGAGTCGGACGACGAGCACCTGGTGATGGAGTGGCTGGAGGGCCAGGACGATCCGGTCGAGGAGACCTTCGCCCAGCGGCGGCACCAGGCGCAGACGCTGACCCGGGCGGTGTTCGAGATGGTCTTCCGCTCGGGCCTCGTGCACTGCGATCTGCACCCGGGAAACTGGTGGCTCCTGCCCGACGGCCGCCTGGCTATCGTCGACGCCGGATTCTCGTACAGGATCGACGACGAGACCCGGCTCGGCTTCGCCGATTTCTTCTACGGAGTCGTCTCGGACGATCCCGAGCTGTGCGCCGACCGCGCGCTCAGCGCCTCCTCCCGCACTCTGACCCCGGACGCCGAAGCCGCGTTCCGGCGCGAGATGGCGGTCCTCGTCTCAGAGATGACCGGGCTGCGGGCCCGGGACTTCTCGCTCGTCGCGTTCGCGGGACGCCTCTTCGCGCTCCAGCGGCGCTATGGCGCGTACGCCGATACGGGGTTCATCCTCCCGCTCACGGCCCTGCTCGCCATTGAAGGGCAGGTGAAGTCACTCGACCCCACACTCGACTCGCAGTCGTTTGCCGGGCCGATCATCCTCGCCGCGCGCGCCGAGCGGCGGCACCGAGACGCAGCACTTCTCACTACGTCGGGAGGCGGCGATGACTGACGCGCCGCCTCCACTGACTCGCGGCGAGGCGCGGGAGCGGGCTGACCTCGTCCACGACGTCCGCTATCGGATCGAACTCGACGTCTCGTGCGGTCCCGACTGGTTCGTCTCCTCGTGCACGATCTCCTTCTCTTGCAGGCGGCCCGGCGAGGCCACATTCCTCGAGTTCCGCACCGACGAGGTGCGCGAGGTCGAGGTGAACGGCGTGCCGCTCGCGCCAGAGACCCTGACCGGCGGCAGGCTCCCGCTCGACAACCTCCGCGAGCAGAACGTCGTTCGCGTCGTCGGTCGCTGCGCCTACAGCCGAAATGGGGAGGGCCTGCACCGCGTGGAGGACGAGCGCGGAGTGACGCTGTACACCCAACTCCAGCCCGCGTATGCGCACCACGTCTTCGCCGCCTTCGACCAGCCGGACCTGAAGGCACGGTTCCAGTGGACGCTCCGAACGCCGCCCGCGTGGACCGTGGTGTCGAACACGCCACTCGCCAACAACGACCCGCGCGTGCGGATCTTCGAGCCGACTCCTGCGCTGCCGACCTCCGTCGTGTCCATCGCCGCCGGAGACCTCGCGGTCACCGAACTCGATCCGATCCGCAGCGGCGCCCGCCACCTCCCACTGCGCATCATCAGCCGGCCCGATCTCCACGCCTTCGCGCCCCTGGAGGACCTGCGCAGCACCGTCGAGCAGGGCATCGCCTACTACGAGGGGCGGTTCGGGCAGCCGTATCCCTTCACGAAACTCGACCTCGTCTTCCTCCCCGAGTTCAACGCTGGCGCGATGGAGAACGCGGCCGCGATCGCGTTCGACGAGGACGAGCACCTCTCCCCCTCCGCGGTCTCCCAAGCCGGACGGCAGAGCCGCGCGCAAGTGCTGCTGCACGAGCTGGCACACATGTGGTTCGGCGACCTCGTCACGATGCGCTGGTGGGACGACCTGTGGCTGAACGAGGCGTTTGCCGAACTGCTCAGTTACGAGGCGCTCAGCGAGGCCACGGCGTGGCGGGACGGCTGGGTCGGCTTCGCGACGATGGACAAGTCGTGGGCGAGCTGGCAGGACCAATACCCCACCACCCATCCGATCGCGACCGCCGTCGAGACCGCCGTCGACGCCGAGACCAGCTTCGACGGCATCACCTACGCCAAGGGGGCGAGCGTGCTCCGCTCCCTCGAAGCCCTAATCGGACGCGAGGCGTTCAACCGGGCGCTGCGCACCTACTTCGTGCGCCACGCCTGGGGCTCCGCAGAACTCGCCGATCTGGTCGCCGCGATGCAGGAGCAGACGTCACACGACCTCGACCAGTGGACCGGCGCCTGGCTCCATCAGGCGGGGATCGGGACCGTGCGCGCGCGCCGCGTCACGACGGACGAGGGCGACGTCCTCCAGCTCGATCAGGCGTTCCCGGTCAGCCTCACCGTGCGCGCGCCGCAGAGCCTCACGGCGACCGCGTACCGGCTCGACACCGGCCGGCTACGGCCTGTGCGCACCGAACAGCTAGAGATTGGCGCGGCTGCCGTGCACTCCGCCCCGCTCCCGCCCGAGACGGCCGCCGTCCTCCTCAACGGCGACGACGCCGCCTACCTCCGCCTGCGCCTCGACGAGAGGAGCATCGCGGCGCTCGTGCCCGCCCTCTCGAGCGTGGAGTCGGCGCTCGAGCGGGCGGTGACCTGGAACGCGCTCTGGGACGCCACCCGCGACGCGGATCTGGATCTGGCGACCTTTGTCCATCTGTTCGAACGCAACATCCTCCACGAGACGAGCGCCACACTCTCGGCGCTGACCTACGTCCTCCGGCCGGCGTTTCGCGAGCTGGTGCCCTCGACCGCGCGACGCCACACCGCGCAATCGGGCGGCGACCTCCTCCTCCGGCTGGTCTCGGCCGCGCCGCCCGACGGCGACCACCGTCGTCAGCTCGCGCACGCCGCAGCCGATCTCTGTCTCTCGCCCGCCGCCCGCGCCTGGGCAGCCGACCTGCTCGACGGCGGAGCGGGTGCGCTTTCGGACGATGCCGAGCTGCGCTGGGACGTGATCGTCGGGCTCGCGGCGGGCAGCTCCGACCGAGACGAGACAGCGCGCCGGGTGGAGACGGAGCGGCGGAGCGTCCCGTCGGCGCTCGCCGCCGTGCGCGGGCGGCAGGCTCTCGCCGCGGTGGCCCATCCGGACGCGAAGGCTGACGCCTGGCGCGCGGTTGACTCCGGACAGCTCTCGAACGCCGAGAGCGCCTGGCTGATCCGCGGGTTCCGAATCGCCTGGGACTCGGCTCTCCTCGATCCGTTCGTCGACCCATTCTTCGAGCGGCTGCCCGAGATCTGGCGGGCCGGCTCGTTCGAGATCGGCCGACAGATGATGAAGCAGCTGTTCCCCTTCGGCGCAACCGACGGGCACGACGTCCTCGCCCGGAGCCGGGCCCTGCTCGGGCGCGGGGTGCTGCCTGCGCCCGGAACGCGTCTGCTGATCGAGTCCATCGATGATCTCGAACGGATGATCCGGGTGCGCCGCCGGACCGCTCTGGCCGGTTGACTGTTCGCAACCGAGGTTGAACCGCGCGCAGCGGCCCCCAACACGCTTCCTGGAGCAGTCTGACCTCGGTTACTCACGGTCGACCCGTCTGCGAGCCGGCCAGAGGTGCTCCCCGCGCGCAAGCATCGCCGCGATGGCCGCCTCCGTCCGCTCCCACGACGACACCACCTGCCGGTAGGACAGCCTGAGACAGAGGTAGCCCTGCGCCGTCAGCTCGAGGCTGCGTCGGTAGTCCTCCTCGATCTGCACTGACCCGGAGTGGAAGCGGCGCCCGTCCGGTTCGACGACCAGCCGATCCCCGAGAATCACATCGACCCTCCCGACGTCGCGGATGACGACCTGCGTGCGCACCCGGACGCCCAGTCGCCGACCACACCGGCGGATCCGCGTCTCGAGTCCGGACTGGCAGAGCGGATCGATCTCGCCGAAGACCCACTGCCTCCCGGCGGAAGCGAGCGGGCGCAGGGCGAGGAGATCGTCGAGAGGGATGGTCCCCGAGTTCACCGCACTGTCCAGGGTCATCAGCGCGTCCTCACCGTCGACGCAACTCACCAGGTGCAGAAGAGAGGTGCGCACGCCGTCAAGCGACGCCGTCTCGACACCGCAGCCCTCGAACCGGCGCCAGTGCAGCGTCACACCCGGACCTCCACGGCGCTCGGACGAATGCGAAGGGACAGCGACGTGCAGCCGCCCCGTATCGAGCACCCACAGGCCCCGCGCGGAGAGAGCCGACCCGCAGGTGAGCACTCCGCCCAGCGACACGGCACGACGCTCGTCCTCGGATACCGACGGCAGAGCGAACCAGCCGCGCCGCAGCCGCAGGACGGCACCCTCCCGGACCGCGCCCTGCAACGTCCGCACCGACACTCCTGACGCGGCGAACTGCGCCGTCGTCGCCACCCCGTGCTGCTCGAGGAGCACCTGCCACAACCGATCCATCACTCCACGATGGCCACCGACAGGCCGCGCGAACGCGCCGAAGCCCTCCTCCGCGACACTCGGAGGCCTCAGCGGGGCTGTGGAGGAGGCTCCGATGTTCGCAACCGAGGTCCAGACTCGGCGGAAAGGCAGAAAACCACTCCAGCGGCCGACTCAACCTCGGTTGCGAACACGATCAGGCGAAGGCGTCGATCGGCGGACAGGCGCAGACGAGGTTGCGGTCGCCGTAGGCCTGGTCGATCCGGCGAACTGGCGGCCAGTATTTCCCGCGCACGAGCGAGCGGACCGGGTAGACGGCCTCCGCACGGGAATACGGGTGCGTCCACTCCTCGGCCACCAGGCACTCGGCCGTGTGCGGGGCGCCGCGTAGCGGATTGTCGTCCGCCGGCCACTCCCCCGCGCCGACGCGGTCGGCCTCGGCCTTGATCCCGATCATCGCGTCGATGAACCGGTCAATCTCGGCGAGGTCCTCGCTCTCGGTCGGCTCGACCATCAGCGTCCCCGCGACGGGGAAGCTCATGGTCGGCGCATGAAAGCCGTAGTCGACGAGCCGCTTGGCCACGTCGTCCACGCTCACTCCGGTCGCCGCCGTCAGTGGCCGGATATCGAGGATGCACTCGTGCGCGACCAGTCCGTTCTCGCCCGTGTACAGCACCGGGTAGTGCTCGCGGAGCCGCGCAGCCACGTAGTTCGCCGAGAGGACGGCGGCCCCGGTCGCAGCCCGCAGCCCCTCCTCGCCCATCATCCGGGCATACGCCCACGAGATCGGCAGGATGCCCGGGCTGCCGTAGGGGGCCGCCGAGACCGGGGCGCCGCCGTGGACAATCCGATCACCGTGCTGCCCGAGGCTGTGTTCGAGCCGCTGGGCGAGCGGATGCCCGGGCAGGAACGGAGCGAGGTGCGCCTTCGCGGCGACGGGGCCGACGCCCGGCCCTCCGCCACCGTGCGGGATGCAGAACGTCTTGTGCAGGTTGAGGTGCGAGACGTCGCCGCCGAAGTCGCCGAAGCGGGCGAAGCCCAGTAGCGCGTTGAGGTTCGCGCCGTCCACATATACCTGACCGCCAGCCCCGTGGACGAGTTGGCAGATCGCGGCGACCTCGTGCTCGTACACACCGTGCGTGGACGGATAGGTGATCATCAGTGCGGCGAGCGAGCCGGCGTGCTCGGCGATCTTCGCGCGCAGGTCGTCGAGGTCGACGTCGCCGAGCTCGTCGCAGGCCACCACCACGACCCGCATGCCCGCGAGGACCGCGCTCGCCGCGTTCGTGCCGTGCGCGCTGGAGGGGATCAGGCAGACCGTGCGGTGAGCCTCGCCGTTCGAGCGATGCCAGCCGCGAATCGCAAGGAGCCCCGCGAGTTCGCCCTGCGAGCCCGCGTTGGGCTGCAGCGACACCGAGTCGTAACCGGTGAGGTGCGCGAGCCACCCCTCCAACTGGTCGATCAGCGCGAGCGAGCCCTGCACATCGGACTCGGGGGCGAAGGGGTGCACATTCGCGAATTCGGGCCAGCTGACCGCCTCCATCTCGGTGGCGGCGTTGAGCTTCATGGTGCAGGAGCCGAGCGGGATCATGCCGCGATCCAGCGCGTAATCGAGGTCGGCGAGGCGCTTGAGGTAGCGCATCATCGACGTCTCACTGCGGTGGGAGTTGAAAACGGGGTGCACGAGGAAGGGAGTCCGCCGGTCGAGTTCGGCAGGGATGCTTCGCGCTGCGCCGCCGATGAAGCCGAAGGACGAATCCAGCTGCCCGACCGCGGTCGCGACGGCGATCACCTCGAGGTCGGTGACTGTCTCGTCCATCGACACCGAGACGGTGTCCGCGTCGACCAGGCGCACGTCGAATCCGGCCTCCCGGGCGCGGGCGACCGCCGCCGCCGCTCCCCCGGGGACGATGACCGCGACCGTATCGAAGAAGTCGGCGTGCCGGAGGGAGTGGCCGCGGTCAAGCAGGAGGCGCGCCAGCAGCGCGGCCCGCGTGTGCACGCGCTCGGCGATCGCCGCAAGCCCCTCCGGCCCGTGGTACACGGCATACATCGCGGCCATGACGGCCAAGAGCACCTGCGCGGTGCAGATGTTCGAGGTCGCCTTCTCGCGGCGGATGTGCTGCTCGCGCGCCTGCAGCGACAGACGGTAGGCGGGGTGGCCCTGGGCATCCTGGCTGACGCCGACGAGGCGCCCGGGCAGCTGGCGCTCCAACCCCGTGCGGACGGCGAGGTAGCCCGCGTGCGGTCCGCCGAAGCCCAGCGGCACACCGAAGCGCTGCGTGGTGCCTACCGCGACGTCGGCGCCGAGTTCGCCCGGCGAGCGGACGAGGGTGAGCGCGAGCAGGTCGGCAGCAACCACGGCGAGCCCGCCACGCGCCTTCACTGCGGCGAGCACCGCGGAGGGGTCCCACAGGTGACCCGACGCGCCGGGATACTGCACGAGAGCGCCGAACGCTTCCGGCACCTCCTCCGGTGCAGTGCGCGAGAGCGGCACCTCCACGATGCGGATCCCGACCGCCTCCGCCCGGCCGCGGAGCAGCGCGAGTGTCTGTGGGAGCGCGTCAGAGTCCACGACGAACGCATCGGTGCGGGCCTTGGAGACGCGGCGCGCCAGCAGCATCGCCTCGACGACCGCAGTGCCCTCATCGAGCATCGACGCACCCGCGGTGTCGAGCCCTGTGAGGTCCGCGACCATCGTCTGGAAGTTGATCAGCGCTTCGAGGCGCCCCTGCGAGATTTCGGGCTGGTACGGCGTGTAGGCCGTGTACCAGCTGGGGTTCTCGAGCACATTCCGCTTTATCACAGCGGGCGTGTGCGTGCCGTAGTAGCCGAGGCCGATCAGCGGGCGGCGCACCGTGTTGCGCGCAGCGAGGGCCCGCAGCTCGGCGAGGGCTTCTGTCTCGGTGGCCGGTGCGGGGAGAACCGGGTCGAGATCCCGCATCCGGATCGACTCGGGGACGGCCGCAGTGACGAGCTGATCGACCGAGTCGTAGCCGAGGGTCGCGAGCATGGTGCGCTGGGCGTCGGCGTCGGTCCCGATGTGGCGAGACTCGAAAGCGCCGGGGGTCCGAGGGGCGGCCATCTACTCGCCGACCAGCTCGGCGTAGGCGGCGGCGTCGAGCAGCCCGTCCGGCAGCGCCTCGACGCGGACCTGGATCAGCCAGCCCTCGCCGAACGGGTCGGAGTTGACCAGCTCGGGACTCTCGACGACGGCCGGGTTCACCTCCACGACCTCGCCATCGACCGGCGCGAAGAGTTCACCGACCGACTTGGTCGACTCGATCTCGCCGACGATGCTGCCACCCTCGACGCGGGAGCCCGCCTCGGGGAGTTCGACGAAGACGACGTCGCCGAGCTTGTCAGCGGCGTAAGCGGTGATACCGACGGTCGCAACGTCGCCGTCGACACGGATCCACTCGTGGTCGGAGGTGTACTGCAGTTCGGAGGGCACGGCCATGTCAGTTCTTCTTTCTCGAGTAAAAGGGAAGCTCGGTGACGGTCATCGCAAGGCTGCTGCCGCGAACATCGACGGTGAGCGTCGTCCCGGGCTGCGCGGAGGAGGGGGCAACGTAGGCCATCGCGATCGGCACGCCGAGGGTCGGCGAGAGGACGCCGCTGGTGATCACTCCGACCTCGTCGTCACCGGAGAGGACGCGGTAGTCGGCGCGGGCGGCGCGGCGACCCTCGCCGACAAGGCCCACCAGCACGGGCGCCTCGCCTGCGGGACCCTCCTCACTCGCGGCGCGGCCGACGAAGTCGATCGACTTGCCGAGCGCAACGACGCGGCCAAGGCCAGCCTGCGCAGGGAACACATCGAGGGAGAGCTCGTGGCCATAGAGCGGCATGCCGGCCTCGAGGCGCAGCGTGTCGCGCGCGGCGAGCCCGGCGGGGACAAGGCCCGCTCCTGCGCCGGTCTCGGCGAGCGCCTGCCAGAGAGCGGGAGCCGTCTCGGGCGCGACGTAGATCTCGAAGCCGTCCTCGCCCGTGTAGCCGGTGCGGGCGATGAGGAGCGGATGCGCCTCGAAGGTCGCGGGCACGGCACGGTAGTAGCGCAGCTCGGCAAGCAGACGCGCCGCCGCGTCGGTGTCGAGCACCGGCTCCTCACCGTGTTCCACCGCGAGGCCCTGCACGTTCTGCAGGATCTCGAGCGAGCGGGGACCCTGGAGCGCGATGAGCGCGATGTCGTCGCTCTCGTCAAAGAGCTCGCACTCGAACATCGCGGTGCGGTCGCGCAGCGTCTCGACGACGATGTGGCGGTTCGCGGCGTTCGCGACCACCATGAAGCGGTCCTCGCCGGTGCGGTAAACGACCAGATCGTCAATGACGCCGCCAGTGCGCTCCAGGAGGAGCGTGTACTTGGCGCGCCCGACGGCGACAGCGGAGAGGTCGCTCGCGAGGGCGTAGTCGAGGGCATCGACCGCCTCGGGGCCGACCAGGAGGATCTCGGCCATGTGCGAGAGGTCGAAGAGGCCGGCAGCGGTGCGCACGGCGTGGTGCTCGGCGAGGTCACCGGAGTAGCGGACCGGCATCTGCCAACCCGCGAAGTCGGTAAAGCTCGCGCCGGCGGCAACATGCACCTCGTGCAGGGGCGAGTAGCGGGCCTCGGGGCTGGTCGACGGGGTCGTCGGGGTCTCGGACATGAGTTCTCCAATTCGTCGCAATGCGTCTCTCGCGCCGCTCACGGCGGCAGAGCACAGCAGTGCCGTGGGAACTCCCCCTCTGTCGTGGTGCCTGAGAGATTCGCGCCGCCCTGGAGGGTCGTGCGCTTTCACCGTGGGCGGATCCGAGCGGATCGCTTTCCAGAGTGGCCAGTTCGACGCGGTACAAAGACCTGAGAGATTGGCGGGGAGGCTTGCTCCTTCGGTGCCGACCGGAGTCGGCTCTCCCGCGTCGCGTAATGCGGCCCGGTATTCGGTTGTCCGGTCAGCCTAGCGGGCGGACGACGTGCGGGCGGTCGGGACTCCCGCCCCTCATCACGGGCCGGGCGCGGCGCTTCCGGAAGCACACGCTGCGGCAGCCGGGTCCGCCGCGCTCCTCGCACACTTCTGAACGGACTCGCAGCGGATTCTCGACGATTGGGAATGTCGGAGGTGCCTGCCATCGTTCTTTCGTCCGAACCCGCATCTGTGGTGCACCGCAACTGTGGTGCCGCGCAACTGTGCCCCAGACGCAAGCAGACGATGCGCCCCAAGCCACGCGCCCTCGTAGCACCCCGCCCCGCCCCCCGCGCCAAGCCACCCCCATCCCCTTCACGACCGGAGTCCCCCCGTGACCGATCGCAGCACCCTTCCCGGCACGCGGCCCGCCGCTCCCGCCGCCGCCGCGACCCTGGAGCCGCGCAGCCGCCTCGTCATCAGCCTGCTGCTGGTGTCGGCGTTCGTCGTCATCCTCAACGAGACGATCATGAGCGTGGCGCTGCCCGACCTCATGCGCGATTTTGGCGTCGAGGCGCACGTCGGCCAGTGGCTCTCGACCGCGTTCATGCTGACGATGGCCGTCGTCATCCCGATCACCGGGTACCTGATCCAGCGGCTGCACACCCGCACTCTGTTCGCCGCCGCGATGACCCTGTTCAGCCTCGGCACGCTCGCCGCCGCTCTGGCGCCGACGTTCGCCGTCCTCCTCGCCGCGCGCGTCGTGCAGGCCAGCGGCACGGCCATCATGATGCCGCTCCTCATGACGACCGTCATGACGCTGGTGCCGCCGGCAATTCGCGGCCGGATGATGGGCAACATCTCCATCGTCATCTCCGTCGCTCCCGCAGTCGGCCCAACCATCTCGGGCGTCATCCTGAACTTCCTCAGCTGGCGTTGGATGTTCTGGATCGTCCTGCCGATTGCGATCGGCGCCCTGCTGCTCGGGCTACGCAAGGTCGAGAACGTGACCGAGCCGCGCTCGATCCCGATCGACTCCCTCTCGGTGGTTCTCTCCGTCTTCGGCTTCGGCGGCCTGGTCTACGGCCTGTCGAGCCTCGGCGAGGGCGGCGAGGCCGTGGTCGCGCCGTGGGTACCGTTCGTCGTGGCGGGCCTTGGCCTCGCGGGCTTCATCGGCCGCCAGCTCTTGCTGCAGCGAACCGACCGCGCCCTGCTCGATTTGCGAACCTTCTCCTCCGCGAACTTCACGATCGTCATCGTCATGATGGCCGTCAGCATGTCGGCCCTCTTCGGCACGCTCATCCTCTTGCCGCTCTACACCCAGAACGTGCTCGGCCTCACCCCGCTCGAGACCGGCCTGCTACTGCTCCCGGGCGGGCTGCTGATGGGCCTGCTCGCGCCGTTCGTCGGCCGCGGCTACGACCGCTTCGGTCCGCGAGTGCTGCTCGTACCCGGCTCGATCATCGTTGCCGGTGCGCTCTGGGGGTACACCCTGCTCGCCGCCGACTCATCGCCCTGGTTCGTGCTCTCGCTGCACGTGATCCTCAGCCTCGGGCTCGCCTTCGTCTTCACTCCGCTGTTCACGGCCGGTCTCGGCTCGGTCCGACCCGCGCTCTACTCCCACGGCAGTGCCATCATCGGCACGGTGCAGCAGCTTGGAGGCGCGGCGGGCACTGCTCTGTTCGTCACCGTCCTCTCGATCCAGTCGGCGGCGCTCGCACAGGGCGGCGCCGACCAGGTGACCGCGTCGGCCGGCGGCATCCACTCGGCATTCCTCTGGGGAGCCTCGATCGCCTCCGTCGCGATCGTCGCCGCGTTCCTCGTGCGACGCCCCGCCGAGTCCGACGCGCCACTGCCGATGGCGCACTGAGCGTCCCGGCGGGCCTGACGTACGGTTCCCCTCCACCTCACCGCGAAGGCGAACGGTTATCGTCGGCCCGCCGACTCCACCGAATCGGCAAGTGCGTTGCCGTGCTCGCGACGCCAGCCGATGATCGGCCCGGCACCCTCCTCGACCATCGGCCCCAGCGCCACACTCACGCGCAGCGCCGGATCGAGGGTCGGCTCAGCAAGACGGAAGCGCACGCCGTCGATCCGCGCCTCGGCCGCGAAGCGCGACTCGTGGACGTGAACACGCCGCGGGTCCCTCTCCAATCCGCGTCCATCCGCCTTCAGCGCTGCTCCGATTCGCGTCCACTGCAGGACCGGATCGGCGGGGCGGACCGCTCCGGTAGCGAATGGGACGACCGCGAGCCGCTCGTCGTGCGCCGTGGACCCGGCAACTGGCTCGATGTCCACTCCGACCACCCCGGCGCTGCTCACCGCGACAACCACAGCCCCGGCGCAGTGCGCGATGCTCACCGACAGCAGCGCCAGTCTGTCGTCGGGGCCCTCCAGGCGGGGACGGCCGTGGGATCCTCCGCAGCGCGCGCAGCAGGCGAGGACCCGAACCGCCGCGGGAGACACGCCCGTCAGTTCGGAGGCGAGCATCCGCAGCAGCACCCGGCCGAACACGAAGCGTTCGGCCGTCGGCGCGGCCGCCGTACGCGCGTAGCGCTCACGCTCCTCACGGCTCAGCATCGGCAGCAGTCGCTCCGCGTCCAAGCTCTGCTCGTTCAGCGACAACCAGCGCAGGTGTACACCCGGCAGATCGGCGCCAATCTCCTGCTCTCCCATTCTCTTCCCCCCTTGTTCTTCCCCCGGTTAGCAGACGGCGACATGCTCGTAGCGCATCACAACCCCGGAGTCGTCCCAAATGAGCACACGGAGTTGCGCCTCGTCACGGCGGAAAATCGCGTCGCCGGTGGCGAGCATGCGGGAACGCTAGAACGACCGAGCGACGCGCAGGTGAACGGGCGGTAACCAGCCATCGAGGAGCGCCACCACGGTCAAGCGCCGCGAGGAAAGCGAACCGTTCCGCGCGCCTCAGCCTCGAGTGCGCACGTCCTCACTCACCGAAAGCTGTGGGAGCCAGATCGCTTTCCCCATCCTCGATCCCGGCAAGGAGTCGGTCGACAACCGACTGCGGAGCCAGACCAGCACCGAAGCGCGGCGCCTCCCCCGCAATCGGGTGCCGGGAGAGTTCCGTCTCGGTGTGACCGGGGCGCGCATCGAGCAGCAGAACGCCCGCACGCCGGTACTCGCGCGCCGTGGCCCGCACGAAGGCGTGCAGAGCGGCCTTCGAGGCGGAATAGGCGGCGAGCCCGGCGGTCGGTGCCTGGGCCACAACTCCACTGATCGTCAGCGCGAACGGCTGCCGGCCCTCGCTCGCCGAGCCGGTCAGCGCAGGAAGGGCCGCCGTCAGCACCCGGATCGGCGCCAGCGCATTCACCTCGACCAGCTCCTCCAGCACGGCCGGATCGAGTTCGGCGGAGGGACCGAACGCGACGACGCCCGCCGCAACGACGACCCCGTCCAGGCGCCCGTGGCGCTTCATGACTTCCGCGACGAGACGACGCCCGGCGTCCTCCCCGCGTAGGTCGGCAACGAGCGGAGCCTCCCCGAGACCAGCCGGACGACGCCCCGAACGCACCGCCATCGCGCCCCGCGCATCCAGCCCGTCGGCAAGAAGGCGCCCGAGCCCGCCAGAGGCACCGAGAACAAGGACGACGGCACCGTCGAGACGAGTCATGGATCGAGCCTAGACGCGCCGGTTATCAGCATGTCCGCTGGCTGCGCGGCGGCCGCACTCCGGACCGGCGTGCCGTGACCGCCCGGCTCTCCGCCTCAGCGCTGCTGCGCACGCCGTCCGCCGCACTGCACGCTCGTTTGGTGATTAGAGGGCACATCTGGACACCCACCGCAGGCCGTCTCCGTCACCCCTCGGCCGCCGCGCCCGTCGACAGGAAGATAGCGAGATCGTGGAAGTAGTCGTACTGCTTCCACGCGTCGCGGTCGCCAATGACGAACAACCGACGACTCGCTCGGCTCGCCGCGACATTGACGAGATTGACGGAGGATGCCGCCCATGCCTTCGCACCGGGCGAACTCGGGTCTCCTCCGAGGATGAGGAACACCACCGGCGCTTCTTTCCCCTGGGCCGTATGGATCGTACCCGCGGTGAGTTCCGGATAACTCGCCGACAACGCCGCAAGGCGGTCGGCGACGGCCCGGAAGGGCGAGATCGCGATCACCTGTGACGCAGGCACGCCCTTCGCATCAAGGTAAGCAAGTGCACTCTCGAGGCGGGCAATCTGATTCTCCTGGAGGTGAGTACCCGGTGTTGGAGCGGGTTCATCGACCCAGCGGCTCGAGACGATACGCGGACCGGCTTCGCTGTCAAAGAGATCGGGATGCTCCGAATTGTTCCGCTCCCGCTTCACGCCATTGACCATGATGCCGCCGTAAGCGATTTCATTGCAGAGACTGAACATCGGATCGTCGCAACGGCGGTGCACGGTGAGTGGTGCGCTCACCCACACCTTGCGGTCGGCCTGTCGAAGCATCGTGCCGTAGACGGAGACCCTATCCGCGAGAGTCTGCACCGACGCCTGTGGCGGTATCCACGTGTCACTCACGCCGTAGGCGGACGCGATATCGCGCTGCACCTTTCTGGGAATGGTAACCACAGGCTGGAGCTGGAGGGGATCGCCGACCGCCACGACTCGACGGGCACGCCATATCGCTCCTGCGGCATACTGCGGAGAGGCCTGGCCGGCCTCGTCGATGAGAAGCCAACCGATGCTCTCTGGACCGATATCCCCGAACATCCGACCTAGCGAGGCAAAGGTCGTCGACACGAGGGGGACAACGAGGAAGAACAGCTGCCACGCAGCGCGTCGCTTGTGCGGTTCGAGGCCCTGCGGTCCACCACCGACGACGATCTCGAGGGCCGCCCGCAACCCGTGCGACATCTCGTCCGCCGTATTCGCGAAGAAATCCTGGTGAAGCGTCAGCGCAGCCAAGAACAACCCGGACCGTGCTTCGTCGAGGCGCTCGTCGAGCCAGGGCGCGTACAACTCGCGAGCACGTCCCGTCCACGCCTCGCCCGGATATCCCGACCCCAGCAGTTTCTCGTCGGCAACGATTCCCTGTCTGAGGTCCGAAACGGATGCCGCCGCCCGCGCCCGATCACCCTCCGCCCCGGCGAGTTCGCTTGTGAGCGCCACGTACCTCTCCTGCCTTTGCGAGAGCTGCGCCTGCGCGAGGTTCTGGGCGGTAGTCGCCGCATTCAGAGCATCGTCCAATGGCTTGAGAGCTGCGCGCCAGTCGCGTATCGCACCACCGAGGGTGAGGATCATCTCCAGCACACCCGGCTTCTCTGCCACATGGCGATCACGAGCGGTGGCCGCACGCTCCGACGCCCGGCACGCCGAGTCGTTGGCAGTCCGGCCAACGCGCAGGTCCTTCTCCGCGGCGCCCAGATCGGAACCGAGCCGAGCAACGGCTCCCGCCCAACGACGCTCGGCCTCGACAGCGTGCGGGAAACCAACCAGGCGCTCCTGCATCCGTTTCCGTTGCGCGATTAGCAGGTCGACACGCTTTTCGGCGCGTGTGAACACGTCCCGTGCTTCTCGCCATGTCCGATGCGGGACCTCGCCGTCACGCCACTGCGCGAGACGGGTCTTCATCCGCGGAACGGCGCCCTGCGTCGCTTCCTCGGTCGGCTCCTTCTTGTCGAACCAGAAAGCGGACTGAAAGGCACCCCGATTGCGCTTATTGCCGAGTCGCGCGGCGACCAGACCCCATGCGTCGATGACCTTCTCGCGGTCCTTCCGCGCATCTGTAGCGGCGAGCACCTCTCGAGCGATGTCGGCGAAGTAGTCAGCTTCGTCGCTCCATCGCGAGTCGATCTCCTTGCGTACCGGAATTTCCGTGGTCACGTTCTCGACAGCCGCGTTGTTCGCAGACGCGACCACCATCTCGAACCCGGTCAACTCCGGACGCAACTGCCACAATTTCCGCCGATACCCGTCTCCAGCCGACCAGGTAAGGGGCGTAGATATGAACGCGTCCTCGGCTCGCTCCAGTCCCGCCAGGCGCCGTGCCCGCTCCACGACGTTGCCCGCCAGAATGTCGCGGAGCATCGTCGTCTTCCCCGTGCCAGGCGGCCCATTCACCCCCATGAGCCCGCTCCCGCCACCGAGATCGACGAGCGCGCGATTCACCGCGAACTGCTGACGCAGAGACAGACTGTGCTTGGGATTGGACGGCCAGCGCCCACGCGGAAGACGCTCCACGGCGACGCCGCTGTTCACCTCCTCATCTCTCCGCATCACGTCGACCCGCGCGCTGTCGTCGAGCACGTCGTCACTGGTCAAATAGCTCGCCAACGCGGCGCCGCCACCAAGCCCCTCTGCGAGGGCGACGCGGACGGCCTTCAAATCGTCGAGGAAAAAGCTGTTGAGGAAGTCGATATCGCCGGCGCCCTCCTGGCGTCGCAGCGACACGGCAACCGACCGGATGACGATCACCTGCGTCGCGAGATCGGCTTTTCCGACCACTCCCGTCAGTTCGTGTGCGAGACGAGAGAGCGCCGTGAGTGATTCCCCGTCTTGCGCAGGAGCCGCAGCATCGCCGCAGGCGTCCCGTCGGTCTCCTTCGTGTTCATCGACCGCCTCTTGGAAGGCTTTCGCCGCGTCGGGGAAGCCGTCGGCCCAGCCGGAAGCGCCCACGCCAGACGTTTCGATCCGACCGACGGCCCAGAGAGCCGAGGACAGGATGGCGGATTCAGCCACCAGCCGACCCTTGCCGTCGACGAGCACCCCCGCCCCGGCGCTCCTCCCTGCCGGGCGTTCGTCGTACGCGTCCTCGTCGCTCCCGAACGCGCGATGCAGGCTCCCGTGCGTCGATTCGAGATCGTAGACACCGAGGTACACGGTGTGCTGCCACGTCCGATCAGTGCCACCCAGTCGCCCGGGACGCGGCAGTACTTCCCACGGCAACCGGTCCCCTGGCTTCCAGGCGATCACCTGCCGGTCGGCCACCCGCGTCGCACGAGGCGTGAGACGTGGCACTCCCTGCGGACTGAACAACTCAAGCATCCACCAGAATCGGAGGATCCGCTGCTGCTCGTCATCGCTGCCCTGCACGCTCGTTCACGCCTCCTGGTCCTCAGTCACCTCACACAGTGAAGCGGAACTCTGTCCCGACACCGTCCTGACACTCCAGCCTGGCAGCGCCAGGTTGCGGGCGCACCGCCGTGACGCTCAGCGGCGGGTCGAGTGAGGCCCGTCGCTGGTCAGAACTCCGGCGGAGGTAGCGCACGACTGGACGAGACATTGCAGACGATCTGCTCGGTGCTCTTGCCAGCAGCGTGCTGCTCGACCACGCGCTTCTCTGCGGTACGAGCTGAACCAGTCAGATCTGCCTACGCGTACTGGACTTCGTTCGCCTCGAGCGAGACCGTCAGACCCGAGCCCTTCAGGTGGAAGCTTCGCCCCTGCTTCTTCGCCTGCGAGTAACGGAGGTGAAACATCCCCATCGACATGTCATCGCTGAGGGGATCGCTGGGTTCGGATTGGTCGTCCCCGGCGTTCGTTCCGGTTCCCTCGATAGTGAAAACGACGAACTGCTTCGTCTCAGCGAGAGCCACGCTCGCGCTACCACCCACGGCTTCGATGCGCTTCAGAACGTCGCTCAGGTACTCGCTCGGCGTCGTCACCACGAGTGGCCGGCTTCCGTCGTCCGAGACGATCGGCAAGCCACCTGCCGGCTGCATGGCCATCGTCTTCATGACACGTCGCGTCGCTTCGTGGCGGTTCATCTCAGAGGATCCTGTCCAGTTCTGCGGAGATACTCGTTGTAGACGGTGTCGTACGAGGAATCGAACGATTTTTGCACGTCCGCCTGCGAGTCGATATCCCTCAGATGGGTGAACGGCTGGGCGTGGTCGGGGCCGTCGTGGCGAGGGACACATCCATGATGCTGCGTGTCGATCGACGGCACTTTCGTCCGCGGGTTGTCGGTCGATCCGCGTGTCGAGAGTACGCGCGCATATTCAACGAGTCGCCCGTGCCACGTCACGCGACGCTAATAAAGCATCTAGAACTCATCGAGCGGAATCGAGATGCGATCTTCGTCGCACTCTTCACGCGGAGGCAGGTGCCACACGGTGTCGTGAGGTTCCGTCGGCATGGGCGGAAGTATATGCCTCCGGAAAGTGCTGCTGAATCGGCCGATACCGGCTCCCCTCCACGGCAGCTGCGTCGTCTAACGTGACCGAGAGGAAATTCGTTTGGCGCGCGCTGTTCCAGCCGACTCCGTAAGTAACGAGGGACTACGCGCCCTCGTAACGGCGTGGACCGACGCGTTGGTCAGACGTTGAATCGGAACTTGGTGCGTGTCGTATTGCCCATCGTCGAACATGCCGGAATCGAGCAAGAGCTGAGTCTGCTCGTCGGTGGTCGGCTGCTTCTTCCGAGCACTCGGTCTCTTGAGGCGGATCTTGGCCATGATTTCTCCTTCGCGGCGCGGTTCTTTGGCACCGACGAAAAGTCATATCGCAGGCTGCTCGAACTGCCCCGTTCCTGAGCTGTTCGCAACCGTTCGTTTGCGCACAGCTGATTGGGGCACCTTGTCGGCGGTCTTCCCTCTGCGAGCGCGCCGTCGGCGACGATCCGCCCGTCGGCGATCACGACCACGTCGTCGACCGTCTCGGCGAGCTCTCCCATCAGGTGCGAGGACAGCAGTACGGTGCGCCCCTCCGCAGCTTGCGCGCGCAGGAACTCCCGCATCCAGCGGATGCCCTCAGGGTCCAGTCCGTTGACCAGCTCGTCGAGCACGAGCGCCGCGCGGTCGGCCAGCAGCGCGGCGGCCAGTCCCAGCCTTCGCCCCATGGCCAGGGAATAGGTGCTCACGCGCTTGCCGGCGGCGTCGGCGATTCCCACGGTCTCCAGCAGCTCCTCGACGCGGGCGTTGCTGATCCCCGCAGCCCTCGCGACCCATCGCAGATGGGCGCGTCCGGTACGCGAGCGGTGCGCGCCGGAGCCGTCCAGCAGCGCACCGACGCTGCGCAGCGGGTCGGGCAGCGGGTCGGGCAGCGGGTCGGGCAGCGTGGCGAACCGCTGCCCATCCACCAGAGCCTCCCCGGAGGTGGGCCGGTCAAGTCCGAGCAGGATGCGCAGCGTCGAGGACTTGCCTGCGCCGTTGGGTCCCAAGAACCCGGTGACGCGTCCCGGACGGACGGTGAAGGTGATATCTGTGAGGATCGCGCGCGAACCGCGGCGCTTGCTCACGTTCTGGAAAGTCAGCATGCTCCTATGCCAGCAGGCGGCTCGATCGAGCGCACCGGAGCCAGGGGTGGTCTTTCGGCAGCGACTCGTACCAGGGGGTGAGGACATCGTCGTCCTCGATTTCTAGAATGAGACCGTGGAGCACGTCGAACGCCCGACCATCTCGCGCGCCTGGCTGATCGCCGCGTGCGCCGTCGTCGTGCTCGTGCTTTCCTTGCTCGCGCTCGGGCAGGACGCGCCCTACGTGATGATCGCGATCGTGCTCATCGTTGCTTCGGCGGTCGGAGTTACGACCTGGGCGCTGCTGAGCTCGCGCCGGGCGCGCCGAGCCTATGAGCAGCAGCTGTCTCGATGGGCCGCCGACAATGCCGTGCAGACCGAGCGGCTGCGGATCGCCCGTGACCTGCACGACCTCGCCTCCCATGGCCTCGGGCTGATGACGGTCCGCGCGGCCACCGCGAACCTCGTGGACGACGACGAGTACGGCGCAGGAGACGCTGAGCGCCGTCAGGCGCTGAAAGACATCGAACGGATCAGCCGCGAGACGACCGCCGAGCTGCGCAGCATGCTCGCCCTGCTCCGCGGCGGCGCGGACACTCCTGCGCCGCTGTGCCCTGCGAGCTCCCTCGCCGACCTGCCGGGCATCGTCGAGGCGGCCCGCCGCGCCGGGCTCGCCGTCGCCTTCGAGCAGAGCGACCTCGGGCAGGTGAGCGCCACCGCGCAGCTGACCGTCTGCGCTGTCGTTCGCGAAGCTCTGACCAACGCGCTGCGGCACGCCGGACCCACCCGCGCCCGGATCGTGATCGAACGCAGAGGAACGGGCATCGACGTGGAGGTCCAGGACGAGGGGCCCGCCCCGGGCTGGTCACCCCGTCCCGGGACCGGGTTGCGCGGGCTCCGTGAGCGCCTGGCCGTCCACCGCGGCACCCTCGAAGCGGGGCCTGCGCCTTCGGGGTTCCACCTTGTCACGCACGTCCCCGGGGAGACCGCATGACCGAGATCCCGACCGTCGCCGAGAAGCAGGGCACCGAGACGACCGAGACCGCGCCCGTGCGGCTACTGCTGGTCGATGACCAGACGCTGCTGCGCCACAGCCTCCGTATCGCCATTGATCGCGAGAAGGACCTGACCGTCGTCGGCGAAGCCGACAGCGGCGCGGACGCGATCCGCTGGGCCCGCGAGCTCCGCCCGGACCTCGTGCTCATGGACATCCGTATGCCCGAGGTGGACGGCATCGAGGCCACCCGGCAGATCACCGCCAACCCTGCGCTCTCCGGGACCCGCGTCCTGGTGCTCAGCATGTTCGAGCTCGACGAGTACCTCTACGGGCCCTGCGGGCAGGCGCGAGCGGATTCGTCCTGAAAGACGCCCACCCCGGGGAACTCGTCGACGCGATCCGCCGCGTTCACCGCGGCGAGTCGCTGTTCGCGCCATCGATCCTCACGGCTCTCGTCGAGCACTACCTCGACCACCGAGCCGATGGGTCGTCGAACGGAGCAGAGACGCTCGCCCAGCTCACCGCGCGCGAAAAGGGCGGTCCTCGCGCTGATCGGCCGGGGCCTGCCGAACGACGAGATCGCCGCCGAGCTCACCCTCTCCCACAACACCGTCAAGACCCATATCAGCAGCCTGCTCGCCAAGCTCGCTGCCCGCGACCGCGCCCAGCTCGTCATCGCCGCCTACGAGAGCAGGCTCATCGTGCCCGCTCCGCGCAGTGCTCGATTGTGATCCGGCCAGGTGGGTGCCATCTCCGTGACTACTGCGAAATCAACCGATTACGCGCGAGCTCCTGGTACAGAGGGCTACTCGTCATCAGCTCGTCGTGCGTACCCTGCGCGACGATGCGGCCGTGGTCCACGACGAGGATCGCGTCGGCGTCACGCACGGTGGCCAGGCGATGCGCGACGATCACAGTCGTGCAGCGTCGATAGGCTTCGTCCGGCACCGTGCGGATGACAGCTTCCGTCCGCCCGTCCAGGTTTGCCGTGGACTCGTCGAGTAGCAACAGCCGCGGATCCACGAGCAGAGCGCGGGCGATCGCGATGCGCTGCCGCTCTCCGCCTGAGAGCATCGCACCGAGTTCGCCGACCTCCGCCTCGAGTTGACGAGGAAGTGCGCGCACCGTGTCGTCGAGGCGCATCGCTTCCAGCGCCGTCCAGCATTCGTCGTCCGTCGCGTCCGGTGCCAGCATGACCAGGTACTCTCGGACGGTGCCCGGCAGGACCGGCGAATCCTGCTCGACATAGGCGAGGCCGGCTCGCGAGACGGTCGACGTGTCGACGCCGTCGATCAGGATCCGACCCGAGGTTGGCTCGTAGAAGCGGACAATCAGGCTGAGGATCGTGCTCTTCCCCGCGCCCGTCGGGCCCACGATCGCAAGGCGCTGCCCCGCGGGGACGGAGAATGACGCCTGCTCGAGGGCGGCGAGGGGTTGGGCCCGATCCGAGGAGGGATACTCGAAGCTCACGCCCTCGAATTCAAGGGCGATCGGGCCGCCTCCTCCCCTGGGTCGCCCGTGATCGTCCGCAGGATCCGTTTCAGGTGTGATATTCGTGAGTTCTCGCATCCGATCGATGACGCCAAGTGCGGCGTTCAGTGAGATCAGCGAGGAGAAAATCTCCCCGAGCGGGGCGATCAGCAGGAAGACATACATGATGAACGAGATCAAATCGGCGATCGAGAGCTCGTCGGCGGCGACGCGGTAGCCGCCGACGGCGAGGACGGCGAGCACCGCACCCTGCACGGCCAGCAGTGACATGGGCTCGATGAGCGCGGTGAACTTCGCGACGCGCAGTCCCCCGATCCGTGCCTGATCCGCGGCCGACACGAGTGCGCGTTCCTCGCGATCGGTTGCAGTGCCCGCGCGAATGGTGCGGATGCCCAGCACTGCGCGGCTCACGGCCGCGGACAGTTGACCAATCCGATGCTGCAGGGTCCGGCTCGCCCCTCGCACGACGATGGATAGGACGAACGTTAGGAGCGCAAACACTGCAGAGATGGCCAGCGTGAGAGCCGTCAGCACCGGATCGATGACGAACACGGCGACGAGCGCGCCCACCATCGTGGCCAGGCCGCCGGCCGCTGCGAGCACGCCCTGGGTCAGCGCCTGCCGGAGCACCGATGTGTCGCTGGCGACCCGGGAGACGAGATCGCCGCTGGGCCGCGCGTCGAACTCGCGGATCGGCGGGCGCAATACCGCGCGGATCATGGTCCGCCGCGCGGTGATCACGAGATTTACACCGACCCGGCTGAGCACGTACTGTTGCGCGGCGTTGAGCAGGCCTGACGCGAGCAGCAGTGCGCACGCAAGCACCGTCGGAGCGAAGAGGCCCCCAGAGTCCGCTTTGTCGCTCACGCCCGACACGAGACGGTTGACCACCAGCGGGAGAGCGAGAGAGACCACAGCCCCCAGAACGCTGATGACGGCCGCGACCGCGATCACCCGTCCGCTGCCCCGGAGCATCCGGAGCAGATCGCTCATCTTCGCCGTACGATCCTGCTCTCCAGATATTACGTTACGCCGCCTGCACTGTGATCAGTCATCAGAACGGGTCCAAGTAAGCCCATTGCAAGATTCAATATAGACAGGGGTGTAACGGTACTGCTACTATGACCGAGCAGGCTAGGAGCGAGCGGGTTGCGCCGGCACATCGTTGTTGGCGGTCCGCTGTCCGCTGGTCCGCACCACGCCAGCAGAGCAGGTGAATCATGAAGAAGATCTACACGGCCCCCGCGCTCGAGCGGATGGGCACCTTCCGTGAGATGACGAACGGTTACCCCTGATGGGACTACCGCGACATCTTCGGCGGACGCACGTTCATCGGTCCCTCCTGATCGATGAGAACCGGCGCGGGTGGAGGGAGCGATCCCCAACCCGCGCCCTCTCCGCCCCCGCACAGCAACCACGACCACCCCTGGGAGATGAGATGGAGTTCGCCGTCCTGCCGGAGCTCGCGACGCCGGACGCCTTGTTAGACGCGCTTCGCGGCATCGGTCTCGCACAAGTCGCCTCCCACCCCTCCGGCCGCGCATGGCTGTTCTCCGACGTCGCGGATCGCTGGACGGTGCTCGCGCCGGACGCCGATACGCTCATCCAGGGCCTGCTGGCGGGGCGAACCGAGGACACGGTCACACAGGAGGTCGCGCGCGAATTTCGATGTCGAGCTCGTGCGGCGCGACTTCGAGAATCTTCTCGCATCCCTCGTCGATGCACAGCTCGTCGAGCAGGCGTGACGGGGGGGCCCATGCAGCATCGCTCATATCCATTTTTCGGGCTCGATGCTCGGGACGCGATCGCGGCAGCGCGTGTGATCTCATGGCTTCCGCCCGACCGCATGCAGCTTCTTATGCGCGGGATCAGCCGCGGCGCACGACCGGCCACCATCGCGCAGACGCAGAAGGCGCGGGACATCGTCTGTGCCCCTAGCCGCCGCTGCGCCGGCCAGGGGTGCGTGCAGCGCTCCATCGCCGTGGTCGTCCTGTGCCGGATGCGCAGCAGCTCGCCGAACTGGCGTACCGGCTTCGGCACCGAGCCGTTCATCGCCCACGCATGGGTCGAGGCGGACGGACAGCCTGTCGGCGAGCCTGAGGCCGTCGCGAGGTACTTCGTCGCGCATGCCGTCGACGTCGACCTTCTCTCGTCGCGGCTGGCATAGGGTGCCTCAGGGGCGACGGGGACGCCCCGATGCAGCAGTTAGAACCGTCGGCGATGCTGCCGCCCGAGACGCGGACTATCAATACACATACATACCCAATCGGTTCGGAGGACGTGCGATGGAATCGCAGCTCACATTCGAGAATGCGCTGGAGCGAATCGTGGAGATCCGTGATCGCTACTTGCGAGATAGATGCATTTTTATCCCCAGCGCGGAGATGAAAGAGCTCGTGTTTTCCTTGGGAGCGACTCCCTCAGATCTTCAAGCTCTTCAGAAAGAGAGCGACCGACTTCAACCGGATCCGACCTTGCCGTTCCGGCGTTCTCGCAACGGAAGGTACTGCTTCGTTCCGAAGGATCGACGAATCTACAGGACCGTACAACAGTCATTCGTGCTGACGGCGGAGGAAGACTTCGTCCGGCACGACTCAGGGAAGGTCAGGAAGTTCGCGAGCGTCACCCCCAGCACTCAGGCGAATCCTGCATTTCAAGCTCTCTTGGCGATCAACGCTCTCATCACCGAGAGAAGTGAAGTCGAACACCGCGCAGGGCTGGACTACACATCGCCGAAGTGGATCACCACTGCATTCCATCTCCGAACCATCACGACTCCCGAGATCGTCGGCGAACCCGCCTTGGAAGGTGTACACCAAGACGGAGTGGATCACACGATGACCATCTTCCTCGGATCCGCGAACATGGTTCGGGAGAGTGCCACAACTCGGCTCCATTGCAACGCCGAAGTCAGCGGAACGCAGTGGCAGGACGAGAATCCGGCCTATATCCTCGGCACTCATCAGCACCAAGATCCCCTGGACACCCTCATCGTGGTCGACCACGAACGTAAACACAGCGTCTCGGCTGTTAGGGCGTCTGATCCGGATACCCCGGCCGTACGAGACATGTTGATCCTGTTCACGCGCAAGCCGGTCGTTTCAACGCATATCTCGCATGAGTACGACTCCGACGAGACCAACTTCGATGTTCCACTCACTGTCCACCTGCCTTTACTGACGACGACTTAGAGAACGTGGCCGATGACGAACAACGGAACGAAAATTGCGGGCAAGGAGATGGAACGCCTCGCTTTTCTCATTGGTCGCTGGGAAGGCGAAACGGTAGTGCACGCAAGCGATGGGCGCACTGTACCTGGTCGTATTCATGGCGAAGCAATCGCGATCTTGGACGGCGCTTGGATCCAATGGTCCTTCGAACAGACTCCGAACGAAGTGGTCACACGAAGACAACGGGGAAGATACCTATTCGGCTGGGACCCGGTGCGTCAAGCGTACTCGGCTATCTACTTCGACGATCGCGGGAACACACTGATCGAACACACAGCGCAGCCCCTTCACCCGGAAGCACTCACGTTCGTGGGTGAGACGGTTCTAGCTGATACAGGGCCTGTGCTCTTCGAAGATGAGATTTCCAGCGATCACGACCACCATTTTCGGAATCGAGTGCACATGACCATCGATGGCGTTCGTCATTTGCACGGAGTGTTCGAGTGCAAACGCATCGGCTGAGTCGTGACATCGATGTCCGTCGGGATGAACGCCAACACAAGGATCAGGAGTGAACATGACCACGTTGTTCATAGCTAATGTGCGAGCTGACTACCCGGACAGCGTGCGCACGCGAGCGGACTTGGTCAAAGGCACTGCTGATGGATCGGATACGACATCGCGTTTCCTCTGGCATGCGTCCGCGGGCGACATTATCGTCCTCCCGGAAATAGTCGATCCCCGATACGTTTCCTATGTCGAAGAGACGCTCGCATTGCCGCACCACACGCTGCACGTCGTCGAGGTCAATGAATTGCTGACCGACGACGTCCTTCTTCGGCCCAGAATGCTCGAGACCCTGAAGCACAGCATTGATCGCAATAATGTGCTTCGCGTCCAGCCCTTCGTACAGACGCGTGGAACAGTGGCGTTGGCAAGCGCTCTCGGAGCGGTGGCAGAGCCGGGGCTCCATTTCGCCCACGAGAACGGTGTCGACATGCTGAACTCAAAGGCGACATTCCGCAAGCTTGCGGCAGGAGTCGGAGTCCCGATCGCGCAGGGATGCGCAGTCCGATCGAAGCGCGAGCTCTGCACCGAACTGATCCGACTCCAGAAACTCGATCGACCGCTCATCGCGAAGCATGATCACGCAGGCGGTGGACACGGCAACCTCATCTTGTCTACGGAAAATGCGGTGCGATCAGAATTCCCAGGAGCACGAGAGTTCATCAGCCTCGGACGACCGGTTGAAGAACTCGCCAATCTGCTCTGGTCAGAGCTCACCGACAGTTCCTACTCGACGGTGACGCTCGAGGTCTACGAAGAGGCGATCGCACGCTTCTATTTGGAGTACGACCTCGGTGATCAGGCACCTCGACTCGTGTCCACCGGATCGATACGCTACGGCGAACCGTCCGCCGAAATCCCGCCGCAATGGATTGGACTCGACATCCCTTTCGGTCTGGGAGCTACCGACGGAACGAACGCGGTGAGCCAAGGTCAGCTGATCGTAAGCGCCGTGCATGCACTCGGGTACAAGGGAATGCTCAACGTCGACGGCATAGTGACTCCGGTCGGCGAACCCGTGTTTCAGGAGATCAACGCACGTTGGGGAGGCGGCCTCGTCTACGACGTCATCGGCCGGCGGCTCGTAGGTGCTTCCTACTCTCGTTCCCATCTGCTCCGCTCACTGCTGGACACTCCGAAAGCAGACTTCGCCGTGCTTCACGACCGATTGATCGCAGCGGACGTGCACTACTCCCACGAACGCGGGTCGGGAGCACTGATCCTTGGAACCAGATCCGATCTGGCGGATGGATCCGAGATACTCCTGATCACCGCGACAGAGAACGATATGGACGAACTCGAGTCGGCAGTCCGATCGGCGCTTGCCTGATGAGCCCTGTGATCCGGCAAGGACAGGAACGGCCCTTGCTCAGGTTTCGTCCGGCAAGGCTGAAGGCGAGCGAGTTCGAGCACGGAGTGTTAGGCGCGGGCTCCGCTGAGCTCGACTATGCGCCGGCACAGGAGATCTCCGAAAGGCTGGGGAGCATCGTACGGCGCGGACAACTTGGATACGCTCTGCCGGAGGATCTCGTCGAGCTAAAGCATGCCGCAGCCTCGTGGCACAGGCGCACCCTAAGCTGGGCACCGCAGCCGGAAGACTTCATCGCCGCTCCTGATATCGCGAGCGCTTTCGCCTACTTCTTGTTGACGATGGCGTCCGCAGACAGCCGGGTGCTTGTTCCAAACCCCGGATACCCAAAGCTCAAGCGGGTCGCATCCGCACTCGGATTCGAGACCCTGAACTACTCTGTGGATCGCATCCAAGGTGGATATGCGTACTCACTAAGTGACATCGAAACGCACCTGCGAGAAAACCGCGGTTGCGTCGTAGTTCTACTTCACCCTCATATCCCGACGGGTCACCTTGCCTCAAAAGCAGAGCTCGAGAAGCTCGCAACAGTAGTAGACAAGTATCGAGCCACCGTCTTCTCAGATGAGGTTCACGCCCCGCTTTGGCTCGAGGACGAACCGCATCTGCCGTATGCCGCTTCTTCCAACCTCGCCCGTCAGCACACAACGACCGCGGTGTCCACTTCCAAGACTTGGGGAGTTTCTGGTGCACGGGTGACGCAACTCATCGTGCCCACCGATCGGCGGGCACGACACGAGCAGGAGAAGGCACGACGCGTGCTTCTCGAGGGCGCTGTGACTGCCCTCGGCGTTCAGGCGTCCATCGTCGCATACGATCAAGGCGGCCCCTGGCTGGAAGCTCTTCGCGCAAGACTCAGGGCCAATCGGGAGCTCGTGGACCGCTTCGTGGATCAGTCATCGGTAATAGGCGATTATGTCCCGCCCAGATCATCGTTCGTCGCATGGATGGAGCTGGCTGTGAATACGAGCCACGAGTCGGCAGCTCAGCTCCTGCTCCGGCGCTCCCGGCTCGGCGTGCTAGGGGCGGCCGATTTCGACTCTCCACGAGCGGGCTTCTTCCGCCTCAACTTCGGCAGCGCCCCTGACGTGGTCGAAAGGTGCTTGTCCCTCATCGCCGATGCCGGCTCAGAAGAAGATCCGCAATGTGAGCAGACCGGAATCTCCGGCTGCGCTCTGGATATCGACGGGAGTGCCCATGTCAAGCAACAATAGAGCCGCACGGGGTTTCACCGAAGGACTGCAAGATGACGTCGACTGGTTTGGAGATCTCACACGTCGACGCAGCACCGGCCCCGTCTCGCCCCATCACCGCACGCTCAGCGCCGAGATGTCCCAGGAGACGCTCGCGGTGCAGGCCGGAACGTACGAGGATCCTGTCACGGGTGCAGTGGGAACGCCGATCTTCGCGACCACGACGTTTGACCTCGGATCAGACAGCTACAGCGCGTTCTCCGACGGCGCGCTTCGAGACGTCCCGATCTATACGAGATACGGCAACCCGAGCCAATGGTCTGTGCAAGAGAAGATCGCATCCCTCGAAGGAGCGGAGAGTGGACTGATCACGTCGTCCGGAATGGCTGCCGTGGCCAGCACGGTCTTCGCTTTGACGAACGAAGGGGGACACATCATTTCGGCGTACGACGTGTACGGCGGGACCTACAACTTCCTCCGAGAGGATATATCCGGATCGGGGCGAGATGTGACCTTCATCGATCCCCTGGACCTCGACGCCATTCAGGCGGCGATTCGACCAGAGACCCAGATGATCCTGCTGGAGACCCTGACCAACCCGCTACTGAAGATCCCGGATATTGAGGCCATAGGGGAACTTGCCAAACGCAGCAACATTCTTCTCGTCGTGGACAACACGTTCTTGACCCCAATCAATTGCCGACCACTTCGCGTCGGTGCCGACATCGTCGTGCATAGCGCGACGAAGTACCTGAGCGGGCATAGCGATGTCACGGCGGGTGTTGTCGTCGGATCGAGGAAGTACCTGGACCGAATCTGGGCACAGGCCCTGAGGTTTGGAGGCAGCGCGGAGGCGATGACGTGCTATCTCGTCGAAAGGGGGATGAAGACACTCGCGCTCCGCGTTGCGCAACAGAACCGATCAGCCGGGGAGATCTCTAAGTACCTGAACACGCATCCGGCTGTGCTGGAGGTGGCTTATCCGACCCTCCATCCCGAGACGATTCCGCCGTTCCTACGCGAAGCACCAGGATTCGGCGGGGTGGTCAGCTTCCGTGCATCGGGTGGTGACCGGGCAGCTCTAGCCGTAATGAAAAGGCTGGAGATCCCTCGGACGGCCACCAGCCTCGGAGGCGTCGAATCGCTGGTGAGTATGCCCACGAACACTTCGCACAGCTCTCTTACTAGCGGTCAGAAGCAGCTCGTAGGAATCCAACCTGGGTTAGTCCGACTGTCGATCGGAATTGAGGGGACGACCGACATCCTGCGGGACCTCGAGAAGGCTCTCGCCTCGGAGAAAGAGGAAACCGATGCGTAACGGCTTCAATACCGCGGGATTCAGTGAAGTGGTCCATGAGATCACGAACGATTCGAAAGAGGCGAAGTTCGTCTACGCAGTCAGAGGACGTCGCAGCAAATTGACGGGGTTATCCGTCCACGTGCTGCCGGCCCTGCTGGGTACGGTCAAGTCACCTCGGCGATTCAACTTTTCACTGAGAGAGAGCTGGGCGGAGGTGCCGCTCGGAGAAGTCCACTTGCCCACCCCACAGGACCTGTTCCTCACCGGCATCGGATCCTGCATGATGACAACACTCGTCGGCGGTGCCAGCGCTCGCCACCTGGATTTGGAGGGTGCAGACGTGGTTCTAACCTTGTCCTCTCGCGATAGCACAACGTCAGGATTCGCCGAGGCCATCGTCTCGGCTCAATTCAATCTCACGACGTCGTCCGACGACAGCCAGTGCCAGCAGCTCGTCGATCGCGTGGCCGAACAGAGTCCGAACTACGTGAGTGTGATCTCGGGAACCCCCGTTGACATCGTCACTGATCTACCGCCGCACGTTCGATCTCGCGTGGAGCACTGGGAACCGCTTGCAAATCCGATCTCGCACGTCGAGCCCGTCACTACATCCTGGATTAGCGGGCCGCAATGTCTCGTGATCACCGGCGGAAGGGATGAGGGTACGTCATTGCGCGCGGACGCGCCGAAGCAGCTGACGGGTGTTGACTGGGGTCCGAATCCGCAGGAGTACCTGTTAGCCGGCCTCGCAGCAGAGATGGCGGGATTGCTCTTCACGAACTCGGTCGGCACACCGATTGAGGGACAGGCATGGGACGTTGTGTCGACTGGGGTCGAGGACGTCAGGGGGTTCTTGGGCGTAGGTTCAGGCGTCACCGTGGGACTGCAGGATGTCGACTGCCGCATCATTGCGCCGCGAGGGTCGGACGAGCTCATTGCCGAGATCATCAGCCAAGCCATCCGGAACTCGGAACTCGCAGCTCTGCTTGTGATTCCCGTCCCTATAGAACTCTCCTGGCGAAAGACGATGGATCAGGATAGGTCAAATAATAGGCTCGTGCTCCGGCCGGGGATCGGCGAATGACACAGCCGATATCGCGGTCCGGAAAGCGGTCCGACGTCCAGTACCCATCGGCCGAAGGCCTAATCGTGGCCGTCGGGGCTGGCCCATCGAACTTGAGCCTTGCTGCTCTGGCGGTGTCGATGTTCGAGCCTCGCGTCCGCGTTCTCGAATCACGATCCTCAGCAGCATGGCATCCCGGCTTACTGCTTCCTCGTTCGCGTCTCCAAGGGAGTTTCCTGCGCGACCTCGTGACACCGGTGGACCCCAGGAGCGAGTACTCGTTCATCAACTACCTGCATGTGATGAAAAGGCTCAATGGGTTCCTCACAGCTCACCGGGACAGTTCGCTCCGTGTGGACTTCAGCGGATACTTCGAATGGGTCGCACAGCAAGTACACACATCGTTCTCCGAGGAAGTTGTCGACATCGCGTTCGACGGCGACAGTTTCATCATTGAATCCGCTCATCAAACCCTGCGTGCCAAGAACATCGTCTCGGGGTCAGGGGCAATCCGTTTTGTACCGAACGATAAATGGCTCACCATCAAGAACGTCTGGCACGCGAGCGAGCACCTATCGATGCCGCGTCAAACCAGTGGCAACAGGGTGGCGATCGTCGGCGGAGGGCAAAGCGCCGCGGAACTCTTCCTGCATCTTGTCGACACGCCAGAAGAACGTCCACGGGAGTTGATCTGGCTGACCGGCCGCGGTGGACTCCTGCCACTGGACCAGAGCGCCTTTACCGACGAGTTCTTCCAACCGTCCTACGGCATGTACTTTTCAGCTCTCCCCGCCGAACGGAAGCCAGAGATCGTGGCGCGACAGCATACTGCGATCTCCGGAATCAGCCGCGAAGTTCTTCAGGAACTCTATGCCAGAGTGTATGCGCTCGACGCGTTCGAGCCAACGCTGATGAATCAGGGAATTCTTGCTGGCTCGGAAGCAGTCGATCTAACGCCCGCGCCCGACGGCACAGTCGACGTCGTGATCCGCGAGGTTGACTGCGGACAGCTGTCGAGCACAAGAATGGACGCTGTCATCCTCGCGACGGGGTACAGAAAGAGCATTCCGCCCTATCTGTCATCGCTCATGCCAAAACTGGACTCTTCCGACGGTGCGCTGGTCGCTAACAGCATCGGTCGTGTCGGTTTCGACGGGCCCGCGTCGAACGGTCTCTACCTCCATTCGGGACCCAGCATGTCTGCAGGGGTCGGCGGCCAAACGCTCGGGCTCGTCTCATGGAGAAGCGCACGGATTCTGAATGACATTGCTGACGAACCCGTTTTCGATCTCTTGCCCGAGTGGTCAGCCCAAAGCCGAGGGACGACCACATTCGGCTCCCCAATCAATGATCATCGAAAGTGATGTCCCAAAATGAAACCTGTCCCCAAGTTTTCCCCTATGGCGCGCGGAGCAGGAATGGCCGATCCCTTTTGGGATGAAGCACTTGCCGCTAAAGTGCATGGTCTCGACCTCTCGCGGACGGGTTCACATGCCATGTTTACGATCAGTGGACGTGAACTCTCGAACATGTCATCTTACTCCTATCTCGGGCTGGACGAGAACGCCGACATCATCGAAGCGGCGAAGACACAGATCGCTAAGTCCGGCGTGCTCAACAGTTCTCTTTCTCGAGTACGAGTTCGCCTCAAGACCCTGAGCGAAGCAGAAGACCGACTATCCTCCTTGTTTCGCGCAGATGTCGGGACGGTCACATCCTGCGCTGCCGGGGTCTGGGCAATGTTGCCGTTGATCGCTTCAGGCCTTTTGACGGACGATGTCCGTCCCATCGTCGTGTTCGACAGATTCGCCCATTTCTGTCTTCAGTCGATACGTGGCCTCTGCGCCGTCGAGACCGAAGTCCAAACAATCGGGCACAACGACATGGAACGACTCGAGGAAATTTGCAAGAGCAACAAGGTGGTCGTCTACGTGGGGGACAGTGTTTACAGTACCGGCGGAACGACTGCGCCAATGGAGAAGCTGATCGAGCTCCAAGACAAGTACGGGCTCTTCCTGTTTCTCGATGAGGCTCACTCCACGTCCGTCCTCGGTGCGAAGGGAAGAGGACTGGCACTTGACGCGATGGGGGAAATCAATCGACGAACGATCCTCGTCACATCGCTCAACAAGGGATTCGGGGCTAGTGGCGGGGCGATCGTCTTCGGCCCGACAGCTGATAAGAGCAGACGAGAACGCGCTCTCAGAAACGGTGGTCCGTTTATGTGGTCACAACGGATCAACACCGCGGGGCTCGGGGCGATCATCGCGTCATGCGCATTACATGAGAGCGCCGTGCTGCCGGCGCTACAAGACCAGCTAAGGGTCGCGCGAGAGGCGTTCGATACAAATTATCCGCTCCAGTCGGCCAACGCTGCAAGCCCCGTCCGCTTCATTCCCATCGGAGACGAGAAGCAGACCATTCGTCTGTCCAGGGCACTGATGAACCGGGGCTACTACGTTGAACCGGATTTTTATCCCGTCGTCATGTGGGGGCACGCAGGTCTTCGTGTCCGACTTCGCGCGAACATGTCGGTCGCCGAGGTCTCCCGGTTCACTTCGACTCTCGAGCAAGTTGTGCCGTCCGTGTCGATCACCCCACCCAGCGAAAACTCGAATACGAGGAGGTCATAAACCGTGAAACCCATCGTTCAGACGGAATTGGAGTGGCATGAAGGGTCGTGTCACTGTGGCAACGTCTTGTTCCGTGTCGCTATTACCCGACGCTTGCTCATCACCGTCTGCAACTGTGGAATCTGTCACCGTGCGGGGCATCAGGAACTTCTCGTCCCCGAGGAACGCTTCGAGCTACTGACCGACCGAATTTATCTCAAGGAATACCGGTTCGGCGATCGAAAAGCAGACCACACGTTCTGCGTCGTCTGCGGGATCATGCCCTTTTACCGCCCTCGATCGCACCCAGAGGGCTTCTTCAGCGTGAACGCGAGATGTCTGGATCTCGATTTCGCGGAAGATATTAAATGGGCGGACTTCGACGGACGGAACTGGCAGCAAAGCATCGACACCGGACTCCACAAAAGAACTGAATGAAGTCCAGCTCCACCAGATCCATCACATTGTTGAAGTCCTCAGGAGGCAGAAGTGCAAAACGATACCGGAAAGTGTGCAACCTCGACCTTATGTGCCCTCGTGTTCATCCTGAACCTGGACATCACGATTGTGAACATCGCGCTTCCGCGTCTAGGACGAGTTCCCGATGCGACGAACGACAAGCTGCAGTGGGTGATCGCCGCATATGCTCTCTCGGCGGCGGTCGCCGTTATCCCCTCGGGTGCTCTGCTTGACAAGTACGGACCGCGGCGCGTCCTGTCTTGTGCGGCACTCCTCTTCGGGGTGTCCTCGCTTCTCGCAGCCCTGTCCCCGAGCGCAACAGCGCTCATCGTCGCCCGTGTAATCATGGGACTAGGGAGCGCGGCGATCCTCACCGGAAGCATCGCAACACTCACCCTTTACTACCAAGGATCTAGAAGGCAGCGAGTCTTCGGAATATGGTCGGCGTGTGCTGCCATCGGTCTGTCGGTCGGACCTCTGGTGGGCGGCTGGCTGCTCAGCGTGGCGGATTGGGAGGTGATCTTTCTGATCAACGTTCCTTTCTGTGCTCTCGCCGTGATCTTCATCGCTCGTACCGTCCCCGCATCAAGCGAAGTGCACAAGAACAAGATCGACGTCTTGAGCATCTCTCTTCTCAGCCTGGTGCTTCTGTCGGGTGTAGCGGGCCTCATCGAGTTTGGGGCCGAGCGCGTCTTCTCCGCGCTGATCCTGACGGCCTGTTGTGTAGTTTCTGGTGGGCTATTCCTTACCCGCCAGAGAGGTAAGGGGCCGAGGTTACTTGATCCCGGAGTCCTAACGAGCGGAACGATGCTCGTTCCGCTCTTCGTCCTCATAGCTCTCTTCACGGTGATGGCGGTGCTGCTGTTCCTGCTGCCGTCGTCGTTCGAGCTCGCCTTGGGCCAAGATCCGTTCAGTGCTTCGCTGCACATCTTGGCTCTGCCGCTCAGCATTGCCGTCGCCGCAATCTTCGGGGGTCATTTCCTCCACAAACTCCCCGCATGGATGACGATGTGTTGGAGTCTGGGAACCACCGCAATCGGACTGATCATCTTAATGTTTCTCGACCCGGCAAGACCCTCCCTTATTGTCTTCGTTGGGCTCGTCTGCATTGGTATCGGCGTCGGTCTCGGACAGCCTGCCGCTCTCCAAACTGCCGTGAGCGCCTTCCCTCCCGCCCAGCGAGGGATTGGTTCCGGCTTCGTGAACTCTCTTCGGCTCGCGTCGAACGCCGGTGGTGCGGCAATCGCCGGAAGCATCGTGTCGCTTACCGTGTCGAGAGCAGATCCCTCGCTCAGCGCAAACAGTCTCATAGCGGGCGCATCGAGCTGTCGAAGCACTGATACAGCGGACGTCTTCGGCATGATGGATGATCTCTGCGTCGCATACGTTGACGGGCTACGGCTCACTCTCATGGTTGCATTCCTCTTGGTTATTGCAGCCGCGGTGGTGGTGATACTCCGAGAGTTCGTCATCCGAAGAGACGGCGCTCGCATGATGGACGCCCGTACGAAACTCAACAATTGAGGAAGAATGTCCGAAGTGATTAGACGAACTTATTCGGAACGAGCGTCGGAATATATCTCCGCCCTTGGTTCAATAGACGACATGGACGACGCCGATATCGCGCTCATATCTAGATGGGGGCGAAGCGTAAGGGGTCCGATCGTCGACGCGGGATCCGGGCCAGGGCACTGGACCGAGCACCTTCGTACCCTTGGATCTGAGATTCGCGGAGTCGAGGTCGTTCCGGCATTCGTAGATTCTGCACGGCAAAGATTCCCGGACTCAGACTACGAAGTCGGCGACTTTCGAGCGTTACCCGTCGAGGCCGGTAATTTCGGCGGCGTGCTGTCCTGGTACTCGATCATCCATATGCAACCCGATCAGACGGGTTCGACATTTGAGGAATTCGCGAGAGTGTTGAGACCAGGAGGCACGCTTTTGATCGGCGCGTTTTTAGGTGCTCAGAGTGTGCAATTCGACCATGCGATTACTACAGCATATTTCTGGTCGGAAAGCGGACTGTCGAGCGCACTCGAAGCTGTGGGCTTTCGCACGATCGAGGCGCATACACGCTCCATCGTCGGGAGCCGGCGCCATCTCGCCATAGTTGCCGAACGACCATGACAAGCGACGCCCGGCAGTATGCGCACGAAGACCCCGGGCCAGCCTCAAGGACCCGCGGTCTCAACAGAGGTCCTTGAGAACAGAAGCAACGGTCTGTCCCGCCAAGCGATCGTCGATCAGCAAATCCGTCGGCAAGAGAACACGAGCGAGGAGGGGTCCGAAGAGCAGATCGCAGATGTACTCAGAGTCGACCTCGTCGCATGTAATCTCGCCCCGTTCTCGAGCGCGCATCAGCATGAGCCGGACGTTCTCCCGACGCGGGCGGATCATCTTCTCAAAGTAGAGCTGACGAACTTCGGTATCCGTGCGAATCACCTCGAACAAGCCGGGCAGGTTCTTCTGGACGAGAGCGGTGGTCATCATCGCCACATCGCTGCGCTGCAGCTCCAAAAGATCGGACTCCAGGTTGCCGGTGTCGATCTCCTCCTGGCCGCCGATCCGTGCGAGCAACACTTCTAGCGCCAGGATCGACACACTCTTGTACCTGCGGTAGACGGTCTGCCTTGTTGTCCCGACTTCGTTGACGATCCCGTCCACGATCAGCTTGTTGAACCCGCCGGACTCCATTCGCCTCTCAGACGTACGCACCAGCGCACGGCTGATCAATGCGTCGCGAGGCCTGCCCGCCTGTTTGGTGCTCACTTCTGGGACACCACCAGTCGATATCGTGCAATCTCATTGTGTTATCGAGCTCTGCTGCAGTCGATGACCCTTCCCACCGGGATTGCATACACGGAGGGTTATTCAGGCGCCATGTTGAGCGATGTCGGCGCGCCTCACGAGGGCGGCCGCTCTTTCTTGTAAGAATTTAGTTACCAGACTGAATTCACAGAAAGAACGGCCGCGCATGAAGCATACAAC
>NZ_QGDV01000007.1 GCF_003149025.1 Rathayibacter iranicus NCPPB 2253 = VKM Ac-1602
CAGGATATAAAATTGGCATTGAACATAGTGCACGCTGTTGAGTTCTCAAAAATCGGACACACCCCGCCTCCACACCACAAAGGCGCTTCACAACGAACGTGATCGAAAACAATTAATCATTGTAAGCATTACTGCTTGCATCTTACCGGTTGACTCGACTAAGCTGGAAAAGTTTCTCTCCCCGCCGCCGTGGCAACTTGACTAACCTAGCACATCCGCAGACCGTGTCAAATCCGGCCTCTTCGCGAGGCCTCGACGCTTGCTGGCGCTTTGGCGACGCCCAGACGCATGACCGTAGTCGTGCGCCGAGCGGCGAAGATGCTGAATCTCACGGATTCTGCGAGGGCTTTACATCCGCACGGCGGGCGGGCCCCGAAAGGCTGTTCTGCCGAGTGGATGGTCCCTATTGAGGCCGGGACGTAGGAGCTGCTGCTCTTTCCGTTTCCCTGCGGCCTTTGTGGCGACTCGGGATAAGTTACGCAGCGTTCGAGCCGCTGTCAAACCGCGGCCGAAAATTGCGCATCTCGGGCGTGTCGCGGTTGGCGGCGATCTCGTCGAGGAGCGGCAGCGGAACCGGCGGGACTCCTCCTGCACGCGAGGAGCGCGTGGTTCAGATTCCTCCGTTCCACACGCTCCTCGACGGGGGCGACCCGGACCTACGCCCCGATACCGATCTCCTCCGGCGCAACGTCCGCGCCTGGCGCGGACGGCTCGAGCGCTTCCGCGACCCTCTGGGCGAGCGAGGTGTCGACGTTCGCCCAGTACTGGAGCACACGCTCACGCAGCTCGGCCCGAGTGACCTTCGACACGTGCCCGGCGATGTTCGAGACGAGGCGGGCTCGCGCGTCATCGTCCAGCACCTCGCGGTACAGGGTCCCCGCCTGACCGAAGTCGTCGTCCTCCGGATGGAGGGTGGCGGCGGCGCGCGTCAGCTCGCCGTCGGCTGCCCAGCCGGTCGACTCCGCGGCACGAGTGGGATCGGCGTGGGCGCCGCCCTGCGTATTGGGCGCGTAGACCGGGACCTCGGACTTCTGGAAGTCAAACCGCATCGGGCCATCCTTCGAGTACGAGTGCACCGGCGACTTCGGAGCGTTCACCGGCAGCTGCGCATGGTTCGTCCCCACTCGGTACCGATGGGCATCGGCATAGCTAAAGATGCGCGCGAGCAGCATCTTGTCGGGACTGGCCGCGATCCCGGGGACGAAGTTCGACGGGGCGAAAGCCGCCTGCTCGATCTGCGCGAAGTAGTTCTCGGGATTGCGATCGAGCATCATCGTGCCGACCTCGATCAGCGGGTAGTCGGAGTGAGGCCAGACCTTGGTGAGGTCAAACGGGTTGAAGCGGTAGCTCTTCGCGTCTTCGTAGGGCATCACCTGAACGGACAGCGTCCACGAGGGGAAGTCGCCACGGTCGATCGCGGAGGACAGGTCGCGAATATGGAAGTCGGCGTCCTCTCCGGCGATCTGGTCGGCCTGCTCCTGGCTCAGGATCTTGATGCCCTGGTCGGTCTTGAAGTGGTACTTGACCCAGAAGCGCTCGCCGGCTGCGTTGATCCACTGATAGGTGTGCGAGCCGAAGCCGTCCATGTGCCGCCAGGAGGCCGGAAGACCACGGTCGCCCATCAGCCAGGTGACCTGGTGCGCCGACTCAGGCGAGAGGGTCCAGAAGTCCCACTGCATGTCGTGGTCGCGGAGGTGGCTCCCGGGCAGGCGCTTCTGCGAGCGGATGAAGTCGGGGAACTTGATGCCGTCGCGGAGGAAGAACACGGGGGTGTTGTTGCCGACGAGGTCGTAGTTACCCTCACTCGTGTAGAACTTCAGCGCGAATCCGCGAGGGTCGCGCCACGTGTCCGGCGAACCCTGCTCGCCAGCAACGGTCGAGAAGCGCGCAAGCATCTCAGTCTGAGCGCCGGGCTGGAAGAGTGCGGCCCGGGTGTACGCGCTGACGTCGCCGGTGGTGGTGAAGCGTCCGAACGCTCCGCCACCCTTGGCGTGGACGACCCGCTCCGGGATGCGCTCGCGGTTGAACTGGGCGAGCTTCTCGACGAGGTAGTGGTCGTGGAGCGCGAGGGGGCCGTCGGCTCCGACGCTCAGCGAGTGCTCGTCGCTGGCGACCGGTGCTCCGGAGTTCGTGGTGGTGAATCGTTCCTCGGTCATGTTTCTCCTGTCGGCGAGCGGCCCGTGGGCCTCCCGCGTCGGTGGTGGGCGGATGTCTCTCAGTGCACGGCGAGAACCAGGCAGTCGGGGCAGGTGCCCCAGAAGGTGACATCCGCGGTGTCGATGGCGAAGCCGCTCGCCATCGACGGGTGCAGGCACGGAGCCTCACCGACGACGCACTCGACGTCGGCGACGGCTCCGCAGCTTCGACAAACGACGTGGTGGTGGTTGTCGCCGACCCTCAGCTCGAATCGTCGGGGGTGACCCTCCGGCTCGATACGGCGAACGAGTCCGGCGTCGGTGAACGCCGACAGGACCCCGTATACCGCCTGCGCGGACGCCTCGGGGAGACTGTCGCGCACCCGGGTGAGGACCGCCCCCACTCCGGAATGCGGATACTCCTCGAGCGCGAGAAACACCGCCCGCCGGGTAGCAGTGGCCTTGAGACCCGACGCCCGGAGCCGACCATCGACTGTCGTCATGATGGCGACAGTAACGGAGTTGTCTTGATGGACTCACAACAAGGCGGGGTCGACGCGAGTGAATGGCACGCCCGTGACCTTCGCGGCGAGGGGCGGTGACCTCCCGCGGGTCATGCGAGGGTCACGCGACCGGGCCCTCGGCCAGCACGACCGGTGCCGAGTAAGCAGCGCCCGAGGCGTCGATCCACGACACGACGACCGATTCGCCGGGCTCGCGTGCGGCGAGCGTCGTGGAGAGAGCGTCGGCGGAGGCGATCGCCGTACCGTCAACCGCGGTGACGGTGTCCCCGGCAGCGAGTCCCGCCGCCGCGGCCGGACCTTTCTCGACGACTCCTGCGATCAGGGCGCCGGAGGTGGAGCTGACCCCCCGGCCACCCGGCCGCACCGACGCGCTTGATGACAGGGACACTCCAAGAAAGGCGGGGTAGCCGATCCGTACGGTCGCCGTGTCGGCACCTGCCTCAATGGCGGCGACGACGTCGAGAGCTGTCGAGATGGGGATGGCGAAGCCGGTGATGTCGGCTGTTCCGCTGGAGGCAGCGGTGTTGATCCCGACCACCCGGCCCGTCGAGTCGACCAGCGGGCCGCCGGAGTCGCCCGAGACGATATCGGCGTCAGTTTGGATCAGCCCGGTGAGAGTTTCGCCCGAGACGCCCGCCTCGGAACTCGTGGTGATCTGCTGGTTGAGAGCGGTCACGGAACCGGCGGCGACGACGAGGTCGCCGGTACCCCCGGCGTTGCCCACCGCGGCCACCGCATCTCCGACCGCGACGCCGTCGGTGTCGAGGCGTGCAGGAGTCAGTCCGGAGGCGTTCTCAAGCTGGAGAACGGCGACATCATGCGTCGCATCGGTGCCGACGACGCGGGCGGAGTAGGTGTGCCCAGAGGATTCGACCGTCACCGTGACCGCGGTGGCTCCCGCGACCACGTGGTTGTTCGTGAGGATCATGCCGTCCGAGGTGAGGATCACGCCAGTCCCGGCGGATCGAGCGTTCTGGTATGCGAGGTCGGAGGTGATCGTGACGACCCCGGCGGTCTGAGATGTGCTCGCGGGGACGGCATCGGTCGCTGTGGACGAGCCGTAGCCGCCCGCAGCGGATCCGCCCGAAGAGATCGACCCGTTGGGGAACGGCGAGATCGTGATGACGCCGCGCGAGCGCCCGGGGTCGACCGTGGCGGTCGTGCTGGAGGATGCCGAAGCGGCAGCCTCGACGCGACCAGCGTACGAGACACCGCCCGCCGCGACTCCGATCAGCACCGCGAGGCCCGCGCCGCCGGCGATGAGGGCTCGACGGCGACGGCGACGGTCGTCGGCGCGCAACGCCTGGCGCTCCGTGGCGGCGTCTGCCTGCGCCGCAATGGGGTCGGTGAATTCGCTTTCGTTGGGTTCATGTCGCTCGTTCATCGTGTCGTCCTCGTGACCGGGGCCACCCTTGACGGCGACCGGCTCCTATTCCACGGTCGCAGGCCCCGCGCTAGCTGGGCGCAGCATATGCGTGTCCTAAGACCGCCTCGCTAAATGGTTGTGGCAACAACTAATCGAAGCTACGGTATGAGCGTGACCACCTCCTCCCCCGACCTGCTCGCTCCAGACACCGCGATGGGGGCGGTGACCCTGCGCGTCGCTGACCTCGACGGGATGATCGCCTACTATCGCGACGCCGTGACACTCGACCTCCTTGCGCACGATGGCTCCGTCGCGGTGCTCGGGCGCCAGAGCGTGCCGATCGTGATCCTCCAACACGCTCCGGAACTGACGCACGCGTCGCCGCAGAGCGCAGGGCTGTTCCACACGGCGATCCTCTTCGAGTCGGAGGCGGCGCTCGCGGCCGCCGTGCACAGCGTCGCCACCCGCCACCCCGGCTCCTTCACCGGCAGTTCTGACCACGTGGTGAGCAAGGCCTTCTACTTCGACGACCCCGAGCACAACGGCGTCGAGCTCTACTGGGACCGCGAGCGCACGCAGTGGTCGTGGACGCACGGGCAGATCGAGATGAGCACCCTGTTCCTGGATCCGAACCGGTTCCTGCAGGAGCATCTGACCGACGAGGCGAGGGCGCGGCCGCGACTGGGCGGCGCCTCCGTCGGGCACGTGCACTTGAGCGTTGGCGACATCGCCACCGCAAAGGAGTTCTACGTCGACCGTCTCGGCTTCGAAACGACGATCGCGTACGGCAGGCAGGCGCTGTTCGTCTCGGCGGGCGGGTATCACCACCACATGGCAATGAACACGTGGAACTCGGCCGGTGCCGGGCGGCGAAGGCTCGCTCTCGGCCTCGGGCAAGTGGAGATCGTCGTCCCCGGCGCCGATGACCTCGGCGCCCTCGGTGAACGACTCGCGAGTTCAGGAGTCGCCACCCGCGACGACGGCCGCGTGCTCGCCTTCGAGGACCCGTGGTCGAACACGCTCCGCGTGACGACGCCCTGACCCCGACCCGCTGCTCCCGCCGCGAAATGTCGCGAAATGTCGCGAGATCGGGACATCCGGACGAGATGCGGCGCCCCCGCGGCCGATCTCGTCCGGGCGCGGGGACCTCGCGAGATGCGGCGGGGCGCCGCTGAGTGCCGCGGGTACGATGATCGCGCGGAAGACCGCACTCCCCCGAGACTCCGGAGAACACGGTGCCCACGATCGTCGTTGAAGTCATGCCCAAGGCCGAGCTGCTCGACCCGCAGGGAAAGGCAGTGGCCGGTGCACTCGCGCGGCTCGGCCACTCCGCTCTGCACAGCGTGCGGGTGGGCAAACGCTTCGAGATCACGGTCGACGAGGTCACCGACGAGGTGCGCGCCGCGGTACAGCAGGTCGCCGACGACATGCTGTCCAACTCGGTGATCGAGGACGTCGTCGGCATTCACTACCCGGCGGAGCACGCGCGATGAGGATCGGCGTCATCACGTTCCCCGGCTCGCTCGACGATCGCGACGCCCAGCGCGCCGTCCGGTTAGCCGGCGCCGAGCCCGTGGCGCTGTGGCACGGCGACCATGACCTCGACGGCATCGATGCAATTGTCCTGCCCGGCGGATTCTCGTACGGCGACTACCTTCGCTGCGGCGCCATAGCCTCCCACTCCCCGATCATGCGCGAGGTGATCGACGCGGCGAACGCTGGGACGCCTGTGCTCGGCATCTGCAACGGCTTCCAGATGCTGACCGAGGCGCATCTGCTGCCCGGCGGCCTGATCCGCAACGACGTCGGCTCGTTCGTCTGCCGCGACCAACGCTTGCTCGTCGCGAGCACCGCGACCGCCTGGACCAACGGCTTCGAGCCGGGCCAGGAGATCACGATCCCGCTGAAGAACGGTGAGGGCGGGTACGTCGCGTCAGCCGAGACGCTGCTTGAGCTCGAAGCGGAGGGACGCGTCGTCGTCCGCTACCTGGGGCGGAACCCCAACGGTTCGATGAACGACATTGCCGGCATCAGCAACGCCCGCGGCAACGTGGTGGGCTTGATGCCGCACCCGGAACATGCGGTCGAGCCCGGCTTCGGCCCCGACACTGCGGCCGCCATGCGCTCGGGAGTCGATGGGCTCGTCTTCTTCACGTCCGCGGTGCGCGCGCTGGTCGCCTCCGCCTGACGAGGGACCTACTGGTCGCGGGTGGGGTCGACCAGGCGGTCGCGAGTCAACGGTCGCGATCCGCGAGATGGCTCCGCGCTGTGGCGTGCAGGGCCAGGACGGACGCGGCGTGGGCCGCGGGAGTGAAGGGGGCGAAGGCTTCGCGCGCGGCGGCGGCGGCGTCTCGGACGAGAGCGCGATCACTGCACAGCCCTTCGAGATAGGCGGCGAAAGCGGCTGGCTCCACAGGCGCGAGAAGTCCCGGGCCATCGAGTCCCTCCTCGAGGTCTGGGTCGACGTACACGACGCCGCGGCCTTCCCTCAGCGCCTCGACGATGACCATCGGCTGATTGTCGAATCCGAACGAGGTGAGGACGACCAGGTCGGACTCCCGGATGACACCTCCGACCCGGCTGTTCTCGACGAACCCGCGGAAGGTGATGGCCGTCGATCCCGCGGCGAGCCGAACGGCACGTGCGAGCGAGGGTCCGGTCCCGATGACCTCGACCCGGATGGCCTCGCGGTCCCGATCGAGGACGAGGAGGCACGCCTCAATGAAAGGCAGAAGGCGCTTCTCCGGGGCACACCGGCCGATCCAGAGCAGGCGCAACGGGCCCCCGCCTTCCGCGCCCGCCTCTGCTCCTGCGTAACTGTGCTCGAAGTCGCCAGCGACCTGCACGCGAGGCAGCACGGTGTTGGGCAGCACCTCGACCCTTGGTAGGCCCGCTCGCCGAAGAGCCTCGGCCTGGTGCTGTGAAGGCGAGATCACGAGATCGGCGCGCGCAGCAGTGCTTCGCGTGACATCGCGCAGAAGATCGCCGAGACGGTCGCGTCCGGCTCGCCCTTGTCGCGGTCGGCGACCGGTCACGCCGGCGAAGTACGCCGCTGCAAGCGGGGCTAGCAGGTGCCCGACGGGGCCGGGCACGCCGCGCCAGAAAAACGTATGCACCGTGGCGATCGACGGGATCGAGAGTCGTGCGGCGACATCGATCGCGGCGACGGCGAGACCGAAGTCGGAATGCACGTGGACCGCGCCGACACCCTCGTCGCGGAAGATCGCCTCGAGTAGCGAACGAGTGCGCTTGGTGTTGCGGATCACCGGCAGACCGACGATGGGGAGCCTCGGCGCCGGTAGGAGGCGCACGTCGATGCCGTCGAGCGGCAGCGTCGTGGACGAGTCCGGGACGACCAGCAGAACCGAGATGCCCGCCTGCACGAGGCTCCGGCACTCCGCGACCATTGCGGTCTGCGCGCCGCCCGTGTAGTCGAGCGCATAATCGCTGATGACCGCGATTGTCGCGCGAGCTGCCTGCGATCGGCTTCCACCGTCGACCGTGTCGGCCCCGTGCGGGACCTTCGTGGCGAGCTGCGATTTTCTCACGACCATCGCGCCGACGCTAGCACCGTGCCCGACCTCCTCCTTTCGGGAGGCGCGTCATCCGTCGCAAAGGCGCGGGAGACACGGTCGGCGATCGAGGACGGTGGTTGGCGCCGCTGAGCACATTCGCAGGCGCGCGCCGGCCGCCTCTCGCGGTGCTGGCCGCGAGAGGCGGCGGGGTCGAAATCGACGTGGGTTGCCCTTGGCATTGTCCGAGATGGGGGCGGACCTCCGACAGCGGGACGCGCGCCCTGCGGATGAGAGCCTCGTCCTGTGGTCGTGCTCATGTCTCATGCCCACGCGCGGGCGACGGCGCTCACGCCGCGATGAGCGTCGCTAGGTACGTTGCGGGCTTGAGGGACAGGCGCGGCTCCGCCTGACGGAAGGCGCGAATGGCGGCGACCTGCATCTGCGGCTCGATCCCACGCTGTGCGAGCAGGCGGCGGCCCCACTCGACAGCGGAGGCGACGGCCGCCGCAGCGGTCGCGGCCTCGCCGCCAAAGATGGCCATGAGTTCCTCGGCCGGGTCGGCGTGGTCGCCGAGAAGACCGCTGAGGGGAGATGCCATGGTGTGTTCCTCTCTTTCGTCGTGAGGTGCGCGACCCAGAAGCCTGCGCGCTCCGCCATGGTCGCTCATCGATCGCAGAGCCGCCATCGGACAGAGGTACCTGAGTCGAGCCGCAGCATGGGCCAGGAGAACGAGAGGATGCGCTGGAGATGCACAGGGACAGCAATCGCGCCTTTCTCAGCTTCACGCGAGATTCCTGACTAAAGTGACGGCCTACCAGGGGCGTGTTCCATTCACTCCCGGTAAGTCCGAGGGGCTGCAGACATGCAAGATGGCACTATCCGGGTGAGCGTAGTCGGCGACGAGATCGTCGTAGCGGGTTTGCAACGCGTGTTCTCCGCCGAGGAGGACCTCGTGCTCGTCGATCCCGCTGGCGGGTCATGGGACGTGTGCGACGCAGACGTCGTGGTCGTCTCGATCGACGAACCACGCGCAGAGCCCATAGTGCAGAAACTCGCCGAGAACGCGTCCTGCTCGATCCTCGTCCTTTCCGCACTCGATGACGACGCCTTTGCGGCACAAGTGCTCGCCGCGGGGGCCAGCGGCTACGTTCTCCGGGAGTCCGGCGCCAATGCGGTCGTCAACGCAGTGAGGGCGGTCGCGACGGGGAGCGTCCTTATCTCGCGGCGACTCGCGCGACGGAGCACGTTCAATATCCACGTCAGCGACGAGCCCGACGGCTGTCCAGTCACCGGGAGGTTCAGGGAGACGTTGGCCGTGCTGAGCGACCGAGAGCGCGACGTCGTCCGCCTCGTCGCGGCCGGCCGCTCGAACGGGGAGATCGCTCAGGAGCTACACCTCTCCCAATCGACGGTGAAGACACACCTCTCGAACTCCTACGCCAAGCTCGAGATCTCCGGCCGCGTCGCCCTCGCCCTGCTGATTAGCGACGTGAATCGGGCCCAAGCCGCGGCGCCTCAGTAACCGCGCTGGGTCCGTCGCTCCTGGATGGTCTCGAGACGCCGCCCCGACTGACGACGCGACATCGCGCCCAGGGCGCGCGGTGCGAGGAGCATGCCCAGCACTCCCCAGGCGAGCGGGACCACGATCGCCAAAGCAAACTCCCCGCCGCCGAGAACGAACCCGGGCAGCAGCACTGCCCGCGCGAGTTCCCCCAGCCAGTAGACGGGGAAAAATGAGACGCAGAGCTGGATCCAGTCGGGGAGGAGCGCGACTGGGAAAAAGACACCAGAGATCAGCATCAGCCCGTACGCGGCCAGAGAGAGCGGCAGAACTGCGAAGGGCGAGGAGACAAGGCTGCCGAGGGTGGCGCCGAGGGGGACCGTGCAGGCCAGGGTGAGCACCGCCAAGCCGGTCAAGCCGATCCAGCCCGCGGGATCGCGGGGCAAGATGCCTCCAATGACAAGGTCGGAACTTATGAGGATGAGCACGAGGGCGACGAAGTTCGTGACGCTCAGGGCTATCAGCTTGCCGGAAAGATAGGTGGCCATACCAAAAGGAAGGGTCTTGGCCCGCAGGACCGAGCCGTCCTCCTGCTCCGTGACAAGCTCGCTCGCGATACCCACTATGCCGCCGATGAACATCGACGCGGCCGCGAAGCCGGCAAGAACCGAGCGCACGACGTCCGCACCTCCGAACAGGTCCAGATCGAGGAAGCGGAAGACGAGGTAAAGGACGACCGGAGGAACGAGGAAGGAGACGGCAGTCCAGCGGAGGAAGCGGCGTCGGAGCTCAATCCGCGCCTGCAGGGCGGCGACGCGGACGATTCCCGCGGCCGTGCGGGCGCGGCCGCTTCCAGGCGCAGCGGACGTGGTCGTTGTTGCAGTGCTCACCGGCGGGTCTCCTTCTCGGTGGGTGCGAGAGCGGGCGGGGCGTCGACATTCTCCGAGCCCGCGACGATGGAAAGGTAGGCGTCCTCAAGCGAGGCGCGGCGCACCTCGAGTCCCGAGAGATCGACTCCGCCCGCCGACAGACGGGCCAGCACGGGCGCGGGGTCATCGACACGCTCGGTGTGCAGGCGTCCCTCGGTGCGCCATCGAATTGTCGTCCCGGATCCGAGGCGGTCTCGAAGCTCGTCCGGGGTGCCGTCGGCCTCGACGGCACCCCGGACGAGGATGACGATCCGGTCGCACATCGCCTCCGCCTCGTGGAGATCGTGCGTCGCCCAGAGAACCGTCGTGTCGGGCGTCAAAGTGCGGATGAGTTCGTGGAAAGATGCGCGAATCTCCGGGTCGAAGCCGGTCGTCGGCTCGTCGAGAAAGACCAGCTCCGGGCGCCCGATCAGCGCGGCGGCCACGTCGACGCGACGACGCTGCCCCCCGGAAAGCGTGGCGAGACGCCTGTCTCTGAGGTCACTGAGGCCCACAGAAAGCAGCACATCGTGCACGGGCAGCGCAACACCTGGACGCGCGGCGTCGTGCGCCGCGGCCACGAACTCGAGGAATTCCCGGACACGCCACGTCCCGTGATCGCGCCATACCTGCAAGACGATCCCAATCCGAGAGCGCCACATCGCGGGTGCGCCGATCGGGTCGGCGTCGAGGACACGGACCCGCCCCGCTGACGGGCGGCGGAATCCTTCGAGAATCTCGATCAGAGTGCTCTTGCCCGCCCCGTTGGGGCCGAGAATGGCAATTCGCTGGCCGCGCTCGACGTGAAGGGTCACGTCTGCGAGGACGTCCTTCACGCCATAGCGCATGCGGAGAGCCTCGACGCTGACGGCCGGGGAGTGCTGCGAGGATTTCATGGTCGCCTCCAGTGAGCTGGGACTTGCTGGATCGGATGGTCGGAAGGCCCGCGATCAAGGAGCCAGACCAGGAATGCAAGATCGGCGGGCGAGGGCGAGGAGCCATAAGTCTCGTGGTAGTCCCACTGATGTAAAGCGAAGCGGAGGGTGACTACAGCGTCAAGGAGCCTCGGATTGAGTGGCCTGCCGCCCGCCTCCGCGTAGCCGCGGTGGAACGCGGCTGCTGATCGGGCGTACGGTGCGTCCGATTCGCCGACCGCGGCAGCGGCCAGCGAAAGCTCGGTGAACTCGCCGCGGAGCCAGCCTGCATCGAACTCGGGAGGACCGAACCCGCCCTCCGGCCCGGCAACGACCACAGCGTTACTGCGTTCATCGACAAAGACCGAGCCGAGGCCGAACGCCCCGTGCACTCGCGTTCCCTCTGCAGGAACGGCGTGAACGAGCGAGGCCAACCGACTAATACGCTCCGACCCGAGCGCAGCCGTGATCGCGCGGCCCACCGTCGAGGAAGCGGCGTCCGGTATAGGTCCCGTTCCCTCCAATCGCCGTTGTCATGGCGCCTCCTGCCCCGTCTGCGTCTGGCCTCCCGAGTGGAATGCCCTCTCGCAGCACCCAGCGCTCATGCTTCCAAGCTGCACCGCTTCGGCGGATCGGCTCCAAGAACTGCGATTCTGGATTGTCGGAGGACGAGGAGGTGGAGGCCGGGCTGGACCACGCTCGGTCGGCCTGTTGACCGAGCGTGGCTCACGGGTGAGGTCGCCCGTACCAGCGGGGGGACCTCGATTCCGCCAGACGCGTTCGCACGACGCCCGCGAGGGCGCGTCACGCCCCCTTCAGCACCTCGGGCTCGGGGCTCATCGACACTGTCGGGATCGACGCGGTGATGACGGAGCCGTCGGAGCGACGGGTGCCCTCAATGTCGGAGGTGGTGGGGGCGCCGTGCAGGCGGCGGCCCTGATGGGTGAGCGACACATGGACCGGGTTTCCCACCTCGACGTGCACGCGCTCGTCGCGGACCGTGATCGACGCGGAGTCGCCGATCTCGGCGGTCAGCACCACCTCGGACTGCGTCACCTCGACCCGCACGCGGGTGCCGTGCAGGGTGATCCGGAAGGTGAGGCGCTCCCAGTCGTCGGGGAGGCGCGGGTCGAGTGTGATCCGCCCGCCGTGATCGCGCATCCCGCCGAAACCGTAGACGAGGGCGCTCCAGACGCCGCCGGTCGACGCGACGTGGATGCCGTCAGCGGTATTGCGGTGCAGGTCGGCGAGGTCGACGAACAGGGACGACAGGAAGTAGTGACGGGCGAGGTCGCTGTAACCGACCTCCGCCGCGATGATCGATTGCACGACAGCGGAGAGGGTTGAGTCTCCGGTCGTGAGCGCGTCGTAATACTCGAAGTCGGCACGCTTTTGCTCGGCCGTGAACTCGTTGCCCTGGAGGAGGAGCGCAAGCACGACATCCGCCTGCTTGAGCACCTGGAAGCGGTAGATCACCAGCGGGTGGAAGTGCAGCAGCAGCGGGCGCTTGCTCGCCGGGGTGTTCTCTAGGTCCCAGAGTTCCTTCTCGAGAAAGGCCGCGTCCTGCGGATGGATGCCCGCGCGGGGGTCGAAGGGGATGTGCATCCGGTCGGCGGCGCGGGCCCACTCGATCACCTCGCCCTCGTCGAGCGCGAGGCGGTTGGCCATCCGCTCGTAGGCCGCGGGCTCGACGGCCTTGAGTAGCTCGACCGCACGGGCCGCGGAGCGCAGGTTCGCCCGGGCCATCACGTTCGTGTACAGGTTGTCGTTCACGACCGTGGTGTATTCGTCCGGCCCGGTGACGCCGTGGATGTGGAAGTGGTCATCGCCGTTACTGCGCCAGAAGCCTAGGTCGGCCCACATCCGCGCGGTCTCGACCAGGATGTCTATCGCTCCTCGGGCGAGGAAGTCGTCGTCACCGGTGGCTCCCACATACTGCATGAGCGCATAGGAAATGTCGGCGTCAATGTGGTATTGCGCTGTTCCGGCGGCGTAGTAGGCAGACGACTCCTGGCCGTTGATGGTACGCCAGGGAAAGAGCGCGCCACGCTGGTTGAGCTCTGCCGCACGGGAACGAGCCGGCTCGAGCATGTTCTGGCGGAAGCGCAGGGCGTTGCGAGCGACGAGCGGCGCGGTGTAGCTCAGGAACGGGAGGACATAGACCTCGGTGTCCCAGAAATAGTGGCCGCCGTAGCCGGAGCCGGAGACGCCCTTGGCCGCGACTCCGCCACCGTCGGTGCGCGCCGTGGACTGCGCGAGCTGGAAGAGGTTCCACCGGACGGCCTGCTGGATCGCGGGCTGCCCGTCGAGCTGCACGTCGGAGCGGGCCCAGTAGTCATCGAGCCACTCGCGCTGCTTCGTGAACTGCTCCTCGACCGGGGTCTCGCGCGCGCGATCGAGCGTGCGGTCGCAGCGGTCGGCAAGCTCGCGCACGGGCACGCCGCGCGAGGTGTGGTAAGTGAGCGTCTTGATCAGGCGGACCGGTCGGCCGGCCTTCGCCTGCACGCGGTAGACGTGCTTAGCGAGGTCGTCGTCGATCTGGGATGTCTGATCCCACTCGTTCTCGGTCTCGAGCCGGTGCTCGGCGCCGCACGCAACCGTCATCTCGGAGTTGGTGGTGCGGTAGCCGAGGAGGTACCGAGTACCGGTGACGCGCTTGAGGCGTGGCTGGAGCACGCGGTCCTCGAACGACTCCGCCTTCCGCGGGTCGAATCCGGCTGCCTCGCTGCCTGACGGGGCGTGGTATTCGTCAACGCCGTCTTGACGGTTGAGGATCTGGCTCGAGATGAGCAGCGAGGCGTCGGCGTCGAGCATCTCGACCTCGTAGTCGAGGATCGCGAGGTGGCGGTCGGTGAAGGAGACGAGGCGGCGCGAGCGGATGAGCACGCGCTTGCCGGAGGGAGTGCGCCACTCCAGCTCGCGGATCAGCACGCCGTTCGCGAAGTCGAGGCGGCGGGAGTAGGCGAGGACATCCGCCTCGCTCAGGACGAAGGGCTCATCGTCGACGTAGAGGCGGATGATCTTGGCGTCGGGGACGTTGACGATCGTCTGGCCGACGCGAGCGAAGCCAAACGCCTCCTCCGCGTGTCGGATGGGCCAAGTCTCGTGGAAGCCGTTGATGAAGGTGCCGTACGCGTAGCCGTCGCGCCCCTCCTCCACATTGCCGCGCAAGCCGAGGTAGCCGTTGCCGGCAGCGAAGAGGGTCTCGGTGCGGCCCTGCAACTCGGAGGCGAACTCGGTCTCCACGAGGGCCCACTCGTCGATTGGGAAACGGTTGCGGTCGAGTGGGTCGGAGGTGATGGGGTTCATACGACGTCCTCGGGTGCGGGAGCGGTGGGGAGGAAGGGAAGGAGCTCGGCCAGGTCGTCCACGACCAGGTCCGCTCCGTGCTCGAGGAGGGTGTCAGCGCCGACTCCACGGTCGACCCCGACGACGAGGCCGAAGCCGCCCGCGCGGCCAGCGGCGACTCCGGAATGCGCGTCCTCGAGGACCGCGCAGACCGAGGCCTCGAGGCCGAGAAGCTCGGCGGCGTAGAGGTAGGTGTCGGGGGCAGGCTTGCCGGCGATCGAGCGTTCGGCGGCGAGGAGGCCGTCGACCACGACCTCGAAGCGGTCACGCAGGCCCGCGGCCTCGAGCACGGGCACGCCATTGCGGGAGGAGGTGACCACCGCGACCTGAACGCCCGCGGCGATCGCGGCGTCGACGAAGCGGAGCGATCCCGGATAGGGGGCGACGCCGGTCTCGGCGAGCGTGCTGGTGAAGGTGTCGTTCTTGCGGTTGCCGAGGCCGCACACGGTGTCGAGTGTCGGATCGTCAGCGGGAGTGCCCTCGGGGAGGGCGATGCCGCGGGAGTCGAGGAACGCCCGGACCCCGTCATAGCGCGGGCGACCGTCGATGTAGCGGAAGTAATCGGCGTCGGTGTAGCCCTCCGCGATGCCGCGCGAGGAGAGGTAGTCGGTGAACAGTCGCGACCAGGCCTGCATATGCACGTCGGCGGTCGGAGTCAGCACGCCATCGAGGTCGAAGAGGAGAGCGTGGATTCCGCCGAGTGCGGAGGCATTGGGGCGCGTCGGGGTTGCAGTCACGGCGGGGAGGACCTCTGATCGGGGCAGGTGTTCGGCGGTTCCGCCGATGACGGTCATCCGCCGCGGAATGCAGGTATCGTATACGCCCCCTGGACGCCGTGTGGAACCGTTTACATCTCTGTCATCTGCGCGCCGTCATGCGTATCGATCCGCGCCTCAGGTGACGCTGCGCACGACCACAGAGTGCCTGGCAGCGCACTATCTGCTCGTCACGTGTTCGCAATCGAGGTCAGGACTCGCGCAAAGCCCTGCGGGAGGACGTTCAGCGCGTCTGAACCTCGGTAACGAACGCGAGGCCGACCGAGCGCGTCAGGCCACCGCCAGTTTCTCGACAGTGCGGAGGTTCCGCGTCGTGGTGCTCGAGCGGTAGGCCGCGCGGGCGAGGACCTTCGCGACCGGAGTCTCGGTGGACGAACCACGTGGGCAGCGCCAGTAGAGGACACCGGCGCCGCGCCCGATGAGCTCGACCGCCCGATCGGGCTCGCCGATGGCCGCCTGTGCCGCGTCGAGGGCCCGCTCGTTGGAGCCGAAGACGACATATGGGTGCGCGTCGTCATCCGTCCGCGGGAACGGGTAGGCGGCGGCGACTGCGGCGAGCGCCTCCTGCGTCACGAGGACGATCCATGCGTCGTAGCCGAACCGTTCGGCGAGCGCAGCCTCCAGCGCGGGCTTCAACTCGACGACCGAACGGTCGGAGTCAAATGCCGCGTTGCCGCTCGCGAGGACCGTCCGCACCCGCTCCACTCCGATCCCGGCGACCGCTTCGGCGAGGTCGGCGCTGCGCACGGTTCGGCCGTTGACGTTCACTCCGCGGAGGAGGGCGAGGTATCGGGCCATGCGGCCGACGGTAGCGTGACGGGATGGCGCGCGGAAGAGGACGACGACGGCCCAAGCAGACTCTCGAAGAGGCGATCCTCCTCTCCAGCGAGCGTGGCCCGGGCGCGAGGACACGGGCGGAGGTGGTCCCTCCCTCCGGGCGCCGCCTCGTCCTCCCCCCAGAGTCGGGGACAGTGCTGGATGTGGACCTCGAGGCGCTGGTGACCCTCGCCGCCCGTGAGGACCTGCTGATCGCTCTGGAGCGACGGGTGGGCGAGTACGCCGTGGCCGCGACTCCGCTGCTCTCGTGGTGGTCGGCGACTGCGTTGGTGCCGGGCGAGGAGGAGGAGCGGCGGCTCGACGCGCTCGCCCTGGAGACCGTTTCGCTTGGGCCGGGGCCTGCGGCCGATGTGGATTCCAGGCTGCGTGAGCTGGCTCGGGCCGACGATCTGGACGCTCTCGGCTCGGCGCTCGCACTGCTGGCGCGGCTCCCGGATCCGCCGGCGGCGTTCCAGGACGCGAACGGGTTCCTGCGGGTGATGGCGCCGGAGTCGCCGTTCGAGCGTCGGCTTGAGGTACTCGGCGAGACCGGGGCCGGCGCGGCGCGACTGCTCGTGCTGTTGCGAGAGTGCGCCTTCACAGCGACCCTGCCGCGGCGGCGGGCCGCGATCGCCGCAATGAGCACGCGAGTACAGGGCGAGGCGGTAGGAGTGGACGCGCTAGCGGAGGCGGTAGACGCAGCGCTGGAGAAACGGTGGACGGTGCTGTGACGGCGCCGGTCCACCGCGCACCAGCGGACGGCACGCTCCCAGCGCGCGGCGTCCGCTGGTGAATAAACTGAACGGATGTCTCTCCCCGGGCTTGACCTTCGTCGCTTCCCCGCCGCTCTGACCGCTGACGGCGCCCCCGACTCCGCCACCGCCGCATGGGCCACCGCGACCAACGCGGCCTTCCACGACAAGGAGTTCACCCCCGAGAAGCTGCGGGACTGGGCCGAGCACATGGTCGCCGACCAGCGGATGCTGACCGCGGTGCTCGACTCCGCCTCGCCCGAGGGGCTGGACGGCGCGAGCGTTCCCGTCGGCACGTACGCCGCGTTTCCCGGGTCCTTACAGGTGGGCCGGGGCCGCGAACTCGACGCGCACCTGGTCTCTCAGGTGACTGTGCGGCCGACGCACCGGCGCCGCGGCATCCTCCGCGCCATGATCACCGAGGATCTGCATCTCGCGCAGGAGGCTGGGACTCCGGTCGCCGTGCTCACGGCGAGCGAAGCGTCCATTTATCGCCGGTTCGGCTTTGGCCGTTCCGCTTTCACCCGCTCGATCCGCGTCGACACCGGACTGCGGTTCGGGTTGCAGACCGAGCCCTCGGGCCGGGTCGAGGTCGTCGCGACAAGCTGGCTGCAATCGCGCATCCCGGCGGTGTTCGCCGCCTTCCAGGCCTCGACGCCCGGATCGGTGACTCGCCAGTCCCGCTACGAAGCCGGCTCCGTGGGCACCGTCCCCGGCGAGAGCACTCCGGGTCTCGATGTCCGCTCCGCCGTGCACCTCGACGAGGACGGCACGCTCGACGGATTCGTCACCTACCGCGCGATCGGCCCTGAGGACGACCGCGCGCTGGAGGTGGTCGACTTCGTCGCCCCCTCCCCCGACGCCTACCTCGCGCTCTGGGGCTATCTGGGCGCTGTCGACCTCGCGTCCTCTGTCACCTGGGACATGGCGCCGGTTGACGACCCACTGACCTGGGCCCTGCGCGATGCGCGGGTGGTGCAGGTGCGGCACGTGGGCGACCTGATCTGGCTGCGGATCCTCGACGTCGCCGCCGCGTTCTCGGCACGGCCGTGGACCGCCGACGGCACGATCGTGGTGGACGTGGCCGATGGGCTGGGGCTTGTAGAAGGGCGGTACCGGATCACCGCGGCCGACGGTTCCGGCCGGGTGGAGCGCACGGATGACGACGCCGACCTGGCGCTGGACGTCGCGGACCTCGGCTCGCTGCTGCTGGGCTCGGTACGGCCGTCGGTCCTGGCGCGGGCCGGGTCGGTGCGGCTCGTGGGCGGGCCGGAGCGGGTAGACCGGTTCTTCGCGCCGGTGGCGACGCCGTACTGCATCTCGTTCTTCTAGGCTGCGCCTCCGGGGGCGGGGGCGTGCCATGTGCAGGACCGGCGTGCGATGTGCAGGGGATCCGCGCACATTTGCGCGTCCCGCCGCGCGGAATTCGGGCGAAAGCCCGAATCACCTGCACATCGCACCTCGGCGGAGCGACTGCCAGGCTCCTCCGGGCGTCCGCGCATCCCGCGTCGGTCATGCTGGAGGGCCCGTCCCCGATACCGCCAGGAGGCCCGCGTGGGTGCATCCGTGATCGTCGACGTCATTGTCGTGCTGAGCCTTGTCGTCGCGCTCGTCGATGGTCTGCGCCGTGGATTCCTCCGCAGCGTCGGCGGACTCGCCGGAATCGTCGCGGGCGCTATCGCCGCCTCCTTCGCAGTGCCCGCCGTCTCGGCCTGGGCGGCCGGGAGCGAGTGGCGCCTGCTTACCGTCATCGGCACGGCGGTGTTGTTACTCGGTGTCGGCTATGCGATCGGAGCATCGGTCGGCGCAGTTATCGGCCGCGGTGCCGACCGGGTCAAGCTCGGTGTCCTCGATCGCCTCGCCGGAGGAGTCGCAGGCGTCGCAATCACTGGCCTGGTCTGGATCGCGGTCACCTCGGCCGTCTCGCTCCTTGGCGTTCCGCTCCTCACCACGTCGATCGCCGGCTCCACCGTCGTCCGCGCCATCGGCGACCTCACTCCGTCGCCGGTCCGCTCCTTCCTCGCCCAGGTGCAATCGACTGTGGTCGGCGAGGGCACGTCCTGGGTGGTCGAGGCCCTCGATGCTCCGTCTGTGCCGCCGACCATCCCCACCGTCGCCACGGACGACCCGGAGGTGGCTACCGCCGCGCGCTCGGTCGTGCGCGTCTCGGGCACGGCCTGGGCCTGCGACGTCGGAGTGACGGGCAGCGGCTTCGTCGCCTCCGACGACCGGGTCATCACCAACGCGCACGTGGTGGCCGGGGTCGCGCAGCCGGTGGTCGAGGCCGCCGGCGAGGCTCCGCGCACGGGTCGCGTGGTGTATCTCGACACCGCGGCCGATCTCGCGGTCGTCGCCATCGACGGACTCGACGCGGCTCCCCTCGCGCTCGACAACGCCGTCGCCGCCGGAGATGACGCTGTCGTGGCGGGCTATCCGTTTGGCGGGCCGCTCACGCTCGGGGCAGCGCAGGTCTCGTCCGATTCGACGGTCTCGCTGGTGGTCGACGGCGCGCCCGCGTCCCGCCAAGTGCTGACGCTGGCAGCCGTGGTTAACCAGGGCAACTCGGGTGGGCCACTGCTCTCGCTGGACGGCACCGTCTCCGGCGTCGTCTTCGGCAAGGCGGCATCGGTCGGCAATGTGGGCTACGCAATCCCTCTCTCGGTTCTCTCGCCGGTCGTGGCGCAGGCCCCCTCGCTGACGGACAGCGTGGACGTAGGCGCCTGCCACACGAGGTGAGACGCGGGAGCAACTCGACGGACTCCTCCCTGAGGTCTCCGGCGTCACGCTGACGAATCCGGCTCTCTGTTGCGCAGTGACGCCTGGGTAGTGGTGGCTGCGGGTGACCCGCTCGGCTGATCTTGCGCCATGCTCTTTTATCGACGCCATGCAGTGAGATACCGTCACGTCCAGTGACTACGCCTTGCCGTTCGATGACGAAGATCGTGCTAGAGAACGGAGTCGAGCCACTGGGTTCGCTCGAACAGTGCCTCGGTGTCGGTGTGAATGAAGCGACCGCAACTAACCCCGGCACCGAAATTCTTATCCGAGCCGGGGAGGAATTGCTTCGCATCGACGAATTGTGCCCCCAGCGAGCACAAGGAGATGCGTGTGTTGCGCTGCCAGAGGAGTCTTTGCCGTGACATTAGGCGTGCGTGCTTGGGTATCGACGAGGTTCTTGGCGTTTTTCGTGAGCTGGGCAATTTTCCAGTCGTATTGGGGCATGTGGCTCGCCCATCGCGGACTCTCGGTATCCGAGATCGGCGCGGCGGTTGGTTGCTCACTCGCCGCGCGCGCCGTCACGGTGGCAGTTGTCTATCCGGCATTGAATCGTCATGCGACACTGCTGCGATTGAGCCGGATCGTGCCGTGGCTCGTCACTGCAGCCTCGGTCCCTTACCTGTTCGTGATCGGGTTTCCGATGCTTCTCGTCATCTCGATCGCGTTCGGGTTCATCTATCCGATCATGCTTCCCCTCAACGAGACGATAGCGACGGTCGCCGCCAGACGAGGGTTGCTGCCCTATGGGCCCACGAGAGCACTCGGCTCCCTCGGTTTCATCGTCGGCACCCTGGCCGCAGGCGGGCTCACCTCACTGCTCGGCGCCGGTGTACTCGCTCCTACCCTGATCGGGGCGTGCCTGCTGATCGCTGTGATCGGCATCATCGGCCCGCGAGACGCAGACGCACTGAGCATCCGAGGCTCCGGAATGCACGGTTTCGCCGCTCTTGCGCGGGACAGGGCCTTCCTTGCGTGCCTGACGATCGCCGTTCTCGTTCAAGGCTCCCATGCTGCGTATTACAGCTTTGGGGCGCTCAGAGCCAGCGAAATCACCTCTCCAGCCGCCGTGCCCCTGCTTCTGGTACTCGCACCGCTGAGCGAATTTGCACTGTTCTTTCTCGCGCGGCGGCGGTTCGAGCGCTGTGATTATCGAACACTCTTCGCTATCGGGATAGTTGTTGCGGCGGCGCGCTGGGTCCTGCTTGCCTTCGCCGGAAACTGGCAACTCCTTGCATTCTCGCAACTGCTGCATGGCGGGTCCTTCGCTACTACGCACATGGCTTTCACGATGTACGTTCGCGATCGCGTCACCGTCGATATTCACGCCACAGCGCAAGGGCTCTACGCTTCGCTCGCTACGGGGCTCGGCACCGCGGTGCTTACCGTCGTCGCCGGCCTACTGATCAGTGCCAGCTTCGAGGCTGCGCTCATAACCATGGCGCTGGCCGCCCTCTCGGGCATAATCTTTCTCCCCGCGCTAGGTCCCCTCTCCTCGTTCCGCGAAATGTCGCGAGATGCCGCCCGGCGGTCGAGATCCCCCGCCGCGGCCTCGCATCTCGTCCGTCTCCCGCCATCTCGCGAGGTGCCACCTCCCGGCCCGGGCCGAGAGGGTGACGGCCGGTAGGATCGACGCGCATCCCGTCCCCCTCCCCTGGAGCCTCCAGCACATGGCAGACAGCCGCACCGCCGTTCCCGACACCACTGCGAACGCGGAGGCGACGCCCGAACGGGAGCAGCCGTATGCGGCACTCGGGCTCAAGCCCGACGAGTACGCGAGCATCCGCGAGATCCTCGGCCGACGACCCACCAGCGGCGAGCTAGCCATGTACTCGGTGATGTGGAGCGAACACTGCTCCTACAAATCGTCCAAGATGTACCTCCGCCAGTTCGGGCAGAAGGTCTCGCCCGCGATGAAGAAGAACCTCATGGTCGGCATGGGCGAGAACGCGGGAGTGGTCGACGTCGGCGAGGGCTGGGCGGTCACGTTCAAGATCGAGAGCCACAACCACCCGAGCTACATCGAACCTTTCCAGGGCGCGGCAACCGGAGTGGGCGGCATCGTCCGCGACATCATCTCGATGGGCGCGCGGCCGGTCGCGGTCATGGACGCGCTGCGCTTCGGACGCGTAGACGACCCGGACACCGCCCGCGTCGTGCACGGCGTGGTCGCCGGCATCTCCTTCTATGGCAACTGCCTCGGCCTGCCGAACATCGGCGGCGAGACCTACTTCGACTCCGTTTACCAGGGCAACCCGCTCGTGAACGCGCTCGCCGTCGGCGTCCTCCGCCACGAAGACCTGCACCTCGCGAACGCCCGCGGAGTCGGCAACAAGGTGGTGCTGTTCGGGGCGCGCACGGGAGGCGACGGCATCGGCGGCGCGTCGATCCTCGCCTCCGACACCTTTGCCGACGGAGGCCCGACCAAGCGCCCCGCCGTGCAGGTCGGCGACCCCTTCGCCGAGAAGGTGCTCATCGAGTGCTGCCTCGAGCTGTTCCGCAAGGATCTGGTCGAGGGCATCCAGGACCTCGGCGCCGCGGGCATCTCGTGCGCCACGTCCGAGCTCGCCTCCAACGGCGACGGCGGCATGTTCATTTCGCTCGACTCCGTGCTGTTGCGTGACCCCTCACTCACGGCGGAGGAGATCCTGATGTCCGAGTCGCAGGAACGGATGATGGCCGTCGTCCGACCCGACAAGCTCGACGCGTTCCTCGAGGTCGTCGGCAAGTGGGATGTCGAGACCAGCGTGTTGGGCGTGGTCACCGACTCCGGCCGCCTCATCATCGACTGGCACGGCGAAGAGATCGTCAACGTGGACCCGCGGACCGTCGCCGTGGACGGACCGGTCTATGAGCGCCCGATTGCCTACCCCGCGTGGCTCGACGCACTGCAGGCCGACTCCGCCTCCCGTCTGCCGCGCTCCACCGGCGGCGATGCCCTCCGCGCCGAGACTCTCGCGCTGCTCGGCTCCGCGAACCTGGCCGACAAGAGCTGGATCACTTCGCAGTACGACCGTTACGTGCTCGGCAACACGGCGCTCAGCTACCCCGACGACGGCGGCATGGTCCGCGTGGACGAGGAGTCGGGCCTGGGCTTCGCTGTCGCGACCGACGCCAACGGCCGCTGGTGCCAGCTCGACCCGGCCCAGGGCGCTCGCCTCGCACTAGCGGAGGCGTTCCGCAACGTGGCGGTCACGGGAGCGACGCCGGTCGCCGTCTCCGACTGCCTCAACTTCGGCAGTCCCGAGAACCCCGAGGTGATGTGGCAGTTCCGCGAGGCCGTCGGCGCGCTCGCGGACGCGTGCCTCGAGCTCGAGATCCCCGTCACCGGCGGCAACGTCTCGTTCTACAACCAGACCGGAGACGTCCCGATTTTCCCGACCCCGGTCGTGGGCGTGCTCGGCGTGATCGACGACGTCGCGCGCCGCATCCCCTCCGGCTGGCAGGACGAGGGCGACAACCTGTACCTCCTCGGTACGACCCGCGACGAACTCGACGGCTCCGCATGGTCGGGCACGGTGCACGACCACCTCGGCGGGCGGCCCCCGCAACTCGATTTGGCGGCTGAGCGTTCGCTGGCCGAACTCATTGCGGCCGGCGCGAAGGAGTCGCTGATCGCCTCCGCCCACGACCTCGCCGACGGCGGTCTCGTGGTGGCGCTGGCCGAGTCGGCTCTGCGCTTCGGCGTGGGCGCGCGCATCTGGCTCGATGAGCTGATGGAGCGCGACGGCGTCGACACGACGGCCGCGCTGTTCTCGGAGTCGACCGGCCGCGTGCTCGTGTCGGTTCCGCGGGAGGACGATGTCAAGTTCCGCGGCCTCTGCGAGGGCCGGGGCTACCCGGTGCTGCGGATCGGCGTGACCGACGCGGCGACTCCGGCGGTCGAGGTGCAGGGGCTCTTCACGCTGCCGCTCGACGAGCTGCGCGCCGTCAACAGCGCCGTGCTGCCGCACCACTTCGGCTGACCCGGCGCCGCCCGCGCGCCCGCGCTTTCGCGAATGTCCAAAAGTTGTCGCACTCGACGCCGAGTGCGACAACTTTTGCGCTCTCGCGTCGGCCCCCAGGGGCCGCGTCCGCGCCGTCAGCCCGACTGCGCCGGCAGGTCGTCCGGCTCAGCGTTGTCGAGCACGCGGCCGTTCTGATCGCCCACGCTCAGCACCGTCGACGGGCTCAGGTTCAGCGTGTCGCCACCGAAGAGACTGGTGATGCTCACGCCATCGCGACGCACCGAGTTGAGGGCGTCGAGATACTCCGTGCTCACGCAGAAGCGGTCGGCAATCCGCTCGCTGATATCGCCTGCGGCGACAACGTACGCGGCAACCGTGCCATCGGAAGCGGTCCGCACCACCCCGGTCGCGCCCACCCGCGTGCCGCGATCGCGCACCACCTCAAGCCTGATTCCGTCGAGGGTGCCGGCACCGACGGTCTGACTCGCGCACTCGCCCGTGTCGCTCGCAACCGGCGCCGGAGTGATCGACACACTCGGCACGGGCCGCGGCGACCCGCCACCGGCCGTCCGCCCATCGGACCCGGCACCCGCAGACTCCGCCGCGGGTACATCCGCTGTCCCGACCGCCTCCGCTCCGCCTGGTCCGGGAGCCGTGCAGCCCGCGAGTAGGAGCACTACAGAGAAAGCGATCACGAGCCGCTGCGTCGTCCGGACCATGCCGCGACTCTAGCCGAAGGCCCCTAACGTGCTGCCGATCCCCGGCACTTCCCGGCCCGAAAGCATCCGCGACTCCGCGACGACAGCCGACCTGCAGCTCACCGCTGAAGAGCTGGCCTCCCTCGACTGAGCACCTGTCGAACGAAGGATGAACGGTCCAGGCACCCACACACGCGGCGGTTCACCGCGGGCCGTTCCCAACGAAGGAAGGATCGCGTACCCGGCCCCGATTCACGCGGATCTGCGAGCGCCGACACGAATCCTTCCTTCGTTGGGAACACGACCTCCCCGCACCGCGTCCCAGCGGCCCGAGCAGAAGCAACTCTCTCCCTGCGTCGCGTGGAGGGCACAGTACGCACCGGCCTCAGGAGTCGGCGACCGAGATCGCCAGCACAATCGCCGTCAACGTCGTCCGTAGCCGCTCGAGCGCCGCCGACTCCGACTCGTCCTCGAGCATCGACTGCTTGACCGCGTCGTCATAGCCCGCGACCAGCAGCCGCACAGCTGTCGTCGGCTCGAGCGAAAAATCCCGCCGCACCTGGCGCAGCGCCCCGTGCACGATCTGCACGAGGGAGGCGTCGAACCGGGCCCGGAAGTCCCGGTACTGCGGCGCAATGCGCGGATCGCGCAGGGCCAACAGCTCGAACTCCGACTCCACCACGCACCACCGCCGACTGTCGGTCACCGGCCCCTGAAGGAAGTCGAGGATGACCACCGCGAGGGTCTCGGCGCTCAGTGGCTCGTCCGACTCGACGACCCGGGGGATGGTGCGACCCATTTGCTCGACGAGGCCGGTGATCCGAGCGCCGTTCTCCCGCTCCATCAGGGCGAAGAACAGCTCCTCTTTCGAGGAGAAGTTGGAGTAGAAAGCACCGCGCGAGAAGCTCGCGCGCTCGCAGATCTGCTCGACGGAGGCGGAGTGCACGCCGGTCTCGGCGAAGACGTCGTAGGCGGCGTCGAGCAGGCGCTCGCGCGTGCGCCCGCGTCGGGAGGTCTCGGGAGCAGTGGGCTCGATCGCCGTCACTGTGTGCACCTCCCAGATTGTCAATGCCTTCGTCGACCCTCACTGTACGCGATACGTTCCTGTATCGAATACGGCGTCGTATCGGATACGCTCGTGTATCGAAGCCAGTCCCCGTCGCGGCACCCAGCCCCACCCTGGCGCCCAGGTACAGAGACGTATCGCCTCCCTCCCACCCACCGTCAGGAGACCGCGTGTCGTCGCTGCTCTACCGTCTCGGTCGTCGCGTGTACCGCGCCCACCGCCTCGTCGCCGTCCTCTGGCTGCTCATCGTCGTGGCGGGCGGAGGCGGAGCGCTGCTGCTCAACCAGGGCACCGACAACACCTTCTCCATCCCCGGCACGCAGTCCCAGACCGCGCTCGACCAACTCGAGCGCACCTTCCCCCAGGTCAGCGGCACGTCGGCCCGCTACGTCGTCATCGCGCCCGAGGGAGGCAGCGTCCAGGACGCCGACGTGAAGGGGCCGGTCAGCGATGCGGTCGCCGCCCTCGGCAACGTCGATGAAGTGGCAGCGGTCACCGATCCCTACTCCGACAGCGTGTCGGGCACGATCTCCAAGGCGGGCAACGCTCTGGTCGTCACCGCGCAGATGGACGGTTCGGCCACCACCACGAGCACCGCCAGCCGCGATGCGCTCAAGGCCGAGGCGACGACCCTCCAGGACGCCCTGCCCGCCGGCTCCGTCGTCTCGCTCGGCGGCGACCTCTTCGCGCAGAACTTGCCCGGCGTGACGATCACCGAAGCGATCGGCCTGGTGGTCGCGCTCGTCGTGCTCGTGCTCACCTTCGGCTCGTTCCTGGCCGCCGGGATGCCGCTGGTCACCGCTCTGCTCGGCGTCGCGCTCTCGATGTCGGCAATTTTCATCGCCACCCGCTTCGCCTCGATCTCGTCGACCACGCCCCTCCTGGCCCTGATGCTGGGACTTGCGGTCGGAATCGACTACGCCCTGTTCATCATCAGCCGCCACCAGGACCAGCTGCGCCAGGGCATGGATCCGGAGGAGTCGACCGCGCGCGCGACCGCGACCGCCGGCTCCGCTGTCGTCTTCGCCGGCCTGACCGTCATCATCGCCCTGGTCGGCCTGTCGGTCGCGGGCATCCCCTTCCTCACCACGATGGGCATCGCGGCGGCGGGCGGAGTCGCCATCGCCGTGGTCATCGCCCTCACCCTGACCCCCGCGCTGCTCGGCTTCGCGGGCGGACGTCTGCGCCCCAAGGAGCGCCGCCTGAAGAAGCGGGCCGCGGCCACCTCGGGCACCCACGTCGACTCCGAGGCACCAGGACACGCGGCCGTGCCCTCCCCGGGCTCGCACGCGCACGCCGAGGTCCCCCGTGGCTTCTTCCGCGGCTGGGTCCGGGTCGTCACCCGCTTCCCGATCGTCACGATCATCGCGGTGATCGGCGTGCTCGGCGTCGCCAGCATCCCGGCGCTCAGCCTGCGCCTCGCCCTGCCTGATGCGGGCTACCAGGCCGAGGGCACGCCGGCGCGCACCACTTACGACCTCCTCGCCGAGAACTTCGGAGCCGGCTACAATGGCCCGCTCATCGTCACCGGCACGATCATCGGCTCGACCGATCCGCTCGGCTTGATGAACGACCTGAAAGGCGAGATCGAGAGGCTCGACGGAGTCGCCTCGGTGCCGCTTGCGACGCCGAACGGGACCGCCGACACCGGCATCATCCAGGTGATCCCGGAGGGCGGCCCGGACTCCGAGGCAACCAAGGCGCTGGTCGCCGAGATCCGCGACAAGCACGACGACTTCCAGCGGGAGTACGGCGTCGACCTCGCGGTGACCGGCCAGACCGCGGTCGGTATCGATATCTCGGACACGCTCGCCAAGGCGCTGCTGCCGTTCGGTCTGCTCGTGGTCGGCCTGTCGCTGGTGCTGCTGACGATGGTGTTCCGCTCGCTCTGGGTGCCGATCAAGGCGACGCTGGGCTACCTACTCTCCGTCGGCGCCTCCTTCGGTGCCGTGGCCGCAGTCTTCGAGTGGGGCTGGTTCTCTGAGGCGCTGCACGTCGACAAGACCGGACCGATCATCAGCTTCATGCCGATCATCCTGATGGGCGTGCTCTTCGGCCTGGCGATGGACTACGAGGTATTCCTGGTTTCGCGGATGCGCGAGGACTACGTGCACGGTCGGCCAGCGCGAGCGGCCGTCGAGTCGGGCTTCGTCGGCTCGGCCAAGGTGGTCACGGCCGCCGCGATCATCATGTTCTCGGTCTTCGCCGCCTTCGTGCCGGAGGGGGACACCAACATCAAGCCGATCGCGCTCGGCCTGGCCGTGGGCGTCTTCGTTGACGCGTTCATCGTGCGGATGACGCTGGTGCCCGCCGTGCTGCACCTCCTCGGCGACCGCGCGTGGCACATGCCGCGGTGGCTCGACCGCATCCTGCCCTCCTTCGACGTGGAGGGCGAGGGCCTGACGAAGGAGCTCGCGCTCGCCGACTGGCCGGAGCCGGGCGCGACCGACGCGATCGCCGCCGAGGGCCTGTGCCTCGACGGCCCCGATGGACCCGTGTACCGCGATGTGTCGCTGCGGGTCGCGGCCGGATCCTCCCTCGTCGTGCACGGCCCGCACCGCTCAGGCCGCACCGCGCTGCTGCTGAGCATCGCCGGCCGTCTCGCCCCCGATTCCGGGCGCTTGAAAGTCGCGGGCCTGGTGGTGCCGATACGCTCGGGCGCCGTGCGCGCCAAGGTCGGGCTGGTGCGCCTGACCGGAGTAGCCGATCCTGTCGCCGAGGTGCGCTCGGCCCTCGAGTCGGCCCCGTCGATCCTGGTACTCGATGACCTCGACACGGTCACCGATCCGCTGCTGCGCGAGGCAATCCGGGCCGAACTCCACGCGGCCCGCGCCGCCGACGGCAGGTTCACCGTGGTCGTCTCCGCCATCGACGCCGACGCGCTCGATGACGTCCTCCCCACCGACCGCGGCACGCTCGCGGTCTCCCCCGCGGCCGAACGCCGCGCGATCGCAAAGGTCCTCTGACAGATGGTTCGCTTCTCCCTCGAACGCCCGCGCGGAGTCAAGAAGGTGTCCGGGGTGACCCTTCTCGGGATCGTCCTCGTCCCCCTCGTGATCGGCGGCCTCCTCGTCTGGGCGCTATGGAACCCGACCGAGCGCCTCGACCGGATCACGGCCGCCGTGGTCAATGAGGACACGCCCGTCGAGGTCAACGGGCAGACCGTTCCGCTCGGGCGCCAGCTCGCCTCCGGTCTCGTCACGGGTGGCAACGACTCCTCGACCGCGACGCCCTCGCCGAGCACCACACTTGCGCCGAATGTCTCCGGTTCGGACTCGACCGGCAACTTCACCTGGGTTCTCACCGACAAGGACGACGCCGCCAAGGGCCTGGCCGACGGCAGCTACGCGACCGTCGTGACCATCCCCTCCTCCTTCTCGGCCGCGGCCACCTCGTACTCGGGCGAGGCTGCGCAGGCGACCAAGGCGACCATCGACATCGCCACCAGCCAGAAAGCCAAGCTCGTCGACGACGCGATCTCGGCGACCGTCACCAGCACCGCCACCTCACTGCTGAACACGCAGCTCACCACCGCGTATCTCGAGAACGTCTACGTCGGCTTCAACACCCTGCACGACAACATCAGCCAGGCAGCCGACGGAGCCGGGACCCTCGCCGACGGCGCGGACCAGCTCAGCACGGGCGCCTCCTCCCTCGCCGATGGCACGGGCAGCCTCGCGACCGGCGTCGGCGAGCTCGCGACGGGCGCCTCGTCCCTGTCGAACGGAGTCGCACAGCTCGGCACCGGCGCCTCCTCCCTCGCCGACGGCGTCGGGCAGCTGGGTACTGGCGCGTCCGATCTCTCGGGCGGAGTCGCGCAGCTCGCCACGGGTGCCCGCAGCTCCGCAACGGGGGCGGCGACGTTGCAGGGCGGCGCCTCCTCCCTCGCTGACGGCCTCGACCAGCTCAGGGGCGGAGTGGAGAAGACCGGCGAGGGGACGCAGCAGGTTGCCGCCCTGAGCGCGGGCGCTGCCACAGCCACCGCGCAGACGCTGGCCGGCCTCTCGACCGTGCTCGAGTGGTGCAGCACCGAGCAGTGCGTCGCGGCCAAGGCCGTCCTCGCCTCGGCGAGCGGACCCACCGGCGCGGTCACCCTCACCCAGCAGACGGCGGGCGCGGTGGCCGGGATCGACGCGGGAATCCGCACCGGCGGCGGCGGGCAACCCTCGCTGATCGACGCCGTCGGGCAGTCCGCCACAGGTGCCCGCTCCCTCGCTGATGGCATCGGCCAACTCTCCGGCGGCCTGACGCAGCTGGCCGGCGGAGCCGACGCGGCCGCGGGCGGCGCAGCTCAGCTCGCCACCGGAGCGACCAGCGCGGCGCAAGGAGCCCGCGACCTCGCGGCCGGCGCGACCACCGCTGCGGGAGGGGCGGCCCAGCTCGCGACGGGCGCCTCCTCCGCTGCCGACGGAGCCACCCAGCTCGCAGATGGCGCGACCGGGGTTTCCGACGGCGCGGTGCAGCTCACCGACGGCACCCGCTCGCTCGCTACGGGACTCGACGCAGCCGTCGCCCAACTGCCGACCTACACCGAGTCCGAGTCGACGAACCTCGCCGACGTCGTCTCGGACCCGGTCGAGAACGCGAGCAACACGAATGACCTCTTCGGAGCGGCCAGCGTCCCGTTCTTCACGACCATCGCCCTCTGGCTCGGCGCCCTCGCGACGTTCCTCGTGCTCGCCGCGTTCTCGCACCGCGCGCTCTCCTCGACCCGCTCCTCCGCGGCGCTGGCCCTCTCCTCCTACGTGCCCGCTCTCGTGATCGGAGTCGTGCAGGGCCTCGCGGTGGCGATCGTGATGAGCAACGTCGCAAGTCTGGAGTTCGGCCGTTGGGTCGGCTTCGCCCTGCTCTCGATGCTGGCGGGGGCGTCGTTCGCCGCCGTCAACCAGGGCCTCGTGGCACTGCTCGGAGGCGTCGGCCGGTTCCTCTCGATGGTCGCGGCGGTGATCGCGCTCGGCGCGGGCATCATCTCGACCGTGCCGGGTCTGTTCACCGATGTGCTCGGCTTCCTGCCGCTGTCCGCCGCGCAGAACGTGCTCTCGGGAGTCGTCGAGGGGACGGAGGGAACAGCCGGCGCGGTCGTCGGACTCGTGGTCTGGCTACTGTTCGGACTGCTGCTGACCGTCGTCGCCATCGCTCGACGTCGGGTCACCTCCGTCCGCGCCCTGCGACGCACCGTCGAGGCGTAGCCCGCTCGGGCGGCGGCTCCTGAGCCGTCGCCCGGCATATGTCGGATGGATTCTTGCGCGAAGTACCCCGAGCTAGGGACGGATGAGGCGAGGATCGCGCCGTCTCTGCGCCTGCCCACCTACCCCCGCACAGTGAGGGATACCCTGACGCGGTGGAGTCGGAACCAGCGGTGATCCGGGCCGGGCGTCTGTATGGCCCGTCGGCCCTTCTCCGCCTGCGTGCGCTCTTTTTCCGGCTGGTCGGAGCGGGCCTCGCCGCCGTGCTCATCCCCTTCGCGATTCTTGCCGATCGACGCGGCGTCCTCGACGAATCGATCCTCGCCCTCATCTTCCTCGCCGTGACCGCAGCAGTCGGCCTCGCCTCGGCCGTGTCCCTCTTCGTCCTCACGCCGACCCGCATCATGACCACCGAGACTCGAGTTGTGCTGATGCGCGGACACCGGCGGCGCGAGCAGTGGCCCCGCCGGTCGGTCCGTTTCATGGAGTCGCGCGACGGTGACGGCTTCGTCGCCTGGTGCCGCGGTGATGGGGTCGACGTCCGCTGCGCTCACTACCGCCCCGAGGATCTGGCCGCCCTGCTCGCCGACCTCGGTGCTGTCGCCCACATCCGCGACGCTGTCGCCCCCGCCGACGCGACAGGCGCGCACGCGGTGCTCTTCCGCCCACTTCTCGCTCCGCTGCGTCGGCGGGCTCTCGTGCTCGTCATCGTCGCCACCGAGGCGTTCGCCGCGGGAATCCTGGCGGTCGCCCTCGCTGACGCCCCCTCTGGCGAGAGACACCAGATCATCGCGGGCTCCGTGATCGCGGCCCTCTCCCTACCGCTTGGTCTGACCGCCGCGCGCCTCGCGCTTCGACCCGGGCTGCCCAAGACGATCATCGTCTCCGCGTCGGCGATCCAGATCGACGGCCTGGTCTTTCCACTCGACGCGCTGCGCTCCGTGGTCGCAAGCAGTCCGACCGGGCGGAGCGGTCTGCGCCTGACCCTCATCGAGACGAGCGGCCGCGTCACCCGGGTGCCGCTCGGGCTACGCCTGCCCATGCTGCGTCGGGATGAGTTCTTCCCCGACTATCCGCTGTTACTCGGCGTGCTTCGCGAGCGCACCGCGCCACTGCCGGGGCTGCTCCGCATCGAGGGCTGAGCTGCGCCAAGAAGTCTTCGACGGGATGTGCAGACCTTCCTCGCGTGCAACCTCGGAGATCTTCGGCGGTGAGGTCCCGGAGGACGTCCATTCCAACTCCGGCCACCCGGCAGGTTTGATTCATCGCCCGGCAATGCACAACGTCCTCGCTCGCGCACCCGAGAGATGCCCGCCCCTGAAGAGAGAACTAGGTAACAGGAACGTCTTTGTGCTGAACTCCAGCATTCGGATAGGACACTGGAATTGGGGACGGCGTCGACTCCTCCAGATTCTCCCAACCTTCACCGTCGCCGTCAGTCAACGCGTGCTCCGTCCGGACTCCTCGATAAAGAGGACACGGGCGATGGGATCTCATCGCTTCCGAGGTGGCGTTCGACCATGCCATCACTTATCGCCGATCCAGGCGAAGAGCGCAACAAACAAGAAAGGGGGGTGACCACATGGAAAAAGACATCGATCTCGAAATCGAGCTGATCGCAGACGCATCAGAGCTCATGCCACTGGCCAACATCTCTTAGTGCATCATTGCTCGCGGGGCGGGCAATCACGTCCGCCCCGCTTCATCTTTTCTTGTCATTGAGGCAAAATTGTCGCTAGTTCAAAGCTCAAACTTGTCCGTCCGATGGATTGACGGGAAGGCCGTACTTAGTAATCTCCGATCTAGAAACCGACTTCGCGTCACCGCGAATGTTCTCAGCATCATCAATCGAGTCGCGAGCCCGGTCGATCTCGAGACCCTACTCGCCGAATATCCAGAGGTCGCTCGGCCAGCGATTCAAACACTCCTCGAGGAACTTCTCCAATTAGGGTTCATCGAGTCGACCGATGGTTTCACCGGCGAAGCATGCAAGTGGGCGGCCGCATTCGGTCCTGACGCGCTAGCCTTTCATCACGCCACGTTGGACGTCGGCTTCGTCCCCTTCCGTTCCGAACGGTCTTCCGAATTAGCAAAGCAATTTGCTCAGGACAGCCAACCCGCCCGCGTAAAGCACTATCCGCAAGCGAAACGTGTTTATCTTCCGCGACTTCTTCCTCCGCTTTTAGTCCCCCTCGACGACGCATTTTCAAGACGGCGGACGCATAGAGACTTCACCGCTCGGCCAGTAAGTCTTAACGACCTCACCACCGTCCTTGCGCGCTCCTTCGGAGCGACGAATTTCCAGGACACCGGCCCCCTAGGAACACAACTCGTCAAAGCGAGTCCCGCTGGAGGCTCCCGGCATGACGTAGAGGCGTACGTTCTCGCTTACAATATCTCAGAACTAGAGGCGGCAATCTATCACTACAATACCCTTGAGCACTCGCTCGAGTTCGTAGCACCCTTGCCCGACCGTGAATACCTACTACCAATCGTAGCAAGCCAGCCGCATGCGGTTGATTCGGGATTCTCAGTATTCATGACATCTGTCCTCACCAGGATCGCCTACAAGTACCGACATCCTCGCGCTTACCGCACGTGGATGTACAACGCCGGTCACGTCGCCCAGACCTTCGCGCTCGCAGCGACAGCGGTGAATCTAGGACCATTTCAGACTGCCGCTTTCGAAGATTCCCAGGTCAGCGAACTCCTGAATCTCGATCCGTCAGAAGAGTTTCCAACGTACCTTGTCGGGGCTGGCCACCCGGTACTTAGCAGCAGCGGCCTTCCCCGGGATTTTCGTCCTGCCCAACCCTCATCATCACTGACGCAAGAGAGGCACGACCCTTGACTAACATAAAGTTTGAGAACCTGGCTGGAGACGCTGACACATTCCTCGATGAATATAGAGACAAGAAGCCTTTACTTCGTGTTGGCGCCATACCCGCGCCACATGAGTTGCTGACTCTCAAAGAAGTTGATGACCTACTCACGAGTGAAGCAATTCGCCCGCCTTACTTTCGCATGGCGAAGGAGGGAGATCAGATTCGAGATGGCGTTTTTACTAAGCTGACTCGAGTCCAACTCTCACATATGGACGACGTCATCGATCCTGAGAAGGTAATTGAGGCTTTCCAAGGCGGAGCAACGGTCACTTGGAATTCGATGAATCACTTCAACGCGAATCTTCGCGAGGTTACATCGACCCTCTCTCGGGCGCTTGGCTGCCGAAGCGACGTGGTCTCCTTTCTGACGCCAGGAGGTGGAGTCCAAGGATTCGCCCCTCACCTGGACAATACAGAGGTGTTCGTCATCCAGCTCTACGGTCAGAAGAAGTGGCGCGTGTGGGAGACCATCACTCCGCGCCCGCCGGTCGGCTACGCCCTCGATACTCAAGCACTAGGAGAGCCCACGATGGGGTTCGTCATGAATCCCGGGGATGTGCTTTATCTTCCCTGGGGAACTCCCCACGTTGCGTCCTCCGTGGACCAGATGTCTTTCCACCTTTCCGTCACGACCAAGCCTCGGTCACTCTCCGAGCTTCTTCAGGATGTAGTCAAAGACATCACGGAGGACGATGAAGCCTTCGCCGAGCAGCCGACACTCAATGAATCGCGCTCTGCAAACGTGACCGAAGCGTTGAGTCGTGCCTTTCAACGACTCATTTTCAAGCTTGGCACATTAGACGTTGTGGAAACCTTTAACCGTGCTATAGCCAGAGCCGCCAGGCAAACCGGCACAGGGCATATAAATTTTTTTGAAAACTTGGCAGAATCCGAAGCTGCCCTTGATGAGACGAGCAGATTGATTCGAGTCGAGGGACAGCGTGTTCTCACGGTGAACGATGCGCCGGACGGCAAAGTTGATGTAACAGTCGGGCTGAGGACTTACAGGATGAACGCGAAAGCGATGCCAGCTCTCAAGATTCTTCAAGAAAATTCAGCTATCACCGTCGCGGACATGAGTGCCCACATTGGTAGGTCAGCGGCAATAACCCTCGCCAAGACATTTCTCAGAGTAGGCTATGTGAAGTCGATTGAGGACCACCAGTGACGATATCGAACACACCACCTTCAGAGACCGCAGACGGCAAAACCGTCTTCGTCGTGTATCTGTCGGCAAGGCTCATTTCGATCGCGGGGGCGGCAGCGACCACCGTTGTCGTCCCCGTCCTTGTGTACGCCTCTACGGGCTCAGCAGTTCTGACGGGACTCACCTCGGGCATTGGCGGTGCGAGCTACTTCGCTTTCGGCATACCGGTCGGTCACCTCGTGGATCGGTGGCCTCGGGGTCCGGTGCTCGTCGTCTGCACCCTCCTGCGTGGGCTTGCTCTCGCAGGAATGGCAGCCAGCGCACTCCTCGGCAGCTTGAGCCTGCCCATCCTCTTGACGGTCCTCGTCGTCACAAATGTCTTGTTCGTTGCAACCGATTCGGCACATGCAGGTGCACTACGGACACTCGTTGGAGCGGATGGTCTTCAGCGCGCGAGCGCGTCTGTCGCGGGATTCTCCGCAATCGTGGAAATAGCGGCACCTCTCGCCACTGGTGTCGCCCTCCATGAGACGAGCGCGACAAATGTCTTCTTCATTGAAGCCGTCGGGCTTCTGGGGTCGGCGATTCTCCTCAGGGCCATCTGCGGCCGCCTCGATGCAGCCGATGCGGTACCGAGGTCGAGGCCGACATGGTCAGCGGCCTTCTCTGGCTTCGCTTTTATGTGGGGAACTCTCCCTGTCCGGCGCGTCACTACCGCCGCTTTTTTCTTCGCCCTCACCGAAGGCCTTGTCCTCGGGCAACTTGTCGTGCTCTTCTCCGGTCGCTACGGACACGAAGAAGGCACGGCGCTCGTGGCCCAGGCGTACACGGCGATTGCCATCGGGTCCGCGTTCGGGTCCTGGCTCCTCACAAGAATTCCGTTCACGAGGCACCCGCTTCTCGTGACTTCGATCAGCTTCCTCTGTGCCGCGGTGGCTCTCTCGGGGATGCTTGTCGCCCGATCGCCCGCTTTCACCCTGGCGGTCGTGGGTCTCTGGGCTGTCCCCTTCATCGTGGTCTTCGTCGGTTCCGCGGCGCTGCGTCACAGCCTTGCGGCTGACCATATCCAGGGCCGGGTCGCTATCGCAGGACGACTTCTCACGCTCGGGGCAGGGATTCCTCTCGGGAATGCGCTCGGCGGGTTGATTTCCGAGACCACCTCCGTCGAGACAACCTATGTGGCCGCCTCCGTCCTGTCGCTGTGCGTCAGCGCGGCCTTCGCGCTGACGAGCGTGAGGACGTTGCTGAGCAAGCGCGTTGGCACCGACTGAGTTCAGGGCGAAAATCTCTGCACCGCACGCGGCATGGAGTACTGACCGCCCCGATCCGCTCGCTCACCACGCAGTGGTGCGGCGAGAGACACGGGAGCAGGCGATTCAGTCCTCGATACCGCTCGCGATGCGCTCGTGGTGGTGAATGACCTCGGCGACGATGAACCCGAGGAACTTCTCGGCGAACGCGGGATCGAGGTGCGACTCCTCGGCGAGCGCCCGCAGTCGCGCAATCTGGCTCGCCTCGCGATCCAGATCGGCGGGCGGCAATCCGTGAGCTGCCTTGAGCCGTCCGACCTTTTGCGTGAACTTGAAGCGCTCCGCGAGCAGGTGGATCAGCGCCGCGTCGATGTTGTCGATGCTTTGGCGAATCTGCACCAGTTCGGCTCGTGCCAGGGTCTCTTCTTGCGACAGGTCCTCACTCATGGTGCGACCCTAACGGAGCGTGCTCCGTTGGTCGCTGAGCGGATGCAGACGACGGCCCCTGCCTAGCCCTGGAGAGGCGCCGTCGTGCTACCGCTGCTCAGTCGACCAGGTTGATCTGCACGGGAATGTTGCCCCGCGTGGCGTTCGAGTAGGGGCAGAGCTGGTGCGCCGCGTCGGCAACGTTCTGCGCCTCCTCGGCGCTCGCCTTCGGCACGTAGACGTCGAGTTCGACCGAGAGACCGAACCCGCCGGAGTCGTTCTTGCCGATCGAGACGCTGGCCGAGACGGCTGCGTCGGTCGTGTCAATCTTCAGCTGCCGGCCGGCTCCGTGCAGTGCGCTGAGGAAGCAGGCCGAATAGCCGGCGGCGAAAAGCTGTTCGGGGTTGGTTCCCTCCCCGGAGCCGCCGAGCTCTTCGGGGGCGCGGGTATCGAGGTCGAGACGGTCGTCCTCTGTGCGGACGTGGCCGTCGCGTCCTCCACCGGAGGCGTGGGCGATGGCGGTGTAAAGAGCATCCATCCGTCCATCCCATCACCCCGCCGCCGTGAGCGAGGTGAACGCCGCATGCCCGCGTGGTGTCGAACCGTCGATTCGCTCCGAGAAGGGCGTCAAGCCCCTCCCCTCCCGTGCCGCGCTGGTGTGCGCTGGACCTCAACCCGGCGTGAACCGGAGAACGGAGACACACATGCGAGCACTTACCTGGCAGGGCATCGAGAAGGTCTCGGTCGAGACCGTACCCGACCCCCGCATCCAGCAGCCGACCGACGCCATCGTCCGGATCACCTCGACCGCGATCTGCGGCTCCGACCTGCACCTGTATCGAATCCTCGGCCCGTACCTCGACAAGGGCGACGTGCTGGGGCACGAACCAATGGGCATCGTGGAGGAGGTCGGCGCGGGAGTGACAACGCTGCGGGTTGGCGACCGAGTCGTCGTTCCCTTTAACATCGCCTGCGGCGAGTGCTTCATGTGTCGCCGCGGCCTGCAGTCGCAGTGCGAGACGACGCAGGTGACCGAGTACGGGTCCGGAGCCGCACTGTTTGGCTACACCAAGATGTACGGCCAGGTCCCCGGCGGGCAGGCCGAATTCCTGCGAGTTCCGCTGGCTGACTACAACACGGTCGTCGTCGGGTCCGACCTGCCCGACGAGCGTTACCTCTTCCTCAGCGACATCGTGCCCACCGCGTGGCAGGGCGTCGACTATGCGCAGGTACCCGATGGCGGATCGCTCGTCGTCTTCGGACTCGGCCCGGTCGGCCAGTTCGCCACGCGCATCGGCGTACACAAGGGCTACCGCGTGCTCGCGGTCGATCCGGTTGCCGAGCGCCGCGAGATGGCGGCCCGCCACGGCGTCGAGACGTTCGATCTCTCGGACGACATCGCCGACCAGCTCCGTGACCTCACCGACGGGCGCGGACCCGACTCCGTCGTCGACGCGGTCGGTATGGAGGCGCACGGGTCCCCGATGGGCTCCCTCGCCCAGACGATGGCCGGGATACTCCCTGATCCGATCGCCCGCAAGGCGATGGACACGGTGGGGGTCGATCGACTCGCTGCGGTGACTGCCTCCCTGGATCTCGTGCGCCGCGGGGGGACGGTCTCGCTCAGCGGCGTCTATGGCGGCGAGGCCGACCCACTGCCGCTGAAGTCGATGTTCGACAAGCAGGTCACAGTGAAGATGGGGCAGTGCAACGTGAAGCGCTGGATTGATGAGCTGCTACCACTGGTCGAGGATCCGGCCGACCCGCTGGGAGTCCTGGATCTCACCACGCATCGCGCTCCCCTCGAGGACGCTCCCGGCCTCTATGAGACGTTCCAGAAGAAGGAGGACGGCTGCATCAAGGTCGTGCTGCACCCGTAGCCGCCGCGGGGATCCGCTCCGCGTACCGATGACGAAGGCGGCGCCCCCCTAAGGGGAGCGCCGCCTTCGCGGTAGAGGTGTGACCTACTTGAAGACATCCTTGACGTCTTCGCCGACCTTCTTGGTCGAGGCCGCAGCCTGGTCCTTCTGGCCTTCGGCCTTCAGGCTGTCATCGTTCTTGTGGTCGCCCAGGGCTTCCTTCGCCTTGCCGGCGATGTCCTGAGCGGCGTTCTTGATCTTGTCATCGAGCCCCATGGTGGTGCCTCCTTTGCTGATCGTTGGCACGACCGTAAGGCCGAAGACTGCCGGTCGGCTGAATACGAAAAGGGGCTTGCCGAGGACACGCGTGGACTGGCAATATTCGCGCTCGGACTGCGCAGCTCGGTCCCGAGACGGAGCACTCAGGTCGCGGGAGTGGCCATCTCGGACGGGGCCGTCTGCGTCGGCTGCATGGTGGGAGTCGGGGTCGACCCGTCGTCAGCGCTGGTGGGAACGGCGCTTCCCGACTGGTTCGGCGTCTGAGCATCGCCCGTGCAGCCGGCCAGCAGGCCGACCGCGAGAACGGAGGCGCCCAGGGCCCCAAGGAGGCGTGCGGCCCTCACTTGCCCGTCACCGCATCCTTCACGGCCCCCACTGCCTTCTCGACGATGTTCGGCTTCGGGTCGGTGCCGTAGAAGCGCTCGTCCGGCTGAGTGGGCGGTGGCATCATGACTCCAGCGCCCGGCTCTGCGACGCGGTAACTGAACTCGCCCTTGCCATCGGGGGTCGGGCCGGACGCCCAAGTCCCCTCCGACGCGGCCGCGCCATCCGAGAAATTGATGTATTCGTACGACACCGAGCGCTCCTCCTTCGAGATCGGGAAGTTCGAGGGCACGGGCAGATCCTCCTTGCCCTCGGCGCGCAACTCGGCAGCCGCCGCGATCCACTGGTTCTGGTGCATGGTGTCGCGAGCCAGGAGGAACGAGAGCAGGTCGCGCACTCCGTGGTCGTCGGTCATGTGGTAGAGCCGCGCGACCTGAAGACGCCCCTGCATCTCGGCGTTAGCGTTCGCCGTGAAATCGGCGAGCAGGTTTCCGCTGGCGGTGATGTAGGAGCCCTGCCACGGGTTGCCCATGCTGTCGACAGGCCGGACCCCGGCTCCGGCGACGATCGCCGCCTGCACATCCATACCACCGACCACGGCCGCGAGAACCGGGTCCTTGGTCATGGCAGCCTCGGACTGCTCGACCGGAGCCTTCTCGAGCAGCTGGGCGATCATGACGGCGATCATCTCGACGTGACCGAACTCCTCGGCACCGATGCCAAACAAGAGGTCCCGGTACTTGCCCGGGTCGTGCGCGTTCCAGGCCTGAAATCCGTACTGCATCGCCACGGTGATCTCGCCGTATTGGCCACCGAGCACCTCTTGGAATCGGCGGGCAAAGACTGCGTCGGGCCGTGAGGGCGTGGCCGTGAATTGCAGTTCCTGACGGTGGAAGAACATGACTGGTGTGCCTTTCCGGTAGTCGAATGATTCGGGTGGATCGGACATCTACTGCCTGTCCTTCGACGGTAAGCAGCCCCGTCGGACGGCCAGAAGGGGCTTGACGCCCGTCGCGAGACAATGTCCTGGCCGCTCTCAGGATCGACAGCTCCGGCGACCTCGTGGGCGCGGGATGTTATCCCCCTTGAGGAGCCGACCGCTACTCCCTTCCCGATGCTTCGACGCCCCGTCCAGACTGGGCGGCGCCGGCACGCCATCCACACCACGACCCTGGAAGGGACACACGATGTCGAACATCGATCCCGCTTCACCTCCATTTGGAAACGGCGCCGCGAACTTCGGCGCGACCGAGACCTCCACCGAGACTGGGGCGCACGCCGCATCCGGCTCCGGTGGCGCAGTCGACTCGGCGAAGGAGACGGCAGGCACCGCGAAGGAGCAGGCCGGCGTCGTCGCCGGCGACGCCAAACAGGCCGCGAGCGAGGTGCTCTCGACCGGCAAAGACGAGGCCGCCACTGTGGTTCAGGAGGCCAAGGTCCAGGTCAAGGACCTCTACAACCAGAGCCGAACGCAGTTCACCGAACAGGCGCACGCGCAGAAGGAGAACGCCGCCAAGGGCGTCCGCGCCTTCAGCGACGATCTGACCGCACTCGCGAACGGCGAAGGCGGCAACGAGAATGCGGCAGCGAACCTCGTCTCGCAGGCGGCCTCCCGCGCCCAGGGCGTGGCCCAGTGGCTCGAAAATCGCGACCCTTCCGAACTGCTCGACGACGTCCGCTCGTTCGCACGACGCCGTCCGGGAGCGTTCATCGCGATTGCTGCCGCCGCCGGACTGGTCGGCGGGCGCCTCATCCGCGCGCTGACCGCCGAGGCGAAGGACGAGAAGGAGGCGACCACCTCCCGCACCGACGGACCCGAGTTCGACGCTCCCGCGCCCTCCGCCTACGGAACCGTCGGGTCGAGTTCTCTGGAGCGCGACTACCTGCCGACTGAGCCAATCGCCGATCCGCTGAGCACTCCGCCCACCGCGACCGGCTACGACTCCTTCCCCGGTGGGACCCGACTGTGAGCGACCTGTCGGGCGCGCATCGCGCAGGCTCCTCGGAACCGACCGCCGACCAGCGGGCCGGCTCGACGTCGCTGGGCGATCTGCTCGGCGAGGTCTCCCGCGACCTTTCGACCCTGATCCGTCAGGAGATGGCGCTCGCTAAGGCCGAGCTGAAGGAGTCCGCTAGCAAAGCGGGCAAGGGCGCAGGCCTGCTGGGGGGTGCAGGCTATGCCGCGCTGATGGCCGTGCTCTTCCTCTCGATTGCCCTCTGGTGGGGCCTCGGCACGCTGATCGGCAATGGCTGGTCGGGAGTTGTCGTGGCAGTGATCTGGGGCGTTATTGCCGCGATCCTCTACTCCGTCGGGCGCAAGAGCCTCAAGGAGGTCGACGGCGCCCCAGAAACGGTCGACTCCCTCAAGAAGATTCCCGAAACCCTCAAGCCGAACGGGGCAGGACGATGACCTACAACACAGAGAACACGCCGCAGAGTGCGGATTCGCCGAAGAGCGCCGACGAGATTCGCGCGGATATCGAACACACTCGCCTCGAGCTCGGCGGCGACGTCGACGCTCTCGCCGAGAAGGTCAGCCCGAGCGCCATCGCTCAGCGGCAGACCGACAGGGTGAAATCGGCCGTGGGCTCGGTCCGCGACCGCGTGATGGGCTCGGCCCACGAGGCTTCCGACTCGCTCTCGAGCGGAGCCGGCTCTGCCAAGGCGAAGGCCGAGGGCAACCCGTTCGCGGTCGGCCTGATTGCCTTCGGCGCCGGTCTGCTGGTCGCCTCGCTGATCCCGGCGTCCAGTCAGGAGAAGGAAGCAGCAAGCCGCGTCAAGGAGCAGGCGCAGCCGGTCGTTGACACGGTGACAGACGCCGCGAAGGAGGCCGCCAGCGAACTCCGCGAGCCCGCGCAGCAGGCGTTCTCCGCGGTCAAGGAGACTGCGACGGATGCCGCGCAGAACGTCAAGGAGGCCGGCGGTTCCGCTGCCGACGACGTGTCGGACTCGGCTCGCGAGGCCAAGCACGCCGTCCAGGAGGACGCGCAGTCCTGATCGGATGCTTCTGACAGGGGCGGCGGACCTTCGGGTTCGCCGCCCCTGTGCGTGTCATTGGCGACCGCGGGGGTGAAGCGGAGCATCCCAGCGTGGGAACGGGGCGTAAAAACCAGGGAGAGACTCATCAGGGAACTCAGGAACGTCTCGCGACGCGACCGCATCGAACAGCGCATGTGCATCGTTCGTCCAAAACAGTTCGCTATACACCTGGATCGAATACACTCCACTCGCCTGAATGAAGTACTTCACCCGATAGCCATCACCCGTGATACCCCACAATTCGGCGTTGGTCGTATACTCCCGCGTGAAATACTGCCACCCCTGCTCCTCGAAATACTTCCGCATCGGATCCAAGTCCGAGAGAGAACCATTCGCCCCCTCCGGGGTGATAATTCGACCACCTCTCACGTAGTAGCTGTTCTCACCCGTCCCACCCGGAAGACCACCCCCTACACCACCACTGAACCCTTCCTCGGGCAGCGTCTCCCCACCGTGCCATCTCCAGATACCATCACTGATCCGCAACTGCGCATCCCGCAACAACTCGTTCATGTGCACGTAATGCTGCGCATTCAGCTCGAACTCTTCCTCCAAAGACAACTCCGCCACCTCCGCCTGAGTCATCCCACCGCATCCCGCCGCTCCGCCATCGTGTTCCTCTCTTCATTCGCTCCGCACCCGCAGAGCAACATCACCAACAGTGTTGTAGCCAGCACCGCACGGAACGTCCGCCGCGCACTCCGCTTCGCTTTCACCGCAGAAGGGCGGTGGACTTTCGGGTCCGCCGCCCTTCTGGGTATCACTGGCGGCCCAGCGGACGGATCGGGTTGTCCCATCGAGGAAAGGGGACATACACGCCGGGAAGCGACTCCTCCGGGAACGGATCGTAATCCCGAGACGCGACCGCTTCGAACAATGCATGAGCATCGTTCGTCCAAAACAACTCGCTATACACCTGAATTGAATACACTCCACTCGCCTGGATATAATAGTTAATCCGATAGCCATCACCCGTGATACCCCACAAATCGGCGTCCGTTGTGTGCTCCCGTGTGAAATACTGCCACCCCTGCTCCTCGAAATACTTCCGCATCGGATCCAGGTCCGAGAGAGAACCGTTCGCCCCCTCCGGGGTGATAATTCGACCCCCTTGCACGTAGTAGCTGTTCTCACCTGTCCCACCCGGAAGACCCCCACCCACGCCACCATTGAACCCCTCCTCGGGCAACGTCTCCCCACCGTTCCACCTCCACACACCGTCACTAATCCGCAACTGCGCATCCCGCAACAACTCGTTCATATGCACATAATGCTGCGCATTTAACTCGAACTCCTCCTCCAAAGTCAACGCCGCCACCTCCGCCTGCGTCATCCCCGCCGCATCTCGCCGCTCCGTCATCGGAATCGATGAACACGCCGACACGACAAGAAGGACCACGAGAACCCCTGCGATCCTCGTTGCCATCCTCAAAGAAGTCACGGACGACCCAACGGACGGATCGGAGCATCCCATTGAGGAAAGGGGACATACACACCGGGAAGCGACTCCTCCGGGAACGGGTCGTAATCCCGGGACGCGACCGCTTCAAACAATGCATGAGCATCGTTCGTCCAAAACAACTCGCTATACACCTGGATCGAGTACTGACCACTCGCCTGAATGAAATAGTTGATCTGGTAGCCGTCACCCGTGATCCCCCACAAATCCGCGCTCTTAGACTTCTCCCGAACAAAGTACTCCCACCCCTGCTCCTCGAAATACGCCACCATCGGATCCAGATCCGCCTTCGCCCCTTGAGCCCCCGGAGGCTTGATGATCCGAGTACACGTGACGTAGTAACTGATCTTACCCGTCCCACCCGGAAGACCACCCCCTACACCACCATTAAACCCCTCCTCCGGCAACGTCTCCCCGCCGTTCCACATCCAGACGCCGTCACTAATCCGCAACTGCGCATCCCGCAACAACTCCTCCGCATGCACATAATGCTGCGCATTCAACTCGAACTCCTCCTCCAAAGTCAACGCCGCCACCTCCGCCTGCGTCATTCCCGCCGCATCCCGCCGCTCCGTCACCGGAACCGACGAACACGCCGACACGACGAGAAGGACCACGAGAACCCCTACGATCCTCGTTGCCGCCCGCAGAAGGATCACTGACGACCCAACGGACGGATCGGAGCATCCCATTGAGGAAAGGGGACATACACGCCGGGAAGCGACTCCTCCGGATGCTCCCTCTCCCTCCTCGACGCGACCGCTTCGAACAATGCATGAGCATCGTTCGTCCAAAACAACTCGCTATACACCTGAATTGAATACACTCCACTCGCCTGGATATAATAGTTAATCCGATAGCCATCACCCGTGATACCCCACAAATCGGCGTCCGTTGTGTGCTCCCGTGTGAAATACTGCCACCCCTGCTCCTCGAAATACTTCCGCATCGGATCCAGGTCCGAGAGAGAACCGTTCGCCCCCTCCGGGGTGATAATCCGGCCTCCTTGCACGTAGTAGCTGTTCTTGCCCGTCGCGCCCGGAAGACCCCCACCCACGCCACCATTGAACCCCTCCTCGGGCAACGTCTCCCCACCGTTCCACCTCCACACACCGTCACTAATCCGCAACTGCGCATCCCGCAACAACTCGTTCATATGCACATAATGCTGCGCATTTAACTCGAACTCCTGCTCCAAAGACAACTCCGCCACCTCCGCCTGCGTCATCCCCGCCGCATCCCGCTGCTCCGTCATCGTGCTCCTTTCTCCACCCGCTCCGCATCCGCAGAGCAGCATCACCAGTAGTGCCGTCGCCAGCATTGCACGGACAGTCCGCCGCAAATTCTTCCTCGCTCTCACTGAGCCACGTCCCCCGTCGCCATAATCTTGACTACGGACTTGAAGGAGGTCGCATCCGGTGAAAGGTAGCCGACGTCTCCATTCGACTCGTCTGGCGACATATCATGTCCGGTCACAGCCTTTGTCCCGTCCCCTTCCTCGGCGGAGAAGATGATCGCGCCGTCGAGGGTCCGGGGGTCGACGCGCGGACCCAGACCCCAGAGACGGCCGATATCTGCCGTCCCGTCGGCATCGGCCTCGGTCGCGAACACCTTGTCGACATTCAGGTCTTTCAGGTCGATATCTGGGTCGACCCCAGCGGAGCCATAGGAGACGAGCGCGTCGATGCGGTGCCGAATGTCCCGACAGGCATCGACCGCCGTCGGCGAGCCGTAGGAGTGATTCAAGAGGGAAATGTTCTCGGGCAGAAGATCCGCTCGCGCATCGAGGAAACCATCGATGAAGCCACTCAGACGGGGAGACCCGGAGGCGGCACGCGCATCGGTCAAGGCCTCAGCTCCCGCGGGAGTGCGGTAGCCGATCCACGAGACGACAGCGAAGGAGGTATCAGGATGGATGAAGGCAGCGCCCTCGAATAGATCATTCGCCACGCGTACGTTCTGCTCCATGCTCGCAACTGTCGTGGTCGCTCCCGGAACATTAACGGTCACCCGGTCCGCCGTATCAAGATTCCCCAGCGAGATAGCCCCGACCAGTGCCCCATCGTCCACGCTGAGCCCGACAAGCTGTGCAACTTTCCCCTCGGGCCCGGTCGGGAGATCAAGCGCCTTCTCGTCCGCATCCCGCACCGCATCCCGCAACGCACTCATCTGCTTCGTGAACTCTGCCAGCCCGATGCCCTCCCCACTCCCCAACCCGAGGGCCAGATATACCCCCATCGGGTCGCGCTCCGCCGCATCGAGCACGGCCCGCGACGCGGCATCGCGGGCGGCGGCCGGCAGCCCGTCGAGATCGGCGAACGCGATCTGCGTCGCGAGGGGAAGACCCGCAACGTCGGAGGGCCTCAGCCCCGAGTCTCGCCACGCGGCGAGCACGTCCGGCGACGTGAGACTCCGATCGAGGAGATGTCGCAGCGGAGCCGGTTGCCGCCCGATCGCGCAGGTGCCGATCGCGACGTCCGAGAGCGTGCCGCCCCCGGCGCGCTCGAACGCCTCTGCGACGCGCTCAAGCCAATTCGCATCGTCCGCATTTTCGTTCAGGAGACCCATCAGACCGCCCAGCGCGTCCATTCGCTCGATGGGTGCCCAGGAGCACCTGTCCACGAAATCGGTCCAGTCGCCGCTGAGCCGGTTGACCAGGTCGCCCGCTTCCCGATCGAGCGCCCGAGCGACTCCCAGGAAGCTGCGCAGGCGCATCGGGTCGGCCGAACTCCTCCCCGACGTCGGAGCGCCCTCGGTCGAGTGGTATCGCGCCCGCACTCCGAAGGACACGTACAGCGGACGGGGACGGATCGGCTCGGTGGAGGGCCGCGGATCGAGATCCCGTGCGACCTCGTCCTTCAGCGCCTGGAATGGGTCCCCGGTAGTTTGATTGTGTAGACGTATCCTCTCCCGCTCGTACCAGGAGTCGAGGGCGTCGCGGCGCTCCTGCTCCGCCACCGCCTGCTCAGCCACCGCGTCAACCTGGTCGGCGACCATCGAGAAGACGTCGATGAGCGCCATCCGATCGTTGAGAGCGATCGTGCACGCCCGCTCGAACACCACCTGCGCGACCCCCGAGAAGTCGATCTGCACGTCGAGCACCGCGGCTTCCCGCTCCTGACTTTGGCGCGAGAGTTCCACCCCCGCACTCCGCAATCGTGACGAGAGAAGACTCGCCGCCTCCGCATCAAACCGTACTCGCACGGATCCTCCTGCCTTCCGCGCCCCCCACGAGACGCTTTTGAGTGGTCGTCATGATAGGCACCATCCACAAACCTTGCTCCCGTTGGCGCCGAATAAGGGGAGGACGAGAGACCGCTCCGCGACCCGAAGGAGCACCTCGGGCAGCGCAAGTACGAACGGGAATACCTCGCGCGATCCGTGCCTTGCCCTCGGTATGCGATCGATCGTCTACTCCCGCACCGGTGACTCCTCCGTTCTCTCCCTCGTCGACCGGGAGGCGCAAAACCCCGGGCCCGGCGAGGTCCGCGTCCAGGTGCTCGCCTCAGGAGTGAATCCGACCGACTGGAAGGCACGCGCCGGCGGCGAGCTCGCCTTCGAGGAGGTTGTCCCCAACCAGGACGGCGCGGGAATCGTCGCAGCGGTCGGCGACGGCGTCGAGGGCCTGCGCGTCGGAGACCGGGTCTGGATGTACCTGTCAGCCCATCAGCGCCCCACCGGTACTGCGCAGGAGTCGGCGGTGCTGCTCGCAGAGCATGTCGTGCGCTTCCCCGACGGGATCGGGACCGATGTCGCCGCCAGCCTCGGCGTCCCCGCGATGACGGCCCACCGCGCCCTCACCGTGCACGAACACGGCCCCTCTCGCCTCGCTCCCGGTGCCCTCTCCGGCCGCACCGTCCTGGTCCAGGGCGGCGCCGGCGCGGTCGGGCATGCGGCCATCCAGCTCGCCGTCTGGGCGGGCGCCACGGTCATCGCGACGGTGAGCAGCGACTCCAAGGAGCGACTCGCCCGCGCGGCAGGCGCGCAGCACGTGCTGCAGTACCCGGATGACGCGTTGGCTGACCGTATCCGCGTACTCGCGCCCGACGGTGTTCAGCACATCGTCGAGGTCGCGCCCGCGCAGAACGCCGCCCTCGACGTGGCGGTGCTGGCCAACCACGGCAGCATCGCCTACTACGCGAACAACAACGGCGACGAGTTCACGGCGCCGATCGTCGCCAGCTTCGCGAAGAACGCGCGCTGGCAGGGTCTCCTTCTGTACACGGTCGGCGAGGAGGCCCTGCAGGCCGCCGCGGAGGACATCACCGCCGCCCTCGCCGACGGCGCACTGCCGGTGGGCGAGGCGGCGGGCCTGCCGCTGACGTGGTTCCCGCTCGAGGAGACTGCCGCCGCGCACGACGCGGTCGAGCAAGGAGCCATCGGCAAGGTCCTCATCTGGGTGACGGACGAGCAGGCCTGACGCCTCCGGCCCGGTCTCGCTGAGTAGCTGACCCTCCCGCGGCTCGCCTATCCCCGCAGCGGAGGAGATCCCGCGATGGTCGACCGGTCGCCCAGGCCCTCGATCAATTCGCCGAGCGCCTCCTCGGCCGTGAACCTCGGCGTCCAGCCCAACTCGGCGCGCGCCCGCTCGGTCGACATCACCGGGACGTTGCCCGCGATGTCGAGCCACCCCGCGTCCGTCCGCTGTAGCCGCAGGTGCCACGTCGCGGTGACGATCGAACGGAGGAGACCGAAGGGCACCGTCACCAGCCGGGCGCCGATCGCGCGGGCCAGGAGTTGCGGAGTGAGGACAGGCTCGGCAGCGACGTTGAAGGCGCCGCCCGCTTGCCTGTCGAGTGCGCGCCAGAACGCGTCGGCCACATCGTCGGCGTGCACGCCCTGGACGATCAGGGTCCGAGGCAGCGGCAGGACAGGGATACGGACCGCCTTCAGCCATCGGGTGGGATAGTGCGGTCCCGCGAAAAGTCCGGCGATCTCGGTCGCCGCGCCGCGCTGAAACACAAGCCCAGGGCGCAGCCGGGTGACCACCACCTCCGGGTGCTCGGCCTCGAACACATCCATCGCCCGCTCGTTCGCTGCTTTATGTCGGCTGTACGTCGATGTGTGCAGACCACCGGTCGGCCAGTTCTCGTCGACCCGGGTCGACTTGGGAGCCGCACTGTACGCACCGACGGACGACGCGACCACAACCTGGCCAACTCCGGCGGCGGCGACCGCCGCGAGCACGGCCGCGGTCCCTCCGACGTCGACCAGCCGCTGGAACCGCTCATCGTGGCTCGGCTGCAGTGCCCACGCGAGGTGCACGACCGCGTCGATCCCGGCGAAGGCCTCGCGGAGCAGGCGCGGCGCCTCACTCGAGGCGATGTCGACCTCGACCCAGCGCACGCCCCGGTACTCCTCGGAGTCGAGCGCGGGTGCCCGCCGCGCGACTCCGACGATCTCGTCCACCCCGGCCTCGCCGTCGAGGCGTCGCAGCAGTGCCGTACCCAGATTTCCCGTCGCCCCGACAATCGCGATCCGCATGTCGTCATCCCTCCGCGAGCGGCATCCGTCGCCCTCGCTTGAGGGTAGGCAGCACGGCTGCCGCAGCGGAGGCGCTTGACAGGTCCGCCCGCCGGTCGCTCCTCCACAGGGGCCGGACGCCTAGACCACAGCCGCCGCGCGCGCATCCCCAAGCGCTGTCCGCGCCGAGTACCTAGCCTGGGACGATGCTGCCGACATCACCCCGACGCGTGACCTCTGTGCGACACGACGTCGAGGGGGTCGAGTTGCGCACCCTCACCGGTGGACGCGCCGAGGCCCAGCGCACCTTCGTTGTGATCCACGGCATCGGGATGTCGCACCACACCTTTTCCCCCCTCGCGGCGGCGCTGGGCCGGCACAGCCGGGTGATCGGAGTCGACCTCGCCGGTTTCGGGGCGAACCGCCGACCACAGCAGCGGGTCGGGATCGAAGATCATGCCCGGCAGGTCGAGCAAGCGCTGATCGAGCGTGGCGTCACCCGGGCGGTCGCGATCGGGCACTCGATGGGAACGCAGGTAGCCGTCGAACTTGCCCTGCGCGCTCCGGATCTCATCGACGGGGCGGTCCTGATCGGGCCCGTCGTCGACCCACTGAGGCCCGGCTCCCTGCGCCAAGGGCTCGCTCTCCTGCGCGACTGCCTCGGCGAGCCGGTCGGAGTCGATGCGATCGTGCTCGCCGACTACCTGCGCGGCGGACTGCGCTGGTACCTCCGTCAGCTGCCCGAGATGCTGCACTACCCGATCCAACTGCGGCTCGCCGCTCTCGCCCAGCCGGTCCTGATCGTGCGCGGGCGCGACGACCCGATCGCGACCCGAGACTGGTGCGAGCGCCTCCTCGCCGACGCCGAGCGGGGAAGCCTCGCCGAGTTGGCGGCGTCGCGCCACGTGGTGCCGCGCACCGAGCCCGAAGCTCTGGCGCACGAGATCCTCCGCTTCGCCGCCGCGCTCGACGAGGCGCCGACTCCGCTACCCGCACCCCGCCAGGCGGAGTCGGCCGCATGAGGCGGCTCCGGAGCCTGCTGCGCACCGCCACCTGGTGGACTCAGGACTACACATACGCCGTCGCCTGGCAGGTGCGCGGCGTCCTCTCACGCCGGGCGCCCGACGACTACCTCGACGGTGACCGCCGGCCGGTCGTCGTCCTGCCCGGCATCTGGGAGACCTGGTCGTTCCTCCGCCCGATCATCGACCCCTTGCACGCGAGCGGGCATCCGCTGCACGTTCTCACGAGCCTCGGCCGCAACGGTCGCCCGGTTGCCCGCACTGCGGAGGATGTGGCCGCCTACCTCGCCGAGCACAATCTGCGCGACGTGGTGATCGTCGCGCACAGCAAAGGCGGCCTGATCGGCAAGTACGTGATGACCGAACTCGACCACGACGGCCGCATCGACCGGATGGTCGCCGTCTCAACCCCGTTCGGCGGCTCCCGCTACGCGCCCTACCTGATACTGCGGAGCCTCCGGGCCTTCTCCCCTCGGGATGCGACGACGCTGCTGCTCGCCGGCCGAGCGGGGGCGAATGCCCGGATCACCTCGGTGTTCGGGCTCTTCGATCCGCACATCCCCGAGGGCAGCATGCTCGAGGGCGCGGTCAACGTGCGGATCGAAACCGGCGGCCACTTCCGCATCCTCGGCGACCCCGAGACGCGCGCCGCAGTCGAGACCGCGGTCACGGCCGAGAAGGACCCACCCTCCGTCTCGAAGGACCGCACCATCGCGTAGCAACCCGCCGCACCGACACGCAAACCCCTGGCGCTTCGCGGCAGAGAGGTCGAGCGTGGAGGAATGGCAGCCTCCCGCACGACCGGACCGACCGAGATCCTCCTGGTACGGCACGGCGAGAGTCTCGCCAATATCGCGGCGAGCGCTGCCGAGGCCAAGGGAGCCCACGAAATCATGGTCGATCGGCGCGACGCCGACGTCGACCTCTCTCCCGCGGGCGAGGAGCAGGCCCGGGCGCTCGGCCGCTGGTTAGCTGGCGAGGAAAAACCCGCCTCGGCCTGGACCTCGCCCTATCGCCGCGCCTCCTCAACCGCGCGTCTCGCCTTTGCAGAGGCCGGGATCGACCTGCCGCTGCACAGCGACGAACGCCTGCGCGACCGCGACCTCGGCGTCACCGACCGCCTCACCTCCGCGGGCCTACGCGCCCGTCTGCCCGAGGAGGCAGCTCGTCGCGAGTGGCTTGGCAAGTTCTACTACCGGCCGCCGGGGGGCGAAGCCTGGACGGATCTTGCGCTACGGGTCCGCTCGTTCTTCGACCATCTCGACGCCGCCGCGCCCCACGGCCCCGCCGTGCTGTTCTGTCACGACGCGGTCGTGCTGATCGTCCGCTACGTCTGCGAAATGCTCTCGGAGCACGAGTTGCTCGATATCGGCGCGTCGACCCCGGTCGCGAACGCGTCCGTCACCCGCCTCGTCCGCGAGGGCGGTGGCTGGAGCCTGGCGCTGTTCAACCGCACCACGCACCTCGAGCGCTCCGGCGCTCCCGTCACCCGGCACGACAACCGCGACGCCGGAGAAGGAGATCCCTATGAGTGAGGTCACCGATCGCGCCCTCCTCGAACGGCGCTGGCCGCTGCCTGCGCCCAGCGGCTCGAAGCACGCCCGCGGCGACGTCGTCGTCGTCGGAGGTGCCCGCAAGACTCCCGGAGCCGCGATACTCGCGGGCGTCGCCGCCCTGCGCACTGGAGCCGGACGGATCACACTCTGTGTCGCCGAGTCGGTCGCCCCGGCCACGGCCGTCGCTCTGCCGGAGTGCGGCGTCGTGCCACTCGCCGAAACCCGCGGCGGCTCGATCTCGGGCCGCGGGTTGGAGGCGCTGGCCGGCGAACTCGCCTCGGCCGATGTCGCGCTCGTCGGGCCCGGCCTGGATGATCCTCGAGCGACGACCGCGACCCTGCGCTCGCTCGCGCCCCTCCTCGACGCCGTGCCAGCGGTGCACCTCGACGCCTTCCCACTCGGCGTGCTCCCCGGGCAGCGCCGGGTGGCCCGACGCCTGGCGGGGCGGCTCCTCCTCACGCCGAATACGGAGGAGGCTGCCCGGCTGCTCGGCGCGGAGGTCGACGACGTGGAGCGCGCCGCGGTGGCGATCGCCGCGCGCTACGGCGCGGTGGTGAGCCTGTTCAACACGATCGCCTCACCGAACGGCGACGTCGTCTGGATCGAGGGCGAGCATCCGGGCCTGGCGACCGCAGGCAGCGGCGACGTGTTGGCGGGAGCGACGGCGGGACTTCGAGGCCGCGGCGTCGATCCGATGGGCGCCGCTGCCTGGGGTGCTTACCTCCACACGGAGGCTGACGCCGTCCTCGCGGGACGACTCGGCCCAGCAGGGTACCTCGCCAGCGAGATCGCGCGAGAGTTTCCGGCCGTGCTCGCTCGCTGACCGCAGGAGCAGTGCTCGGCCGTCGCGGAATCAGTGCGCGACGTCGGCGACCGAGAACGCGACGCCGGGAGTGATGAGGATCGACGTCTCCCGCGACTCACCCTCGCCCTGGTTGACGGTGATCCAGCGCGGTGCGGATCCATCGAGTGCGCGGTCGATGCTCGCACGGACCTCGGCGGCGCTCGTCTCACTGAGGCTGAACGGCAGCCCGCCGTACGTGATCTCGACGCGCTTCATAGGGTTTCCTCGTCGGTGTGACGGACGGCGCCGTGCGGCTCCTCGCTGATCCGCAGACCGTGAGCGGTGTGCGAATCGGCCAGCAGCTGGCGGATCCAGTCGGGGTTGATGGCCGGAGCCCGGCCGCCGTGGTACTTGAATCGCAGAGGGATCGCAGGGTGCAGCCAGATCGAGGTACGCCCGTCGCCCACCGCCTGCGAGTCCTTCCAGGAGAAGTAGAACGACTCGTTGCGGGCAAGCTTCGACCCGATCACGATCTGCAGGTGCGCCAACAGCCGGTCGTCGAAGTCTGCCTCAAGGGTCGAGTCGTAGATCAGTCGCCCCATGAGGCCGTTCTCCCTTCGGGACGTCGCGCAACCATCGAGGGACGCGCGGGCTCGTCGAGAGTTAGCCTACCGAGTCGTCCGCCGGGGCCCTCGTGCGCCTCCTCGACCAGGTATGCGGGAGCAGTGGACGCCACCGGAACTGGGGGCATCCGCGGTCTATACCGTGACCGGCGGCCTGGCCGCTCGCTCTGACCGTGAAGAGTTCCTGCTCGCTGACAGCGAGCAGGAACTCCTCCCATTGGGGTTCTCGGTCGTGCGAGCACGACCTCCGGGCGACTTAGGCGACGGCGAGCGCCGCGACCGGAGACACCGTCGTGGCCCGGCGCGCCGGCACCACGGCCGAGACGACCGTGATCGCGATGCTCACGGCGAGCACGCCCACGAGGGTCGGCACGGGAATCGTCGGCGGCACCAGGCCGACGCCGGGGTTCGATCCGAAGAGCGAGACCGCCCCACACCAGCCATAGGCGATGCCGAGCACCACGCCGAGCAGTATCGCCGCGAGAATCATCTGAGCCGCCTCCAGCACCACCATCGAGCGCACCTGCGAGCCGGTGAACCCGAGAGCACGAAGGAGCCCCAGCTCGCGGCGGCGCTGCAGCACGCTCAGCGAAAGCGTGTTGACCATGCCGACTGCGGCGAGGAGGACCGAGAATCCGAGCAGGACGGTCATCACCGCCGTGGTCACCGAGACGATCTGCTCGAACGCGGCGAACTGTTCCGGGTTCAGCTCGCCTGCACGCTTCATGATCGAGCTGAACGTCGCCGTACCGACCGCGAACATCGTGACCAGGGCCACTCCGATCACCAGACCGATCACGGCGCGGGCGCTGCGGGCGGGATTGCGGATCGCGTTGGCGGAGGCGAGGCGCGCTACCGGACTGCCGCCAAAGGCACGTCCGACCAGCGCGGTCAGCGGCGGGAGCAGCACGGGCGCCCCGAGGACGACTCCGGTAAACGACACCATGCCGCCGAGCAGACCCGGCAGGACGCCCGTCGGATTCGTCAGACCCATCACGACCCCGCCTGCGAGTAGGAGCCCGCCGATCACGACGAGCACGATCGCGAACACGTTGCGGACGGTACGAGCGCGCAGCTCGTCGTAGCGCGGCTCGGCCGAGGAGCCAGCCGCGTCGGCGGGAGCCACCACGAGGACGCGGCGCGAGCCGGACCAGGATGCGATCACCGTCGAGGCGATCACCGCCAGCGGAGGCACGACGAGCCCGAACGACACCAACGGGTACTCAAAACGGCCCATCATGCCGTTGCGCATCGCGAACTCCGCACCGAGCGCGACCAGGGCGACCCCAGCCACCAGCCCGATCGCCGCGCCGAGCAGGCCCTGGCGGAAACCGGTGCGCACCACCTCGCCGCGCAAGGACCGGCCAGAGGCGCCGAGCAGTCGCAGCAGCGCGATTTCACGGGTGCGCCCGGCGATCACTGTCGAGACGGAGTTGGCCGTGACGATCCCGCCCACGTACACCGCAATACCGAAGAAAACGGCCCCGACCATCGAGAGCGTCAGCGAGACCGTACCGACATTTTCGAGCCCCCTCGCCGAGATCGCCGCGGACATCACGGTAACGACCTGTACCAGCATCGTGCCGAACATGGCCGAGAGCGCGGCGACGGTCACGATCGCACCGCCGCCCTGGCTAGAGCCGGTATTCACGCGGCTCACGCTGCTCCCTCCATAGCGAGCATGGCGCGCGAGATCTCCTCGGCGCTCATTCCACGGCGGTCGTCGACGACGACCCCGTCGCGGAGGAACACAATGCGGTCGGCGTAGGCGGCGGCGATCGGGTCGTGCGTCACCATCGCGATCGACTGCCCGTACTCGCGAGTGGAGGCGCGCAGCAAAGCCAGCACCTCCCGGCCGGTGCGGGAGTCGAGGTTGCCGGTCGGCTCGTCCGCGAAAATCAGCTCCGGGCGGGTGGCGAGTGCGCGGGCGATCGCGACGCGCTGCTGCTGGCCGCCCGAGAGCTCGTACGGTCGGTGGTTGAGGCGTTCGCGGAGGCCGAGGGAGTCGATCAGGCGGGCGATCCAGTCCTCCTCCTCGGCGGTGATGGCACGGCCGTCGAGCTGGAACGGAAGGCGGATATTCCCGCGGACATCGAGCGTGGGCACCAGGTTGAAGGCCTGGAACACGAAACCGACGCTGCGCCGACGCAGCACGGTGAGCTCGGCGTCGCTCATCGCGGTGATCTCAGCACTGCCGAGGAACACGCGACCGGAGGACGCGGTGTCCAGCCCCGCCAGCACATGCATGAGCGTGGACTTGCCGGATCCGCTCGGACCCATGACGGCGGTGAACTCACCGCGCTCGATCGAGAGCGTGATGTCGTCGAGGGCGACGACGGGCGGCGTGCTGCCGTAGAGCTTGCGCACGCCCTCGACGCGCGCCACGACGGAGGAGGTCTGGTTCTGCATGTCCTCGACGTTACGGAGCCGCACGTGTCGCCGTCGTCGTCCGGGGGGTGGTGTGGCCGTCATCCCTCCGAGGGACGTTCCACTCGGCATCGGGTCAGCGCGGTCGAAGACCAGCCCGGCGGAGGGTGAGAGCCGCGAGAGCCGAAGTCGCCACGGGATCACCACGGCGCCACGCGGGAACCGCGTCGGGATGCGCGGCAAGGATCTCGCGCGGCGTCGCCTGGGTGAGCGCACGCAGAGCCAGCAGCTCAGAGCCCGTCACGGTCGACCCGAGCGTCCGGAGCTCAGCCGTGCGCCGGGCGAAGCGCAGCCGAGGCCGCAGCCAGAGGACAGCAAGTAGGAGGAGCGGCAGCCCCGCCACCGAGACTCCAGCGACCACCGCCAGGGCGCCGGCGAGCTGCTGCTGGTCGCGGCCCGCGGCGGCCAGCATCGAACCGGCGCCACTTGCCTCATCGAAGGGGGCGCGTACGGCATCGCCGAGGAGCGGAATCTCGCCGAGCGTGCTGCCGGCGTCGCTCATCGTCGAGCCGAAGCCGCTGCCAGCGCTCTCGAGTCGCCGCCCGATCTCAGCGAGGCCGGCGATCAGCGAGCCGACGGCGAGCCCGGCGGCGATCGCCACCACAGCAACTCCGATCGAGAGGGCATCCGCCACGATCTGTCGCGCTCGGACGGCCGGGAGGTCGGCGTAGATCTGCATGCGCCGATTATCCCGTTCTCAACGAAGGAAGGATTGGCGGGACCGGGCTCCGAGCCCCGTGTTTCCGGCCGGCCTCGGCAGATCCTTCCTTCGTTTGGAACAGCACCTCCGCTCCGCGGCCTACCCAGACCTCCCTCCACATCCCGCAGGAAGCGGTAGCCCTCCCCAGAAGACCCGGCCGACCACCGATGCTCGAGCAGATCCGCGATCGTGGCGCCATGGACATCGAAGCCGAGCTGATGCGTCGGGGTGGGATCGCGCGGCGCGCAGCACTGGTCGCGACGGGAGCGACGGTGCGCGAACTCAACGCCGCCGTGGTCACCGGTCGGCTCGTCCGCGGTCGCCGCGGCTGGTACGCCGCCCCGAACCTCCCGTCCGAGGCCCTCACCGCTTTCCGCCTCGGTGGCCGCCTCGCCGCGACCGACGCCGCCCGCTCCCACGGCCTCTGGGTCCTGCGCTCCACGCAGCTCCACATCCACGTCGGCCCCCATGCCGCCCGCGTAGCTGCCCCCCGCGGGATCCGCTTGCACTGGGATCCCGCGCACCCGGGCGACGAACCTCTGCGCGTCTCGCCCATCCACGCTCTGCTGCAGCTCGGCCGCGTCCTCGGGGAGGAGGATCTGCTCGTCGCGCTCGAGTCCGCCCTCGAGAAGCGGATCCTTGGCCCCGACGACCTCGCCGACCTCCGCTCCGCGTGCCCGCAGCGGCTGCATGCGCTCCTCGCGTTCGCTCGCAACGACTCCCAGAGCGGAGTCGAGACCCTGGCCCGCTGGCGCCTGCACGTCGTGGGCGTCGTCGCTCGAACTCAGGTGCACGTCCCCGGAGTCGGTCGGGTCGATCTGCTGATCGGCCGGACCCTGATCGTCGAGCTCGACGGCCGCTCCACCCACGAATTCGAGAACGACCGGCACCGCGATCTGAACGCCACCGTCGACGGCTATGTCACCCTGCGTTTCTCAGCGACACAGGTGCTCACCCGCTGGCCGGACGTGGAGCGCGCGATCCTCGCCGCGATCGGCCACGGCCTGCACGTGCTGTGAAATCCTCAGAGCAGGTCGTGCAGCACGACGACCTGCTCGCGCTCGGGCCCGACACCGATCGCCGAGAACCGCGCGCCGCTCATCGCCTCGAGCGCACGGACGTAGTCCTGCGCCGTCTGCGGGAGGTCAGAGAACTCGCGGCAGCCCGAGATGTCCTCCTGCCAACCGGGGAACTCCTCGTAGATCGGTTTCGCGTGGTGGAAGTCGCTCTGTGAGACCGGTACCTCGTCGTGGCGCACGCCATCGACGTCGTAAGCGACGCAGACGGGGATCGTTGCCAGGCCGGAGAGCACGTCGAGCTTGGTGAGGACGAAGTCGGTGACCCCGTTAATCCGAGCGGAGTAGCGCGCGATGGGCGCGTCGTACCAGCCGCAGCGGCGCGGACGGCCGGTGGTGGTGCCGAATTCGAAGCCCTGCTTGCGCAAGTATTCGCCCCACTCGTCAAAGAGTTCAGTCGGGAACGGACCGGCGCCGACGCGCGTCGTATAGGCCTTGATGACGGCGATGACCCGGTCGATGCGGTTCGGCGCGACTCCGGAGCCAGTGGCCGCGCCGCCCGAGGTGGCGTTGGAGGAAGTGACGAACGGGTACGTGCCGTGGTCGACGTCGAGCATCGTGGCCTGGCCGGCCTCGAACAACACGGTCTTGCCCGCGTCGAGGGCCTGCGCCAGCACGAGCGAAGTGTCGGCGACCATCGGACGCAGGCGCTCGGTGTACTGCAGCAGGTCCTCGAGCACCTGCTCGACCAGGATCGCGCGGCGGTTGTAGACCTTCACCAGCAGGTGGTTCTTCTGGTCGAGGGCGCCCTCGACCTTTTGGCGAAGGATGTTCTCGTCGAAGAGGTCCTGGATCCGGATGCCGACGCGGTTGATCTTGTCGGCATAGGCCGGGCCGATGCCGCGACCGGTCGTGCCGATTTGGCGCTTGCCGAGGAAGCGCTCCGTGACCTTATCGAGGGTGCGGTGGTAGCTGGTGATGACGTGCGCGTTGGCGCTGACGAGCAGCTTCGACACATCGACGCCGCGGGCGCTCAGCGCCTCGAGCTCGTGGAACAGCACCTCGATGTCGACGACGACGCCGTTCGCAATCACGGGCACGACGCCCGGTGTGAGGATTCCCGAGGGAAGCAGGTGCAACGCGTACTTCTCGTCACCCACGACGACGGTGTGCCCCGCGTTGTTGCCGCCGTTGAACTTGACGACGTAGTCGACGCGGCTACCGAGGAGGTCGGTCGCGCGTCCCTTGCCCTCGTCGCCCCACTGGGCGCCGGTGATGACGATTGCTGGCATGGCGTGTCCTTCTCAACGGGAGGGGCGTGGGATGGGCGGGTCCGGCGCGGAAGTCGTGCCGCCTCCGCGCGACCAGCCGCTCAATTCTAGCGGAGGGGTGCCGCGGGCGACCCGGCGCCTGGGTCGCCGAGCAATACTCCCGATCCCCACATGCGCAGTTCACACGGGCCGCATAGATTCGAAACTGCTCACACACCACTCATCACGCGAACAGGATAACGATGCGCACACTCCGCGCTGCAAGCCTCCTCGCCTTCGTCGCGCTCGGGGCTGCCACCGCCGCTCCCGTCGCCTCAGCCGCGACCCTCGACGACGGCGTCGAGCTCACTCTGGTGTCGACGACGGACACGCACGGCCACGTCGACGACTGGGACTACTTCGCCAACGCCCCCTACCCGGCCACCGGCACGCTGGGCCTTTCCCGCGTCGCGACCGAGGTCGACCGCCTCCGGGCCGAGAAGGGCGAGGAGTCCGTGCTCGTCATGGACAACGGCGACGCAATCCAGGGCACACCGCTCACCTATTACTACGGGCTTGGCGACGGCGCCGCGGGCGTCCTCTCGGGCGAGACGACGCATCCGATGGCCACCGCCTTCAACACGATCGGCTACGACGCCCAGGTCGTCGGCAACCACGAGTACAACTACGGGCTTGACATGCTCAGCGCCTACGACGGCGACCTGAACGCCCCGCTGCTCGGCGCGAACGTGATCGACGTCGCCACGGGGAAGCCGTACCACGACCCGTACACCCTGATCGAGCGCGAGATCGACGGGAAGACGGTCACCGTCGGAGTCCTCGGCCTCGTCACTCCGGGAGTACGGGTGTGGGACAAGCAGTACGTCGACGGCGTTCTGGAGTTCCAGGACATGGTCGCCGCCGCGAAGCAGTGGGTCCCGATCGTGCAGGAGCAGGCCGACGTGGTCGTCGTCCTCGCACACACCGGTCAGGGCACAGTGCCGGACGCCGAGTACGACGCGGCCGATCTCAACGAGGACGTTGTGAACAACATCGCGACGCAGGTCCCCGGGATCGACGTGATCGTCGCCGGCCACAGCCACAAGGATGTCCCGGAGACACTCTTCACCAACGTCGCCGGCGAGCAGGTGCTCGTCACCCAGCCGAAGTTCTGGGCGCAGGGCCTCACCGAGGTCACCCTCACCCTGGTGCCGGATGCCGCGGGCGGCCTGGAGGTCGACTGGTCCGCCGACAACGCTCCGGTCGCGAAGCCCGTCTACGCGACGGACATCGCCGAGGAGTCGACCGCGCTGGTCGACGCCCTCGCCGAGCAGCACGCCACCACCATCGAGTACGTGAACACCCCCGTGGCGGAGTCGGTCGAAGAGCTCTCGGCCGCGACCTCCCGCTACGAGGACACTCCGATCATCGACTTCATCAACACGGTGCAGGCGGAGACCGTCGAGACAGCCCTCGAGGGCACGGAGTGGGGAGACCTGCCGGTGATCTCGCAGGCATCGCCGTTCTCGCGCACCGCCGTGTTCCCGAAGGGGCAGGTCAGCATCCGCGACATCGCGGGCCTGTACATCTACGAGAACACTCTGCGCGGAGTCGAGCTGACCGGCGCCGAGGTGCGCCAGTACCTCGAGTTTTCGGCCCGCTACTTCGTCCAGACCGCGGAGGGGGCCGTGTTCGACCCGGAGACCGGCACCGACGCGAAGACCGAGGACCGGCCCGACGGCATCCCGGACTACAACTACGACGCGATCTCGGGCGTGGACTACCTGATCGACGTCTCGCAGCCCGCCGGCTCGCGCATCCGCAGCCTCTCGCACCCCGACGGCACCCCGATCGCCGATGACGAGCGCTTCGTGATGGCGGTCAACAACTACCGTCAGAGCGGCGGAGGCGCCTACCCGGCCGTCGCGCAGGCTCCCCTCGTCTACGATGAACGCCTCGAGATCCGCCAGCTGCTGATCGACTGGTCGAGCGCCCGCGGCGTGATCGACCAAGCCGACTTCTTCGACCCGAACTGGACGCTGACGACGCAGCCCGCTGCCGAAATCCCGGTCGCTCCGGCCCCGACCGAGCCGGGCACGCCGACCGAGCAGCCCACCGTCGCTCCGTCGCCGCAGCCCCTCACCACGGCGGCTCCCGTCGCCGGCGGCACCGGTCCGGGCTCGCTCGCGAACACCGGCGCCGACGCGGCCGGTCTCGTGGGAGGCGCGCTGGTGCTGCTGGCCTCGGGCCTCGCGCTGGTGATCGCGCGACGCCGCCGCACGGCCTAGCACAGCGACGCGGACGACGGCCGACGGGGCTCCTCCCGTCGGCCGCCATCCGTCGTTAGGGGCGATGACGGATCAGGCCCGGCGCACCCGCGCCCGGCGCCGCCACGCCGAAAACGCCCCCGTCGACCACAGCGCCCAGACGACAAGGAGGGGCTGGAAGACGAGCCGCACCGCGCGCGCGACATCCGTTTCGAGGCCGAAGGCCGGGGTGCGGGTAACGAGCTGCGAGATGTTCCCCGGGAACACCGCGACGAAGAACGCCGCCACGACGACTCCGAGCAGCACCCGCCGCCGTGCGAGCAGCGCGAGCGCGAGTCCCAGCGCGATCTCCACCACCCCCGACGCCACGACGACGAGGTCGGAGTCAAACGGGAGCCACGGCGGAACCTGAGCCTGGAACGCCTGCCGCGCGAGGGTGAGGTGGGCGGTCCCCGCCGTGACGAGGACGAGGCCGAGAAGGAGGCGGGCGAGGGTGCGCGGGGCGGAGCGGCATCCTCCGTCGGGCGCTGTGGCGGCGGTCATCTCTCCAGTCTGCGCGCGGAGGGCGCCCGTGCCGACCGCGCCCGCGTTCCGGCGCCGCCCCGTATCCTCGATACCGCCCCGTCCGCAGACCGTGAAACGAGATCCATGAGCACCCTGCCCCGCCTGATGGCCTTCGACCTCGACGACACCCTCGCCGCCTCGAAGTCCCCCGTCGACCCGGCGATGGCCGACCTCTTCGTCAAGCTGCTCCAGGCCACCGAGGTCTGCATCATCTCGGGCGGCCAGATTGGCCAGTTCCGGATGCAGGTGCTCGACCGGCTCGAGGGCGCCGACCCCGAGGTCCTCGCGAAGCTGCACCTGATGCCCACCTGTGGCACGCAGTACTACCGCTACGAGAACGGCGACTGGGCGCAGATCTACGCCGAGAACCTCACCGACGACGAGAAGTCTCGCGCCCTCGCCGCGGTCGAGGAGAAGGCGAAGGAACTCGGCTACTGGGAGTCCGAGACCTGGGGTCCGATCCTCGAGGACCGCGACTCGCAGATCACCTTCTCGGCCCTCGGCCAGGCCGCGCCCGTCGAGGCGAAGCAGGCCTGGGACCCGGACGGCGAGAAGAAGAACATCCTGCGCGAGGCCGTGCAGGCCGTCCTGCCCGACCTCGAGGTCCGCTCCGGCGGCTCCACCTCCGTCGACATCACCCGCAAGGGCATCGATAAGGCGTACGGGATGAACAAGCTCACCGAGCTGACCGGCATCCCCCTCGACGACATGATCTTCGTCGGCGACCGCCTCGACCCCGACGGTAACGACTACCCCGTCAAGGCAATGGGCGTCGAGTGCTTCGCCGTCGAGGGCTGGCACGACACCGCCGCCTACCTCCGCTCCTACAACCTCTAGCCCCCGCCCCCGCCGCCCCCCTCTCGCGAAATGTCGCGAGATCGGTCGGAACGGACGAGATCCCCTGCCGCGGCGGGGGATCTCGTCCGTTCTCCGGTATCTGGCGGGAAAATCGCCGCGGAAGAGCTGGTCAGCGGTCCTCGTTCAGCGATCCCGAGGCAGTTCCGTCGAGGGCGAGGCGGAGACGGCGCGGCAGCTTCGCGACGATGATCGCGTGCGATTCCGCAATCAGTTCGAGCACCAGTCCGGGCTCGACGATCCCCTCGGCGTCAACCGTCACCCAGTGCCGCTTGTTCAAGTGATACCCAGGCTCGATGCCGTCGACTCCCGCCACGAGGTGCACCGCATTCTCCGGCAGCGCCTTCACGCTGACCACGCGCCGCCCGAACCGCTCCCCCTCCAGCGCGAAGACCTTCCCGCCGACCTTCCACACCCGAATCCCCTCCCCAAAAGGAAACCCCGCCTCGGCCCCCGCAAGCCCTCCGAGAAACCCCCCGACCACCTCGCTGTCCATTCCCTGATCCTCCCGCACGCACACACCCTCCGGCTCATCAAGCAGACGCGCCCCATCTCCCCCGCCGGCTCGTGCGCACAGCGCACGGCCCCCGCCGGCTCGTACGCACAACGCACGGCTCCCCCGCCGGCTCGTGCGCACAGCGCACGGCCCACCCCCCTCTCCCGCAGGGTGGACTGATCGTCGTCCGGGTGCGGTGATCGCAAGGCGGAGGAGGAAGTCGTAGCGGCGCTACGACGCCCGACGACAACGCCGCGAGCGCCGTACCCGGGGGACGATCAGTCGGCGCCGAGGATGACTATGGAGGCGGTGGGGGGCAACGCGTCTTCGTGGTACCGCTCGATCTGGCCGATGGCGGCGGGGTCGGCCTGTTCGAGGAACTGCGTGAGGCGGGTCACTTCCTCCGTTTCACCGATGGATTCTGCGGCGCGACGAAGAGCGTAGAGCGAGAGGAGGAAGCCGCGGTTAGGGCCGTGGCGCCAGGGGATGGGGCCTTGGCCGCGCCAGCCTGCGGCGCGGAGCATGTCGAGGCCCCGGTGGTAGCCGACGCGTGCGTACGCGTACGAGGGGAGGGCCGCGTCGATCCCCCAGACGCTGTCGGCGAGGAGCGCCCAGGCCAGCGGTGAACGCGGATGAGCGGCGGCGAGGGCGGCGAACTCGACGGCTCCCGGGTTCGCGTGCTGTGCGAGGGCCGCGGCGACGGCGGGCTCATCCGGGAGGAGGGTCGGTTCGGGGCCTAGCAGGTTCTCGCCAGTCATGGTCCCAGGCTATCCCGCTCCTGCCCGTTCGGGTCTGGAAGCCTGCAACCGAGGCGCGCGACACACGCTCCTCCACAGGTGGCCTGATGAGCCGTTCCCGGGGGTTGCGCCGCGACTGCCCGCGCCACGACGAAGGTCCGCCGATAGCATCGACCCATGGCGACTAACCGCAGTGACGTCGAGGCGTGGCTCACCGATATGGATGGCGTGCTGGTGCACGAGAACCAGGCGCTCCCTGGCGCGCCGGAGTTGATCCAGGAGTGGACCGACTCGGGTACACCGTTCCTTGTGCTCACTAACAATTCGATTTTCACTCCGCGTGATCTCGCCGCGCGCCTGCGTGGCTCCGGATTGCACGTGCCGGAGGAGCGGATCTGGACGAGCGCGCTTGCCACCGCCGATTTCTGCGCCTCGCAGATGCCCGGGGGCAGTGCATTCGTGATCGGCGAGGCGGGGATCACCACGGCGCTGCACGAGGTCGGCTTCATCATGACCGAGACGTCGCCCGATTATGTCGTCGTCGGAGAGACCCGCAATTACAGCTTCGAGGCGATCACCAAGGCGATCCGCCTGATCGTGGCCGGCGCGCGTTTCATCGTCACCAATCCTGATGCGACCGGCCCCAGCGCTGAGGGGGTCATGCCAGCGACGGGCGCGATCGCCGCGCTGATTACGAAGGCCACGGGCAAAGATCCGTACGTCGTCGGCAAGCCAAATCCAATGATGTTCCGCTCCGCCATGAATAAAATCGGCGCACACAGCGAGAACACGGGCATGATCGGCGACCGGATGGACACCGACATCGTCGCTGGGATCGAGGCCGGTCTGCATACGATCCTCGTGATGACTGGAATCAGTGACGAGGCCGAGATCGAGCGCTACCCGTTCCGCCCGGACGAGGTGCTGAGCGGCGTGCACGAGCTGCTGTCGGTCGAGCCGCTCGAGTCGGAGTTCCCGCCGGAGCCCACCGCCTGATCACCGGACGATTCGCGCTGACAAGCGCACGTGCTGCAACACCCACGCGTGCATCGCGACGGCCGCCGCGGCCGAGGCGTTGATCGAGCGGGTCGAGCCGAACTGCGAGATCTCGAGCACGGCGTCGGAAGCCTCGAGCGCCTCCTCCGAGAGCCCCGGCCCCTCCTGCCCAAACACAAGCACGCAGCGCTGCGGCAGCGCGAACGTCTCGAGCGGCACGCACCCCGGAACGTTGTCGATCGCGATCAGAGGCAACTCCGCCGCGGATGCCCACTGCACCAGATCAGCCACCGTTTCGTGGTGCTGCACGTGCTGGTAACGATCCGTCACCATGGCACCGCGCTTGTTCCACCGCCGCCGACCGACGATGTGCACACCCTCGGCACCGAAGGCATTGGCGCTGCGCACGATCGAGCCGATATTCATGTCGTGCTGCCAGTTTTCGATGGCGACGTGGAACGGATGCCGGGTGCGGTCGAGTTCCGCGACGATGGCCTCCATCCGCCAGTAACGGAAGCGATCGATCACGTTGCGGGAGTCGCCGCGCTCGAGCAGCTCCGGGTCCAGGCGCTCGTCGTCGGGCCAGTCGCCCTCCCACGGGCCGACACCCTGGGTCGTGAGTTCGACGGAGGAGGTGGGTCCCGCCGCGCTGGTCGCCTCGTTCTCGTGCACGATCGGCAACCTTACAAGCCGTGGACCCGGGCCGAGGACGCCACCCGGTCAGCCAGAGGAGGTCCCGGCGAGTGACCCGGTCAGCTCACCGCCGCCTGCGCGGTCGACGAAACAGTAGTAGCTGCGCTCCCCGGCGTCCCACTGCTCCTGCGTGACAGGAAACGCGCCGGACACCTGCACGTCGCCGTAGGTCCCGGCGGCTGCGACATCGACCACGCCCTGCGCCTGACACAGCGACGAGACCGAGACGGCGAGCGCCTCCTGCCCAGGGAAGGAGGGGTCGGGCAACTCGGCCGTCGCCACGAGCTGCGCGGTGTGCGCCACGGCACAGTCGACAACCGTGAACTCCTCCGCCCAGACAGAGTCAAAGGGCTGAATGCATTCGCCGCCGAGCAGAGCGCTCCACGCCCAGGTGCCCGCGGGCAACGGTCCGACGCCCGGAAGCGAGGCAGCCGGAGTGGGCGAGCGAACGTCCTCGGCACTCGCCGCACCGGGCAACACCTCCTGTTGGGCGGGCGCACCGGCGGAGCCGACGGCGATGCCGATGGCGAACAGAGCGGCGAGCAGGATCACGGCTCCCGCGGCGATCACGCCGATCAGCAGGCGGCGACGGCTCAGGGTGCGCCACGAGGGAAACCGTAAAGCGGCAGGCGCCGACCCGCGAACCTCGGCACCGGCGCGATCAGGAAGCCGCCCGTGAGGACCACGGGAAGCACGCGACGACGCTGAGTTCACGTGCGAAGCGGCAGGGGTGGTCTCGAACGGTGGAGCTTGGCGAGCGGCCGGCTCGGCTGGAGGAGCGGTCGGGTCAGCGATCGGCTCAGCGGTCGGCTCGAGGTTCCAGGGGTAGGTGCCGGCGGTCTCGCGCCACAGCTCCTCGTCTCCGCCATCGTCCTCGGGGTCGTCGCGGGAGGCGACGACCTCCTCCCACACGGGCGGTTCGTCCCACTGTCCCCGCGGATCGGGCCACTGATAGACGGCCGCGGGAGCCGGTTCGCGCGTGGTCGGCGGCGTCGCTCCGTCGGGTCGCCCGTCGCTCGGTTCCGCGAGCGGTTCCGAAGGCGGGGTGGGCGCGTCGCGGAGCGCAGCGGGCGCCGTCGGCACATCGTCGGGCGGCTGCGCCGCGGGCAGGGACGGGCGCGAGGGATCCGGAGCGGACTCGGGCTGGACGGCATCCGAGGCGCGGGCCTCCTCGGTAGGGACCGGCACCGCACCGTCATCCGTGGGCTGCCGCGAAGGAGGTACGGAGTCGCCGGGCTGCTGCTCCGAGGGGTCGAGCCCTGCTGACGCGCCGTGGCCAGCCTCGCTCGGGACGTCACCGCTCGGCGCGTCGTCGCTCGTGGGCTCGCGCGGGTCGACCGTTTCGGGATGATCGAGCGCTTCGGGTTGCGGTGTCACGCTCAGCACCGGCTCACCCGGCCAGCGGCCGACCGGAGCGGCACGATTGCGCTCACGAAACACGTCTGAGGACGAGTCGTCGCCGTTCTTGCCAGCCGCTTTCTCGTCGATGGACTCTGCACCGGTGCTCTCCGCGGTCTCGCCGTCCTGGTCGCGCTCCTGAGAATCCTCGGGCCGGGGCGTATCGGGAGAGAGCGCATCAGGCTGAGGAGCCTCGATTCGACGAGCATCCGGCTGCCCTGGCTCGTCGGACAGGGAACGCTCACCCTCCGGCGCTTCGGCAGCGTCCGGCTGCCCGGCCGGAGTGGTGGAACGGGGTGCGTCGAAGATGCTCTTGAGCCGTCCGCCGCTCAGCTGCTGCAGCAGCCACTCGCTGCCTCCGATCGGACGCTCCGGCTCTGGACGCTCCCCCTCGTGGGAGCGCTCGCGCTCGTCGTCCATCAGACGAGGCCGAGATCGGCCAAACCGATCGCAGAGAAGTAGGGGTATCCGGCGTCCTCGATGATCTCGCGCGCGCCGGTCGCTCGGTCGACCACGACCGCAACTCCAGCGACCTCGGCGCCCACCCGAAGCAGCGCCTCAATGGCTTTAAGCGGGGAACCTCCGGTGGTGGAGGTGTCCTCGACGACGACGACGCGCTTGCCCTCGAGGTCCGGGCCTTCGACCTGCCGGCCACGACCGTGATCTTTCGGCTCCTTGCGGACGACGAAAGCGTCGTAGGCGACCCCGCGCACGGCTCCCTGGTGCAGGATTGCTGCGGCGATCGGGTCGGCTCCCATCGTCAGCCCACCGACCGCGGAGACGCCCTCGATCGGCGCGATGAGGTCGAGCATGACCTCTCCGATCAGCGGAGCGACGCGGTGGTCGAGGCTCACTCGGCGCAGGTCGACGTAATAGGAGGCCTTCTTACCGCTCGTGAGGGTGAAGTCTCCATGGAAGACGGCGTCGGAGCCGATGTACTCGATGAGCTGCTGGCGTGCGTCGGTCACTCGCCTACTCTACGGGGCGGTCCTTCCCTCCACCGGGCAGCGAGGCCGCCGCGACGCTCTCGCCAGCGTCGTCGCCACCTCCTCGGAACTGGGTCATGTAGAGGTCGTAGTAGGCACCGCGCCGAGCCAGTAGCGCGTCGTGTGCGCCGTGCTCGACGATCCGGCCCGATTCCATCACCAGGATGGTGTCGGCGTCGCGGATGGTCGAGAGGCGGTGCGCGATGACGAACGACGTGCGATCGGTCCGCAGCGCGTTCATCGCGTGCTGGACCAGCAGCTCGGTCCGGGTGTCGACCGAGGAGGTGGCCTCGTCAAGGATGAGCAGGGAGGGGTTGGCGAGGAACGCCCGGGCAATCGTGATGAGCTGACGCTCGCCGGCCGACACGCTCCCGCCGTCGGCATCGAGCATCGTGTCGTAGCCGTCGGGCAACTGGTGCACGAATCGGTCGACCATGGTGGCCCTCGCCGCCGCGATGATCTCGTCATCGGAGGCGTCGAGTCGCCCGTAGCGGATGTTTTCGCGGATGGTGCCCTGGAAGAGCCACGCGTCTTGCAGGACCATCCCGACCCGGGAGCGTAGGTCGCCGCGGGCGAGGCTCGTGATGTCGACGCCGTCGAGGAGGATGCGCCCGCCGGTCAGCTCGTAGAAGCGCATCACGAGGTTCACGAGGGTGGTCTTGCCTGCGCCCGTAGGCCCGACGATGGCGACCGTCTGCCCCGGCTGGGCCGAGAAGGTCAAGCCTTCGATCAGTGGCTGCTCCGGATCGTAGGAGAACGAGACGTTGTCGAACTCGACGCGGCCGTCGGTGCGGTCAGGGAGGGATTCGCGCGCATTCTCCGGCTCCTGCTCGTCGGCATCGAGCAGCTCGAAGGTGCGCTCGGCCGAGGCGACGCCCGACTGCAGCATGTTCGCCATGCTGGCGAGCTGGGTCACGGGCTGGGTGAACTCGCGCGAGTACTGGATAAATGCCGTCGCGTCGCCCAGGGTCAGCTGACCGGAGGCGACCCGCAGGCCGCCAACCACGGCGATCAGCACGTAGGAGAGGTAGGACACGAAGGTCATCGCCGGCATGATCATGCCCGACACGAACTGCGCGCCAAACGAGGCGGAGTAGAGGCTGTCGTTGCGGCGGTCGAACTCCTCGAGCATCTCGCGGTCGCGGCCGAACGCTCGCACGATCTCGAGTCCCGAGAAGGTCTCTTCGATGTGGCCGTTCAGCGCTCCCGTGTTCTTCCACTGAGCGGCGAAGAGCTTCTGCGAGCGAGCGCCGATGACTCCGGCGATGACGGCGGAGAGCGGGATCGAGATCAGCGCGATCAGCGCGAGCTGCCACGAAACGATGAACATCATCGCCGCGATGCCGATGATCGTGAGCACCGACTGCACGAGCTGCGAGAACGCCTGCTGGAGTGCCGTCTGGATGTTGTCGACGTCGTTCGTGACCCGCGACATCACGTCTCCGCGCTGGCGGGTGTCGAAGAAGCGCAGCGGGAGGCGGTTGAGCTTGGTCTCGATGTCCTGGCGGAGGCCGAAGACCACGCGCATTACTAGCCCGTTGAGGATGTACCCCTGGGCCCACATCAACACCGACGCGACCACGTACATCAGAAGCACGACGATGATGAGCCGACCGAGCACCATGAAGTCGATGCCGGCGCCGGGCACGATGGTGGTCTTCGAGAGCATGTCGGCGAAGGTGCCGTTGCCGGAGGCGCGCTGCTGTTCGATGATCTGCTCGAGCGGGACTCCCGGGGTGAGGCGCGAGCCGATCACTCCGTTGAAGATCGTGTCCATCGCCTGCCCGAGGATCTTGGGAGCGATGACGGTCAGGATGACCGAGAGCGAGACCAGGACGACCACGAGGATCATCCGCGCGCGCTCAGGACCCAGGAGCGCGAAGAGGCGCTTGGCCGAGGGCCAAAAGTTCTGCGCCTTTCGAGCGGGCGGTCCGTCGCCGAACATCCCTCCGTCGGCCTCCCCGGGTTCGAACTCGGGCTCAACGGAATCGTGCTCTGCGGCCGCAGAGGTGGCGGCGGCGGTATCGCGTGTGCGCGCCATATCAGGACACTCCTTCGACGCTGAGCTGGGATTCGACGATCTCGCGGTAGGTCGTGTTCGATTCGAGGAGTTCATCGTGCGTGCCGCGCCCGACGACGCGGCCGGCGTCGAGCACGACGATCTGATCAGCGTGCCGGATGGTCGATACGCGCTGGGCGACGATGATCACCGTCGCGTCCGTCGTAGCCTCGGCGAGCGTCTCCCGCAGCCGAGCATCCGTAGCGACATCGAGAGCCGAAAACGAGTCATCGAAGAGGTAGACCCGCGGCCGGGCAACAAGGGCGCGGGCAATGCAGAGCCGCTGGCGCTGCCCGCCCGAGACGTTGGTGCCGCCTTGCGAAACGGGCTCGTCAAGGCCGTGCTCTTTGCCGCGCACGAAGTCGTCGCCCTGAGCAATCCGCAGCGCCTCCCACAGTTCGGCGTCGGTCGCGTCGGGACGCCCGAAGCGGAGGTTGGAGGCGATCGTGCCCGAGAACAGGTACGGCCGCTGTGGCACGAGCCCGATAACCTGCGCGAGTTGCGCCCGGTCCAGGGAGGAGACGGGCACGCCATCTATGGACACCGACCCCTCCTGTGGGTCGAACAGCCGAGGCACGAGGCCGAGCAGGGTGGTCTTGCCGGCTCCGGTCGAGCCGACGACGGCGGTCGTGCGTCCGGGTTCGGCGATGAGATCAATACCCGAAAGCACGGGACGCTCGGCACCCGGGTAGCCGAAGACGACGCCGGTGAACTCGACCCGGCCGCGGGTCGGTGCGGCGACTCCTCCCGGAGGAGTGGTGAGACTGGTTCGCGCGTCGAGCACCTGCTGGATCCGCTCAGCGCAGACCACGGCGCGCGGGATCATCATCACCATGAACACGCCCATCATGACGGCGGTGAGGATCTGCAAAAGGTACTGCAGAAACGCGGTGAGCGAGCCGATCTGCATCTGACCTGCCTCGACCCGCTGCCCGCCGAACCAGAGGACGGCGGCCGTGGCAAGGTGCAGGATCATCATGATCGCCGGGAACATCAGCACGAAGATGTTGCCGACCTTGATGGAGACCTCGGTAATCGCCGCATTGGCCGTGCGATACCGCTCGGATTCGAACGGCTCGCGCACGAAGGCGCGCACGACGCGGATGCCGGTGATTTGCTCGCGGAGCACACTGTTGATCCCGTCGATCCGGTCCTGCATGAGGCGGAACAGTGGCAGCAGCAGGAAGACGAGGAAGCCAACCACGAGGAAGAGCAGCGGCACCGACACCCACACGAGCCATGACAGTCCCGCGTCTTCTCGCAGGGCGAAGACGATGCCGCCAACGCACATGATCGGCGCAGACACCATGAAGTTGAGGGTCATCAGCACGAGCATCTGTACTTGCTGCACGTCATTGGTGCCGCGGGTGATGAGGGTCGCCGTTCCGAAGCCACCGACCTCGAGCCCGCTCAATGAGTCGACGCGGCGGTAGACATCGCGGCGTAGGTCGCGGCCAACCGACATCGCGGTGCGAGCGCCGAAGTAGACACCGCCGATCGCTGCGATGACCTGCACGAGACAGACGCCAAGCATCGTCATGCCGGTGCCCCAGATGAAATCGGTGTCGCCCCGCCCGATCCCCTGGTCGATGATCTCGGCGTTCAGGCTCGGCAGGTAGAGGGCAGCAAGCGTCGCGACAAGCTGAAGCACGACGACGGCGATCACCCAGCGCAGGTAGGGCTTCGCGTAGGTCGACGCGAGACGCATCAGGATCATGGGTCCTCCGGAGGGAAGCGAAGCAGGAGCGAGGAAGGAGACGATGGGCTCGGGAGGCACGAAGCGGCCGGCGACAATCGAGCAGTGAAGCACCGCTCAGGGACGGCGCAAGACAACCATCGACCACCGACACCGGATTCGCAATCGCCGAGCAGGAGGGCGGTACGCAGGAGCGGGCGTCCCCGACCCACCGCCGCAGACGCGGCGTCTCAACGCGGAAGGGACGTCCCCAGGCCCCGCCGACGGACCGCGCCAGCAGCGCGCCGCGTTCAACGGGCGACCGTGAACAGGCGCGACTCCTACACTTTCAGGATGCGAATCGCCACCTGGAACGTGAACTCCATCCGGGCCCGCACCGGCCGCGTCGTCGACTGGCTCGTGCGCGAGGACGTTGACGTGCTGGCCATGCAGGAACTCAAGTGCAAGCCCGAGCAGTTCCCCCACGAGGCTTTTGCCGACGCCGGCTACCACGTCGAGATGGTCGGCCTCAGCCAGTGGAACGGCGTGGGCATCGCCTCCCGCTTGCCGATGGAGGACGTCGAGGTCGGCTTTCCCGGCATGCCTGGTTTCGCGAAGGAGGCGTCAGCCGACGGCACGTTCCCGCTCGAAGCGCGCGCGATCGGCGCCACAGCCGACGGCGTCCGCGTCTGGAGCCTGTACGTTCCAAACGGCCGCGCCGTCGGCGATCCGCACTACGACTACAAGCTCGAGTGGCTCGCCGCCCTCGAGGCCAGCACGCGGGAATGGCTGACAGCTGAGCCCGACCTGCCGCTCGCGCTGGTGGGCGACTGGAACGTCGCTCCGCTGGACAGTGACGTGGGCGACCCGAGCCTGGGCCCCGGATCCACGCACGTCTCTCTCCCGGAGCGCGCCGCTTTCTCCGCGTTCGAGGCGGCAGGCCTCCAGGACGTGGTTCGGCCGCTGGTGCCGGAGGGCTACACCTACTGGGACTACAAGCAGCTGCGATTTCCGCGCAACGAGGGGCTTCGGATCGACTTCATCCTCGGCTCCCGCGCATTTGGCGAGCTAGTGACGGGCGCCGCCATCCACCGGGACGAGCGCAAAGGCGACGCTCCGAGCGATCACGTACCGGTCCTGGTCGACCTCGACCTCGAGACGACGCTCGACGACGAGCGTCCGATGATCTTCTGACGATGGCGTCCTCGAAGAAGAAGCGTGCGCGGGCTCTGGTCGCCCCTGCTCAGCGGCCGGCTCCTGCCCGCGCGACGCCCGGCCATCCCGCCCCCGCCCGCTCCACCTCCGCCCACGACGAGCTGCGGACGGAGGCCTACCGCTCGGTCCGCGAGACCATCGCGGCAGGCAGGCCCCTCCGCCGCCGATGGGACCTCGTCGTCTCGATCCTCGGCTGCCTCGGCCTCGGCCTGGTGTCCATAGCGCTCGGCTACCTCGCCGCGGTCCTGGCCGTCTTCCCGGCGCAGTGCGAGGGCCAGAACTTCGCCTGTGACTTCGACCGAATCGACTGGGGCGTCTCCATCGCGCTCATCGGGCCGCCGATCCTGGCGCTGATCGCCGTGGTCGTGACGATCGTGCGCTACCTCGTCGGCCGTCGCGCATTCTGGATCCCGATCGTCGGCGCCGTGCTCTGCATCGGCGCGGCGTTCCTCGCCTCCTGGCTCGTCACGAGTTCGATTCCCGGCTCGGCAGTGGCGTAGCAGCCGTGCGCCGAGCCGGGTGCGCAGCCTCAGCCGCAGCTGGGCTCGTCGCTCAGAGTCACCGTCGTCGGGTTGATCATCGGAGTGACGCGCACGGCCTGGTTGCCGAATCCTGAGCCCGCGGCGGTGAACTGTACGTCGAACGTCTCGGACTGCCCGGGCGAGAGCTGCACCGCGACCTTCGAGACGGGGCGCCCGAGGTCACTCAGGGTCTGCGGGTCGTAGCCGGTGCCGTCTTCCCAGTCTGATCCGGCCACAGTCGTGCCAGGAGGGCCGTAGACGTAGATATTGGTGACGAAGTCACCCCGCGGATAGAGGCCGGTCCCACCATTCGCGGCGACGTACGACGGCAGAGTCTGCGCGACGGCCCTGCTGATCGTGTTGGTCACAGTGACCGAAGTGGTAAAGACGGCTCCGGAGGCGGCGCACCGGCCGGTGCTTGACTGCTTCACAGCGGAGTTGAGGTAGTAGTCCATCTTGGAGCCCCGCGACGCGTCCTGGAAGAACACGCCCGTCGTCGTCTTTTCAGTGGTGGTGGCCGGCAGGACCCCCGCGATAGGGGTCGGCGAGAGAAGCGCCTGCTCGCCGGAGTTGGAGCTGAAGGCCAGGATCCGGCTCTCATCCACCGCCTTCACGACGGCGGGGAGCATCTTGGTCGGCTCCATCTCGCCGCCGAGGATCTTCCCGAGGACGGTGGCGCTCGCCTCCGAAAAGAATTCGTCGGTCTTCTCGCCGACGGTGGAGTCGGGGTAGCGGAAGTAGACCTGGTTGAGCAAGGTCGACACCGTGTTCTCGCTCGTGAGCACGGTGCCGTCGGTCAGGGTGACAGGGCCGGTCGAGCCCAGCAAGTAGGACAGCGCCACGGGATCGATGGCGAGAACCCCGTCGATCTTCTGCTCGGGAAACTTCTGCGCCCAGAACTGCGATGTGATCGACGCAGCGGTAGGGAAATCAGGCCGGCTGGTCGCGACGTTGAACGTGGTCGCGAGGTTGGGACCGATCGCTTTCAGCGCACTCTCGTCAACGGTGACCGGATCGAGCCCGGAGAAGTCGCTGCTCGCCTGCTGCTGGCCGATCGAGATCATGCCGCCGTCAACGTCGAGCTGCATCACCGAGGAGGCGCCGCCACCGAGGGCCTGCGCCTCGGCCAAGTTCTGGAAGAGGACGAGGTAGTGGCGTGGGCCGCTCGCACCGAGCGAATCGGGAAGGATCCTCGTGAGCGGCTCGACCTGATCCATCGCGGTCGTGGCGGTCACGAGCTGCGGACTGAAGGAGTCGAGCGCGGAGGAGACCTGCGGCACGAGAGCTTCGCGATCGATCCCGGCGACGCGGGTCTGCGCCTCGTCGACGACGCCCTTGGCAACCGTGATCTTCTGCGAGAGCTCGGTGATGGCCGCGAGGTCGACCCGCCCCGCGACCGGCTTGAGGATATCGAGCGATGTCGTCGAGAGAGGAGTGACGATCTTGCCGGAGATGTCATCGGCGATCTCGGTCGCGGCGCGGACGGCCGAGAGGTTCGGGCCCAGCATCGGCACGATCTCCATCACGCGCCACACCGGGTCGTCGGTCTCGTCGCGAGCCTCGCCGGTGAGGGTTGCGATCTGCGCTGCCGTCTGCTCCGCTCCGTCGGTGTCGAAGGAGGTCAGCTTGCCGGACACCTGGGACACCAGCGGGATCGCCTCGGTGAGCTTGTCGCGGACCGACATCGCCTTCTCGTAGGTGCGCACCCCGAGTAGCACAGCCACCACGGCCAGAATCAGGAGGATCAGGAAGACGATCAGAGTGATCCACAGGCCGCGACGGCGGCGCGGTCTACGTGAGGCGCGGCGGGAGGCGGACGTCGTGGTGCTCATTGGAGAGAGCCTAAACGACGGCCGAGAACGCACGACGAAGCGCGCCACCTGCGCCGACGAGGGTCGGCGCGCTCCGCTCAGCCCAGGAGCAGCGAGACGGCGATGAGGACGGGTATCAGGTAGCCGACGACGAACAGCACGCCGTGGCGGCGGCTCTCACCCGAGTTCCGCGAGGTCGAACGCCCAGTCGGCGTAAAGGCCACGGGGGTTTCCCTGCTCGACCACTCCAACACGGTCGAAGCCCACCTCGACGCACACGGCACTGCGGTCGAGGTCGCCCTCGGGTACGTAGACGTGCAGGAAACGCGGCACCGGGAACGACGCCGCCGCCGCGAGCAGCAGCCGCACGGACTGCGCCGTAATCCCTCGCGCGCGCGGAGCAATGTTCCAGGTCGCTTCGTAGGCAACGACGCCGCGCGAGCAGCTGTACCAATAGCCAATGGAGCCGACGGAGACGCCGTTCAACTCGATCACGTAGAAGAACGCGTCGCCCTCTGACCAGCCGCGGAGGTAGCGGTCGTGGCGGACGAGGACGTCGCTCGCGAGGCCGCCGCCGGTGTCCGTGGACGTCTCGTGGAGGACTGCGGCATCCGCGTGCGGCCAGGGGAGCAGGCGGATGTTCTCGGTGTCGTGATCGATGCTGGCTGTTCTCTGGTCGCTTCCGGGTTCGGGTCCCGTCACGCGCGCCGATCCTCTCTCTGGTAGATGGCTTGTCGGAATCCGGCGCGCCATCAGGTACTCATCGCATCGGTTCAGTTGGATGTGTCGGCACTCGGGATGCGGACACGGTGTCCCTTATCATCAACCCGATTGTGGTGGCGGTGGCGCAGCACTCCCGAAACTAACCCCGAATGGGGGGCGCCACCTGCAAGCGCTCTGCGCGATGCCCGCTCGCCCGCTCCCGCGCGGCGGGGATGACGTGCGCGACGGAAGCCGACGGCGCCGTATCGGTCCGCAGTGACGCACGAAAAGCGCGCGATGAAGCCCATACGCTCGGAGTCAGGCCGTCGAGACCCCGTTCCACCCAGGATCATCAGCGTGAGGAGGATCACCATGTCGCAAGCTATGCACCGCACCGTCGTCGGAGAACCCGAGGTCGTCGAGGACCGCATGGAGGCCTCTGCGGCGTGGCTTGGCATCAAGGCCGCCGCCTCGGCGCTTCAGCCGCTGCAGGAGCAGGACGGCTCGCTCGCCGATCCAGAGCACCTGGAGCAGGCGCGCGCCGAGATCACCCGGCTGGTGGCCGGCATCCGCACCCTCGCTCCTTCCTTCCCCTCCGACGCCGCCTACCTGGACGCACTCGTGCACGACCTGGAGCGCTGGAGCGCCGCCGAACTCGGAGTCCCCGACTTCCTGGACTCGCTCAGCGCGTTCCAGCCGCAGCTGGATCGCGTCGACGGCCTGCGCCACCTCGTGGTCTTCCCGATGTACACGCAGAACGGCAGCCGCAACCGGTACGTCGAGGCCGTGCTGATCGAGGTGGTCTGGCCCCGCTTCGTCGCCGAGCTGGAGGCGGGCGACTACTCCAACGCGCTCTTCGTCCCCGTTCGCTTCGTTGACTTCACCGCCGGCTACAACACCGACAGTGCCGTCCTGTTCCCCGAGACGGTCGCGATGCGTTCCATCCCCTCCTTCACCTGGGGCGCGATCTTCGCCGACCGGGAGGCAGCGCGCTTTCGCCGCGTCGTCTCCGCGGCCGCGGAGATCACGCGACTCGAACTCCCCGAGGACGCCCGCCGACTGCTGACCGACCAGCGACTCGCAGAAGAGTCCTTCGTGATGTGGGACCTCATCCACGACCGCACCCACATGCGCGGCGACCTGCCGTTCGACCCGTTCATGATCAAACAGCGGATGCCGTTCTTCCTGTACTCGCTGGAGGAGCTGCGCTGCGACCTCACTGCGTTCAGGGAAGCGGTGGCGATCGAGCGCAGGCTCGCCGCCCTCGAGCACCGCGATGCCGACGAGGAGGCGCTTCTCGAGCGCTCCCGCTTCGTCCAGTACGCGATCCTCTTCGACCGGCTCTTCCGCTTCCCGCTGACCGGGACCCGAGTGCGCAATTACGACGGCCTCGGCGGGCAGCTGCTCTTCGCCTGGCTGCACCAGCACGGGGTGCTGCACTGGACGGACACTCGTCTGGCGTTCGAGTGGGACGGGGTCGCCGACGTCGTGGTCGCGCTCTCGGACGCCATCGACGAGCTCTACTGGCGCTCGATCGACCGGCCCAAAACGGCGCACTGGCTGGCCGCACATGCCCTGATCGCCGCGACGCTCACTCCCCATCCGGCGTCCGCCTGGGCGCATGGTCTGGCGGATGAGGTGCTTCTCGGCGCTCCGCGCGGTCTGACGGATGCCGTGCTGGACGACGAGTTCCCGCTCTCGATGTTCTACGAGGCCCTCGGACGAAAGATGGGCGATGTCATCGCGTCCACCCGGGGAATTACCGGGCGCACGTGAGCGGAGGCGCCCGAGGCGTCGATTAGCGTGAAGTGCATGTCTCCAGGTTTCGGCGCCACCGATCCTTTCGACGCGGGGTGGGTGCGGCGTCCGCCGAGCCGAGCCGGTTACGTGCAGGACACGATCAGCGCCGGGATCCTACTCGTGGCGACTCTCGCGTCCGTGGCGCTGTATACGTCGGCGGGGTTCGCAGACGCGCCGCACCCGATCCTGAGCGCGCACTGGGCCGTTGCGCTGACCCTGCCGCTTGCTCTGCGTCGCCGCTTCCCCGCGACGGTCGCCGTGGTCCTCTCCGTCGTCTACGTCCTGGGGCTCGTACTCCGCGTGCCGGAGTCGATGTTCGGCCAGATCTGTCTGTTCCTGGCCCTCTACACGGTCGGAGCATGGGGACGCGACCGGCGGGTGGCGCTCGCCGTGCGGGTCGTCATCGCGGTCGGCATGCTCGGCTGGTTGATCGTCTCCCTGATCACCGACGACTGGGTCAGCAGCGCGGTGTCCCGCGACGACTCCTCCGGGCTGCTCTCGCCCTACATCGCCGCGTCGGCGCTCGCGGTGATGTCGAACCTCCTCTTCTTTGGTGGCGCGTACGTCTTCGGCGAGGCATCCTGGCAATCGGCGCGGCGGTTGGAGGCACTGGAGGCGCGCACCGCCGAACTCGACGACGAGCGCGAGCGCTCCTCGAAGCGAGCAGTCTCGTCCGAGCGTCTGCGCATCGCGCGAGAGCTGCACGACGTGGTCGCGCATCACGTCAGTGTGATGGGGGTGCAAGCGGGGGCCGCCAGGCGCGTGCTGGCGCGCGATCCCGAGAAGGCCGCCGCCTCGCTCAGTGCAATCGAGAGCGACGCCCGCTCAGCAATCGAGGAACTGCACCGAATCCTGGTCGCGCTGCGAGCCGATGATGCCGCACCGAACGCGCTCTCTGACTCTGCGTCCACGCGCGGAGTCGCGCAGCTGGAGGAACTCGTCGCCGCCTCGAACGGCTCTGGACTGCCCACCACCTTCCAGGCGATAGGCACTCCCCGCGATGTTCCCGCCACTGTGGGCCTCAGCCTCTACCGCATCGCTCAGGAATCCTTGACGAACGTGCGCAAGCACGCGGGACGGGGCGCGCGGGCGGAGGTGCGCCTGCGCTACGCAACCGAGGCTGTGGAACTCGAGATCGCCGATGACGGCGGCACGGGTCCGCATGTGGGCGCGCCCGCCTCCTGCGGCCTGGGGCACACCGGCATGAGCGAGCGCGCGGCTGCTGTCGGTGGCTGGATCGAAATGGGTCCGAAGGGCGCGGGCTACCTCGTCCATGTGGAGGTACCACTGTCCCCTGTCCGGGTGGGTGCCGGGGCGCCGAGCGCCAACCCGGTAGCGTCATCGGGGGCGTCAGGAGCAACCGACCGAGGGGAGCACATGACCGAGCGCGTGCGCGTGCTGCTCGTCGATGATCAGGAGCTCGTTCGCGTCGGCTTCCGTATCATCCTCGAGTCGGAGCCCGGCATTGACGTCGTCGGTGAGGCTCGGACCGGCCTCGAGGCGATTCAGCGCGCCGCCGAGCTGTGTCCGGATGTGATCTGCATGGACGTGCAGATGCCTGGTCTCGACGGCCTCGCCGCTACCCGCGAGATCGTCGCGGATGCCGGGCTCTGCTCGCGCGTGCTCATCCTGACCACCTTCGACCGCGACGACTACCTCTTCGACGCGCTCTCGGCCGGCGCGAGCGGCTTCCTGCTCAAGAACGCGTCGCCGGAGGAACTCGTCGAGGCGGTACAGGTGGTCGCCCGGGGCGACGCGATGCTGTCGCCCGACGTGACCCGCCGCGTGATCGAGCGTTTCGCCTCCGGCCCCGCGCGACCACTGCCCGCGGACCACCCGGGCGTCGGCGATCTCACCGACCGTGAGCGCGAGGTCCTGGTGCTCCTGTCCCGCGGATGGTCGAACGCCGAGATCGCAGCCGAACTCTTCGTGGGCGAAGCGACCGTGAAGACCCACGTGTCGAAGATCCTGATGAAACTGGGGGTCCGCGACCGGATTCAGGCAGTTGTCTTTGCCTACGAGCACGGGATCGCAGTGCCCGGTCGTCTGTAACCTCGAGAAGCGTCAATTTTTGTGCATCCGATGTACACAAATATGTACAGTGGATGTACAATTCTTGCGTGACAGTTATTCCACGGCTTCTCGGCGAGGCGCTCCTCCGCACCGAGGCGAAGGTCGTCGTGCTCGAGGGTGCGCGAGCTGTCGGGAAGACGACACTGGTCCGCACGGTGCTACAGGAGCGAGGCTTTTCCTACGCATCCCTCTCGGACCCCGCCGTCCTGAACCGGGCTGCGCGGGACCCCGACGGCTGGTTGCGAGGGCTCTCCCTCCCCGCCGTGATCGACGAGGCACAGCTTCTGGAGACCCTTCCCCTGCTGGTGAAGGATCTCGTTGACGAAACGCCAGGATCGGGGACACGCGTCGTCCTCACCGGCTCCTCCTCGATTGGGCGAACCGGTCTTGGCGGAGCGGACCCACTGACGCGCCGATCCCGCCGATTCACCATGGGTCCCCTCACCGAATGGGAGATTGCTGGAAAAAAGGATTCACTCGTCGATCTTCTTTTTGATGCCGACATTGTGCTCGGCGGCCGCACAAAAAGCGACGAAGCAGAGTTAGTGCGCAGCGTGTCGCGCGGAGGCTTCCCCTCTTACGTCGTCCCCAACACTGTTCGAACGCGCCGTGACCTCTGGCGAGACCTGCGCTCGGATGTCGAGGGTCTTCTGTCCGACGAGGCGCTCGCCGGACGAGGGATCGACACTCTCGCCGCGAGAAGCGCACTCGATCTTCTTCTCCGCACACCGGGCGGCATCTTCAACGCCAGTCGCCTGGCTCAACAACTTGATCTGGACCGCCGAACGGTTGATCGCTACCTCAGCATTTTCGAGCGAGTTTTCCTTCTCCATCACCTTCCCAATCTGGCGACAGCGGCGAGCCGACAGAATCATTCTCGGGCAAAGATCCATCCGGTGGATACATCCTTCGCAGTAGAATCCCTCGCGCGGGCGGGCGTCGAGTTGCCAGACGACCGCGAGGCCTTCGGCGCAGTCCTGGAGAGCCATGTCGTCAACCAACTGACGACTGCCATCGCATGGTCCGACCACGAGGTGAGAGCTTTTTACTGGCGCTCTGCGGCACAGAAAGGTCACGAGGTTGACCTCGTCTTGATCGACGAACGTGACCGCGCCGTAGGAATCGAGGTGAAGACCTCTCGCTCCGTCCACGAACGCGACATTAACGGCATCCTCGCTCTTGCCGACCAGCGCGGCCTCCATCGCGGCTTCGTCTTTTACGGCGGCGCGGAAACAATTCGCCTCCGCGAGAACATCTGGGCCGTTCCGCTCAGTGCACTCACCGGCAGTCATGTCATTGGCGCTATCAATTCATCCACTATTCCCAATCGAGAAAATAGTGCCGCGCCGACATCGGCAGCGAGAACCGACGCATCCATGTTCGTGAGCTACGTCCATGCCGACGATCAGAGTTCCCGCGGACGTATTCTTGACTTCGCCCGCGATCTCGCCGACAGGTACGAATTCCTCACCGGACGGACTCTTCGCCTCTTCATCGACCGTGACGACATCACCTGGAGAGAAAACTGGAGTCGACGTCTGACGCACAAGACAGGCTCGACCAGCTTCCTGCTCGGTTTCATCACCCCCAGGTACCTGTCGAGCGACGCCTGCAGAAGCGAGTTCTTGGCTTTCGGGCAGGCAGCTAGCACCGACCCCGGGCAAAAGATCCTCCTTCCGCTGGTGTGGGTTGACCCGTCGTCTAGCGGAGTCGTCTCCGACCAGGACGTCGTTTGGTCACGGGTCAGGGAGACCCAGTCGGAATCAGCAGTCGATGTTCGGTTACTCGAACCGGGATCCGTTGCCTACGACGCGCTCCTCGACAGGGTCGCCGGTCGACTGCGCCAGGCGGTCGATGCGGTCGATCCCGAGTCGTCTGCCGCGCTGAACGGCGGTGGAGACGGCGGCGCAGCGCCCGACGAGCATGACGTGCTCGAGATCATGGAGTCGATGCAATCGAAGCAATCCCACTTCGGTGCTTCGGCGAGAGAGTTTAAGGACGCACTCCAGGACGTCTCGAACGTATTCTCTCGCCGTCCTCCACTGGCAGCCGCTTCGGCCGACGTTGACGCACGCGCCCTCGCCGAGATCGGCGCCGAACTAGCCGAGCCCGTTGCTCGACTCGATCACGCCACTGACAACCTGGGCGCGATCTGGAGCGGCATGGACAGCGACATCTCCCGAATAGTCCTGCTGATGTCGTCGATGCCGAATCCGCCGCAACGGCGCTCGCTCTCCGAGACGCTCGACGCTCTGGTACAGACCCTCGAGGTACCTGGAGCGCCACTTCTCGAACTGCAGTTGAGCGACCTGGGTGATCTCTCCCGCCACCTTCGGCCCATGAGCCGTTCCCTCGCATCGGGAGTGCGCCTGGTGAAGGGGATCCAGACCTCCGCGCGATCATGGCGGGACATGGTGATGCACCTGCCCGGATGACGACCAACGCGTCGGGCTCAGCGCCGGGGAGCCTGCAGGGCGTGCGGTGGTGAGCGGCGGACGAACTCCATCCGGATGTCCGGGACGATCTTGCGATCGAGCACGACGGTCATGTAGCGGCCATCGACCCGGGCGCCGATCGCGATCACGTCGAGATCGGTATCGACGCGATAACCGCGCAGCGCCTCGCCGTCCACGATCACCGGCACGCCGCGCACCACGTCCTCATCGCGCAGTGCGGCAGCCACGACCGGCATGCCGCCGCGGCGGGTGCGCACGCGACCGGGGAAGGTGTTGCGCAGCACATCCCCCATGTGGGCGGCGAGGCGCGACTCCAGAGGGCGGCTGCGTTCGGCGGGGATCGGCACGGAGGTGCGCACCGCCTCCCAGAGGACGGGGTAGCGCATGCGCGTCACCTGATCCACCATCCACGGCGGGAGATGGTCGTTTTCGGCGCGCTCGATCGCGCGCTTCTGCTCGGGGGACAGGGGGACGGTGTTGACGGGATCGGCTCGATTGCGCGGATTCTTGAAGAACGAATAGGAGAGCGAGATCTCAACGAAGCGGCCGAGGGCCATCGTTTGGGCCGCGGTGAACTCCTCGAGACGAGGCTGCGGGGCGAACGCGAGGACGGGGTCGCCGAAGCGGGCCGCGATCTCGTCCACCCCTGGAGGGGCGGGCATGTCGCGAACTGCTCCCGTCGTGTCCATGCGCATAGGTACAAGAGTGGCCTGCCGCACAGCCGATACCAACTTCTTGACGGCAATCGATTCTCGGAGCCTCGCTCCGTTCACCTTCACGAAACACGAGGAGAGCATCATGGGTGCCTCGGGGGCGCCGCAGCGACCGCTCCGGGCAAGGGGCTGCGAAGATGGGGGGATGAGCGCTCTGCACGACCCCGATGTCCGCGGCTTCGCCTCCGACAACTACTCCGGAGTGCACGACGAGGTTCTCGCAGCGATCGTCACAGCCAATGGAGCCCATCAGACCGCCTACGGCGAGGACGTCTACACCCGGCAGGTGCAGCAGGCGTTCCGCCGCGAGTTCGGCGAGCAGGCGCAGACCTTCCCGGTCTTCAATGGCACTGGGGCTAACGTGACCGGCTTGCAGTCGATGCTTCCACGCTGGGGGGCGGTCGTGGCTGCGGGCACCGCGCACATCAACGCCGACGAGGGTGGGGCTCCCGAGAAGGTCGGTGGCATCAAGATCCTGACCGTCGCCTCGCCCGACGGCAAGCTCACTCCCGCCCTGGTCGACGAGGAGGCGTGGGGCTTCGGCGACGAGCACCGTGCGCAGCCGCTGGTGGTTTCGATCACTCAATCGTCCGAACTCGGAACCGTCTACACGCCCGAGGAGGTGCGGGCGTTGGCCGACCACGCACACGCTCGGGGGATGCGGTTGCACATGGACGGCGCGCGGATCGCGAATGCAGCTGCCTCCCTCGGCCTGCCCCTGCGCTCGTTCACCACCGACGCGGGGGTCGACGTGCTCTCGTTCGGCGGCACGAAGAACGGCATCCTGATCGGGGAGGCGATCGTGGTGATCAACCCGGAGGCGTCCAGCGGGCTGACCTTCCTGCGCAAGACGAACATGCAGCTCTCGTCGAAGATGCGTTTCGTCTCGGCGCAGTTGCTCGCGCTGCTCGGCGACGGCGGCGAGGAGGACCCGCTGTGGCTGCGCTCGGCGCGCCACGCGAACGCGATGGCCTCGCGCCTCCGCTCGCGACTGGAGGAGTCGATCGGGGCGGGCCGGATCACCGGGCTCGCCTTCACGCAGCCGACGCAGGCCAACGCGATCTTCGCCACGCTGCCGGCCGGCGTGGCTGACCGTCTCCGCGAGGCCTACCGCTTCTACGACTGGAACCCCGCTACCGGGGAGGTGCGCTGGGTCTGCTCCTTTGACACCACTGAGGACGATGTGGACGCCTTCGCCGCCGCCATTGAGCGTGAGCTGAGCGCGTGAGAGCCCGCATCCTCGGCGCGGCGCTCGCGGTACTCGTCGCCCTGGGCGGATGCACGGCGGCGGAGCCGAGCGACAACGACGACTCGGGTGCGGGATCCCCCACGGCCTCAGCGCCGGCCCAGCCCACCCCCTCTCCCACTGCCTCCACGAGGCTCGGGTGCGACTCCCTTCTCCCCGCCTCCCGTGCCGCGACCGCCCTGGGAGTAGAGAGGACCGCCCTCGAGGGCAGCCGCACGGTCACCGTGCGCTCCTCCGGCGAACTGATCCGCGAGGCCGCGGAGGAAAACGGCGGCCTGCTGCGCTGCGCCTGGTACGACGGCGATACGTCGATCACAGCGGCCGCCGCCGAGGATGCCGGAGCCGCCTTCGCCGGTCGGCCGCGCGCGCGACTGGCGACCGAGGTAGAAGCGTACGGCTCGTGCGCCGACGGCAGTTGCGACGTGGATCTGCTGGCCGGAACTACCTGGGTGACCCTGCAAGTACGCGGGGCACCCGCCACTGTCGACCTCGCGGCGCTCGCCACGGGAACCGCCTCCGAAACTCTCGGCACCCTCGACGAGCCCGTCACGGCCACGGCTCCGATCTGCTCCGATCTGCTCACCGCCGAGCAACTGACCGCGGCCGCCGGACTCGCGCAGCCCACCCCGGGCGCGGGCAGCGAGGCGGGAGCGCCCCCGACGGCGAACGCCGCCGCCGCGACGCGCGCGGGCTATGCCTCCTGCAGCTGGAGCGACGCGGCGAGCGGCACCTACTCAGGTGTGACCGTGGACGCACTGCCCAACGGGGACGACGGCTGGCGCAACCTCTCGCTGACCTCGGGTTTGGCGATCGCGCTCGAGCCGCTGGACGGCTTCGGCGAGAAGGCGCTGACCGGATGCGCCGCAGGCGTGTGCGAGATCGATGCTCTCGCCGACGACGTGTGGTGGCGCGTGACCGTCACGGGCGACGCGACGAAGGCCGAGGCGGTCGCCCGCGCGCTCCTCGCGAACGCGTAGCCGCCGCCCCCTCCGCGAGATGCCTCTTGGGTACGCCTCCGTCGGGGCGTCGCGTACCCAAGAGGCATCTCGCGGGAGGGGTCAGGGGCGCCAGTACTCATACCAGGAGGACTCGCGGCAGCCGAGGGCAGCGTAGAGGCGGCGGGCTCCAGCATTGGCGGCGAGCACTTGCAGCCAGAAACGCTCGATGCCGCGACGCGACGCCTCCTCCAGGAGTGCGCGGATCACTACAGAGGCGTGGCCGCGGCGACGGCAGTCGGGGCGGGTGGCGAGGCCGAAGAGCCCACACCACAGTTCACCGTCCAGCGCCCGGACGAAGGCGAGGCGACCAGTCGCGGCGGGACCGTCCTCGTCGACGGCGAGAGCGTAGACCGCGGGGCAACCGGTGAGGATGCGCTCGGCGACCGCACGCTCGGCGGCGCCTCCGCGACCATCGACCGACCACCAGAGGGCGAGCCAGCCCTCGCCGGGAGTCGGCGCGAGGTGGACGGACGCCGCCTCGGGAAGCGCGGCGAGCGCCTCCGATACCGACCCCGTGAGCACGAGGGTACGGTCGGTCGGCGTGTAGCCGCGGGCGGAGAGCAACTCGGGCAACCCTGCGGGGCTCGGCGGGCCGAGCTGCAGCAGTGGCGGGATGCGGTGCTCGCGGGCGAACGCCTCCGCCTCGTCGATGGCCGCGGCCTGGTCGGCAACGTCACCGGAGGCGAGAACCGAATTAGCGCGCTTCGTCACGCCCGCAGAGGCGCGCAGCTCCCACGCGCCGAGGGTGCGCCGCACGAGCGGGGGCCAGGCCTCGGCGGCGAGACGGTCGAGGAGGCGCGGATCCATTGGGTCACGGTAGCGGAGACGGCGCGCCCGGTGGACGGGGTCGGGGAGGGATGACGGTCCGCCACTCCAAGACGCCTGTGGAACTGGATTGCAGGAGCCGACGGCTCGGACGAGCCGAACCGGCTCCTGCGATCCAGAGGTAGCAGAGAAGCTACATGTTGATCATGTGCCCCTTGAGGCCGTGGAAGCCCTCCTGCAGCGCCTCCGAGAGGGTCGGGTGCGTGTGCACGTTGCGGGCCAGCTCGGTCGCAGTGAGGTCCCACTTCTGCGCGAGCGTGAGCTCGGGAAGCAGCTCGGAGACGTCCGGTCCGATCATGTGCGCGCCGAGGAGCTCGCCGTACTTCTTGCTCGCGATGAGCTTCACGAAGCCGGTGGGCTCGCCGAGGCCGTGTGCCTTGCCGTTGGCCATGAACGGGAAGGTCGAGACGGTGATCTCGTGGCCCTCGTCGGTCGCCTGCTTCTCGGTCAGGCCGAAGGATGCGATCTGCGGCTGGCAGAACGTCGCGCGCGGCATCATCCGGTAGTCGCCCAGGGTTTGTGTCTCGGCGCCGGCAAGGGTCTCCGCGGCGACGACGCCCTGCGCCTCCGCGACGTGCGCGAGCTGGAGCTTCGCGGTGACGTCTCCAATGGCGTAGATGTGCGGGACGTTGGTGCGCATGTGGTCGTCAATCGCGATCGCGCCGCGCTCCGTTAGCTCGACGCCCGTGTTCTCGAGGCCGAAGCCCTCGGTGCGGGGGACCCAGCCGATCGACATCAGGACCTTGTCGACCTCGAGGGTCGACTGCGTGCCGTCCTTCGCGGTGTAGGTGACCGTGACGTAGCCGTCCTTGTCGACGACCGACTCGACCTTGGTCGAGGTCAGGATCTCGACGCCGAGCTTCTTGTACTGCTTCTGGATCTCCTTCGAGACGTCCGGGTCCTCGTTGGGGAGGGCACGGTCCATGAACTCGATGATCGTGACGTCGACGCCGTAGTTCTTCAAGACATAGGCGAACTCCATGCCGATGGCGCCGGCGCCCACGATGGCCATCGTGTCCGGGAGGTCGCGGGTCATGATCTGGGTCTCGTAGGTGACGACGTTCTCAGACAGTTCGACGCCGGGGAGAAGGCGGACGCTCGCGCCGGTGGCGATGATTGCGTCATCGAAGGTCAGCGACTCCGAGCCGCCCTTGGAGAGCTGAACGTCGAGGCCCTGGGGGCCGGTGAACGAGCCGACACCGTCGAACTCGGTGATCTTGTTCTTCTTCATCAGGAAGTGGACGCCCTTAGTGCGGCCGTCCGCCACCGTGCGGCTGCGGTCGAACGCTGCGCCGAAGTCGAAGGAGACATCGCCTGAGATGCCGAACTGCTTGGCCTGGGTGTGGAAGAGGTGGGCGAGTTCCGCATTGCGCAGCAGCGCCTTCGACGGGATGCAGCCGACATTGAGGCAGACACCGCCCCAGTACTGCTTCTCGACGACGGCGACGGACTTGCCGAGCTGGGCGGCGCGGATCGCGGCCACGTATCCGCCGGGGCCTGCCCCCAGGACGACGACGTCGAAGTGCTGGGCCATGGATGATCCTCCATCAGAGTCGTGATCGGTGTGCGCGGGGTGACCACGCCGTCTCCCACCGTACCGTTCCCAGGCTCGGAGGCGGCCCCGGGCGAAGAGGGGCCTACCAGCGACAGCAGATGGGAATGGTGGCACCGTGAGCGGCGTTGCAGACGTGCGGGCGATGGAGCCCTCACCCGGTCCCTTGTTCGAAAGAAGTCTTCGATGACCCTCGCGACTCCCCGCACCGCCACGACCAGCGCCCCTATCCTCGACGTGCTGGCCGAGCGCTGGAGCCCCCGCTCCTACGACACAACCGCGACCCTCTCGGACGAGACGCTCGCCTCGCTCCTGGAGGCCGCGCGCTGGTCCCCCTCGGCCGGCAACTCGCAGCCCTGGCGCTTCCTCGTCGCCCGCCGCGGGACCGACGAGTTCGACCGCATCGTCGCGACCCTCGCCGGCTTCAACAGCGTCTGGGCCGGCTCCGCCGCGGTTCTGGTCGTCGCGCTCGCCGAGACAGTGGACACCGAGGGGAAGGCGCGCCCGTGGGCTGTCTATGACCTGGGGCAGTCCGTCGCGCACCTCAGCATCCAGGCACACCACGAGGGGCTGCACGTGCATCAGATGGGCGGCTTCAGTAAGGACGGCGTGCGCACGGCGTTCGGCGTCGACGAGCGGTTCGATCCCATGACCGTCGCCGCGATCGGCATCGCGGCCGGGGCGGAGGCGCTCGAGAACGAGGCGCTCCGCGACCGTGAGACGGCACCACGCACCCGCCTCCCCCTCGACGAACTGGTACTCGTTCAGGCGTAGCCGCCCGTTCTTGCTGGGCCTCCCGACCGTCATGCGGTCCGGGAGGCTGTGTGTATTACTCCCCGTGTCGTTGATCGCCGCGGTCGAGGGGGCCCGTCCGTACGATCGGATCACCCGACCGCCCGTCCCGCCGACCGGAGCATCATGCCCGCCGCCCCCGCCCCTCGCACGAGCCTGGCGTTCGACGCTGAAATCGGCCAGTCGGCGTTCCCGGTGCGCTTCGAGGGGGTCGGCCGCACCTTCGCGCCGGGTGCTCCGGTGCTGACGGACGTGTCGCTCGACGTCGCTGCAGGCGAGGTCATCGCAATCCTCGGGCCGAGTGGTTGCGGCAAGTCGACCCTTCTGCGCATCGCAGCGGGCCTGGATCGCGCATCCGAGGGCTCGGTGCTGATCGGCGAGACGCCCGTCTCGGGAATTGACCCGCGCTGCGCGGTTGCGTTCCAGGAGCCGCGGCTGCTGCCGTGGCGGAGCATCGCGGACAACGTCGCCCTGGGCCTTCCGCGCGGCACAGCCCGTCCGGCTGCCCGCACGGCCGTCGATGAATTGCTCTCGCTGGTCGGGCTCAGTGCGCACGCACGCTCCCGGCCACGCGAGGTCTCAGGCGGTATGGCTCAGCGCGCCTCGCTCGCCCGCGCGCTCGCCCGAAATCCCGGCGTACTCCTCCTCGATGAGCCGTTCGGCGCGCTCGACGCGCTGACGCGGCTGCGGATGCAGGACCTGCTGCTCGACGTGCATGCGGCGGCACCCGCGACGATCCTGCTGGTGACGCACGATGTTGACGAAGCCCTACAGCTCGCGGACAGGATCGTGCTGCTCGGCCGCGACGAGCCTGGCGGCGTCTCGCGAATTCAGCGTGTCGTGACGGTTCCGGGGGCCCGCCCCCGTGACCGCGGCTCGGCTGAACTCGCCGAGTATCGCGCCGAGCTGCTGACCGGCCTCGGGATCGAACGGCACTAGCTCCTCCCCAGGGGCGTTTTTCCCTGGCTCTCCACAGATCTGCCGCTCCCACTCCACCCCGTCCCCCGCATCCCGCACACTCAGACCCGTCACCGCACTCCGAAGTCGAGGCCCCCATGTCGTTCTCCCGCTCCCCTCTCACTCGTCGCACTGCTCTCGCCGGCTTGCTCACGGCCGCCGCTGTCCCGCTGCTCGCCGGCTGTGTCCAGGGGGAAGGCGGCACCGGCGCGGCCGCCGCCGCCGCTGGAGGCACGCGGGGCGGCACCCTGACACTCGACTTCGCCACCTACAACCCGCTGAGCCTCGTCATCAAAGAGAAAGGCTGGCTCGAGGCAGCCCTCGCCGGCCAGCAGGTCACTGTCACCTGGGTGCAGTCCGCCGGCTCAAATAAGGCCAACGAGGCGCTGCGGGCCGGAGCGATCGACGTCGGCTCGACCGCTGGCTCCGCCGCCCTGCTCGCCCGCTCGAATGGCTCGCCGATCAGGACGATCGACATCTTCTCCCAGCCGGAGTGGGCGGCCCTCGTCGTGCCGGCCGGCTCGCCGATCACATCGGTCGAGCAGCTCAAGGGCAAGCAGATCGCCGCGACCACGGGCACCGACCCCTACTTCTTCCTCGTGCAGGCGCTCGAGGCGGCCGGCCTCGGCATTGACGACGTGACGGTACAGAACCTCCAGCACGCCGATGGCTGGGCGGCGCTGCAGAACGGCTCCGTCGACGCCTGGGCTGGGCTCGACCCGATCATGGCGGGCGCCGAGGCGGCGGGAGCGACCCTGCTCTACCGCAACGTGGACTTCAACTCCTACGGTCTGCTCAACGCGACCGAGAGCTTCCTCGCCGAGAAGCCCGACCTCGCGCAGATTGTCGTCAACGCCTATGAGCACGCCCGGGCCTGGGCTCTCGAGAACCAGGACGAGACCGCGAGAATCCTCGCGTCGGTCGCAGGTCTCGATGTGGCGGTGGCGACCACGGTCATCACGCAGCGGAGCAATCTCGACGTCGACCACGTGCCCGGGTCCGCACAGACCACCGTGCTCGCGGTCATCGGGCCGATCTTCGTCGAGAACGGCGACGTTCCCTCGCAGCGGCAGGTCGACGAGGCGCTCGGGGCGCTGATCGACGACACCTATGCGACGGCGGCCGATCCGAGCGCCATCGGCGCCTGAGCGGCTCCCCCTTCCTTCGACCCGAGGAGACGACCATGGTGATCCGTGACAGCGAGACGGTGACCGACGCCGATGCCGCGCGGGGCGGGCTCGTGCAGGCGCCCGACGCGGTCCAGATCGCGGTAGTCAGCCGCTCAGCGGCAGCGCCGCGGAGCCCGCTTCGTGACGAACATATGGCCGGCGCTCGGGCGCTGAGCTCGCGGCGCTGGTTCGTCGTAGCGGGCGGGGCGATCCTCCCGGCGCTTCTGCTCGCGGCTTGGCAACTGGCGACGACGACAGGACTCGTCTCGGTCTCGGTGTTCCCGTCGCCCGCGATGGTGTGGGCGGCCGGCGTCGACCTCGCCCGGCGCGGCGACCTGGGGCAGGATGTCGCCATCTCGACGCAGCGCGTTCTGATCGGCTTCGCCCTCGGCTCTGCCCTCGGGCTCATCGTGGGAGCGCTCTTCGGGCTCTCTCGCGTCTGGGAGGTCATCCTCGGGCCGACGCTCGGCGCGATCCGCGCGGTGCCCTCGCTCGCCTGGGTACCCCTCTTGCTGCTCTGGATGGGCATCGGCGAGGAGTCAAAGGTCACGCTGATTACCATCGGCGCGTTCTTCCCCGTCTTCACCACGGTGGCGACAGCCCTCGGCCATGTCGACCGGCACCTCGTGGAGGCGGGACGCGCCTTCGGCCTCTCGGGGGTGCGGCTTTTCACCTCCGTACAACTGCCAGCTGTGATCCCCTCGGTGATTTCAGGTCTTCGCCTGGCGCTCGCGCAATCGTGGCTGTTCCTCGTCGCCTCCGAACTGATCGCCTCGTCGATGGGACTCGGCTTCCGCCTCACCGACAGCCAAAGCAACGGCCGGATCGACCGGGTGTTCCTCACGATCATCCTGCTGGCCGTCCTCGGCACGCTCACCGACGCCGTGGTCGGCGTGTTCCAGCGCTACGCCGTCAGGAGATGGGCATGAGCGCCCGGGAGGGAGTGTCGTCCGTGAACGACACCCTTGCCAGCCTCCTTGATGAGCACCGGCGCTTTCCGCCTCCCGAGGGCTTCGCCGCCACGGCGAACGTGGGACAGGAGGAGTACGCGCGGGCGGCCACCGATCCGGTCGCATTCTGGGAGGAGGCGGCGCGGCGCCTCGACTGGGCTGAACCGTGGCACACCGCACACACCTGGGAGCCGGCGGTTCCGCTCCCCGACGGCTCTCTCTCGGTGCCGCGCGCGACCTGGTTCGAGGGCGGACGCCTCAACGTCGCCGAGAACTGCGTCGACCGCCACGTCACTGCCGGTCGGGGCGAGAAGGTCGCGCTGCACTTCGAGGGCGAGCGCGGCGACCGGCGCTCGATCACCTATGCGCAGCTGCAACGCGATGTCGCGCGCGCCGCGCATGCGCTGGCCGAGCTCGGAGTCGGATTCGGCGACCGCGTCGTCGTCTACCTCCCGGTGATCCCCGAGACCGTCGTTATCACCCTGGCGATCGCACGCATCGGAGCCGTCCACTCCCTCGTCTTCGGCGGGTTTTCCGCGGACGCGGTGCGGTTGCGTGTCGAGGACACCGGCGCGAAGCTGCTGGTCACCACGGACGGGCAGTTCCGCCGTGGTGCGGCTGTGCCGGTGAAGGCGAACGCCGACCAGGCGGTCGAGGGCGTCGAGTCGATCGAGCACGTCCTCGTCGTCCGGCGCACGGGCGACTCCGACGTCCCCTGGACCCCGGGCCGCGACGTCTGGTGGCACGAGCTGGTCGACGCGCAGAGCGACGTCCACGACGCCGAGGCCTTCGACTCCGAGACGCCGCTATTCATCATCTACACCTCCGGAACGACCGGGAAGCCCAAGGGGCTGGTGCACACGAGCGGCGGCTACCTCACCCAGGCTTCCTGGACTCACTGGGCGGTATTCGACGCGAAGCCAGACGACGTTCACTGGTGCACCGCCGACCTGGCCTGGGTGACAGCGCACACCTATGAAATCTACGGCCCGCTTTCGAACGGGCTAACCCAGGTGATCTACGAGGGGACCCCCAGCACTCCGCACCCGGCGCGGCACTTCGAGATCATCGAGCGCTACGGAGTCACCGTGTACTACACGGCGCCCACGCTGATCCGCACGCTGAAGACCTGGTTCCCCGAGGGGGTGCCGGAGCAGTACGACCTCTCGAGTCTGCGCCTGCTGGGCACGGTCGGCGAGTCGATCAACCCGGAGGCATGGGTCTGGTTTCACCAGGCGATCGGGCGCGGGCGCTGCCCGATCGTGGACACCTGGTGGCAGTCCGAGACGGGTGCCGCAGTGATGTGTCCCCTGCCCGGCGTCTCGACGCTCAAGCCCGGCTCCTCGCTCGGCGCTCTACCCGGGCTCGGCGCCCTCGTCGTGGACGAGCACGGCGAGCGAGTCCCTAACGGCTCCGGCGGTTACCTCGTCGTCGACCGCACCGGGCCGGCGCTCGCGCGCACCGTCTGGGGGAACCCGGAACGATACCGCGACTCCTACTGGGAGCGCTTTGCCTCCCGGGGCTACTTCTTTTCGGGCGACGGCGCCAAGTACGACGCCGACGGCGACATCTGGGTGCTCGGTCGTGTGGATGACGTCATCAACGTCTCGGGACACCGGCTGTCGACCATCGAGATCGAATCGGCGCTCGTCGCCCACCCCGCCGTCGGCGAGGCCGGAGTCGTCGGGGTCGCCGACGCAGTGACGGGGCAAGCGATCGCGGCATTCGTGATCCCCTCCGACGAGGCCGTCGACCGCGCGGAGGAGGACCCGGCCTACTGGAGCGCACTCGGCGTCACCCTCTCGGCGCGGCTGCGCGACCACGTCGCCACCGCGATCGGTCCCATCGCCAAGCCCCGAGACGTCGTGGTGGTGCCGGATCTACCCAAGACCCGCTCCGGCAAGATCATGCGGCGGCTGCTCGGCGACATCCGCGACGGGCGCGCGCTCGGCGACGTGACGAGCCTTCAAGACGACACCGTGCCGGCGCGGATTGCGCGCATCGTCGCGGCGCGCGGCTGAGGCCGAATCAGACGCAGTGCCCGAGTTCACCTGTGTCTTGACGCCGGCAACGGCACTCTGAGCGTCCTCCGTGCAGAAGGACGGACCGGCGTCAATGTGGTGACCGCGCACCGGATCCTCGATGCGCAGAACGCGACGGATCACACCGACTGAATAAGTCTCATGCTAGCCTCTGGGCACGAATGGGAATCCGAGTTAGGGAAAGCAATGGGTCTATTTAAGCGCAATAAGAAGATGCCGCAACCGACGGATCGGATCGAGTGGGTGACAGCGACGGCGCGACGAATACTCGCCGAGCGGGGTATCGAGGCCACCGTCCAGCATGGCGAGAAGCCCGAAGACGTGATGCTTATCGATGCCGACGGGCGGTGCTACCCGCTCTTCACCATGCTTGCGAAAACGGACGGGGCGTCGATTGCTGAGGCGGAAGACATCATCGCCGATCACATCAGCCCACTCCTCACCTTCGACAAGACACTCGACATAGCGAACTTCTCGCCCGAGGAACTCCGTCTGCGCATCCGCACCCGTCTCTTGCACGCTTCGGAGGGCCAGCCGGACGGACCGTCGCTCCGCTACGCCCGGCCGTTTTCGGATGGCATCGTCATCGCCCTGTGCATCGACCTTCCCAACGCCGTGATGATGCTCAGCGACGAAAACATTCGCACGCTCGCACTGGGCGAGGACGAGCTGTACGCCTTTGGGCAGCTGAACACCGACCGCGAGGCCATTGATCAACGATATGAGGCATCTCCTGGAGTCGAGGTCATCGTCGGCAATTCTCTCTTCACCGCCTCAAAGGCTGCGAATCTTCCCGCAGTCATTGGTTCCGCACCATTCGGAACCTTTTTCACAATTCCCTATCGACACATGCTTATCACTCTGCCTCTCACCGGGCCGGAGACCCTCGAAGCGGTGCAGCAACTCGTCGGGGTGACCATGCAGGCGATCGGCGATGGGCTGGTGCCCGGGGGCGTGCTCTCTCTGAACGTCCATTTCTCTCGCGGAGGCGTCGTCACGCCGGTCTCGTCAATCGACGAGACCGGTAAAATTACCCTCCGCGTCGACGAGCGGCTTCGGCAAGCACTCGAAGATTCGGCCACGAACGGGGAAGATCTCGGGACTGCTGAGGGGTCGGTCGACTCCTGATCTGTGGCGACCAATGGTCGCTGTCGGAAAGATGGCAACCGTGCCGCAGCCGCATCCGGAAGAGTTCCGTCAGTCTGTCGTCGCTTGGAAGGGTGACGGCCGCGGCCGTCTTGGCGACTGATTCCCCATGCCGAAGCTCGGCGGCCCCATCCGGAGTAGCGTGAGGCCGTGCGCGACGTCCAACAGCAGATCATCTCCGAGCTCCACGTCTCCCCCACCGTCGATCCAGCCGCAGAGGTTGATCGGCGCAGCGGCTTCCTCGCCGACTACCTCCGCAGCACCGGCGCGAAGGGCCTCGTCCTCGGCATCAGCGGCGGACAGGATTCGAGCCTCGCCGGCCGACTCTGCCAGCTCGCGGTCGAGCGGGTGCGCGCCAGCGGTGGCGACGCCTCCTTCATCGCAGTGCGCCTGCCGTACCGCGTGCAGGCCGACGAGGAGGACGCCCAGCTGGCCCTCACGTTCATCCGGCCGGACCGCCAGGTCGTCTTCGACATCCGTCAGGGGGTCGATGGGATCGCCGCAGCGTTCGGCGATGCGGTTGGCGAAACGCTTTCTGACTTCGTCAAGGGCAATGTCAAGGCCCGCGCCCGGATGATCGCGCAATACGCCATCGCCGGCCAGACCGGCATGCTCGTCGTCGGAACCGATCACGCGGCAGAGGCGGTGACCGGCTTCTTCACCAAGTTCGGCGACGGCGGCGCCGACGTCCTCCCGCTGACCGGCTTGACGAAGCGCCAGGGCCGCTCGCTCCTCGAACACCTGGACGCTCCAGCCCGGCTGTACGAGAAGGCGCCGACCGCCGATCTCCTGGATGAGAACCCGGGCCAGCCAGACGAGTCAAACCTCGGCCTGGTCTACGCCGATCTCGACACGTACCTCGAGGGCGGCGACGTGGATCCGGCAGTCGCAGCCGCGATCGAGGCGCGGTACGCCGCGACCGAACACAAGCGCCAGGTACCGCTGTCGATGTTCGACGACTGGTGGCGCTGACTCGGACGAGCCTCGAGATCGGCCCGGACGGACGAGATCTCCTGCCGCGGCGGGGTATCTCGTCCGTCCGTCGGCATTTCGCGACATTTCGCGAGATTAGGGGGTGGCGCGGGAGACCGTGAGGGCCTCGTTGCGGAGCACGACGTCGATGCCACGTGCCTCGAACTGGGCGGCCCAGTCCTCGCGCATCGGGCCCTCGTCGAACGTGCTGATCTCCTCCAGCTCGGGTCCCGAGCCCGCGACGACCAACCGGCGAATCCCCGACCATAGCGTCGCCCCGTAGCACTGCACGCACGGCCGCCAGTTGACGACAAGCTCGTGCACGGGGAGGCCCTCGCCGCCGAGGTCCCAGGTGCTTAGCGCAGTCTGCGCCAGACCGAGCGCCGTGACCTCTGCGTGCCCGGAGGAGACTCCACTCGCGAGGACCACGTTCACTCCAACCGAGACGAGGCGGCCGGAGTCGCGCTCGACGACAATCGCCGCGAACGGTCCGCCGTTGCCCTCACGGAAGTTTCGGTCGGCGAGGGTGTGCACGAGAGCCATCCGCGCTTCGAGCGTCGGAAGGACCTCGGGAACGTCGCTGAGCGCGTCCTCGATCCAGGCGGGCAGAGCGATCTCGTAGCGGGTGGCGAGCCGGTCGATGTTCACGGGGTACTCCATCAGGCGGGGCGGGCGGGCGAGCAGCCAGCACTTAACGCAGAGTTGGCCGGGGTGCCTTCTGCTAGCCACTGACCCACTCCGCCGTCAATAACCAAGCCGTCGTTAGCAGATAAGCGGATGTCGGGCCGCGCGGAGGAAGTCATCCTTGTTGCCACAACCCCAGCCCCACGCTCCGCTGTATTGGTTACGGACGCACGAGCGTCTTGATCGCACGACGCTCGTCCATCGCTGCGTACGCCTCGGCGATGTGCTCGAGCGGCAGCTCGAGGTCGAAGACCAGGCCGGGCTCGATCGCTCCGCTGAGCACATCGGGGAGCAGCTCCGCCATGTAACCGCGCACCGGCGCCACCCCGCCGTTCACGCCCACGTTCGATCCGAACATCTGCCGCACGGGCAGCTCGGGACCGCCGTTCGGGACGCCGACATAGCCGACCATCCCACCGGGGCGCGCGGAGTCGAGCGCCTGCTGCATCGACTCCTTGGTGCCGACGCACTCAAGCACGCAGTCGGCTCCGATGCCGTCGGTCAGTTCGCGGACACGTGCGACGCCCTCGTCGCCGCGGGTCTCGACGATGTGCGTCGCACCGAACCGTCGAGCGAGATTTTGGCGCGACTCATGCCGTGACATCGCAATGATGGTGGTCGCTCCGAGGCGCTTGGCCGCGAGGACGGCGCAAAGGCCGACCGCGCCGTCTCCGACCACTGCGACCGTCGAGCCGACCGTCACTCCCGCGGACACGGCCGCGTGGTGACCGGTGCCCATCACGTCGGCCAGCGTCAGCAGGCTCGGAATGAGCGCCGGATCGGGGTCGGTGCCGACACGGAAAAGCGTGCCGTCGGCGAGCGGAACGCGCACCTTCTCGCCCTGGGCGCCATCCGCGAAGCCGTCCTCGCGCACCTCCGCACCCCACCAGCCGCCCGCGAGGCAGGAGGTCGAAACACCGTTAGCGCAGTTCAGGCAGGTTCCGTCGCAGATGTAGAAGGGGGCGATCACAAAGTCGCCGACAGCGACATCGTGCACGTCCTCGCCGACGGCCTCGACAACGCCGACGAACTCGTGGCCAATGCGATGCGCCTCCTTCGTGGGAGTGACACCCCGGTAGGGCCAGAGGTCAGAGCCGCAGACGCAGGCGGCCGTGACGCGGACGATCGCGTCGCGCCCGGTCGACAACTGCGGGTCGGGGACCTCCTCGAGCCGGATGTCGCGTTCGCCGTGGATCAGTGTTGCTCGCATGAATACTCCTGGTATGGAGAGGGGTAGGACGCTTTCTACGCTACGCCCGCGTCGTGCGGCGGACGTCGGACCGAGGGGGGCTTGCACGGCGGCGCCTCCGCCTGACACTTGAGTGCGATCACGGCGGCGCCTCCGCCCAGCCGTCCCGCCCCACGACGACGTGCGCGATGAACCGCAGCCCACACGCCTCCGCCCCTTCGGCGAGCGCTCGCGTCGCTGCCCGGTCGGAGGGCAGCACAACCGCTTCACCTGGATGGCTGTGCGCGAGTCCGACTCCCGTGGCGCCGCGGGCGAGTACCTCGGCCAAGACGGTCGGCACCGGGAGCTCCGCGTGGGCGGGGGCGCCGTCGGCCAACGTCAGGACATCGCGGACGATGCCCGACTCGCCGAGGGCGACCGCCAGCACCGTCTCGAGCGGGCGGGCGGCGAGGAACGGAATGACCAGCTCGGCGAGCCCGTCCGCATCCGTCACGCGAGTGGCACGCGACGCGCGGTTCATCCGCCGACGCAGCTCGAAGGAGGCGACCAACCGGCACGCGGCGACCTCGCCGACTCCGCGATGCCGCATCAGATCGACCACGCCAGCGCGCGCAACCGCGTCGATGCCGCCGAAACGGGCCAGGAGGCGCTGCGCCACGACGGTCGCGTTGGCGCCGCGCACTCCCGCTCCGATGAGCACGGCGAGCGTCTCGGCATCGGTCAGCGCCCCAGGGCCGCGCGCACGCAGGCGCTCTCGCGGCCGCTGCTCGGGAGCGAGGTCGGCCATGCGCGGCGATTCGAAGGACATGCCCGCGACGCTACGCAGGCCACCGTCGCCGCGGGCGCCCGCGACCGCATCTGTGGACAATCGAGCCCTCTCCACCCCCTGTGGAGGAGCCTCCTCCGCCGCTCGCCGCCGCGAGTGTCCAAAAGTTGTCGCACTCGGCGTCGAGTGCGACAACTTTTGGACATTCGAACGGCGACGGCGGCCTATGACGGCTCTGACAGGCCCGGCGTCACCACCAGGCGCTCGCCGTCCGGCGCCACGTCCACCAGCACGACGTCGCCGTCGCGAATAGTCCCGCCGAGCAGCGCCGTCGCCAGCTGATCGTCGATCGCCCGCTGCATCAGCCGGCGCAGCGGCCTCGCCCCGTACTGCGGGTCGTAGCCGCGCTCTGCCAGCCACCCGCGAGCGGCCGGCGTCACCGCCAGATCGAGCCGCCGCTCCGCCAGCCGCCGGGAGAGTCGGTCGACGTACAGCGACACGATCTCTCCCAGCTCGGTCCGGTCGAGCGCGTCGAAAATCACGATGTCGTCGAGCCGGTTCACGAACTCGGGCTTGAACGCCTGGCGCACCATTTGCTGCACCGCCTCCTCCTTCTGCGCCCGCGAGAGCGCGGGATCGACGAGGAACTGCGAGCCGAGGTTCGAGGTGAGGATCAGGATCGTGTTGCGGAAGTCGACAGTCCGTCCCTGCCCGTCGGTCAGCCGTCCGTCGTCGAGCACCTGGAGCAGCACGTCGAACACTTCGGCGTGCGCCTTCTCGATCTCATCGAGCAGCACGACCGAGTAGGGGCGGCGCCGCACCGCCTCCGTCAGCTGCCCGCCCTGCTCGTAGCCGACGTAGCCGGGAGGAGCGCCCACCAGCCGCGAGACAGCAAACTTCTCGCCGTACTCCGACATATCAATGCGCACCATCGCCTTCTCGTCGTCGAAGAGGTGGTCGGCGAGCGCCTTCGCCAGCTCGGTCTTGCCGACGCCGGTCGGCCCGAGGAAGAGGAAGGAGCCGGTGGGCCGATCGGGGTCCGAGATCCCGGCCCGAGTGCGGCGGACAGCATCGGACACGGCCGAGACGGCCTCGTCCTGCCCGATCAGTCGCCGGTGCAGCTCGGTCTCGAGGTGCAGCAGCTTCTCGGTCTCGCCCTGGAGGAGTCGCCCGACCGGGATGCCCGTCCACGCCGCGATCACCGCCGCGATGTCGTCGGCCGTCACCTGTTCATTGACCATGCGGCCCTCGACGGGCTCCTCCTCGGCCTCCGCTGTGGCGAGTTCACGCTCGATCACCGGGATGTCGCCGTAGAGCAGCTTCGACGCGCGCTCCAGCTTTCCCTCGCGCTGCGCCCGCTCGGCCGCGATGCGCAGAGCGTCGAGCCGGTTCTTCAGTTCGCCGACGCGGTTGAGGGAGGCGCGCTCGCGCTCCCACCGCTCCTGCAACTCCTCGAGCTGGGCGCTGCGCCGGGCGAGGTCCTCGCGGAGCTTCTCGAGCCGCGCCTTCGAGGCTTCGTCCTTTTCCTTCTTCAGCGCCAGCTCCTCCAGCGTCAACCGGTCGACGGAGCGGCGCAGCTCATCGATCTCAACCGGAGCGGAGTCGATCTCCATCCGCAGGCGCGACGCGGCCTCGTCGATCAGGTCGATCGCCTTATCCGGCAGCTGGCGGGCGGTGATGTAGCGGTTCGAGAGCGAGGCGGCGGCGACCAGGGCGGAGTCGGCGATGGCCACCTTGTGGTGCGCCTCGTAGCGCTCCTTCAACCCGCGGAGGATCGCGACCGTGTCCTCGACGCTCGGCTCGCCGACGAACACCTGCTGGAACCGGCGCTCCAGGGCGGCGTCCTTTTCGATGTACTGCCGGTATTCGTCGAGAGTGGTCGCGCCGATCATCCGCAGCTCACCCCTGGCCAGCATGGGCTTGAGCATGTTTGCCGCCGCGACCGAGCCTTCGCCGCCGCCCGCGCCCATCAGGGTGTGCAGCTCGTCGATGAAGGTGATGATCCGGCCGTCGGACTCCTCGATCTCCTGGAGCACCGCCTTGAGCCGCTCCTCGAATTCGCCGCGGTACTTCGCTCCCGCAATCAACGCCGAGAGGTCGAGACTGACGAGCTGCTTGCCCTTGAGGCTCTCGGCGACGTCACCGGCGACGATCCGCTGGGCGAGCCCCTCGACGACCGCGGTCTTGCCGACGCCAGGTTCGCCGATGAGGACCGGGTTGTTCTTAGTGCGGCGCGTGAGCACCTGGCTGACGCGCCGGATTTCGGCGTCGCGCCCGATCACCGGGTCGAGCTTGCCGCTGGCCGCGATCGCGGTCAGGTTGACGCCGTACTGCTCGAGGGCGGACTTCTCGTCCTGCTGGGGCATCCGACCGGCCTGCATGATGGTCTCCTCCATGGATCGAAAGTTGAGTGCTTCCCACTCAACTTAGCTCTTGGAGCGCCTATTCCCGAGTAGTCAGGCCATCCGGAGACCCCGGCGCAGTGAGGAGAGGGCATCGCGAAGGATCGAGCGCAGGCGCGGCTCGCCGATCCCGGTGAGAGCAGCGATCTCGGGCTGCGAGAAGCGACCGGCCGAGGCCAGCAGGAGCAGTTCCCGATCAGGGCACCGGAGCGCAAGCACCTCGCGGCCGATGGGGCGCTGGGTGGAATCAACTGTTGAACCGAGCGTCTCGCAGAGCACCTCAAGCAGCCACAGCACAGGCTCCGGCACCCGGGCACCCTCACGGGCGCGCCGCCAGACAGCGGTGAACACCGCGGTGCAGAGCTGGTCACGCATACCCGGATCGGCCTGGACCGTGGAGATGCACGCCGAGAACAGCGCGCCGAAGCGGTCGAAAAGATCGGCGAGTGCGGAGGCATCGCCCATCGAAGCCCGGACGAGCAGCCCCGCCGCATCCTCAGTCAGCGCAGGGCGCGCCCTGCCACCGGCCCCCTCCTCGATTTCCCCGCTCACGTTACTCAGCGTGTCACCGCCGCCACGGTCGGTGACACCAGTTGCACGAAAGGGGGGTGACAGGTAGCGCAGAGCCCGCCGCCGCCGTGTCCTCACCAGCACCCGACGCCGAAGCGCGCGCACATTTCGGGTGCCGCACGGGGCGTTCGTCGCACGGATGCTGCTCGCGAGCACTCGCAGGGGACGCTTCGAGTTTCCACACCCGGACTCCAGGCCAGCAGCGGATCAGGAGCTGCGTCAGGGCGGTTCTCCACACCTCTCCACAGGGTTGTCCACACCTGTGGAATGGCCGAGTCGTCGAGCGGATCAGATGTCGACGGCGCGGACGAGGCCCTCCTGGACGCCGCCCAGCCAGTCGTAGACGCTGCGGATCGCGGCGGCATTTTCGCCCTCCGGTTCGACGCCGTCGGTGTCCGCGATCCCGAGGCGCACGGCAAGCGCGAGCCGCATGTCGGTCAGGGCTCGGAGCCAGGCGACCGCCTGCGGCTCCTCCAGTCGCACGCTCACGTCGCCGAGCTCCGCGAACACCCGGCCGTGACTCGATCCGTCGCCGGCGTCCAGGCCCGTGACAATCATCCGCGCGTCGTCCATCTTGCGACCGGCGAGATCCGGAGCAGTAAAGCGCCGGAACTCATCGGCCGCCTCGGCGTCATCGCGGTAGGCATCGGGCAGGAGACGCGCCAACGCCGGATCGGAGCGGGCCTCGGGCGAGGACGCACCCCGGTCGAGCAGTTCGAGCATCTCGCCGGCGAGGTGGCGGAGGATCCCGGCCTCCTCGCGGTCAAAACGGGCGACGACGGCACCGGAGGAGTCGCGACGGAACGCGCGCATCAGCCCGCCCCGCTCACGCGTCAGCCTTCTGCAACGTCGCCCACAGGCCGAAGCCATGCATCGCCTCCACGTGCCGCTCCATTTCCTCGCGGTTCCCGGTCGCCACGACGGCGCGACCCTCGGTGTGCACCTGGAGCATGAGGCGCTCGGCCTCCGCCCTGCCGAAGCCGAAGTACGTGCGGAACACGTACGAGACGTACGACATCAGGTTCACCGGATCGTCCCAGACCAGGACGATCCACGGCACCTCAGCCGCCGAGCGGGTCGCCTGCCGCTCGTCCACGCGCTCGATCGTGTCCGCCATCCCTCCAGAGTAGGTCGCCCGCGCCGAGTCTCCTCGCCCCTGCCACCGAGCCTCCACAAGCCGTCCCGCCGACTGCGTCAGGAGGAGACTCGCGGCAGCACCTCGCGAGCGAAGAAGTCGAGGTGTTCGAGGTCCTGCACATCCATGAACTGCAGGTAGACCCGCTCGACACCTGCCTCACGAAGCGACTCCAGGCGGTCGACCGCCTCCTGCACCCCACCTGCGACGCCGTGCTCGCGCAACTCGGTCGGCTCGCGACCGATCGCAGCGGCTCGCCGCGTGAACTCCGCCTCGTCGCCTCCGCCAACCGCGATCAGCGCGACCGAGTGCACGATCGACGACGGCTCGCGACCGATCGCCCGGCACGCCTCATCCACCCGCGCGAAGGCGCCCGGGATCGCGTCGAACTCGGGGAACGGAAGGTTGAACTCGCTCGCGAAGCGCGCCGCGAGCGCCGGAGTCCGCCGGGGACCGCCTCCTCCCACGATCACCGGCAGCGGCAGCCGCGCGGGTTTCGGCAGCGCCGGCGAGTCGGTCAACGTGTAGTGCTCGCCCGCGAACGAGTACCGCTCGCCGACCGGAGTCGACAACAGGCCTGTGATGATCTCGAGCTGCTCCTCGAGCAGGTCGAAGCGGCGGGGCGGAAAAGGGATGCCGTACGCAGCGTGCTCTTGCTCGAACCAGCCGGTACCGAGCCCGAGTTCGACCCGACCACCCGACATCGCGTCGACCTGTGCCACCTGGATCGCCAGGATGCCTGGCGGGCGATAGGTGACGGAGGAGACGAGGGTGCCGAGCGCGATCCGCTCCGTCTCGCGGGCGAGAGCGGCGAGCGTCGTCCACGCGTCGGAAGGGCCGACTCCGGGGTCGCCGTCCCCCATCCGGAGGTAGTGGTCGGAGCGGAAGAAGCCGTCATAGCCGAGAGCTTCGGTGGCCTGCGCGACGGCGAGGAGGTCCTCGTAACTCGCGCCCTGCTGGGGTTCGGTAAACACTCTGAACTGCACACGTCCAGCCTTGCGTACGGGAAGTGGATCGCGCGAGCCCGAGGACGGGGGCCGGGCCCGTCTACCGCGGCAGGCTGCAACGTTTCGGAGACAGATCCGCGCGTACGACCGCGCCCGGTGGGCCGCCCTCGTGGGCGACATTGGCACGTTCTCCGGGCTCGAGGAGCCCACCGAGCGCGAGCCCGACCATCCGCTCACACGGCTGGCGCTCCGGCTGCGGTCTCCGCGGAAGCGAGCGTCACTGGGTGTTGGTAAAGATGGCCTTCGGGCGGTCGAAGTCGGCGGCGATCTCGACGACCAAGGACTTGGGGTCCGCCACGGAGAAGGCCTGTCGCCAGGTCACCGAGCCGCCAGGCAGGACCGAGGTGCGAGGCTCTTCGAACTTCTCTGTAGAGGAGTAGTCGTAGATGCGGCTCGCCTCGACGCCACCGGAGGAGACATTGACCCTGAGCTGCGGGTCGAAGGCCTTGTCGGAGTCGTTCTTGATCGCGAAGGTCAGCACGACCTGGTGCGCCTGGTCAGCGCCCGTCGCTCTCTCGCCGGGCTGGAAAGTGGTCGGCTCCGCAACTCCGACCGCGACCTTGTCGTCATAGATGATTCCGTCGTTGAACTTCGCGATGAGCTTCTGGTCAGCGGGGCGCGCACTCGGGGACGAGTCGGATGAGTGGGTGAGCCCCTGGAGCTGTCGGTCCCGCACGGCGTTCACGATCCCTATGGCTGTGATCACGATGATGACGATGGTGAGTACGACGCCGACCACGCCCAGTACGAGACCAGTCACCCCGAAACTCTTCGGCGGCTTCCTCTTTGCCAGCGTCACGATTCCGAGAACGATCGCGGCGATCGCGAGGGGACCACCGAGGATCGGCACAAAGGCCAGCGGAACGGCCGCAATCCCGATGATCAGGGCGGTGATGGCGAGACCGCTACGCGCGGGTGGTGCGGGTGGTGCAGCGTGGGAGCCGGAAAACGGCGGAACGGGCGGGGCGGACGGCTGAGTTTCTGTCATCGCTCCAGCCTGCCCGAATCGCCCTCCACCGCGCTCGTTGGCGCGAGATGCGTGTCGCTGAATGTCGGTCGGCCGAGCGGCCGATCAGCTGGGCGAGGGGACGACGGGGTGCTCCGGCGGGTCCTGGTCGTCGTCGAGTCGTGCGTCGGCCCCCTCGTCCAGCGCTTCGTCGAGCGCCTCCGGATCGTCGATCTCGGCCGGGTCCTCGGGCGGCACCGGCAGGGAGTCGACGTCGGGGCGGGTGGTGTCGGTGACGTCCTCGGGGGCGTCGAAGCCAAAGCTGCTCATGGTTCCCTCTCCACGGCACAGACGGTGCGCGGTGCCGCTGCGGGCAGCATAAGTCGACCTCTCTGACGCGGTCACGGCCTTGACGAGGTGCGTCCGGTCGCTTCCCGTTCTCATTCCACTCGCGATCTGATCGAGCAGGGCCCGTCGTCGGCCGAGGTCCCTCGTCCGTTCACTACTCATCAACACGAAGACAAACTGAACGCAGGCCAACCACTCGAACTCAGTGCACGTACTCGAGCAGGTCCGCACCGAGAGTCCGCATCCCCTCGAGCACGGCGAGCCGGTAGTGCAGCGTCGTGTCGTCGAACTGCGTCGCGACCGCGTAGGCGACGCCCGCGCGCGGGCCGCGGAGGACCCCGGCCTCGGCGCGCACCCCGACGTCGATCCCGGTGGCGTTCACGAGGAGTACCCCGTGATCGGGCCGGCGGTGCGCGAGCGGGTCGAGGCCGAACGCGGACGCGACCAGCGACAGGTCGCTACCGAGAGACAGCCAGCCGATCACACGGGAACTCACCGCCGCGTCGACGATCTCGCCGTTCGCGAGCGTGGCCAGCAGCCAGGTCAGTTCGCGAGCGGAGCCGATGGAGAGCTGCGGAGCGTCATCCGGTCCGCGTTCATCGCGGACCACATCGAGCAGGGCAGTGCGGGAGAGCCCGAGGGCCTCAGCGCGCTCGCGGACCGCGTCGAGCCCCACCCGGCGCAGCAGGACATTGGTGGCCAGGTTGTCGCTCGATGCCCCGACCAGAGCGGCGAGGTCGGCAATCGGCATCGAGGGGATTTGCAGGTGCTGCCACAGGCCCGAGCCCGAGACCGCATCTCCACCGGTGCGATCGACGAGGCGCAGATTCTCCTCAGGCTCGTTCGCCAGGCGCGCGGCGACCTCGATGAGCAGCACCACCGTGCCGAGGGACGCGGTGGGCATCGAGACGGAGTCGTCGACAGTGAACAGGGTCCGCCCGGTCGCCAGATCGACCGCGCGGGCCGAGACCACCACTCCGTCGAGCGCGAGGCGCCCGAGAGCGTCGAACCCGCGCTGGAAGTTGTCGCGCTCGCCGTCACCCTTGTGGCGTCCTCTGCGGTTGCGTCTCTTCGTGCGGCGGGAATCGCGGGTGGGGATCACCACGGTAGGGCCCCTCTACGTATCAGGAGTGCGGTCGGTGGGGCGGGCGGCTACCAGATGCTCACGCGCTCGCCCGGGGCGAGCCAGAGTGCATCTGCGTCGGAGACGTCGAACGCCTCGTAGAACTCGTGAATGTTGCGGACGATCTGGTTGCAGCGGAACTCAGCGGGAGCATGCGGATCGATGGCGAGGAGACGGATGGTCTCCTCGTCGCGCGACTTCTGCTGCCAGGCCTGCGCCCACGAGAGGAAGAAGCGCTGCGCTCCGGTCAGGCCGTCAATGACCGGCGGCTCCTGGCCCTCGAGCGAGAGGAGGTACGCCTGCCAGGCTATTCCGAGGCCACCGAGATCGCCGATGTTCTCGCCGATCGTGAGCGCCCCGTTGACGTGGTGATCGGGGGTCGTCGCGGGAGCGAGCGCGTCGTACTGCGCGATCAGCGCGCTGGTGCGCTCCTCGAATGCGGCGCGGTCGTCCTCGGTCCACCAGTCGGTGAGGCGGCCGTCGCCGTCGAACCGGGAGCCCTGGTCGTCGAAGCCGTGGCCGATCTCGTGACCGATGACCGCTCCGATCGCGCCGTAGTTCGCGGCGGAGTCGCGGTTCTCGTCGAAGAAGGGGAACTGCAGGATGGCGGCCGGGAAGACGATCTCGTTGAAGCCGGGGTTGTAGTAGGCGTTGATCGTCTGCGGAGTCATGAACCACTCGTCGCGGTCGAGCGGGCGGCCGATCTTGCCGAGTTCGCGGTCGAATTCGAATGCGGCGACGCGGCGGGCGTTGCCCACCAGGTCCGCGGCGTCAATCGAGAGGGCCGAATAATCGCGCCAGCGCGCCGGGTAGCCGATCTTCGGGGTGAACTTGCCAAGCTTCTCGAGCGCGCGCTCGCGAGTCTCGGGCCCCATCCACTCGAGGTCGGTGATCGAGCGGCGGTAGGCCTCGATCAAATTCGCGACGAGCACGTCCATCGCGGCCTTTGCACTCTCGGGGAAATGACGGGCGACATAGGTCCGGCCGACCGCCTCCCCCAGCGCCCCCTCGACGAGCGAGACGCCGCGCTTCCAGCGCTCGCGCTTCTGTGGCGTGCCCGTGAGGGTGCGCCCGTAGAAGTCGAAGTTGGCATCGACAAAATCGGTTGACAGGTAGGCGGCGGCGCCGCGAACGACCTGCCACGACAGCCAGTCACGCCAGGCCGGGAGGTGCTCGTCAGTGAGGAGGCCGGCGAGGCCCTGGAGGAAGCTCGGCTGGCGCACGACGACCTCGGCGAGCGCCCCCTCCGGAGCACCCATCGCGGTGAGCCAGACGCGGAGATCGACGCCCGCGGCGAGTTCTTCGACCTCTGCCCAGGAGCGGAGATTGTAGGTCGCCTGGCTATCGCGGCTGCGCACCTTGTCCCAGTGCACGGCCGCCAGCTGAGTCTCGAGCGCGACGATCCGCTCGGCCCGCGTCTCGGCGGCGTCGATGCCCGCCAGCGCGAGCATGCGCGCGACGAACGGCGTGTAGGCCTCGCGAACCGACGCGAACTCCTCCTCGCGGTAGTAGCTCTCGTCCGGTAGGCCGAGGCCGCCCTGGTTGACGGAGACGAGGTAGCGCTCGGGGTTGCCCGGGTCGTTGTCGACGAAGAGGCCGACGAGCCCGGGGACGCCGGAGCGCTCGAACTCGCCGATGGTGCGGAGGAGGCCGGGAATCGAGTCGACGCGCCGCACCAAGGCGAGGTCGTCGATGATCGGAGCCGCACCCAGCTCCTCGGCACGGGCCTCGTCCATGAAGGAGGCGTAGAGGTCGCCGAACAGGCGCTCCTCGGTACCGTGCTGCGCGGTCTCCGCCTCGACGATAATCTCGCGCACCGCCTTCTCCGCCTCCTCCTGGAGGGTGTGGAAAGACCCGTAGCGCGCTTTGTCGGAGGGGATCTCGGTGCGGTCGATCCACAGCCCGTTCACATGGCGGTAGAGATCGTCCTGCGGGCGCGTCGCGGGGTCGAGTTCGGGCAGGTCGATACCGGAGCGGGGCGTCGTCGAGGTCATGAGCGACAGCCTACGGCGGGGTGCCGACACGGAGGCGGTTGACGCCGAGTGCCGGTCGATGGTGACGAGCGCGGGGGGGATGCCGATCCGTTCGTGGATCCGCGCCCCTCCCCGCGCTGAGAACTCACGCGCAGGTGGGCTCGATCGTGTAGGAATACACGTTCTGGCTGGCAGTGTCACTGTTCGCCTGGTTGAAGTACCAGTGAGCAGACTTCGTGCCCTCGAGCACCTTGGTCTCACCGTGGTAGACGTCACCGTTCGGGGACCGGAAGATCTGGTCGCCAATTGGCGTCGAATCCGACGCGACCGTGAACTCCGACACAGTACCGTCGTTGTCGCGACGGTATCCCTTCGTCCCCTTCACATAGGTGAGGATGTGGTACCCGGCCTTTTCGCCGAAGCGGTTGTAGGTCCACGACGCTTTATCTACACCGCTCGCGACCACGGTGTTACCGCTGTACAGATCACCGTTCGGCGCAAGATACGCGCTGTCACCAATCGCCGTGGAGCCTGTCGGAACTTTGTCATACGTCGTCACGGTTCCGTCCCCGTCTCTGCGGTACGCCACTCCGTCCTTCATATAGCTGTAGACGTTCTGGCTCGCCGTATCGCTGTTCGCCTGGTTGAAGTACCAGTGGGCTGAACTCGTACCGGCAATGACGATGCTGCCGCCGTGGTACACGTCTCCGTTCGGCGCGAGGTAGATACCGTCGCCGATCGGAGTGGAATTCGACGGAACCGTCGACTCCGTCACATTGCCATCATTGTCGCGGCGGTATCCCTTGGTGCCCTTCACATACGTCAGGATGTGGTAACCGGCCTTGCCGCCGAAGCGGTTGAAGGTCCAGTGCGCCTTGTCCACGCCGCTCGCGACGAGCGTATCGCCGCTGTACAAATCGCCGTTGTGGGCAAGATACGCACTGTCGCCGATCGCCGTCGAGCCGGCGGGGACAGCGCTGTACGTGGAGACTGTCCCGTCCCCGTCCCGGCGGAAAGCGGAGGGCTTGCTGGTCCCAGACACGGGAGCCGAGGCGGAAAGTGTCGTCGAACTGGCGCTGAACACCGATTTCCCGCCCTTCGCGGGAACCTTGATCCCGGGCAGTGTGATCGTGCCGTCGCTGCCTGTCGTACCCGAGTACCGGGTCGAGCCGTCGGCGAAGGTGTAGCCATCGGCGAGAGTCACCGAGACGGTCTGGCCGGAATCAGCCGTCGACCCGTCGGTTGTGCGACGTACCTGGACGCCGCTGAGAGTCTCGCACGCCTTACCCGAATAGGAATTCTGGGTGAAGGCGAGCGTCGGTGCTGCGGAGGCCGCAGCGGCTGGCGTTGCGACGGTGACCGCAACGACCGGAATAGTCCATCCGGCTCCCTGGACGATGGTCCTGCGAGTGAGACGCGACGTGGGCTCTGCCCCGTTATCGGAGTGGGCGTCAGGGCGAGGAGTTGTGTTTCTCATGCTGTCCTTCTTGTCGAGTGCGGTTGTCGCAGCGACTCTCGCGAACTCGACTCCGGGTCCTCCACTCCAGTAGCGTTATCAGTCACCACAGAGGAGCGCTCAGGCGAGGATCATGCCTTGGTGAACACATCGTCGAGGGTCACCGTGGTCAGGGATCGCTCGCCGAGAAGCCGACGGAGCTGCGGAAAGACATCGCACACGCTCTCGTGATTGGCATGACCGATAACCACGTGTCCCGGGATGAACCACTGATTGGCGAACTCGAGTATCTGCTCCTTCGCGATCAGCCCCGAGTCCGAGAGTGACCCATACCACATCACCGGAGTCGTGAATCCGATGGCTGCTGCGACGGCATCGGTATGGTCGTTGCGGTACCCAAAAGGAGGGCGGTAATAGGGTCGAGTGCTGACCCCAAAGAGCACCGTCAGCGCCTCGTCATTGCGCGTCAATTCGTCGATGATGCCCTGATCGGACAGGGAAGTCAGGTCGGCGTGCGAATAGGTGTGATTGCCGATCTGTACCTGCCCCGACTGCACCATCGGCCGCAGGATGTCGGCGGCCTGGGCCCAGCCCGGGTATTGCGCGTTCGGGAAGAAAACGAGGCGGGTCCCGGTGTCGCGTGCCATCTCGGCGTAGCGGCGGACAGCGGCCGCGTCACCGCCGTCGTCCACCGTCCACATCAGGTGGTTTCCGTCGCCCGGGACCGAGTAGACGCCTTCCCCGGCTGGCGGACGGGGGACGCGCGCGATCTCCGGCGCGGCCGACGTCGGCGGAGCGGTCGAGGGTGGAGCCGGGTTGGGGTCGAGGCCTGGAACAGGCTCGGCAGACGGGACGACGATCGGCGGTGCAGTGCACGCCTGCAGGGCGAGCATCGGCAGCAGACTGCCGAGCGCGAGCACCCGACGCCGTGTGAATGACGGAAGTGAGGCCATGATGTGAGGCTTCTTACCGCCCCGACCCGGGCCACTCTGCCGTTCGCCTGAGAGTGCGCCACGAGACCGTCTTTCGACGGGTAATCCCGCCAGATCGGCGCGGGACCGGATCGGAGGACGGCGCGGTCAGTCCTTAGCGCGCCGGTCCGGACACCTCCTCCACACCCTGATCGCTCACGGCCGAGGAGGTGCGGCGCTCGGCACGCTCCGCTCGAGACAGCGCGCGCCGGTTCGCGAAGCCCGCGATCGCCACGACGTCCGCGCCTCGTCTGAGCCCGCCGGTGCCGGCGGAGTGCGAGTGCTCGCGGGCAGCGCGCAGCCGCACCGAACGGATCTGCGCCGACGCAGTCGTGTCGTGCGCGGCGCACGCGCGACGGAGGTAGCTCGGCGAGACGCCGAGGCGCTGGGCAAGCACGGCGGCGCTGAAGCCGGGATCGACCGATGCCTCCTCGATCTGCTCACAGGCGCGGAGAAAGAGCAGCTGGAGCGAGTCGGGAACCGCCGAGCGGTCGTCGCGGACCACCCCCGCGAGGAGTGCGGCAACCAGGCGCCGGAGGGAGCTGCGGAAGGCCGGGAACCCCGGGTCCGCGACGGTGACTCCTCCGTTGAGAGCCGCGTTCACCGCCGCCAGGAGGACACCGCGGTAGGCGACGGCGGGATCGACGACCCTCCCGCCTTCGGCGAACAGGTCGGCGACGACCGGGGCGAGGGTGGATCTCGGCATCTCGATCTCATAGCGGGCACTGTTCTCTTGGGCGATGAGGTCGAGTCCGCGGGAGACGAGAACTGTCTCTCCGGGCTGCACCGGGCGAACAGGGCCGTCGGCTGAACCCAGATCGACGGCGCCTTCGATCTGCACGATCAGCAGCGCAGTCTCCGGCCCCCTCTCGAAGCGGAGTCGGCCCGCGGAATGCCAGACGCGCGCGAGGCGGAATCCCTCCTGCCGGATCTCGTCGGCGACCAGGCGGAACAGTGGGTCATCGGATTGTCGAACGCCGCGGTCGAGCAACCAGGCCCGGGCCGGCTCTCCCTGGAGCGAGAACTCGCGGTCGCGGGACGCGCTCGAGGGGGGCATCGGCATGGTCCGACTCCGTTCGTGCTGATCTCCTCACCGGCGATGCTCGCCGCCGCCGGCGCTGTACGCGGGTCAGAATTCCATCCCGGCACGACGTGGTCGACTAACGACGCGAAACGGAGGGAACGATGGCGCCGGACTCTGGAGCGCCACCTGGCGCGAAGCGTGGCGCGCTTCAGGCCCGCAGCATAGCGTGAGGACGTCTCGCGACTAAGTGCCCAACGAGTCGTCCTGTCTCTGTCGGCTGTGCAGCCGCGGGCACCGATACACCGTTTATACCGAGGGGGCCCATGTCCGACCGTCTGTCCATCGCCGACCAGCGGGACGTCAGCATCCTGTCCGCCCCGCCGATGGCGCGGAGCTTGTCGATGGTGAGCTTCGTGCTCGGAGTCTGCTCGGTCGCCGTCGGCTTCATCCTCGTCATCCCGACGATCGGCATCATCCTCGGTATCAAAGGCTTCCGGCGCGAGCCGTACCACCGCCTCGCGCGATGGGGGATCGCCCTGAACGGCGTGATGCTGGCGGTGTTCTGCACCCTCGTCGTCCTTGTCGCGGTCCACTTCCAGGCCATGGAGACGACCGGATGACCCTGCGCGCAACCCTGCACGACCAGCGCCCGAGCCTCGTTGTCGCGACGCTCGGCGCCGCCTTCGGCACCGCCCTGATCACGGTCCTCGCCGGCATCGACGCGATCCTGGAGAACGCCCCGAGCACGGCGAGCAGCCACATCGTCCCTGAGCTCCTCGCCGTCCTCGGGCCCGTCTTCTTCTGCATCGCCGCGTTCATCGGCGGCGTCGTGACCGCCAACACGTTCGCGGCCTCCGTCGCGATGCGCACGCGGACGATCGCGCTCCTGCGGCTCCTCGGTTCCTCCGCCCGGTCCCAGCGGCGGGTCTTCCTCCGCGAGGGCGCCACGATCGGCATCGTCGGGTCGACGCTCGGCTCCGTACTGGGGATCGGCCTCGCCTTCGTCGTCCTCGCGGTGGTCGCCGTCAGCGCCGCCGCCCCCTTCCTCCCACCTGCGATCCCCGTCACGATCGCGTTCCCCTTCGTCGCCGTCATCGCCGTCACCGTGGTGGCCGCGTGGAACGGGTCCCGCGAAGTGCTGACGGTCACGCCCATCCAGGCGCTGGGAACTGCTGAGGAGGCTCCGCTCGGCACCCGCCGCCGCCCCGTCCGCACGGTCCTCGCCGCCCTGCTGTTCGTTGTTGGGAACGCCGTCATCGTGCTCGGGGTCCTCCAGGGATTGCAGGACTTCAGAGGCGTTCTGATCACTCTGCTGGGCGGGATCGCCTCGTTCTTCGGTGTCATCCTCGGCGCTCACGCGTTCCTGCCGCGCGCCCTCCACCTCGTCGGTCGGTTCTTCGGCTCCACGCCCGAGGCGTCCCTCGCGCAGGCGAATGCACTGCGCAATCCCGAGCGGAGCACGCGGGCCACGTCGGGGGTGCTGATCGGAGTCACCGTGGTCGCCGCGTTCTCCGTCGCGCTCGCCACGTTCCGCGGACTCCTCGATCCCGCCATCGCCGCTCGGCCGGACTACTACATCGATCTCGATGCGGTCCTCGCACAGACGAGCGCAATCGGACTCGGCCTGGTCGCGTTCAGTGCGGCGATCGCCTGCGTCGGCGTCATCAGCGACCTGTCCATCAGCGTCGTGCAGCGCACGCACGAGATCGGACTCCTGCGTGCCCTGGGCTTCACACGTCGGCAGGTCCGCCGCACGATCGTGCTTGAGGCGGCAGCCATGTCGATCACGGCAACGCTCCTCGGGCTGGTACTCGGGACCGCTTACGGCTGGGTCGGCGCCCTGTCGTTCATCGGCTCACTGCCCGGAGTGACGGTAGTCGGGCCGGTCGTCCCGCTCGCACTCGTCGTCGGGCTCGCGCTCGTCACCGCTGCCCTCACGGTGACAGCGGCGATCATCCCCGCGAGGCGGGCCGTCTCCGTGACTCCGGTCGAAGCCCTCAAGCACTGAGGCCGCAGACGGCACCGAGGCAAGCTGGCGCCAAGAAGGTACCCGGAGCGAACCACTCCGCTCACTCCTCGGCGTCGTCGACCGCCTGCTGACCGTCCTCTTCCGACGAGAATCCGGACGCCTTCGCCAGTGCCTCGAAGGAGTCCGCGTCGTCGGCGACCCGTATGCGCTCCTGGAGCACCTCGGTGCGCTGTCTGTCGAGCTCTCCCCCAGCAGTGCCACCGAGGGCAGCGAAAACCGCCTCGAGCAGGCGCTCGGGGACGTCGAGTTCGAGCGCCAGGACGGCGGCGGTGAAGTCCGGGTCGTATTTCCGCTCGGCGATGAGGACTACAGCGTCCGCAAAGAGGTCACTCGCTCGTATGGGGCGGTCGCTCCCTGTCCGCGTGGCGGCCGAGAGAGCAGCGACCAAAAGACCCTTGCTCGCTCGAGCCGCGTAGATCGACTCCGCGACTGCCGGATCGGCGGCGAGCAGGCTGTTCGCGAGAGCCGAGAGGGGAGACCAGTACGATTCCTCGAGCGCCACGGGCGTCCCCATATGCGCACGCACGCTCGACGCTCTCAGGAGTGGCGCATAGGCGAACCGCCAGAGAAAGTGGGCCGTCGGTATATCGACCTGGAGTTCAAGCGGCGCACGGCCGTCGAGGATGAAGAGGTCGCCGGCGACATAGGCGATCCGTTCGTCGCCGTGTTGCAGCGCACCACTCCCCTCCATCACCAAGAGAGCAGACATCCAGACCGCTGAGGCGCCGATCCGGAGCGTGCCACTCGGTGACCACACTCGGTCCAGGCGGTACATCGGTGCCGACACGCTCTCGATGGTGACCCCGGGCGCCCGGGGGACGTCCTCCCACCCGGGAAGACCGGCAGCCCCGGTCGAAAACCGTCCCACAGAAACGTTGCCCACTGTCCGACCTCCCGTCTGCGTCAGGTCGCACATGGGGGCGATTATCCTCTCCCCCGGAGGGCATGTACAGCGCTAGTGCCTTTCTGCCCCACGAGAAGACGTCCCGCGTACATCCAATCCACGCGTTCTGCACCACGTGGGTGCCCGTTCGGGGGTAAACGACGGGAGGAGTGTCGTCGTCCGCCCGCGAACAAACGCTTACGTCGTCAGCGCGATCGCCGGCGGCGTGCGAGCCGCCGTGATGGCCGGGTAGGAGCCGGCGACCATCCCGATCACCACCGTCGCGCCCACTCCCGCCGCGACGATCCCGATCGGCACGACGAGTGGAGCCTCGTTCGCCGCCGCGAAGATCGCCACGGCCCCCGTGCCCAGCGCCGCACCGCCGATCCCGCCCAGGAGAGAGAGAAGGAACGCCTCAACGAGGAACTGCGCCCGGATGTGCCCGCGCGTCGCGCCGAGCGCACGGCGCAGGCCGATCTCGCGTCGGCGCTCGAGCACCGAGATCACCATCGTGTTGGCGATGCCGATGCCGCCGACGAGCAGGGCCACGGACCCCACTCCAAGAAGCAGGCCGTTCAGCGAGTCGTCGACCGCGTTCTTCGCCTTGAGCGCATCGGAGGGACGGGCCACGGCGACGTTGCGCGGCTTCACCGGGTCGATGGTCGCCGAGAGCACCTGCTGGACGGCGAGAACCGCGGCGTCTGACGAGCGCTCATAGATGGTCGTCGGGTTCCCCTTCCAGTTCAGGAGAGCGCGCGCCGCGGGCCCGGGGATAAGCACCGCGGGGTCGAGTTCCGGCGCCAGCGGGCTGTGGCCGAGGATGCCGATGACCATGAAGTCCGTCGTGCCGACGTGGATCATCGAGCCGGCGTCCTGGATCCCGAGCGCCGTCGCGGCAGCCGGGCCGAGCACGGTCGTCGGCAGCTCGGCCGAGGCTTCGTCGAACCACCGACCCCGTGTGACCGGCGCCTCCGTCACCGTCAGCAGACGCAGATCGGCGACGTCGACCGAGAGCCCGTTGCTGTTGCCGGGATCGACGTACTGGTTGCGGTAGGCGTTGAGGGACAGAGCGGCGACCGAGGCCGCGGACTCCACGCCGTCGATCCGCAATACCCGGTCGACCGCGTTGACCGCCATCGGCACGGGAGCGCTCATCATGCTCGAGGCCGGCCCCGCGGTGAGTAGGTTCGTGCCCAGCTCGTGCAGCTGCTTCTCGAGCTTCGCCTGTGAGGTCGAGGAGACGCCGACCACCGCGATCATCGCGGCGATGCCGATAGCGATTCCGAGGGCCGAGAGGATCACGCGCAGAGGGCGCAGCCGAAGGCCCCCTCCACCGATGCGGAACAGGTCGCTGGCGAGGAGTCGGGAGCGGGTCATGCGGCGCCTTCCGAGGAACGGGTGTCCGATTCGATGCGACCGTCGCGAATGGCGACGACTCGGGGGAGGCTCTGGGCCAGAGCGCGGTCGTGAGTAATCACGACGATGCTCGTCCCCCGCTCGTTCAGCTCGCGCAAAAGAGCCACCACGGCGGCGCCCGAAACGGAGTCGAGTGCGCCGGTGGGCTCGTCGGCGAGTAAGAGAGGTGCCTCCGAGACGATCGCGCGGGCAATAGCGACGCGCTGCTTCTCGCCGCCGGAGAGTTGGTGCGGGCGATGGTGCACGCGATGTGCCAGGCCGACTTTCTCCAGTGCCTCGCCCGCCGCCTCGCGGCGTATGCGCTGGGGCGTGCCGGTATAGAGCGCCCCGTCGGCGACATTGTCGAGCGCTGTCCTGCTCTCGTCGAGGTGGAACTGCTGGAACACGAAGCCGAGCGTCGAGGCCCGCAGGCCCGAAAGCCGGCGGTCACCGAGGGTGCTCACATCGACGTCATCGATGTGGACGGATCCGCTGGTCGGGCGATCGAGCAGGCCCATGATGTTCAGCAGGCTGGACTTCCCGGATCCGCTGGGACCGACGATGGCGAGCAGTTCGCCGTGGTCGACGGCGAGCGAGATGCCATCGACGGCGCGGACGGGCGGAGCGCCATGCTCGCGGGTCACGTCGCGCAGGTCGAGGAGGCTCATGAGCCCGCCGCCCCGACAGTCAGGCCCTCGCGCAGGCCGTCTCCCGAGATTTCGGCGATGCCGTCGGCAACGAGCCCGAGGGTCACGGAGAGCCGGTGGTGGGCACTCCCCTCGTCGAACACGTCGAGGTCGTAGCCACCGCCGGGATGCGCGAGCAGCGCGTCGACCGGCACGGTGAGGACGTTCTCGTGGCGCTCGCCGACAAAGGCCACCTGCACCGCTGCCTCCTGGGTGCCGCCGGCGACCGACGGATCGGCGAGGCTGATCTCGACGGGGACGACGCGATTGGCAGCCGAATCATCCTGGCTGCCGTCGCTGGAACTCGAGCTCCCGCCCTGGCCAGAACTTTGTCCCCCGGCGGCCTGCGCCTGGCCGACCGAGGTGATCGTGCCGGGAGCGGCTGAGCCGTCGGGCATGGTGATGGAGACGGCCGCGCCCGTCGCGGCCAGGTTCTGCTCGGTCAGGGGCAACGAGACCTTCACCGAGGGGGCGGACGCGGTCAGCGTGAGCACCGTCGTCCCCGCGCCCACCGGAGCCTCCACGGCCAGCGGGGTGCTGCCCACCCGGACCGCGTCGGGAGCGACGGCGATCGCGGTCTGCGCGACCTCTCCGGTCTCGGGGACCTTGAGCGCCTTCTGCCACTTCCGCACCGCCTCCGCCGTGGGCTCGAGGAATTCCTCATCGGGAACTCGCGAGAAGTAGCCGAGGGCGGAAAGGTTCTCCTCTAGCTGGAGGACGTCCTTTCCCTTCGCTCCGACCGAGAGGTCACGCCAGACGGGAGCCGTCCCGATCAGCAGGACGGTCGGAACGGTGTCGACCTCGTACAGGGTGTCGCCGCGCCCAATCGTCGCCCCGACATCGGGGATGGCGGTGAGTGTTCCGCTCGATTTGGAGGTGATCGACTTCACGACGGGGTAGCGGAGAGTTCCCTTCTCCGTCGATGTCTTCGACACGGTGCCCGTCGTCACCTGGACCGTGCGGCCGACCGGTTGGGACGCGCTCGCGGTATCAGCGGTCTGAGCGGACCACGGGGCCCAGAGGACGATCCCGACGACGACGGCCAGGACGAGAACACCGGCGATGCCGGCGATGAGGCGGCGCGGGTGGGCGGTCACTGGCTGATTTCGTCCGCGCACGAGCGGTAGTCGGACATCAACGTCGTGTCGGTCTTCGAGAGCGCCGCCATGGCGTCGTTGTCCCAGTTCCCGTCGGCCTTGAGATCAGGCAACTTGTGGCCCTTGTCGACGAGGCACGCTTGCGTCTTTTTGGTCAGCACGACGTTGGCCGCGGCCTGCTCCGCCGTCGGCGCGGGCGGCTCACCGACTTCGCTCGCACAGGCGGACTGCGCTGCCGCTACTGTGTCAGCCGACTCGTCGCCGGTGTTCTTGACGCCCTTGCTGCCGAGACAGGCGGAGAACTTCTTCTCGTACTCTTTGCTCTGCTGGCTGTACGTCGAGACCGCCGCCTGCGCGTCCTTGACCGACATCGTCGCTTCAGGAGCTGCTCCGTCGGTCGAGGCTGCGGAGCAGCCCGAGAGCAGGAGGGCGCCAAGCGCGAATGACGTCGAGATCAGTGCGATCTTCTTGGTCAAAGTTGTCTTATCGAGAATCATGCGAATTCCTTTCACAGAGAGCGCGCTATGTGCGGCCAACCTGGAAGACCCTAGGACACTCTTCCATGGCCACCTCGCCCGTTGCGCCACGCTTGACTGCGTTCACGCCGCTTTTCGTACTCTTTCCGCCGAATATCCGCCGTGAGGATGAGCCGCCGTGATCGCTCGGAGGACCCGGCTCTACCCAGGGGTCTCGAGGTCCCGTCTCAGCGCGGGGCAATATCGAACTCGTGATCGAGCTGTCTGAAGAGCTGGTCGATCGGCATGTACCGCATGAAGGCCGAGGGTCCCTCCATCCCTCCTCTCTGGATGATGCCGTAGAGTTGGCCCTGCTGGCTTATCACCGGCCCGCCGGAGTCGCCAAAATCTAGTCCCAACGGATTGACAGCGAAGCCGTGCGCGGCCGGGTCAATTCCCCTGCCCTCCGGCAATATCCAATAGCAGTTCAGGCCTGTCGTGCTTCCGCTCGTACAAAAACGTTCACCCAGCGCCGGAGTGGCCGGAGGACGCATCGGCACCGGCGTTTCGCTTCCCCCGACGCGCATGATGACCTGACCGACGGCGCGCGGTCTCGCAATGCTCCCGATGAAGCAGCCGTTGATGGAGCTGAAGCAGCCCTGCGGCGGAGTCATGTCGGGAGCGACCTGAACGAGTTCCACATCGTCGGTCGCGGACATCCAGCTGACAGTTCCGATGTGCACCGAGTTGAAAAAGACAGCCGCACCGATCTTCGGAGCGCAATGCTTAGCGAGGACGAGATAGCGGACCGCTCTGATGAAGGGCGACAGGGCGGAACCCGGGCCATTCCTCTTGAGCACGGCGCCGACAGTGCAGATGTTTCCCCTCAGCCCGGCGACGGCGGTCCCCGCAACGATCGGGGTCCGCGTCCGCGCAGGATCCTCGGCGTTCGCGGGACCCGCGACGCCGAGGAGTGCGGTGACCAGGAGGAGAACGCTTATCAGGGCGGAAGTAAGCCTTCCGCCGCCGTTGGGGGATGTCCGAGGAATCACGATGAGGACGCTATCGAAGCGACTTCGATGTCCTCATATCAGTGAGATGAGCGTTCTAGCACTGTTCCACAGGCGTTGGGAGGGCCGCTTCCCAGAGCTCCTCGAGGGGTGGGGCCGAGCTCGACGATATCGGATCTACTCCGAAAGAGTCTTGAAACATGCCATTGCATCAGAATTCAGCGTTGTATCCGATTTCGAGAGTCGATCCATTTCACCGTCGTCCCACTGCCCATCGGCTTTGAGGTCCGGCACCTTATGACCCTTGTCCTTGAGGCAGGACGTCAGCGCCCTGCTCATCGTCGCCAGACCCGCCGCCTGCTCCGCCGTCGGCACAGGAGGATCACCGATTTCATCGACACAGGCCGAGTGGGCCGCGTCACTCGCGTCCGCCGACGCGTTGTCGGACTCTGTGACGCCCTTCTTGCCGAGGCAGTCGGAAAGCTTCGTCTTGTACTCATCCTTCTGCCGGGTATATGTCAACGCCACCGACCGCGAATCCTCGATTGACATCGTCGGCTCCGCGGTCGGTCCGTCTGTTGCTCCCGCGGAACAGCCCGAAAGTAGGAGCGTTCCGAGAGCAACTGAACTCGAGAGGAGCACGATCTTCTTCGTGAGGGTGGTGATAGTACTCGTCATGGAAATGCCTTTCTCCAGAGACCGAACCCTGTCTGGATCCGACTCCGAAGACCCTACGATCCGTCGCGAAGTCATCTGCCGCGTCGCGCCGCATCTCACGATGAACGCGCCGTTTCTCGACTCTCACCAACCAGATGTCATTCCCAAGAAGGAGGCATGATGATCGCTGGGACGACGATGGTCCCTCTCTCGGAGGCCCGTCATCGTGGGGCGATATCGAACTCATGGTCGAGCTGCAAGACGAGTTCGGCGACCGGCATGTACTGCATGATGTTGACCCGTCCGTGCCCGCCCCCTTTTTGGATGATCCCGATGAACTGCCCTTGCTGGCTCACCACAGGGCCACCGGAATCGCCGTGGTCGACCCCCTGGGCGTTGGTGGCGAAGGCCTGAGCGACTCCTGGCTCCCTCCACCGCCCCGTCCCTCCCTCGTACACGATCCAGTTGCAGTTCACCCCGGTCGTGCTTCCACTCGTGCAGAAACGTTCACCCGGAGCAGGGCTGGCCGGGGGAAGCATCGGCACCGGCCGTTCGCCTCCGATGCCGCGCAGAATGACCTGCCCGACAGCGCGCGGTCTGGCCAGACTGTTGATATAGCAGCCGTTGATAGAGCTATAGCAGCCCCTCGGCGGAGTGACTTCAGGAGCGACCTGGACGAGTTCGAGATCGTCGGTCGCCGACAGCCAGGAGACTCGCCCGATCACCACGGAATTCAGAGTGAATTCCATCCCCAATTCTGGAGCGCAATGCTTTGCCAACACGAGGTATCGCACCGCACCCATGAAGGGCGAGAGGAGGGAGCCCGGTCCATTTCTCTTGAGCACGGCGCCGACGGTGCAGGTGTTCTCGAGCGGCCCGAGCACCGTGGTTCCGGCGACGATCGGCGTCCGCAGTCGCACAGGGTCTTCAGCGTTCGCGGGAGTCGCGACGCCGATGACTGCGGCCACCACGAGAAGGAGGCTCGTCAGGCCGCGAGACAGCCTCCGGCGGTAGGAGTGAGAGGGCATCCACATCACCTTCGACGCTATCGGATTCGTTGTCGTATCGCCAGAGGAATGTAATGAGGGTTCTGACACTGTCCTTGAGCCGTCGGATACTCCCTGAGATGAGGCTCTCGCGATGCCGAGGTGAGCGCCAGTCTTTGCACCCGCGAAGAACTGTCGCGGCTATTTCGAGAGTTCTGTGAAGCACTTCTCGGAATCCGAGTTGAGCGCCGTGTCCGTCTTTTGCAACGTCTTCATCGCCCCATTGTCCCACTGCCCGTCGGCCTTGAGATCGGGCAGCTTGTGGCCCTTCTCCGCGAGGCACGAGTGCAGCGCCTTCGCCCAGGTTCGCATCGCTACCGTCTGCTGCTCTGACGGCTGCGGTAGGTCTCCGACCTCCTCGGCGCAGGCCGACTGGGCCGCGTCCCGCTTATCGGCCGACATCGAGCCCTTGTCGGCGCTCTCTGCACCCCGGTTCTCGAGACAGGAGCTGAACTTCCCGTCGTACTCGATCTGCGCCTGCTCGATGGTTCCCATCGTGGCAATCGCGTCCTTGACTGACATCGGCTCCGTGGTTGCTCCGTCCGTCGATGCAGCGGAACAGCCCGAGAGCAGGAGCGCTCCGAGAGCGACGGAACTTGAAAGCAGCGCGATCTTCTTTGTAAGGATCGTCCGAGTGCTCGTCATGGAAGTACCTTCCTCCGGAGCCAAATCCTGAGTGGATTCGGCTCCGCAGACCCTACGAGTTGCCCCGACCACGGTGGCCGCAGTGCGCCCCGATCGAGGGTGACCGCGCCACTTTTCCGCTCTCAGCGACCGAAAGTCATCCCTCAGAAGGGGGCACGACGACCGCTGGGACGACCCAGCTCATGGAAGGGCGCGCTCGCTCCGCGGACGTTCGCGGTCACTCCGAAATCTCCGTGAAACACGCCTCCGTATCCGAATCGAGCGCGGAATCTGTTTTAAGGAGTTCCGTCATTGCAGGCTTATTCCACCCACCATCCGCCTGGAGATCGGGCATCTTATGGCCCTTGTTCGTGAGGCAGGAGGTCAGTGCACCATTCCACGTCCGGAGCGCCGCGGTCTCTTCTGCCGTCGGCGCGGGCTCTTGGCCGACCTCGTCGGTGCAGGCCGCGACGGCGGGATCGTCCGCATTGGCCGGTACGAGTGCGTCGCCCGGATCGGGCGGCAGCGCTCCATCACCTGCGCTACTGACCCCTCGCTTGCCGAGGCAGGCGGTGAACTTTTCCTGATACTCCATCTGCTGCTGCTCATAGGAGCTGACAGTAGCGGCGGCGTCCGCGACCGTCGTGACATCGGCGTCCTCCCCGTCGGTGGAGGCCGCGGAACAGCCCGAGAGAAGACATGCTCCGACAGTGATCGAGCCGAGAATGAGCGCGATCTTCTTCGTGAGCGCGGTCGTGTCGTGCGGCATGCGTGTCCTTTCTCATGATGCCGAGGTGTTCCGGCGTTTCTCCGACTCCGGAGATTTCATTCCGTATCGCCATCAGCCGGCAGTCCGTGTCTCGCCCTGACTCCGCCGACGGCGCAGTGACCGTCAGACACCGTGACGCCGATCCCTCCGACGACCGGTACGCGAAGTCGACATCGATCGTATGCACCGACTGGAGGTTCCGAGCCGGCGACCAAGGCCAGGGCGATCAGAGCGACAAGCGCGGCAACGGCGGCAAGCGCGACGAGAATCAGGAGGCCACTCGCCAGACCGAAGGGAGGTGTTCGGCGAGACGCTGGCGGCGAGTGATTCATGGATACACCTTGCGTGTGAAAGTAATGCCCTCATGACGGCGCGATTTCGTAGGCCCGCCCGGTCTGTGCAAAGAGTTCGTCGATGGGCAGATACTGCATGAGATCCTCAGAAGGTCCCGTTCCCGTTCTCTGGATGATTCCGTAGAGCTGGCCCTGCTCACCGATCACCGGACCACCGGAGTCGCCGCGCTCGACGCTCTGACCGTTAGTCGAACGGGCTATCACCCCCGTGCTGTCTCCCCAGTTCGCGGGCCGGTCCGACTCCACCATCCAGTTGCAATTCATGTGGCTCACTGCACCACTCGTGCAGAAGCGCTCATCTGCACCAGGGATCGCCGGTGCCCTCATCGGCACCGCCCGCTCCCCTCCCCGAGTGCTGATGACGACCCGTCCCACTGCGCGAGGGGCGATGATCGATCCCTGAAAGCATCCGTGGGCGCCGCTACAGTTATCCGGCCTCGTCACTTCGGGTGGGACTTCGGCGAGTTCGACATCATCGGTGGCCGACATCCACGTGACGGTGGCGATGGGGAAGAAGTTAAAAATGATCGTCTCGCCTATCTTCGGAGCACAGTGCTTGGCCAGGACAAGATATCGCGTCGCAGCCACATAGGTGGAGACACCCGCGCCCGGCCCAGTCCGCTTGAGCACTGCACCGACAGTGCAGCTCGCTCCGGTGGACGTCGAAATGAACGCCCCCGCTGCGAGAGGGGAATTAAAGCGCACGTCGTCCTGGGCGATTGCTGGAGTGGCGGCACTAAAAAGCGCGGCCAGCAGGAGAAGCGGGATCATCCGACAGAAAAAGGTATTCCTGCGACGGCTGGAAGTGGGATTTTCCATTGAAATACCTTTCGTGGAAGACGCGGCCTCGTGACGGGGTCGCCGATGATGCTAGAGGGACTTGTTACCCAGCGACGTCTCAGTGGCATGAACGTTCTTGCATTCTTCTACAGGTGTCGATCTCTCAGGTGTCGATCTCTACTCTCTCCAGGCGAGTGGGTAGCCGCCAGAGTGGGCGAATCGAGACGTCACGTCAGCGTAGGTCTCTCTTCGCCCACTCCGTGGGCTACTCGGTCAGGCGATCCTCCGCATCACAGAGGGGCGATCTCGTAGTCGTGATCGAGCTGAGAGAGGAGTTCATCGATCGGCAGATACTGCATGAGGCTCGTGTACGGCGGGTTTCCCGCTCGTTGCAGGATGCCGTAGAGCTGACCCTGCTGGCCGACGACGGGGCCGCCTGAGTCCCCTTCCACGACGCCCCTGCCTCCCGTGGTGACAGCGATCGTTCCCGAACTGTCCCCCCAATTTCCTGGCCTATCCGTCTCCAACATCCAGTTGCAATTCACGCCACTCTTTCCTCCACTCGTGCAAAAACGCTCATCCGCGCCCGGGACCGCCATGGGCTTCATCGGCACCGCTCGTTCGCCTCCTCGAGTGCTGAGGATGACCCGCCCCACGGCGAGAGGAGCGACCATATTGCCCTGGAAGCAACCATGCTGGCCGTAGCAACCCTTCGGACTCGTGACCTCGGGCGGAACCAGGACGAGTTCCACATCGTCCTTGGCCGACACCCACGACACGACTCCAATCTGGCGGCCATCCAATCCAACGGCGTCGCCGACCCGCGGTGCGCAATGCTTGGCCAGGACGAGATAACGCACCGCCGCCGTGACCGTCGAGACGTGGGCGCCCGCGGTGTTCTTCTTGAGTACGGCACCGACCGTGCAGAACCCCACCTTTGTCTGGATGAGGGTTCCCGCGACGATGGGTGTGCTCTCTCTCACCCCGTCGCGAGCGTGTGCGGGAGTCGCAAAGCCGACGAGCATTGCGACGAGGAGGAGGATGGTCGTCAGGCCGAGAACGGTCTGTGGTTGACGAGTGGACGGATGTTCTTTCCTTGAGTGCATTGATTCACCTTCCGTACGAGCGGATGTGTCAGGAGCCGGCCGAGTGGATACCCGGCCGTGGCTGACGCTAGACACCGTCTTCCCGAATTACCATCTCAGCGCCATGAAGGTTCTTGCATACTTCACCGGAGGTGAACGAGGACGTTACGGTGGAGCGATGTCGTAGGCATAGTCGGTCTGCGACATAAGGGTCGCGATCGGCAGATACTGCATAAGATTGACAAGGGCCCCAGTACCGAACCGTTGTATGATGCCATACAACTCCCCCTCGGATCCGATCACAGGACCACCGGAGTCACCAGCCTCGACTCCGACTGCATTGGTCGACCGGGCCATTTGCCCTCCGTCGTCTCCCCAACTCCACGGCCTTTCTCTTTCCGATACCCAGTTGCAGTTGACTTTGCTGATCGCCCCGCTCGTGCAAAAACGCTCATCGCCGCCCGGAATGGCCATGTACCTCATCGGGATGGCTCGTTCGCGTCCGTGGACAGCCATCACGACCCTCCCGACTGCGCGAGGGGCGATGACGCTGCCCACAATGCACCCGTGGGAGCCAAAGCAGCCTTCCGGACTCGTCACTTCAGGCGGAACTTGAACGAGTTCCACATCGTCCGTGCGGGAGACCCAGGTGACGATACCGACCGGTCGACGTCCCAACCCGAGCTCAGTACCGACCTCCGGCGCACAGTGCTTGGCGAGAGCGAGATATCGGAACCCCGCCGTGTAGGTGGAGACATTGGCGTCCCATCCGCTCCTCTTGAGTACAGCGCCAACCGTGCAGAACGTCCCACTGACCGTCCACAGGACGGATCCCGCGACGAGGGGGATTTGGGTCCGCAGTTGCTCGTCAGCATCAACGGGCGTCGTCACACTGATCAGCGTGGCGAGCACCAGGAGGAAACCTGCCAGGCGGAGCGAGAGACTTCGGCAAAGAGCAGGACATGTCATCGGAATCACCTTCTGTGCACAGGTGATCAGCAGCGCGCCACGGTTGGAGAGAAAGCTCACTGCCGATCGAGTGGAGTGAGGTCCTGAGAGCGACGAAGAAGCGGACGACGGCAACCTTCAAGGACCGATCGAGTGCGTACCCGACCGGCGAGGACGTTATCGGACTCGCTTCTGCGTACTCATCCCGGTGACATGAGCGTTCGGTCAGTGTTCTACAGGTGTTGCTTAGCTGAGTGAACGTCGCTCCACGCCGAGAGGACTCCGTAGTAGATCCACGAAGGTGAGCCCGTCAGCCCGCCGGCGCGATAACAAAGTTGGGGCCGATCTGAGCGAAGAGTTGTTCGACCGGAAGGTACTGCATGACGTTCACGTATTCGTGTAGTCCCGCCCTCTGGATGATGCCGTATAGCCGCCCGTCCTCACCAATGACAGGGCCCCCGGAATCACCAGGAATGATCCCCTGAGCGTTTGTCGAGCGAGCCATGACGCCCGTATTGTCGCCCCAGTCCGATGGCCTGTTGTGCTCCGACACCCAGTTGCAGTTCACTCCGGTCTCCTGCCCGCTAGTACAAAAACGCTCTCCCCACGCCGGGCTCCCAGCGGGCTTCATGGGAAGCGGTCGTTCACCGCCGCGAGTGCTCATGATGACCCGCCCCACCGCACGCGGCTCCACCGCACTTCCGGCAATGCACGATGTGACAGAGCCGAAGCAGGCTCGAGGCGTGGGGGACGTGTACGGCGGGATCACGGCGAGTTCAACGTCATCGGTGGGAGACATCCACACGACGGAGCCTACATTTTCGAAGTTGAGGCCGACATTCGCGTTAATGGACGAAGCGCAGTGCTTGGCCAAGACGACGTAGCGCGTCGCCGCCACGTACTGCGAGACCAGAGAACCCGGCCCGATCCTCCTGAGCACTGCGCCCACCGTGCAGTAGCTCCCGTCGGGCATCGTCAGGGCGGTTCCCGCGACAATGGGAAAGCGGGTTCGAAGGTTGTTCTGTGCGTGTGCAGGAGCCGCGGACCCGACGAGTGCGGCGACCATCAGGAGGATACTCATCACGCCGAGAGCTTTCCGCCGTCTGTGCATGGGATGTGGGAACTTCATTGATTCACCTCGTGTAAAAGGGTGCCGGCCGGTGCGCCGTGGGTAAGGAGAGTCGCACCAGTCGTCATCCTGAGTAATATCCCGATTGTCAGCATCGCGCTCGGGCGCACGAGAGGACTTCTCGAAGAGGATCCGAGCGAATACCCGGTCGGCGACGACAGTAGCCCGACTCTTTTACCGCCATCATCCCGATGGCATGAGCGTTCTCGCACTTTTCTACGAGTGTCGGTGCTTTTCATAAGTCCCCCTTTGGGGGCATAGTCAGACCCTTTTGGGGCACGAAAGAACTCCCGCGCGCTCAGGACCTCATGGACTCAGCGAAGAGGCTCGCGAGTTACCGAGTGATCGTGGGCGACGCGGCGAGGGCGCGACACGTGGCGATCACCGCGACGATCACCGCGCCCGTCTCCGTCAGCACGGCCGCCGCGGCCGACATCGCCGCCCACACGGCGAACGGGCCGGAGCCGGTGGCGTCCACCGCGGTGAACTCGGCGCGGACGAGGGTGAACGTTCCGACGAACAGCCACGCACCAACCAGCGCGAGGACGCAGCTGACCCAGGGCAAGCGCTCCGACCCCATGCGAATCGTGACGAAAGCTGCCCCGCGGTCGAGAACAACCACGATGAGGACGGCGGCGAGCACCGCGCCGATCACGGCGAGTTCCGGCGCCGCGCCCGCGTTCCCTCCGACAACTGCGCCCAGCTCGATCAGCGGCAAGACAAGAGCGACCCGTGCAGCCCAGCGGCACCACCCCAGAGAAGACGATGCAGACACGGGTCCTCCTTCATTCGGCCAATTCCCCAGATTGCCCACCCCGCCACCGCTAGGACAACCACCGCAAGGCCGACCCGCGTCAACCTTCCGAACGACGCTCCGAACGCCACTCCCGAACGCCGCGAGATGCCAGTTGGGTACGCGACACGCCGATGAACGCGTGCCCAACCGGCATCTCGCGGCGGGGAGAAAGGGGTAGGGGGCAGCGTTAGCGGCGCGGGGTCAGGGTGTGAAGGAGTGTGGGGAGTTCGACGTCTGTCCACCTGGAGGGGGAGGGATCGCGGAGGGCAAGGGGGCGCCACGGGCGGAGCCTGCGGAGGCGCTGCACACGGCGGAGGTCACGGCGGAGACCGGCAGCGTCGTGGTAGCCCGAGAGGCGCGCAATGCGGCTGAGTTCGGCCGAGCCGGCGGCCTTCGCCAGAAGCAATTCGGCAAGTTCGAGGCGGCGCGACGCGAGGTGCGCCGCCACGGGCAACCCGTAAAAACGGCGGAACCGGCGACGGAGTACGGCGGGCGCGATCTTTAACTCCCTGCCGAGGCGACTGATCGTGAATCCCCGGTCGACGTAACGCTCGTTCACCAGGGCGGCGACGGCCATCGCCAGGACATCGTGTCGACGGCTGGTCGACCGAACCGGCCGTGTGTCAGCCGCGCTCCGCAGGAATCTCATGCTGAGGAGACGGTTCGCAGCAACCCTGTGTCACGGTGTGGCGCGGTCCGCGCGAGGTCTGACGCGGGCGTTTCGTCATCGCCGTCGGCGCTCGTTCGGCGCCGCCCCGGTGTCCGGTCGCCGATCTTCGTCACCGCCCGCCGTAGCGCGCGGACGTCGCGGAAACCGGAAAGCCGGGCGATCTCCGTCTGGGTGAACGAGGAGCCCTCCGCGTTCCGGGCCAGATAGGTCCGCGCAATCCGCACGCGCTCGGCCGTGAGCGAGGCTTTGGCGGTGGAGCCCGCCTGCGCGAACACGTGGCGCAGGTTGCGCGGCGAGGTGCTGATCGCCGCGGCGAGCAATTCGACGTCGAAGTCCGGATCCGTTGCTTTCGCTGCGATCATCCGCATGGCACTGCGGTGGAGGGCGCTCGACGCAGTCATGAGCCAGGGCGACGTGGTCTCGAGCGCCTGGAGGAGGAGCGCGGTCATCAGGTGCCGCACCCCCGTCGCGAAGTCTGAGAATCCAGCGTCTTGCACGCTCATTCCTGAGTTCAACGCGGCGTTCGAGGTAGCGGCGACGGCATCGCGGTATTCCTTCGCTGGCGCGACGAAGATCTTGCCCGCGGCGAGCTCGTCGCGGGCGGCCCGCGGGAGGACGTCGAGGTCGTAGTCGAGTTCGTAGCGAGCGGTCGGCGAGGTGGAGGTGAACCGGAAGGAGTGTTCGCCTCCTGGGAGGACCGCCACGTCTCCCGCGCCGAGTTCTGCCGGCTGATCCCAGGAGTCCGATTCGATCGTCGCAGTTCCCTCTATCTGGAGCAGCACAAGGGCATTCAAGGCGTGGCGGGTGACCCGGTAGGAGGCGCCGGTGTGCCAGACGCGGGCCATACGGAGGTCGGGGAGAACGATTTCGTCGGCGACGAGACGGACCTCGGGTTCGTCATCGCTGCTCTCGACCATATTTCGGTCGGCAAGCCAGCTCAGCGCCTCCGGACCGCGAAGGGAGTATTTGTATCGTGGCGTCTCAGTGGGCATGGACTTTCCTTTCTTGTCGATGTTTGGTAACGACGATTGCTCGACCGTGTGGAAGGTCGACTGCCGTGATTGGTTCTGCTTACACCTTGACGACGGAGGCCTGTCAAATACATATTTCGGCAATGACATGGGCGTTTTGCGGCGATTGACGGCTGCGTTCGCGTAAATCAAAGTTGTCGACAAAACGTCGTCGCAGAAGCCTCTAAGAAAGGCGGATATTCGCACATTGCGAATAGCTCACGGAATATGGAGAACTCTCCGGACACCTCCAGATGGCGCGAATTGCCGGAAAGTGAAGACGTCTTTGCGCCAGAACGTCGCGGGAACCATCGCCGTGGCATATAAACGGCCAGCAGGAGCGTGCTCTCGGTCGCCGTTCGGGCGACTTCCGAGACACCGCGGACAGCGGATCAGCACCACGACGGTGGTCGGTGCCTCCACGCCCACGGCCGGAGGCACATACGGCGGCGATCATCTTCGACGGCGGAGGGTCCCAGCGGAGACCTCAGCAGCGACCGAAAGCGTCTACTCTCGGCGCTCGGCGAGTCCATTCCTCAGGTATTGGTCATCGCCTCGAATACCGAACACGAGACCATCTCCGTCCGATTCTCCCCGTCGCTCCGTTGTCCCGAGGACATTCCCTCAGACGCAATCGAAAGCGCACCGTCCGAGCGGCCCCGCATGTCACAGGGCCGCCGTCGCGACTCCTCCCGACGTCCCTCCTGCGCTCACCGAGGATTATTGGGCAGAGGCAATACGCGTCGCGAACCGGGCCGCAGTATCCCCTTCTCCTTGACGCCCGTCGGCATTCCGGCTCGATTCCGCGACGCGTCGAATGTGGTGCGCTCGGTGGAGTGAGAGAAGTTCCCCGGATGCCGGCTCGCCTAGTGCCCGGAATGCATCTCGCAATGCGCGCGAAGAGGGGAAGCCGGCGCGACGCGCGACGTCGTCTATTCCCAGTCCCCGGTGCGTCTCGAGGATCTGGCGGGCAACACGGGTCCGCTCACGGCGGATGGCTTGCCGCGGAGTGAGCGCCCGTTCGGCGAAGGCAACCTGGAGCCAGCGCGGCGTCATCCGCTGGGTTGCCGCGAGGGCTGCGACATCGAAGGAGGGGTCGGTGCAGGAGCGGCGGATCTCCTCGAGCGCGCGGTCCACGATCGAGTCGGACGGCGGCTCGTTCGCCTCGACCAGCACCGCGGCGACCAGGTTCTCGAGCGCCGCGCGGGTGAAGGACCAGGTCGTGTCGCGGCGCTCCCCACGGGAAGCGAGCGTCGCATTCGCGAGAGAGAGCAGCCACGGGAGGGAGTCGAGGTCGGGACCGAGCCAGTGCAACCCGTCGGCCACCGAGACGCCGTAGCGCCGAGAGAAGGATTCGCTCACCCGCAACTCGATCGAGCCGACCGAGTTCTCGACCTCGACCGTCGTCGCCCCGTCGAGCGTGTCGATAAAGCCCTCCCCCTTGCCCACCTCGATCGACGTCGCTACTCGCGTAACCCGGATCCGCCCCTCCACAACCAAACTGATCGCACTCCCACCGCCGCCGGCTCGCCGGGTGAGAGCGGAGGCGTCGTGCCAGAGCCGCGCGACCGCGAAAGTGCGGCCCCGGATGACGTCGCCGCCCGCCCGCATCCGCGGCGACTCACTCGTCACGTCATAGCCGAGGCCCGCCATCCACTGCATCGCGGGCTCCCCCTGCACGGCAACGCGACGGTCAACCGACTCGGCCTCTCCTGGATTACGCAGCACTCGGTACCCCTGTCCTCAGGACGCCCGATCGGCCGCGCGCCACCTCGATCACGCCCCATCGTGGCGAGGGATGCAGGGGGTGGACGCCAACGCGAAGTCGTGGCGACGTCGATCCGAACGCGGCCGGGCGGCCGGGCCTGCTTGGGGGTCACGTTTTCGCGGCCTGGCAGTCCTTTCGACCCATAGCGGCAGACGCGCCAGCGCTTTCCGGCCGATATTCGGGCCTGAGAGTGCTTCGGGCGGGGAGCACTGGCAACACTGCCTCTTGTCCGTACACACCGATAGAAAGTTCGAGCATCACATGCCGAAGAAGACCCGCGACGTCATCGTCGCTTCGTCCGACTGGACCGTTCCCTCCGCCGACGGCGTTCACCGCCGCACGATCGTGAAGGGCGCAGCCTGGACCGTTCCGGTTGTGGCCGTTGCGATGGCTACGCCGGCTGCTGCCGCGTCGGAAGCATTTGTCTGCCCCACCGTGCCGGCCTCTTCCGGGTGGACGAAGCCAGTCACTAGTGGTACCTCAACTGGCCCGGGAGTCTATGAGTGGTCGACCGACGGCACTGAGTGGCAAAACACGAAGGATTCGACAAAAGCAGATTCCTTCAGCTACTACATTGAGTTCTCCTTCAAGGGCGTTGCCGGCCATAGCTATACCTTCAACTGGTCGGCTTACGCAAGTGGCGCTAGGAATACTGCCAACTACGCCGCCTACGACGTTACAATCGGCGGAAATCAGGTTTACACGGCATCGACAGACGGCAACTACGGAGGGGGTGCTTCATTCATCGACCCCAACACGAAGGCTCGGGTCTCCGCGTCGAAGACGTTCACGCCGACGACTGACGGCACCTACACATTCCGTTACACGGTCCGTCTTTCACAGCTGGCGAGCACGCAAGACGCGAACCACGATGTCTGGATCAAGATGCCGACACTGACCTGCTCCTAAAGCCTCTCGCGGGTGCGCCTTATCTGTATATCGGCGCGCACCCGGTGAGCTCGTCGTCTCTGATCTCGCCCTGGCCGGCCGCGGCAGCTTTCTAGCTGTACCATATAGGCTGGTTTGTTGATGTGTGACGTCTCGCCGTCGTCGGCAAAACGAGATGAGGACCTCCCGGTTCAGGGTGGAGCTGCCACGGCTTCGATTCTGGCCAGGAGGTCCTCGCGTCCCACGCGTACAAGTCTTACCCTGCCGCGGCTGCATGTAGCTAGCGTGCTACTGATCAAGTCTTTGAGATTAGTGAGCGGGCTCCAAAATGCAAGTGACTGTCACAAGTGGACGTTCGGGAGTTCCCGCGTCTTGGCAAATTCCTTTTCGGTGATCGCGGTGAAATCGAACCCTTTCGGGTAGGACTCGCGGATAAACCCATTCGTGTTCTCGTTCGTCCCTCTGCTGCCAGCACGAAGGCGGATCGAGGAGATTGACTTAGCATCCGGTCGCCACGGTGAGTTGGCGATGTAAGGCTATTTCTGTTCCTTGAGGTTTATTCAGGACGGTTGATTAGTAGACGGTCGATGCGCGCGGCATAACTAAAAATGGCGGTTCTTCTTGGAGGATTAGTCCACCAAAGAAAACCGCCACGGATGTACCATACGACAGGTTTCACGACGACGGAAATAACGAAACTGTGTGCGCTGGTCGCGCCGCACGTCTCGAGCCGGAAACGAACGACGGAACGGAAGTCAGCCCTGAGCTTCTTCCGATCCGTCGCAATAACTCTCGCTTATCTTCGGCGCAATCATGTTCAGCACGAGTTAGCGGAAATGTTTGGTGCTTCACAAGCGACAATTTCCCGCATCATCGCGGCGTTCGTTCCTGCGCTAACGGCCGCGCTGGCCGACTGGGTCCCGGCTGTTTATGATTTCGACTCGAACGGCCAGTACATCTGCTGGTCCTGGCAGAACCGCCCAGAACTGTACTCCGGGAAACACAAGAGAACCGGCGTCATCGTGCAGGTCGCGCGCACTCTCGGTGGTCAACTGGCCTGGGTCTCCGATCCGCTGCCCGACAGCGTCCACGACGCGAAAGCGCTCCAAGAGTCCGGGTTCCTCGACACGGGGAACGGCGAGCCACGCCATTTTGAAAACCGAGGCTACAACAGGACTCGGAATGATCACCCCCAAAAGAAACCCGTCGGCCACGAACTAACCGACGAGGTGCCCGGACAGGGCGTGCAACGGCACATTTGCCGCGTCGTTGGACACACTCACTGCGACCCGGATCAGGGCGGCCGGCTCGGTTGGTTCGACTGGGCGTCGCCAGACATGCATATTCCGGCCGTGTTGGCGCTATTTCGGCAACTACCTGCAAAGGAAGACCAGCGGCGATGAAACGTTACAACTCGTACTCGCTACAGCGAAGGCTCGAGAACGCGCACGAAGACGATCAACGCCTTCGCTTTCAGCGTCTCTTCCAACTGGACCATCCGCCCTAACGACGGCCTCCATCACCACGCGATCATCGCGACCTCCGCCAGAGCTAGGGCCTGTAGCGCCCTCGGTGGCGTTCAGGGGTCCGTTTTCAACGCCGCTGGGACCTCTTTCACAATGAGACCAGGCAGAGCACCACCTGGCATCCACAGTCCATTCGCGTATTTTATGACATTTTTGGAAGTCTCGGGGCACTTTTCGGCTAATAAGCCAGGTACGCCAACGCGAACCCACTTCGACTTCGACGCGAACAGGATCGGGATCCCGGCCCCACTCGAGACCGGCCCGGCAGACACTTTCGGCAGTCAGATAGACAATTACCGAAAGTTGAGCATCCATGACCAAGAAGACCCGCGACCTCATCGTCACGACATCCGACTGGACCATCCCCTCCGAAGACGGCCTCCACCGCCGCACGATCGTGAAGGGCGCCGCCTGGACCGTCCCCGTCGTCGCCGTCGCGATGGCCACCCCCGCCGCCGCAGCGTCGAACCCAGTGGCGTGCCCCACCGTGCCGCCCGCCTCGGCATGGGCCCTCTCCTCGACCCAGGGCAACATTCAAGCTGGAACCGGAGCGCCGACCCGCAACGGATCGAAGGGCAACGAATGGTTCGACTACATCGAACCCGCGACGAACACGGGTAATGCCGGATCGACCTTCACCACAAACATCACGGTCACACCAGGACAGGTCCTGACCTTCAGCTTCTCCGCGGCGGCATCCCGCGGTACGGGCGGGAACCAGGCTCCGACGGCGGCCATCTACTCGTTCGGAGTCCTCGCGAACAATTCGCTCAGCGAGCTGATCTCCAGCACGAGTCAGGACGGAAGCACTCCGAACTCTCCCTCCAACAATCCGTTCACCGTGTACACGCAGAGGACCGCCAGCTACACCGTCCCGGCAGGAGTAACCAGCATTCAGCTCCAGATGAAGTTCTCCCACAACGGAGTAACGGACAATCAGGTCAGCGACGAGTTGGGGGTGACGGCACCGACTGTCACCTGCGGCTGAGCGAGGTGACGAGTGGCTGCACAACGCGGTCGCCCAGCCTGATCGAGGCGCACCGCATCGACTGCGAGACACTCGCCAGGCGTTTCTCCGGGTGACGGCAACTGCGCCGCCTCTCGGAAGGACGGAGGAGGTCGGAGCCCTGGCTCCGACCTCCTCCGTCTCTGGGGTGTGTTCACGAGACGAGGGCTCGAGATCGTCACGCTGCCGCTTGACTCCACGTTCTTTAACGGCAGCCCCATCCCGGCACAGCGCTCGTGCCGACCGCCGCCGGGCAGATGGCCTCACGCGGGATCCTTTTCCCTCCGCGAGGAGAACCATATATTTATGGTAAACAGACTCGGTGTGAATCTCTGTATGGCCATTTTCAGAAGTTGATCCCGCGAAATACAGCGGTTGAAGCGGTCGTCAGTCGCGAGATGACAGCCCTCCGGGCACATCCCGGCCGCAGTTGTCGCCTTTTGCAGAACACTGTCACTCGTGTCCGCATGGCTCGCGGGCCTAAGCTGGCGAAACTTTGTTGCAATTTCTGTACCCAGAAGGCGAAGAAACCCGTGCTTACCCACTCACCCGAATCTCCCCTGCCCTCGTCCGCCTACACGTCACCGCCGGGGACCGTCATCCCAAGGACACGACCTTGACACCGGCGGTGTGGACCACCCCGGTGATCTCAAAAATCACCTTCGCGCCTGCCATCGCCTCGTCAAGCCAGCCCCTGCTGGCCTTCACGCAGGCGGAGTACCGCGGCACCGCCTGTACGACGTCCCGCGGGTACAGCTCCGCCGCTTGTCTGACGGGTGCACTCCCGTCCAAGGCGCGCTCATCACCGTTACTCTCGCCGGCGGCTACACCTTCGTCACCGGCTCGACCACCTGCTCGGCGACGACCGATGCCCGGGGACTGGTCACCCTCCCGTGCATCGTGGTGCCCGTGATGGGCGGAGCCGGCTGCATCATCGGATGGAGCGACGGGATGTCGGTCTCGGCGCGCGTGTGCACACCGGCACCGACGGCGAAGCCCGGCTAATAGGCACTGCGAGGGCCCGGAGTTCCGCCCGGGAGGGGAGCCACGGCTACCGCAGGATGGCTGTGCAGGATCCTGCTTATGAAGACGGCTGGGCACGGCCGTCTGCATGGAGAAGCTCCCGGGCTGCCCGTCTCCGCTCCTCCTGGGCTCGGGACCTGTTCGTAACCGAGGCTGGATGCGGTCAGCGGCGGCTTTTTAGGTCTTTTCGCGGCATCTGACCTCGGTAATGAACAGCCCGAGGGCAGAGCCGTTCCTAATTCAGGATGGATTCGATGTGGGGCCTCGAGATCCGCGTGATCTCGGGGCGCCGGCGACGTTCATCCTTCGTTGGGAACACAATCGATGCCGCGAGGACGAGGGCACCGGTCAGGACAGCGTTGCGGGTGCGGATCACTGGTCGCCGCCGTCCTCGCAGGCGTCGAGTTGGGAGTCGTCGATGTCGTCCGGGAGATCAGGCCAGTCGCCCGAGGCGGTCAGGTCGGGGACGGTCGCACCGTTCCTACGCAGGCAGTCGATCGTGAGCTGGTTGAGCACGCGGACCGCGGCATCCTCCTCGGCCGTGTAGGTGGGCTCCGCGCCGAGCTCGCTCCCGCACGCGATCGAGACCTCGCCGAGGCGCGGGTCGTCGTCGTGCACGGCAGGTCCGTTATCGACGACGCCGCTGCGGGCGAGGCAGGCGGTGTACTCGTCATCCCATTTCGCTGATCTCTGCTCGGCGGCGTCGCGCAGGGAGAGCGCCCGCTCCTTGGTCATGGGGACGGGCGGGGCGGCGGAGGTGCAGCCGGCGAGCAGGACCGCGGCGAGCGCCGTCGCTGAGAGCAGGGCGACTCCGCGGAGGAGGGAGGTCATGGTCGTTCCTTCGTGGTCGGGAGAAGAGGAGCGTGCGAATCCAGGTCCCGAGCGACCCCCTCAAGCGGAGCGCACGTCGATTCGGTCATCGCCGACCGCACCACTGTCACGACCGACGGAGGGAATTACCTGAGGAGTGCAAGCAGGTGGCGGGAAGCGACATCCCCGTGACACCTCAGGTCGTCACTGTGATCGCTGGTGGCGGCAATCGCTGGTCGTCACCGTCCGCACACTTCTGTACTCCTTCCAGTCGAAATCGGGCGGGACGTCGTTCCAGCCGCCGGAGGACATGAGGTCGGGGACGTCGATCTTGTGTGCGCGAAGGCAGTCGAACGTGAGCCGCGTGAGCACCCGCACGGCCGTTTGCTCCTCCGGCGTCAGAGCAGGGAGTTCACCTCGTCGCGGGTGAGCCGGGAGAGCGCGGAAGAGACCTGGCCGGCGGCGATCGGGCGTGTCGGAGCGAAGAGGCGGTCGTAGCTGCGTGGCGGGACGCGCCAGCATGCGACCGCGGGCTCGCCGGACTCCTCCTCCGGGTCGATCTCGGCGAGCCCGCCGGCCGACGCGGGTGGAGGCCGCCGACGCAGAGGATGGGTCCTTGTCGAAAGGAACTCACCCATGTCGCTCGCGACCCGCTTGGCCGCCCTGGTCAAACCCTCCCCCACCCCCTGGCGGCCCGACCGGATCGTCGCGCTCGACGTAGCCCGGTTCCTCGCTCTGATCGGGATGTTCGCCGAACATCTGATGATGACTAAGCACCCGGGACTGATTCAGCAGATCGTCACGGGCTTCCCCTCCACAATGTTCGCCGTGCTGGGCGGCGTGAGCGTGGCGATCTCGACGCGAAGCCTGGTGAAGGCGGGCCGGCCGGTGGCCGCGTGCGTGTCGGTCGCGGTGCGCGGGCTGATTATCGCGGTGATCGGGCTGATCTTAGGAGCCGTCACGCTCGTGATCGTGATGGTCCTCGCCTACTACGGGGTCGCCCTGATCGTGGTGGCGTTCGTACTCTGGCTGCCGACCTGGGTCCTCGCGCTCGGGGCCGCGGCGCTGACGGCCGCTGGGCCACACCTCATCCTCTGGGCGCGGACCACCTCACCGAGCGGTCAGATCCCGTCGCCGTCGTTCGAGAATCCGCACGACTTTCTCCAGACGATCTTCTTCACGGGCTTTTACCCGGCCATCACCTGGATCACCTACTTGCTGATCGGCGTGTGCGCCGGCCGGGTGCTGATCGCGGGACGGCGGCTCCCGGCCCTGGCGATCCTGATTCCGGGAGCCGTCATGGCGATTGCCGGGTTCGCGAGCGACATCCTGAGCCGCCCGGCCGTGGTGAGCGCGCTCGAGGCGCAGGGAATGACGGGCGACGCTGCCCGGGAGATAGTGATCGGCCAGGGCTTCGGGACGCCGCTCGGCTCCGGCTGGCTCGCCATCCTCAACGCGACACCCCACACGGGGACGACGGCCGACGTGCTGCGGACGGCGGGAACGGCGCTGGTCATCCTCGCCGTGCTGGTCCTGACACTCCAGCGCGGTTCGCTTCCTCTGCCGGTGCGCGTGATCGCCCGCGCGGGATCCGCTCCGCTCACCCTCTACCTCGGGCACTTCCTCGGCTTCTACGCGTTGTTCGCCCTCTCGATGCTGTCGAAAGCGGAGTGGCTGGCGATCGGGCCGGGCGGGCTCGCGGTGCACACGCTGGCGGCGCTGGCGATCGGAGCGTTCCTCCTGCGGACGGGCCGGCGCGGGCCGCTGGAGGCATTCGTGAGCGGACGCGTGCGGGCGGTAGTGCGACGGCTCCCCGTCACAGCCTGAGGCGATACGCGCCCGGGCTTGACGAAGCTTGACGATAAGGTAACCTCGGGAAAAGAAGGAGGACAGATGAACGCCGCATCCGATCGCTATCGGGAAGTGCTCCTCGACCGATTCAGCAGATCTGTCGATGAACTCCTCGACTCCCACACCATTACCGACTTCTCCCAAGACGCTCTCGAGGCGACCACGGCCTCCGCTCTCGCGGGGGTGCGCGAAGCGAACCGGCTGAACGCGCAGCTCGGCCCGTTTTACAGCAGTGATCGCGTCCGGACTCTGCTCGGCGGCATCTCACGCCAGGCCGTCACGGAGCGGGTCGCGGGCCATCGACTCCTCCGTGTCGAGACCTCAGACGGGAAGCTCCTGTTCCCCGCCTTCCAGTTCCAGCCCACGGGCGAGGTGCGGCCGCGGCTCGCGGCACTCCTGCAGACCCTCTTGGCGACCGGAGAGAACAGCTGGACGGTCGCCTATTGGCTCACCACCCCGCTCGCTCAGTTCGAGGGCCGCACTGCCCTCGATGTGCTTGACTCCCGCCGGGCGGACGAGATCGAGGACCTGATGGACCTGGCCGCAGACGACGCTGCTTCGTGGCGCAGGGGACCTCGTGGGGAGGTCTGAGAGCACGCTCCGTCCCCCTGATCCGGGGATCGACCTGGCCCGTTTCCCACTCCGTGAGCACCGGGGCGGACAGCGGCTGCACCGGGCGCACCTGAAGTCCCTCAATCCGTGGTGGTTCTCGAGTTCGCAGGGGCGATTCGATCTTGCCGCGCCCCGGGGCACGCTGAATCTGGCGTCGTCGCGGGAGACCGCCGCCCGCGAGTCGCTGGGCGGCGTCCTCGCGGCGGCCTCAACGATTCCCGCAACGGTCGTGTCGGGTCGTCGGGTCAGCTCGCTCGAGATCCCACGGAGCGGATTCGCCGACTTCACCGCCGAGAGTGCCAGTGTGTTCGGGATCGTGCCGGGCGACGTCTCGGCACCCCGAGCCGACTACGGGCTCACTCAGACGTGGGCGACCGCGATCGCCGCGGCCGGATTCGACGGGATCCGCTCGCGCTCCCGATTCGGCTCGGGCTGCTGCCTGTACGTCTTCGGGGCTGCCGGAGAGCATCCGCTCGGCCCGGTGCTCGCGACGACGACGATGCGCGCTGTCCTCGCCGAAATGCCGGGGATGACGATCGAGCCGACGCCAGCATCCGAGTCGCTCATCGTCGATCCCTGACGGGGCGGGCGCCTCGTGACGGCTGCCACGCACGCTCGACGCTGCGACACACGCCCGCGGTAGACATCGGACGTGCGCCGCGGCTCCTAGCGAGCGTCCGCAGCCAGGAAGGCGAGGACCGCGCGGACGCGGCGGTGACCGGGATCCTCGGCGGAGAGGCCGAGCTTGGCGAAGATGCTGCCGATGTGCTTGGCGACTGCGGCCTCCGAGACGACGAGGACGCGCGCGATGTCGGCATTCGACATGCCGGTCGCCATCCGCTCGAGCACCTCCCTTTCGCGGGCCGTGAGACCGGTCAGCGGTGAACCGGGGCCGTTGCGGTCGAGGACCTGCTGGACGACCTCCGGATCGATCACGGTGCCTCCCGCGCTGACGACGGCCAGCGACGACAGGAAGTCGGAGACGCGGCCGACCCGATCCTTCAGGAGATAGCCCACGCCGCCGACGCCGTCGGCGAGCAACTCGCGGGCATAGGCGCCGGCAATGTACTGCGACAGGACGAGCACGGGTAGGCCGGGGTGCCGGGAGCGGAGGGCGAGGGCGGCATCGAGTCCGTCGTTGCGCCGGTGCGGCGGCATGCGGATGTCGGTGATGACGACGTCGACTCCGGCGCTCGAGGCGAGGGCCGCCTCGACGGCGGCCTCAAGCGCGGGCGCATCGGCCACCGCCGTCACGACGTGCCCGAAGCGCTCCAGCACGGAGGTGAGCCCGTCACGGAGAAGCACCGTGTCCTCGGCCAGGATGATGCGCACGGTCGGGAACGCTAGCGCGGGACGCTGGGTCTCGCCCTGGCTGGCGCCCTCATCGGCGCGGCGGGCACGGCCGGTTTCACAGTAATGGGCGACGGCGTCCCGAAATATAAGCGATGGCCAGTAAGAGTAGTAACCAGGCGATACCAGCACAAGCCGACACTATGGTCGGCGTTGCGGTGGTCTCGAGGATCGCGAGTGGCATAGCCTCACGAATGCCGCTCTCTGTGACGAGCGTTGTGATACTCAGGGGGCCGAGCGCCGCAAACAATACGAAGAGCGGTAGTCGCACGATTGTTCCGCATAAGCCGCCCCAGATTCCACCCCAACAGCCGACTAGTGGCGCGGCTACTATCCAACCCGCGGTGGGGAGCACGTGTCCGGTCGAGCAGAGTGCACTCATCCCGGCGCCGATGATGACCACCAGGGCCGCAAGTACAGCGCCGCTCGTCGCGGCGGCCACGAAACGTGCGACCAACGCGGGTCGCGTGCCGGAGAGAAGGACGTCGCGGGCGAGAACTCCGCTGTCGAATGCGGATGCCGTGCGCAGCGCACCAAACGCGGCTGCTCCGAATGCCGAGCCCTGCAGGAGGGCACTCGCCATTGTCTGGCCGAGCGCAGTCGACTGCGACGCGGTCACGTCGCCGTCGAGCTGTGCCAGCGCAGTCAGGAGCGGCAGCGCGGGCAGGAACGCGCAGATGAGGCAGTAGACGAGCATCGGGCTGAGAGTGAGCCGCCGGAATTCGGCCGAGGTGGCACGAACGATCTCGACCTTTCCCTTCCCGTTCATCGCCGCCGCCGACGTTCGACAGCCCGCGCTCCCGCGACGCTCAGAATGGACCAAGCGAGGAGAACGAGTAGCGCTAGCGGTGCAGGAAGCAGTCCGTCGAGAGGTGCAACTGTCGATCCCGCAAGTGCTCCGGCCGGCAGAAAGCGCTCGATCTCCCGCAGGTGGGTGAGCATCGGCACGGCGATGAGCGGAGGCAGGATGAGTATTACCGGTATTCCCAAATAGTAGTTACGGATGACGTATCCAACAGCAACTCCAATCACACCGCTCAGGGCACAAGAGAGAATGGTTCCTACGGCGGCGACAGCTACTGTCGCGTCAACGACCAGTCCATGCCCCGAAGCCGCCAGAACAGCGATGGTAATGGGAGTCCAGCAGAGGATCGCGACGACTCCGAAGATCGCTCCGGAGGCGGCGCCGGCGACTGACTTCCCGATCAGGATTGCATCGCGATTTCCCAGCAAAAGTGTCCGTTCTAGAGAATGATAGTAGGTCTCCCGGGTGTATGCGTAAGAACCATAAAAGCAGGCACCGAGGGCCGCGCACGCGACACAAGCGAAAACGAGTCGGGTCGCTGCGCCGTCGTCGAGTGAGGCGAGCGAGTGAAGAATGCCCGTCTGACCGAGGGTGAATCCTGGTACTATCACCGCGTAACTCAGCAGCAGCGGAAACGAGGAACCGCTTCGGGCGCGAAGGATCTCGGAGCGGACCAACCTCATGACGCCGCTCATCGCCCTGCCGCCTGGTCGACAAGAGTGAAGTAGCCGTCTTCCAAACTCTGAGAACCTGACCGGGTGAGCTGATCCAGCGGACCGTGAAACAGAAGGCGCCGCCGCATGACAACGACTTCATCGACCGTATGCTCGAGTTCGGCCAGCTGGTGACTCGAGACAAGGACCGTCCGGCCGCGATCCGCTTCGGCTCGGATAAGTTGTCTCAACCAGCGGATGCCTTCCGGATCGAGCCCATTCGCGGGCTCGTCAAGGACGAGGATCTCCGGGTCCCCGGCCAGTGCCGTGGCGAGCCCGAGGCGCTGACGCATCCCGGTCGAATACCCGCGTACGGCAGCCCGGCCGCTGTCGGCAAGGCCGACAGTTTCGAGAAGTTCGTCGACCCTCTCGAGGGACACACCAACCGCGAGGCAGACGATCGCAAGGTGGCGACGCCCCGTTATTCCGTTCTCGAATCCGAGACCATCAAGGTGCACCCCGACAACTCGCGCTGGATCACTTAACTCACCGAAGGAGCGACCACCGATCCGAGCCTGACCCGAATCACCGCGCAAGAGCCCCACGAGCCCCCGAAGGGCTGTGCTTTTGCCCGCGCCATTCGGGCCAAGCAGTCCAACGACAGTTCCCTGCGGGACCGAGAAGCTGAGGTCATCCACAGCGAGCCGTTTGCCGAACGCCTTCGTGAAGTGGCTGAATTCTATTGCGGAGGTCATGATCTGCCCTTCCTCGCGATGGTGAGTGGATGAGCGCACACTACTTGACCTATGCTCGACGTTGGTGTGACGGCCTAGTCTCAGTCCATCAATCTGACAGTTGTTGTTGTCGTGACCGTCATCCGACTCCCCGGATTCAGCCAGATTCCGACAGTCGCCAGGATCACGACAAAGGCGATGTGGCGGCCATGCCAGGTGCTGGTCGGATCGTGCCTCAGTTTTCGCTCGTCATCCGCTGGCGATTGGCGCGGGCGGCGGGGACGCTAATCCGGAACCGTGAGGACAAGGCGCGTCGGTCCCCCCGCCGGGCTCGAGACCTCGAGCCGTCCGCCGACGATGGCCGCCCGCTGCTGCAAGCCGGCGAGGCCCGAGCCGCGGGAGGCGTCGGCCCCACCGGTCCCGTCGTCTTCGACCGTCAGCGTCAGCCGGCCATCGACCACCTGGATCCCGATGTCGACGGTCGTCGCGGAGGCGTGCCGCACGACATTGGTCAGCGCCTCGCTCGCGACGAAGTAGGCGCACGCCTCCACTCCGGGGTCCAGGCGCGCGGTCGCGGTCGCGCGCAGGTCCACCGGGATTGGGAGGCGGGCGGCGAGTTCGCGTACCGCCGCGACCAGCCCGTGGTCGGTGAGCACGGCGGGGTGGATCCCGCGGACGGTGTTCCGCAGGTCGACGAGGGCGCCCTCGACGGCGTCGTGCGCGGCGGCCAGGGTCGCGCGCAGCCTGGTCGTTTCGGCGTCGGTGGCGGTGAGGTCGTCCACGTCCAGCTCGGCGGTGCCAACCAGAAGAGCGGCACTGACCAGGCGCTGCTGCACTCCGTCGTGCAGGTTCCGCTCGATGCTGTGCCGCTCGGCGTCGAAGGAGGTGACCAGCGTGGCGCGGGACGACGTGAGGTCGCGCACCTGCGCCTCCAGTTCCTCCGGCCGCGCAGAGAGCAGAACCCGCACCAGCGCGCCCTGGCCGAGCGCGAGGAGCGTGCCGAGGTAGACGGTGACGAGTTCGATGAGAACCACGACGACCAGGGCCAGCACGAGGGTGGACGGGTCGGTGAGGTTGAAGGTGTGCCCGGGGAGAGGCAGCGTCGGCGGGTGCTCAGAGTAGTAACCGTTGTCGTGCCGGTAGTAGTGCTCGAGAGTGCTAGGAATGAACGCGATCGTCCCAACGATCACGACGTTGAACCCGAGCACCGTCGCGTGCAGGATCCCGAAGACGATCGCGATCATGACGTACGCGGTGTCCCGCCAGGTCGCCGCCTCGACGTACCGGATGGGCAGCCAGCGGTACCACTGCTCCCGCGGGATCGGCGCATGCCCGGACGGGAGGCGCGGCTGACCGACGAGGCGCGCCCGCCGCCGCTCGAGGGCGGCGAACGGCACGGCCCACACGGGAACGATCAGGACGGTAACGATCACAAGCGGGAGGACGATGGCCATGATCGCGACGCTGCTCAGCGCGTAGGGCAGGGCGCGCCAGGGCCAGGAGGAGAAGAGGAAGCCGGGGCGCAGTAGGGCGCGCCAGCCGTTCGCCGCGGTACCGCGAGACTCCTGGGCAGGCGACGGGGGTGCGGTGGAGGGCATGGCGCCCACAGTAGGAGCCGGACGGGCCGAGCGCCCGGGTGCGCCAGAGAGAAGAGGGGTAGTGCTAGCACCACCTCGGGACGGGAGTGCGCACGATCGACCCGCCGCGGCCGAGCTGGTCGACTCGTGGCATGGCAGATCATCAGCAGAACGCACCCCGCACGACCGAACCACTCGTCGAGGCGGTGGGCATCACGAAATCGTTTCGCGCCAGTCGCGGAGCGCCGAGCGTCGATGTCCTCACTGACGTGTCGCTCCGGGTGCACCGTGGCGAGTTCGTGGCAATCGTCGGGCCGAGCGGATCCGGCAAGTCGACGCTGCTCTACTGCCTCTCCTCGCTGGAGGCGCCGACCTCGGGGCGCGTCAGAATCGCGGGCACCGCTGTCGGCACCCTCAACGGCGCCGCGCTCGCCCTCTTCAGGCGCAAGACGGTCGGCTTCGTGTTCCAACGGTTCAACCTGGTTCCCTCGCTCACCGCCCGAGAGAACGTGGCGCTCGCTGGCCGCCTCGCACGGCAGAAGGACGCGACAGCGCAGGCCGACAAGGCACTCGCGGCCGTGGGGCTGAGCGACCGGGCCCAGCACGCGCCGGGCCATCTGTCGGGCGGCCAGCAGCAGCGGGTGGCGATCGCGCGGGCGCTGGCGGCGAATCCGGCGGTCGTGTTCGCGGACGAGCCGACCGGCTCCCTCGACGGAGCGTCTGGGGCCCTGGTGCTCGCACTGCTGCGCTCGCTGGCATCCGGCGACCGTTCGGTGGTGATGGTGACGCACGATCTCGACGCGGCAACCCTCGCCGACCGCGTCCTCGTACTGAAAGACGGGCGGATCCACGCCGAGCTCGCCTCGCCGACACGCCCGCAGATCCTCGCTGCGCTGGACGCGGCGACGAACGCCGACGCGACGAGGGCAGACGCGTGATCCGCCTCATCCTGGCCGACCTGCGCACGGATGTGGCGAGCAGGCTCGGGCCGTTCGTGACGATCGTGGGTGCGGCGCTGGTGCTCGCCTTCGGGATCAGCATGATGGAGACCGCGACGACCCTGTCGAGTTCCTCCGGCGCGATGGTGAGCATGGCCATGACCACCCTGGTCGGGTCCGTCTCCACGTCGATGCTCGTGGTTGGAGCGGTGAGCAAGCTCGCCATCGACCTCCGCCGACAAGAGTTCGCCGCGTGGCGCCTCGCCGGAGTGCAGCCTCGCGCGGTGCGGAACGTGATCCTCGGCCAGTCGGTGGTCGTGGCGCTCGCCGGCTCGGTGCTCGGGGCGGCGCTCGCGACGCAGGTCGTGCCTGGGCTGCTCGACGCGATGCTCAGCTCGACCAGCACGATGACGTTCTCGATGCGCTTCGGCCCGGCGAGCGCGATTGCCGACGTTCTCGTCGTCACGGTGCTCGTGCTCGCGTCGAGCATCCCCGCCGCTCGCCGCGCCTCCCGGACGGAACCGCTGACCGCGTTGCGCGAGTCGACGACTCCTCCCGCCCGGATGACGTGGCGGCGCTGGCTTGTGGTCGTCGCGCTGCTCGGCGTGGTCGCTCTGATGGTTCAGTCGATGGGGACGCAGGACCTGTCGAAGATCATCGGTACGAGCATCGGACTCTCCTCGATCCTCGTTCTGGTCGCGGCTGCGCTGGGTCCGCTGCTCTTCCCCGCGACGGTGCGACTCTGGACGGCCCTCCTGCCGGCGCGCCTCTCGCCGGCGTGGTATCTCGCGCGGCACAACGCCCGGCACGACATGGGGCTCTCGACGGCGGCCGTGACTCCGCTGATGATCTCGGTCGCGCTGATCGGCGGATTCTTCGCCGCGATCGAGACCGCGACGAACACGATCAGCATCACCCACGAGCTCACGATGGACTACTTCACCGGCGATTCCGGCAGCATCCTCGTGAACCTCAGTCTCTTGATCGGCCCGCCGATTGCGCTCTCCCTCCTCGGCTCGGCCGTCGTCGTCCTCGTCGCCGGGCGCGACCGCTACCGCCGCAACGCGCTCCTGCGTGCAGCGGGAGCGACGGACGGGACGATCATCGCCTCCTCGATCGGGGAAGCCGCGGTCCACGCGGTGACGGCACTTCTGCTGGGGACTGGTGTGGTCGCCGTCGCTACGACGACGGCCGCGTGTGCCATCTCTCTGGGGCGCGGGATCGTCGTGCTGCCGTCGATCCCAGTCGCCGAGCCGGGTGCGGTGTTCGGCTTCGGGCTGGTGCTCGTGCTGGCGGCGACGCTCCTGCCGACGCTGCACTCGCTGCGCACCCCGGTGCCGCGGGCGCTCGCGGCCGAGTAAGCACGCTTGATGCCGCGGTGCACGCTGGATCGGGACAGTGAGCGTGCACCACGGCATCAAGCGCGCGGCGCGTTAGCGGGCGAGCTGCTGCTCGACGAAGGCGCGGATCCCCGTGGTGGGGTGGCCGATCAGGCGGGCGAGGGAGCCGTCGGTCTCGCCGAGGAGGCCGTCGGCGATGTTCGCGTCGAGTCCGACGACGAAGCCGACTCCGCCCTCCGGGACACCGGCCTCAGCGAGGATGCGCGCATGCTCGTCTGCGGAGACGTGGCGGATTGAGGCGTCGCGGCCGGCGACCTCGGCGACGAGGGCGGCCAGCTCATCGAAGGTCCAGGCGGTGTCTCCCGAGAGCTCGTGCACGGTGCCGACCAGGGAGGCGTCGGTCAGGGCGACCGCCGCGGCCTCGGCGTAGTCGCTCCGTGCGGCACTCGCGACGCGGCCTTCGCCGGCGCTCGAGAGGGTCGTGCCGGTGGTGGCGAGTTCGCTGACGGTCTGCGCGTAGTTCTCGTTGTACCAGCCGTTACGCAGGATGACGGCGGGGAGTCCCGCCGCGGCGATCGCCTCCTCCGTCGCCTTGTGCTCAGGAGCCAGGATCAGCGGGCTGGTGGTCGCCTTCGGGGCACTCGTGTAGACGAGGCGGGCGCCGGCGCGGGCCGCTGCCTCGATCGCGGCGGTGTGCTGCGCGACGCGCTTGCCCACCTCCGAACCCGAGACGAGGAGGATGGCCTCGGCTCCCGCAAAGGCGGCGTCGAGCGAGGCGGGGTTCTCGAAGTCGGCCACGGCGGTCCGGACGCCGAGGCCGAGGGCTTCGAGTTTCGCGGTGTCTCGCCCGGTGGCGAGGATGTCGGAGGCGGCAGTCCCGCGGGCGAGCAGGTGTTCGATAGCGAGGCGGCCGAGATGGCCGGTGGCTCCAGTGACGACCAGGGTCATGGGGGTCCTTCCTTGGGGGCAGGGTGGCGAATCCGCCACCCTGGGGTGCAACGGGGGCGTCGAGGAGATGCTTCCCGAGACGCGGTCCCCACTCTTTCGCCCTCGGCAAGAATTGTGCCTGGGGGCTTCTCCTACGCGCCACGGGTCGCGATGCTGGTGGAGCGGCCCCACTACAGGGGCCTTACTCTCCCGTCTGGAGCACCGGTGCAACCCTTCGACGACTGGATGCCCGCGCGAGTCGCTCCCGCAGTGCAGCTGACCGGTGACGCGGCGGCGGCCTGGATGCGCACGCTCGGCTGGGAGGAATCGCGAGCGGACGGGATGCGGATCGCGGGCGACGCGGCCCGCGACTCCGCCTTCTCCCTTGCGCGCGTGCAGCACTCGCCCGGCCGGGCCGAGGTGGTCCACGAGGGGCCGGGCCTCGGCGTGCTGCTGGTCGCCGAGGGCGAACTGCGGATCGACGGTGCCGACGAGCTGGTCCGGGGCGCGCTGCTGTTCCCCACTCCGACGCGGTTCACGCTCGAGAGCGCGACGCCCTTCGCCGTGGTCGAGATCGTCTACGGCGCCGCGCACCTCGGAGGCTTTTGGATGCCGCTGCCGGAGCAACCGACCGTGGTCGGCGCCGAGACCACGACGCTGCAGTTCCTCCTTCCCACCGCAATCGCGGCTTTGGAGTCACGACCCGAGCCTGACGCGCCGAGCTGGCCGCTGCTGCGCGAGATGCTCGCAACGTTGATCGGCGGGCTTGTCGTCGAGGTCGGGCTGAGTGAAGGAGGTCTGGTTCGCGCGGCCATCGAGGTGATCGCGCGCGACTGGGAGGATGCGGACGTCGACGTACCGGCGCTGGCCGCGGAGCTGGAGGTGACGGTGGGCGAGCTGGAGGCAGCGTTTGAGGCGACGGGAAGGACTGCAGGCGGCATGCTTCGCGCGGCGCGCGCGGCGGGAGCGCGCGCGATGCTCGCACGGCGGCGATGGGTGACGGAGTCGGACCTCGAGGCGGTCGCGGAGCTGGCGGGATTCACGACGGCCGGCGACATGCTCAAAGCGGTCGGGGAGGAGCCGGAGCGCTCGTTGTGAGCGGAGGACCCGCGCCCCCGCAAACGACTCGTTCACTTCGCGTTCAGGCCGCGGTCACCTCCGCACCGCATCCCGGTTGGCCGGATTTGGTTCGCTCGACGCATCCCCCACTGCGACACCGAAGGACGCGACCACGATGACCGACACCTCCCGACGACTCCTGCTGCCGATGACCGGCCACGTCCGGGGGAAGCGCAGCCCCGTCACCTGTGCACTGAAGTGTGCCAACGCCTGCTCCATCGCGACCTGCAACACCTCGCACAACAGCTACTTCCGCGACATCGTCTCGTCGCAGCTCTCGCGCCGCAGCGCGCTCGGCCTGGGCCTCGCGGGCGCGGTCACCGTGGCCGTCGCCTCGGCCTCGGGCGCGCCCACCGCCGAGGCGGCTGTCGATGACCGGTCCCCACTCGCGTTCACACCGATCGCTCCGGTGCCGTACCTCACCGACGAGTTCACGGTGCCGGAGGGGTTCGCCTGGCAGTCGATCATCCGGTGGGGAGACCCGCTCTTCGCCGACAGCCCGGCTTTCTCGCTGGAGGACCAGACGGAGGCGGCGCAGTCCGCGCAGTTCGGCTACAACAACGACTACACCGACATCGTCGAGATTCCGGGCTCGCAGCGGCTGCGCGCGCTGCTCGTCGTCAACCACGAGTACACGAACGAGAGCATCATGTTCCCGGCCGCGCAGCTCGACGCCGAGCCGGAGCGAGTGCGCGCCGTCGGCCGCGCCGCCCACGGCCTCAGCGTGGTCGAGCTGGTGCGCACCGCGGTCGACCGCCCGTGGACGTACGTCCGCGGGGGAGCGCACAACCGCCGCTACCTGATGAACACGCCCTACGCGGTGACCGGTGCCGCCGCCGGCTCCGACCTGCTCAAGACGGTCGCCGATCCCTCCGGCCGCACGGTGCTCGGCACGCTCGGCAACTGCTCGGGAGGAACCACGCCGTGGGGGACGATCCTCTCGGGCGAGGAGAACTTCAACGGCTACTTCCGCGTGACGGGAACGAGTGCCGCGCAGAAGCGGTACGGGCTTGTCGACTCCGAGACCTCGCGGCGCTGGGAGCTCGACGACCCCCGCTTCGACGCACGCACTCCGGGATACGAGAACGAGCCGAACCGCTTCGGCTGGATCGTCGAGTTCGACCCGTTCGATCCGACGTCGACCCCGAAGAAGCACACTGCGCTCGGCCGCCTCAAGCACGAGGGCGCGAACGTCATCATCGCCCCGGACGGCCGCGTGGTCGCCTACATGGGTGACGACGAGCGCTTCGACTACCTCTACAAGTTCGTGTCGACGAAGCGCTACATCGAGGGCGACCGCGCTCACAATATGACGCTGCTGGAGGAGGGCGACCTCTTCGTCGCGCGCTTCACCGGCGACTCCCCCGTGGCCGAGATCACCGGGACCGGAGCCGTCCCCTCGGATGGCGCTTTCGACGGCATCGGCGAGTGGCTGCCGCTGGTGGTGAGCGGCGCCTCCGCGATTGCCGGAATGAGCGTGGAGGAGGTGCTCGTGCACACGCGTCAGGCCGCGGACCTCGCGGGCGCCACGAAGATGGACCGCTGCGAGGACGTACAGCCCAGCCTGGTCAGCGGGCGAATCTACGTGTCGTGCACCAACAACTCCGACCGCGGCAAGGCAGGCAAGGAGGGCGCGACCGAGATCAACCCGCGCACCGAGAACCGCGACGGCCACATCGTCGAGATCATCGAGGACGGCGGCGATCAGGCCGGCCGTACCTTCACCTGGAACCTGCTGATGCTCTGCGGTGACCAGGCGCAGGGCGACGCGGTCTACTTCTCCGGCTTCCCGGCGGACAAGGTCTCGCCGATCTCCTGCCCCGACAACCTGGCCTTCGACTCGGTGGGGAACCTCTGGATCGCCACGGACGGGGCGCCCGACGGCATCGGCTACAACGACGGCCTGTTCAAGGTGACGCTCGACGGGGCGAGCCGCGGCAAGGTGGAGCAGTTCCTCTCGGTGCCGCGCGATGCCGAGACCTGCGGCCCGATCGTGCACGACCTCGACCAGCACGTGTTCGTGGCGGTGCAGCACCCGGGTGAGGAGGGCACCTTCGAGGCGCCGCACTCGATGTTCCCGGACTACGGATCGACGGCGGCCGGCGCGGTGGCGGCGCCGCGTCCGACGATCGTGCAGATTCTGCCGGCCGCACAGGTGGTGCAGCCGGGGCCGACTCCGGGGGCGACCACTGCGCCGACTCCCGTGGAGACTCCCGGGCAGACTCCCGGGCAGACGGGAGCGCCGGCCGGGAGCCCGACTGCCGACCCGCCGATGTCCTCACCCGCTCCGACCCCCCTCGCACCACCGGCCGGCGGCTCGGGCGGAAAGCTCGCCGCCACCGGCGTCGAGAGCGCTGGCCTGATCGCCGGCGCGACGGCTCTGCTGGCGGCAGGGGCGGCCGCGGTGGGACTGGGCGCCCGTCGCCGCCGAGCCGAGGACGACTCCGAGGCGTGAGGGGGAGGCGGCCGCGGCTGCCGCGCTCCTGTGCGCTAGGTTGATCGCGATGCCGACCCTCAGGAGCCGCGAGTCGGCAGTGATCGCCGCCGTGCAGCGCGCACCCCTCACGCGTCTCCTCCTCCCGATTGCCCGCGGACTGAGCCTCGTCGGCGAGCACGCAGCGGGCTGGCTGCTGCTGGGAGTGGTCGGGGCGTTCCTGGATCCGTCGCGGTTCTGGGCGTGGGCGCTCTGCGACGTCGCGATCGTGGTAGCTCACGGGCTCTCGATCGTGGTGAAGCGCGTGGTGCGCCGGCCGCGTCCGCACGGCGAGGGCGTGCAGGTGCTCGGGACGGCACCGAGCAAGCTCAGCTTCCCGAGTTCGCACGCGTCGTCCACGACGACCGCGGCGATCGTGTTCACGGTGATGCTGCCGGGACTCTGGCCGCTGGCGGTGGTCGTGGTGGTCGCGATGCTGGTGTCGCGGCTGGCGCTCGGGATGCACTTTCCGACCGACGTGCTCGCGGGGGCGCTGCTCGGCGGGCTGACGGCGCTGGCCGCGCTGCTGCTGCCTGCGCTGTCCTTGTAAACCGGCACTCCTCCGACGCTTGAGCACGGTCGTGTTCCAAACGTAGGAAGGATTGCCGCGCGCGTACGAGAACATGCGGATGTCGCGGCGGCCAAGCGAATCGTTCCTTCGTTTGGAACCACCCCCATCTTCCGGCTGCGCCGAACGTCAGAGCAGACGCCGTGCGGACGCCCATGCGGTGAGTTCATAGCGCGACGAGAGCTGGAGCTTGCGCAGCACAGCTGAGACGTGAGACTCGACCGTCTTGACCGAGATAAACAGCTCAGCCGCCGCCTCCTTATAGGCGTAACCGCGAGCGATGAGCCGCATGACCTCGCGCTCGCGGGCCGAGAGCCGGTCGAGCTCGTCCCCCGACTCCGCCTGCTCGCCCGCGAGCGCGCCGAAGGCGTCGAGCACGAAGCCCGCGAGCCGCGGAGCTCGACCGCGGCGGCAATCGCGCGGACCTCGGCGGCGAGGTCGTTCGCGACAGGAACGTCGCGCTCGAACAGCCAGTCGCGCAGCTCGCGCTCCTGAGCGCGCGCGATCCGGGCAACCTCGCTGGAGGCGCCCGCGCGGTTCTGAATGAGCGCAAGGGTCTGCAAAACGGAGTCGTGCAGGTGCGCGGCGATCTCGGCCCGCTGCTCCTCGCGCACGCGGGCGGCGCGCTCACCCATCAGCTCGGACCACAGGGTGACCACGCGCGGCGCCGCCAGCACGCCCGCGGCCACGAGGAGAACGCCCACAGCGAGCACAGCGTTGAGGGCACTGGGGCGGCTGGTGAGCACCGCGCCACCCGCGAGGACGAGCAGCCCGCAAGTGGCGAGACGGACAGTGGGGCCATAGCGCGCCGAGCGCGCCGGATCGCCGCGGTCGGGGCCGAGACTCCAGCCGACCGCGCCGCCCGCAAGCACGCCGACCGCGACGAGGGCGCGGGTGACGTCAATGTCGGCGTCGTCACCGCGGACATGAGCGAACAGGACGGTGAGCGTCGCGGCGGCCGTGGCGAGCGCGAGCAGGCCGGCGACCGGGGCCCGGCGGCGGACGGCCGGATCGGCATCCGGCCCCTCAAGAGGAGCGAGTGGAACCAGCGCCCACAGCCAGAGGTAGAGCAGCGCACCACCGCCGCCGAGGGCGGTCGTCGCGAGGGCGAGGAAGCGGGTCGTTCGGACCTTCCAGCCGAGGTGCTCGGCGAGCGCGGCACAGACTCCGCCCAGCACGACCGAGCGCGCGCGCCGCAGAGGAGGACGGACGATCGTGCCGGGGAGTGTGCTCACCCCTGCATACAAACAGGTCGGCCGCGGCTGCGGGGCGGAGTCGGGGTCGGATCAGGGGTTCCCCCGATATCCCGAATCCGCGCTTCACGGGAGACTCGCAGCATGACAGCACAGAGCACGACAGCACCGGACGGCGGCTCCACGGAGCCGGATGGTGCGCAGGAAGGGTCGGCCGGGAGTCAGGAGGGCGCGGCCAGCGGCGGGTCGATGCCGTCCGATTCGGCGTCCGAAGGGTCGGCGTCCGCCGCAGCCGCGCCTCCGGCCTTCGAAAACCGCTTCGTGCTCTGGCTCCGCGGGCTCGATCTGCCACGCCAACCCGGCTGGATCGGCGGCGTCTGCGCAGGGATCGCCGATCGCCTCGGGATCGATCCACTGATCGTGCGCGGCATCGTGATCGTCGTCGCCGTGCTCGGCGGGCCGGCGCTCCTCTTCTACGCGGCGGCCTGGCTGCTGCTCCCCGACCAGGACGGCGCGCTGCCGGTCGAGCGGCTGCTGCGCGGCTCCTTCGACCGCATCCATGCCGCGATCGGCGCGCTGGTGCTCGCCTCGATGCTGCCGATGGCGCAGGGCTTCTGGTCACTCGGCGGGGCGTACACGGGAGCGATCCCCTGGTCGCCGATGACGGGCCGGACGGTGTGGTCGTCGGGCGTGCTGGCTCTGATTGTGGCGTTCATCATCTGGATCGTCCGCCGCAGCGCACGGTCGAGCGCGCCACCTCCTGCCACCGTCGCATTGCAGCCGACCGAGCCGCTCGCTCCGCAGGACGCGCGCCCCTCCTCCCCCGAGGCCGTCGCCGAATGGCGCGAGCGTCAGGCGGCGTGGCGCGCCGAGAGGGAGGCGTTCCGCGCCCAGCAGAGCGTGTCGGCCCGCGAGACAGCCCGTGTCCGTGGGGAGGAGGCGCGCCGTGCCGCCGCCGCCATCACTGCGGCCCGCCTCGAGCGGCGGCGCCTGCGCCGGGCCGCCCGTCCACGACTGCGGGCGAGCCTCACGCTGCTCGCTCTTGGCGCGGCCGCGCTGACCGGCGCGCTCGTCTCACTGACCGTCTCCGGACCGACGGCGACCGTCGTGGGATTCGCCACTGCCGCGCTGGTGCTCGGCGTCGCGATCGTGCTCGCCGCAGTGCTGAAGCGGCGGGCGATTCTGCTGATCGCGTTCTCCGTGGTCGCGTTGCTGACGGCGACCTCGACGGCGCTGCTTCCCACCGATCGCACGTTCCTGCCGGTGCTCGGCAGTTCCTACATGCTCTCGAACGGCACACCCGGGAGGTACTCGGCGCTTCTGGCGAGCGACCTGCACGTGCGGATCGTTCCCGGCTTCGAGCGTGACGGTGAACTCGATCTCTGGGTCGGTGTCGGTCACGTCTCGATCGAGGCGATGCAGGGGACGTCGGTGCGGATCGAGACCACCTCCGAAGAGACCGCGCTCCAGATCATCGACCCCGAGAGTGGCGAGACCGAGGTGCCACGCGAAGTGCGCACGGTCGGCGGACGGACGCTGTGGACGCAGACGTTCGGCGATCCAGCCGCGACGCCATTCGTGGTGCGGATCACGCAGGAGAGCGGCTCGATCAACGTCTACGACTCGACGGCGGAGACCGCGCCCACCACCACTCCACCACCCGACACCACTGCACAGCCCGACGCGGGCGCCACCACAACGACAGGAGAAGCACGATGACCACCCCGATCACTCCCCGGCGCCCGCGGATCCGCGTGGGCGCGGTCCTCTACGGACTGGTGGCCATCGCCGCGTCCTCCGGGTTGCTCGCGATCTCGGCCGATCCCGCCCTGCGCGCGGCAGTCGTCGAGCGCGGACTCGCCCTCGAACCCGGCGCGGTCGTCGCGCTGATCGTCGCCGCTTTCGGCGCTATTGCGCTGCTCCTCGGCGTCACTCACGTGCTCGACCGGCGATCCGGGAGCGAAGCGGACTGATCTCGCCCGGTCGGTGTTCGCAATCGAGGTCAGTTGCTCGTTGACGACGGTGAATGGGGCCCTGTAGCTCTTTCAACCTCGGTTGCGAACGCGGCCGATTCCCACGGCGTCAGACGACCGGCGTCCGCGTCACGATCGCCACGACGAACAGCACCGCCCAGAGCGCCCCGCAGATCAGCAGCCGGAGATCGCCGAGCACGAGTTCCTCCGGCGCCGCGGCTCGCCCGCGCTCGATGTCGAGCGCATACAGGAACAGCGCTGCTCCGAATGGCACGACCGACGCGATCGACACGAGCGAGTTCTCGCCGTTGATGAAGAGCGCCCAGAGCGCGTACGAGATCATCGTCAGGGAGGCGGCGACCGACCAGACGAAGCGCAGGTAGCCCTGCGTATATATCTTCAGCGTGGCGCGGGTGTGGGCGTTCTCGCGACCCTCGCTCTGCAGCTTCTCGGAGTAGCGCTTGCCCGCGACCATGAAGAGGGAGCCGGAGGACACGGCGAGCAGGAACCACTGCGTCAGCGGGATGTCGGCGACCGCGGCGCCCGAGATCGCGCGGAGCACGAAGCCACCGGCCACGATCAGGATGTCGATCACCGGCTCCTCCTTGAGCCAGATGCAGTAGGCGATCTGCATCACGAGGTACCCGGCGAGGGTGGCGGCGAACCACGTGAATCCGGCCACGAACGTCACGAGAACCGGCGCGAGCATCAGCACGACGGCCGCCACCCACGCCGCGCGAAGGGGCAGCGCGCCCGAGGCAATCGGGCGAAAGCGCTTCTTCGGGTGCAGGCGGTCGGACTCGACGTCGAGCAGGTCGTTGAGCAGGTAGCCGCCGGAGGAGGCAAGGCTGAACGCCACGACGGCGATCAGGCTCGCGGCGAGGATCTCGGGCTCGAAAACGCGCGCCGAGGCGACCGGCGCGGCGAGCACGAGCACATTCTTCAGCCATTGACGCGGCCGCATGGCGGCGACCAGCGCACGAGCGGTGTTCACGGCGTCTCCCTCTTGGAGGACGCGGCCGGGACGGCCGGGGGCGGACGGAACGGGGAGAACGGACTCAACCTACAATCGTCGGAGAACGCGACGATCCCGCGCTGTTCGTCACTGCGGAGCCCCAGGGGAGTTCGGATGAGGACGGCCGGTCTTTACATCGCATTCGCGATCCTTGCAACGGCAGTGAATCTGGGGACCCAGATGCTCGTCGAGCTCGCCCTGGACGGCGACTGGGCGACGGTGATCGCGGTCCTCGCTGGCACCCTGACGGGGGTAGTAACAAAGTACCTCCTCGACAAGCGCTATATCTTTCGGCACGAGACGATAGACACGGCGCACGGGGTGCGGACGTTCCTCCTCTACGCAGTGATGAGCGGCGTGACCACGCTCGTCTTCTGGGGCTTCGAGTTCGGCTTCGACTACCTGTTCGGCACCGACGTCGCCCGCTACACCGGCGCCGTCATCGGCCTCGCCATCGGCTACGCGGCCAAGTACCTGCTCGATAAGAACATCACCTTCCATCCCCCGCGAGAGGATCACGCATGACAGCCGCCGTGTCCGCCTGGGGGCTGCTCTCGCGCGACGAGCACCGCGTCGTCGCGATCACGAGCGCGGAGCAGGCGCAGGCGGCGCTCGCCCGCGGGGACGGCGGCATCGCCTATGGAGTGGGCCGCAGCTACGGCGACGTCGCGCTCAACGGCGGCGGCGTGCTCTGGGACCTCAGCGGCTTCGACCGGCTGCTCGACTTCGACGAGGAGACGGGGGTGCTGCGCGCCGAGCCGGGCGTGCTGCTCAAAGACGTGCAGGCCGTGTTCGCGCCGCGCGGCTGGATGCTCCCCGTCACTCCCGGGACGAAGAACGCGACCCTCGGCGGCGCGATCGCCAACGACGTGCACGGCAAGAATCACGCCTCCGCCGGCACTCTGGGCCGCCACCTCGTCGCGGTCACGCTCCTGCGCACCGACGGCTCCTCGACCCGCTGCACCCCCGGCTCCGACCTCTTCGACGCGACCGTCGGCGGTCTCGGCCTCACCGGGCTGATCGTCGAGGTCGAGCTGACGCTCGCGCGGGTGCCCGGGCCGTGGCTCGTCGCCGAAGACGTGCCGTTCCAGACGCTCGAGGAGTACCTGGGCCTGGTGCACGAGTCGGTAGACGTCTTCGAGCAGACTGTGGCGTGGATTGACGTGACCACGGGGGGTGGTCGGCGCGGCGTGTACTCGCGCGCCGACAGCACCGCCGCTCCCGCGCTGGCTCCGGGCCGTAGCCGCTCACTGCGGGTGCCGTTCACGTTCCCCATCTCGGTGGTGAACCGGGCGACCCTGCCGCTGCTGAACCGCGCCTACTACCGTCTCAAGGCGACCCGCGCCGGCCGTTCGGTGCAGCACTACGAGCAGTTTTACTACCCGCTCGACGCGATCGAGGGCTGGAACGGGATGTATGGGTCGCGCGGCTTCTACCAGTACCAGAGCGTCGTGCCGTGGGAGGGGGCGCTCGAGACGACCCGCGAGATGCTCGCGCTGATCGCCGCCTCGGGCACCGGCTCGTTCCTCGGCGTGTTGAAGACGTTCGGCGCACTCGAGTCGCCCGGGATGCTGAGCTTCCCCGCGCCCGGCGTCTGCTTCGCGCTCGACTTCCCGAACACCCCGGCGGCGCTGCCCCTGTTCGAGCGGCTGGACGCACTGGTGCTGGACGCCGGCGGGCGGCTGTATCCCGCCAAGGATGCGCGAATGTCGCGCGCGATGTTCGAGGCCGGATATCCGCGCCTCGCCGACTTCACCGCTCAGCGCGACCCGGGGATCTCCTCCGGCTTCTCGCGCCGGGTCCTCGGGAGCTGACGTGAGCACTGGAACCCCCTCGAAGATCGTCGTCATCGGAGCCACCTCCGCCATCGCCGAACACACCCTGCGACTCTGGCTGGGTACGGGCGCGCGTTCGGCGTTGCTCGTCGGCCGCGACTCCGCCCGCCTAGAGGCGCTCGCCGCCGACCTGCGCGTGCGCTTCCCCGCCGCAGCGCTCGCGGTCTCGGCCGTCGACCTGACCGATCCGGCGGCGATCTCGGCCGTGGTCGCCTCCTCGCTCGAGGGCGGGGCTCCCGACACCGTGCTGATCGCGCACGGGGCGATGACGTCGCAGGAGGAGGCCTCAGCCGACCTCGCCGTCGCCCGCGACGTGCTCGTGGTCACCGGCGTCTCGGTGGCGTTGTGGCTGGAGGCGTACGCGAACGCGCTCCCCTCCGGCACCATCGGCGTGCTCGGTTCGGTGGCGGGCGACCGCGGCCGCAAGACGAACTACGTGTACGGATCCGCAAAGGGGCTCGTGGAGCGCTTCGCCCAGGGCTTGCAGCACCGGTTAGCCGGCTCGCGCCTCTCGGTGGTGCTGGTCAAGCCCGGCCCGACCGATACTCCGATGACCGCGCACATCAAGCAGTCCGGCGGCGCGCTCGCCCCGGTGGAGTCGGTGGCCCGGGACGTCGTCGCTGCCCTCGCCTCGGGGCGTGCCGTGGCCTACGCTCCCGCGAAATGGCGGGTGATCATGACCGTCATCAAGCTGCTCCCGGCGCCGGTGTTCAACCGCCTGAACATTTGAGGGTCCGGCGGCCCCATCCGATGATCCGCGCCAGGGGGGCGCCATTTTCGGCTAGCCCTGGCTGTGCGCGGCTAGCGTAGGCGAGCCTTCCTCGGTGCGCTTCTCGGCCGATCCGACCCGTCTCTGCCCCTGGTGGAGCGGGAGTAGGGCGCCGGCTCCCGCTCGTGCGTCGAGCGTCGGTCTCACTGCCGGGTGCGGGAGGAGTCGCTGTGGCAGATTTGGGTGCGATCGAGGAGAACGTCCGCTTCAGTCATGCGACTGCCGAGCAGCTCGCCGGTTCGGCAGTGTCGGCTGCCGCGGCGATTGAGGCGCAGGCGAGTTCCCGCGCTGCTCTGGTGTCGGCGGCGAGTGCGGAGTTTCGGGGGCTGTTCGCCGACGTGTTCGCCGAGAACGCGCGGGTCGCGAAGGCTGACGCGGACGAACTCGTGGTCCGTCTTCGCGAGGTCTCGGATGCTGTGCAGCAGTTGGCGCGCGAGGCGCTCGCTGAGCAGAAGCGGCGCACGGTGGCGCGGGAGTGGAAGCGCAAGCAGGATGCGCGCAACCTCCTCGAGCATGTGCATGACGGTCTCTTCGGTGAGGAGGAGCCGCCCGTGGGTCCGCCGGCCACGCCACTGTCTCTCACCGTGGAGCCGTCGACGGCCGGCACTCGGCAGAACCCGTTCCCGGGCAGCGGCGGCGCGGGCGGTGGTACGACCTCGGCTCGTCCGGAGGATCTGCGTTCTTTCGCCGCGTCCTCGGGGACCGCGAACGGGGAGTTGCGGGGGAAGCTCGCCTCGGTGCGCGGCTGGCTGGCGGAGTTCACTGATTCCTGCCGGTGGGGCGGGCTCTCGGCCGACTCAGTTATCGCGGGCTTCGAGCAGTGGCTGTCCGCGAACGATCAAGACGTCGCGTGGGCTGGCACGATTGCTGAGGCGTTCGCTGCGGCTGGAGGTGCGGGGTCGGTCACGGCGTTGCCTAATGCGGCGCTTGCGACGGCTTTGGGCTCGGCCGGTGTTCCGCTGGCGCGTCTGGATATTGTCATCGCTCCCCCGCAGGCGTATGGGGCTGTGCCGACCACTGGTTATGCGGATGATCCGGTGAATACCGCGACCGGGAACTTTCTCGAGACCGAGGTCGATCTGGGTTTCAGCGGCGGGAATGCGGCGCTTTGTTTCGCCCGCACTTATAACTCGTTGGATGAGCGGGTCGGCGCGTTCGGGCGCGGCTGGTCCTCTCATGCTGAGGTGGGGCTTCGCTTGGAGGACGACGGCGCGACGCTGGTGCGTGCTGATGGCCGCGAAACCATGTTCCCGCGGCTGGGGGATGGCTGGGACCACGCCGACGGCGAGAACCTGTGGCTTGACCGGGTCGGTGACGCTCTCCACGTCTCGGATAACGATGGCGGGCGGTGGGAGTTCTCGGCGGCCGGGGTGTGGCGTGCGTCGAGCGTCGGCGCCGGGACGCGGGTGAGCGGGGAACGCGACGCCGAGGGCCGACTCAGCGCTCTTCAGCATGAGCGGGGCCGCCGTATCGACGTGATCTGGGCGGGCGAGCGGATCATCGCCCTGGAAGCCTCCGACGGACGGCGCGTCGTCTTCGAGTACGAGGGCGAGACCCTGGTCGCGGCGACGGGTCTCGCGGGGACCCGCCGCTACGGCTGGAGCGAGGCGGGGCTCCTCGCGAGCGTCACGGACGCGGCGGGCGTCGCCGAGGTGCAGAACCGCTACGACTCGCGGCGCCGCGTCATCGCGCAGACCTCGTCGTTTGGTCGCACGACGCGTTTCGCGTATCTCCCCGGCCGGATCACTGTCGCCTCCGACGAGGACGGTTCCCGCGGTAACAGTTGGATTTCGGATTCTCGCGGCCGACTAGTCGGGGTGCTCGACCCGACCGGGCGCCGCCAGTCGATGAGCGTGGACCGGCACGGTAACCTCCTCTCCGCCATCGAGCGCGACGGAGCGACGACCGCGCACGCGTATGACGCGCGTGGGCGCCGGATCCGCACGATCACCCCCTCCGGCGCGGACGTGACCGTGGGCTGGGACCAGCACGATCGCGTCACAGCGGTGGTCGCCGAGTCCGGCGCGGTCACCACCTATGAGTACGCACGAGAGTCGGACCGCAACCCCAGCCTCGTCGTGGACCCCGAGGGCGGGCACACGATCCTGACCTGGTTCGATGGCCTGCTCACCGAGATCGTCGATCCGGTCGGTGTCCGCCTGCGTTTTTCTTACGACCAGTACGGCGACCTCATCGCCACCACCGACGCCGACGGAGCCAGCGCCCGGCTCGAGCGCGACGACGCGGGTCGAGTCGTCGCCGCGATCACCCCGTCGGGAGCGCTCACCCAATTCCGTTACGACGCGGCAGGGCGGCTCGTCTCCACCCGCGATGCTCTCGGCGCGACCTGGCGCTACGAGTACGACACCGCCGGGCGCAGGGTCGCCGTCATCGATCCGCTCGGCGGGCGCACCACCATCGAGCACGGCGAGCACGGTGCACCAGTGCGCACAGTAGATCCGCTCGGCCGTGCCGTGACCCGCGTCCTTGACGACGTCGGCCTCGTCAGCGAAACAATCCTGCCCGACGGCTCGTCCTGGCGATTCGGTCACGACGCTCTCTCCCGCCTCACCGAAACCATCGACCCCAGCGGAGGCGTGTGGCGCCGCGAGCACAGCGCGACGGGCGCCCTCACCGCCACCATCGACCCCACCGGCGTGCGACGCGGCCTCCACCACGAACCGCAATCCCTCCGCATCGACGACGGCGGCGCGCAAGAACTGACCCGCTTCGATTCCCTGGGCCGCCTCACCCGCATCGAGGAGCAGGGCGAGACCGTGGCACTCGCCTCCTACGACCGTTGCGGCCGCCCCGTCGAACTCGTCGACGGTGAGGGATCCGTCACGCTCCTGCGCCGCGATGCCGCCGGACGCATCATCGAACGCGTCTCCCCCACCGGCGCCGTCACCACCTTCGACTACGACCACTGCGGCCGACCAGCCGCCGTCACCGACCCGCTCGGCGCCCGGACCACGATCGAGTACGACCGCGACTCCCGCCGAGTGCGAACCATCCTCCCCACCGGCGAGATCGAACGCATCGACTACGACGCCGTCGGCCGCGTGCTGCTCCGCACGATCCCCGGCCTCGGAACAGCCCGGTTCGCGTACGACGCCCTCGGGCGGGTGGTCCGTTCGAGCGACCCGTGGACAGGCCGGCGCCGGTTCCGCTACGACGCTGCCGGGCAGCTGATCGAAGCGGTCGATGGGGTCGGAGGTGTCACCCGATTCGAGTACGACGACCGCGGCCGCAACACGGTCATCATCGACCCGATGGGCGGCGTCACCCGCCGACGCTTCGACGCCGCCGACCGCGCCATCGAAACCATCGACCCGCTCGGCAGGTCAACCACCGGCGGCTACGACGCCGCAGGACGCCAAATCTGGCAACAAGAACGGGACGGATCACGCTGGGACCGGCAATACGACCCCCACGGCCGCGAGAAAAGCTTCCAGATCAACGGCCGCATCGTCTCCGAAACCCACCGCGACATCCGCGGCCGCACCCTCCGCGTCACCGACCACACCGCACCCGGCGCACCAGTCGAGCACGAACTGCGCTGGAACCGCCGCGGCCAACTCATCCAGCGTCGCCGCGGCGACAGCGGCGTCTCCTGGGAATACGACGACAACGGCTCCCGCACCGCCGTCGTCCACCCCAATGGACAACGCACCGAGTACGAACGCGACGCCCGCGGACTCATCACCGCCCTCACCCATCCACGCCTCGGCCGCGCCACATTCACCCACGACAGCTCCGGCCGCCTCGTCCGCTCCTCCGCGGGCGGACACACCCAGGAGTGGCTCTTCCGCGACGGCGCCCTCATCGAACACCAGCGAAACGACGGCGGGCGCACCACCACCACCCTCCTGCGGCGCGACACGGAGGGACGCCTCATCGGAGTGAGCGGGCCGGACGGGTCCGTCGCCTACCGCTACGACGAAGCGCACCAACTCGTGGCCGCGATCCCCGACTCCGGCCCCACCATCGAGTGGACCTACGACGCTGCCGGACGACTCGTCCACGAGCGCGAAGGCGGCACCACCCGCACCAGGCACTACGACGCGGCCGGTCAACTGACCGCATCACAGGCCAGCGACGGCACCCGCGTCGAGTACGTGCACGACGGGCTCGGCCGCCGCACCCGCGAAATCTCCTCCGACGGATCGGAGCGGACGTATGCGTGGTCCGCGACCGGCAACCTCGCGTCGGTCTCTCAGTCGCATCCGGGTTCCGCGCCGCACACGACGTCACTGTGGGTGGACGTACTCGGGGAACTCGCCTCCGTGCAGGGCGCCGACGTGTGGTGGGACGACGCGAGCGGAGCCCCTGACCTCCTCGCCGTCGGCGACTCCCCCGTCCTGCGCACGCCCGGCGGCGTCACCGGCATCGGCGACGAATGGACCGACCCGGGCTGGCGTAGCGAACGCGCCACCAGCGCACGAGACCCATGGAACCCCTCCGCCGCGACCACCGTCGCCGACGGCGTCGGACTCACCCCCGCCGGCGCCCTCACCTTCGCGGGACTGGAATGGATGGGCCGACGCGCCTACGACCCCGACACCCGCGGGTTCCTGTCCACCGACCCCGTACCACCCACATGGGGTGCGGCCTGGTCCGGGAACCCCTACTCCTTCGCGGGCAACGATCCCGTGCACGCGCTCGACCCCGCCGGCTTAAGCCCCGTCAACGACACGCAGCTCCAGGCCTACCGCGACGGCCACAACGGAGCCTTCGCCGCCGCCGGAGACTGGTGGGCGCAATACGGGGACTACGTCACCGGAGTCGGACTGATCCTCGCCGGCGGGTTCCTGATGTACACCGGGATCGGCGGACCCATCGGCCTGGGCCTCATCGGCGCCGGAGCCGACACCATCATCCAAAAAGCCACCACCGGATCCGTCAACTGGACACAAACCGCCCTCACCGCCGTCACCGGCGGCATCGGCGGCACACTCGCCGCCGCACGCCTCGGCGCCCTCGGCATCAAAGGAGCCCAAGCAGCCGTCGCCGTCAGCGCAGCAGCAGGCGCCTCCGGCGGGGGCGCCGGAAGCGCCTACACCTACGCCACCAGCCCAGGACCCCACACCGCCGGCGAATTCGTCACCGCCACCGCCGGCGGAGCCTTCGCCGGCGCAGCACTCGGCGCCGCCGGAGGAGCCATCGGAGGCGCGCTCTCCCGCGCAGCCTCCAAGCTCGGGACTAGGTTTCCTGTCAGCGCCGCTTCGACGGAGACCACCCCGTCCTCCATGTCGGAAGAAATCGCGGAGACCTTCAGCGGCTCCCAATACACCTCCTCCCGCCTGGCCGAGCCGACCACGCTCTTCCGAGCCGGATCATTCGAAAAAGGAGCATTTGGGCAATTTTGGACCGAAACCCCGCCCTATAGTGTTCTACAGACCAGAATTGATCGTGCCCTGCCGCCCGTCTGGTCAAACGGACAGCCGGCGCATTTAGACACTGGATTTGCCGTTCGCTTTCCCGCTGGAACGATGGTACATTCGGGAATAATAGCCAATCAAGGAGGATTTTACATGGGAGGAACAACACAGCACGTCATCATTGAGCCGTGGCTTATAGATGGCGTGGAAGTTCTCGGCTATTGGGGACTCAAGTGAGTATCGATGCCTTGCGCGAAACACTCAAGGCACTGGAGAGTATCTTCATTAGTGGCAAGGATAAGTTCTGGGCTGATGTAATGCATTCCTTGCTCGATGAGTTGGATAATTCACACGATTCCGCAGACGTCAGCCGCCTTTCGCGAAGGATAATTCACATTTATGGCGGAATGGGTTCTTTCAATGACGCAGTTATTTATAACAACGGCACTTATCCGCGAGGACTCAATAAAGAGTTAGGCATCCTGCGGACCCAACTTTACAAGATAGCCAATCGCCTTGCTTAAGAGTTGACAGTCGGGTTCACAATCGGAGCGCATCTACGCCTGGTGGGACGACGCGAGTGGAGCCCCCAACTTCCTCTCCCCGGTCCTTCGAACGCCCGGCGGCGTCACCGGCGTCGGCGACCAGCGGAGCGCACCGGACACTCCACCAGCGCCCAGGACCCATGGAAACCCTCCTCCACCACCACCGTCGGGCCCCATCGGCCTAGCCATAATCGGCGCCCTCACCTTCGCCGGACTGGAATGGATGGGCCGACGCGCCTACGACCCCACCACCCGGGGATTCCTCTCCACCGACCCCGTGCCGCCCGTGTGGGGCGCGGCCTGGTCCGGGAACCCGTACTCCTTCGCGGGCAACGACCCCGTGCACGCGCTCGACCCCGCGGGTTTAAGCCCCGTCAGCGACGCGCAACTCCAGGCCTACCGCGACGGACACAACGGGGCCTTCGCCGCCGCCGGAGACTTCCTGGCGGACAACTGGGAATACATCGCCGGCGGCGCCATGGCTCTCGCTGGCGGCGCCCTGATGTTCATCGGAATCGGCGGCCCCATCGGTGCCGCCCTCGTCGGCGCTGGAATCGACGTCATCGTCCAAAAAGCCACCACCGGCTCCGTCAACTGGACACAAACCGCCCTCATGGCCGTCACCGGCGGCGTCGGCAGCAGCCTCATGGCAGCCCGCCTCAGCGCAGCCGGGATCAACGGCCTCAAAGCCGCAGTCGCCACCGAAGCCGCCTCCGGCGCCGCGTCCGGCGCTTCCGGCGACGCGTACGCCTACGCCTCCGGACCTGGACCCCACACCCTCGACGGCTTCCTCCAAGCCTCCGGCGGCGGCGCACTCTCCGGCGCCGCCATGGGAGCCGGCGGACCACTCCTCGGACACGGCCTCGCCGGAGCCGGACGCTCCACGCGCACCCTCCTCGGCAAAGAAGCAGACGCCCTCACACCAGACATCACCACACCAAACGAACCACTCAACGCCGTCACACCCGTCCCCGACGACTACGTCAACCTCGCCAGCCCCGAGCGAACCAGGCATATCCTCGACGGCGAACCGGGCACGAACGGAGGGGGGCACCGGTTTCCGGGAGGAAAAGGTAAGTCGCTTTTTCCGAGGGAGTGGTCTGACGAGAAAATCATGCACGAGATATCAGATGTGGCGACGGACCCATCGCTGACTTGGACCGAAAAGGAAATACCTCCGTCGATGCTCAGCCGAATGGACGAATATCAACCCCGCTTTGATGTAATAGGGGAAAGAGATGGAGTCAGAATGAAAGTAATAATAGCACCTAGCGGAGAAGGGATTATCACCGGCTATCCAATTCGCTAGACGACGAAGAATTTACACGCGTGCTCCGGCGGTGAACATCCTGTTCAGTTGCTGCTCGCGCAACTCACCCAGTCCACCCATCAGTTCAACGCGGAAGGGAATCGCGGCTTGATTGACTCAAGCGTTATATTTCCCGCGTATTACCACAGGCCAAATCGCCCTAAGGAGGGGACGCACAACAAACATGGCACAAATTACATGGCAAGAAGCAGAACGAAGTCTAGAAACAATCATTGCCGAGTTAAGAGAACAGTTCCCTGCGACGATCCTAGATGATTTGCGCGAATACATCGAAGCCGGTGAGTACACCATTTGTCTAGAAACGGTTTTGCTCTGGCTAGATCGACCGGTGCCACATTTCATTTACGACACTATCGAGAGGCTCGCAGCGAACTTGCAACTTTCCCCGAAAACCTTGGAACGCCTGAGATACGAATAAAAGACATACTCGAGATGGTTAAACCGATGGAAAGCCCTCGCGAGCATCTTATCCGCCTTGAATTTACCGGCTCTTCGCAGTTGAGGGTGTAGCCGTACGGGTGTGGGGTTGGCGCGTCGTGGCCGGGAGTGGGGTCGAGGTCTTCCGATGATGGAGGTTCC
>NZ_QGDV01000008.1 GCF_003149025.1 Rathayibacter iranicus NCPPB 2253 = VKM Ac-1602
CCGCTGAACGGCGTCCCCGCCACACCCACTGTGACAATGACCGCGCCCGCGACGGTCTGCAGCCCATCCCAGAGCAGGCCCGACAGGGCGTCTTCCTTGCGCTGGCGTTCCGCTTCCGCCTTGACGTCATCGACGTATCCGGAGAACAGGGCCTGCCACCCGTCAGAGGCGACCTGCTGGTTCGTCCGGCAATACTCCAGCATCCCCCCGGTCAGCTCGGACAGGCGTCCGAGGGTGAGGTTGAAGCTTCCCGGGGTGTAGGAGCGTCCCTGCCCGACAGTCAGACTCCCCAGGTTCCCGACAACCCGGGTCAACTCCGCCACAAGGTTCTTCACCTGACCGAACCCGGGATCGGTGGCCTCATACGCCGCCCACGTCTCCTGCTGAGACTTCGCGATCGACCGCATCCGCTCGAAACCCTCCGCAGCGGCATCGGCCGCGCCAGCGCCCGCACCGTCCAACGCCACCAGATGCGACGCGCGAGCAGCAATCGACCGCAGATCGGCCGCGAACCCCCGCAACTGCCCAATGCCGGTATCAAGCTGAGCCAGATGCGCGTCGTACTCGTCGTTCACGAGCCGGAAATTCCCGTCCGTATCCACCTGAGAATACCCGTTCCAATACACGCCGATCGCGGTCTGGAACGTGGACAGGCACACCAACAGCGACTGCACGATCGGGACATGCACTTCCCGAATATACGCGCGCATCGCATCAGCACCCTGACCACTGATATTCCCCGAGGCCGCGAGTCTCTCAAGCCCCTGCAGGAGCGCGTCAAGGGCCTCACCCCGCTCCGCGAGACTCTTCTGCAACCCCGGAGACGACGCCTGCCACGAATCCGCAGAAAACTCCACCACACTCACTCGGACACCTCGCCACCCTGCGCATCCTGAGCGTGCTGCACTTCGATATTCACCCCGAGCTGGTCGAACTCGTTCGTGTCCGTCTGCGCCACCGCACCAGACGACGCGATGCGATCCCCTCCACCACTCGTCCCCGCCACGCGGGACGTGAGAGCGGACACCGTCCGAGTCTCCTCATGGAACCCGTCACGTATAACTCGTGTGTCTGAGCCCATCATCTTTCGCCTCCTCACCGTCTCGTTCAGTTCACGGCTCTCGCGTCAGCCTGCGCAGAACGTGCCGTGCCGAGTCTGCGTACGGGAAGCGGCTAGAAGCCGAAGCTCTGCGCATCCTGCGCGTCACGCTCAGCGATAGTGTCCGCATACTTGTTCAACTGCTCGTTGATGTTCACCAACAGCTCCTCGAACTTCTTCACGCTCTCAGACAGCTGGTCGTACTGCGCGAGATACGCCTGGAACGCCTGACCCTTCCACTGCTCAGCAATGGTCGAATTCATCTGGTTCACCTTCTGAATAGCCTGCTCGATCTCTTCCTTCGACCGGGTATACACCTCAGCCTGCTGCTTCAGTTCTTCCGGCGTCACACTAATCTGAGCCATGGAACGCTCCCTTTCGTAATATTGGCCGAGACGATAGCACGCCGCCAACACGCGAACAGGAGCCCCGGCAATCGTCACTGTGCATCCCCACACCTCGGCCAGGAACTACAAGCGGTGCTGCTGCCGGTAGCTCCATCGACATGCACGCACCTCGCTGCGATGACCGGTACGCAGATTCCCCGTCATTTCGGCGTTCCACTGGACGATTCAGTTGACTCCTGAGGCAGGGTGACGGTCGATCGCTGCCGGGGAGGGCACCCGTACTAGTGCCAAAGCCGTCTCGCGATAAAGTCCACCAGGACGTCGCCACTCAGGCACGAAGTGGAACGCCGATGGCGCAGACCACGAAGGGCCTAGTATCTCGGAGAACCCGATCGCGAACGGAACGAAACAAAGGCTTATGCAAAAACTCTTACACGCTCAACCTAGATTTCACCGACCTGCGCATTTGCGGCACTTAACCTGAATTTTACATAAGCCTTAATGTTCGGGCGGGAGTCCCTCGAGGGGCATAGATCGTAGCCGTATAAGCGTCGTCGAGATCGGGATGCGCGGGTGGCAATGAAGCATCTCCGAACCGTTATCCCGGAAGGAGAGGTTCAACGGTTGGGTCACCGACTGCGCTATGTACTGGGGCGCAGAGGCTTATTCAGAGCACACGATCCACGGCTTGGAAATCAGTGCTGATCAGCAGTATTCACTTCGACAGGACACGATATGTAGTCTTCGCCCTTCTCGGCGTCCACATCTCGAAGCGTCGCAACACCATCGAGTAATGCTGGTTTGACTGATCGGGAGTGCACGCTCTGGGAGTGCACGCTCGCTCGCCCCATTAGGACGTGGAGGAGTCGTCCGTACCGGGCTCCGCAACCTCCTCGCCGTCGGCGCCTGAGGCATCGCCGGTCACGTGCAGGTCTGTGTCCCCGGGGATGCTGAAATCGCTCAGGGGATCGAGGGGCTTCTTGTCCGAAGTGTCGTCGCTCATGCCTGCCACCCTACGAGCGTCCGACGAGGCGCTGCACTGCGGTGACCGGGATCGACAACCAGTCGGGCCGATTGCGTGCCTCGTAGATGGCTTCGTAGATCGCCTTGTCGAGCTCGAACGCGTCCAGGACGGCGCGGTGCGCGGTGACCGCGTCGCCCGCCCGCTCCGTGTACCCCTTGAGGAAGGCGGCCCGGCTGGCCGCCGCCCACGTTGCCCGGGAGGAGCCGGGCGAGGCCTTCTCGTGCGCTCCGGCCGCGTAGTCGAACGAGCGGAGCATCCCGGCCACGTCGCGCAGAGCAACGTCGGGCAGGAGCCGCTCCCGCATCGGCCGCAGCGGCTCGCCCTCGAAGTCCAGCAGCACCCAGCCGCGATCGGGCACCGAGAGGACCTGCCCGAGGTGGTAGTCCCCATGGATGCGCTGCAACCGTGGCCACGGCGCGCTCTCGGCCGCTTGGAACACCGCTTTGATCGCCTCTGCATCCTCCGCCACGACCGGAACCTCGGACGACGCGATCCGCAGCCGCCGCCGCATCGTCGCGACCATGCGTTCGATGACCTCGGGGGTGGTGTCCTCGGTCGGCAAGACATCGGCGAGCGTCGCGTGAACCTCGGCTGTGGCGCGCCCGAGCTCGCGGGCAGGGCCGGTGAAGTCGGAGTCGGCGGCGACGGCGTCCAGCGCGACGCGCCAGGCGTCCTGCACGCCGGGCAGAAACTCCTGGGCGAAGGCGAGGTGGCCTAAGGCGCGGCCGCTGTCCTCGCCCTCGTCGTTCCACTCGCCCATCACATTGCCGATCACGGGTGGCACGAGCGTGCTTCCGGCGGCCGTCAAGGCGGACTGGACGCTCACGTCGGGATTGGCGCCGTGGTGCAGCGCGCGGAAGATTTTCACGATCACGGGGGTGGCGTCCGTGCCGTCCGGCGCCGTGGTCCGCACGATGACGGAGGTGTTGGACTGCTCGCCGCTGAGCACCGCCGACGAGGCGAAGGCTCCGATCGTCGCTCCCGGCTGCCTGTGGCCCTCGGCGCGGGCCCCATCCTCTGCGTCGTCCGTCTCCGAGCGCCCGCCGTCAGCGATCATTCCGAGCAGAGCCCGCGCGAAGAAGGGATCGCGCGGTGCGTCATAGACCCAGCTCTCTTCATCGGAGTAGATCAGTGCGTCCTCGAGACCGGTGACCGCCGCGGCGTGCACCGTCACGGGCACCTGATAAAGGACAGGGCTGGTGCCCGCCCGGTCGAGGACGAGGTAGTCCACGATCTCGCCGCCGTTGGAGGGCAGGGTCCACGCCCCGCGTATCTCCAGCTCGGGGCGCCGCCCCTTGCTCGCGTACCACCTCTGATCCGCTACCCATGTGGCGATCCGGTCGATCGACAGGCCTGCGCTCATGCTCTTCCCTCCGTCGGCACCCCGAACCCTACGCGTCGCGATCGACCCCGAGAGAGGGCTTGCGGCGGGTGCCGCTTGTCGGGGCGCAGCCGCGCGTGCCCCGACCACTCCGTTGGTGGGCGGGGCACGCGGACGCTCAGACTGCGCGCAGCCAGGTCAGCTGCGAGTGCGGTTCGAGGATCAGGGGTGCGAGGTCGTCGTTGAAGACCGCTCCATAATCGGCCGAGATGTGCGCCTGGAACGCGTCCTCGTCGCGGTAGACCTCGTAGACGAAGAAGCGGGCGGGATTATCCTCACGGCGGTAGGGAGCGAACTCGATGTTCCCCGGCTCGTCCCGGACGAGCGTCGCGAGGTCGGCGATCATCCTCGCTACGCGATCCTCACTGCCAGGCTTCGCCGTGAACTCCGCGTACAGCACTCGAACTCCCGTTACTGCGCTCACGCGGTCGCCGCTCCCGTCATGATCGCGACGGCGTCCGTCATCGAGTGCGACTGCGGCGTGATGGTCGCCGCTTTCTTCCCGAGGCGCTGGATGTGGATCCGGTCCGCCACATCAAAGACTTGCGGCATGTTGTGGCTGATCAGGATCACCGGGATGCCGCGGTCGCGGAGATTGCGGACCAGCTGAAGCACCTGGTTCGACTCGCGGACGCCGAGAGCCGCGGTCGGCTCGTCGAGCACGACGACTTTCGAGCCGAAGGCGGCGGCGCGGGCGACCGCGACCGCCTGGCGCTGGCCACCGGAGAGGTTCTCGACCGGGACGGTCACATCCTGGAGCGTCGAGATGCCCAGCTCGGTGAGCTCGGCGCGCGCCTCCTTGCGCATTCCTGCGGTGTCCAGCATCCGGAACACGGAGCCCAGAATGCCCTTCTTGCGCCTCTCGCGCCCGAGGTAGAGGTTTGAGGCCACGTCCAGCGCGGGCGAGACCGCCAGGTTTTGGTAGACGGTCTCGATCCCCGCTCCGCGCGCGTCCTGCGGGCGCTTGAACGAGACGGGTTGCCCATCGAGGAAGAGTTCGCCCTCATCGGGAATCTCGGCGCCGGTGAGGCACTTGATCAGCGTGGACTTGCCCGCGCCGTTGTCGCCGATGATGGCCAGGACCTCGCCGGGGAAGAGTTCGAGGCTCACGCCGTCCAGTCCCACGACGCGGCCGAAGGTCTTGACGAGGCGTTTGGCCTGGAGGACGGGTGTGCGTACGGCGGCGGGAGCGGATCCCGCAGAGTCGATGAGGGTCACTTGCGAACCTTTCGGATCCACTGGTCGATGGAGACGGCGACGATGATGAGGACGCCCACTGCAAGGGTCTGGTAGAGGACGTCGAGCCCGGCGAGCGAGAGCCCATTGCGGAAGACGCCGACAATGAGAGCGCCGAGGAGGGTTCCCCAGACGGTGCCCCGACCGCCGAAGAGGCTGGTGCCGCCGATCACCACAGCGGTGATCGAGTCGAGGTTGAGGTCGGTTCCGGCGTTGGGGCTCGCCGCGTTGGTGCGGCCAATCTGGATCCAGGCGCCGATGGCGAGGATCGCGCCGGCGGCGAGGTAGACGCTCATCAGCACGCGGTTCACGCTGATGCCGGCGAGGCGGGCCGCCTCTTTGTCGTCGCCAACGGCATAGACGTGGCGGCCCCACGCGGTCTTGCCGAGGATGAACGCGACGATGACGTACAGCACGAGCATCAGCAGGACGCCGTAGCTAATCCGCACGCCGAGAATGTCGAAGGTGCCACCGGTGGAGGGGAGTAGGGCGGGCATGTCGGTGCCGCGGACCGTCGATCCGCTCGAGTAGAGCAGTGTCAGCGCCACAAAGATGTTCAGGGTGCCGAGGGTGACGATGAACGGGGGGAGCCGCAGCCGCGTGACCAGCAGGCCGTTGAAGGCGCCGGCGGCGAGGCCGACGATCAGACCCAGAAGCAGGGCGACGAGAGCCGGGAGGCCGTTCTGCGTCGCGGTCTGCGCGATGACCATGGAGGTCAGCACCATGACGGCGCCGACGGAGAGGTCGATGCCGGCGGTCAGGATGATTAGTGTCTGCGCCACGGCGAGGGTGCCCACGACCGCGACCTGCTGGGTAATGAGGGACAGGTTCGCCGGGGCGAGGAAGCGGTCGTTGAGCAGGCCGAAGACGATGATCGCCAGGACGAGGACGACTGCCGGGCTGACAGCGGGGTAACGGTGCAGAACTCCGCGGACGCGGTCGAGCGGCGTGCGGCGGTCGAGGAACTCGCTGGCGAGATCGAGTGCGGAGGTTGGCGGATTCGGGTCGGTCGTCTTCTGAGCCACGATGGCCTTTCTGGGTCGCTGGGAAGGTGAGGAGCGGGCGGGGCTCCGAGGCGCCCCGCCCGAGTGCGCTACTTGCCCCAGCAAATCCCGCTGGCGTCATCGGAGGTGATGCTGTCCAGGTTCGCGACCGGCGTGTCCGTCACGAGCGCCGATCCGGTGTCGAAGAAGTCCAGGCCCGCGCTGGTGCTCGGCTTGGTGCCGTCCTTGGCGAGCTGTGCGATCGCCTCGACGCCGAGCTGCGCCATCTTCACGGGGTACTGCTGCGCCGTGGCGCCGATGATCCCCTCTTTCACGTTCTTCACCCCGGCGCAGCCGCCGTCGATGGAGACGAGGAGGACGTCTTTCTCCTTGCCCGCGGCCTGGAGGGCCTGGTACGCGCCGTACGCGGCGGGCTCGTTGATCGTGTACACGACGTTGATGGCGGAGTTCTTCGACAGCAGTGTTTCCATCGCGGTCCGGCCGCCGTCCTCGGCGCCCTGAGTCGCCTCGTTGCCGACGATCTCGTAGTCGCCTCCGCTGTAGGCTCCGCTCTTCGCCTCATCGCCGTTGGCCTCTTTGTCCGCGACGTCGATGCCCATACCGGTCAAGAAACCCTGGTCGCGGTTGTAGTCGACCGAGACCACTTTGTCGTCGAAGAGGTCGAGCATCGCAATGGTCGCCTTCTTGCCGCCGAGCTGAGCGGCCGTCCACTGACCGATAGATTCTCCCGCGGTGAAGTTGTCGGTCGCAAAGGTAATGTCGACGGCGTCAGCGGGATCGGGAGCGGTGTCCAGGGCGATCACATAAAGACCGGCGTCGCGGGCCTTCTGAATGGCATCGACGACCGAGGGGCCATTCGGGGTAATCAGGATGCCCTTATCGCCCTTTGAGATGGCGTTCTCGATGGCCTGGATCTGAGTGTCTTCATCACCGTCTTCTTTGCCCGCGGCGAGTGTGAGGGTGACTCCGGCCGATGTCGCGGCTTCCTTGGCGCCGTCCTCCATAGCGACGAAGAACGGATTAGAGGTCGTCTTCACGATGAGCGTGACGCCGACGCCATCGCTGCTACCGGCGGGTGAGCCGGAGGTGCCGGACGCCGAGCACGCGGTCATGCCCAGTGCGGCGAGGACCGCGACCGAGCCAAGCCCGAGAGCACGGGTAAAGCGGGGGGATCGATTCGTCATTGAAAATCCTGTTCCTAGGGCGGGAGAGCACTCCCGACAACGATGTCATCGCCAGGTCTAGTGCGTTAAGAGCGCTAAGGTCAAGCGATCATTGAGAAAGAGAGCCATAACGTGACACCGTTGTCAGGAACCCGAGGAGAACCGGCACCCGGACGTCGGCCGACGATGAAGCATGTGGCGGCGCTCGCCGGAGTCGGGATCAAAACGGTTTCGCGCGTCATCAACGGCGAGCCGAACGTCTCGGCTGCGACGATCGAGCGGGTGCAGGCCGCAGCCCACCAGTTGCGCTACCAGCCTGATCTGCACGCCGGCAATCTGCGCCGCTCCAACGGCCGCACCGGCACCCTCGGCCTCCTGGTGGGCAGCGTCGCGAATCCCTTCTCCGGAGCGCTGCATCGGGCTGTCGAGGACTTCGCGAACGAGCGTGGCGTTGCGGTTTTTGCCTCGAGTCTCGATGACGATCCGGCGCGGGAGCGGTCCTCGGTGAACGCGTTCGTGGCCCGGCGTGTTGATGGTCTGATCCTCACCACGGTGGCCCCGAGTCAGGCGTACCTCGGTCTTGAGGTCGACCGCGGCACGCCGGCGGTGTTCATCGGCCGTGTCCCCACCGGGATTACCGCCGACGCGGTAATCACCGACAACGCCGCGGGAGTCGCGCGCGCCGTCGGTCACCTCGCCTCCTTCGGGCACCGGCGCATCGCCTTCGTCGGGGACCGGCCCGAGATCTTCACAGCCCGCGAGCGGGAGCGCGGCTTTCTGGAGGAGATGGGGCGGCTCGGTCTGTCAATCCTGCCCGGCTACGTACGGGGCGGCGCCCACAACGAGCAGGTCGCGGAGGAGGTGGCGAGCCGGCTCCTCGAACTCGAGACTCCACCGACCGCGATCATCGGCGGGCAGAATCTCATCACTATCGGCGTGCTCGCGGCCCTACGTCGCCGGCAGCTGCACGGGCGCATCGCGCTGATTGGCTTCGATGACATCCCGCTGGCGGAGTTGCTGCGCCCGGCGATCTCCGTCATTGCGCAGAATCCGTCGCTGATCGGGCGGACGGCGGCCGAGCGGGTATTCGCGCGACTCGACGGCGACAACCAGCCCGCCCGGACCTTCGTTATCCCGACGACTCTTCTCGCGCGGGGGTCCGCGGAGCTGCCCGTCAGCGAATGAACGACGCTCTCTGAGCTTTCGTTCCTCAGACCGCCTTTTCTCTCAGGTGATCTCCGCCAGACTTCCGTCCAATCCCGCCCGCGCCTTGAAGTGTCCGAAAGACACTCCATAAGTTGCCATTCACGATGACAACGTTGTCACCGCATCACACGCGCAACGAAGGGCGTCTTTTCATGCTGTCTCTTGTCAACTCGCCGCCAGCACGGCGTCGTAGCGGTCTCCTCGCCGCCGCCGCCGCTCTGTGCCTTGTCGGCGGAACGCTCAGTGTTCCCGCCGCCTCAGCGGCTCCTCTGGATGCCGCCTCCCAGAGCTATCGTCCGGCGATCCACTACTCGCCGACTCGGAACTGGATGAATGACCCTAATGGCCTCGTCTATTACAAAGGCGTCTATCACCTCTATTACCAGTACAACCCCGCCGGCACCCGGTGGGGCAACATGAGTTGGGGCCATGCGACCAGCACCGATCTGCTGCACTGGAGCGAGCAACCGCTCGCGATACCCGGTGACGCGGAGTCGGACATCTTTTCCGGCTCGATCGTCGTCGACCACGCCAATACCTCCGGCTTTGGCACCGCGGAGAATCCACCGCTCGTCGCGATGTACACCGCTGCGTACCGCACGGGGGAGCAGGCGCAGGCTCTTGCCTACAGCGTCGATGCAGGTCAGACGTGGACGAAGTACGAGGGCAACCCCGTTATTGATCGCGACTCGAAAAACTTCCGCGATCCGCACATGTTCTGGTATGACGGTGGCACGCCCGAAACGTCCTACTGGGTGGTCGCCACCGTGGAGGCGGCCGATCATCAGGTGCTGCTGTACAAGTCGTCGGACCTAAAGAACTGGACGTTCCTCAGTACCTTCGGCCCGGCGAATGCGACCGGCGGTGTCTGGGAATGCCCCGATCTGTTCCCGCTCGCGGTTGACGGAGATCCCGCGAACGTGAAGTGGGTGATGGTGGTCAACCTCAATCCGGGTGCCGTGGGCGGCGGATCAGGCGGTCAATACTTCGTCGGAGACTTCGACGGCACCACGTTCACCTCCGAGTCGACGGTCGGGGTGGACACTCTCCCCGAGGGCACTGTTCTCGCCGGCTTTGATGACGGCAGCTACAACGGCTGGACGGTCGCCAATGAACCGGGGAACGGGAAAAACGGACCCTTCGGAGCCACCCCCGCCGGCGGATCCATCGACGGGCAGCAGACCGTGACCGGCTTCTCGGGAGCCGGCCTCGTGAACAGCTTCACCGACGGCGACTATCCCGTCGGCACGGTGGAGTCGCCTGATTTCACGGTGACCGACGACTATCTCAACTTTCTCGTCGGCGGAGGACGTCATCCGCATGCCGACGGCACCCAGATCGCCAATGATCCACCGGCCGGGAGTGAGCTGCTTTTCGACGGGTTCGAGTTCCCCGACGGCCAGAGCCTCGCGGACACGGGCTGGAGCGTCACGGGGGACTTCAGTGACGGCACGAATCCCTCCACCAGCGGCGGCGAGTTTTTCCTCGGGCAGAAGCGCATCAATACCTTCGACGGCGGGCCCAAGGGCGACGACAATCTTGGCTCGATGACCTCACCCGCATTCACGATCGATAAGAGCCACCTCAGCATGCTCGTCGGCGGCGGTCGCCGGGATGCGGCGTCCGGGCAGACCCTCGAGGTGCGTCTGGTCATCGACGGCGAGGCGGTCGCATCGACCGCGGGGTCGAACGACGGTGCGCTCAACTGGAAGAGTTGGGATGTTTCCGCCTACCAGGGCAAGACCGCGACTCTCGTCGTTGAGGACAGTGCGACGGGCGGCTGGGGTCACCTGACGCTTGATCACGTCGTTCTCGCGGACAGTCCGGCGCAGGTGCGCTCTGCTGAGACCAGCGTGAACCTCGTCGTCGACGGGGAGGTCGTGCGCACGGCAACCGGCGGAGACAGCGAAAGCCTTGACTGGACCTCCTGGGACCTGCGCGATCTCGCCGGAAGTACGGCCCATGTGCAGATCGTCGACAACAACCGCTTCGGCTGGGGGCACATCCTCGCCGACCAGTTCATGCTCGCCGATCAGCCCGCACGCAGTCGCCTCGTCGATTATGACTGGCTCGACTGGGGACGTGACTACTACGCCGGAGTCACCTTCGACAACGCGCCCGAGGACAAGCGGATCATGATCGCGTGGATGAATAACTGGCAGTACGGAGAGGAGATCCCGACCGACCAGTGGCGCGGAGCGATGGCCCTGCCTCGCGAGCTGACTCTGCAGAGCATCGACGGAGCGCCGACCCTCGTGCAGAAGGTCGTCGATCAGACTGCCGGCCTCGAACGGACCGAGGATGCCTTCACGCTCGGCCGGAGCGATGTGACCGAGGGCGAGACCGCGCTCCCCACGGCCGCCGAGGGTAGCGTCTACAAGGTCGATGCCACCTTTAGCCCGGGCGACGCCGACTCGTTTGGCCTCTCCGTCCGCAACTCCGCCGACGGCAGCCAGCGCACGCCGATCACCTATGACGTCGCCTCCGGACAGTTGAGCCTCGACCGCACCCGCTCGGGCGCCGTCGGCTTCGACGCCGACTTCCCATCCGTGGAGACGGCTCCGGTCGCACTCCAGGACGGCCGGTTGCACCTGGAGCTCTACGTCGATACCGCCTCGGTCGAGACTTTCGTGCAGGGCGGAGTCGCGACCATCACCGATCAGATCTTCCCCGACGCAGCGAGCACCGGCATATCGCTCCTCTCCTCGGGAGGGACAGCGCGTGTGGAAAGCCTGACGGTCACCCCCTTGGACGCCGCGATGTTCACTGACTTGGCCACGGTCGTGTCGCTGACCCCGACGGGGTCAGCGCAGACGGTCGAGACTGGGGCGACGATCACCGGTGCTGGCGTGCGAGCGGTCAACGCTGCCGGAACGCCGGTCGCAGACGCCGATGTCGACTTCACGGTGGACGGGCCGGCGCACTTCGCTGACGGCAGCACTGTGGCACGGGCGAGGACCGGAGCCGATGGCACCGCGTCCCTGCCCGCGGCCACCGCTGGCCCCAAGGCGGGCACCGTCTCGATCACCGCGGCGGTGGGTGAGGTCCGGCAGGCATTGCCCGCGATCACGGTCGTCGCTCCGGCCAGCGTGGTGGATGTCGACGTCTCGATCACGAGCGTGAAACGCAACGGAAAGGTGGTGCTGACGGCCACCGCGGTGAACACCAGCACGAGCGCGGTCACGCTGCGCCTCGCGACGCCGTTCGGTGCGCTCCGGGTGACCTCGTTAGCCGAGGGGCAGACGAAGAAGGTCACCGTGGACACCCGTCTCGCGACGGTGCCTGGCGGATTCTTCCGAGTGACGGCGACGGCCGCCGATGGCACCCGGCAGAGTTATCGGGTCGCTTACGCAGGCTCCGGCAAGTAGCTGCGGAACGAGGAGGGGGTGGTAGTTCCGTCTGCGGAATCACCACCCCTTCCTCGTGCTCAGTGGAGCCCGAGTACGTCGAGGATCCACGCGTACTCGAAGGCCGTCTCTCGCCAGCGCTCGTAGCGCCCGCTCACACCGCCGTGGCCAGCCGACATCTCGGTGCGGAGGAGGGCTGGAGCGCCGACTTCGCGCAGCCGAGCGACCCACTTGGCCGGCTCGACGTAGAGCACGCGTGTGTCGTTCAGGCTCGTCGTTGCCAGGATCCGCGGATATTGCACACCCTTCCGCACGTTCTCGTACGGCGAGTACGACTTCATGTAGGCGTATACCTCGGCGTCGTGCAGCGGGTCGCCCCACTCGTCCCACTCGATTACCGTCAGCGGCAGCGATGGGTCGAGGATTGAGGTCAGTGCATCGACGAACGGGACCTGCGCGAGGATGCCGGCGAATGACTCTGGGGCGAGATTGGCGACCGCGCCCATTAGCAGGCCGCCGGCGGAGCCGCCCTGGGCGACCAGCCGCTCCCGAGTGCTGAAGCCCGACTCGATAAGGTGCTGCGCTGCTGCGACGAAGTCGGTGAAGGTCGTGCGCTTGGCGAGCGTTTTCCCGTTCTCGTACCAGGAGCGCCCCATTTCGCCGCCGCCGCGGACGTGCGCGATGGCGAAGACGACTCCGCGGTCCAGCAGTGAGAGACGCGAGATCGAGAAGCCGGGATCAATGCTCACTTCGTACGAGCCGTAGCCGTAGAGCAGGAGGGGAGCGGGCGCCGCGTCGGGGTCGGCCGCGTCCCGGCGCCACACTAGCGAGAGCGGAATCCGCGTGCCGTCCTCCGCCACCGCCCATTCGCGCCGCTGCACATAACGCTCGGGATCGTAGTCGCCCAGCACCGGCTGCTGCTTGAGGACCGTCCGCTCGCCCGTCGCGACATCGAGTGCGAGCACGGTCGACGGCGTGACGAACGACGTGTAGGCGACGCGGAGCGACGTCTGCTCCCACTCCGGATTACCGGCGAGACCGGCGTCGTACAGCGGCTCCTCGAAGAGGAACTCCTCGAGACGGGCTTCGTCGCCCTCCTCGCGGAGGAGGCCGAGGCGGGTCGCTCCCTCAGAACGGTAGGACACGACCACGTGCCCGGCGAAGGCGTCCACGCCCTCAATGCGGCGACCCTCCTGGTGCGGGATGACGACGCGGCGCTGACGGGCGCGGGCATCGGCGTCGAGGGCGAGATCGGCCGGCTCCTCAACGATCTCGAAGTCGAGGGCGCCGTCATTGTGCACAATCAGGAGGCGTTCGCGCCCGTCGAGGACGGCGTGCTCCACGTCGTACTCCACGCCCTCACGGCGCGGCCACACGGAGCGGAAGTCGCCGGTCGGATCGCTCGCGTCCAGCAGCAGGCATTCGCTGGTGATCTTGCTGCCGATCTCGATGACGAGAAAGCGCCGGCTGCGGGTCAGGCCCACGCCGATCCAATAGCGCTCGTCTGGCTCGGCGAACACGACCTCGTCCGCGGCGGAATCGGTGCCGACCGCGTGGCGCCAGATCGTATCGGGACGCCACGATTCATCCACGGTCGGGTAAAAGACGAAGCGCGCGTCGGCGCCGAAAGTCGCTCCACCGCCCGTGCCTTCGACGACATCGGGAAGGTCCTCGCCGGTGGCGAGATCGCGGATGCGCAGGGTGTAGCGCTCGTCGCCGTCGACGTCGGTGCCAAAGAGCAGGTAGCGCCCGTCGGCCGAGACGTCGAAGCTGCCGAGCGAGAAGAAGTCGTGACCGTCCGCCTCCGTGTTCCCATCGAGCACGACCTCCTCGCCGTCGAGCGGACCGCCCTCGGCGATGGAGGGTGGAGTCCAGTCGTGCGGTCCGGTGATGGGCGCCCGGCAGTGCACCGCATATTGGCGTCCCTCGTATGAGCGTGAGAAGTACCACCAGTCACCCTCGCGCACCGGGACCGACAGGTCGGTCTCCTTCGTCCGCGAGCGGATCTCCTCGAAAAGCCTCTCGCGCAGCGGCACCAGCGGAGCGAGCGCAGCCTCGGTGTAGGCGTTTTCCGCCTCGAGGTGCGCGATGACGTCCGGGTTGTCCTTCTGCCGCAGCCACTCGTACTCGTCCACGAACAGATCGCCGTGATGGCGGCGTTCGAGGGGGACACGGCGGGCGATCGGGGCAACGGGCGCGGTCATCCCTCCACCCTAGGGCGAGGCGCGCTCGCGGGCGCCGGGTGCCCGCCCCGGGCCGGACGCGGCCACAATGGAGCATGGCCAGCGGTACGCAGAACGAATCGGCGACGTCCACGACGAATGGTGGTCGCAGAGTCCAGATCGAGGTCGAGCGCACGTACGACGTGGGCGCCGAGACGCAACTGCCAGACGTCACCGGCGCCGGTTCCGTTGCCGCGATCCGAGAAGAGGAGCCCGTCACCCTCCGTGCCGAGTACTTCGACACCGCCGACCGCGCACTCTCGCGGGCCCGAATCACTCTCCGCCGGCGCGAGGGCGGCGTGGATCAGGGCTGGCATGTCAAGCTGCCAGGCTCGGCCGGCCGAACCGAGATCCACGTGGCATTGACTGAGTCGCGGACCGCGCCCTCCGCCGTCCGTGATGCCGTCCTCGGCCACGTCGGCCACGCGCCGTTGGAGCCGCTCGCGCTGCTCGAGACGGTCCGTTCCATCACTCGGGCCTTCGACGCCAACGGCCGGCAGCTGGCCGAAATCGCCGACGACCTCGTGATCGCCCACGACGAGCGCACGGGCCGCGAGCGCCGCTGGCGCGAGTGGGAGGTCGAGTTGGTCGAGGTCGCGGGGGAGGAGGGCGAGGCCGTGCTCGACGCGATCGAGCAACGCTTGCGTACGGTGGGCGCTCGCACCGCCGCCAGTGCCTCGAAGCTCGCGCGAGCCACCGGCGGCCCGCTTGACGACACAGTTGCGGAGCCGCGGGACGGCGGGGAGGCAGCGCTCGCCGCGGTCCACGTCCTCGTCCGCGAGCTCCGCGCCGTCGATCCGCGCGTTCGCTTGGGCGCCGACGACGCTCTGCACCGGATGCGCGTGCTCACCCGGCGTCTGCGCTCCGTCCTCGCCGCATCCCGCTCCGTGCTCGACCGGGCCGCGACCGACCCGCTGCGCGACGAATTGCGCTGGCTCGGTGGCGTCTTCGGTGCCGCGCGCGACCAGGAGGTGCTTGGTCGTCGTCTGCGCACCGCCGTCGATGGCGCCCCGAGCCGTCCGTCCGCCCTCCTCGACGCGATCGAGCGGAGGTATGCCGCGGCGCTGGACCACATCGCTCGCACCCTGCGCAGCGAGCGCTACTTGGCGCTGCTCGCCTCGCTCGACGCGTTGCGTGCCGAGCCGCCGCGCACGACGGCGGCCGTGTCGAGCGTGAAGAAGCTGGTCCGCCGCTCCCTCACGAAGGACCTCACGCGGATCGCCGCCGCTCGCGCGGCTGCGAAGAGCGGCTCGCTCGAGGCGCGGCACGACCTGCGAAAGGCGGCGAAACGCCTCCGTTACACGGTCGAGGCCTGGCGAACGGTGGCGCCTGCGGCCATCGGAGCGCGTCGTCGCTCGCTGGCGAAGGCGGGCGAGGCGCTGGCCGATGCGCTGGGGGAGGAGCGCGATGCGCTCGCCGCGCGCGAGCTGATCCTGCGCGAGGGCGACCGCAGCGGCGAGGGCGCGTTCGCGCTCGGGGTGATCCTCGCCGAGGAATCGCATCGAGCCCAGCGAGCGGCGAGGTCCGCACGGAAGGCGCTAGGGCACCTGGAGTCACTGTCAAGCTCACCGACCGGTCACAGACACGAAACGCACGGCGGATAATGTGAATCATGCCTTCTGTCCGTGCTCTGCAGCCACCGCTCCTGCGCCCGCGCCACTTCGACCGCGACGATGTCGTGGTGCACGCTGGCCTGTTCTCGCTGGTGAACTCGAGTACGACACCGCGCGCGGCGTGGACCGAAGACCTAATCGCCCTCGGCGAGGTGCTGGATGCGGCCGAGTTCCCGTACCGACTGATCCGCGGTAACAACGGCTCGCCCTTCCTCGCGGTCGACCGCGTCCTCGGCGCCGAACTCGCGACTCTGCTCGCCCGCGCCTTCGCGACCGAGCCCTTCTACGCGAAGACGATCGATAAGCGGGGCACGCCGGCGCAGTTGCTCGCGGAAGGCGTGCTCGCCCCGTACCCGCGTGCCTCGGTGTTCAAGCTCTTCCGTCCGCGCGTCTCCTCGACCGGCTCCCTCCGCTATGGCGCCCGCAGCGGCGTCCGGCTCGAGCTGTGGAAGGTGGGCGAGGAAGAGATCATCACTCCCGCCGAGAATGCCCTGATGCGCAATAGTCTCCCCGTCGCCGAGGCCATCGACGCCCACGTCGAGGCGTACGGCCGCACCTGGCCGACGTTCGAGGGCATGTTCGAGCCGTTGGTCAGCGATATCCGCTTCGATATCGACATCGTCTTCTCGTGGGTCGACGGCACCGACCTCGAATTCCAGCGAGCTCGGGCTGCGCGCCTGGCCAGTTACGTCGTCGGTGAGGGCGACGACGCCCCGGCGCGCTTCCGCCAGATCGACGAGCTGAAGTACGCCCTGCGCAGCGTCTACATGTACGCGCCGTGGATCCGGCGCATCTATATCGTCACCGACTCCCCGCGCCCGCGCTGGCTCGACGAGCACCCGGACGTGACGCTCGTGCGCAGCGAGGACCACTTCCGCGACCTGTCGGTGTTACCCACCCACAATTCGCACGCGGTCGAGAGCCAGCTGCACCGCATCCCGGGACTGGCCGAGCACTTCCTCTACTCCAATGACGACATGTTCTTCGGGCGCCCCGTCGACCCGTCGATCTTTTTCTCGCCCGGAGGCATCACGAAATTCATCGAGGCGACCACGCGCATCGGGATGGGCGACTCTAACGCCTCCCGCAGCGGCTTCGAGAATGCCGCTCGTGTCAACCGCCGCCTGCTGCGCGAGCGCTTCGGAGCGATGACGACGAGGCACCTGGAGCACGCGGCCACTCCACTGCGCAAGAGCGTGATGGCCGAACTCGAGGCGGAGTTCGAGCCCGAGTTCACCGCCACGGCCGCGAGCCGCTTCCGTTCGGCGAGCGATGTGTCCGTGACCAACTCGCTGTACCACTACTACGCGCTGATGACCGGCCGTGCGGTCGTGCAAGAGAATGCGGCCGTCAAGTACGTCGACACGACGATGCACCAGGGTGTGAAGGACATGCGCAAGCTTCTGAAGAATCGCGGCGTCGACTTCTTCTGCCTGAACGACGGCAGCTTTCCCGAGATTTCGGCGGAGGCACGCACCAAGGCGGTCATCGGCTTCCTTGAGGAGTACTATCCGATCCCGGCACCGTGGGAGCGCGCGGACTGAGCCGACTCCCGCGCCATCTGCAGGCTCCCGTGCGTTGTGCCGGCTCTGGTGCGATGTGCAGGCTCTGGTGCGTTGTGCAGGCTCTGGTGCGATGTGCAGGCTCTGGTGCGATGTGCAGGGTCGCGTGCGATTCGCAGGAGTTCCCGCCCCGACTCGTGAATTGACGCGGCGGAGAACGCTCTCAGCGCGAGAACCCCTGCAGATCGCACCAGGGCCTGCACATCGCACGCGGGCCTGCAGATCGCACGGATCTCGCAGACAGGGAGCGCCTGACGATGGCGCGCGGGCCGACGGAGCGCTACTACGCGCTCACGGCCGTGCGCTCGACGAGCGGCGGGTATAGTGCCTCGGCCTGCTCGAGCGGAGCCGCGCTCGCCGCCGCAATCTCGACGCCGTGCTCCGCGAGGATGCGCTGCGTCTCGACAGCCGAGACATACGAGACCTCCGTGGACGCGCCGATCGGTACAACCGAGTGCAGCACCGTGCCGTCGTAGACGTGGATCAGGTTGAACGCCTGGGCGCCGTTGCGGGCACGCGTCCCGCCCACCGCCACATTCAGGTCCTGCGTGTAGCACGTGGCCGACGCGACCGAGACCGGGATGCCCGCGAACATCGCGGTGGACGAGTAGTGCAGGTGACCGGCGATGATGCTGCGGACATCCGAGCCTTCGAGCACCTCGGCCAGCGCGGGCTGATCCCGCAACTCCACGAGCACCGAGAGGTCGAGCACGCTGGGGACCGGCGGATGGTGCAGGGCCAAGATCGTGCCGTGCGGCGCTGGGCTCGAGAGCTCTTCCGCGAGCCAGTCGAGCTGGGCGCTCGAGATTTCGCCGTGGTGGGCGCCCGGCACCGTGGAGTCGAGCGCGATGATCCGCAGGCCGTTGACGTCGTGCACCCGGTCGATGGGCTGGGAGGTGGGCAGCTGGTCGAGCAGGCCGGCGCGGAAGGCTCCACGGTCGTCGTGATTGCCCATCACCCAGACCACCTCGGCGCCCAACCGCTCGGCCGCGGGCTCGACGATCGCGCGGAGCTTGGCGTACGCCTCCGGCGCGCCCTTATCGGCGAGGTCACCCGTGATGACAATCGCCTCCGGACGGCCGCCGGACTCCTCGACCTCGTCGAAGAGGAGGCGCAACTGGGCCTCGCTATCGACGTCCGATCCATAGAGACCGCCGTCACCCGCGATGAAGTGGGTGTCGCTGAGGTGAAGAATGAAGTGGTGGGGCCGGGGGTATTCGGCCTGGCGGAGGGACATGATCCTCGGGTTCCACGATCGGCGGGGCCGGATCGAGCGACCCGGCGTCGGTACTTGCGAACTGTGTCAGCGGAGGTAACCCCGCTTCAACCAGACCATCATTGCGGGATGAACGTGCGGCCAACACCGACTGGCGCGTCATTGAACGCTTCTCCCAGGTTGAGGGCGCGGCCTACCCGGCTGCTCGACCGCCTCAGAGTCGGCCGAGCAGGCGCGCGTAGAAGTCGACGGCCCGCTCGAACTGGTCGACCTCGATCGACTCGTCGACCCCGTGGACCCCGATCTGGTGCCGCGGACTGATCTCGAAGGGGAGGAAGCGATAGACGTTGTCGCTGATGGCGTGGAAGTGTCGGGCGTCGCTGCCCCCGGTCTGCACGTAAGGGGCGACGACCGCTTCCGGGAACGACTCCTGCACCACGTCGTGCAGGACGTCGTACGGCCCGCCGTCGCCGGGCGTGCCGGTGGGGGAGACGGGGGAAGGGTCGTGCGCGACCTTGATGGACACCTCGACCTCGGGATCGTCGATGACCGCGCGGATGCGCTCGACCACTCCCGCGACGGTGCCGCCCGGGTTGATCCGCACATTTGCCGTGGCGCTGGCGCGAGAGGCGAGCACGTTCGCCCCGGTGCTCCCGCGCAGCTCCGTGATCGCGACCGTCGTGCGCAGCATCGCGGCTGAGCGGTGTGAGTGCGCTGCGAGAGCGCCGATGACGGCGTCCGGATGCTCGTGCGGGCGGGAATACCAGAGCGCGTGGGCGGGATCGGCGTGTGTGGACGCAGCGCGCACCAGTTCGGCGATCGGCTCCGGCAGAGTGGAGGGGAACGGAGTCTCGGTGAGTCGGTGGATCGCGCGCGCGAGTCGCTGAGTGGCGAGGAGTTCGGGAGGCGGGGGTGGCGCTGAGGCGTGTCCACCGACAGCGCGGCAGGTCAGCTCGAGGTTCATGATCCCGCGCTCGGTCACGCCGATCACCGCGATCGGACCCGTCACGCCGGGCAGCATTCCGTGTCGGACGCTGCCGCCCTCATCCAGCACGAAGCGCGGGCGGACGCCGCGAGCGGCCAGGAGCGCCACCACGGCAGGCGCCCCATCGCCGGCGGTCTCCTCGTTATGCGTGGAGAGGAGGTAGATGTCGTGGCGCGGACGCTCGCCGCGCAGGACCGCCGCCTCGACCGCCTCGAGGAGCGCCACGAGGGAGCCTTTGTCATCCAGCGCACCGCGCGCCACCACGGAGGTGCGGCCGTCGGCGCCGACGACGGTCTCGGCCGCGAAAGGGGGGTGTGACCACTCCGACGCGGTGACGCTGACCACGTCGTAGTGCGCCATCAGCACGGCGGGCTCGCCCGGCTCCTGGCCGCGCCAGCGCCAGAGAAGGGAGTGGCCGGCGACGGTCTCGAACTCAAGGGCGGCGTGGAGAGCGGGGTAAAGTTCGGCCACGAGATCCCGGAACGCGTGGAAGCGACTCCAGTCGGTCGCCGCCTCGTTCGTGTTCGAGATCGTGTTGACCCGCAGCAGGGCCTGGAAGCGCTCGAGCGCGGTCGTTGTCACCGGGCAAGCCTACGACGGCTATCGCAAGCCCCTGTCCGTGCGGCGCACGGTATGTACAAGCATTACGCGGGTTCTGCGTCGTCCCGCCGCCCTCGATCAGCGCCGGCGTCGCGGCGGATGCACAGAGCGGCGATTCGACGACCGCGAGGGGACATAAGTATAAGGACGTGCCCCGAAAGGGGAGAGAACTGCGGCATCTCGTTCTGCGAAGCACATGAAGGCGTTGGGGAGTGTCGGAAACACGGTCGGCTGAATCAGTGGTCACTGTGCGCCTCTTCCGATCGCATCGACTGTGACGCCGTTGTCGGTTGCGCTTGGCGCGACCGTCTGCGGTGAATCAACCCGTGGTACTTTCTTTCTTGCGGAGGTCTTATACCCCACTTCTCCCGGTGTGTCGTCCGCGACCTTTCGAGGAGTCGAATTCACCGAAATATTCCCGATATCGATGTTATCCAGAGCGTCCGGACGCACTCGACGCCCTGAGCAATGAGGAGCCCCACCCCATGACGGCACAGATCATCGACGCGAACGATCTCGACGAACTCCGGCGGGTGGCCCAGGAACTCCGAGAAGGGGCGACCGTCATCGCTCAAACCGACACGAATTACGGTGTCTTCTGCAGTCCGTTCTCGCGCAGCGCGTGTACCCGTCTCTACGACATGAAGAAGCGCGACGGAGCCAAGCCGCTCACGCTCTTCCTCTCGTCCCCCATCGACTGGGTGACCTGGGCTTTCGCTCCCGGCGCCGCCGATATGGTCGCCGTCGCGACGGCATTCTGGCCGGGGCCCCTCAACGTGATCCTCCGCAAGAAGCCGGTTGTGCCCGACTGGGTCACGTCAGGCCAGGACACTGTGTCTGTCGTGCACAACCTGAGCGCCCCGATCAACCACCTCTCGATATTCGCGGGTCTGCCCCTCGCGGCGACGTCCGCGAACATCAGCGGCACCGTCGCATCCGGCCTCGTCGACTTCGATCTCGCGGTCGAGCACCTCGGTCGCAAGTGTGACTACATCGTCCGGAGCGCGAATGCCTCCGATTCGACGATGAGTAGCACCATCGTCTCGTTGGTCGATGGCGCCTCCATCGTCCGCCAGGGCGACCTGAGCGCGAAGGCACTGCGCAGTGTCGTCCCGTCCCTTGTCTGACGGCCTCCCTTCGACTGCCGGGTCGACGCGGAGGGCCATTGCTCTCATCACGACCTACCGGATCGTGTCCCGCGCCTATTTCCACGTGCCCGTGGTCGCTGTTTTCCTTCTCGCGCGCGGGTATTCGATCCTCTCCGTCGCGGCACTCCTCGCGCTCTACGGGCTCGTCGCGGCGCTTGCCGATGGTCCCCTCTCGCCTCTAACAAGCCGACTCTCCTCCGCTGGAGCGCTCGTGCTCGGCGAGAGCCTGAAAATACTCGGGCTGCTCGTTCTCGTTCTGGACGCCGATCCGGTTGCGGTCGTGATGAGCCAGTTCCTTGCAGGCTGTGGCTTCGCATTGACCGCCGGACGCGATGCCGCCCTTGCCTCGTCCCTGCGTGCGGGCGCCGATGCGAGACGGCAAGAGACGACTGTGCAGAGCGGCATGTTCCTCGCCTCGTTCGGCGCCGGAGTCGTTGGGGCTAGCACTCTGGCCCTCTGGGACAGGCTGCCGTTTCTCCTGAGCGCGCTCGTCTCGTGCTGTGCTCTAGCCGTGGTGCTCGCGTCTCGGCTGACGCTTCGCAGGAAGGTCTCCTTCGGAGCTCGCGCCCGGTCGTTGCGCCCTCTCGGCGTGCCGGCGGCGGTCCGTTTCTGGTCGCTTTACTACTCACTCAACCGCGCTGTCCTCCTCGCCACGTACACCTTCGTCGTCCCGTTGCTCTTGTTCACCGAGTTCCGGCTGTCCCTGCCCACCTTTGGACTCGTCCTGGGCCTCTACACTCTGGCCGGTCTTGCCGCGGCGCGTCTCTCGCCGCGGATCGCAGGCACGCCCCTGGTATTCCGGCTGACGGCGTTCACGCAGATCATCGGCCTTTCTGTGCTGACCCTCGGAGACTTCGGTGCCGCAGTGGCCGGTCTGGCGCTCCTCGGTATCGCGGGCGGATTCGTGCGACCGGCGACAATGATCGCCCTCGCGCCGGCAATGGAGGAGCTCGACGACACTGCTCGAGTGGCGGTGATGAGAGGGCTTGAGAGGCATCAGGGAATTCTCCAGGCAATCCTTCTCCTGGGGGCGGGGATGCTCGTCCCTCTCGCTGGCACGGCTCGACCGACACTGATTCTCTTCGTCGTCCTCGCGGTCATTGCGCAGACGATCGGAGCTCTCTTCCTCAAGCGAGTAGAGAAAAGGACAAGCGCACTGACTGGAATGTCAGAACGCTGAAGATTCCGCCGTGCGTCGTCTCAGGTGACCGATTATCTACCGCGACGAGAGGAGTAATGAAGCCCACTTTTCCATTTTCCGGTCCAGAGAGAAATGCTTCCGCCCTCGCCGGAGCGCCGCGACGCGTCCTGTCACCGCGTCATCGATCCGTCACGAAGGGCCCGCGCCGCCTCGCGTGCACTGACCCTCTGCGACGGACCAACGGGGGGAGCTGCGGCACGTGACACCGCGGCTGCCCGTGGAAGGCCGTCCGCTAGGCTTCGGCTCGGCCGTGGCCGCGGCGTTGTCGGACATGACGAAAGGGAGAGAATGAGCAGCACGACGGTGATCGAATGGCGTGAGCAGGTTTCTGCGGAGGCGGTGGATGCGCTCTCCGCTCCCGGTGGACTGGTCGTCAGCGCGACGAAGGTCGGCTATATCCTGATGGCGACCGATGCGGCGGGTCTCGAGCGCAAGTTCTCGGCCAAGCAGCGCAACCGTAATAAGCCCGGAGTTCTTCTCTGCTCGAGCATCGAGCAACTCACCGAACTCGCCGAGCTGAACGACGAAATCCTCGCGTTCTACCAGAAGCACTGGGACCAGGACATCCTGCTCGGCTGCATCCTGCCGTGGAAGGCCGAAGCCGTCGACATGATCGACGAGGACGCCCGCGAGCTGGTCCGCGACCGCCGTGGCACGAGCTGCTTCGTCATCCGCTTTGGCCGCCCCTCCGAGCAGATCGTGTCGACGCTGTGGGAGCGCGACCGCACCCTGGTTTTCGCCAGTTCCGCTAACCCCTCGGGCGTAGGCAACCGGGGCCGCGTCGCGAATATCGGGGAGCGGATCGAGAGCGAGGCCGACCTGATCGTCGCCGCTGACGGCTACGTCTCGTCCATCCAGCCGGACAAGGATGAAGACTCACGCCACGAGCAGGGCGTCATGGTCTCGATGGTCGACGCGTCGGGCGCGCTCATCCCCGTGCAGGGCGGCGAGCGCTCGATTACGCCGGGACCGGTGCTGATTCGTCGCGGCCTGGACTACGACCGCATCATGCTCAACCTCTCGGAGCAGTTCAACTCCTGGGACTACCGCCAGGGCGAGTACTACTGAATCGCTGAGCGGATCACGGACAGCGGCCGGGCCGGGGGTGCACCCCCGGCCCGGCCGCTGCCGTCTTCAAAGGCGCTTAGAGTTCGAGCGAGTCGCCCGGTTCGAGCGCGTGGTACTCCCCGCCGCCCTCGCGAACGGCCCAGCCGAGGCGGTCGTGCCCGAGCGCTCGCCCGGCCTCCGAGAGCACCTGCTCGTGCGTCGCGAAGGCGTGCCTCGGCGCGATCTCCAGGACGTAGTCCATTGCCTCCGCCATCTTCATCCACGGGGCGCCGGACGGTGCAGCCAGGACCTCGACATCGACGCCCTGGGGCACCGTGAAGGAGTCGCCCGCGTAGTAGACGCGTCCATTGACCAGGACACCGACGTTGTCGATGACGGGAATGCTGCTGTGGATCACCGCGTGCCGCGAGCCGAAGAAGCGCAGCTCGAAGGGTCCAACCGTCACGACGTCGCCGTCGGCGACCGTCTCGACGTCGAAGCCCTCAGCGGCCGCGGCAACCCCGGCCGGTCCGAGGATGCGCAGCGACGGGGAGGCGGCGCGCACTCGCTCTAGGTGCTCAGGGGTCCAGTGGTCGGCATGCTCGTGGGTCAGCACCACGGCGACGGTCTCTCCGCTCCCCTCGAAGGGGCGGGTGAAGGAGCCTGGGTCGATGACCAGGCGTGCGCCCGCGTGATCGATGAGGAGGGTCGCGTGCTCGAGTTTGGTCAGTCTCATGTCCTCGAGCCAAGCGGCTCGGCGGTCCCCGGGCAAGGCCCGGGATCGGCGAGCAGACCGGCCCTGCGCGGCTCACAATTGCACACGTGCGGGGAAAGTTGCATTCGTGCAATTCGGTGTGCCACACTCTTCGAGTTGCAAAAACGCGGCCCCATCGTTTAGCGGCCTAGGACGTCGCCCTCTCACGGCGGTAACGCGGGTTCAAATCCCGCTGGGGTCACCACGGCAACACGAGAAGAACCCCCGGTCAGCCCGGGGGTTCTTCTCGTTTCACGGCGATCCCGCTTCGACGCCGGGCGACGGAACGCGGCCGGATCGACGCTAAGATCGCATCCGCGAAGGGGAGTATCCCGACCTTTCCGCTCCCGTCAGTACGCACCGCCCCTGCGCGGCGCCGGGGGTGGGACGGGTGATGCGGACGAGGCACGTGCCGTCCGCTCCCCGGGGAGAGACTTTCGGCCCCTCACCCACTCGGAAGGCCCCCATGCTTGATCTGCCCGTCTGGTTCGTGATCGGCTCGTTCGTCGTGCTGAGCCTGATCCTCGCCGCCGACCTGCTTCTGGTCTACCGCCGCCCGCACGTGCCGAGCCTGCGGGAGTCGGGTCTGTGGGTCGGCTTCTACGTCGCCCTCGCTCTGGTGTTCGCGCTACTGATGCTGCTCCTGGGTGGCGGCGAGACGGCCGGTCAGTTCGTCGCCGGCTGGCTGACCGAGTACAGCCTGTCGATCGACAACCTGTTCGTCTTCGTCATCATCATGGGGCGCTTCGCTGTGCCGGCCAAGCTGCAGCAGGAGGTGCTGATGGTGGGGATCATCATCGCGCTGATCCTCCGCGGCGTGTTCATCCTTTTGGGCGCGCAGCTCATCGAGAGCTTTAGCTGGATCTTCTACCTCTTCGGCGCGTTCCTCGTCTATACCGCCTGGAACCAGGCGTTCGGCAAGGAGGACGAGAACGAGGGCACGGACAACCTGCTCATCCGCCTCCTGCGTCGCCGGGTGAAGATCTCCGACTCCTTCGACGGCTCGAGGATTCGCACGACGATTGACGGCGCCCGCTACTTCACGCCGATGCTGATCGTGTTCCTCGCGATCGGATCGACGGATCTGCTCTTCGCACTGGATTCGATTCCGGCGATCTTCGGCATCACTGAGAGCCCGTTCATCGTGTTCACGGCGAATATCTTCGCTCTGATGGGGCTCCGCCAGCTCTACTTCCTGCTCGGCGGGCTGATCGAGAAGCTCGACTACCTCAAGTACGGGATCGCCTTCATCCTCGCTTTCATCGGCGTGAAGCTCGTGCTGCACGCTCTGCACGAGAACGATCTCCCGTTCCTCAACGGAGGCGAGCCAGTGCCCGTCTGGGACATCGACACGATCACGTCGCTGGTGGTCATCGTGCTGAGCATGACCGTCGCCACGCTCGCGAGCCTGGCGAAGATGCGCCGTGAGCACCAGCACATCGAGCTCCATGACGGGCACCCGGAGGTGGTCTCGGATGACGCGGGATCCGCCGCCGAGGGGAAATGAGCCGACGATGAGTGCGATCACGCTCGAGCTGCCCCAGGGTGTGCTTCGGCTCACCGTGAGCAGCAGCACCGACGTCGGAGTGGTGCGGCGCATCAATGAGGACGCGCTCCTTGTGGACGTGCCGTTGCTGGCGGTCGCTGACGGCATGGGTGGCCACGCGCGCGGGGACCTCGCCAGCGCGGCCGCGATGGACGCTCTACGCGCCGGCCGCCCCTCGGAGATGGGGTCGGCCGACGCCGTGTTCGATCTCGTCGAGGCAGCGAACACAGCCGTCCGCGGACTCGATGTGGGCGGGGCGCTCTGCGGCACGACGCTCACCGGGCTCATGCTCGTCCGGCCCGAGCCTGCCGGACCGGCACGGTGGGCGCTGTTCAACGTCGGCGACTCCCGGGTGTACCGCTGGGACGGCGCCGAACTCCAGCAGCTCACTGTGGATCACTCCGCGGTGCAGGAGCTGGTCTCGGCCGGGCTCATCAGCCGAGAGACGGCGGAGTCGCATCCGGATCGCAACATCGTCACCCGCGCTCTCGGCGCTGACGACGAGGTCGAGGCCGACGTCTGGACCTTGCCGATCGTGCCACGCGCCAGCTACCTCCTCTGCTCTGACGGCCTGACCAGGGAGCTAGCGGACGAGCGCATTGCCGCCGCGTTCGCCCGACGGGATTCCGGAGAGACTGCAGACCTCGCGATCACTCTCGTCCGCGCCGCCGTCGACGCAGGAGGCCGCGACAACGTGACCGTCGTTGTTGTCGACGCTGTTCTCGATCCGCGCCCCTGACGGGATGTTCGCGCCCGAGGTCCATGGCCGCTGGACAGCGCGGTGCTACTCTCTGAGAATGTTCAGCGGCCTGCACCTTCTTCTGTGCCGCGACGAGACCTTGATCTGATCGGCCTCTTTCGTCGCGGTGCCTCGCCTGGCCGAGCAGCGACTGCCCAGAAGGAGAAGGAACCGTCATGACCGAGAAAGCCCGAACCCTCGCCGAGAAAGCCCGAACCCTCGCCGAGAAAGTCTGGGACGACCACGTCGTGGTCCGAGGTGAGGGCGGCGCGCCCGACCTGATCTACATCGACCTGCACCTCTTGCACGAGGTGACGAGCCCGCAGCCGTTTGACGGGCTCCGGGCTGCCGGGCGCCCTCTTCGCCGTCCCGATCTCACGATTGCGACGGAGGACCACAACACGCCGACCCTCCAGATCGGCCGCCCGATCGAGGACCCGACCAGTCGCGCCCAAATCGACGCCCTGCGCCGCAACGCGGGTGAGTTCGGCGTGCGCCTGCACTCGCTCGGGGATATCGAGCAGGGCATCGTGCACGTCGTCGGCCCTCAGCTCGGCCTGACGATGCCCGGAGTGACCGTCGTCTGTGGCGACTCGCACACCTCCACCCACGGCGCGTTCGGCGCGATCGCGTTGGGCATCGGTACCAGCGAGGTCGAGCACGTCATGGCCACACAGACCCTTCCGCTCACACCGTTCAAGACGATGGCCATCACTGTCGAGGGCACCCTCAAGGAGGGGGTCACGGCGAAAGACATCATTCTCGCGGTCATCGCCCGCATCGGCACCGGCGGTGGCCAGGGCTGCATCCTCGAATACCGCGGCTCCGCGATCCGCGCGCTCTCGATGGAGGGGCGGATGACCATCTGCAATATGTCGATCGAAGCGGGTGCCCGCGCGGGAATGGTCGCCCCCGACGAGACGACTTTCGCCTACCTCAAGGGCCGACCGCACGCCCCCTCGGGAGAAGACTGGGACGCCGCCCTCGCCTACTGGCGGACGCTGCCGAGCGATGAGGGCGCCGTGTTCGACGCCGAGGTCGTGATCGACGCGGATGCACTCGAGCCGTTCGTCACCTGGGGAACGAACCCCGGACAGGGCGTCTCACTCTCGCAGTCGGTACCCGATCCCGAGTCGCTCGACGACCTCAACGAGCGCGCGAGCGCGGAGCGGGCCCTGGAGTACATGGCTCTCGCGCCAGGAACTCGGATGAAGGACATCCCGGTGGATGTCGTCTTCATGGGATCCTGCACCAATTCCCGAATCGAGGACCTGCGCGCCTTCGCCACGATCGTCAAGGGCCGCGCCAAGGCTCCCGGCGTCCGCGTGATGGTTGTGCCTGGCTCGGCGCGGGTGCGGCTCGAGGCCGAAGCCGAAGGGCTTGATCGGATCGTCACGGAGTTCGGCGCGGAGTGGCGATTTGCCGGCTGCTCCATGTGCCTGGGAATGAATACCGACCAGCTCCTTCAGGGTGAGCGGGTCGCGTCGACCTCCAACCGCAACTTCGAGGGTCGGCAGGGCAAGGGCGCGAAGACCCACCTCGTCTCGCCACTGGTCGCCGCCGCCACGGCGGTGCGGGGTACGCTCTCCAGCCCCTCCGACCTGGAGCCGGCTCGCGAGACGGCGGGGGTCTGAGAATGCAGAAGTTCGAGACAGTCACGGGGATCGCCGCGCCGCTCATGCGCGCGAACGTCGACACCGATCAGATCCTCCCCGGGGTGTATCTCCGCCGCATCACCAAGACAGGCTTCGAGGATGCGCTGTTCCACGGCTGGCGCCAGGACGAGGACTTCGTCCTCAACCAGGAGCGCTATCGGGGAGCCCGGATCCTGGTCGCCGGTCCCGACTTCGGCACCGGCTCCAGCCGCGAGCACGCTGTCTGGGCGTTGCGGGACTTCGGCTTCCGCGTCGTCATCTCGCCGCGCTTCGGTGACATCTTCCGCGGCAACGCCGGCAAGCAGGGCCTGCTCGCCGCCGTGGTCGACGAGGCGGGCGTGGAGAGCCTGTGGCGCATCATCCAGAGCACACCGGGAATAGAACTGACGGTGGACCTGGTTGCTCGTACGGTCACCGCCGGTCGCGAGAGCTTCAACTTCGAGATCGACGACTACACTCGATGGCGCCTGATCGAAGGCCTGGACGACATCGGCCTGACCCTGCGCGACGAAGCGCTCATTTCCGAATTCGAGACCCGCCGCGCGAGCTGGCGGCCCAAGACATTGCCGGTGAAATAGCGTGAACACACTTCTTCAGGACGCCAAGGCCGCGGGAGCCCGAGTGGGAATGACCACAGAGCGGATCACCATCAACGGCGGACGTCCGCTGAAGGGCCGGATCGAACTCAAGGGGGCGAAGAACCTCGTTACCAAGGCGATGGTCGCAGCGCTCCTGGGCGAGACCGCTTCCACCCTGCGGGACGTCCCGGATATCAGTGACGTCCGCGTCGTGAAGGGTCTTCTCGAGGTCCACGGCGTCAAGGTCAAGCAGGGTGCCGAGGTGGGCGAGCTGATCCTCGATCCCTCCAACGTCGAGTCCGCGCACTTCGCCGACATTGACGCGCACGCCGGCTCCAGCCGCATTCCGATCCTTTTCTGCGGACCGCTGCTGCACCGCCTGGGCGAGGCATTCATCCCCGATCTCGGTGGCTGCCGCATTGGCGACCGCCCGATCGACTTCCACCTCGAGGTGCTCCGCAATTTCGGTGCCGTCGTCGAGAAGCTGCCCTCGGGCATCCGGATGTCTGCTCCTGAGGGCCTGCACGGCGCGAAAGTCTCGCTGCCCTACCCGAGCGTCGGGGCGACAGAGCAGGTTCTGCTGACCGCAGTGCGCGCCTCCGGAATCACCGAACTCTCGGGCGCGGCGATCGAGCCCGAGATCATGGACCTCATCAACATCTTGCAGAAGATGGGCGCCATCATCTCGGTCGATACCGATCGCGTGATCCGCATCGAGGGCGTGGATCGCCTCACCGGCTACTCGCACCGCGCTCTTTTCGACCGCAACGAGGCCGCATCCTGGGCCGCCGCGGCGCTGGCGACCGACGGCGACATCTTCGTCGGCGGCGCGCGCCAGCAGGAAATGACGACCTTCCTCAACGTCTTCCGTAAGGTCGGCGGCGCATTCGAGATCGCCGAGGACGGTATCCGCTTCTACCACCCTGGCGGCGAACTCAAGCCGGTTATCATCGAGACCGATGTGCACCCCGGCTTTATGACCGACTGGCAGCAGCCACTGGTCGTGGCGCTGACCCGTGCCAAGGGCGTCTCAATCGTGCACGAGACCGTCTATGAGCAGCGCTTCGGCTTCGTCGACGCCCTTGTCGAGATGGGCGCGACCATCCAGATCCACCGCGAGTGCCTGGGTGGGCAAGCGTGCCGCTTCGGCCAGCGCAACTTCATGCACTCGGCTGTGATCTCGGGTCCGTCGAAGCTGCACGGCGCCGACATCGTCGTGCCGGACCTGCGCGGCGGCTTCTCTCACCTGATTGCGGCTCTCTCGGCCGAGGGCACCTCCACGGTCTCGAACGTCGGCATCATCAGCCGGGGCTACGAGAATTTCCTCACCAAGCTCGAGTTGCTGGGAGCCGATTTCTCCCTCGACGCGTAGCCCCCGGGTTCGTCGCCCCCGGGGTTCCCCGGCGTGGAGGAATGGGGGAGCGGGGATGGGAGGATAGGCGGGTGTCTGAGAGAAGTCGTCCGTCCATCTTCTGGTTTTTGGCGGCGGCGGTGATCCCGGCGATGACCGCGTCGGTCGACCTGCGCATTCGGGACGCCGACAAGATCCCGAGCACCGGCGCCTTCGTCTTCGCGCCGAACCATTACAGCGAAATCGACCCGATTATTACCGGCTGGACGCTCTGGCGCTCTGGCCGCGCGCCCCGCTTTCTCGCCAAGGCATCGCTCTTTTCGGTCCCCGTCGTTGGCGCCGTCCTGCGCAGCTCCGGCCAGATCCCCGTCGAGCGCGCTGGTTCCGTTCGCGGCAGAGAGCCGCTAAAAGCCGCGAAGGCCCTCGTCGACGAGGGGCGCTCGATCATCATCTATCCCGAGGGCACGCTCACTCGCGATCCCGAGCTCTGGCCCATGCGCGGCAAGACCGGTGCGGTGCGGATGGCGCTGCAGTACGGCCTCCCCGTCGTCCCCGTCGCGCACTGGGGCGCGCAGCAGCTCATGGGCCGCTACTCCCGGCGGATCACGCTCTTCCGGCGCAAGCGGGTCGACGTCCTCGTCGGCGACCCCGTCGACTTCTCCGCCTTCCGTGGGCGGAGTCTTGACTCCGCGACTTTGAACGAGGCCTCCGCGGTTGTGATGGCGGCGATTACCGGCCTGCTCGAGGAGTTGCGCGGTGAGAGAGCGCCCGACGAGCGCTGGAACCCGGCCGACCACAATCAGAAGGGCACGGGTCGCTTTGAGTCCGAGTAGTAGGAAGACGCCGATCCCTGTGCCGCGACGCGTCGCCGTCCTGGGCGCCGGCAGTTGGGGGACGACGTTCGCAAAGATTCTCGCGGACGGCGGCTCAGACGTGGTGATGTGGGCGAGGCGGGCCGAACTCGCGCGTGAGATCACGGAGGCCAAGCGCAACAGCGACTATCTCCCCGGCATCAACCTCCCGCGCACGATCCGTGCGACACCTCGGATCGAGGAGGCGCTGGAGGGCGCGGACCACGTCTATCTCTCGATCCCGTCGCAATCGCTGCGCAGCAACCTCGAAGCGATCACGCCGTTCCTCACCGATCGCACCGTGCTCGTCAGCCTGATGAAAGGCGTCGAAAAGGGCACCGGCCAGCGGATGAGCGAGGTGATCGCGCAGATGCTGCCTGTCGCTCCGGATCGCATCGCGGTCGCCTCCGGACCCAACCTCGCCCTCGAGATCGCGAAGGAGCAGCCGACCGCCGCCGTCATCGCCTCCGCGAGTCTCAGCACCGCACAGGAGGTGGCCCTGGCGGCCACCAACCGCTACTTCCGGTCCTATGTCAACACGGACGTGATCGGCACAGAGTTCGGCGGAGTGCTGAAGAACCTGATCGCCGTCGCGATCGGCATCGTGGACGGCGTGGGCTACGGCGAGAATACGAAGGCCTCGATCATCACGCGCGGCCTCGCCGAGATGACCGACTTCGCGGTCGCCTACGGCGGACGGCCCGAGACCATGTCGGGGCTCGCCGGGCTGGGCGACCTGATCGCGACGTCCAGCTCGTCGCTCTCGCGCAACAACACGGCCGGCCGTCTGCTCGGTCAGGGGTACAGCTTCACCGACGTGGTGAAGTCGATGCAGCAGACGGCTGAGGGGCTCGCGTCCGTCGCCCCGGTGCTCGAACTGGCTCGCGCGAGAGGCGTCGTTATGCCCATCGTTGAGCAGGTCGCGCAGGTGCTCGCCGGTACGCTCGATCCCAAGGACATCGCGCCGCACCTGACCACGGATTCGGACGAGCCACAGGGTGAGAGGAACCTCGATGACCAGCAAGCTCCGCGTGGCCGTTCTGTTCGGGGGGCGCTCCAGCGAGCACTCGATCAGCTGCGCAACGGCGGCCGGGGTGCTGCGGGCGATTGACCGCGAGCGCTTCGAGGTGATTCCGATCGGGATCACCGCCGACGGTGCGTTCGTGCTGGAGGAGGACCGCCCCGAGAAGTTCGCACTCGACGCCGCTGCGCTGCCTCGCGTCGAGGACGACGGGAGTCGGGTGAGCTGGCCGGAGTCGGCGCTCTCGCGCGAGATGACCGTCACGACCGCCGACCATGCCGTCCGCTCGCTCGGCGAGATCGATGTGGTGCTGCCCATCCTGCACGGTCCGTGGGGCGAGGATGGCACGATCCAGGGACTGCTCGAACTCGTCGGGCTGCCCTACGTCGGCTCGGGGGTGCTCGCGTCGGCGCTCGGGATGGACAAGCACTTCGCCAAAACTGTCCTGCGGGCCGCGGGGCTGATGGTCGCTCCCTGGTACACCGTGACCGAGGCCCGGTGGCGCGCCGATCCCGGCGACGCCTCCGCCGCTCTCGAAGAGCTGGGACTGCCCGCTTTCGTCAAGCCCGCCCGTGCCGGATCGAGTGTGGGTGTCAGCCGAATCGAGGAACCGCGACAGCTCAAGGCAGCGCTGGAGGAAGCTTTCGCGCACGACTCGCGGGTGCTGATCGAGTCGGGAATTCTCGGCCGCGAGGTCGAGATCGGGGTTCTGGGCGGCCACCACGGTGCGCCGGCGCGTGCCTCCGTCGCCGGGGAGGTCGTCGTTACCGGCCGTGGCTTCTACGACTTCGAGGCGAAGTACCTGGGCGCTGCCGGAATCGAACTTGTCTGCCCCGCCGACCTGACCGATGACGAGCTGGCCGAAATGCGTGCTCTCGCTGTCCGAGCGTTCGACGCAATCGGTGCCGAGGGGCTCGCCCGGGTCGATTTCTTCCTCACGGCTGAGGGTTTCGTCGTCAACGAGATCAACACCATGCCGGGCTTCACGCCGATCTCGATGTTCCCCCGGATGTGGGGCGCGAGCGGAGTCGAGTACCCCGACCTCATCAGCGAGCTGATCGACACGGCGCTCGACCGCGTCCCGGTCGCCGCGCGATGACTTCGGCGCTCGCCATCGACATCGATTCGGGAGCGTCGACCGCGCCGTTCGAGCAAATCCGCGAGCAGATCGCCGCACTCGTCGCGGCGGGGGAGCTGCCGGTGGGCACGCGGCTCCCACCGGTCCGCGCGTTGGCCGAGACGCTGAGCCTTGCTCCCGGAACCGTCGCACGGGCGTATCGCGAGCTGGAAGCGGCAGGCGTGGTCGAGACGCGTGGTCGCGCGGGCACGATCGTCGCTGGCGGGGTCGACGCGCTCGAGCGCGAGCTACAGGCGGCGGCTGCGGTGTATGCGGCGCGAGCGCGCGAGCTCGGAGTGACGGGGGAGGCGGCGCTGCGGGTCGTCGGAGTGGCTTTGACTGCCAGTCTTGTACATGGTGAGCAATCCGTATCCTCGTTGGTAAGTTAGGCGACAGGTTGGATATTCTTATGAATTGGTATTGTTTGCGCACACCTCGTGAGAGGATCGTGAGGTCGACAGCGCTCGTTGTCACGATTGTGACGGGTATGTTTGTCCTCAGCGGATGCTCCCCGACGGTCGCACTAGAGCCGGCACAAGACGCAGCTAGCGTTGGCTGCGCATCAGTGTCGGCTCGGTTGCCGGATGCCTTAGATGACGGCAACGGCGGCGAAATAGCGCGACGTGAAACTAGTGCTCAAGGTACGGCGGCTTGGGGATCGCCAGCGATCGTCTTGCTCCGTTGCGGCATAGAACCGCCTGCTGCAGATCCGCGCTGCCTGAACGTTGATGGAATCGACTGGATTCCGGACGACACAGATGCCCCGAATTACCGATTCATCACCTTTGGGCGAGACCCGGCTATTGAGGTAATCATAGATAGCGAAAAGATATCCGGGAGTACTGTGCTCGATAATCTCAACCAAGCGGTGAATGGTCTGGCTCCCAGTGGTGGGCTCAAATGTAAAGATCTACAGGATGTTCCCTGATGTGTGTCGGACTCTTCTGCGAAATTGGTACGCGGCGGGTCGGCTGAGCATATTCACCGGGTCGCATCGCTAACCTTAGGCTTTGTCAATCACGGAGGGAAAGTATATGGTTAAGAACTCGAAGGTGAACACGGCACTTCTGGTGACAGCGCTCGCATGGACGGCAATTTCGTAGCGCACGACGCGAATAGATCGCCGTACTGTGCCTCAAATACGCGGTCGTCCGGGAGGCAGTTGCATCTCCAGGGCGATGGCAACATCGTTGTATACGGCCCGGGCGACCGCGCTCTCTGGAGTTCCGGGACGAATGGACACTCCGGGGAGGAATTTAAAGTAGTCATGCAGGATGACAGTAATTTCGTGCTCTATAGCATGAGTGGAGGGCAGCATGCCCTCTGGTCGTCGATGGGTGGACGAGTCGGATAACTTGTTGGGCCGCAGAGGTGCCCTCAGATCAAGCGACCGCTGAGAGCCTGGTTCACAAGAACGCATGTCGTGACGGGACTGTCGTCGACGCTACCGTGTGAAGCATGGCAGCCGATCGCAGTCCCACCCTGGCCGAGCTGAGCGAGGGTGATGTGCTCGCGCGGGTGCTGGCCCGGTTCGAGCGCGGGGGAGTGGCCGGTTCAGAGACCCTGGTTGGACCGGGCGACGATAGTGCCGTGCTGCGGGCGCCTGACGGCCGCTTCGTCGTGACGACAGACATGATGGTGCACGGGCCCGACTTTCGGCTCGCCTGGTCGACCCCCGATGATCTCGGCTGGAAGGCTGCCGCGTCGAACCTCGCTGACATCGCCGCGATGGGCGCACGTCCCACCGGGCTCGTCGTCGCGCTCGCTGCGCCGCAGACGCTCGGCATCGACGTGGTGGAGGGAATCGCGAGGGGGCTCGCCGCGGGGTGCGCCGCGATGGCGCCGGGCTGCGGAGTCGTCGGTGGCGACCTCTCCGCCTCCGCGACGCTGACACTCTCGATCACCGCGTTCGGCTCGCTCGACGGCCGACCACCGGTGCTGCGCAGCGGCGCACAGCCGGGCGACGTACTGGCGACGGCCGGCCCACTCGGTCGAGCGGGGCTCGGGCTGCGGCTGCTCTTCGAGCAGGCGCGGGAGGAGGGGGAGCCGTCGGCCGCCCTCGCCGCGCGCCTCCGGCAGCATTTCCCGGCGCTGCTCGACGCCCAGTTGCGGCCAACGGCGCCGATCGCGCAGGGCATGGCGGCGGGCGGGATCGCGACGGCGATGATGGATGTCTCGGACGGTGTGGTGCTCGACGCGCGGCGGATGGCGCGGGCGAGCGGTGTGGTGATCGACCTGGATCCGGCGGCGGTGGACGTGCATGCGAGGGACTTGCTCACGTTCGAGGTCGTCAGTCCCGATCTCGCGCGGGCGCTCGTGTTGGGCGGCGGCGAGGACCACGCAATGCTGGCATGTTTCGGGTCCCGTACCCCGCTCCCCGCGGGCTTCACGGCTCTCGGAGTCGTGCGGGAGGGCACGCCGGAGGTGCGACTGGGCGGTGCGCCGCTCGTGGAGCGCGGCGGGTGGGATCCCTACCTGGGGTGGGACGGTTCGAAGGGCTGACGCCCGCGGCTGGGTGAGTCGGAGGGCGAACCCGGAGCACGCGATTTACTCGGCGTTGTCGTCGAGGATCTGCGGCTCGGTGCGGATATCGACGCGCTCCTTCCTTACCGTCTCGGTCATCGACTGCATTGCAACGATGCGGTCGATTGCGACGTGCACGCGTTCGACAGGGACGACTCGGGTGGTGAGCACTGGTTCCTCGGCGTGAAGGACGAAGGTGACCGGCTCGGGGCTCTCCTCGGAGGACCCAAGCTCTCCGCCGTCGAGCGACGCGCCGAGGGGTTCGCGCTCTAAGACGAGTTCCTCGCGCCGAAGTGTCACGGTGACGGTCCGCTCCTCGGTGACGATGACCTTGCGGATGTGCAGGCGCTCGGTCGGCGTGTAGACGGTCCTGACGTCGAGGCGCTCCTCAGACCGGACGACGGTGATCGGTTCCTGCCCGGGCTCTGCGGACTCGGTGGTGCTCATCGGTCGGGGTGTCCGGCGGTTTCGCGGAGTTCGCGGCCGTCGGCGATGTCCTCGGCGTGCTTCTTCGCCTTCTTCTCGCTGTGCCTGGTGTCGCGCGGCGGGAGCTGGATGTGCTCCTCGGCTGGGATGCCGGCCTGTAGCTGGCGGCCGCGCTCGAGTTCGGCGTCGAACTCGGCGCCAAAGAGAAGCGCGAGGTTCGTGATCCAAAGCCAGAGGAGGAAGACAATCACGCCGCCCAGGGCACCATAGGTCTTGTTGTAGTTGCCGAAGTTGGCGACGTAGAACGCAAAGCCGGCGGACGCGAGCGCCCACACGACGAGTGCGAGGACCGAGCCCAAGCTGGTCCAGCGAAACTTCGGCTGCCGCACGTTGGGCGACCAGTGGTAGAGCACGGCAATGATCACTATCATGATCGCGATCAGCACCGGCCACTTCACGATGCTCCAGACGGTCAGGGCGACGTCGCCCAGGCCAATCGCGTCGCCGATCGTTCGCGCGATCGGACCGCTGAGGACGAGGATGAGGCCCGAGGCCACGAGCAAGATGACGGTCACGAGGGTGACGCCGAGCATTGTCGGACGCAGCTTCCAGATCGGGCGCCCCTCGTCAATGTCATAGACGCGGTTCATGCCGCGGCCGAACGCGCCAACGTAGCCGGAGGCGGACCAGAGGGCGCCGAGGACACCGGTCATGAAGGCCAGGCCGGCGGCGGGCGTCGAGGTGAGTTCTTGGAGCGGTCCGCGGACGGTGTCGAGGACGTCGGCTGAGACAAAGCCGCCAAGCAGCTCCAGGACCGTGTCGGTCGTCGTTTCGGCCTGGCCGAAGAGGCCGAGAATCGAGACGATCGCGAGCAGCCCCGGGAACAGCGCGAGGACGGCGTAGTAGGTGAGGCCTGCGGCGATGTCGGTGCACTGGTCGGCGCCAAATTCGCGGAGGGTCTTCTTCAGGACGTAGCCCCAGGACCGCTTGGTGACGTCGGTCGGGTCATCCGGCTTGCGCGCGTCGTCGGGGTCCGGCGCGGTGCGCTCTCGCTGGGTGCTGGTCTGGGCCACGGTCGTTCTCAATCTGCTCACGCGGGAAACGCTGGGGGTAACAACGATGGCGCCGGTAGTAGGAGGCGGCGGGCCTCCTACTACCGGCAGAGGTTTGTCAGAGGCGGTCGCGGTCGCGGCGCGGGGTAACGCCGTCGTCCTCGACGTCGATCTCTTCGTGGCGGACGTCCTCGGTTACCTGCTGCTGCTCGGTGATCGTCTCGGTGCCGAGCGCGACGCGCTCGACCGGGACCGTCTCCTTCGCGGTGACGACCCGCTCCTCACCCAGGACCACCTCGTGCTCCTCCTCGCTGAGCTCGGGACCCGAGGTCGCCGAGCCGACGTTCGTGTCGGTGATCGGCTCTCGGACGACGCGAACCTCATCGTGGCTGACAGGGACCGTGACCGTCTGCTGCTCGGTGACGATGTGCTTGCGCAGCCGCGCGCGGCCCGCCTCGACGCGCTGAGTACCGACGTGCAGCTGCTCCTCGGAGCGGGTCATCGCGTCGTCCGTGGTCGGACCGGACGTGTCGTGTCCGACACTCGTGTCGACGCCGGTAGTGCTGTCGGAGTAGCCGGCCGCGCGGTCGGCGGTGTCGGAGAGGTTGTAATAGCGGTACAGCTCCGCCTCCTCGTGCTCGGTGAGGGCCCCGTCGGCGTCGATGCGCGGGGCATCCTTCACGAAGGACTTGTCGTAGGCGACGCTCAGACGGTCCCCGTCGAGGGACGCGCCCTCAAGCGGGACGAACGACTCCGAGGTGCCGAAAAGGCCGGTCCTGACGGTCGCCCAGACCGGGGCGCCGGAGTCGTCGGCGAGGTAGACCTGCTCGACAGAGCCGATCTTGTCGCCGTCCGAGCCGTAGACGCTTGAGCCGTAGATGCTGTCGATGTTCGTGGTGTCGATCATGGGACTTCCTTTTTCTCGAAAGTGTCAGAGTCATCGAGAACGACCAGGAGAACCGCAGGGGGCGACGTGCTTGGCGGCTTCTCGAGGTGCATTGCTCGTCTCCGACGGTATGGCTGCTGAATGAAGAATGGAGGCCGGTTGACAGATCCCTGGAACGCGCGAGATCCTCCGCTGAACCCCGGAAAGGGGGCAGGAAGTGGGGCTCCGCCGACGAGGTGGCGCGGGCGCCGGGCTCGTCTGTCGCGGGCTGGAGGGATGATGGGGCTCTGCGCCCCTAGCGTCATTGAGGTCGGCTTCGGCGGAGAACAGTGTCGATAGCGTCCTGACGAGCGGCATGATTGCCGATGGGCATTTCGTCGGCGTCGAAGGCGGTGTAACAGCCACCGTCATACGTGACGTATCCGCGGACCCTGGCAGAGGCGTCGGCAATGATCCAGCTCGACTCACTCGTTGCGATGAGTTCGGTCGGGGATGTCGTGTCCATGGCGGGCTCCGGGTAATCGGTCCCACAGCTAGGGGACGCCGAGGGTGTCAGCGAGAGCGATGAGGGGCAGTCGACGGAGCCGTGGTGGGGTCGATCAGTTCGATCTCCTCGTGGGCGATGTCCTCGCTCACGGTCCGCTGCTCGGTGACGGTCTCGGTGCCCAGCGCCACGCGCTCGACCGGGACTGTCTCCTTCGCGGTCACTATTCGCTCGGCGGAGAGGACGACCTCGTGCTCCTCTTCGCTGAGGTCGGGACCGGCCAGGGCGTCGCCGGCATTCGCATCGGTGATCGGCTCGCGGGTGACGACGACCTCCTCGTGGCGGACGGGGACAGTCGTGGTCACCTGCTCGGTGACGATGTGCTTGCGCAGACGGGCGCGTCCGGCCTCGACGCGCTCGGTGCCCACGTGTAGGCGCTCCTCGGAACGGGTCATCGCGTCGTCGGTGGTGGGGCCTGAGGTGTCATAGCCCTCGGTGCCGACAGCGTCTGCGGTCCGGTCGGCGTCCTGGTCGTAGAGGGGTTGCTCGGTCCGGGCGGGGCGGTCATCGCCGTCACCGTTGCCGTAATAGGAGTACAGCGCCTGCTCCTCGTCGGCGCGGAGTTCGCCGTCGTCAGCACTGCGCGGGGCGTCCTTGACGAACGTCTTCTCGTAGGCGAGGCGCACGACGCCGCCCTCGAACGAGGCATCCGAGAGCGGTGCGAACGACTCCGAGGAGCCGAACAGTCCCGTACGGACGGTGACCCAGCTGGGCTGCTGCGTGTCGTTGTCGATGTAGATCTGGCCGACGGTGCCGATCTTCGTGTCGTCGCTGCCGCGCACCTCAGCGCCGATCAGGTCATTGATGATGCTGCTGTCGATCATGGTGTGCTCGCTTTCGTCCGGCAGGGGCCGGCGCTGGTCGGAGTGAAGGGATAGGTCGGAAGGAGCGGGAGAGCCCGCTCCACGGCGTCTCCACGAGTGGGGGAGTGGAGACGCCGTGGAGACTCTGCGAGAAGCGGTCGGTTAGCGGTTGCTCGTCACAGCGGCGGTCGTACGCTCGCGACGCGAGAGGACGCTGCGAACTCCCAGCGCCCCACCGACGGAAGCGATGATCGCGCCGAGCAAGAGCCCGACAAAGGCGTACCAGGAGGCGGCCTGCGCGGTCTCGGCGGCGTCATCGGCAACCTGCTGCGCGTCAGTCAGCGCCTCGTCCGCCTTGTCCTGCGCATTCTGAACGTCCTCCTCGCTGACGGCGCCTTCTGCTTGGTCGGCGGCCTGGTTCAGGTCGGTTCCGGATGCGGCCTGCGAGGCGGAAGAGACGACGCCGCCGACGATGCCGCCGGCTGCGCCGAGGACACCGGCGCCGAGGCCAACGGCCAGGGCGAGGGCGACGACGAGCGAGGTGGCCCAGGTGAGGAAGCCGTGGAGAAGTCCGCTGCGCACAGCGAGCGCTCCCGCGACGAAGCCGCCCGCGACGAGGGCGAGAGCGAGAGCGATGATGCTCCAGATCCCGGCGCCGACGCCGGAGCCGCCGAGTCCGATGCCTGCTGAGACAAGCGAGAGGAGGATGGTCACGGCGAGGAAGGTGATGACGCCGGCGATCACCGAGCCCCACGAGATGTTCGAGTCACGCCGACTGCGTTCGGTTCCGATCAGCGACTCCTGTGTGGTGTCGTCGTCTTTCGTCACCGAATGTGCTGTGGTGGTGCCGTTCGTGTAGTGGCTGGCCATAACTGCCTTTCCTCGGGGCGGTGCCCGTCATCACGTGAGTCGTAGCGGTTGCTTACGACGTAAGTTGATAACAAGGTAACGGCGTACATTCGTCTACGCTGAAGAAGTTCGCGGTGGTTGACCCTCGCGCTTCTGCGCTGCTATTTGGGCGTCCCGGAGGAAGGCATCGTCGATGGAAGAACAGGGCAAGTCGGGCAGGGGACGCTCTGGCGCACCCAAGCTGAGCCGCGCCCTGATTGTCGGCACCGCCCTTGAGCAGATCGACCGCCTCGGAGCCCAAGGGCTGTCGATGAGATCCCTTGCCCAGGAGCTCGGCGTGGAAGCCATGTCCCTGTATCGCTACGTGCACGGGAAGGAAGATCTGCTGGAGGGCGTCATCGCGATGCTGATGGTGGACCTCACCGCGCGCCTAGCCGAAGCGACTGCGCAGCACTGGCAGGAGTTCCTGCAGACTGTCGCCCACGAGGTCCGCCGAATTGCAACAGATCATCCCCGCGCATTCCCCCTCGTGGCGACCCGACATCCCGCTGCGCCCTGGCTGCGCCCGCCGCTGCGGAGCGTCGAGGTCGTCAACACCTTCCTCAGCACACTGACTGCTGACGGCTTCACCGACGAGCAAGCCGTCGGCGCCTACCGCTCATTTAGCAGCTTCCTGCTGGGGCAACTGCTCCTGCAGTCGGCAGTGCACGGAGCTGAGACGGGCCCGGCGGAGGACCCCCTCGATGAAGGCGGCGCCACCATTCCCCAGGGAGACGGCAACGTCTCGCTGGACGTCGCACCCGAGGTCCGCCGCCTTCGTACTCTCCTCAGCGAAGACCGCAGCGACGAAGAGTTCGAGATCTCCCTCGAAGCGCTCCTCGATCGCCTCGACACCGAGCTGTCGCAATAAGGTCACGCGGTGGTGCTCGCTCACATCATCCGGTGCCACTCGTTCTTAAGAATGGCGCCTAGTCGGAAGCGGCTGAGGCCCACCAGATCGTGGTCTCGCCGTAGTCCTTTCTCCGCTCCCGCGCCAGGCCCGCGGGCCAGCGCGGCTCCGGGCTGCGCGAGCTGCGCTCGACCACGACGACCGCATCCTCGCGCAGCATCGGCATGATGCCGGCCAGGTCGGCGGCGAGGTCATCCTCACCGAGGTCGTAGGGCGGATCGAGGAACACCGTGTCGGTGTTCAGCGCCGGTGAGGAGTCGAGGAAGGAGCGGACGGAGCCGGTCACCACCTCGATCCGCGGCACGGGCCGTCTGTTCTTCGTGGCTGCCGTCGCGATTGCCCGAGCGTTCTCGTCGGCGGTGCGGGCGGCCTTCGGGTCGCGCTCGACCAGAACCACGGCGCTCGCGCCCCGGCTGGCCGACTCGAGACCGAGAGCGCCGGAGCCGGCGTAGAGGTCGACGACGGTCGCTCCATCAAGAGCGTCGCGCGCCTCGAGGGCCGAGAACACGGCCTCGCGCACGCGATCGCTGGTGGGGCGGGTGCCCGCGCGCGGAACCCGGAGGGTGAGCGAGCCGGCGAATCCGGCGATGATCCTGGTCACCGCACGAGCATAGGGCGGGGTGCCTCCCACGCAGCGAGATGGCCCGCTCTCGCCGGGACGCCGAAGTATACGTCGGCTTTCGCCAGTAATTCCGGCATCTCGACGCGGGCATGCGCGCCGAACTCGGGAAACCTGAGTCCTTTTCCCGCTGACACTGCGAGAATCCATAGCTATGACGTTTCTGGAAGACACCCGCTCCGCTGCCGGCCGCCGGGCGGTACCCGAGACGCCGCTCACCCGCGAGGAGTTCACGGCGCGCTGCGGCGCTGTCCTGAGGAACCTCACCCGCGTGATCGACGGAAAATCGGCCGAGGTCTCGATGGCGTTGACCGTGTTCCTGGCCGGCGGGCATCTCCTGATGGAGGACGTCCCCGGCACGGGCAAGACGGTGCTGGCGAAGTCGCTGGCCGCCTCCGTCGGCGGCAGTGTCGCGCGGATCCAGTTCACTCCTGACCTGCTGCCCTCCGACGTCACTGGTGTCTCGGTCTATAACCAGGCGACCCGCGACTTTGAGTTCAAGCCGGGCCCGGTGTTCGCGAACATCCTGATCGGCGACGAGATCAATCGCGCTTCGCCGAAGACGCAGTCAGCCCTGTTGGAGTGCATGGAGGAGCGGCAGGTCTCGGTCGACGGCGTTACCCACCGCCTCCCCAGCCCCTTCGCCGTGATCGCCACCCAGAATCCGGTCGAGATGGAGGGCACGTACAGCCTCCCCGAGGCGCAGCGCGACCGCTTCATGGCGCGTCTCTCGCTCGGCTACCCGGACGAGCGCGCCGAGCTCGAGATGATCCGCACGCGCGACGCGGCCAGCCCGCTCGATGATCTGCGTCCGGTGGTCGCGCTCGTCGAACTCGAGCGGATGATGGCCTACGTGCGCTCGATCTACGTCGCACCTCCCGTGCAGGAGTACGTCGTCGCGATCATGCAGGCGACCCGTATCGATCCTGAGCTGCGTCTGGGCGGGAGTCCGCGCGCCACACTGCAGCTCATCGCCGCTGCCAAGGCGCTCGCTGCGATCAACGACCGCGACTTCGTGGTCCCCGATGATGTAGACGCCCTCGCAGTGCCGGTGCTCGGCCACCGCCTCCTGCCGGCCACCCGCCTCCCCGGCCGCTCCGGCGTCGGAGCGTCGCACTCGGTGACTGAGATCGTCCGGCGCATCGTCGCCGCCACCCCCGTCCCCTTCAGCGGCCGTGGCGACTGAGGCGCGCGAGACCGAGGCCCCGTCGGCCAGTCTCCGCGGCCTGCCCGCGCTTGCCGGGGTGGCGCTGACCCTGCGCGGCTGGGTGTTGGTGCTGCTTGGGCTCGCGGGCGTGGTCATCGCTCCGCTGGCCGAGTTCCGCGAGCTGCTGTTCCTCGGCCTCGTTCTGCTCGGCTTGCCGCTCGGAGCGCTCGTGTCGCTTGTCCTCTCGACGCCGTCCTTTCGTGTGCAGCGTCGATTCGCTCCGCAAACCGTCTCGGCGGGCGACATCGTCGAGGTCGATGTCGTGCTCGAGAACCGCGCGGGTGCTCTGCGTGCCGGCGCGAGCGCACAGGACCGCCTCGAGCGGATCGAGCGCGGCGCCGTCGTCGGTCGGGCTGTCGCGGAGGGCAAGTTCGCACTCCCGGCCGTCTCACCGCGGGGCAGAGTCCGTGCCCGGTATCGGCTTCCGGCGGAGCGGCGCGGGATCCACCGCATCGGTCCTCTCCGCCTGGTGCGCGGCGACGGGCTCGGCCTGGCTGTGCGCGAGAGCATCGTGGGAGCCGCGCAGCCGTTCGTCGTGACCCCGCGCGCGGTCCCGCTGCAGAGCGACGTGCTCGACGCGCGTGGCGCCGGGGGATCGAGCCCGGTCGCCCACGCGACGGCCGGAGCCGGCACCGACGATGTCATCCCGCGCGACTACCGTCCTGGCGACGCGATGCGGCGGGTGCACTGGCGCGCCAGTGCGCGCTCGGGTGAGCTGATGGTCCGCCAGGACGAGCAGAGCACTGACCCGCACGCCTGGATCCTGCTCGAGACGCGGGCGGAGCGGATCGCTGACCGACGAGGGGACGAGCGCCTGGAGTGGGCGGTCTCGATGACCGCGTCGCTGGCCGTGCACCTGCTCGAGCGCGGGTTCGAGACGCATCTTGTCGAGACCGGGGCGACGGAGGAGGGGGAGCACTCGGAGGACGAGCGCGAGGTAGCGCACGACGTCCTGCTGCGCCTCGCCGAGCTCGTGCCCTCGCAGGAGTCGGTTCCGGCCGTTCCGCGGGTCGTCGCCCAGATGCGCGAGGCGCAGGGAGTCCGTCCGGTGTTCGCGGTGCTCTCGCGTCTGCACGAGGAGGACCTCGACGCCCTTGCCACGCTCGCCACGCACGCTCGGCCGGCTATCGCATTTCTGGTGGGTGGAACCGCGGAGGAGGAGGGTGCTCTGGCTGCGCTCGGCTGGTACCCCGTCGTGGTCGATCCGGACAGTTCAGTGGAGGATGCGTGGGCGCAGGCCCTCGCTCTGCGGGTGGTCACGTGAGCCGCCGCTCCGAGCGTGATCCGCGCTCGGGGTCCGTGCTGCTCACTGCGCTGCTCTGGCTCGCGATCGTCGCGGCCGCGGCGGGCGCCGGGCGTTTGTTCGTCGGAGTCGGCTGGTTGGTGCAGCTGGCGGTGGCCGCGGCCGTGGTGCTTGCGGTCCCTGCCGCTGCGCGGGCGCTCCGCTCGCATCCGGTCGTCCCGCCAATCCTGGGGACGCTGGCGGCCGTCGGCGTCCTGACGGCGATGTTCGTGCCGGCACGGGCGCTGCTGTTTGTCGTGCCCACGCCCGGTGCCGTGGCGCAGGCGAAGGCGCTCGCCGAGGGCGGTTTCGTCTCCATCGCCCAACAAGGTTTGCCGGCTGTCGCTGATGCGGGGATCTCCTTACTCCTGATCGGCGGCGTCGTGGTGCTGACGTGGGCGGCCGATCTCTTCGCGTTCTCCATCCGCCTGCCCGCGCTGACCGGGTTGTTCCCTGCCGCGCTGCTCGCCGTGCCCGCGGTCATCGACCCCTCCGACGTCTCCTGGGCGAGCTTGGTGGTCACTGCCGTGGCCTACGCGGGCGTTCTCGCGGTCAGCGCGACACCGGAGCGGAGCAAGGGTTGGCGGGTCGCACCGGCCGCGTCCCTGCCGTCGCTCGCGATCGTGACGGTCGTCGTCATCGGCGCCGGCCTACTCGCGGGGTCGGCGACCGGCTACGCGCGGACCACCGCCAGCTCAGGGGTTTCGGGCGCGCTCTTCAATGGCGCGATTGATCCGGTGGTCGCGCTCGGCAGCGATCTGCGCCGACCGAATCCGGTGACGGTGCTGCGCTACGCCACCGACTCGGACCTGCCCGTCTATCTTCGCGTGCTCACCGTCTCGGACTTCGCCGGCGAGAACTGGGGTCCGAGCGACACCGAGCAGACGGCCGCGATCGACGCGCCGATCCCTCCCGAAGGCCTCGGCGAGGGCGTTCCGCGCGAGGCGGAGGAGGTCGACGTCTCGATCGAGACGCTGCGGAGCACATGGCTCCCCGTGCCCTACCCCGTGTCCTCCATGTCGGGTGTGGGCGAGAGCTGGCTGCAGGACGTTCAGGATGGCTCGATTCGCGGCGAGGCTACCACCAGGGCAGGCGACGACTACGAGGTTCAGGCGCTGCGCCTCGCGCCGGATCCGCAGCAGCTCGTCGACGCGCCCGCTCCGACGGGACTGGACCGCTACCTGGTGCTCCCGGACGACGTCCCCGAGATTGTCCGCTCGACGGCGCTCGAGGCCACGGTCGACGCTCCGACCGGCTATGACCGCGCACGGGCCCTGCAGTCGTTCTTCCGCTCGTCCGAGTTCCGCTATTCGGAGCAGACGCCTGCCGAGGAGGGCTACGACGGGGACGGTGTTGGCGTCCTCGCCGCATTCCTCGACGCGCGCGAGGGGTACTGCGTGCACTTCGCTTCGGCGATGGCGGTGATGGCGCGCGAGCTGGGCATTCCCTCGCGTCTCGCGATCGGCTACCAGCCCGGATCGGTCGTGCCCTCTCGCGGCAACGACCTGACCAGCTACCGCGTTCTCTCCTCCGATCTGCACGCGTGGCCCGAACTCTACTTTGAGGGCGTCGGCTGGCTGCCCTTCGAGCCCACACCGAGCCGCGGCGCGCCCGCCTCCTACACGCTGCCGAGCGCGACCGCCTCGACGCGGCCGGCAACTCCGGGCGCGACGCCGAGCGCGGCGCCCGGGGCGTCGAGCGCACCTGCGGAGATTGGCGCCGCCTCGGCCGCCACACCGACTCCGACGGCCGGTGCAATTGATGACACGGCGACGAGCGCCGCTCCAGCCGTGACGCTCTGGGTGCTCCTGCTCCTGGTGCTCCTGGTGCCCTGGCTACTCCGCGTTCTCCAGCGGACCCTGCGCCGTCGCGCCGCTCGTGCCGGCTCCAGCGAGGCCGCCTGGGCTGAGCTGCTCGCGAGCGCGCGGGACCTCGGCATCCCGGTCGAGTCCGGAGAGTCGCCGCGGGCTCAGGAAGCGCACATCGCTCCAGAACTCAACGCAGCGGCGCGGGAGTCGTTGTGCCGCCTGCGGGAGCGGATCGAGCGCCGGCGCTACGCCCCGCAGTCGACCGAGGCGGAGTCGTGGGATGCTGCGGCCGCGGTGGTCGCCGCTCTCCGCGGTAGCGCCGGACCTGGGCGGCGAACTTTCGCAGCGCTGGTGCCACGATCGGCGCTCGACCCGCTGGCCAGATTCGGGCGTCGGAGGTCCGACCTATGATCGCTAGGTGATCTCGGACCCCCTCGACGCCTCTCTCGCGCCGCTGATCGGGCCTCGTACCGCCGGTGCGGTCGAGAAGGCGTTCAGCTACCGCACGGTCGGCGAACTGCTGGGACACTACCCGCGCCGTTACGCCAAGCGCGGTGAGTTGACGGCGCTCTCGCGACTGCCCATTGGTGAGAGCGTCACGATCGTCGCGGAGGTGCGCGAGGTGCGGGAGCGCCCGATGCGCAACCGACGGGGCACGCTGCTCGAGGTCGTCATCTCGGATGGGTCGGGGACCCTTTCGCTGACGTTCTTCGGGCAGCCGTGGCGCGCGGCCAAGCTGCACCGTGGTGTGCGCGGGATCTTCGCCGGTACCGTCTCGATGTTCCGCGACACTCCGCAGCTCACGCATCCCGATTACCGGCTCTTCGACGACGAGGAGGCGGCCGTGACCTCGGGCGGCGCCGAACTAGCGAAGGACTGGGCGGAGCGGCCTATCCCGATCTACCCGGCGACGAGTGCGCTCTCGAGTTGGCAGCTCCAGGCGGCGATCGGCGTGCTCCTCGACGGGCTGCGCGACGTGCCCGACCCGATGCCGGAGCCGGTATGGCTCGGCCGTGCGCTGCTGCCGCTCGGCGACGCGCTCGAGCTGATCCACCGGCCCCAGCGCGAGGGCGAGGAGGCGCAGGCGCGCGAGACACTGCGCTTCCACGAGGCGTTCCTCCTGCAACTCGCCCTCCTCGAGCGCCGCGCCTCGGCGCGCAGCACCTCCGCGACCGCCCGCGTGCCCTCGCCCGGCGGCCTCCTCGAGCGTTTCGACTCCGCCCTGCCTTTTCGCCTCACCGGCGAACAGAGCGCGGTGGGTCGTGAGATCGAGGCCGACCTTGCGACCGAGAGCCCGATGACCCGGCTGGTGCAGGGTGAGGTCGGTTCGGGCAAGACGCTCGTCGCACTCCGCGCCATGCTGACGGTGGCCGAGAGCGGCGGCCAGGCTGCCTTGCTCGCGCCGACCGAGGTCCTGGCCGGGCAGCATCTGCGCTCGATCGTGCGCACGCTGGGGCCCCAACTCGCGACGGAACTCGTGCCGACGCTCCTGACCGGCGGGCTGGGAGCTGCTGAGCGTCGCTCCGCACTGCTGCGGATCGTCTCGGGCACGGCAAAGATCGTCGTCGGCACACACGCGCTGCTCGGCGATGCAGTCACCTTCTACGACCTCGCACTCGTCGTGATCGACGAGCAACACCGGTTCGGCGTCGACCAGCGCGATGCACTGCGGCGCAAGGGGGCGAAGCCGCCGCACGTGCTCGTGCTGACGGCCACGCCCATCCCGCGCACCGTCGCGATGACCGTCTTCGGCGACCTCGACACCTCGACCATTCGGGAGTTGCCCGCCGGCCGCCCCGGCATCACGAGCCACGTGGTGCCGCTCGCCGAGCATCCTGCGTGGATCGCCCGGGCGTGGGAGCGGGCGGAGGAGGAGATCCGCGCCGGTCACCAGGTCTACCTCGTCTGCCCGGCGATCGAGCCGGGTGAGCCGACCGAGCGCGCCGCGGAGGATGCTCCGACCGCCGCGCCGCTCTCGACGGTCGCGGCGACGATCGAGGGCGTGCGCGCGCATCCGCTGCTCGGCACGCGACGCTCCGCGGCCCTGCATGGTCGGATGAGCACCGACGAGAAGGACGCCGTCATGCGCGCGTTTGCGGCCGGGGACATCGACGTGCTCGTCTCGACCACCGTGATCGAGGTGGGCGTCGATGTGCCGAACGCCTCGATGATGGTGGTGCTCGACGCCGAGCGGTTCGGTGTCTCGCAGCTGCACCAGCTGCGCGGGCGGATCGGGCGCGGTGGCGTGGCAGGCGTCTGCCTGTTCGTCACGGCGGCGGAGGAGGGCACCCTCGCGCGGAAGCGGGTCGAGGCGGTCGCCGCGACCCTCGACGGCTTCGAGCTCGCCGAGGTGGACCTCGAGCTGCGGCGCGAGGGCGACGTGCTGGGCGATTCGCAGTCTGGCGGCCGCTCCTCGCTGCGTCTGCTACGCGTAGTCCAGGACGCCCACGTCATCGTCGAGGCGCGAGCCCTGGCGGAGCGGCTCCTCGAGGAGGATCCAACGCTTGCCGCGCACGAGCTGCTCCGCGCCGCTCTGGAGCGCCGGGTGCAGGACCGCGACCGGGAGTTCCTGGCCAAGAGCTAGCTGCGACTTGCCCGGGCCAGACGCCGGCGAGCCCGCGTCCCCTACGCTGTCGGCATGGCCCGCATCGCCGTCGTCCCTGGCTCCTTCGACCCCGTCACTCTGGGGCACCTCGACGTGATCGAGCGAGCCGCGCGCCTGGTCGACGAGCTGCACGTCGTGGTCGTGCACAACCCCGGCAAGTCTGCGCTGCTGCCGATCTCGCAGCGGGTCGCTCTGATCGAGCAGTCGATCGCGGAGGCGGGAATCGCGGGACGGATCGTCGTCGCCTCCTGGAGCATGGGTCTGCTCGTCGACTACTGCACCGACGTGGGCGCGAGCATCCTGGTGAAGGGCATCCGCTCGCAGGTCGACGTGGCCTACGAGACCCCGATGGCGATCGTCAACCGCAATCTGGCGCACGTCGAAACGGTCTTCCTCCTGCCCGACCCGGCCCACGCGCACGTGTCGAGTTCGCTCGTCCGCCAAGTGTCGTCCCTCGGTGGGGACGTCGCCCCGTATGTCCCGCGCGCGGTCGCCGCCTACCTCGCCGCCTCCTGACCCACACCGCGTCTCGCGCGACGTCCGAGGTCGCAGCCGAGAGAATGGACCGGTGAGCGAAGCGCGTGTGCAAGCCTGGGCCCTCGACGGCATCCCGGAGGTGACCGCAGAGGACGATTTGCTCGAGCTGATCCTCGCAGCCGCCTCCGCCGCAGACACCGAGGACCGACCGGTCGACGGCGACATCCTCGTCGTCACCAGCAAGATCGTCTCGAAGGCCGAGGGCCGGGTCGTCGCCGCGGCCGACCGCGAGGACGCCATCACCGCCGAGACCGTCCGTGTCGTCGCCACGCGGTCCCATGCCACCGGCGTCACCCGCATCGTCGAGAACCGCCTCGGCATCGTCCAGGCGGCGGCCGGAGTCGATGCGAGCAACGTCACGGAGGGCACCGTGCTGCTCCTCCCCGTCGATCCCGACGCCTCGGCCCGGGCGCTTTGCGCGGGGCTCCGTGAGCGTCTCGGCATCAGCGTCGGCGTGCTGGTGAGCGACACCCTCGGCCGCGCCTGGCGCATTGGCCAAACCGACGCCGCGATCGGTGCTGCGGGGGTGCTCGTCGTGGATGACTTGCGCGGCGGGGTGGATGCGCTCGGTCGCGCGCTCGCCGTCACCCTGCCCGCCGTGGCGGATGAGATCGCCGCGCTCGGCGATCTGGTGAAGGGCAAGGCCAACGGCCGTCCTGTCGCGGTCGTTCGAGGGCTGTCCCGGCTGGTGAGCGGGCTGGATGCCCCTGGCGCCCGCTCGCTCACCCGGACGGGGCCGGAAGACATGTTCCGGCTGGGCGCCGACGAGGCGTTCGCCCAGGGCTACGCGGCGGGAGTCGCGGCGGCCCGCGGAGAGCGCGAGTGACACCCCCCTGGAGCGCCGTCGTTGTCTTCAAGGGGCGTGGGAACTCAAAGACTCGCCTCGACGTCGCTGCACGAGGGGAACTCGCCGAGGCATTCCTCCTCGACACGCTCGCTGCGGCCGCGGCCGCGGTGGCGGCGCTTCTCCTGGTGACCTCGGACACCGTCGTGGCCGAGCGGGCGCGCATCGAGCATCCGGAACTCGTCGTCGTGCCCGATCCCGGCAGCCTCGATTCCGCCGTGTCCGCCGGCAGCGCGGCGGCTCTGCGCCTGCGCCCGGAGGCTCCCGTGATCGTGCTGACCGGGGATTTGCCGGCGTTGCTGACGTCCGACCTCGAGCAGGCTCTCGCCGTGGCCACCTCCCTCCCGGCGGTCGTGCCCGATCGGGAGGGGAGCGGCACGACCGCGCTTCTGCTCGCTGCTGGCGCGCTCATCACTCCGGCGTTCGGACCGGACTCGCTGGCACGCCACCGCGCCGCGGGTTGCGCCCTCGTCGACCTGCCGTCGAATTCGACCGTGCGGCTTGATGTCGACACCCTCAGCGACCTGCACGATGCCGAGAAAGCAGGCGTCGGCCCGCACACCGCGCACGCCCGTGCGGAGTCGGCGTAACCCCGTGCGTGTCCGTTCCGGCCGTCGAGGCGGCTCGCCTCAGGCGAGCAGTCCGGTCTCGAACGTCGCCGTCAGCTCCCGATGCACCGGCAGTACGGCATCGTCCACAGCGCGGATCGGCACCGCTCGCCGCGTGCTCGACACTAGCCAGGCCGCCTCCGCCCCCGTGAGCGCCGCGACCGGTAGCTCGCGCCGCGCTGGCTCCAGCCCGTGCTCCACACCCAGCGCGAGGATGCGCTCCACGGTCGTCCCCGCGAGCACCCCACTCGAGGACGGCGTCGCCAGCACACCGTCCACGAGCAGCACGAGGCTCGACGTCGCTCCCTCGAGAAGCAGCCCGTCACTCGTCCGCCAGACGACGTCCTCCGCACCGCGCGCCGCGGCCTCGCGCAAGGCCGCCCGGGTGACCGCGCCCGAGGTTGTCTTCACTCCACCCAGGAGCCACGGCGCCAGAGGCCCGCTCGCGTAGCCCCGGTCGAGCACGACAATCGCCACCCCGCGCTCCCGCAGCTCCCGCGCATCCGGCGTGGGGGAGGCGCGGACCGTGCACCGCGCAGTGTCGTCCCTGCCGTACGCCGCGACGAACCGCACCGTCAGATCGTCGACCGCCTCGTGCTCGGCCACAGCGAGATCGAGTGCCCGCGACCAGATCGCCGCTTCGGGGATCGACAGCCCAATTGCACGCGCCGACGCGTCGAGCCGGTCGAGGTGCTCGGGAAGCGCTCGGGGCCGGCCTCGAAGGACCGCCACCGTCTCGAAGACACCGTCACCGCGAAGGTAACCGGCCTCGTCGACATGTACGAGCGGCGCTCGCGGATCGCGGAGCAGGGGGACACCGGAGTCGATTTCCACGAGGACGGGATCTGTCACACACCCATCCTGCTCCCGTCGCCGACTCAGCGGGGGAGGAGCCCGTTCGCCACGTCCTCGGCGCTCGAGAGTTCGCGCCACGGCTCCGAGAGCATCCCCGTCTTCGGCAGCACATCCGCGTCGGCCAGAGCCGCGACGTCGAGCCCGGTCAGCGACCCGATCTCGGCGACGGGCAGCTGGAACGTGCGGAAGCCGCCGAGCGGTACAAGGCTCTCGCTGACGCGCTCGACGAGGTCGCTCTGATCGAGCAGGTAGGCGCTCGTCGCGAGTGAGGCTCCGTCCGGGCTCCACGCCGCGATCTTCCAGAATCGCCGAGGGATGCCGACGCCGCGGTACTCCGGGTCGTCGTCGGCGAGGACCGGGCCGGTGAAGACGCTGAGCCGGGTCCGCCACGTCTGCGCGTACTCGAGCACCAGCGTCTCAAGTCCCAGCCACAACTCCTGCGACTGGTTGAACCCGCTGGCCTGTGGAGCGGCATTCGTGTAGCAGAAGCTGTCGTGGTTGGCGGCACGCGCGTCGGCGGGTTCGCCCCAGACGGGGTCGCGGCGGCGCACGAGGTGGCCGCGGTCGAGGTTGTTGCGGGCGTACACCTCCGGGCCGGTCTGCTCGGAGGCCGGGATGCGCTCGTCGAGGTGCCAGTCGTCGCCGCGGCCGAGGTCGACCAGGCGAGCACCGTCGATGTTCACGGCGGTCGCGAGTGCCAGACGTCGCTCCGGAGCGAGCACCACCTCGAAGTGCGTGTACGACAGCAGCCGCACCTCCCGCTCGGACGAGGGACGCAACGCCGCGGCGGTGACCCCAAGGAACTCCGCGTCGAAGCTCACTCCGTCACATCCGCTGTCGGCGTCGCCGTAGGCGCGGTCGGATCCGGCGTACCGGTCGCAGGAGGTGCGGGCACGGCGGGAGCCTGCGAACCATTGCTGATCTGGAGCGTGATGTTCGAGTAGCGGGCGACGGTTGTCCCCGCGGCCGGAGTGGTGCCCGCGGCCGTGCCGGCGGGCGCGGCCGAGTCGACGGTGGCGCCCTTCGTCACGTCGAAGCCGAGGTCCTGGAGAGCCTCGGTGGCGTCGGCGACTGAGCGGCCGGAGACATCCGGCACCGCGATCTGGCGGCCGTTGAGCAGTGCGCTGGTCGGCGCGGCGAAGGCGCTGCCGCCGTACTTCTGATCGGCCCGGGTCATGACCGAGTTCCAGATGTAGTGGCGGATGTTGGAGGCATACGGCCGGGTGCCGAGGTCGGAGTTGGGGAAGCGGACCTCGCGCATCGACGTGTGCCCGTCGATGTTGCCGACCCAGACGACCGTGGCGACCCGCGAGCTCGCACCGTCCATCCACGTCGACTCGGCGTTGTCCGTCGTGCCCGTCTTTCCGATGTGCTCGATCCCGTCCGAGGGATCGGACTGCGCGGCGGTTCCCGAAGTCACGACCCGCTGCAGGGCATAGTTGGCGACCGCCGTCAGCTCGGGACTGAGGGCCTGGTTGCAGGTGGAGACCGGTGGCTGCACCGCCGCTCCAGTCGGGTCGGTGATGGAGTCGATGGCAATCGCGGAGCAGGCGTTGCCGTTGTTGGCGAGGCCGGCGAAGGCCGTCACCATCGACAGCGGCGAGATGTTGGAGTCGGAGCCGAGCACCGAGGACGGCTGCGCACCGAGCGTCCCGCCGTTGGCCGCCTTGACCCCGAACGCGGCGGCTCGGTCGCGGATCGCGCACAGGTCGAGCTGCTGCGCCATGGACACGTACACCGTGTTGATGGACTTCATCGTTCCGGTGAGCACGCTGTAACTGCCGTTTTCACTGTCGTCGTTCCTCACGGGGAAGGGGGAGTTGTTCTCGCCACCCGGCGCACAGCTGGCCGGGAAGCCCTGGAAGGTCCGCTCCCGCCCGTTGATCGTCTCGTTCAGCGTCCGCCCGCTCGCGAGCCACTGCGCCAGTGTGAACACCTTGTACGTCGATCCGACCTGGAACCCTGCTGAGCCGCCGTAGGCAGTGTCGGTGTTGAAGTTCACGGCCGAGAAATTCGCCCCGTTGAGCGAGCCCGCCGCGTCGTAGTCCTTGCTCTGCACCATCGCCAGGATGCGGCCGGTGCCGACCTCCATCGAGACTGTCGAGCTGCCGATGTTGGTTGAGAGAGTCGGGACCTTCGGCACCGCATTGTTCGTCGCGTTGGCCGCGGTGTCCTGGAGGTCGCGGTCGAGGGTCGTGTAGATCTTGTAGCCGCCGCGCTGGAAGTTCGCGAAGCGGGTCGTATCGTCATCGCCAAAGGCCGGATCGTTTTGGACGACGCGGGTGATGTAGTCGCAGAAGAACGCCGCGTTTCCCGCGGTCTGGCAGCCGGTGGGCGTCTGTGTGATCGCGGGGACGACCTCCTCCGCGACGGCGGCGTCGTGGTCGGCTTGCGAGATCTTGCCCTCCTGCAGCATCTGACCGAGAACGTAGTCGCGGCGTCCCTTATTGGCCGAGATGTTCTCCGGGTCGTCGATACGGAGGCTGTTGGGATTATTGACGGTCGCGATCAGGCTGGCGGCCTGAGCGAGGCTGAGAGTGGCCGCGTTGGTCGAGAAGTAGTATTCGGCGGCTGCCTGAATCCCGTACACCTGTCCGCCGAATCCGGCAATGTTGAGATAGCCGAGCAGGATGTCGTCCTTGCTGTACTTCTTCTCGAGGTCGACGGCGAGCTTCATCTCTTTGACCTTGCGGCCGGGAGTGGTCGCCGTCGCCTCTGCATAGGCGGCGGCGGAGGCGTCCTCATCGGTTGCGCTGAGTGCCTCCGCCTTCTGCACCAGGACGTTCTTCACGTACTGCTGAGTGATCGAGGAACCGCCCTGCAGGTCGCCGCCGACGAGGTTGGTGAGCACGGCGCGGATCGTGCCCTGGAGGTCGACCCCGCCGTGGTCGTAGAAGCGGGGGTCCTCCGTCGAGATCGCGGCGTCCTTCGCGAACTGGCTCACCTGGTCGAAGGCGACCTCTTCGCGGTTCTGCGCGTAAAACGAAGCGAGTAGTTCGTCAGAGCCGTCGGTGCGCTTCGCGTAGATCTCGGTCTTCTGGGCCAGCTGGCCGAGTTCAAGATACTCGGGCACGGTCTCGAACAGGCCGATCGGATTGTTGGAGGCGAGTCCGGTGACGGCGAGCGCCGGAGTGACGCCGACAGTGATCAGCAGCCCTCCCGCGAGACTGGCCCCGACGATCCCGAGGACTCGAGCGAGCACGCCGCTGCGGGCGGTTCCTTGCGCAGACATGGCTACGAGAGTAGGCGACGCGGCTGAACCCGGCGCGCCACGCCGCCCACGGGTACGGTGAACACGTGAGCCGAGCCCACGCATGACCTCTTCCATCGACCCCGCCGAGACGCGCCGCCGCGCGGTTCTCGTGGTGGCCGTTCTCGCCTCTTTCGTCGCCTTCCTCGATGGCACGGTCGTGAACGTCGCGCTGCCCGCGATCACTCGTGAGCTGGGCGGCGGTCTTGCGGTGCAGCAGTGGGTCGTCGACGGCTACCTCATCACTCTGGGCGCGCTCATCCTGGTCGCCGGTTCGCTGGCCGACCGCATTGGGCGCGCGCGCAGCATGATGATCGGTCTGATCGGCTTCGGTGTCACCTCGCTGCTCTGCGCGTTCGCGCCGACGGCGGAAGTGCTCATCGTCGCCCGGATGCTGCAGGGCGCCGCAGGAGCGATCCTGGTGCCGAGTTCGCTCGCGCTCATTATCGCGACCGTGCACGGAGCCGCTCAGGGCCGGACCATCGGCGCCTGGACGGCGTGGACGGGGACCGCGACGATCGCCGGCCCCCTCCTCGGTGGCCTTCTCGTCGACGCCGGGTCCTGGCGCTACGTCTTCGCCCTCAATATCCTGCCCATCGCCGTTACCCTCGTGCTGTTACGCCGGCTCGGCGCGGTCGACTCGGGGAGTCGTGTGCCGATCGACGGTGTGGGCGCGCTGCTTGGCGTGGTCGGACTCGGCGGTCCGGTCTTCGCGCTGATCGAACAGGAGCACCTTGGTCTTGCTCATCCGCTCGTCCTGATCGCGCTGATCGGAGGCGTCGCCGCTCTCCTTTCCTTCGTGCTGTGGGAGCGTCGCGCGCCGCATCCGATGCTGCCGCTCTCGCTGTTCGCCTCCCGCAACTTCACGGTCGGCAATGTCTCGACGGCGTTCGTCTATGGCGCGCTGTCGTTCGGGTTCTTTGCCCTGGGGCTCTTTCTGCAGCAGACGTTGGGCTTCTCGGCGACGATGGCCGGCCTAGCGACGCTGCCGCCCACGATCCTGCTCCTCCTGCTCTCGCAGGTGTTCGGCACCCTCTCGGCGCGGTTCGGCCCGCGGCTGTTCATGGGCGTCGGCCCTCTCCTGGCCGGGTTCGGCTTCCTCCTCCTCTCCGTCGTCGATGAGTCGGCCGAGTACGTCACCCACCTGCTGCCCGGGATTCTTCTCTTCGGGTTGGGTCTCGCGGTGACCGTGGCGCCGCTGACCTCGACGATCCTGGGCGCGGTGGCGAACGAGCACAGCGGGGTCGGGTCCGCGGTGAACAACGCCGTCTCGCGCATCGCGGGCCTTGTGGCGATCGCCGCGACCTCCTTCGTCGTCCACGGTTCGCTCGACGTCGCGGGCTTCTCCCGGGCGGCGGTGGCAACGGCGGCGCTCCTGTTCGTGGGCGGGGCCGTCTCTCTGCTGGGCATCCGGAATCCTCCCTCGGCCGACCGCTGACTCCGCGGAGAGGGAACAGGCTCGCCTGCACAGACGCCCCCGTTCGGGGCGTGGCGCCCATCGACGGGCCGATTGCGTGCACTCTACGAAGAGTCGGAGGTGAAATAGTTGTCGCTACATGCAATACTGATCGACGTCGATGCGCTTGCATACATCGGAGGGGGACGACCTCCCCGCGACGACCGTCACTCTCGAGGAGAAACAATGACCGACATCATCACCATCCCCGGCTACAAGGCCGGCACCTGGACCATCGACCCCACCCACAGCGAGGTCGCCTTCAGCGTTCGCCACCTGATGATCAGCAAGGTCAAGGGCAAGTTCGAGCGCTTCACCGCGACGTTCACCACGGGTGAGAACCCGCTCGACTCGACGGTCGAGGCCACCGCCGAGGTCGCCTCCGTCAACACCAACGAACCCAACCGCGACGGCCACCTCCGAACCGGCGATTTCTTCGAGGCCGAGCAGTACCCCGAGATTCGCTTCGTGTCGACCGCGGTCCGCCCGAACGGCGACGACTTCCTCGTCGACGGCGACCTCACCATCAAGGGCACCACGAAGCCCGTCACCTTCGAGGTCGAGTTCGGCGGCTTCGGCACCGACCCGTACGGCAACTACAAGGCCGGACTCACCGCCAAGACGACGATCGACCGCACCGACTTCGGTCTCACCTACAACGCCGCCCTCGAGACCGGTGGCGTGCTCATCGGCGAGAAGGTCACCATCACGCTCGACCTCCAGGCCGCACACCAGGCGTAGTCCGCGCCGTCCGATGGAGCCGCCCCTCCCTTTCGGGGGAACGGGCGGCTCCGTCGTGATTGGGTGGTGCGTTAGAGGATGCCGAGTTCCCTCAGCTGCTCCGAGATGCCGGCGCCGTCGGGCGCGTAGACCCACGGTGTACCGCTCGTGCGGGAGCGGTCCTGCGCCGTCGACCGGCCGCCCGCGAGCACCGCTTCTCCCGTCGAGAGCTGCCGGATCGCGATAGCGGCCACATGGTCGGGATGCTCGTGCGCGAAGTCCGAGTAGATCTCTTCGTCGTGCTGCCCGTCGTCCCCCACCAGCAGCCAGCGCACGTCCGGGAACTCCTTAGCGAGTCGGCGGAGGTTCTCCTCCTTGTGCTGCTTCCCGCTGCGGAACCAACGGTCGTGCGTGGGCCCCCAGTCGGTCAGAAGGAGGGCACCGGCCGGGTAAAGGTGCCGCGAGAGGAATCGCGTCAGCGCCGGAGCGACGTTCCACGCTCCTGTCGAGAGGTAGATGACGGGCGAGCCCTCGTACTGACGAGCGAAGCGGTCAAGGAACACTGCCATGCCGGGAGTGGGCATCCGCGCGTGCTCGTCGAGGACGAAAGTGTTCCAGGCCGCCACGAACGGGCGGGGGAGCGCGGTCACCATCACGGTGTCATCGACATCGGAGACGACACCGAGGCGGGCTTCAGGCCGCACGATGAAGACGGGCGCCTCGACAGGCTTGGACTCGGCGGTCGAGAGGGTAATGGTGTGCCACCCGGGGGAGAGAGTGATCGGCAGATCCGCGTCGATGACGCCACCGCGGTCGGCGGTCACTGCGTGCCGCTGCCCGTCGACCTCGACCGAGACGACTGCTCCGCTGACGAACACGCTCGTGAAGCTCCGCCAGCCGCGAACGCCCTCCACCGGCCGCACTTCCTCGACACCGGGAGGCGTCGGCCGCGTGTAGAGGACACGGGCGAGCACCCGCAGCTGTGTGGTCGTGCCGTAGCCGGTGTAGGGGATGACCCGGGGGAGATGGCCCTTGCGCTGCACCCGACCCATTCGGAAGGCGTGGAGCTTGTCCTCAAGTCGAGCGGCGCGATGCAGGACCTCTGCCGTGCTCGCGCTCAGGGGCTTGCTCTCGGGCGTCAGCGGCATCCGCCCAGTGTGGCAGACGCGCTTCGTATGCGGTGAGCGCGCTCTCATGCGTGCCGTCCCGCCACCGGCTGGTCATGCCTCCACGGGCCGGATCAGGTCCGGTCCAGCGGCCGACACGGAGCCGATCGCGCTGCCGACCCTTTGCACCGTGAGGTTGTCGGCGAGCTCGGCGGCGCCCTCCGCCATGGTGCGGAGCAGCTCGCCGCCACCGGGAGTCACGGGGTCGAGCCACTCCTCGATCAGCTCGGGCTGCATCAGCACGGGCATCCGCTCGTGCACGCCAGCGAGCGCTCCGGCCGAGGGGCGGGTCAGAATCGTCGCCGAGAGGAGCCACGGGGCACCCGGCCGGCTGGAGCGCCACCACTCGTAGAGACCGGCGAAGAGCACGAGCGCATTTTCCTGGGGCGACACGAAGAACGGCGATCGTGTGCCATCGGCTCCGACCTGCCACTCGTACCAGCCGGAGGCAGGAATGATCGCGCGTCGGGCGGCATACGACTCGCGGAAGGACGGCTTTTCGGCGATCGACTCGATCCTGGCGTTGATCAGTGGTGGCCCGGCGGAGGGATCGGCAGCGGCGCGGGGCACCAGCCCCCACCGGGCGCCCGCTAGCCTGCGGCGCGGTGGACTGCCCTCCTCGACGCCCTTCATCGACTCGGCGACCACGGCGATCCGCTGGGTGGGCGCGATGTTCCAGGAGGGCTCTGGGAGGTCCGCGTCCGGTTCGTCGATGTCGAAGAGCGCGACGAGGTCGGCGGTGGTCTGTGCCAGGACGAATCGTCCGCACATGGGGTTCTCCTGCTCTTTGAGGCCTCTCAACGGCGCGGACGCGCCGCAAAGCGCGCCGAACACGAGAAACATTCCATCAGATGACACCGAGAACTGCTCGACGTGCGTACGATTGTAGGAACCCCGACCGAAGGAGCCCGCCGTGCCTCTTGGAAATCTCGTCGACCGCCCGTTCGGCGAATCGCCCCAGGTTCGGAACGAGCCCGTGCAGGTGCGAAGCGCCGCCCGACTCGCGTCCCTACTTGACGCTGCCGCGTCCGTCGTCGATGAGGTGGGCTTCGACCGCCTCACCACCGCGATGGTCGCCGAGCGCGCCGGTGCCGCCATCGGCACCGTCTATCGCTACTTCCCCGACCGCATCGCGGTCCTCCAAGCCTTGCGCGAGCGAGCGCTCGAGCGCTTCCGCCGCCGCGTGATCACCCAGATCCGCGACACCGAGCCGGCCACCTGGTGGGGCGCTGTCGATTGCTCGATCGACGCCTTCGTCGAGATGCACCGGAACGAACCGGGCTTCCGGTCGATCCGCTTTGTCGACACCATCCACGCGCCCGAGGTCGCAGGAGAGGCCTTCGAGGCCGGCTTCTTCGCCCGTCGGTTCGCCGAGATCCTCGCGTCCGAGTACGGTCTGCCGGGCGGCGCCCAGTTGTCTTTCCGCCTCGAGGTCACGATCGAAGTCGCCGACGCGCTGCTGACGCGAGCTTTCCTGATTGATCCGAGTGGCGATCAGCGATTCATCGACGAGAGCCGCATCTTGCTGCGCAACTACATGGTCGAGCACTACGGAGACGTCTCGTCGCCGTCAGAGCCAACGGCCTAGCCTCCTTCGTCGAATCGCGCAATGCTTCGACATCCGGGTTGGCGCCTCGCTGTGAATGATGTTTTGCTAACCGTCGGTTCTGATCGGAGCCGGTGGGTCAAGGCACGCAGTACGGCGGCGCGAAGGCAGGCACGGGCGTGATCGAATTCCGCGGAGTGAGCAAACGGTACCCGGATGGCACGAGGGCCGTCGACGACTTCTCCCTGGTTTTGCCGTCGCGGCAGACCACGGTCTTCGTCGGGTCGTCGGGGTGCGGCAAGACCACCATCCTGCGCATGATCAACCGCATGATAGAACCGACGTCGGGCACAATCGAGATCGACGGCGAGAACATCGCTTCGCTCCCGGCCGTTGCCCTGCGTCGGCGAATCGGCTATGTGATGCAAAACTCGGGTCTTCTTCCGCATCGCAGAGTGATTGACAACATCGCCACCGTGCCTCGGCTGAACGGCGTCGCTAAGAAGCCCGCGCATTCTCGTGCACTCGAACTGATGGACACGGTGGGCCTCGATCGTTCGCTCGCCACCCGCTATCCCAGCCAGCTCTCTGGTGGGCAGCAGCAGCGCGTGGGAGTCGCGCGCGGCCTGGCCGTCGACCCCAACATCCTGCTGATGGACGAGCCCTTCGGGGCCGTCGATCCGCTCGTGCGGGCCGACCTGCAACGCGAGACTCTGCGGCTGCAGGACGAGCTCGACAAGACCGTCGTCTTCGTCACTCACGATATTGACGAGGCGTTCCTGCTCGGCGATCAGGTGGTGATCCTCGAGAAGGGCGGCCGGATCGCGCAGAAGGGCTCGCCGGCCGAGATCCTCGCGCGGCCAGCCAGTGAGTTCGTCGCGGGCTTCGTCGGGGCGGACCGCGGCAAGCGGTCGTTGCGGATTGAGGAGCGCGACGGCGTGCGAATCGTGATCGACGGCGACGGGCGCCCGACGGGAGTGCTTCGGGCACAGAACGGCTCGGTCGAGTGACCTGGGTCGTCAACAACACGGACGCGATCGTCGCGAACCTGCTGGCGCACCTGGCCCTCTCGGTGCCACCGATCCTCCTCAGCTTCGTCGTCTCGCTTCCGTTCGGCTGGTTCGCCAACCGCTATCGCTGGAGCCGCGGCACCCTCCTGACCGGGCTCGGCGTGCTGTACGCGATCCCGTCGCTGGCCATGTTCATCCTGCTCCCCGTCCTGCTGGGCATTCCGCTGCGCTCGAGCGCCAACGTGATCATTGGCCTCACTTTCTACGGAGTAGCGCTAATGGTGCGGACCACGTCGGACGCGCTCGGCGCCGTGTCACAGGACGTCCGCCAGTCGGCGACCGCGATGGGCTACTCGGGCTGGGCCCGGTTCTGGCGCGTCGAGTTCCCGCTTGCGGGGCCCGTGTTGCTCTCGGGGCTGCGGGTCGTGACCGTCAGCACAGTCAGCCTCGTGACCGTCGGCGCCGTCCTCGGCATCCAGAGCCTCGGCCTGCTGTTTACCGATGGCTTTCAGCGCGGCATCACCGGTGAGATCCTGACGGGCATCGTGCTGACGATTGCGCTCGCGCTGGTGCTCGACGGGTTACTCGTGCTCATCGGGCGACTCCTGATGCCCTGGACCACGCTCGATCGGGCACGTCGCGCCCGCGGCTCGGATGCCGTCGAGAAGGCGGTGATCTCGTGAACCTGATCGCCGAAGCCTTCGCGTGGATCGCCGATCCTGCGCACTGGACCGGGGACTACCCAATCCCCACCCGCGTCGCCCAGCACGTCGGCATCAGCCTCCTGGTGCTGGTGATCGCCGCGGCAATCGCGATCCCGATCGGATATGTGATCGGGCACACCGGGCGCGGCAAGGGCATCGCGGTCCCGATTGCCGGCGGCCTGCGCGCTCTGCCTACGCTCGGCGTGCTGGTGCTCGCGGCCATGAGCCTGGGTCTCGGTCTGGGTGCGCCTCTGATCGCGCTCGTCGTGCTCGCGATCCCGTCGGTGTTGGCCGGGGCGTATTCGGGGCTCGAGGCGGTCGACCGCCGCACCATCGACGCCGCGCGCGCTCTCGGCATGACGGAGTGGCAGATCCTCACGCGGGTCGAGGTCCCGCTCGGCCTGCCCCTGTTGCTCGGCGGGCTGCGCTCGGCGACGCTGCAAATCATCGCGACGGCCACGCTCGCCGACTACATTGGCGCCGGCGGTCTTGGGCAGTACATCTTCCGCGGCGTGAAATCGGGCGACTATCCGCAGATGCTCGCTGGCTCGATTCTCGTGATCCTGCTGACGCTGGTGGGCGAGGTCATCTTCGCCGTGCTTCAGCGCCTCGCGGTGCCCCGCGGAGTCGTGCTGGGACTCGCCGGCACCGCCGGCCGCACAGGATTCCGCGCCTCGTCGTCCCGACGACGCGCGGTGGTGGGAATCCCCATCGACGAAGGGAAATAGCAATGTTCACAGCACATTTCACGAAGGGCCGTGTCGCGCTGAGCGCACTCGCGGTCGGTGCCGTCGTGGCACTGGCAGGGTGTTCCTCGAGCGATCCGCTCGCTGAGGGATCGGGTGCGACGGCGGGTGGCGAGACGATCGTCGTCGGCTCGCAGGACTACTACTCGAACGAGATCCTCGCCGAGATTTACGCGCAGGCGCTCGAGAACGATGGCTTCACCGTCGACCGACAGCTGCGCATCGGCCAGCGCGAGATCTATCTGCCCGAAATCGAGAGCGGATCCATCGACGTCTTCCCCGACTACGACGGAAGCCTCCTCCAGGCGCTCCAGCCCGACGCCACCGCGACCACCGCGGACGCCGTGTACTCGGCGCTCGGCGAGGCTCTTCCCGACGGCCTCCGCGCCCTTGATGCGGCTGACGCCAGCGACCAGAACTCCTACACCGTGACCAAGAGCTTCGCGGATAAGTGGAAGCTGACCGACATCGCGTCGCTGAAGAATGTCACCGACCCGATCGTCGTCGGCGGCAACTCCGAGCTGCAGACGCGCCCGTACGGGCCTGAGACCCTGCAGTCGAAGTACGGCATCACGACGACCTTCCAGGCGATCGAGGACAGCGGCGGATCGACGACGGTCGATGCGCTCACCAGCAACCAGATCCAGCTGGCGAACATCTACACCGCAGACCCCAACATCCAGAAGAACGACCTTGTCGCGCTCCAGGACCCGGACGGCCTGTTCGTCGCCGACAACGTCGTTCCGATCGTGTCGAACAAGATCACCGATAAGGCTGCCGGGGTGCTGAACGCGGTCAGCGCGAAGCTCACGGCGGATGACCTGGTCTCGCTCAACTCCGAAAGCGTCAACGACCAGAAGTCGGCCTCGGCGATCGCGGGCGAGTGGCTGAAGTCGGCGGGTCTCGTCGGCTGATCCTCCGCGGACACGGCCGGAGGCGCGTCACTCGTCGAGGTGACGCGCCTCCGCTTTGCTCAGCAGCTTCTTACCGAGCAGCACGAGCAGAGCGAACGCGACGATAACGCCAACGAACACGTAGCCGGCTCCGTGCAGGTTTTCGGAGAGTTCGCGGTAACTGCCGGCCGCGGCCGTCCCGACGCCCACGTAGGCGGAAGACCAGAGCACACAGGCCGGGACTGTCCACGCCATGAAGGTGCGGTAGCGCATACCGCTCATTCCGACCGTCAGGGGGATTAACGAGTGCAGCACCGGCAGAAAGCGCGAGAGAAACACCGCGATCCCGCCGCGGCGATCGAGATACCGTTCGGCGCGCAGCCAGTTCTTCTCGCCCAGGCGGCGACCCAGGCGTGAGGCGCGGATCCTCGGGCCGAACCAGCGCCCCAGGTAAAAGCCGAGCGACTCGCCGCAGAGCGCACCGATCACCACGGTGACCGCGAGGGCGACGAACTGCAGTGGACTCGTGACGCCGGTAGCGCTCACGATGACGATCGTGTCCCCGGGAACGATCAGCCCGGCCAGAATGGTCGTTTCGAAGAAGATGGCGAGCCCGGCCAGCAGCGTGCGCCAGACGGGCGGCACGCTCACGACCACGTCGAGAAGACCACTGAGGACGTCGTTCACCAACGGCTCCGGGGGCGGGTGGGGGTGCTCGGCATGGCTTGATCGTAGGGGCGCTCGGCTGGGCGTCGGCCGCCTCCGCGCCTGCTGTCGCGCCGCGCGTGCGCAAAAGTGACGGTCGTTGGCGGCGACCACCACGTCTGTGGCGGCTTAAGTGGCCGGCGGCGGGAGAACCGTCACCGATCGCCGCAGCGGTGGCGAATCAAGGACTCGCACCCCCGCTTGTGCACACGCGGTGATCCCGTCGATCTCTTTCGATTGGTCGACCTGCAGCTCATCGTTTCTGCCTTGCCGTCCGAACAGCGCCCAGGCGTTGGGGCCCGAGGCGCTGGTGTACCGCGAGGAGTACCGGATGCCGTCGAAGCCCGCTGCGTGCAGCACTGCGGACCACTCCTGAGTGATGGTGTAGTCGGTCATCGTCGTGAGTTCGCGCGTGACGCCATGCTCGTCTGCGGTGACGGACGTCACCGCTGCGTAAGCGCCTCCTGCCGGGGGAAGGACCGCGGACACACGAAAATGCGCTGCCGCCGCGGGCGTGAGCACCTGGTCCGGGACGATCCTGTCACCCAGGCTCTCCCGGACAGCCGTCCGGACATCGTCGGCGATGTAGCACGTACCGTCCGATCCGTCTGTCGGAAGGTCAAACCGTCCTCTGCCACTTGTGCTGAACCACCACGGCGAAAGATCCGACGCATGAGCCCGCCATGTCACCTTGGCGTCGAGAGAGACGGACGGGAACCCGCTCAGGTTCTGATCGGTCCCCGGCCGTTGCTGCGCGACGTCGGAGCGGCTCACGACGCCCACAGCGAGCCGGCGCGGCTCGCTCGCGCAAGCACCTCGGCGATCCGGCCTTGACGAAGCGCCTGCGCCGGAGTCGCACCGTCGAGTTCAGGCAGTGCGCTACTCAGCCAGAGCGCGTCGCCCCAGGCGTCGATCCCTCGAGGGTCCAGCGCGGCGAGGACACGGCGAAGCTGCGGAAGAGGTGTGCCCTCCGGGCCCTCGAACTGGAAAGCCGGATAGAGGCGATGTCCGTCGCTCGTGCGAACGCAGAGCAGATCGCCCCGTTCGACCTGTCCGTCGATCGATTGCCGAGTAATGCCCTTCCACGTCCGCAGGCCCGTTGTGTCGTAGAAAGGACCGATCTTTTCGTCGTAGTAGTTGGCGCCCGGGACGCTCGCGAACATCTTGGAGACGACGCTCTCGACGCCGCCGCCCGAGTGCACGATCCGGTCCAGATCCAGACCCTGTGCCTGATCGACGATGGCCTGCAGCAGAGCGCGAAGTTGCGGTTCGAGGGAGCTGCGCGCGTCACGGTCGTCTCTCGCGTTCGCGATCGTCGTCTTTCGCGAGCCGTTCGTCGGGTTCGACCGAGTGGGAGTCGCCTCCGCACGAACTCGGTCCACTGACGTGACGGAGCCCGGCTTCGACCGTGACGTGCTGAATCTGGTCGTCTTTATCTTCATGCCGTAGCGGCTTCGAGTCGCAGCGCTGAGTCTGCCGGTCTCCGCGGTGCCCGCCTCCGGCCCGCCGATCCTGATCTTGCGCATCGTCGATCCTCCGTCTTCTTTATGCGTCAGTTGAAGCAGCCTAGTCGCAATGATGCTTGGCGGCACTCTCCGTGGCGCGTCCGCACGGTTACTCCAGATCGGCCAAGAGGACGGCCCGGACCGCGTTGGCGAAGCGCGCATAGCCCGCCTCGGTGAAGTGCAGGCCGTCGTCGACGAAGAGGGAGGAGTCGATCCTGCCGTCGGCGGTGAGGAGCGCCTGCGCGGTGGAGATGAAGGTGACCCGGTCGTCGGTTTCGGTGTAGGCGCTGATCGCCGTGTTCGCGGCACGGACCTCGTCGCGAACCGACTCGCGGGCGGGAGTCTCGGCGATCTCGACGTAGTAGAGGGCGGCATCCGGAGCGATGTCTTCGAGGCGTTGCAGGTACTCGATCACCGCCTCAGCAGTCTCGGGGCCGGTGCGAGAATCGGCCTCGCCACTGATGTCGTTGGCGCCGACGTAGACGACGACGGCGCGCGGGTCGAAGGGTGCGACCATCCGGTCGAGCCACGCGAGATGATCGGCGACGGTCGTGCCGCCGATCCCAATGTTGTAGGTCTCGAGCGGGCGCAGGTCCTCCTTCGAGGTCGTCCAGCGTCCGATCGTTGAGCTGCCGGTGAGGACGATGCTGTGCTGCGGGAAGCCGGCGGCAAAGCGCGTCTCGAGGCCGGCGATCCGCTCGGCCATGTCGACAGAGGAGGTGGCGGCGGGAGCTGGCGGTTCTGCCTGCCCTCCGGACCGGGAGTTCAGCGCCAGGGCAGTCGCGACGGCCGCGAGGACCACTGCCACGGCGAGCAGGATCAGCAGGAGGCGGGTCGTCGCTCGGGAGCGGCCGGTGGTGGGGGTCGTCGCTCGAGCCATGCGTCGATCATCGGGCATCGGCGGGGGCGTGAGGGGGTTCTCGAAAGAATCCGGTGAGGGAGAGGAGAAATCGGAGTGATGTGGATGCCCGGCCCGAATAACATTTGACACGTCACAGGAGATGCACAGCTGTGCGACACTTGCTCCGCGCCGCCGTCGCTGATGCCGCCGGCCGTTTTGTGACGGACAACCCCAATGAGGACTCATGGCACGCGCACGCATCACCTGGGTGGACACCGCTAAGGGCATGGCGATCATCCTGGTCGCCCTCGCGCATTCGGTGCAGTGGACGACTACGGCCGGTCTGGCACCGGACGTCTGGAACGACATCAACCTTCTGTTGATTACTTTCCGGATGCCGCTGTTCTTCCTCGCCTCCGGCCTGTTCGCCGGTTCTGTGTTGACGCGCTCGTGGTCCGAGCTCTGGCGGTCGCGGCTGAGCCTTTTAGTCTGGGCGTTCTTGCTCTGGTCGGTGGTGCGCTTTCTCTTCTTCCTCGTCGTTCCCAATCCGGGCGGGACCGATGAGTCCGACCCGCTGGCGCTCCTCCTGCAGCCCGTGATGCCGCAGAACGGACTGTGGTTTCTCTACGCGCTGACGATCTTCTTCGTGGTGGCCAAGCTCGCCCAGGGCCGGATCGACTGGCGGGTGCAGATCGGGGTTGCGACCGCGATCGCGGTGCTGTGGTATGCGGTCCGTTCCAGCACGTCTGAGGGGACCGGCAATATCGCCTGGGATGGCATGGCGCGCTATCTGATGTTCTTTCTCCTCGGCCTGTACCTGCGCACGGCGGTGATCGCCTTCGTCGAGCGGCGCGGGATCCTCAGTGGCCTCGGCTGTGGCGTCCTCTTCCTTGCGCTTGCCGGTGTGATCCTCGCGGTGCGCGGCCGTTTCCCGCTGCTGACGATCGGTCTGGTGCTGGTGAGTGTGCTCGCGGTGCTGGCCGGCCTCATCGTCGCGCGCTTTCTCGCTCCTCGACGCGGCGCGGGCTGGATCACCGTCATTGGCCGCAACACCCTGCCGGTCTATGTGGTTCACGTTCTCTTCGTGTCGCTCGCGACGAGCGCGCTGCTGCTGTTCGACGGGCAGCGTTGGCTCGACGCGATCGGCCCGGTCGTACCGCTCCTGGTCTGCGCGATCGGCGTGGCGGGGGCTTTGGGCTATTGGCGACTGACCCGCGACCTGCCGGTGCTGAGGTATGGCTTCCAGGCTCCGCGCTGGTTTTCGGGTGCTCGCTCCCGCGTCGACGCCGGCTGAGCTGGGTGAACGGATTTCCAACAGTAAGTCGCGGATGTGCACGGCTGAAACGGTCGGGCGGAGTCCTGTATCGCTGAGCGGTTGTGCAATCGCTCGGCGTCGAGAGTCCTGCTGCCGGTGGCTCAGCGGTGACCAGGGCTGCTCGGCAGTGATCGTGTGGGGGAGTCGCTCGACGTCAAGAGGGAGTGACTCGACATCGAGCGACACGGGGACCGATCTCTCACTATCAGCTGCGAACGGCGCCCTGGTCACAGTCTCGTAGCCCGGCTCTGCACGCCCGCACATCCGCTCCAGTCCGGGGATCGAGGCGGTCCGCGCGCCAGAGTCGACCTACTCTCAGAGCCGTGAACGAGTTCCTGGATCCGCTTCTGCTGTCGAGATGGCAGTTCGGTCTGACGACGATCTACCATTTCCTCTTCGTGCCGCTGACCATCGGCATGGCGTTGACTGTCGCGATCTTTCAGACCTGCTGGGTGCGTACCGGAAAGGTGCACTACCTCCAGCTGACGAAATTTTTCGGGAAGCTGTTTCTCATCAATTTCGCGATGGGAGTGGTGACCGGCATCGTTCAAGAGTTCCAGTTCGGGATGAACTGGAGTGACTACTCCCGCTTCGTCGGCGACGTGTTCGGCGCTCCGCTCGCCTTCGAAGGATTGCTTGCTTTCTTCCTCGAGGCCACCTTCATCGGCCTGTGGATCTTCGGCTGGGACAAGCTGCCGGAAAAGCTGCATCTCGCCACGATCTGGCTGACCACTCTCGGCACCACGCTCTCGGCCTACTTCATCATCGCGGCGAATGCCTTCATGCAAAATCCGGTCGGTTTCCGGATCAACGAGACGAAGGGCCGCGCGGAACTCACCGATATCTGGGCGCTGTTGACGAATAAGGTCGCGCTCGCGGCGTTCCCGCACACGATCTTCGCCTGCTTCATGGTGTCGGCTGCCGTCATCATCAGCGTCGCGGCGTACCACCTTTCGCGGAACCAGCATCTGGAGACGATGCGGCCGGCGCTCACGTTCGGCGCCTGGATGATGCTGATCAGCGGCGCTCTGACCCTCGTCACCGGTGATTCGCTCGGCCTCGCGATGGTCGACACTCAGCCGATGAAGATGGCGTCGGCGGAGGCGCTGTATACGACCTCCACCGGCATCGACGCCTCCTTCTCGGTCTTCACCTGGGGGACTCCCGACGGCTCGAGCGAGCTGTTCTCGATCCGTATCCCGTACCTGCTCTCGTTCCTCTCGACGCACACCTTCACCGGCACGGTCGAGGGCATCAATGACCTCCAGGCGCAGTACACGCAGGTTTACGGACCGGGCGATTACACCCCGATCATCTGGGTCACCTACTGGTCGTTCCGCTGGATGATGGCGCTCGGCGTCCTCGCAATCGGCGTCGCGGCGGCCGGACTCTGGTTCACCAGGAAGGGGCGAGAGCCGAAGCCGTGGATGTGGACGATCGCGATCTGGGCGGCTCCGCTCCCACTGATGGCGATGATCATCGGCTGGGTCTTCACCGAGATGGGCCGACAGCCCTGGCTCGTCTTCGGGCTGCTGAAGACCGCCGACGGTGTCTCGCCCGGAGTGAGTGGGCTCGAGGTCCTGATCTCGCTGATCGCTTTCACCGCGATCTACGGCACGCTCGCCGTGGTCGAGTTCCGCCTGATCAAGCGCGCCGCGCAGGCCGGCCCCGACGACGCTCCCGAGGTCGATGAGGAGAGCGGTCGCCCGCAGCTCGTCGGCACGGTCTACTAGGAGGCATCCCCATGGATCTCGCAGTGCTCTGGTTCTGGATCGTCGCGTTCTTCTTTATCGGCTACTTCGTTCTCGATGGTTTCGACTTCGGCGTCGGTATGTCCCTTCCGTTTCTCGGGCGCGACGACACCGACCGCCGCGTGCTGATCAATACGATCGGGCCGGTCTGGGACCTCAACGAGACCTGGGTCATCGTGGCCGGAGCCGCGATGTTCGCGGCTTTCCCGGAGTGGTACGCGACGTTATTCAGCGGCTTCTACCTGCCGCTGCTGCTCATCCTGCTCGCCCTGATTGCGCGCGGTGTCTCGTTCGAGTACCGGCACCAGCGGCCCGAGGGCGTCTGGAAGAAACGGTTCGACGCGATGATTGTCGTCGGCTCGGCTGTGCCCGCTTTTCTTTGGGGTGTTGCCTTCGCGAACATTGTCCAGGGCGTGCCGATGGATGCGGACCACAATTACATCGGCACTGTCTTCGACCTGCTCTCCCCCTACGCGCTACTGGGCGGCGCGACGACCCTCCTGCTCTTCTTCACCCATGGAGTGGTGTTTGTCTCGCTCAAGACCGCGGGGGAGATTCGGGAGCGGGCGCGTCGTCTGGCGACTCGGGCGGGGCTGGTGACCACTGTGGTGGCGGCCGTGTTCCTCGCCTGGACGAACCTCGGACAGGGCAGCGCCGCCTCCTGGGCCCTCTCGATCGCGGCTGCAGTGACGCTCGGCGGCGGCTGGCTCGCGATTAGGAGAGGCCGCGAGGGTCGCGCATTCACCCTGCTCGCTGGCACGATCGCGCTGGTTGTGCCCGCCCTGTTCACCACACTGTTCCCTGCCGTGATGCCTGCCTCGAACGTGCCCGCCTATGGGCTGACGATTGAGAATGCGTCGAGCACGCCGTATACGCTGACGGTCATGAGTTGGACCGCCCTGGTGTTCGTGCCGCTCATCGTCGGCTACCAGGCCTGGACTTACTGGATCTTCCGCACGCGAATCAGTCGAACGCACATCCCGGTCGACGCGCACTGACGTGAAACCCCTCGATCCGCGCCTGCTCCGCTACGCCCGCGCGACCCGCGTCTTCCTGGTGCTCGGCGGTGCACTGGCGCTGGCCCGCACGCTCGTCCTCGTGGCGTTCGCGTGGCTGGTCGCGCAGCTGATAGCGGGCGCGGTCGATGGCAGAAGTGCCTCCGACCTCGCCCCGCTCCTCGCGGCGCTGCTCGGGGTGGCCGCCGCCCGTGCTGTCCTCGCGTGGGCGACCGAGGTGAACGCCGTGCGAGGCGGAATCGGTGCGAAGACTCAACTTCGTGCGGCGGTGCTTGCCGCTCTCGTCACGCTCGGTCCCGCGGGCCGACCCGAAGGGGGTTCAGGAGGGACGGTCGCGCTGCTGAGCGGCGGACTCGATGCCCTCGACGGCTACTTCGCCCGCTACCTGCCGCAGCTGATCGCGACGGCAATCGCTACTCCGCTGCTGATCCTGGTCGTCTTCCTCGCCGATCCGCTCAGCGCACTGTTCCTCGTCGTCACCCTGCCGCTCATCCCCGTCTTCATGGTGCTCATCGGCTGGGCGACCCGCGCGGTGCAGGAGCGGCAGTGGGAGCGGCTACAGGCGCTCGCCTCCGGCTTCATCGACACGGTCGGTGGGCTCGCAACGCTGAAGATCTTCGGCCGGGCCGAGCGGCAGACAGCGCGGATCCGCGCGCTGACCGAGGACTACCGGCTGCACACGATGAAGGTATTGCGGGTCACCTTCGTCAGCGGTTTCGTGCTCGAGCTGGCAGGCTCGCTGTCGGTCGCGCTCGTCGCCGTGTCGATTGGCCTCCGGCTCGTCGACGGCTCGCTCGGGCTGGCGGTCGGGCTGTTCGTGCTCGTTCTCGCGCCGGACGTCTTTCTGCCGGTGCGGCAGGTCGGCGCCGAGTTCCACGCCGCCGCCGCCGGGGTGCAGGCGGCGGAGCGGGCGTTCGCCCTGATCGAGCACGCGGCTCGGCTGCCGGAGCGGGCGACGGCGAGATCGGCGGGTGCTCTGGAGCTGCGCAGACTGACCGTCGACAACGGGCACGGCAGGGTGCTCGCTCCGGTCGACGCGGTGCTACCTGTCGGCTCGATCACGGCCGTGACGGGGCCGAGCGGATCCGGAAAGTCGACCCTCCTCGCGGCCCTCGCGGGCTTCGTGCCGTTCGACGGCGCGCTGCTGCTCGGCGGTGAGGCCGCCGGCGACCTGCGCGCCCGCCTCGCGTGGTCGGGCCAGCGTCCCGACCTGCTGCCCGGGACGGTGGGCTCGAACGTCGAGCTGGGCACGCGCTCCCCGGACCCTGAGCGCGTGTGCCGCGCCCTCGCGCTCGCCGCCGCGGACGTCGCTCCGTCGTGCCGCGTCGATGCCGAGGGTTCGGGACTCTCCGGCGGTCAGAGCGCGCGCGTCGCCGTGGCGCGGGCCGTGCACCGGCTGCTCGAGAACGGCTGCACCGTCCTCGCGCTCGACGAGCCGACAGCCGCCCTTGACGAGGAGTCGGAGCGCGCGCTGCTCGCCGGGTTGCGCACGCTCGCCGATCGCGGCGTGATCGTCGTCGTCGCCAGCCATCGGCCTGCGACGATCGCCGCGGCGGACTCCGTGCTCGCTCTCACGCCCGCGGCGGTCCTCGGATGAACCGCGCCGATGTCCTCCGCGCGGCGATTCCCGGCCCGCGCCGCTTCCTGCCCGGCCTCTCCTTCGGATTACTGTCCTCCGCCTCCGTCGTCGCCCTGCTGGCCTGTTCCGCCTGGTTGATCGTGCGGGCGGCCGAGCAGCCGCCGATCCTCTTTTTCTCGATGGCGGTCGTCGGCGTTCGCGCATTCGCCCTCGCCCGCGCGGTCTTCCGCTATCTGGAGCGACTCGCTGGGCACGACGCCGCGTTCCGGGCGCTGGCAGACCTGCGGGTCGGCGTCTACGAGCGTCTTGTGCCCGTTGCTCCGGACGGGCTTGGCCGCGTGCGCCGCGGCGACCTGGTGTCGCGGATCGTCGCCGACGTCGATGCCCAGCAGGACGTGCCGCTGCGGATCGTGCAGCCGCTGCTCGTCTCGGCGGTTGTCGCGACGGCCTCGGTGGTCGGAGTGTGGCTCCTCCTGCCCGCGATGGGAGCCGTGCTGCTGGTGCTGCTCGTCCTGGCGTTGGCGGGCGGGGCTGTCGGTGCGGGCCTGCTCTCGGCGCGCGCCGACCGCGAGCTGGCTCCGCTGCGGGGAGAGCTCGCCGAACGCCTGAATCTCGTGGTCACCCGGCTGGATGTGCTGATCGCCTTCGACGCCGCCGACGAGGCGGTCGCGCACGTGACCCGGGCCGAGGAGGCGCTCGCTCGCGCCGCGCGACGCCGGGCGGCCTCGGCCGGGCTCGCGGCAGCCGTGCTGGCGCTCTGCTCGGGCGGCGCGGTCTGGGCGGGGCTCGCGCTGGGCGTGCCCGCGGTCGGCCAGCTCGGCGGGCCCGCCCTCGGCGTGATCGCGCTGGTGCCCCTGGCGGTCTTCGAGGTGCTGGCCACGGCTCCGTTGGCTGTTCAGTCTGCCCGCGCGGCGCTCTCCAGCGCCCAGAGGCTCGCGGACCTTGACCGGGAGGCGTCCTCGCCGGCGCTCGCGACTGACGCGGACGTCGATCCGCGGGCCGCACAGCCGACCGGCCATGACATCGTGCTGCGGGACGTGACCGTGAGCTGGCCCGGAGCGGCGGGCCCCGCCCTGAGCGGTGTCTCGCTGGAGCTGCCCGCCGGTGCCCGCGTCCTCCTCACGGGCGCCAGTGGATCCGGCAAGACCACGCTGGCCCATGCGCTGGTGCGCTTCCTGGCCTACTCCGGTTCCTATTCCCTGGGCGGAGTGGAGGCGCGGACGCTCCCGCAGGATGAGGTGCGCCGCGTCATCGGCCTGGTTGAGCAGCAGCCCTACCTCTTCGACGACACGATTCGGCAGAACCTCCTTTTCGCCCGTCCCGACGCCGCCGACGCTGTCCTCGAGGACGTGCTCGCGCGGGTCGGCCTCGCCTCCTGGGTCGCCGCGCGCGGAGGGCTCGACGCACGGGTGGGCGAGCGCGGTTCGCTGGTGTCTGGCGGCCAGGCGCAACGGCTCGCGCTGGCGCGGGCGCTGCTCGCCGACTTCGATGTGCTGGTGCTGGACGAGCCGACCGCCTCGGTCGACGCCCCCGTGGCGGACGCGCTGCTCTGCGACCTGCTCCGGGCCGCGGAGGGGCGGACAGTCGTGCTGATTGCGCACCGTGTGCCTCCGGCGCTCGTGTTCGACCAGCGGATTCGCGTGGAGCGGGGCACGGCGTTGACGGACGGCGGGAGCGGCGCTTGGAACCGAGGCTGAGACGCGCTGACGGGGGCTGGCCGCTCCAGATCCGGCTTCTCAGCCTTGGTTGTGAAGGTCGTCCCGAGCTGGCGTCGCGACGCTCTTTAACCGACCGCCCTCGGTGGCCCAGCGGTCGAGTGCCGCGTCCGCCCGCGTCTGCGCCGCGCCGGCCAGGCCTGCGAGCAGCGGGGCGATGACGTCTCGGGCCAGCGGATCGCTCAGCTCGTCCACTCGCGAGTCGCGCGCGAACCCTTCGAGGCGGGTGAGGTCGGAGGAACGCAGGAGCGCTGCGCGCGACAGTGCCGCGCACCGCCCCGACCGAGGCACCGGTCGAGTCGAGACCGGCGCCCAAGCGCTCCCGAACCTCTGGTCGGTTGACATACGATGACCTGCCCCGTGTTGCCGAGTTGATCCTGGCGGATGACCGCGTTGCTGAGTTCTACCGAGAGCACTTCGGTGCCGTCGTCGTTGACGAATTTCAGGATCTGACGCCGCCGCAGCTGCGCATCGTCAACAGGATCGGATACAGACGCACGACCTTCGCTGGTGACCTGGCACAGGGTATCTACGGTTTCACCGGTGCAAAGCCGATCGAGGTGCACAGGCATATTTCAGAAGAATGCACGGAGGCGGTGACATTCGCCGAGCCGCATCGTTACTGGTCGAAGTGCTACCCGCAGAATGGGGGTACCGGCTCGCCGTAGAGACGGACGTTATGTGAACGGCGCTTCTCAAGATTCAGCGTGGGCCTCCCGTCCCGTACAGTGATACTGATCGCACGGACTGCCGTACATCGGCGAGCATCTATGGTTACCCTTCCAGCACTGTGGCCATCGCCTCCGCCAGGACTTCGACGTGCGGGGATTCGTGGAGCGTGAAGTGCGCACCTGGTATTCGATGCACATCAACGCCTTTGAGTGCCACTCGATCCCACCCGAGTTCGGGGTTAGTGAACCGTGTGAACTCAGGGTCGCCGGTATGTAAGAGGCTGATTCGACCCGGATACTCCTCGATCACGTAGTTCGTAGCAGCGCTTTTGTTCCTCCAACCAACTCGCAGCATGGGTGCGAGGACTTGAGTGAAAAACCGCGAAGCCAATCGTGGATGCCGAACAAGAATCCATCCCATGTTCCTCCCTTGCCACTGAGGCTGGAAGCTCTTGAATGCCTCTCGAAGAATGCTGCCAAAACGCTTGGCCTGTACTCTCAGTGGAATCTCGTCCAAGAATCGATCCACTGAATCAGTTGCCTGGTCAATGATGATCAAACGCTCGACGTCCTCGCCCTCCTTGTCCAGCTGCTGCGCCATTTCTAGGGCAATCAGGCTTCCAAGTGACCATCCGCCAATGTAATACGGCCCGCTTGGTTGTACCCGTTTCATCTCTGAGATGTACAAAGACGCCATCTCGTTGATCGTCCGGAGGGGATGTTCGCCGGCTGAGAATCCGCGTGCCTGTATTGCATAGAAGGGGCGTGAAGGTTTCATCATTCGGGCGAGTTCGGCATAGGGGTAAACCAATCCGAAAAGAGGGTGAACCCCGAAGAAGGGGGTCTTGGCTCCTTGCGTTTGGAGCGGAACTATCAAATTGGATTGGAGACTTGTGACCCCACGTATCTTCGAATCGATGTGTTCGGCGAGTGAGGCGACGGTTGGGTGAGACATCAGGATAGTGACCTGGAGCTGGATACCGAAGTCTCGTTCAACTGATGAGATGGCCAGGGCGGCTGACAGTGAAGTACCACCGAGCTCGAAGAAGTTCTCATCGACATGTACTGATTCGCGATCCAACACTTCTTGCCAAATACGTTGTACCTTGATCTCTGTTTGCCCCTCAGATCCGCGTCGACTCACGTGAGTTGAGGTCGCGAGGTGACTTCCTTCCCCACCGGCGGACAGCCAAACAACGTCCGAATCTATGCCGAACGGATCTTGGGGTTTGAGTCGTTGACCTTCTTCAAATTTGGCGTCCGACCGAACTACAAGCCGCGCTCCGGCTTGAGGGTCGTTCCTCAGGAGTCGTGAAACATCAGGACGCTGGGGATTTAGACCAGTCCAAAGCTGAACGTCGTTAAGACCCGCTACGCGCGTCAATGCATCTAGCGCGTCACTGGTTTGCATTGGCACATACCCACGCCTTTCCATTAGCGCTTGGACGGCGGACTCTCTACTGATCCCTACGTCGCGCCATATTCCCCAGCTAATACAGGTGCTTCTTATGCCGGATGAACGCTCTGCGTCGCTGAGAGACTCGACGAAGTGGTTGGCGACAGCGTATAGACCAGTGCCTGCCCCATGAAGCAATGTCACTGCCGACGAGGCGTGCACGATCTGCAGATCGGGCCTGCTCGTCACAATTCGATGGAGGTTCCATGTCCCCACGAGCTTCGTTGACAATACTCGTTGAGCTGACTTCAAGTCTGATTCTTGGACAGTCAGAGACTCATAGCTTCCCGCGAGGTTGATTATGCCATCGAGGGTTGCTCCGGTGTCAGACTCGTACAAGTTGATGGCGTTGATTAATGCGTCGTAGTCGGTGATGTCGACACTCCGGTATGTGATGTTTCCCACTCGCATCATCTCGTCAAGGACGCCTGGTTCCAGTTCTTCGGGCTTTCGCCGCCCTACTGCAAGCACAGAGCATTCGAATTCGGTGGTCAACCGTGTAACTATGTGGCGGCCAATACCTCCCATACCGCCCGCGACAAGATAGGTCCCTCCCTGCTTCAGGCCGTTCGGGCTGTTCTCAGGGGGCAGCTCGATTAATTCGAGCCCCGGAACCATACTCTTACCTTGCTTCAGCACGATTTCTTCGTCCGATGGGTCAGCGAGAATTATGCGAGCAACGTCGTCGGCGTCGGAATCGACTTCGCGCGATTCGGCGATGTCGATATGTCTGTAGGTGAGGCCGGGGTGCTCCGCACTCAATGTATCGGCAAGAGCCAGAATCGATGACCGTTCGTACGCAGTCTCTGTCTCTCCAATGGGCTGGATGTCACTCGAGATAGTCCATACATCTAGTCCTGAGAGATCGCTATGCCAATTTTTAACTAGGCGGTTGATACTCCCGAAACCGAGCTCGTACTCTCGCCATAACCGATTCACGTCAGAATCGATGGGCGTCCTCTCCCCATAAGCCCAGCAGTGGACAACGCGTACGGCAGTGCCGAGTCGTCGCTGGATGTGCGCGCACAGGCGTCTAAACGACGAATCTTGTGTGGGGTCCATGATGATCGTGGATTCGTCGATCATCTCAAAGTCTCCTCCCGTTCGAACCAGGATGCAGTTGGCCGCGCCAATCAGTTCCGCGAGTGCAGACCCCAACCCGGCGGCGTCTGCCATAACAACAGTGGGAACCTCGAGGGCTTCCGAATTGCTCGGAAGGTACCGTCGGCGGTGCCAGTTTCGGATAAAGCATGATGGACCGTTTGCACCGCTTGAAACTAAAGCGATTCCTTGTTCGGCCAATTCGCTTGCAAACCCGCCGCTGGCGAGCTTTTCCGCAAGATCGCCTCTCTGGATCTTGCCGATCGCTGTTTTCGGTATTTGGTCATGTTTGACCGCTATGACGGCGGAGGGATAGACGCTCATACGTTGAGCAAGCTCGCGGCGGATTTCTCGTTTCACGCGGTGACGTGATTTCTCGGTCTCGCTTTCCACGTAGAGCAACGCGACTTGCTCAGACCCACCATGCTTGGTGGCCACGGCCGCAGTGTAGGAGGGTGCAACACCTTCGACTGACTCCGCGACCGATTCAACCTCCTGACAGTAGACATTGAGTCCGTTGACGATGATGACATCCTTTTCACGTCCAGTGATCGTGATTTCGCCATCACGAATGAACGCAAGATCGCCGGTACGGAACCATCCGTCCTCGGTGAAAGAGTCCCTATTTGCGGAGGCGTTGTCGAAGTACCCTTTCGTCACAACGGTCCCGTGCACTTGGAGCCGTCCGACTTCGCCCTCAGCGACCAGTAGGCCGGATTCATTGATGATTCGCGCGGAGAGATCGGAGATCGGCCGTCCGATGGAAACGGGTCGATGTGAACTGTCCTGCGGCTCGAGTACCCCATAGGTCACGGCGGAGCAGGTCTCTGACATTCCCCAAGCGGGACGCATGACGCGCTCTGAGGCGCCGTATGAGTGCAGGAGTCGTGCAAAGTCCGAGGCCGAACTGCGAACGATGGCTTCACCGGCGTTCACGACAACCCTCAGCCTTCGGAGGTCCCAGTTGCGCTTATCGGCCCGGTGATGGGCACTGGTCACCAAGGAACTCGCAAAGTTTGGCGCCCAGGTAATGCTCACATCGAACCGGTCGATCCAATTCAACCAGAGTAGTGGGTCTTTCAAGATCGGGTCAGGCCGACTGTGAAACTGATCTGCTCCTAGCAGCAAATCACGGAGATGAAACATGACAATACCGCCCACATGATCGAGCGGGAACCAGTTCAGCGAGACGTCGTCTCCGGTGAGCTCGAGCGATGCGATCGCGGATCTGGCTTGCGCAAGCAGTGCCTTGTGGCTCTGCATCACGACCTTGGGCTTTCCGGTGCTCCCAGAGGTCAGGAGCATTACCGCGGTGTCCTCGGGGTCCGGGCTAACGAGGATTCCGGTTTCTCCTGAGCTTTGTAAGTCATTCATCGAAAGTGCGCGAGTGGAGGAGTCGAGAACATCCGCGTAAAGGCGAGCGTGCTGGTCGTCGGAAATCACAGCGAGTGCCCGGAGCGATTCTTGGGCGCTCAACAGTCGGCGTATCGCAGGATCATCAGGCACCAGTTCCACTGGCGGATTGACGGGAACCGGGATCGCGCCTCCAAGAATGCATCCCCAGAATGCGACGAAGAATGACTGTGGAGCCTCACAGGCGACAACGACGCGATCTCCAGGCTTGATGTCCATTCGTTGAAGAGCGCCGAGCGCAGACCGCGCTGCGCCCAGCAGGCTCTTATAGGAAGTGGTATGGAGGGCGCCTGACCTGTCGATGGATGCGCACACACCTTGTGGATTCGAGGCCGCGGTGCGGAGGAGAGTGTCGACGAGGGTTGTCGCTGCACCGCTTGGAACATCCGTGGGCTCGGCGCTTATAATCGCAGGCGCCGCCTCCGCCGAGGATCGTAGCCGAAAGGTACCTTCACCACGCTCTGCTCGGAGTGGTCGGGCATGGTGCTCGGCCGTGCCCGACTCAATCGTGACGGCCCATTCGACGTCCTGCGTCGACTCCAAGCCTGACGCCAACTGCTGGGACATCGCATCATCGACTATTGGAATCTGGCTGAGCCTGTTCAGGTCGATTTCGCCGTCATGCGTTAGAGGTATTGAAGTCACCCTCATCCAGTAGTCGATTGTGGTAAAGGTATCCTTCGATTCGCCCCCATCATCTGGTGGCCAGTGGCTGCTGGTCGATGGATCTGTGACCAGATATGCGACGCGTTTTGTTTCGCCAGCAGAGTCGACGCGTGCGGTAACCGCCGCGTCGTAGATGCCGGGGATCTTGCGCAGCGCCCGGGCCATTCGGTCACTTGATTCGTCAGACCTGAGATTCTGGATTCTCATTGACGTGCCCTCCTAGTAAGTCAGAGTGAATGACAATGCGTTGCCAGCACCGAAGAGTGTGTGGCGCCGACTCGTGCATGATGCCAGTGATGCTCGGCGTTCTGGTTATGCGTCGCTCTTGGAGCACGAGTCATCGACGAATTGTCGGCATCGGTATCGAAGCTCAGTTAGCGCTTGTTGGGTCCCTTACGCCATTCAACGAACTCGGTCGGTGCTGCTGCGCCGACAGCGCCGCGGATCTTGCGTCGAGTGATGTCGTCCATGTTCACACCAGTAATAGCTTCAGCAATTTGAAGCATTGGCAGATCGGACGCACTGTCGCTATATGCTCTTGTGACTCCTGAAGAGAGTCGTCTTTCTTTCAGCATCGATACCTTGTGCTCGCCGTAGCAGTGTTCTGCCGATACGAGGCCACCGAATCGACGCTCTAAGGTCGACCCAACGACTGTTATACGCGAGTCCAATGTGCGGCAGATGCGCTCTGCAATCTGCTGAGCGGAAGCGGTTACTACGATGACCTCGTCCCCTTGGTCCAGGTGAGCCTTGACGGCTGTCACCGCTTCTGGGAAAAGCCGCGCCGTGGGATCGAGAGAGTCGAGATAGCGGTCAACCGCATCCTCAAACGACCCCCGTGTGATACTGACCGTGCCAATCCACAGGAGCAACGACGAGGTTCTGGTCCTCTGCTTGCTGGCGATGAGAACCGCGATAGCAGGAATCATCAGGAGTGCGAGTAAAAGGCGAGTCGGATTGGTGCCGATTCGACGCAACAGGAATCTTGTTACGGTGTCATGATCGATGATTGTCTTGTCTAGATCAAAGAGAATGCGTGACATTCTTCACCCGCACCTTTCGTTTTGAGGCCGCTTGTCTGCTCTGTACCCGCTTGCGGATTCCAAGCCAAACAAGTGCCAGTACTACGTTCGTGCCGGACCCCAGCCAGAAAATTGAGCCAAAAAACTCTGTAGCTTCAAGTCCAGTCGTGTTCGTGAGGACCGCCAGGTACATACGAGCGAGAGTGATACCCAGGCCGCTGGCCAACGCCAGAATCATCCACTCCTGATGTGCCTGGAAGTCTCTTTGTCTGGCACGAACCCAACCCATGAGGCAGAACACAATGAGGGTGATGCCGAAGAGCATGGAGGGGATTACTTCGTCCCAACCGGAGTAATTCAGAGCGACCGACAGGTACGTTCCGGTTATTGAGCTACCGATTGCGGTAACGATGAAGAGCTGCCCGAGCCAACGATGAAAGTGCCTGAGATGCTTGCGCCTCAGTCTTGGATGCAGTTGGCCGAGGCCCACGACGACGAACACGAGACTAGGAAGCAGATGGAGGGTGGTCTCGACCTTGCCTTCTCCGTGAAGCCTTACCGCCTGTATGTCGGCGTAGTGGTCTCCGGCAACAGAGCGACTCATTTCGACGACCACTTCTGCGGGGAGGACGAGGTTGATCATGACCATGAGTGCGGCGAGGACTCCCTCCAGTAGGAGCACCGTCACACCGAGTCTCTGCCAGCGTTTCAGGAAGACGTCGTAGTTCATGCGATTAACCCCGTCATGATCAATGCTCCTCCAAGCGAAATGGTCAGGTTGTCGAACCCTCGAGGCGAAAGGGCCTCAATTGCAGCGACAGCGATACCGAATGCGAGTGAGCCGGCGATGATGACCCAAACTGGGCCCGTGCTCGCTGCGATGAAGGTCACTGCGGCAATGGCCACGGCGGAGAGCATGACCGCGGCGTTGCCGTGCAGTGATTTTGTGTTGCTGCGCCGGAAAACTAAGTCTGGCACGCGGTACGTCGTGTTTCGTCCGAATCTCAATCCAACGGGCTCAGCCAGGCCGTCTCCGATAGCAACAGCTAGGATCCCCGCACGGGCAGCGTCTGCCGGGAAGAAGACGAAAGCCGCGACGATGCCTAGGTTTCCTAAGATGAGCGGAAAGAAGAAAAAGAACCTCGAATACGGCACGTCTCGGTCGCGAAGCGATCCGGCGACAATTCTCTCGACGGCGGGCCATCGACTGACGGCGGACCAGCCGTAGATCACTGCGACGCCGATTGTCGCTGCGACGATCGTGGGCGTCAGGGATGGTTCCGGGAGAAACCCGATAGTCGGGGCTGCACACACGGCGTGACCCATGTGATTGAACTTGCGACTGTAGCCGTCCTTCCACCCCTTATGCCGCCTGAAGTAGGTCGCAATATTGCCCATCACGAGTGTACTCAAGAGCAGATATACGACGAGCGGACCCCAGGCTATGTGCCGGAATCCGTCACTGAGGGCCGCGAACAGTTCCGCCATGCATGGGTTCCTTATCGGGTAAAGATTGCGCGTGCGACTCGGGTTGCGTGCTCGTCAACGTGGTCTGGATTCCGGCCGGAACCCAGACCACATGCAGCCTCCGCATTGATGGCCCCTGACCAGCCAGATCCGGAGATGACTCACACAGAACTTACCCGATCGGATAATTTCGTGTCCCTCATTATGCTCCGGCTGCCGTAGCATCGCAACTCTCCGTAGCCCGTGACCGCCTGACCAGCAGGTCCGAGCCGTCACGGTATCCCACCGGCTGCTGCCTACGTCGCCCAACACCTGGCCACTCGTCGGGCAGACGTGGCCGCAGCCGACGGCGCCAGTACCCAGCCGCGTCAGTGACCGATTCGGTCGTCTGCGGTTGAGTGCGAGACAGATCGACCTCTCCGTCCTCGCTCGCCTCGCGCCCCACCACTCCTGAGACCGTGTGTGGCGATCGGCGACGTCACGAATTTGCGCTCAGATCCGCAAGCCTCCATACTCAAGACGAAGTGAAAATTAGTCGACCGGTCGGATAAATTGTGGAGGCAACGAACGTGCTAGACCCTGGGCAGAGCGGCGTCACCCGTCTCGTCGGTGGGCGGACCCATGTGCTCACGGCCCTCGAGCAACATGTGCGGGAGCGACCCGAAGCGACGGCCTACGAGTACTACACATCGTTCGACATGGAGAGCCGGTACTCTGTGCTGAGCTTCCACCAGCTCGATGAGGTCGCCCGTGTTATCGGAAGTAGGCTCGCTGAGCGCACGCGTCCGGGAGACAGGGTGGCTCTCATGTTTCCGACCGGACCAGAATTTGTCCAGGCGCTCTTGGGCACGTTCTACGCAGGCGCTATAGCTGTTCCGGTGCCGTACCCGTCGGCCTTCAACGCTCACGGCGATCGCCTGGAGGGGATCCTCCAGGACTGCACCCCCGAACTCGTTGTCACGACGGACGACATGGCGGGTGACCCCGCTGTAGAAGAAGCGCGGTCGTCCGATGTTCGACAGACAGCGCGGTTGTCGTTGTCATCGCTGACTCAGGGACCCCCGGGTGAACAACGCACCCAATACGACCTGGAGTGCGGAGCATTCATTCAGTACACGTCGGGCTCCACTGGCAGACCTAAAGGAGTTGTAGTCTCCCACGGCAACTTGTCCGCGAATCTCGAACTCATTCAACTCGCACTACAGGGAAGCCCTACCACGCCGGTAGTGGGCTGGATACCTCACACCCATGACATGGGACTCGTGGGCCACCTGCTCTGGAGCCTGTATGCCGCCGCCCCATGCTCAGTAGTCCCACCACTGGAGTTCGCAAAGCGGCCGACAGCTTGGATCGACATGATCAGCGACGGTGGATACTACGGGACCGCAGCCCCGAACTCTGCATACGAGGTGGTCGCGCGAATCTATCCAGACGCCAAGCTCAGTGACCTTGATCTGAGCCGATGGTCAGTCGCTCTCAATGGCGCTGAGCCCATTTCGGCAAAGAGTACCCGCCGCTTCACAACGAGGTTTGCGACCGCCGGTTTTCAAGAGTCTTCGTTTGTCCCCGCGTATGGGCTTGCGGAGGCAACCCTGTTCGTAACGTGCAGTCGACCCCAAGAGCCAGTGTCTATCAGGCGCTTCGACACTGAGCAGCTCTGGAAAGGCCGCGCCATAGAGACATCGGAGCCCCACGGCATCGAGCTCGTTGCGTCGGGGCCGGCGAACGCAAGTGGGATCACGGTCCGCGACCACACCGGAGTTGTCGTGGGTGACCATCAGCTTGGCACCATCCATGTGCGAGGTGATCACGTTACGCGCAGGTACTGGAATCAACCACCGATCGGCGCAGACCTCGATACTGGTGACTTTGGGTTCATCTATGAAGGCGATCTCTATGTCACAGGAAGAGCGAAGGACCTGATCATTGTCAACGGTCGAAACATAGCCGCAACTGATGTCGAGGAGTCTGTCAGTGAAATCTGCACGCTCGCTCGCCCCGATGGTGTGGTCGCCTTTCAATCCTCGCAGCCCGACGATGCTCGGGTTCACATCTTTATCGAGGTGCCCCGGTCCTTGACGGATGAAATTAGTGGAAAATCCACCATCGATGAAGTCATTCAAGATCAGCTATCCAGCCAGTTCGGAATCACGGCATTACAGGTGACGAAGCTGCGAGCCGGACAGATTCCGAGAACTACAAGTGGAAAAGTGCGACGAGCCGAGACTTACAACCGGTTCGGGACCCCAAAAGTGTAGAACCAGCCATCACATTTCACGTCACACCATTCCAAAAAAAGAAGAGGTACAGCAGATGACCGACATTAGTAAGATTCAGAGCTGGCTCGTTCAGAGAATTGCAATTTACCTTGACCGTGAGTCGGATGAGATTGACGCGGACACCCCGCTCGCAAAATACGGTCTTGACTCCGTCTACGCTCAGAGCATCGCCACCGAACTCTCTGAAAAGGTCGGCGTCAACTTCGATACCCGGGAACTCATCAAACACAACTCGGTGAACAAGATCCTTCGTCGTATCCAGGAACTCTCCGCAATCGCCCCCTCGTCTGCGGACACGAATCAGTAGTCGTGTCGTCATTCCCCAACTTCAGATCCCAATAGGGTCGGTCCGGAGAGGTCTCAAATGCATCACGAAACGATTCTCGTCTGCCCAGGGCCCGTAGCAGTTTCTCCCACAGTGAAACGGGTTTTCGGGCAAGTTAGCACCGGACATCGCACTCCCGAGGCCAAAGCTCATCTTGCAACGGCTCGGAAGAACCTAGTGGAGGCCTACGAGCTCTTCGGTCACGAGGCACTGCTGCTGGCAGGGTCCGGAACAAGTGCCGTCGAAGCTATCTTCTCGAGCGCAGTGCCGACGACCGGAAAACTGCTCATTCTGGTCAACGGGCGGTTTGGCGAGCGTATGACGCACATAGCAACTGCGCTGTCCATTTCGACAGTGGCCCTGAACTTCGGCTGGAATCAACCGATCGAAGTTTCTCGCGTTCGCGCACTTATCGCAGCAGACCATGAGATCACGCATCTCGCTCTGGTTCATCATGAAACAAGCACCGGCAGGCTTAACGACCTCGACGGAGTTTTGGACGTGGCTGAAAGTCACGGTGTGAAGTCCATTGTCGACATGGTGAGTTCGTTCGGCGCTGAATCGTTGAATGGGATCCATCGGCCAACGTGGATAGCGACTTCGGCTAACAAATGCCTTGAGTCGTACCCTGGCGTCGGCATCGTCATCGCTCCGAGAACCGAATTCGAAGGTCTTTCCTCGATGGCGCGCAGCTTTACCCACAACCTATCCAGTCATTATGAGGCTCAGGTCCTCCGCGAAGAACCCCTTTTTACTCCTCCGGTTCAAGTAGTAGCGGCACTTGCTGAAGCCACCCATTGCTTAATCAAAGAAGGGGTTGCAGCCCGCGGCAAGCGGTACCTACACTCGAAAACTCGAGTCAGCGATGCTCTCGCCGAGTTCCATATTCGTCCAATCACACCAAACGAGCACTCGAGCAGCTCCGTGTCTGTATTTCGTCTTCCAGGTGTATACCAGCCAGCTCTGCTGGTTGAGGACCTACTCGCACGGAACATCGTTGCGTACGGGGCCGATTCCCGAAATCCAAATGCAATGACAATCGCCACGATGGGGCAGCTGAAATCGTCGGATATTGATCGCGTTATTTGGTGTTTGCGTGCACTTCTAAGTGGTACTCATGCGGCCAATAAGCCGTTCCTAGACAATACGCAGTTGGCAATACATTCACGGAAAGTAAAGACCTTATGATTCAAGAAGGCCTCCACGAAGCGCCATATGACGAAGTGAGAGAACTAGAGGCGCTCCTCGGAGATCCCTACTCATCCGAGAGTCAGGCATTTAGTTACGACGCCATCGTCCAACACGACGAGACAAACGCGCTCGATCAGCGTGCGCTCGAAGTGCTTCAGGACTTCGGCTTCTCGCGGCTCACAGTCCCGGAAGCTTTCGGCGGGCTCTTCCGCAATCTTGAACAGCTCGGGTACCTGACTCGTCTGCTCGCGCGGCGCAATCCAACCCTGGCTGTCAAGTATGGCTCGTCTTTGTTGGGCGCTAACGTCATTTGGCTTTGGGGTACGGATGAACAGCGAAGGAGAGTCGCTTCTGCGGTCGCTGGGGGAGAGTACACCGCTTTCGCCGTCTCGGAGAAGGCCCATGGAAGCGACCTTCTCGCGACAGAAACCCGAGTTTCCAATACGCCCAAGGGGATTAGTCTCACAGGCGAGAAGTGGCCCATCGGCAACGCGACGACTGCTCGGTTTATCGTCGTCTTGGCGAAGGCCCCCAATGGATTATTCGATCTTTACCTTATCGACAAGAACGACGTGCCATCCTCCTGCTATGAACATCTAGAGCAGGTGCCCACAGTAGGTTTGCGTGGCCACGATCTCAGCGGGATCAAGTTTCAGCAAGTACCACTCCGCGAGTCAGATCGGCTCGGGCGCCCCGGCGCCGGCTTGGCTATCGTCCTGAAGGCTCTCCAGATCACTAAGACCGGGATCGGGGCGATCTCCGTCGGTGTGCTTGACGCTGTGGTCGACCTCGTAACCCGATACGCGACGTCGAGGAGGCTGTACGGCTCTGACCTCTTCGCCTTGCCCTCAGTCAGGCAAAAGACCACGGCTCTTCTCGCGGACCGCATGATCTGCTCTTCATTACTGGTTCCGATTACGCGGGCACAGGTTATTGCGCCCCGGTACTTCTCGCTATGGTCATCAGCGGTCAAGGCTCTTATCCCCACCGTTACGGATGAATCGATCCAGACTGGCTCCCAGGTTCTCGCCGCTAGAAGCTACATTAAGGGTGACTTCGCCGGAGGAGTATTTCAAAAACTGCAGCGCGATCATGCGATAGCCGCCATCTTTGAAGGCACGACGAGCGTGAATCTTCATTCCATTGCCTCGCAGCTACCAGCGCTGGAACTCACTGGAAACGGAGCCGCCGAACTCTCCCTGCTGGATGAACTCTTCAACACATCTGAGCCTGCACCCGTATGGCAGCCAAACCCGGGCGACCTCAGATTGACAAATGAGGGCCATGATCCACTGCTCTCCAGTCTGCCGGAGACTATCGACGCCTTGGTTGCAGTTCTGATCGAAGACGTCACTGACGACAGCCAGCGCACGAGCCTGCTTCGCACTTCAGGCGAGCTCAAAGAAGCCCATGGGCGGCTTGCGGACCCGGCAACCTACGAGGATTGGTCACCGGGATCGATTGAGAGCTTTCAGCGCGCGGAGCAGTACACACTGCTGCTGGCAACGGCATGCGTATCTCACACTCAGCTCCGTAAGCTGCGCGCCGGAGGTGACGCTAAGGTTGCTGCGCAATGGACGACGGCGATGTATCACCGTTTGAGCCAGCGACTCGAGATTTCCGCAGTATCCGGATTTCGCGCCCCAGTTTCGCTAGATGATTTGATCGATTTCAATCTTCTGAACCAGAATCCGGCCTAGAGGGCACTAAGAATGAACGCCAACGACATGACGTACCCACTGGTATCGGCGCTGAGCCGAATCATCTACAGCCCTTCAATCATTGGCGCGGAACGCATTCCGAAAACTGGGGGTGCGCTCCTCGTCGCGAATCACCTTTCATTCGCGGAGAACATGATTATTCCTGCGGTTGCTGGCAGGGCTGTCCGCTTTATCGTCAAGTCGGAGTACTTGCAAGGAACTGGTATCGGCGGGCGGATTGCAGCATCACTGTTTCGGGCCTGGGGCAGCATTCCTATTGAACGAGAGGGTGCTTCACACTCAATCACCGATTCCCTGAACGCCGCAACGACGGCATTGCGCGAAGGCAAGTGCATTGCAATGTATCCAGAGGGAACACGGTCACCCGATGGGCGACTCTATAAGGGGAAGGTCGGAGCGGCCAGGTTGGCTCTGGAGAGTAACGCACCCGTCATACCTATCGGCATACGCGGTACCGAGAAGATGCAGCCCATCGGACGGCGCCTCCCTCGGCGGACCCCAGTCACCCTTTCAGTAGGAATGCCCCTGTACTTCAGTAAGAACGACTACACACACACGCTCGACGACTGGAGAAAGATCACTGGGATCATCATGTCGGCCATCCAGGAGCAGTCGGGCCAGGAATACGTTGACCGGTACAAAAATGAGGCGCCCCGAGCGGCAGAGCGACGGAGTCCGAAGTATGACTAGTGACACTAACGAATCAGGTGTTACTCAACAGCAGTGGCGCAAAGGCCCTCTGCTCGTGCTCTGCTTGGGTTCCTTCATGACCCTGCTTGACGTGACAATCGTCAATGTTGCGGTACCGAGAATGCTCGCTGAGCTTCGAGTTGGACTGGAATCGGCCGGGTGGATAATTTCGCTCTACACTATTCCTCTCGCTGTGTTTGTTGCGACGTTCGGAAAACTGGGTGACGTACTCGGCAAGAGGGAATGCTACCTCGTAGGCGTGGCCCTGTTTACCTTGGCTTCTGCGGCGTGCGCACTCGCACCAAACATTGTTGTCTTGCTCGTCGCGAGAATATTTCAGGGAACAGGGGCCTCTTTGCTCTTACCTCAGACGCTGGCAATTATCAGTACTGCCACCCCCAAAGATAAGCGAACCACCGCTTTGGGCGTTCACGGCTCGATCAGTGGAATCGCCTCCGTACTCGGTCCCCTCCTCGGCGGAGTATTGGTCGGAGTCGTCGGGTGGCGCTCCATCTTTCTTCTGAACTTGCCACTCGGCGTCATCGTGATCGTGCTCGGAATCAAGATCCTTCCCCGCACTACACAAGAGCGGGATCGTCGCCTCGATTGGGCCTCGGTTACACTTATGATCTTGGCGCTCTCAAGCGTCACATATCTCCTTCTCGAAGGAGGCGCGAGAGTTCAGAACCACCTGGCGGTTCACATCGGGATGCCCAGCGCGATAGCTGTCCTCAGCGGTGCTGCGCTCTACTACCGCCTTCGACGGACACAAGATCGTGATCCACTCATCCCGTTCTGGATTTTCAGGAATCCTAGCTACAGACTTATGTCCCTCGTGTGGGCGTCAGTATCTGCGGCCATCGTAATCACCTATCTCCCGCTCATGGTCTATGCCCAGACGGTACTCGGGTTGTCCTCAATGGCTGCAGGACTTCTCGTCACTCCTATGTTTGTGTGCACGGTAGTCGTTGCCGCATGTGCAGGGCGACTGGCGAAAGCATGGACAGCGCACTTCACGCTAGCCGGTGGATTGGGCCTGTTCGCACTGGGTCTAGTTGGCCTCGCAGTCACTGCCACTGAGACAGCTTCCCCTATGCTCTTTGTGCCGAGCCTTCTCGTAGCCGGCTCAGGATTGGGTGCTACCTTCGCGACAATGCAGTCAATAGCTATGCGTGATGTCGATCCGGGCGACTCGGGCGCTGCCTCAGGAGTGATCAACGGAATCCGTCAGCTGAGTTCCGCGCTCGGAGGTGCTGTTGTCGTCACGCTCCTGGCTGTCGGCATTCGGTTGGCCGGTCTCGATGAGAGCTTTTCAGGCTCTCCAAGTTGGCAGAGCGCGTATACTGATTCGCTGCAGTTGGTGCTCCTCGTGCCAGTTGTCTTGATCGGGCTGTGCGCGCTACTTACGTGGCGCCAGGGGGTCAGCGAGAAGAGACTGATGATCGACAACCAACATTTAGTTCGCTAGTATTCATGGACGCACCTACAGAACTCACATCGTTTGCGATGGGTAGAACTTCCAGAATCATAGCGAATGGCTGGTCGTCCGACAGCTTGTTGCCGGGCGACCAGCCATTCGCGTCATTGGCTCACAACCGCGATAGACAAGCTGCGCGAATACTCTTGATGGAACTGATCGAGAGTGATGTTCGGCGGGTGAGGAGCCCTATCGTGATCGGAACGTTGACTTGCTCTGAGGGGTGCATCTACTGCGGGGCGCCCCATGTGATCGGTCGACCTGATCTGTTTGTATCAATTAGTCACTCCTGGGGCTGGGCGGCCGCTGCGCTTTCAACACGTCCGATCGGCATTGACCTAGAGGCGCTCACCAGACGGCCTCACCCCGCAAGTGCCACACATCGCACCGCCTTCTACTCCGAGTGGACACGGAAGGAGGCACGTTGGAAGTCGCTGTCGCGGATCCTGTGTAGCAAGACCGCATGCTCCGAAACACAATCGCCGAGGATCGTTACAAGCGTCCAGAGTTCGGAGATCATTTTCAGCGTGGCACTCGTGCCCTCGTAGAACTCGAAAGTCGCCGCCGGATGTTAGGCACGAATCACTGAAATTTAGTCCTTTTTAGACCACGCAAAGGTGAAGTGGAGAGTTCGTCCACAACAGGGATGTTCCGGCAGGCGACGGATGTCATCCAATGGTCAAGGTTCGCCTCTCTCCCAGCATCATCGCTTCTTCAAGAATCGCGGAGATTGTCTGTTCGTCAGCAGTGATAAGAAGGGCGGGAAGCAGCGCATTCCATGCGTCGGAAACCGACTCGGTCAGAAACTCCTCCTCCTGTCCCAGGCTCTTCAGTACGAGTTGTGCTCCGGTGTAGATTGAGACCGCAATTCTCGCGAAGTGGCTGGGCGGCACCCGGCTCGTCACCAGTCCGTCGTCAACAGCTTGTTCGAGTAACTCCGTAAACCTCTGTATCCAGTACGTGAAGGGTTCGCGAGGAGCGACTTCAAATGACGAAGAATCGAGTGTTAGTCGAAGTCCGGCTTTGACAGTGGGTTCCTCGAGGGCTTGCCGTGCTAATCTCAGAGTGATAGCGATCATTCGAACGATGGGGGGGGAGTTCTGCAGACTGGAATCGTCGACCGCCGTCGATCTTTCGTGTTGAAGACGAATGATTTCATGAGCAAGATGTTCTTTGGACTCAAAATGAAAGTACAGTGAACCTTTGTTCACACCGGCCGTGCGGGCGATGTCGGCGATCCCTGCTCCGTAGCCGTGCCGTCCGAAAAGTATCGCAGCGGCATCTAGTAACTGTTCGCGGGTGGCATGCGCTCGTGCTTGCTGGACCATACACCAATAGTAGGCGCTGTTCGTCGGCACCGCACCCTGAGTCGGCCACATCAATGTTCCAGCCTATACTTGCCATCTTCTCGCATGGCGACGGCCATCGATTTTAGGGCCGAGGCGCTGGTGAAGAGCGGGTTTGAGGTGGACATGGGTATGCGTGACGGCACGAATCGGGAACATCTGCTCCCCGCCCATGAAGTCCTACTGGCGACCCGTGTTCCACTCCTGTGGGACCATACCGATCTCTTATCAGTCCAGGAGCTCGAGCGGAGCGAGAGGTTCGCATGCGAGGATGACCGTGCTCGCTTCCAAACGGGGGCAGCATTGGTCCGCCTCATGTCCTCCTCGGTCAGCGGGATCCCTCCAGCCCAGCTGATCGTAGATCGGACGTGTCCAGACTGCGGCCAGCCCCACGGTCGCCCTCGGCTCCCGATGGACCTCGGGCTCAGCCTGTCTGTAACCCACGGCGGTAGATGGGTTGCGGTAGCGTGTAGCCGTAGCCTTGTCGGAGTGGATGTGGAGCCGATTGACCCTCGAATCCTCGCATTGGAGACAAGAATCGTTTCTGAGCGGGAAGCGGGTGACTTGATTGGTCTGACGGAGCCTCAGAAGGTCAGGGCATTGACGAGGGCATGGGCGCGCAAGGAGGCAGCGACCAAATCGCTAGGTGTTGGGTTGCGAGTACCAATGCCAGAATTAGAGGTCCTCGACTCTTCACCACCGCACGTTATGGGCTCGTTTGTCCCTAGGGGCACACGGATTAGCCTTGTAGATTTCACGCTTGATCCAGTTCACTGTGCCTCAATCGCTATTGTGCACTCGGACCGCATTAGCGCGTCAAGAATCTTGATTCGTCGCTTTCCGAAAAGGTAGTCGTTTGTGCCAAGCGCTGTAACCTTCTTGCCCTTTTGGCGATCATGTGGCCTGAAGCTCTTCACGTGTTCACCTACCTGCGTGGGCAATGCAGGCGGGTTCGCAGGAAGACCGCTCGCCCGTCCCCTCGGGTCGACGGCGGAGATACGCAGCAGATGGTGGCGAGTTCGTCGCCGCGCGCGGCGGGCTTGAGGCGCGCGTCGGCGAGCGTGGCTCGCTGGTCTCCGGCGGCCAGGCGCAGCGGCTCGCCCTCGCGCGGGCGCTGCTCGCCGACTTCGACGTGCTGATTGCGCACCGTGTGCCTCCGGCGCTCGTGTTCGACCAGCGGATTCGCGTGGAGCGGGGCACGGCGTTGACGGAGGGCAGGGACGGCGTTCGTCACCGAGGTTGAGACGCGCTGACGGGGGCTGGCCGCTCCAGATCCGGCTTCTCAGCCTTGGTTGTGAAGGTCGTCCCGAGCTGGCGTCGCGACGCTCTTTAACCGACCGCCCTCGGTGGCCCAGCGGTCGAGTGCCGCGTCCGCCCGCGTCTGCGCCGCGCCGGCCAGGCCTGCGAGCAGCGGGGCGATGACGTCTCGGGCCAGCGGATCGCTCAGCTCGTCCACTCGCGAGTCGCGCGCGAACCCTTCGAGGCGGGTGAGGTCCAGGCCGCGCAGGAGCGCTGCGCGCGATTGCAGCAGCACAACGGCGGCCAGCCGTGGCTCGAATACCGGCGGGTTCCAGAGTTCGGTCGAGAGGGCGGTCACGTCGTCGTGGGAGAGCCCGCGAAAGGTCCGCAGTGCATCCCGCACAGTGCCGCGCACCGCCCCGACCGAGGCACCGGTCGAGTCGAGACCGGCGCCCAAGCGCTCCCGAACCTCCTGAGCGCGCCAGACATCGCCCTCGTAGTCGAGGGCCGAGCGGATGAACTCGCCGGGAGCGCTCACCCCGACACTGTGCGAGAGCCGGCCCGCCGTCAGCGGCTGGCCCACACGGCTCGGCGGCTGTCGTACTCGACGAGGTTGCCGTCGTCCTGCATCACGAGCGTGTACGGTCCCACGGAGCCGACGCCGGGTACGACGGTCCAACCGGTGACCGTCTCCGTGCCCACGGAGAGCCGCCCGCTGGTGTCGAGAGCGAGGAACGCGCCGGGGCGCGTGGTCGTCGAGGCCCAGATCGGACCGGACGCGCCGTAAACGACGAGGTTGCCGTCGGCCTGCATCACTGCGCGGTAGACGCCGTTGGGCGAGCGGAGGAAGCTACCGGCCTCTAGAGAATTCGCGGCATACAGCGTCGTTGCCGGGAAGGCCGCCTGGCTGGTCCAGACCACGTCGTCTTTCGTGTTCACGATAATCAGGGAGCCGGCGTTGTTGACGCCGAGCCGGAGGTTCGTCCCGCGGGTGCCGGAGGACCACTTGACCGAGTTGTCCGCGCCGAAGAGGACGGCGTTGCCGTCCTTCTGCAGCGTGATGCGGTTGCCCGGGCCGCCGGTACCGGTCGCCCAGACAACCCCTTGCGGGCCGTAGCCGACGAAGTTGCCGTCGGTCTGCATGACTGCGCGGAAGCGGCCGTCGGCCGACGTGAGCTGGTGCACGGGACGCAGCGTCTGGCCGGCAAAGAGGGTATCGGTGACTGGCTCGGCAATGGTGCGGCGGATGTTGCTCGCCCAAGCGGGCGACCCGTTCTCGCGATAGACGACAAGATTGCCGTCGGCCTGGATGATGACTGAGGCGCCGGCTTCGTTCGTGGTGTTGGTGCTCCAGACAGGGCTGCCCTTCGCCGAGTAGACGACCAGGTTGCCGTCGGTTTGCATGACCAAATGGTTGCCTCGACCCTGAGTGCCGGTCGCAAAGGTGGGACGGCCGCTGGGGTCGTAGGTCACGGCGTTCCCGTCGCTCTGCATCTGGAACGAGTAACCATTCGTGCTGGAGACGATCCTCTGGCCGGCGTTCAGCTGCTCGCCGCCGACGAGCGCGTTGTAGTAGCGCACCGCGGCACGTGCAGTCTGCTGCGCGGCCTCTGGCGACTCGCTGGCCGGGGCCAGCGCTGCGGGAGACTCCTCGACGGAGGACAGCGGCTTTTGCGGATTCTCGGCGGCGACGGCGGGAGTCGCGCCGACGAGTAGGGCTCCGGCCGCGACGAGCACGACGAGCCCGGAGGCCAAGGAGCGGGAGAGGGAGGTGTGCGTCATCGCAGGACTTTCTCGAGTGGCGGCGGGGGTATTCGATGCTTGCACGGTGCGGACGATTGACGACCAACTCCGCATGCCCTCCGTCTGGGGGTGACGAGGCGTCAGGCGCCCGGCAGAGGGCGACGGAGGGCATCCAACCGGCGCCGCCACGCGTCGAACCGACCCGGCTCGGCAGCGAGCGCCGGACCATCGAGCCACGTCGTCGCCAGCCGGAGCCCGTGCAGCGCGTTCGCAACCCACACCTCGCGCCCTCCGAGAGAGACAGGCTCCGCCGGCGCCTCGATCACGTCGACCCCCAGCGCGCCGGCCAGCACCGAGATCGTGCGCGCCGTGACGCTGGGCACGCGCACGCTCTCCGGCGGCGGAACCACCAGGGCGTCGCCGAGCCACCAGAGCACCGCACTGGACGCGCCGTCCACGACGGCGCCGTCCGCGTCGAGGAGGATCGCCTCGTCGGCGCCCGCAGCCTGCGCTCGGGCGCGCAGCAGGGCCAGCCGCGTGATGTCCGGTCCCTTGCGGTCGGGGACGCGCCGTGGATCCACGGGGCTGGTCCACAGCACCACCGAGCGCCCGAGCGGAGGAGCCGGCCGCAGCCGCAGCCGCAGCGCGCCCGCCGAGAGTTCGATCCTCGGGAACCACGCGCCGGTGCGGGGCAGCGCGGCGACGGCAGCATCGACGAAGACTCCCGCGTCCGAGGGGCCGCCCGCGGCTGCTACGGCCGACAGGAAACGCCCGCGATGCAGGTCGAGGCCGCGCACCCAACCCTCGGCGACCAGCCATGAGTCGGCCGCAGCGAGCGCGGCGGGGGGAGCCTCGATGGCGGGACCGAGCTCGCGCCCGTCCCACTCCCGCACCTGCTCCACGACGGCCTACGCTAGCCGAGTGGTCACGCAGGTTCCTCCCGTGCGTGTGACCCAGTTGCCCTGGGTCGACCCGGAGCGGGTCTACCTCGCCCTCGTCGCCGGCGCCGACATGTCGTTCTGGCTCGACTCGGGACCGGACGCCAGCGCAGGACGCTCCTACCTCGGCTCCTGCGCCCCTGAGGACGTCCTGATCGTAGAGGCGGGCGGGGACGTCTCGGCGGCGCTCGCCGCAGTCGACGCCGAGCCTCCGCTCGGCGATCGCGCGCTCGGCCGCTACGGCTGGATCTCGTACGAGGCTGGCGCGGCTTCTCTCGCCCTCCCGCCGACGCAGGCGGGCCCGGATGCTCCGCCTGCTCTGGTACTGCTGCGCGGCGACCCGGTGCTCGAGTTCGATCACGCCGCGCAGACGCTCCGGCTGGTCGCGACCGATAAGGCGGAGGATCTTGCCGACGCGGTGCGCGCACTCGCGGCTTTCCCGGACCTTCCGGGCGAGCCGTCGGCCCCGGAGCCCGCGGGCGCCGTGCAGCGACGCCACACTGCGGGTGAGTACACCGCGCTGATCGCGCACTGCCAGGCCGCTATCCAGGCGGGCGACGTGTACCAGCTTTGCCTTACCGATGAGATCGTGGTGGAGGGACGGTTCGATCCGATCGAGTGCTACCGGCGCCTGCGTCGCTCGAGCCCCAGCCACCACGGCGGAGCGATTCGCGCGGGCGGGCGCACCCTCATCAGCGCCTCGCCCGAGCGCTTTCTGACCGGCACGTCCGACGGGCGCGTGGCGACGCATCCAATCAAGGGCACCCGTTCGCGGGGGAGGGACGCCGACGAGGACCGGGCGTTGCGGGACGAACTCGTCGCGAGCGTCAAGGAGCGCGCCGAAAACGTGATGATCGTCGACCTTGTGCGGAGCGACCTGGCGCGCATCGCGGTCCCCGGGTCGGTCCGAGTCGACCGCCTCCTCGAGATCGAGACCTACCCGCACGTGCACCAGCTCGTCAGCGAGGTCTCCGCCCGGCGCGCCCCCGGTGTCGGCGTGGCCGCGCTGATCGCGGCGCTGTTCCCCGCCGGCTCGATGACGGGGGCACCTAAACGCCGCGCCGTGCAGCTCCTGCGCGAGTGGGAGGGCGGAGCGCGCGGTCTCTACTCCGGAGCCTTCGGGCGCCTGGGCTCGGACGGCTCGCTCGATCTCGCGATGACCATCCGCACCCTGGTGCTCGACGGCGAACGCGCGCGCCTCGGCACCGGCGGCGGGATCACGGCGCTCTCGGTCCCCGAGGAGGAGGTCGAGGAGACACGCCTGAAGGCGCGCGCGCTGCTCGCGGTGCTGGGCGTCGCCGAGCACTGACGGAGCGCCCGGTTTGCCGGCCGTCTTTGCGGGGCCAGTAGGGTTGATGGTCGAGCGCAGCCGCCGACGCGTGCGCGTTCTCCCCCTCATTGAGAAGCGAGTAGCACCTGTGGCAGACGACACCTCCCGGCAGACCGGCGCGAGCGACGACGAGCGCTACGACTTCCGTGCGCTCCAGGAGAAGTGGCTCCCCATCTGGGAGGAGACACGCCCTTTCGCGACGGACGACCCCGACGACAAGCGCCCCCGCAAGTACGTGCTCGATATGTTCCCTTACCCCTCGGGCGACCTGCACATGGGCCACGCGGAGGCGTACGCGCTCGGCGACGTGCTTGCTCGCTACTGGCGGCAGCAGGGCTTCAATGTGCTGCACCCGATCGGTTGGGACAGCTTCGGACTGCCCGCCGAGAACGCAGCCATCAAGCGCGGACTCAATCCGGCCACCTGGACCTACGACAACATCGAGCAGCAGAAGCGCTCGATGAAGCGCTATGCCGCATCCTTCGATTGGGATCGGGTGCTGCACACCTCCGACCCCGAGTACTACAAGTGGAACCAGTGGCTGTTCCTCAAGATGTACGAGAAGGGCCTTGCCTACCGCAAAGACAGCTGGGTCAACTGGGACCCGGTTGACCAGACCGTGCTCGCCAACGAGCAGGTCCTCGCTGACGGCACCTCCGAGCGCTCCGGCGCGGTCGTAGTCAAGAAGAAGCTCACCCAGTGGTACTTCAAGATCACCGACTACGCCGACCGACTGCTGGATGATCTCAATCAGCTTGAGGGCTCGTGGCCCTCGAAGGTCATCGCCATGCAGCGCAATTGGATCGGTCGCTCGATCGGCGCCGACGTCGAGTTCGAGATCGAGGGCCGCGACGAGCGCGTCACCGTCTTCACGACGCGTCCGGACACCCTCTATGGCGCGACCTTCATGGTGGTTGCACCCGACTCCGACCTCGCTTCCGAGCTGGTCGAGGGCGGGGACCCCGGTGTACGGGAGACGTTCCGCGCCTATCTCGAGACAGTGCAGAAATCGAGCGAGATCGAGCGGCTGACGGCCGATCGTCCCAAGACCGGCGTCTTCCTCGGTCGCTACGCCGTGAACCCGGTGAACGGTGAGCGTTTGCCGATCTGGGCCGCCGACTACGTGCTCTCCGACTACGGGCACGGCGCGGTCATGGCCGTCCCGGCGCACGACCAGCGCGATCTCGACTTCGCCCGCGCCTTTGACCTGCCGGTGCGCGTCGTGGTCGACACGACCGCGTCGGTCACCGGTGCGATCCCGGTGATCCCGAAAGACCCGGAGGAGCTCGCGGCGCTCGAGCGCGAGTATTCGCTCGACCCGGCGACCACCGGCGAGGCGCTTTCCGGCGACGGCCGCCTGATGAACTCCGGCCCGCTCGATGGCCTCTCCAAGCGCACGGCGATCGAGCGCGTCATCAGGCAATTGGAGGAGCGAGGCCGCGGTCGTTCCGCCAAGAACTACCGCTTGCGCGACTGGCTGATCTCGCGTCAGCGCTACTGGGGAACGCCCATTCCGATCATCCACGGTGCCAACGGCGATCTCGTCCCGGTCCCCGAAGATCAGCTCCCCGTTGTCCTGCCCTCCACCGAGGGCCTCGACCTCCAGCCCAAGGGTTCCTCGCCCCTCGGGGCGGCGGATGACTGGGTGAACGTCCCGCACCCGGTCGACGGCTCGCCCGCGCGCCGCGACCCCGACACGATGGACACTTTCGTCGACTCGTCGTGGTACTTCCTCCGTTTCCTCTCACCGAAGGACGAGACTCAGGCATTCGACCCCCAGCTCGCCGAGAAGTGGGCGCCGGTCGATCAGTACGTCGGAGGCGTGACGCACGCGATCCTGCATCTCTTGTACGCGCGTTTCATCACCAAGGTGCTCTTTGATCTCGGCTACGTCTCGTTCACCGAGCCGTTCACCGCGCTGCTCAACCAGGGCATGGTGCAGATGGACGGTGCGGCCATGTCGAAGTCGAAGGGCAACATCGTGCGGCTCTCGGAGCAGCTGGACGAGTTCGGGGTCGACGCGGTGCGTCTGACGATGGCGTTCGCTGGCCCGCCGGAGGATGACATTGACTGGGCCGACGTGTCACCGGGCGGCAGTGGCAAGTTCCTCGCCCGCGCGTGGCGTTTGGCGAAGGACGTCAGGTCGAAGCCTGACGTGGATTGGAAGAACGGTGATGCGGCGTTGCGTCGGCAGACGCATCGGTTCCTCGCGGAGTCGCCGTCTCTGGTCGAGGCGTTCAAGTTCAACGTGGTTGTCGCGCGACTGATGGAGCTGGTGAACGCGACGCGTAAGGTCGTCGATTCCGGCGCTGGAGCGGGAGATCCGGCTGTTCGTGAGGCCACCGAGGTTGTCGCGATGGCGCTCAATTTGTTCGCGCCGTATACGGCGGAGGATATGTGGCATCGTCTGGGCTATCAGGGCACGGTCGCGCATGCGCTGTGGCGCAAGGCTGATCCGACGCTATTGGTCGAGGAGAAGGTGACCGCGATCCTGCAGGTCGACGGCAAGGTCCGTGACCGATTGGAAGTGTCGCCGAAGATCTCTTCTGACGAGCTGGAGGAGCGGGCGCGTGCGGCGAGCGGCGTGGCGCGGGCGCTGGTGGGGCGTGAGGTCGTCAAGGCTGTGGTGCGGGCGCCCCGATTGGTGAATCTGGTGACGACGGCGGTATAGGCGACCTGCCGGGGCTCTTTCTGATGATTCGGCCTGGGCGGACGGTGCGGTTACTCATATTTGTTAGGGGCGGTGTGAGGAATATCTGGCGAGGATGAATACTATTTCAGTGGTATGAGGTGACTGGCTAACGTAGACTGCGATCGTTGTCGGCAACCAAAGGATCGCTAATGAACATTCTCGGCAAACAGTGCGTACTGCAAGCGGGGGTCGTGCTCGCCGCCGCCACTCTTTCGATCGGTGTGGCTTCTCCCGCCGAACAAGTAGCCCAACTTGTCAAAGGGCTAACAGGCCCGACGGTCACAATTTCCGCATCTTCCTATTGACTCTCGAGGAGTAGTGCGGCGAGTGAAATACCAAAGAAAGGCATCCTTCGTTCCCTGGCTGATAGTCCTGATCGTCCTTCCGGTCCAGGTATCGGCGCTGATGAGGGGCGGAGATGCTGGGCATCTCTCCTCGTGGATTTTTGTTGTGGCAGTTGATGCCCTCGTGGCCGTGGCAGTGTGTGGCGTCGTCGCTGTGCGGAGGAATTGGGATGAACATCGACGTCCGTGAGAGCGGTGCTGACGATCCTCTCGCACGAGTGGGATTGGGCGGACGGCGGTCCGCAGTACCAGCGTCACCCACTTCACCTTTTTGATCGTCGCTGGAGCTGACCGCTTCTATCCGGTGAACGTGTCCGCCAGGTCGACGTAGAGGCTGTTGCCGAATCGGTAATCGAGGATTCGACGGCGGTGCATCTGAAGGACGGCGACGCCCGGTGCTACTCCAACGTCACGGGCCTTCTTGAGGATATCGCCGTCAGAGGACAGGCCTCGGAACGGCGCCATCCCGTCCTCTCCGAAGAGGACGTCGAGCGCGAAAGAATTCGCATTCTTCTCGGCGGCGGTGGTGCTCTGAGCCGCCGCGCTGTAGTCCAGATGCATCTCTCCCCGCGGGTCGTTCAGGACATGGCCGAGTTCGTGGAAGAGCGTCCAGATCACGAAACCGTCCTTGCCCCAGCGCCCCGTCTGCTGAATGACCGGTACGCGGTTGTCGATCCATCGCGTCATACCCAGCACCGGGAACGACTTGGGCGGGACGACCGCCATGAAGACCACACCGACGCTCGCGAGCAGCTCCGCGAGGTCGCGGAGCATGGCCGCATCCGGGGTCGTCGCTCGTTCGCGCAACTCGGGAAGCGCCGCATAGAGCTGCTCGGGCTCGTAGTTGTAACGGCGGCCCTGCTCGAAGGGCTCGGACATTTCTGCAGCACGAAGCCACGTCGTCACAAGCGACTTATCGAGGGTCGCCCCCGAGTCCTTCAGCGTGGCCAGTGCGTAGTCGCCGGTAGTGATCTCCTTGTGAAGGTGCTCGTAGGCCTCCCACGTCCCGCAGCGGTGGAACGCAAGGAAATCGGAGACGAGCTTGCCCGGGTGTCGCCTGGTGGCCGTGGTCGCGCCGATGCCACGTAGGTACGTGGCGGCGCTCGGAGCGATCTCGTCGATGTGGTCGGCCAGGCTCTCCTCGTCTGCGATACGTGCCAGGTCGGCTCGGTAGCGAGCCTCGTACGAGAGCCAGGTACCTGCGGGTATGCCAACCACCCGCTCCAGGCGCAGGGCAGTCTCGCTGGTGACGGGCGCCCGACCGTTCACTATCTCGTTAACCTGCTTCCGGCTGCTGCCGAGAAGGTCTGCGGCCTGCTGCTGCGTGAGGTCGTGCCCTTCGATCCACTCCTCGAGGTACTCCCCGGGAGCGACGGCGTAGTTGGTGGCGGTCATGGCTTCTCCTTTCTCAGTGGTAGTCCTCGATGTCGAGCACAGTCGATGTGGTCGCGCTGACCGCGTGGGGTGAGGGCTCGATGAGGAGTCTCCAGTTGCCGCTGAGCGATCCGGCCCACGTTCCGGCGCGTGCGCCGGTGAGCTCGTGCCACCCACCGCCGGGATCGTCGTCGAGCAGATCCCCGAGCGTGTCGGAATTTTCGAGCGCTTTGACGCGCAGGCGGAGCTTTTTCTTGAGGTCGGGCCGCCTCTTCTGCATCTCGCGCTCGTCGGTGCAGAGCTTCGCGAGCTTGTTGTCCTTGTATCGAACGTCCACGTGGTGTTACCGATCTCGTTACAGGCTACCGCGACTAATGACACGCTACGGCCCCGCTCGGTGTCACCGACCTCGTGGCACACCGCGCGGCGCGCTCGTGCTGTGCCGGAGGGCGTCACTGCATGCTCGGGCACATGCCACACGCAGTCGTGGAGGCCGACGCTCCTCCACAGTGGACGAATCGCCATGTTCTCCCCACATCGAGCCCGGACGGCAACGGAGCGCATGACCGCCGCCCTACCGTCGTCGGATGCGGGAGACGAACGGGCCGGACGATGAGCAGCTGACGGAACTGCTGCGCCCTCGCCGTGCTCGTCCGCGGTGGCGGGTAGGAGCGGGGGCGGCAGTAGTGCTCGTCATCATGGCGGCGGTCGTCGCCGTGCTGCTGGCAGGGGCGCGGGCCGGCGGTCACGAGCGGACGCTCGAACCGGCTGTGGCGACGAGCGAGCCGGTGGCCGCGTCCGCAGAGTCGCTGTACGTGCACGTCGCCGGGGAGGTCGCTACTCCTGGGCTTTACGTGCTTTCACCGGGAGCGAGGGTGGCGGACGCGCTAGCCGCGGCGGGAGGTTTCCGCGAGTCAGCCGAGCGGGCGGCTGTCAATCTGGCACGGAAGGTAGTGGACGGCGAGCAGATCGTCGTCCCCGCGATCGGAATGGCACCCGCGGCGGCTCCGGGGTCGGCCTCCGCAGGGTCCGCCGCGGGCTCTGTGCTGAGCCTGACTGTCGCCACTGCCGCACAGCTGGAGGATCTGCCCGAGATCGGGCCGTCCACCGCTGCGAAGATCGTCGCCTACCGGGAAGCCAACGGCCCGTTCACCTCCGTTGACCAGCTGCTCGAGGTGCCCGGGATCGGCGAGAAGACCCTCTCGGCCTTCCGTGATCAGGTGGCGCCGTGAGTGCCGTGCGTGCGGCGGACGTCCGCCTGCTTCCCGTCGCCGTCGCGAGTTGGGCGGGCGCGTGGTCGGCGGGACTGCTCCCGGTGAGCGCGGTGCTGGAGTGGGGAGCTGCCGCCTGCGCCACGGCGTGGCTGGTGATCCTCCTCGGCGCGGGGCTGCTCGTGCAGGCCCGGAGGCGGCGCGGTCGAGCCGCGCTGGGCGGAGTGCTGGTCGCGGCGGCCGGAGCTGCGCTCGCGGTTACCTCCGTCGTGGTGTCGGCTCCCGGCGATCATCCGGAAGCGCTGCGCGGCGCCGCGGAGCGCCGTGCAATTACTTCGGTGGCCGTGTGCGTCGACAGCGGACCGCGCCCGCTCGCCACCGGCGGCGTGTGGTTCGAGGCGACCGCGCTCAGGGTCGGCGACGTCCCCGTGTCGGCGCCCGTCCGCGTTATGCTCGCCGACCCAGGAGGGGACATCGCGGTCGCCTCGGAGCTGCGGCTCGCGGCGCGGGTTGGCCCGGGGGAGAGCGCTGTGGGGGAGATGCCCCTGCTGAACGCCTCTGCCGTCCTCGATCATCGAGCACCAGAGGGAGCCGCCGGCGTCGCGGCGATGCTCCGCGCGCACTTCCTCGCACGCACGGCGCTGATTGGCGGAGACGCTGCCGGGCTCTTGCCGGGCCTGGCCACGGGCGACACTTCGGCGCTGGACGCTGGTCTCGAGGAGGACATGCGGACGGCGTCGCTCACCCATCTCACGGCCGTCTCCGGCGCGAACTGCGCACTGGTGGTTGTGGCGGGCTGGGCGGTCGCGGCGCTCCTCGGAGCCGGGCGTCGCCTCCGCACCGCCGCAGCGCTGGCGACGCTCGCGGCCTTCGTGCTGCTGGTCACGCCGGAGCCGAGCGTCGTGCGCGCGGCGGTGATGGCCACGGTGGTGCTTCTTGCTCGGCTTGGGCGGCGGTCGGGAGCGGCGGTGCCGGCGCTGCTCGCGTCGGTCGTCGTGCTCGTCGTCGCTGACCCGGCGATTGCCGGTCGGCTAGGCTTCGTCCTCTCCGTCCTGGCAACGGCGGGCCTGCTCCTCCTGGCAGAACCCATCGCGGCGACGCTCGGCCGGCTGCTCCCACGCTCGCTCGCACTCGTGCTGGCTGTGCCGACCGCCGCACAACTTGCCTGTCAGCCCGTCCTTGTGCTGGTAGACCCGTCCGTGCCTGTCTACGGCGTGCTGGCAAACCTGCTTGCGGAGCCGGCGGCGCCCGCTGTGACCGGGCTCGGGCTCATCGGCTGCCTGCTCGCGCCCTGGTGGCCGGGCGGTGCAGACGTCGCGATCCGGCTCGCCGCTGTACCCGCGTGGTGGATCGCCGCGATTGCCCGGGCCGTCGCGTCGTGGCCCTCGCCACGTCTGGCCTGGTGGTCGGGCCTCGGTGGCGCTGTGGCACTGTCCGCACTGACGCTCCTCGCACTGGTACTGGTCAGCCGGTCGGCCCGACTCGCTCGACTCCGGAGGATCGCCGCGGTCAGCCTCGCCTGCGCGCTGGCGGCGACCGGTGGCACCGCGGTAGCAACTCCGCTGCTGCGCGCGGCGTCCGTCCCCGACGACTGGCGCGTCGCCCTGTGCGACGTCGGTCAGGGAGATGCGATTCTGCTGCGCGGCGACGAGGGCGTCCTGCTCGTTGACACGGGGCCGGACCCGGCACCCCTCGACGCTTGTCTTCGTCTCCTGGGCGTGGAGCGGGTGGCACTCCTGGTGCTCACCCACTACGACCTTGACCACGTCGGCGGTCTCGACGCCACCCTCGGTCGCACCGACTCCGCTCTCGTCGGCCCCGCGGCCGGACGGGACGATGATCGTGACCGGGCGGCCCTGGCCGGCTCAGGAACCGTGGTTCGGGAAGCGGTCCGCGGCGACGCCGGCACACTCGGATCGCTCCGCTGGCGAGTGGAGTGGCCGGAGGGAGGGAGCGCCCTGCGCGGGAACGAAGCGAGTGTGGCTCTTCGCGTCGACATCGGTCCCGATGGGCGGGGCGCCCCGCTCTCCGTCGCGCTCCTGGGTGACCTCGGAGCGGAGGAGCAGGGGCGCGTCGCCCGGCTGCCCGTGGGCCGTGTCGATGTCGTCAAAGTCGCGCACCACGGCTCGGCAGACCAGGCATCCGCCCTCTATGACGCGCTGGGCGCGAGCATTGGGCTGATCTCGGTCGGCGCGGGCAACGACTACGGGCATCCGAACCCCTCGCTCCTGGCGTTGCTCGCCGAGCGAGGGGTCGAGACGCTGAGATCTGACGTCGAGGGCACGGTCGTGCTCGCGTCTCGCACCGACGGAGTCGTGGTGTGGGCGAGCGGCTCGGGAGCGTCCGCGGCAGCCTCGGAGCCCCGAGCGCAGACCGTAAAGTGGAGGCGCTCGGATGGGCGCGGGACGGAAGGACGACGGCATGGCAGGCAGAGTCCCGTCGCGCGCGAAGGCGGCGCCCGCGAAGGCGGCGATCCCGCAGCTCGCCTGGAGCCAGACGCGGCCCGCCCCGATCGTCCTGATCACGGGTCCGGAGGAGTTCCTGGCCGACCGTGCGCTGCGGTTTCTTCGCGAGTTTCTGCGCGCCGAGGATCCGAGCCTCGAGGTTAGCGACATCGACGCGGGCGGCTACGCACCGGGCGAGCTGATAACGCTGGCCAGCCCGTCGCTGTTCGACGAGCCCCGGCTCATCCGCGTCTCGAACGTCGAGAAGTGCAGCGACGCGTTTCTCCTCGAGATGCTCGACTACCTCCGGGCGCCGGCCGACGGAGCGACAGTGGTGCTGCGTCACGGCGGCGGCAATCGCGGCAAGAAGCTCCTCGACGCCATCCGCTCGGGAACGGGCGGTGGGATCGAGATCGTCTGCGCCGAACTCAAACGCGAGAGCGACAAGATCGACTTCGCGATCGCCGAGTTCCGCACGGCTGGGCGGACCGCGACGACCGGCGCCGTACGCGCGTTGGTCTCCGCGTTCTCCGACGACCTCGACGAGCTCGCGTCGGCCTGCCAGCAGCTGCTCTCTGACGTGACCGGGGAGATCACCGAGGCGACCGTCGCGAAGTACTACGGCGGCCGGGTCGAAACCACAGCATTCACGGTCGCCGACTCCGCGATCGCGGGCAGGCACGGGGAGGCACTGCTCGGCCTACGTCACGCGCTCGCCTCCGGAGCCGACCCGGTGCCGATCGTCGCCGCGTTCGCAAGCAAGCTGCGCACGATGGCGAAGGTCGCCGGCACCCGAGAGGGCTCCGGCCAGGTGGCCTCCCGCCTGGGCCTCGCCCCTTGGCAGGTTGATCGCGCCCGCCGTGACCTGCAGGGCTGGACGGGCGAGGGTCTGGGCACCGCGATCCTCACCGTCGCCGACGCGGACGCCAACGTGAAGGGCGCAACCCGTGACCCCGTGTACGCCCTTGAGCGGATGGTCTCCGTCGTCTCCGCTCGCGGACTCTGATCGCCCGGCACCGCTCCTCATCCACGCCCTGGAGCCAGTTGCGCAAAGGATGATGAGGACGCCCGTCGACGCGGTGCGGCGAGAAAAAAGGGCCCGGCCAGACGGCCGAACCCTTTCTTCCTCGCAGTAATGCGCAGAGTTACAGCGCTGCGACCTGCTTCGCGATGGCCGACTTGCGGTTCGCGGCCTGATTCTTGTGAATGACGCCCTTGCTGGCGGCCTTGTCGAGCTTCTTGGCAGCGAACGCGAGAGCGGTCGAGGCCGTGGCAGCGTCCCCGGCGGCGATCGCGGTGTTGACCGAGCGGATGGCGGTCTTCAGCTCGCTCTTGACCGCCTTGTTGCGCTCGTTCGCCTTCTTGTTGGTGAGGTTGCGCTTGATCTGCGACTTGATGTTTGCCACGTGGATTACCTTCTTCTCGGATGTGCGTGTGTGCAGCCGGCTACTCGACGGAGTGCCCCTTCCGCGGGCGTCTGAACGCCCTGCGGTGCGACTGGAGGTCGCCGGCTTCTGATCACTCCACGCCTGCCGGGTGTCCGGAGGGGGAGCGCAAGCCAACAAGGAACTTTAGCGCACCCGTCGCCACCCTTCAACCGCCGGCCCGCCGCTCCCGACCGCGAGGCGCCTCTTCGGTACGCGACACGCCGGACCGGGCGGACCCAAGAAGCATCTCGCGTAGCGCGCCCGCCCGGTCCCGGTCCCCGCCGCCGGGCATGGGACACTGGTCCCACGATGTCTCCACGTGCACACACCGGGCTTGAGCCCGCCGCGACCGATCCGGCGTCCCTCCGTAACTTCTGCATCATCGCCCACATCGACCACGGCAAGTCCACTCTCGCCGACCGAATGCTCGGCATCACGGGCGTCGTCGAGGACCGAGCGATGCGCGCGCAATACCTCGATCGGATGGACATCGAGCGTGAGCGCGGCATCACCATCAAGTCCCAGGCCGTGCGGATGCCGTGGGAGCGTGACGGCCACACCTTCGCCCTCAACATGATCGACACTCCGGGGCACGTCGACTTCTCGTATGAGGTCAGCCGCTCTCTCGCCGCGTGTGAGGGCGCGATCCTCCTGGTCGACGCGGCGCAGGGCATTGAGGCGCAGACGCTCGCGAACCTCTACCTTGCGCTCGAGAACGACCTCACGATCATCCCGGTGCTGAACAAGATCGACCTGCCGGCCGCCGACCCCGAGAAGTACGCGAAGGAACTCGCGAGTCTCATCGGCGGCGATCCGGACGATGTGCTGCGCGTCTCCGGCAAGACAGGCGCGGGAGTCGAGGCTCTCCTTGACCGCGTCACCGAACTCATCCCGGCCCCTCAGGGCGAGAAGGACGCGCCCGCCCGCGCAATGATCTTCGACTCCGTCTACGACTCCTACCGCGGCGTCGTGACCTACGTTCGGATGATCGACGGCCGGCTCTCGCCGCGCGAGAAGATCCAGATGATGTCGACGCGAGCGACCCACGAGATCCTTGAAATCGGCGTGTCGAGCCCTGAGCCGCAGGCCACACAGGGACTCGGCGTCGGCGAGGTCGGCTACCTCATCACCGGAGTAAAAGACGTCCGCCAGTCGAAGGTCGGTGACACGGTCACCACCGCCGCCAAGCCGGCCACGCAGTCGCTTCCCGGCTATACCGAGCCGCTCCCGATGGTCTTTTCGGGCCTCTACCCCATCGATGGCAGCGATTACCCGGACCTGCGCGAGGCCCTCGACAAGCTCAAGCTTTCGGACGCCGCGCTCGTCTACGAGCCCGAGACTTCGGTCGCACTCGGCTTCGGCTTCCGCTGCGGGTTCCTTGGCCTCTTGCACCTCGAGATCATCACCGAGCGCCTCCAGCGTGAATTCGGGCTCGACCTCATCACCACCGCGCCCTCGGTGATCTACGAGGTCACGACGGAGGACAAAAAGACCGTCATCGTCACCAATCCGAGCGAATTCCCGGTCGGCAAGATCGCGGCCGTCACCGAGCCGATCGTCAAAGCCGCGATCCTCGCGCCGAAGGACTACGTCGGCACGATCATGGAACTCTGCCAGAGCCGCCGCGGCACGCTGATCGGCATGGAGTACCTCGGTGAGGATCGCGTGGAGATTCGCTACCACATGCCCCTCGGCGAGATCGTCTTCGACTTCTTCGACAACCTCAAGTCAAAGACCGCCGGTTACGCCTCGCTCGACTACGAGCCCGCCGGCTCGCAGGAAGCCGACCTGGTGAAGGTCGACATCCTTCTTCAGGGCGAGCAGGTCGACGCATTCAGTGCGATCGTGCACCGTGAAAAGGCCTATGCATACGGTGTGCTGATGACGGGACGCCTGCGCAAGTTGATTCCGCGGCAGCAGTTCGAGGTGCCGATCCAGGCGGCCATTGGCGCCAGAATCATCGCGCGCGAGTCGATCAGCGCAATGCGCAAGGACGTGTTGGCCAAGTGCTACGGCGGCGACATCACCCGCAAGCGCAAGCTCCTCGAGAAGCAGAAGGAGGGCAAGAAGCGGATGAAGATGGTCGGCCGCGTCGAGGTCCCTCAGGAGGCGTTCATCGCCGCGCTCTCGGGCGACGTCGAGACCAAGGACAAGAAGTAGCGCGAGGTTCTGCGTCGGATACGCTGGGTCGGATGGACAGGAATTCGCAGCGAGACGAGGAGTCCGGGAAGAAGGTCGGGACGTGAGCATCCGCCGTTCTAACTTCGAGGGCCAGCCGCAGGTCACCTACGCGGCGGTCGGCGGAACGCTGGCGCCCGATCTCCTCGAGTATCCGCCGGACGGATTCACCGCCGAGCGCTTCGAAGCCCGCCTCGGCTCCGGATCCGAGCGTTTCGCCATCGCCGCTGCATCCCTGATGACCTGGGGAGTGCAACGTGGCAGCGATATCGACGTCACGGACATCACCAGCGGCAGCGGTGTGCAGTACACGGGGGTCAACTTCGATTCTGCGGGCACACCGATCGACCTGACGAGTCGGCCGACGGAGGAGCATTTCGCTCCCGACGGCACCCCCTACATCACTGCGGGCGTCACCGCCGTGCTCCGGGTGACGCTGCTCGGCCGTGTGTTCGACGCGCCCGTGCGCGTCGTGTACGTGGTGGACGAGCCCGACCAGGTCGGCTTCGCCTACGGGACTCTCGAGGGCCATCCCGAGAGCGGCGAGGAGTCGTTCGTCGTCGAGAAGCGCGCCGACGACTCCGTCTGGCTCGTCATCCGCGTGTTTTCACGCCCCTCCACCCGTCTCTACCGTGCAGGCGCACCTGTGTTGCGCGCCGTACAGAAGCGCCAGGTCAAGAAGTACCTGCGCGCTCTGCTGCCAGCGCGCGTGAGCTGACGTGGGGAGCGCCCTCCCGCTCGCTGATCCGGCACCGCTCGACGGACGTCTCCCCGCCTCCGTGGTCGAGGGCGCCGAGAGCCGCGACTTCGGTCTGTACGTGCACGTGCCGTTCTGCCGGGTCCGCTGCGGGTACTGCGACTTCAACACTTATACGGCGACGGAATTGCGCGGAGTTCGCCAGCAGGATTACGCCGACGAGGCGGTCACCGAGATGGCGCTGGGCGCCAGCGTGCTGGAGCGCGCGGGGCTGCCTCGCCGCCCTGCGGCCACCGTCTTCTTCGGCGGCGGCACCCCGACACTCTTGCCCGCCGGTGACCTCATCCGGATGCTCGACGGCCTGCGCACGCATTTCGGTATCGCGTCAGGCGCCGAGATCACGACGGAGGCGAATCCCGACTCGGTCGATGCGGCCTACCTTCTCGCGCTCGCCGATGCCGGCTTCACCCGGGTCAGCTTCGGGATGCAGTCGGCCGTTCCGCATGTGCTTGCAACCCTTGAGCGCACCCACGACCCAGAGCGGGTGCCCCGCGTCGTGCAGTGGGCGCGCGAGGCCGGCCTGCAGGTTAGCCTCGACCTCATCTATGGCACGCCGGGGGAGTCGCTCGCCGATTGGGAGCGCTCGCTTGACTCCGCCCTCGCCACTCGGCCCGACCACCTCTCGGCGTATGCGCTGATCGTGGAGGCCGGAACGAAGCTCGCCCGGCAGATTCGACGCGGCGAGGTCGCCACTCCGGACGACGACCTGACGGCCGACATGTATGAGTTGGCGGATGCGCGGTTGGCCGAGGCGGGCTACTCCTGGTACGAGGTGAGCAACTGGGCGCGCAACAACGAGCATCGCTCCCGGCACAACCTGTCGTACTGGCTTGGTCACGACTGGTGGGGCGTCGGCCCGGGTGCGCACAGCCATGTCGGAGGCGTGCGCTGGTGGAACGTGAAGCACCCAGCGGCCTATGCCGACCGGCTGAGTGCTGGATCGTCGCCCGCCGCTGGCCGCGAGTCTCTCGATTCGGACACCCGACAGGTCGAGGATGTCCTGTTGCGCTCCCGCCTGGCCGACGGGCTGCCGATTGACGCTATCGATGCCGGGCGCAGAAGTGAGGTCGCCGGGCTGATTGCCGACGGGCTCGTGGACGGCCGAGCGGCGATCGGCGGTCGCCTCGTCCTGACGCTGCACGGGCGTCTGCTCGCCGACGTGGTGGTCCGACGGCTGACGGATGGCTGATGCCTTCCGCTACCGGAACAATTGACGCCTCCCGCTTACTTAAAGAACGGGATGCTGAGCGGATACGTGTAGTACTCGCCCGCGCTCGCGCGCACCGCCGCGATGATGCTGAACACGATCACCAGGATCGGCACCACGAGGAAAACGACGATGCCGACGAGCACGAGCGACAGGATCGTCCCCGCGGCATAGGCGATCAGAACCGTCAGGTGAAAGTTCAACGCTGACTTCGCGTGCGCCTCCAGGAACAGCCCTCGGCCTTTGAAGACGAGGAAGACGACCAACGACGGCACGAAGGTGAAGAAGATGCCGAGAACGTGCATGACGATCGCCCAGGTCTTCTCGTCCGCGGGATCGATCGGAGGAGCAGGTGTGCCGTCAGCGGGAGGCGGGGGAGGAGTAGCCGACATGGTGGTCTCCGTTGCGTCGTCGGCGCCGGGCGACCCCGTGCGCTTGGCGTCCATCGTGGCACGCGGCACCCGCGCCCGCACCAAGATCAGTCGTAGGGGTCTTGTGGAGCGACGCGAAGGCTCCTCCACAGGCCGTCGGGAGCGGCGTACTCGGCCGATCCCCGCGTGACCCCGCTCGGGGGGCGTGCCGCGCGGTTATGATTGGCACTCAGAGTTGCGGAGTGCCAAGCTCCGTGCGGCGTGCACGCCGCAAAAGATCGTGCCTTCGGGCACACGAAGTCCGGCGGGAGGTCGGTCAGATGGTCACGGAGCGCGGTCTCCAGGTCCTGCGCGTGATCGTGCAGGACTACGTGGCGAACCGGGAGCCGGTCGGCTCGAAGTCGATCGTCGAGCGGCACGCCTTCGGTGTTTCCGCGGCCACCATCCGTAACGAGATGGCGCAGCTCGAGGAGGAGGAGCTGATCGCGGCCCCACACACCTCCTCCGGTCGCGTCCCCACCGACAAGGGCTACCGCCTCTTCGTCGACCAGCTCGCCGATCTGCGTCCGCTGACCTCCGCGCAGCGCCAGGCGATCGAGACGTTCCTCGGACAGAGCCCGGACCTCGACGATGTGCTGGCGAAGACGGTGCGTCTGCTCTCGCAGCTGACGAACAGCGTCGCTCTCGTGCAGTACCCGTCTTTCGGCGCTGCGCGGTTGCGACACGTCGAGCTTGTCGCTCTCGCTCCGCGCCGGCTGCTCTCGGTGCTCATCACCGACACGGGCAGGGTCGACCAGCGTGTTCTCGAGACTCCGGAGGACATCGACGACGCTCTGCTCAGCGACATTCGGGCCACTCTCAACAGCGCTGTACTCGGTCTCGGGCTGCAGCAGGCGGCCGAGATTCTCGTCTCCGTTGCCGAGCGCTTCAGCCCCGAGCGCCATCGGATGCTCGCCCCGATCGTGCAGACGCTGCTCGAGCAGGTGGGTGCCAACCGGCAGGATCGCCTCGTGATGGCCGGAGCCGCCAACCTGGTGCGGACCGAGGAAGACTTCACCGGCAGCATCTTTCCGGTCCTCGAGGCGATCGAGGAGCAGGTGGAACTTCTGCGTTTGTTCGCCGAGATGACGCCGGACCCCCGGGGCATCTCGGTGCGCATCGGCCGCGAGAACGCATCGTTTGGGCTGCAAGAGACGTCGGTGCTCACCAGCGGCTACAACACCGCGGGCGGCCAGGTCTCGCGTCTGGGCGTGCTCGGCCCGCTTCGGATGGACTACTCCGGCAACATTGCCGCGGTGCGCGCTGTCGCCCGCTACCTCTCCCGCCTCCTCGGCGAGGGATAACCCTCGATTTCTCCGGCCGCCCCCGGATTCCTCCCGGTGCGCCGTGCCCGGCACACCCACCACCCGAACGAAGGACGAAGCCACCTGTGGCAGATCACTACGAAGTGCTAGGCGTCGAGCGCGACGCCTCCGCCGATGAGATAAAGAAGGCGTACCGCCGACTCGCCCGCGAGCTGCACCCCGACGTCAATCCGAGCGCGGACGCGTCCGATCGCTTCAAGCTCGTCACCCACGCCTACGACGTGCTGAGCGACGCCCAGCAGCGGGCGCAGTACGACCGCGGTCCGCAGGAGGGCTTCGGCGCAGGCGCCCAGGGCTTCGGCGGCTTCGGCGACATTTTCGAGAGCTTCTTCGGCCAGGGCGCGCAGGGCTCCTCGCGCGGCCCGCGCTCCCGTCGCGAGCGGGGTCAGGACGCGCTTCTGCGCGTCGAGGTTTCGCTCGACGAAGTCATCTTCGGCGCCCACCGTGACCTCGAGGTCGACACCGCCGTGCTCTGCGAGACCTGCCAGGGCTCGTGCTGCCAGCCAGGCACCTCACCCGTCACCTGCGACATCTGTCACGGGTCCGGCCAGATCCAGCGCACCGTCCGCTCCCTTCTGGGTAACGTGATGACCGCGAGCCCGTGCGGCACCTGCCGCGGCTACGGCACCGTCATCGCCACTCCCTGCTCCACCTGCCAGGGCCAGGGCCGCGTCCGCGCGCGCCGCACGATCCCTGTCGACGTCCCGGCGGGCGTCGACACCGGCCTCCGCCTCCAGATGCCGGGCAGTGGCGAGGTCGGCCCGGCCGGTGGCCCGAACGGCGACCTCTATCTCGAGATCAAGGTCAAGCACCACGACGTCTATAGCCGCAACGGCGACGACCTGCTCTGTACCCTCGAGGTGCAGATGACGGATGCGATCCTGGGCTCCATGGCGACCCTCGCCGCGCTGGACGGCGACATCGACATCGAGATCAAGCCCGGCACACAGAGCACAGAGATCGTCACGATCAAGGGTCGCGGAGTGACGCGGTTGCGTGGCAGCGGGCGCGGGGATCTCCGGATCGGGATCCAGGTTGTCACCCCGACCAAGCTGGGCCATCGGGAGCGCGAGCTGGTCCAGGAGTTCGCGAAGCACTACAAACCGCAAAAGCCGGCGCTGACCCACTTCCAGCAGGGTCTCTTCTCGAAGCTCCGCGACCGCTTCCTGGGCTGAGCGAGTGGCGCACCACTACATCGACGAATCTCTCGATTCGGCCGACTTCCGTCTCGGATCCTGCCTCGCACTCACCGGAGCGGAGGCGCGGCATGCCGCGTCCGTGAGCCGCATCCGCGTGGGAGAGCGGGTGCGCGTCGGCGACGGTCGCGGCCGCGTGGCGACGGCGGTCGTCGAGAGCGCAGAACCGACGCGGGTGGTGCTCCTCGTCGAATCGCTACATGAGGTTCCGGTCCCGTCCCCGCGCCTTGTGCTCGTGCAGGCACTCGCAAAGGGCGATCGCGACGAACTCGCGGTGCAGGCCGCGACCGAGCTGGGCGTCGACGAGGTCGTCCCCTGGCAGGCGGCGCGCTCCATCTCGCGCTGGTCTGGCGGGAAGGAAGAGAAGGGGCGCGAGCGCTGGCGGAGCATCGTCCGCGAGGCGAGCAAACAGTCGCTGCGCGCCCGGGTCCCCGATGTCTCGCCGCTCGTCCAGACCCGCGAGCTGGCCGAACGCGCGGCGCTCGACCGGGTGCTGGTGCTCGAGCCGAGCGCCGGGGCCCGCCTTTCGGCGATCGTGCCTGATGAGCGCGATCTCGTGCTCATCGTGGGTCCTGAGGGCGGCATCGCTCCCGAGGAGCTGCGGTTGCTCGCGGAGGTGGGGGCCGAGGCTGTCGCGCTGGGCGACTCCGTCCTGCGCACCTCGACCGCCGGGCCCGCGGGGCTCGCCGTGCTGTCTGCCCGGCTCGGCCGCTGGTGACGCTCCTCCACAGCCTCGCCGGGCCTCTCACTTCGCGTGCCGTGGGCGAACGGAGCGCCCGCCACGCGCGAGCCCTGTTTAAGATGGGCTCATGAGCGAACCCACCGTCTTCACGCGCATCGTCCGGGGTGAAATCCCGGCCGATGTCGTGTTCGAGAACGAGCGCATCCTCGCGATTACCGACATCGCGCCGAAGGCTCCCGTGCACCTGCTCGTCTTTCCCAAGACGCAGCAACATACGACAGTCAGTGCTCTCGCCGCCGCCGAGCCTGCCCTGCTCGCCGAGGTCGTGCAGGTCGCTCAGTCGCTCGCCGATTCCCGCAGCAACGGCCAATTCCGACTCGTCTTCAACTCCGGAGAGGATGCGGGCCAGACCGTTCCTCACGTCCACGCCCACGTCCTGGGCGGCCACCACACGGAAGGCTCCCTTGCCACCGGTTGAGAATTCGGGCGTGAGCCCCGACGAGCGCCGCGTCGTTGCGGTCGACGGAGTAGCCATGGTGCGCCTCCTCGGACCTCAAGACCGCCTCATCCGAGCGGTCGAAGCACGATTCCCCGACGTCCGGGTGCATGTGCGCGGCAATGAGGTGACGCTCGAGGGTGAGCGCGCCCCGGTCGCCGAGGCGACGCGCCTGGTGGAAGAACTGGTGCGGATGACCGCGAGCGGGCATGATCTCGACCCTGAGGGTGTGCGGGAGTCGGCGCGGATCCTGCAGAACGGCGGTTCGGTGAGTCCGGCGGAGGCGTTCGGACAGGCGATTCTCACGGCGCGGGGGCGCAGTGTGCGTCCAAAGACGGTGGGCCAGCGTGAGTACGTCGACGCGGTCGATACGAACACGATCGTCTTCGGCATCGGCCCGGCCGGCACCGGCAAGACGTACCTCGCCATGGCAAAGGCCGTCCAGGCGCTCCAGCGCAAGGAGGTCGAGCGGATCATTCTGACCCGCCCGGCTGTCGAGGCGGGGGAGCGGCTGGGCTATCTGCCGGGCTCGCTCACCGACAAGATCGACCCCTACCTGCGCCCGCTCTATGACGCGCTCAACGAGATGATGGATCCCGAGATCGTGCCGAAGCTGCTCGCGGCGGGCACAATCGAGGTCGCTCCGCTCGCTTACATGCGCGGCCGCACGCTGAACAACGCGTTCGTCGTGCTCGATGAGGCGCAGAACACAACGCCCGAGCAGATGAAGATGTTCCTCACTCGGTTGGGGTTCGGCTCGAAGATGGTCGTCACGGGCGACATCACACAGGTCGACTTGCCCACGGGCGCGAGCGGGCTCCGTCTCGTCACACGAGTGCTCGACGGCATCGAGGACATCCACTTCTCGCGCCTGACCAGCGAGGACGTGGTACGGCATAGCCTCGTCGGCCGCATCGTGGACGCCTACACCGAATACGACCAGCAGAAGCAGGCCCAGCACTTCGAGCGCGAGCAGGCGCGCGAGTTTGCCCACCGTGCTGAGCGCCGCGGTGGCCCGGCCCGGTTGCCCGGCGACCGTCAGCCCCCTCGTGCTTAGGCCGCCAGTCCCACCGACCGAAGGAACCCCACTCCCCGTGAGCATCGAGATCAACAACGAGTCGAGCATTCCCGTCGATGAGGCGGCTCTGTTGCGCCTGGCCGGTTACGCGCTCGACTCGCTGCATGTGCACCCCGACGCCGAGCTCGCGATCGTGCTCGTCGACGAGGGCGCGATGGAGCAGCTGCACGTGCAGTGGATGGACGAACCGGGGCCGACGGACGTGCTCAGCTTCCCGATGGACGAGCTGCGTCCAGGCACGGAGGACGAGCAGACGCCCGCCGGGCTCCTCGGCGATATCGTGCTGTGCCCCCAGGTCGCGCAGAACCAGGCGGAGGCGGCCGGCCACTCGGTGCTCGACGAGCTGCAACTGCTGACTGCGCACGGTGTGCTGCACCTGCTGGGCTTCGATCACGCCGCGCCGGAGGAGGAGCGCGAGATGTTCAGTATCCAGCGCGACATCCTGGTCGGCTTCCACATCGGCGAGCGACGCCGCTAGGAATCGACGTGCCTACTCTTCAGCTCCTCATCGCCGCCCTGGCGCTCGTCGCCGTGGGCGGATGGTTCGCCGCGACCGATGCCGCACTCGGCGTTCTCTCGCGAAGCGACCTCCTCGACATGGCCCAGCATTCTCGTAGTGCTCGGGCGCTGCGGGCGATCTCGGGAGACATGACCGCCCACGTCAACGTCGTCAACTTTTCGCGGATCGCGGCCGAAACGACCGCCGCCGTGTTCGTCACGACGGTCCTCGTGGTCGAGATCGCGCAGCTGTGGCTGGCACTGCTGCTAGCTGTCCTGATCATGGCCGCCGTCTCTTTCGTGCTCGTCGGATCCAGCCCGCGCAGTGTCGGCCGCGCGCATGCTCGAGCGGTTTTGAGCACGAGCGCGGCGCTCGTCCATGTCCTCCGGCTGGCGCTGGGCCCGGTCGCGCACGGACTCGTCGCCCTGGGCAACCGCGTCACCCCCGGTACCGGGCGCTCAGCAGGCTTTTCCTCCGAGGAGCAGTTGCTCAGCATGGTGGATGAGGCCACCGAGCAGGACGTGCTCGAACAGGATGACCGCGAGCTGATCCACTCGATCTTCGAGTTCAACGAGACCTTCGTGCGTGAAGTCATGGTGCCGAGGACTGACATGGTCACGATCGAGGCGACCTCGTCGGTCGGAGCGGGGATGGGCCTCCTGCTCAGCCGCGGCATCTCGCGCCTCCCGGTGATCGGTGACGGCGCCGATGACGTGCTCGGGGTCCTCTATCTCCGCGATGTGGCCCGGCATACCTATGAGCGGCCGGACGTCGAGGGCACCGTCGCCGAACTTGCTCGCCCCGCGCTGTTCGTCCCGGAGTCGAAGAAGGCCGACGAGCTGCTGCGCCAGATGCAGCTCGAGTCCAATCACCTCGCGATGGTCGTGGACGAGTACGGCGGCATCGCCGGACTCGTCACGCTCGAAGATCTGATCGAGGAACTCGTCGGCGATATCTCGGACGAGTATGACCGCGAGGTCGACCTCTTCGAGGAGACGGCACCCGGGGTCTACCGTGTCTCGGCGCGACTTCCCGTGGACGAGTTGGGTGAACTCTTCGAGCTCGACCTCGAGGACGACGACGTCGACTCCGTCGGCGGGTTGCTGACCAAGGCCTACGGACGCCTTCCGGAACGCGGCGCGACCGCACGCATCGGCGGCGTGATCCTCGAGGCCGAGCAGGCGGATCCGCGCCGTGGCACCATCTCCACGGTGATCGTCCGACGCGATCCCGAACTCGACGCCGCCGGCGAGCCCGGCACCGGCCCGGTCGCGATCCTCGCTGCCGGCGGCACCACCACACCCAGCCCGAGCACGGCTCCCTACCGCGGGGCCTCGGGCGATCGGAACGAGGAACGATGACTGACACCACTCCCGCCGCCGCGCCATACCGGGCGGGCTTCGTGTCCTTCGTCGGTCGCCCGAACGTCGGCAAGTCCACACTGACCAACGCTCTGGTGGGTGAGAAGATCGCCATCACGAGTTCCAAGCCGCAGACCACCCGGCGCGCCATCCGCGGAGTCGTGCATCGCCCCGACGGACAGTTGATCGTGGTCGACACTCCAGGCATCCACCGGCCGCGGACCCTCCTGGGCGAGCGGCTGAACTCGCTGGTGACCTCCACGCTCGGCGACGTTGACGTGATCGGGATGCTATTCCCCGCGGACGAACCGATTGGGCCGGGCGATCGCTTCATCAATGAGCAGCTCGACGCGTTCCCGCGCGCGCGCAAGGTCGCGATCGTCTCGAAGGTCGACCTCTCCGCCAAGAAGTCCGTCGCCAAGCAACTGCTCGCAGTCTCGGAACTGCGCGAGTGGGAGACGATTGTGCCGATCTCGGCCATCACCGAGGAACAGCTCGACGTGCTCGCGGTCGAGCTGCTGCGTCTGATGCCGGTGTCGCCCGCGCTCTACCCCAAGGAGGCGGTCACAGACGAAGACCTGTTCTCGCGGGTCGCCGAGTTCATCCGTGAAGCCGCGCTCGAGGGAGTCTCCGATGAGCTCCCGCACTCGCTTGCCGTGACTCTCGACGACATGGTCGAGCGCGAGGACGGCTCGCTGATCGACATCTACGCCAATGTCTTCGTCGAACGCGACAGCCAGAAGGGCATCATCATCGGTAAGGGTGGGCAGCGCCTGCGCGAGGTGGGGGCGGTCTCGCGCGAGCAGATCGAGCGCCTCCTCGGGCGCCGGGTGTTCCTCTCGATCCGCGTGAAGGTGGCCAAGGAGTGGCAGCGCGATCCGAAGCTGCTGGGGCGCCTGGGCTTCTGAATCGGCTGTGCTGCCGGGTCGACGAGAGAGATCACCCTGCAGGACGACGCCGTCGAGCTCCCCGACCCGTAGCGTGGGCTCATGCGTGCCTTCCTCGACCGACCGGCGACGCTGCCGATCGCTGGAGTGTTGCTCGCGGGCCTCCATCTGCTGCTCACCACCCTCGGCAGCACGCGGTTCGATGGCCTCGCCGGCAGTCTCCTGCTCGCCCTCGGACTCGCGGTCGCCGCGTTCCTCCCGGCGCTCGCCCCCTCCCTCTGCGCCGTTGGTGTCCTCACCGGAGGCGGCCTGCTCGTCGTCGGCGTTCCCGTCGATGCCGTACTCGTCGGCCTTGTCGTCGTCTGGGAGAGCGCACGGCGTCTCGGGCTCTGGGCACGCTCCCTCGTTCTCGCCGGTGTCTTCGTGCTCGCGGCGATCGGCGGCGTCGCCGCCGTCCCTCCGCTCGGCCAGGCCCTCGGCTACAGCGACACGCAGGCGATGGGATCCGTCGTCTTTGCCACAGCGATGGTGGTAGTCGCCTCCCTCATCAGCGCAGCGCACGTCCTCGTGTTCGTCCTCGGCCTGCGGGCACCGGCCGGCCCCGGTGACAGGGTTGACGCGCTGCTAACCCGGGTCGCCGGTCCTCAGCTGCCGTTCTCGGTCGGCATCGCGGGCGTGCAGGCCCTGGCTCTGCTCCTGATCGGCGGGCTGCCCTACGTCAAGCGGCCGGAATCGTTCCAGCTCTGTGTCGCCGGTGTCTTCTCCGTCGCGCTGGTGCTGTGTCGTCGCTCGCCCCCGCTCGCCCTGACGCTCGCGTGGGTCGCGGTCGCCCTGCAGATGAGCGCGCAACTCGCGCCTGGCCCCGGTGATCTCGCCATTCTCGCCGTGCTGTTTTGCACCGGTGCGTCGGAGTCACGACGCGTGCGGATCGCAGGCGCGGTCTCTGCCGTTCTCGGCGCGGTCATCGCGGTCGCCTATCTGACGCTCACGTTCAACCTGCTCAAGGGCCGCAGCGACAGCGTGCTGCTAGCCGGAGTGGTCTTCGGCGGGATCCTCGCGATGCTCGGCCTGTCCTGGACCATCGGTCTGCTCTCGCGGGCGGTGCGGCGTGCGCGGGAGGGCCAGACGCTGCGCGCCCAGGCGGAACAGGAGCGGGCGCGGGCGCAACGCGAACTCGACACGGTCGAGGAGCGCAACCGGATTGCCCGCGACATGCACGATGTCGTGGCCCACTCCCTCGCGGTCGTCATCGCGCAGTCTGACGGCGCGCGTTACCTTGGCGCCTCGAGTCCCGAGCAGACGGACGCGGCACTGCTGACCATCTCCTCCGTCGCCCGCGACGCGCTTGCCGATGTCCGAGTACTTCTCGCGCAGCTTCGGCATTCTCAGAGCGACGGTCCGCAGCCGGGCGCTGCCGACCTGCCTGCGCTCCTCGGCAGCGTCGGCGGTGCAGGCACTCCCGTCCGCGCCGACTTAGCCGTCGATCTGGAAGCGGTACCCCGCGCTGTCGGTCTGGCCCTGTACCGCATCGCGCAAGAGGCGACCACCAACGCCCTGCGGCATGGTCGTCCGGGCTCGGCGATCACGGTTTCCCTGTGCCGTTCCGGCGACGAACTGGTCTTGACGGTTCGCAACGCGCGCCGCCTCGAGGACGAGCGCGATGCTCTGCCGGGCGAGGGGCACGGTCTGGTTGGGATGCGCGAGCGCGCCACCCTGGTCGGCGGCGCCCTCTCCGCCGGACCTGTAGGGGAGGACTTCGTCGTCCATGCGCGCCTCCCCGCCACTGCCCTTCTCGCTCGTGAGTCGAGCGCCACGTCCCCCCTCGCCTCTGGAGGCATCCCCGCATGACCGAGTCCATCCGCGTCGTCCTCGTTGACGATCAGGCGCTCTTCCGCGCCGGTATCCGCATGCTCCTGGGTTCGCAGCCCGATCTCGAGGTGGTGGGCGAAGCCTCGGACGGGGCCGAGGGCGCGGAGCTGGTGGCGAAGCTGGCTCCCGATGTCGTGCTGATGGACATCAGGATGCCGGGAGTCGACGGGATCGAATCGACGCGGCGGATTCTCGCCGACGCTCACGAGCGGGGAGTGGATGCGCCGCGCATCCTGGTGCTGACAACCTTCGACCTCGATGAGGCGGCTGCCCGAGCGATCCGGGCTGGAGCGAGTGGCTTCCTCCTCAAGGACACCGAGCCCGGCTTCCTGCTCGCCTCGGTTCGGACGGTGCACGCGGGGACGGCCGTCGTCGCGGCCTCCGCCACCCGCGAGCTCTTCGAGCACTTCGGTGCGGCCGGTAGCGGCCGGGAGACGCCGGCGGAGTTCGCGACCCTCACCGACCGCGAGCGCGAGATCTTCCACCTGGCGGCCCGGGGTCTGAGCAACACCGAGATCGCCCGTGCAGAGTTTCTGAGCGAGGCCACGGTCAAGACCCACATCAGCCGCACGCTCGGCAAGCTCGGGCTGCGCGATCGCGTCCAGCTCGTCGTCTATGCGTACGAGAACGGCCTGGCCGGCTAGGGGCCGTCTCGCGGGATGACGTCTCTGCGGGCGCGGTGCTAACCTGGCCGAGTGTGCGCCGGACTGCTGCTTCTTCTCCGCCGCGACGAGATCTGATCCTCAGGCCACCCTCGTCGCGGAGTTCGTTGTCGGCTAATCACCTCCTCGCTCACGCGGCCAGAGCCGCACGAAATCCGCTGTGCGCGAGACCAGACATGAGCGCGTTCCCGCGCCAGGAGAGCACACCATGCCCAACAACCAGAAGCCGTCGCCCATGCCGATCGGCCGATACCGCCCCTTCCACGAGCTGATCGCCGTGGACCTGCCCGACCGCACCTGGCCGGACAAGCGCATCACTACCGCGCCGCGGTGGTGCGCCGTCGACCTGCGCGACGGTAATCAGGCCCTCATCGACCCGATGAGCCCCGAGCGCAAGCGCATCATGTTCGATCTGCTGGTCCGGATGGGCTATAAGGAGATCGAGGTCGGCTTCCCGAGTGCGAGCCAGACCGACTTCGACTTCGTGCGCAGCCTTATTGAGGAGGACGCGATCCCCGAGGATGTCACCATCCAGGTGCTGACGCAGGCGCGCGACCACCTCATCGAGCGCACCTACGAGTCGCTCCGTGGCGCCCGCGACGTCATCGTGCACTTCTACAACTCCACGAGCGTGTTGCAGCGCGAGGTGGTGTTCCGGCAGGACCGCCAGGGCATCATCGACATTGCTCTGGCCGGCGCGCGGAAGTGCCGCGAAATGGAAGCGAGCGTCCCCGGCACGACCGTCTACTACTCGTACTCGCCCGAGAGCTACACCGGCACCGAACTCGACTTCGCTCGCGAGATCTGCGACCGTGTGGTCGAGGTTCTCGAGCCCACTCCCGAGCGCAAGGTCATCCTCAACCTGCCCGCGACCGTCGAGATGTCCACGCCGAACGTCTACGCCGACTCGATCGAGTGGATGAGCCGGAACCTGGCCCAGCGCGAGAACATCGTCCTCTCTCTGCACCCCCACAACGACCGCGGCACGGCCGTGGCCGCGGCCGAGCTGGGTTACCTGGCCGGCGCGGACCGGATCGAGGGCTGTCTCTTCGGCAACGGCGAGCGCACGGGCAATGTCGACCTCGTGGCACTGGGCGTGAACCTGTTCACCCAGGGCATCGATCCGCAAATCGACTTCAGTGACATGGACGACATCAAGCGCACCGCCGAATACTGCAACCAGCTGCCGGTGCCCGAGCGCAGCCCCTGGGCCGGAGACCTGGTCTTCACCGCCTTCAGCGGCTCCCACCAGGACGCCATTAAGAAGGGGTTCGAGGCCATGGACGCCGAGGCCGAGCGCACCGGCCGCAGCGTCGACGAACTCCTCTGGGCCGTGCCCTACCTGCCGGTCGACCCGAAAGACCTGGGGCGCTCCTACGAGGCCGTCATCCGGGTCAACTCGCAGTCGGGCAAGGGCGGAGTCGCGTACCTGCTCAAGACGGACCACGCGCTCGATCTGCCCCGCCGCCTGCAGATCGAGTTCTCGGGAGTCGTGCAGGCCAAGACCGACGCGGAGGGCGGCGAGGTCACCAGTGGGCAGATCTGGTCGGTGTTCCAGGACGAGTACCTGCCCGCGGAATGCTCGGACGAGAAGTGGGGCCGCTTCGAGCTGCTGCGCACCGACACCTCGAGCGACCTGGGCGGGAGTATCGCCCTCGATACCGTGCTGCGCGTCGGCGACGAGAGGGTGACGGCGGACGCGCGCGGGAACGGGCCGATCAACGCGTTCGAGGCCGTGCTCGGGCAGCAGGGCGTCGAGGTACGAGTCCTCGATTACGCCGAACATGCGCTCAGCGCGGGTGGCGATGCCCTCGCCGCCTCCTACGTCGAGTGCTCGGTGAACGGCCGCACCCTGTGGGGCGTCGGCATCGACGCGGACATCTCGACCGCCTCTCTCAAGGCAATCGTCTCGGCTGTCAACCGCGCCCTGCGCGAAGAGGTCCCGGCTCCCGTCCTGGCCGCAGCCTCGGCCTGACCCGCGCCGGCCCCGGCGAGGGGGCCGGCGTCACGGGCGGCGGCGCCAGCGGAGGCGGGGGACACCTCTCAGGGCGCGCTGCTCGGGCAGGCTCCAGCCGTAGCGCACAGCAAGCAGGCGGATGACTGCGGTTACCAGAACGCCGAGGGTCGCGGCGAAGGCGATCGTCACTCCGAAGCGCAGTGCCACGACGATCACGACGGTGCCGACCGAAGCCGCGACCGCGTAGAGCGAGCCGACGTGCATCAGCGCGATCGGACGGTTGAGCAGGATGTCTCGTACGACGGAGCCGCCCACGGCCGAGACGGTTCCGACGAAGACCGCAGGCACCTCCGGAACTCCGAGCGACAGGGCCTTCGTGGTCCCGATCGCACCGAACAGACCGAGGGTCAACGCGTCGAGGGCGGTGATCGTGCCGTCGACCCGATTCAGTAGGTGCTGGAGCAGCATCCCGACGAGGGAGGCGGTGACCGCGACGATCAGGTAGGCGTTGGTGTGCAGCGCCACGAGCGGCGTCTGCAGGAGCAGGTCGCGCAGCACGCCGCCGCCCAGCCCCGTCGCGGTGCCGATGATGGTGACGCCGAGCAGGTCGATCCGACGGTCGCGGAACTCGCCCGCGAACATGGCGCCCTGAAGGCAGCCGATGGCAATCGCGAGCAGGTCGGTCCAGGCTGGGATCTCGAAGAGGGAGGCTGCCACGTGGACATCGTTCCATGACCCGGGCTCCCGCTCCGCCGCGCTGCCAGGCGGGTGTCGGTGGTCGGGGGGATAATTGGCGTATGCCCACCTATCGTGACGAAGCCGTGGTGCTTCGCACGCACAAGCTGGGCGAGGCCGACCGCATCGTCACCCTGCTCTCGCGCGGCCATGGCAAGATCCGCGCCGTGGCCAAGGGTGTGCGCAAGACCGGCTCCAAGTTTGGCTCGCGGCTCGAGCCGTTCATGGTCGCCGATCTCCAGCTCTATGAGGGCCGGAGCCTCGACATCGTCACGCAGGCGGAGTCGCTCGGAGCCTACGGTGCGCTGATCGCGGCCGACTACGACAGTTACACGGCCGCGAGCGCGATGGTCGAGACGGCCGACCGCTTGACCGATGCCGACGCGTCGTTACAGCAGTACCTCCTCCTGGTTGGCGCGCTGCGCTCGCTGTCTCGGCACGAGCACGAGCCGGTGCTCACCCTCGACTCGTACCTTCTGCGTGCCCTCTCCATTGCGGGCTGGGCGCCGAGTTTCGACGATTGCGCGCGCTGCGGCGCCCCGGGGCCGCACGGCGCCGTGGTGGTGCAGCTCGGAGGCGTCGTGTGCGTCGAGTGCACGCCACCGGGGGCCCCGCGGGTCGCTCCGGAGGTCGTGGTCCTGCTGGGCGCGCTACTCACGGGAGACTGGGGGCACGCCGAGACGACCGAGCCTTCGACGCGGTCGCGGGCAAGCGGAGTCGTTGCCGCCTACACCCAGTTCCACCTCGAACGCGGTCTGAGATCACTGGAGCACGTCACCCGATGAAGCCCTTCACCCATAAGGACGCCGAGCCGTACCGCCCCCTCGACTGGACGGGGACTTATCCGCCCGAAATCTCGCCGAAGGCGGTCCCCTCTCACGTCGCAATAGTGATGGACGGCAACGGCCGATGGGCAAACGCCCGCGGATTGACACGGATCGAGGGCCATAAGCGGGGCGAGACGGCGCTGCTCGATGTGGTCGCCGGTGCGATCCAGATCGGGGTGAAGCATCTCAGCGTCTATGCGTTCTCGACGGAGAACTGGAAGCGCTCGCCGGAGGAGGTGCGCTTCCTGATGGGGTTCAACCGCGACGTGCTGCACCGCCGCCGCGACCAGCTGAACGAGTGGGGCGTACGCGTTCGATGGGCTGGCCGCAGGCCCCGGCTCTGGGCGTCCGTCATCACCGAACTGCAGTTCGCCGAGCGGTTGACCGCCGACAACGACGTGCTCACCCTCACCATGTGTGTGAACTACGGCGGGCGCACCGAGATCGCCGACGCGGTGCAGCGGCTCGCCGGCGAGGTCGCGGCGGGGCGACTGAAGCCTTCCGGGATCAGCGAGAAGACGATCGCGCGGGCCCTCTACGTGCCAGAGATGCCGGACGTCGACCTGTTCGTGCGCTCCTCTGGCGAGCAGCGCACGAGTAACTTCCTGCTCTGGCAGAGCGCCTACGCCGAGATGGTGTTTCTCGACCGGCTCTGGCCCGACTTCACCCGCACCGACCTGTGGGAGGCGATCGAGCACTACTCCGGGCGCTCGCGTCGCTTCGGCGGCGCTGTGGACGTGCCGGGAGCCTCCGCATGATCCGGGTCGGACTCGTCGGCTTCGGCCTTGCCGGCAGCGTCTTTCACGGGCCATTCCTCGCGGCCGACCCGGCGTTCGAGATCGTCGCGATCGCCACCCGCGACGCCGCGCGCTCGGAGGCTGCTTCTGCCGCCCACCCCGGGGCCCGCATCGTGCCCGATCTCGACGCGGTGCTCGCCGAGCGGCCGGCGTTGGTCGTGCTTGCCACTCCGCCGTCGGTGCACCGCGCGCAGGCCGAGCAGGTGCTGGCCGCAGGCGTCGCCGTGGTGATCGACAAGCCGTTCGCTCCGAGTACGGCCGATGCCGATGCGATCATTGCCGCGTCCGAGGCGAGTGGTGCGCCCGTCTTCGTGTTTCAGAACCGGCGCTGGGATTCTGATCTGCTGACGCTGCGTCGCCTCCTCGCCGAGGGAGCGCTCGGCCAGGTGCTCCGCTTCGAATCGTCGTTCGAGCGCTGGAGTGCGCAGAAGACCGGGCGCTGGCAGAGCGAGATCGGCGTGCCCGAGGGCGGTGGAATCCTCTTCGATCTCGGTAGCCACCTGATCGACCAAGCCCTGCTGCTGTTCGGCCCGGCGCGGGTGACGGCCGCCGAGACGCGGGTCGTGCATCCGGGAGGCGCAAGCGAAGACGAGGCTTTCGTCTCGCTGCTGCACCGCGGAGGCGTGCGCTCCCACCTCGCGATGAGCCGCGTGGCCCGCGCCACTGGTCCGCGCCTGCGCGTGCTCGGCACCCGAGGCGGCTACAGCGTCGATGGCCTCGATCCGCAGGAGATGGCGCTGCGCACCGGTGCCCACGCGGAGGATCCTCGCTTCGGCGAGGTCCCGGCCGAGAGCTGGGGCGTGCTGGTCGATGACGACGGGGCGAGACGCGTCCCGAGCGAGCGTGGGCGCTACTCGGCCTTCCTGGAGCAGGTGGCGCGGGCGTTGCTCGACGGGGCTCCGGCTCCCGTCGACGTGCACGAGGCCCGCGATGTCGTCGCGGTGATCGAACAGGCACATGCCCTCGCCGCGCAGTGAGGAGCCCGTAACCTCGCGACATCGGCACCCCCTCTGCACGCGTTGACTTGGCGATCCAGCTTCGGAGCCTCATCCTCGAAGGGTGAATACCGCACTGTCACATTTTTCCGACCTGCGCGCGCGCTTCGCTGGAGCTCGCGGTTACCACAACGCCTGCACGCTCGGGCTTCCACCGAGGGAGACGGTGGCGGCCCTGCGCGCAGACCTCGATGGCTGGTCCTCAGGCGAGAGCACGGCGGCCGGTTACGGTGCCGTCGCTGATCGCGCCCGAGAAGCATTCGCCGACATTGTTGGCGTCCCCGCCGGCTCCGTAGCGATCGGCTCGCAGACCTCGGCGATGGCCGCCGTGCTCGCAGCCTCGCTGGCCGACGGAGCCCGCGTGCTTTGCGTGGATGGGGACTTTTCCTCGATCGTCTTCCCCTTCCTGGCGCAGGCGCACCGCGGAGTCGTCGTCCGCTCGGTCGCGCTGGAGGCGCTGGCCGACTCGGTCGAGGACGCGGACGACCTCGTGATCTTCTCGGCGGTGCAGTCGAGCAGCGGTGCTCTCGCCGATCTCGACGCCGTGATCGAGGCGGCCGCTCGGCACGGGGTCCGCACCGCCTGCGATCTCACCCAGGCCGCGGGCATCCTGCCGGTCGACGCGTCTCGCTTCGACGCGACACTCACTCACGCCTACAAGTGGCTCTGCTCACCGCGCGGAGTGGCGTTCCTCACGGTCTCGGAAGAGTACGCGGCTGAACTGATCCCGGTGCAGGCCGGCTGGTACTCCGGGGAGGACGTCTGGTCGTCCTGCTACGGGCCGGCCATGCATCTCGCCGAGAACGCGCGCCGCTTTGACGTGTCTCCCGCCTGGCAGGCGTTCGCGGGGGCGGAAGCCTCGCTCGCGCTGTTCCGCTCGCTCGACATCGGCGCGGTGTGGGCCCATGCATCCGGACTCGGTGACGCTCTCTGCGAGCGACTCGACCGGGAGCCGCAGCGCCGGGCCATCGTGTCCTGGCCGGACGCCGACGCCGCAGACCTTGATCGGCTTCAGGCTGCGGGGTTGCGCGTCTCAGGGCGCGGAGGACGGCTCCGGGTGGCGTTCCACCTCTGGAATGACGAGTCCGACGTGGACGAGCTCGTCCGGGTCCTCCACCGTTAGGAGCCACGGTTGCGCGGTCAGCGCGGTGGCTCCTCCGTCGTGATGTCCGCGACCGTCGCCCCAAACGCGGCGACCAGGGCATCCGCGTCGATGAAGGCGCTGCGGCCAGAGGCTCCCGCGCCCATCGCGATGCGCCGTCCGAGGATCCGCTCGTCGGCGTAGACGGGCCAGGCAGTCGTCGAACCGATGGGCGTAATGGTGCCGCGGCGGTAGCCGGTCGCCGCCAGAGCGGCGGCCTCGTCGGGGAGGCGCAGCTTGTTGACGCCGACGACCGCGCGGAGCTTGGGCCACGCGATCTGCCGGCCTCCGGGAACGAGCGCGAAAAGGTAGTCGCCGTCGTGACGCTTGACGACAAGGGACTTCACGATCTCGTCCGTCTCGATTCCGAGAGCAGCTGCCGCTTCCGCAAGACTGCCGGCTTCGGGCCGCTCGATGATCTCGACCTCCAGATGTCGAGCTCGGGCGTCCGCCGCAAACCTCTGCGGGCCCTCCTCCACAGGCGTGCTCTCGCTCATCTCTCCACCTCTCTGCTCGCCGTTCCGCCTTCCCCAACACAGGATCTGGGACAATCGATACCGATGTCTTCCACTCTCACGGCCTCCCCGCCTGCGCGCACCGCACCGGTCTTGCGGATCGGCCCCCTTGAACTTGATGCGCCGGTGGTGCTCGCTCCGATGGCGGGCATCACCAACACGGCGTTCCGCCGACTCTGCCGCGAATACGGCAACGGCCTCTATGTCAGCGAGATGATCACATCCCGCGCGCTCGTCGAACGCACGCCGGAGTCGATGCGCCTGATCCGCCACCACCCGAGCGAGTCGGTGCGCTCGATCCAGCTCTACGGCGTCGATCCCCGAACGGTCGCTGAGGCGGTCACGATGCTCGTCGCCGAGGACCGCGCCGACCACATCGACCTCAACTTCGGCTGCCCGGTGCCCAAGGTCACGCGCAAGGGTGGGGGAGCGGCGTTGCCGTGGAAGCTGCCGCTGTTCCGCCAGATCGTCGAGGGAGCGGTACAGGCGGCAGGCGATATCCCGCTGACCGTCAAGATGCGTAAGGGCATCGATCCCGATCACCTGACTTACCTTGAGGCCGCGCGGGCTGCCGAGGGTGCGGGTGTCGCCTCCATCGCGCTACATGCGCGCACCGCCGCCGAGTTCTACAGCGGCCACGCCGACTGGTCGGCCATCGCCACCCTCAAGGCGGCGATCACCGACGTGCCCGTCCTGGGCAACGGCGACATCTGGTCGGCCGAGGACGCACTGCGGATGATGAACGAGACCGGCTGCGATGGCGTCGTGGTCGGCCGCGGTTGCCTCGGTCGGCCGTGGCTCTTCGGCGATCTCGCCGCCGCCTTCGCGGGCTCGGACGAGCGTTTTCGCCCCTCCCTGGGGCAGGTCGCGGGTGCGTTCCGGCGTCACGCCGAGCTGCTGGTCGACTTCTTCGAGAGCGAGGAGCGCGGCTGCCGCGACATCCGCAAACATGTCGCCTGGTATTTCAAGGGCTACGCGGTCGGTGGCGATCTGCGCGCTCGCCTCGCGACGGTCGAGTCGCTCGCGCAGCTCGACGAGCTGCTCGCGACACTCGACGGGAGCCAGCCGTATCCCGGTGAGGCGGCCGAGGGCCAGCGCGGGCGCGCCGGCTCGCCGAAGGTTCCCTCGCTGCCCGACCGCTGGCTCGAGTCTCGCGAACTCGACGCCGTCCAGCGCGATGTGGTCTCGGCCGCAGAGATCCACAACAGCGGTGGATGACCGCGCGCTCTGGGGATACTCGCTCGTCGACATCGAGCGCTTCCTGCCGGAGGACCACTCGACCCGCCGCTCCGACTTCGCCCGCGACCGCGCGCGGCTCTTCCACTCCAGCGCACTGCGGCGCCTCGCGGCGAAGACGCAGGTGCTCAGTCCGACCGCCGGCGTCGATTTCGCGCGCAATCGACTGACCCACTCGCTCGAGGTGGCGCAGATCGGCCGCGAACTCGCCACCAGCCTCGACCTCGACCCGGACGTGGTCGACACCGCCTGCCTTGCCCATGACATCGGGCATCCGCCCTTCGGGCACAACGGTGAGCGTGCACTCAACTCCTGGGCCGAGGGTATCGGCGGCTTCGAGGGCAATGCGCAGACCTTCCGCCTCCTCACCCGGCTCGAGCCGAAGGTGTTCGGTGGCGACGCGCGCCCCTACGGCCTCAACCTGACCCGCGCGAGCCTCGACGCGAGCTGCAAGTACCCGTGGCCCGACACCCGTTCGGTCGCAGATCCGTCCGGTCGCGCCAAGTTCGGCTTCTACGCCGACGACGAGCCCGCCTTCGTCTGGATGCGCGAGGGGGCGCCAGAGGGGGTGCGCTGCATCGAAGCGGAGGTGATGGACCTCTCGGACGACATCGCCTACTCGGTCCACGACTTCGAGGACGCGGTCGTCTCGGGCTATATCGACGTGGAGGCGCTCGGCTCGCGCGCCGACCACGACGATCTGGTGGCGTCGATGCACTCCTGGGTCGGCGGGGAGGTCGACCACGACGAGCTCGTCGCCGCCTTCGACCGGCTCGACTCGCTCGACGTGTGGGTCTCCTCCTGGGACGGCTCCCGCCGCGACCAGGCCCGGCTCAAGAACCTCACGAGCCAGCTCATCGGTCGCTTCGCCGGTGCCGCCACCGAAGCGACCCGGGAGGCGTATCAGCACCCTGATCTCGTCCGCTTCGGCGGCCACGTCGTCGTACCCCGCGAGCAGCAGGCCGAGATCGCCGTGCTCAAGGGCATCGTCGCGACGTTCGTGATGTCGCGGAACACCCGGCAGCCGATCTACGCTCAGCAGCGCGACGTGCTCATCCGGCTCGCCGACACTCTCCTCGACCGTGGCCCGGGCACCCTCGAACCCGGCTTCGCTGAGGACTGGCACGCCGCCTCCGACGACGACGCCCGCCGCCGCGTCGTTGTCGACCAGGTGGCGAACCTCACCGATCAGAGCGCACTGGCGTGGTTCGAACGGTTGGGTTGATTCACCTGGTTCGCGACAGGATGCACGGCGAAGGCACGCGTGCACGTCCGATTGTCGAGGACGGCGTGCAGTGCCGCGCACAACGTGCGTGAGGATCGTCGGCTCGGTGCAGGCCGGAGCCAGAGTTTCCCCAGCCCGGCTGGCGGGCCTTCGCGGCGGATACGATGGCGGGTATGCCTCGGATCCGACAGTCAGATGTCGAGGAGGTCAAGGCCCGCATCAATATTGGGGACGTGATCGGCGAGTACGTCACGCTGAAGTCGGCCGGAGTCGGCTCCCTCAAGGGCCTGTGCCCCTTCCACGACGAGCGCAGCCCCAGCTTCCACGTCCGACCACAGGCAGGCTTCTACCACTGCTTCGGCTGCCAGGAGTCGGGCGACGTGTACAGCTTCCTCATGAAGATGGACCACGGCTCGTTCAGCGAGACGGTCGAGCGCCTCGCCGCGCGTGTGGGCTACCAGGTCCAGTACGAGGAGGGCGGTGGACAGGCTCCCGAAACCGGCGGCCGGGCGCGACTGCTTGCCGCCAACGATGCGGCGGAGGAGTTCTTCCGCGAGCAGCTCGCGACCCCCGGCGCCGACGTGGGCCGCCGTTTTCTCGGTGAGCGCGGCTTCGACCGAGTCGCCGCCGAGCGATTCGGAGTCGGTTTCGCTCCCGATGGCTGGGATGGCCTGACGACCGCACTCAAGCGCCGCGGCTTTTCGGAGGAAGAACTCACCGCCGCCGGGCTCGTCAGCAGCAATAACCGCGGTGGCGTCTACGACCGATTCCGTGGTCGGCTCGTCTGGCCGATCCGCGACGTCACCGGCCAGACCGTCGGCTTCGGTGCGCGCCGCCTCCTCGAGGAGGACAAGGGCCCCAAGTACCTGAACACTCCCGAGACGCCCGTCTATCACAAGTCCCAGGTGCTCTACGGGCTCGATCTCGCGAAGCGCGACATCGCGCGCGCGCATCAGGTCGTGGTTGTCGAGGGCTACACGGACGTCATGGCCTGCCACCTCGCGGGCGTCCCTACAGCGGTCGCCACCTGCGGCACGGCCTTCGGAGTGGACCACATCAAGGTCATCCGGCGAGTGCTCGGTGACGACAGCGGGGTCGGCGAGGTCGTCTTCACCTTCGACCCGGACGCGGCCGGCCAGAAGGCAGCGATGCGCGCCTTTCAGGAGGAGCACCGCTTCGCCGCTCAAACTTTCGTCGCCGTCGCACCGGACGGCCTAGATCCCTGCGATCTCCGTCTGAACCGGGGCGACGACGCGGTGCGCAGGCTCATTGACGATAAGAAGCCGATGTTTGAGTTCGTCATCCGGCAGCTGCTCGACCGTTACGATCTCGAGACCGTCGAGGGACGGATCGCGGCGCTGCGGGCGGCGGCGCCGGTCGTCGCCGAGATCCGAGATCCGGCGCTTCGGCCTGGCTATTCCAGGGAACTCGCCCGGATGCTCGGACTAGATATAGCTGAGGTGAATGCGGCCGTGCGCTCCGCGGGGTCACGACCGCGCTCCTCGGTGCCCAGAACCGAACAAGCGGACCAGAACCGGGAGACTGGTCGTGCTGATCTGCCGTCGGGAACGACCATTGCCGACCTTCCTGCGGATATGGTCACGAGGCTGGAACGCGATGCTCTGATGGCGATGATCCAACTTCCGGAGACGGTCGGCCCCGAACTCCTCAATCGAGCGGCCCACGCGGCCGTGACGAATGAAACCCTCCGAGTGGTTCGTGACGCTGTCGTCGTAAATTTGGAGCGGGCGACGAATCGCGATTGGGTGGATTGCATCGCGAACGATGTACCGGCCCCCTTCGCGTCGTTCGTTCGACAATTGGCAGTTGCTCCTGTGCCTGCGGCGGCGGACGAGATTCGGCTCGCCCGCTGGGCGAAGGGAGTCGCGATCGCGCTGATCGAACGGGACATGCTGCGCGAGATCGCGGATCTGACGGGCGCTCTTCGGCGCGCTTCTGATCCTGTCGTCCGACGAACGCTTCAGATTCGCCTCGCGGGTCTCGAAAATGACAAGCGGGCGCTTCGTCCGGAGTAGGCGCGAGCGCGAGAAGCGGGCTCTGCGCGCGGAGTGAGCGTGTTGCGGTCGTGTGACGAAATCGGTCGCCACCCCCGTTCGGGTTCGGAGAGCGCTCCCTACTGTGTTACCACTGAGGAACAGCAATGCGGGCAGGAGATCTCTGTGCCGATAGTGCGCGTGCCCGCATCCCATTTTTTGACAGGAAGAGGCAGACGGAGATGACTTCCGCATCCACCCGCGGTACCCGCGCACTCGCAGCAGCGGCAGGCTTTGCCGCGGTCGCGCTCGTGCTGACGGGCTGCTCCGCCGGCGGGAATGACTCGTCCGGCGGCAGCGCCGGAGGGGCCATGACCATCGGCACCACCGACAAGATCACGACCCTCGACCCTGCGGGCTCGTACGACAACGGCTCCTTTGCCGTGATGAACCAGGTGTTCCCGTTCCTGATGAACACCCCGTATGGCAGCCCGGACGTCGAGCCGGACATTGCCGAGTCGGCCGAGTTCACCTCGCCCACGGAGTACACCGTGACGCTGAAGCAGGGACTGAAGTGGGCCAACGGCCACGACCTCACCTCCTCTGACGTGAAGTTCTCGTTCGACCGCCAGGTCGGCATCGCCGCCGAGAATGGTCCCTCCTCGCTGCTCGCGAACCTCGACAGTGTCGCGGCGCCGGATGCCACCACCGTGGTCTTCACGCTCAAGTCCGAGAACGACCAGACGTTCCCGCAGATCCTGTCTAGTCCCGCCGGGCCAATCGTGGACGAGGAGGTCTTCTCGGCCGACGAGCTGACCCCCGACGCCGACATCGTCTCGGGCGAGGCTTTCGCCGGCCAATACACGATCGCCAACTACGACGTGAACAACCTCATCCAGTACCGGGCCTACGACGGGTACCAGGGTGTTCTCGGCGCGGCGAAGACCGGTACGGTCAACGTCAAGTACTACGCCGACTCCTCGAACCTCAAGCTGGACATCCAGGAGGGGAACATCGACGTCGCGTTCCGCAGCCTCTCGGCGACCGATGTCGACGACCTGCGCGGCAACACCAAGGTGAAGGTCGTGGACGGTCCCGGCGGCGAGATCCGCTACATCGTCTTCAACTTCGACACCCAGCCGTTCGGTGCAACCACCGCGGAGGCCGACAGCACCAAGGCCCTCGCCGTCCGCCAGGCCGTGGCCGACCTGATCGACCGCGACGAGATCGCCGACCAGGTCTACAAGGGCACTTATACCCCGCTCTACTCCTACGTCCCCGCCGGTCTGACCGGCGCGGTCGAGCCGCTGAAGTCGCTCTACGGTGACGGTGCAGGCAAGCCCGACGCCGAGAAGGCCAAGGCGACTCTCGACGCCGCGGGCGTGACCGCTCCGGTCACCCTGAACCTGCAGTATTCGAACGATCACTACGGCCCGTCCTCGGGCGACGAGTACGCACTGATCAAGGACCAGCTGGAGTCGACCGGTCTCTTCACGGTCAACCTGCAGACCACCGAGTGGGTGCAGTACTCGAAGGATCGCTCGAGCGACGTCTACCCGGCATACCAGCTCGGTTGGTTCCCGGACTACTCCGACGCCGACAACTACCTCTCGCCGTTCTTCATCAAGGAGAACTTCCTCGCGAACCACTACGACGACGCCGAGGTGCAGAGCCTGATCGCCCAGCAGGTCTCGACCACCGACACCGCCGAACGCACCGCGCTGATCGAGCAGCTCCAGGAGAAGGTCGCGGCGCAGCTCTCGACCGTCCCCTACCTGCAGGGCTCGCAGGTCGCGGTCGTCGGCAGCACGGTGAGCGGAGCCGAGGACACCCTCGACGCCTCGTTCAAGTTCCGTTACGCGGCACTCAGCAAGGGCTGATCCGCCCCTCTCGCGGCCGGCGCCTCCCCGACAGGAGGCGCCGGCCGTTCTCCACGAAAGGCATCACGTGACGACAGCCACGACGGCTGCGGCGACGGCGCCCACCCGGCGACCGCGCGGCTCCGGAGGAGGACTCGGGCGCTACCTGCTTGTCCGCTTCCTGCTCATCATCCCGACCGTCTTCATCCTCGTGACGATGGTGTTCCTGCTCATGCGCTCCACGGGCGACCCGATCACGGCGGCCCTCGGCGGACGCCTGACCGCGGACCAGCTCGCCGAGCGCGTCGCCGCCGCAGGCTACGACCGACCGCTGATCGTGCAGTACGTCGAGTACCTCGGTGGTCTGCTCACCGGTGACTTCGGCACCACGCTGAGCGACAATCGCCCCGTCACCGAGGTGCTGCTCACGTACGGCGCCGCAACCGTCGAGCTCGCCTTTTACGCCCTGATCGTGGCATTCCTCGTCGGCATCCCGCTCGGGATGCTCGCCGCGTACCACCGCGACCGCACGCCCGACGCGGTACTGCGCATCTTCGCGATCCTCTGCTACGCGACTCCGGTGTTCTTCGCGGGCCTGCTGCTCAAGCTGGTGTTCTCCGTCTGGCTGAAGTGGTTCCCCGTCGCCGGACGCGCCTCGACGAGCACCGAACTCTCGCTCCAGTTCCTCGAGAACAAAACCGGCATCTATCTGATCGATGCGATCCAGACCGGCGACCCTGCCGCGATCTCGGACGTCCTCTCCCACGCGGTGCTGCCCGCCGTCGCGCTGGGCCTGCTGACCGCCGGCATCTTCCTCCGCCTCGTGCGCACCAACGTCATCGGCACGCTCGGAACCGACTACGTCGACGCAGCGCGCTCGCGCGGGGTGAGCGAGTTCCGCCTGGTCCGTACGCATGCCTACCGGCCGGCGCTCATCCCGATCATCACCGTGATCGGCCTGCAGATCGCCCTCCTGCTCGGCGGTGCAGTCCTCACCGAGACCACTTTTGAGTGGAAGGGTCTCGGCTTTCAGCTCGCCGAGTACCTTCAGGCGCGCGACTTCGTGGCCGTGCAGGGCATCGTCGCCCTGCTTGCGGTGATCGTGGCCCTGACCAACTTCATTGTCGACGTCATCGCGGCACTCATCGACCCGCGAGTGAGGTACTGAGCATGAGCACCACCGCCCCGGCACGCCCGCGCCGCCGCCTCGTCGACCGCCTCCCGGTCGTCCACCAGCTGCGCCAGAGCGTCGGCCTCCAGCGGGGGATGCTCGTGACCGGCCTCGTCATCACGGGCGCATTTCTCCTGGTCGCACTCCTCGCTCCGCTGATCGCGCCCTACGGCTACTCGCAGTTGCGCTCGGGCGACGAGGCGTTCGGCGCGCAGCAGCCGCCGAGTGCCGAGCACCTGCTCGGCACCACCGTCGGCGGCTATGACGTCCTCTCGCGCGTGCTCTGGGGAGCGCAGACCGCGTTCCTGGTGATCGTCGTCGCCGTCGTCCTGTCGCTTTTTCTCGGCGTCTTCCTCGGCCTCGTCTCCGGCTACCTTGGCGGCTGGCTCGACCGTGTGCTCGTCGTCATCTGCGACGCGATCTACGCCTTCCCCACCCTGCTGCTGGCGATCGTGATGTCGATCGTGATCTCGGGCGGGCAGTCGAACCTCTGGGCAGGCATCGTCGCCGCGGCGGTCTCGATCACTGTGGTCTATATCCCGCAGTACTTCCGAGTTATCCGCGCCGAGACCGTACGGATCAAGGGCGATGCGTTCGTCGAGTCCGCGAAGGTCATCGGAGCGTCGACGCCGCGGATCATGTTCCGTCACGTTCTGCGCAACGCCACCCGGACGCTGCCGCTGATCTTCACGCTCAACTCGTCCGAGGCGATCCTGACGCTTGCGGGCCTCGGCTTCCTCGGCTTCGGCATCGAGCCGACCTCCGCTGCCGAATGGGGCTATGACCTCAACAAAGCCCTCTCAGATGTCACAAGCGGTATCTGGTGGACCTCGGTCTTCCCGGGTATGGCCATCGTGCTTGTGGTGCTGGGTATTACGCTCGTCGGCGAGAGTCTGAACGACCTCGCCGACCCGCGTCTGCGCGGTCGGCGCGCGGTGGCTGCCGGTGCCGGCGACGTCGCAGCGACGTCTGTCGTGCCGGGCGGAGTCCTCGTCGCGGACGGCCTGGAGACGCCGGGGCACGACCCCGTCGCCGGAGTGGAGGGAACGCGATGAGCGACCGGACAGTGGACCAGGACGCGCGCCCGATCGTCGACATCAGGGACCTCGAGGTCGCATTCGCGAGCGACCGCGGAGCCGTCCGCGCCGTGGCCGGAGTCAGCCTCCGTGTGGAGCGCGGCGAAGTCCTCGCGATCGTCGGCGAGTCCGGCAGCGGCAAAACCGTGACCGCGAAGACGATCCTGGGCCTGCTGCCCGAGACGGCGACCGCCTCCGGAGTGGTGCTGCTCTCGAAGAAGGACGGCAGTTCGGCCACGGATGTCGTATCGGTGCCCAAGGCGCGTCTGCGCGAGCTGCGCGGCACCGACGTAGCGATGGTGTTCCAGGAGCCGGGCACGGCACTCAACCCCGTGTTCACCGTCGGCTGGCAGATCGCCGAGGGGCTCCGTGCCCACGGCTCCGTGTCGAAGAAGCAGGCGCGGCAGCGCGCGATCGAGGTGCTGCGCACCGTTGGCATCCCCGAGCCGGAGAAGCGGGTCGACTACTACCCGCACCAGTTCTCGGGCGGTCAAAAGCAGCGCGTCGTCATCGCGATGGCGCTGGTGCTCGACCCGGGCCTCATCGTCGCCGACGAGCCGACCACCGCGCTCGACGTGACGGTACAGGCCGAGATCCTCGACCTGCTCCGGCGCTGCCGCGACGAATTCGGCACCTCGATCGTGCTGATCACCCACAACATGGGCGTCGTCGCCGACCTCGCCGACCGTGTCGCCGTGATGTACCAGGGCGAGTTGGTCGAGGAGGCGAGTGTCGGCGAGCTGTTCTCGTCGCCGAAGGCCGAGTACACGCGCACGCTCCTGAGCGCGGTCCCGCACGTGGGTCAGGGCGTCGAGCGCGCCCGCGTCCGCGCCATCGAGCGCGCCGAAGCGCCCGAGACCGAGACCCTGGTCGAGGCCGACGGTCTGCGGATTCAGTACCCCGGCCGGCTCGGACGTCCCGGCTTCGTCGCGGTCGATGGTGTCTCGTTCCGCATTCGCGCGGGGGAGGTGCTCGGCCTGGTAGGCGAGAGCGGCTCGGGCAAGACGACCATTGGCCGCGCGATCGCCGGCCTCACTCCGGTCACCGGCGGCTCGCTGCGGGTCCTCGGAAAGGAAATGCGCGGTATCCGCGAGCGCGCCTTCCGCCCCGTGCGCGGCGACATCGGCTTCGTGTTCCAGGATCCAGCGTCGAGCTTCAATCCGCTGCTCACCATCGCCGAGTGCGTCGCCGAGCCGCTGATCGTGCATGGGCGAGCCGGCGACGCCCCCGCCGCCCGTGGCCTCGTCGACGACCTGCTCGAGGCGGTGCAGCTCCCGCGCTCCTACGGCGACCGCTACCCGCACGAGCTCTCGGGTGGGCAGCGCCAGCGCGCTAGCCTCGCCCGCGCCCTCGCGCTCGGGCCGAAGCTGCTGATCGCCGACGAGCCGACCTCGGCCCTGGACGTCTCGGTGCAGGCACGCGTGCTCGAACTCTTTGCCGAACTCCAGCGCGAGTTCGGCTTCGCCTCGCTCTTCATCAGCCACGATCTCGCCGTGGTCGACCTCCTGGCCGACCGCATCGCAGTGCTCTATCGCGGCGAGCTGGTCGAGGAGGGCACAGGCGCCGAGGTGCTCGCCGCACCGAAGCATCCTTACACTCAGCGGCTGCTCGCGTCTCTGCCGGTGCCGGATCCGGTCGAGCAGGCGTCCCGCCGCGAGCTGCTGCGCACCATCGTCGAGGCGGAGCGCCGGGCGTGACCCGCACCGCCGAGGATCGGGCCCCGATCATCATCGACGACCTCAGCGTCGAGTATCCGCCGCACGGCATCAGCCGCCGGTGGACGGCGCTGAAGGGCGTCAGCCTTCACGTCGAGCCGGGCGAAGTGCTAGGGATCGTCGGTGGCAGCGGCTCGGGCAAGTCGACGCTGGCGCGGGTCCTTGGCGGCGACGGGCTTGGAGGCGACGGTGGACGCACGCGCCCCGTCATCATCGGGGGAGAGGCGATCGTGGCGGGTCACCGCCTCCGCTCGCTCTCCGCCCGTGACCTCAAGCGCTTCACCGTCGATGTCGCGCACCTCGCGCAGGACGCTGGCGCGACACTGCGTCCGGAGTTGACCGTCTCGGAGCTGATCGCCGAGCCGATCTTCCTCCGCGACCGGCACTACGACTCAAAGGCCGCCGCCGTGCGCGTGGCGACCCTGCTCGACTCTGTCCATCTGCCGCTGTTTTTGCTCGACCGCTACCCGTACGAACTCTCGAGCGGGCAGCGCCAGCGCGTCGCGATCGCTCGTGCGCTGGTGCTCGGTCCGACGGTGCTCATCGCCGATGAGCCGACCTCGGGCATCGACGCGACGGTTCGGGAGTCGATCGTCGACTTGCTGGCCAACCTGCGGCGGCAACAGGGATTCGCGGCGGTCGTGGTCAGCCACGATATCGACGTGCTGAGCCGGGCGACCGACCGGATCGCCGTGCTGGTCGGCGGCGAGGTGGTCGCCTACGGGCCGTTGCTCGACGTGCTGGTCGAGGCGCGGCATCCCTACGTGCGCGAACTCGGGGCCGCGTTCGCCGAGTACGAGCGGTTCGACGCGTCCCGGGCACAGCGCGTCGAGGCGGCGGAGCAGTGAGCGCTCCGAGAGTAGCGGTGCTCCCGCGGCCGAAGCCGGTGTTCACCGAGGCCATCGAGTCCGGTGGCGGCACCGTTGTCGGACTCGACGAGCGACCGGACGGGCTGCTTTGGCTGTCCTACGGCCGCTCCGACGAGCTGGCCGCGGTGCTCGAGAAGCATCCGTCGATCCGCTGGGTGCAGCTGCCGTGGGCCGGGGTCGACGTGTTCGCCCCGATGCTCGCCGCCTCCGACGCCGGAGTCGTCTGGACGAGCGCCAAGGGCGCTTACTCCGAGCCGGTCGCCGAACACGCTCTGGCGCTTGTGCTGGCTCTGCTGCGTTTCCTCCCCGAGCGGGCGCGCGCCTCCTCCTGGGGCGACAAGCGCGCCGTCACTCTGCACCGCGCCTCGGTCGTGATCGTCGGAGCGGGAGGCATCGCTATCGAGCTGCTGCGGCTGCTCAGCGTCTTCGAGTGCCGGGTGAGCGTGGTGCGCCGCGGCGACGAGCCGGTGCCGGGGGCCGAGCGGACGGTCGCGAGCGCGAGCCTGCCCGAGGTTGTCGCGGACGCCGACGTGCTCGTGCTGGCCGCTGCCGCGACCGCGGGAACCGAACGCATAGTCGACGCGGACGTGCTCGCGCGCCTGCCCGCGCGTTCCGTGCTGGTGAACATCGCGCGGGGGAGCCTCATCGACACCGACGCGCTCGTGGCCGCCCTGGCGGAGGGACGGCTGGCCGGAGCCGCTCTGGACGTGACCGACCCCGAGCCGCTGCCCGACGGGCATCCGCTCTGGAGCGAGCCGCGCTGCTTGATCACGCCGCACAGCGCCGACACCCCTGAAATGACCGCGCCCCTCCTGGCCGAGCGCGTCCGCGCCAACGTTGCGGCATTCGCCGCAGGCACCCCCCTCCTCGGCCGTGTCGACCCGCGCGCCGGCTACTGACGCCGCCCCGCGAGATGCCACTTGGGCGCACGCCGCTCGGCGTGTCGCGTACTCAAGTGGCGTCTCGAGGAGGGCGGATTTGGTCTGCGAGAAGGTTTTGGTAAAGTAAGAGCCGCGATCGCCTCCGGGAGGTCGGATGATCCTCGATAGCTCAATTGGCAGAGCAATCGGCTGTTAACCGATAGGTTCTTGGTTCGAGTCCAAGTCGGGGAGCGAAGAGCCCCTAGATTCCGCGGAATCTAGGGGTTTTCTTGTGTCTGCACGTCCTGCACGTCGCCAAACATCCAGTTCCGTGGCCACTTTGGCCAGAAACGGTGCTGAGGTCGGCGGTAGATGTAGCTGAGCAGCTGCTCCAGGTCTCCCCGCGAACGCTCGAGGACTGGCGCCTCACCCGGTCCGGCCCGCTCTTCCGCAAGATGGGCAGGCACGTGCGATACGAGCTCGGCTCCGTGATGGCCTGGTTCGAAAACCTGGGCCGGTAGTGGCCAACAGCCGGAGGGCGATTGGTGTCCTCGGCGAAGTGAGCATGGCGCCTCTCGCGTCGGGGCGGTTCCAGGCTCGCGCGAGGATTCGTGATGACACCGGGTCAGTTGTTCCGGAACTCTCCAAGACCGCGGGGCTGCTACGCCCATGGCACGGCGACGCCCACGGCACGGCACTGACGCCGCCGTGCTGAACGGAAGATCAGAGCCTCAGCAGTGTGGCCGGCCTCGCGGGTCGTGCCGCTCAGTATGGATTCCGCATAGACGCCGGATGATACGCAGCGCTGGCCTCGCAGGGTTCCCGTGATCGGAGCTGAATGTATGGTGTTAAGAAGGAATGTGAGTGGAGGTGTCGCCGTTGGTCCTGTCTCTCTGGCTGATGATGCAGTTCATCGTGCTGTCACTTTCGGTGGCCGCGGGGTCGGTACTCGCGTCCAACCCGACGCAGACTTTACTCATTGTGGCTGCGAGCGCTCTCGTTCTGGCTCACTCTGTATGCTGGGTGGCGAATGCACTCGCTCGTTCTCTTCGGATGGCGCCTAACGCTCCTCCTATGGCATGAGTGGCAGAAGCGCCCGCCTATCGGCTGTGCGTTCATCGTTTTGAGGAGGTGTTGTAGCCCACACTTCAGCATCTAGCGAGACGAGCATTTCGTGTATCCTTATACCCCCAACAACGACCACCATGTTCCTGCGGTAGCGCAGGACGACAGCCCCGTTCGCCCTGAGAATGAGGGGCAATCAGGGTCGTCTCGATCTTTGCTTTCATCGCTTTGGCTGCGTGTCTCTACGCGGGTGAACATTGGCGTGATGGTGGCCTACTCCGGTGCTGCGGCTCTGATTGGAATCGAAGGGCTTGCAGTAGTTGTCACATATTCTTCGATGTGGCCTGTTGGGATCCCTATTGTCGTGGGGGTTCTCTGGCTCGCGTATGTCTTCCGCGAGCGTTTGACGGCTGCGTGGAGACGTCTCCGTGGCCGAGGCCAATAAGAACAGATGAGATCGACTCCAAGTCGTAGTCGATGAATATGGGCCCCTACGAGTTTTTGCCGATCCAACTTCTTCTCGGCGGCAACGGCGCCATATACGACTCCCCAGACTGGGGCCTCATGGTACAGCACCGCGACATGATCAGCTGGGGCAACCCTGTCGTGATCCGCCTCTCACCGCGCGTAACGAAAGCATGCCCACCACAGCTCGCCTCGCCGACGCTACCGCTGCCGTCTTCGGATTGATCAGCATCGCCACAGAACTGGCGAGCCTGCACTGCGCACACGCACGCGCGACCTGAGCGGACACGAAGCCAGGGTCGCCGCGTACATGACCGTCATGAGTACCTTCGACGAAACCCTTCACCCGCGCGGCCACGCAGGCACCTTCGCCACCCTCGTTGAGTCACCGGTCAGCGACCGTGAACGGAACGTGTGGGTACGGTTTGACGAACCGGACGCGTTCGTGCGAGTGGACCCGTCCGAGTTCGAGTGCGACGTTCGATTCGACAGCGCTGACGACGCTGACCCTGTCGAGGTGGACGAGGCCACCCGGGCAGCACTCCGCGCTGACGCTC
>NZ_QGDV01000009.1 GCF_003149025.1 Rathayibacter iranicus NCPPB 2253 = VKM Ac-1602
CCGTGAACGCCGAGATCACCGACTCCGCAAGCCCGGTATCGAACGGGACGTCCTCCTCGATCGCACCCAAATCCGCCACGACGACCGTCCCTTCCTGACCCGCCGACCACCCGGCGTGAGTATCGCTCGGGAGCATAAAAGGACCGAAGCAACAAACGGCAATTCGCGACGCCACTACGCGCCACCGGAGAGAGCCCGCAGGCGAATCACCAGCGACGTGCGCAGGAGCGCAATCGCCACGTTCTCCACGAATCGACCTGCCGGATGCGGGCCGTGTGCCTTCTACAGCGGCGCAGGTCGCGAGCGCGCCCACTTCCTCGAGGTGTCGCCGCTACCCGTACGAGCGGAACCCACTTCGGGCGCACCGCTGAAAACGCCGCCCGCCCCGTCGGCTGGAGTCGCGACGCTCGACCGCCACTAGCAGACCCACACGGCGGATGCGCAGCAGAGCAAGGTGCTGATAGACATCAGCCAAATGCACCGCGAGCCCCCTAAGACGACGCCCCTCCCTGCCTCTTCTCGGGACTGAGACCGGCGAGTGACGGACGCTCGATCACCCGCATCGCACCTGCCACCACCGACCGAAAGAGCACTGCTATGACGCCTTCTCTCTCCCGTCCTTTCGTCTCCGGACTGGCCGCCCTGGCACTGACCGGGAGCCTGCTCGCCGGCGCGGCTCCGGCGTTCGCTACGACGTCGCCGCTGACGAACGCGACCGCTGCCGCGGCGACCGCTGCCGACCCGGCCGCCCTTTCCTCCGGGCAGCAGCTCGCCAAGGGACAGTCCGTCGTCTCCGCGAGCGGCGCCGTCCGCTTCGTGCTGCAGGACGACGGCAACGCGGTTGTCTACAGCACAGGCGGGGCGACCTGGAGCTCGGGCACGCAGGCCCGCGGCGACCGCCTCGTCATGCAGACCGACGGCAACCTCGTGATCTACGACTCCACCGGCCGTCCCGTCTGGTTCACCGGCACGAACGACCCCGGCTCCATCCTGCGGATCCAGGACGACGCCAACCTCGTCGTCTACCGCTCCACTGGCACCCCTGCTTGGGCGAGCAGCGTCAATGGGCGCATCACCGCACCCGACGACCCCCCGCTCGAGTCCGGGGCGACGCTCACCGCCGGCCAGCAGCTCACCGCCGGACCCGAGAGGGCCGAGATGCAGACCGACGGTAACTTCGTCCTCTACGGCCCGCAGGGAACTCGCTGGTTCACCGGCACCAGCGGCGCCGGCAACCGTCTGGTGATGCAGACCGACGGCAACGCGGTGGTCTACGGCGCCGACGGCTCGGTGAAGTGGGCGTCCGGAACCGTGGGGAACCCCGGCGCGGAGATGCGTATCAGCAGCAGCGGTCTCGTCATCTCTAGCCCGCGGGGCCTCGTCTGGACAAGCATCAGCCAAACCCGCCGCGACACGCTGCAGCACGAGACCACGCTCATCAGCGGCGACCAGCTGACCTCGGCGAGCGGCGCCTGGCGCGCCATCATGCAGGGTGACGGTAACTTCGTCGTCTACGGACCTCGCGGCGCCGACTGGTCCACGGGCACCTCGATCCCCGGCAGCGACATCGCACTGGCCGCCGACGGCTACCTCGTGGTGTATGCGCGGGGCACTCAGGAGGGCGAGGGCCACTGGGACAGCTCCCCCGAACTCGCCTTCAGCACCAGCCCGTTCCGCGTCGTCATGCAGAACGATGGCAACCTCGTCGAGTACGACGCCAATGACCGGGTCATCTGGGCCAGCCGCGCCTGACCCCGGCGCTCGACACGAGCGCGAAGGCCCGCTTCCCGAGTCGAGAGCGGGCCTTCGTGCCGCTCGGCCCAATGAACGTTCGCTTCACGATCTCCTTATGGGACTCCATCTCGGGACCGTGGTGACTACCGTCGGCGTCCGAGGTGACGGACCGCCTCGTCTGCACGGCTCGATTCGAGCGTCGGGTGGATGGCTCTGCGCCGTGATCGACGTGGCGCGTGCGTCGGTCTGGCGCTGCCGCGCTCCACGATCCGGACTACGGTCGGTCCGTGATCGCCCTACTGCTCGCGACCGGAGCCACCGTCGTTTGGGCGCTGACCCACCGCAGGCTGCGGCGGTTCGTCGTCAGCGGCCCTCTCCTGATGACGCTCCTCGGCGCCGTTGCCGGCTGGTTCGTTGTGGGGGAGAGCGTGCTGTTCCTCGACTCAGAGGCAGCTCTTCACGTCGCCGAGGTGATCCTCGCTCTGCTGCTTTTCGTGGACGCGGTCGACGTCAAAGGCCCTCCTCGCGCGGTGCTCACTGCTGTTCCGCTGAGGCTGTTGCTGATCGCGTTGCCACTCTCGCTCGTCTGCATCCTCGCCGTCGGTCTGGCCCTGCCCCTCGGGCTCTCGGTCCCCGTCGTCATCGCCATCGCCTGCATCGCGACTCCGGTCGACTTCGCGCCGGACATGTCGATCGTCCGAGATACGCGGATTCCCGCCAGAGTGCGGCGCTGGCTCAGCATCGAAAGCGGCTACAACGACGGCCTGGTCGCTCCGGTGTTCCTCGCCGCTCTCGCTCTGGCAGCGGAGTCTGCGCGGCCGGGTCAAGACGCGCTCGAGGCTTTCCTGATCGCAGCGCCGGCCGGGCTCATCGCCGTCGTCGTCGGAGCACTCGTGGGCGTGGCCGCTGGGCGGCTCTTCCGTATCGCGCGGGCGGCGGGATGGGCGGACGGTCAAAGCATTCGAATCGGCCTGCTCGCTCTTCCGGTGCTGACCTTCGCCGCCGCCGTCATGGTCGGCGGCAACGGCTTCGTCGCGGCCTTCGTCTGCGGAATCGCGTTCCGGCTCGCGCGAGGGCGCGGGTGGGACGACCACTCTGAGATCCCCCTGGTCGAGGACGTGACCTCGTTCCTCACCCTGCTGCTGTGGTTCACCTTCGGGATCGCTGCGGTCGTCCTCGTGACCGGATACCGGGACTGGTGGCCGGCGCTTTTCCTCGCGTTCTTCGCGCTGACAGTCGGGCGCATCGTCCCCGTGCTCATCGCCCTCCTGGGAAGCAGGGCGACACGCAAGGAGCGACTGGTCATCGCCCTACTCGGTCCTCGCGGAGCCGCGTCAATCGTGTTCGGACTGATTGCGGCCAACGCACTTTCCACCGATGAGGGTTTCGACGTTCTCGCCGCTACCAGCTTCGTCATCCTCGGGAGTCTGCTCTTGCATGGAGTCGGCGGGCCACTCCTGATCCAGAGGCTTTACGGAAAGAGCACTCACTCCATACGCGAGACGCCGTCCTCCCCGACCAAGTCGTAGAACTCTTCCCACGGCATGTTGTCGATCACATTGTTCTCGATGGCAAGGACATCGCTCGGCAGGCAGCGCATGGACTGGCCCTCGTACTCGTCCTTCCACGCCCAGGCGACGAAAAGCGTGTGCTCCGGGGTCGACATGGTGATCGCGTCGGCGAAGAACACCAGCGGATGCGGATAGGACTTCTTCAAGCTGCGCACCATCTCGAGGGCGACCGCGGTATCCAGGCCGTCCCAGGACCGGTCCTCGACCCTCTCGACGGTGGGCTGGAAGTCTTCCTCAGTCGCGTTCTGAATTTCCTGCCAGGTATGCTCCCAGAGCTCGTCGTTCGAGTAATCGCATCGGAGGACGGGGACCTGCTTTGTCCGTGGGATTTTCGAAATCGTCATGGCACGTAAGACTAGCGAGAGCCTCCGGCGCCGGCGTCCTCAGAGCGTCGCTATTGTCCCGCCGAGTGACTGGCCTGATGTCGCCGATCGGCTGCCAGTAGGGTCTCGCGGCTCCGGTCGCCCGGCAATCACGAGGTCGAGTCCCGTCGTCGGCGCTGAGGTCGTCGGCGCTGAGGCGCAAAAGCAGTCCCCCCGACAGACCATGAGCCACGTCGGAGGAAGCCGGATGGGGTGATCGACGGCCACTGGGGCTGAGGCGGCTGGCCTTCCTGCCGAGCGCGACACGTGGATCTGCACATGCCCCAAGAGTTCGATGAACAGAATGTGAGGAGAGGCCCTCGTCACTACTGGCAATTGCCGCTGTGTGAACGTTCACACAAGAACCATCTCGGGACATGTCTGTATATGGCTTGTTGACCACATGCTCGGCGACGAGCTAGCGTCGCTTTCGGGTGGGGGCGCTTCAGGGGGTTTCGAGAGCTGCCGAGTGATGCCTTGCCGGATCCAATTGACGTGTGCCTGACGTCCCTGGTGCTTCCTGTTCGCGCATCGCTTCCCGAGGTGACGGGGGCGATGACATGAACGACCCGCGCGGGGTCGCCGCCGCGGCGTGCAGCGTCACGCACTATCCGAGGGTGCCCTGCTCACGTGTCGCAGGCAGAGAGGCTCATTCGCCTGCCGGTGTCGACGTGCGGAGTAAATGCTGGACGAGGACACGTAAACGACCCGCGGATGCCGCAGCGCTCGCCCCTCCGTCCCCGCTGCGATTTCGCGAGATGCCGGGCGGCGGACGAGATCGGCTGCCGCGGCGGGGGATCTCGTCCGTGCGGAGGCATCTCGCGACATTTCGCGAGATTTAGGGGGTGGGGGTGGGGGTGGGGGTGGGGGTGGGGGGTGGGGCGGTGGTCGCGCGGCGGATGAGTTGGGTGGGGAGGTGTACGTGCAGGGAGCGCGGGGGGTGGCCGGACATGAGGGCGATCAGCATCTCGGCGGCGGTCGCGCCGAGAGTTTGCATGGGCTGGCGGATGGTGGTCAGCGGCGGGTCGAAGCGGGAGGCTTCGGGGACGTCGTCGAAGCCGATGACTGAGAGGTCACGCGGGACGGCGAGCCCGAGGTGCGCGGCTGTCTCGATGATGGCGAGGGCCGAGACGTCGTTGGCGGCGAAGACGGCGGTCGGCCGGTCCGGGAGCGAGAGCATCGAGGAGGCGGGGCGCCGCGCCGTGTCGTGGTGGTAGTTGCCGACCCGCAGGAGGCGCTCGTCGAACGCGAGGCTCGCCTCCGCCAGCGCGGCCCGGTAGCCGGCCTCGCGCAACCGCGCCGAGCGCAGGTCGCCCCGGCCGGCGACGAAGCCAATGCGGCGGTGCCCGAGGGCGATGAGGTGCCGGGTGGCGAGCAGGGCGCCACCGAAGTTGTCGGACTCGACAGTCGGCAGGTCGGCCCGTCCAGTGTGCGGATCGACGGCGACGAGCGGGATGTCGGCGGGTGCGCTGACGACGGAGGGGGTCACCAGGATGGCGCCGTCGAGCAGTGTGCCGCTGAGCCGGCTGAGCGAGCGCCGCTCCCAGCCCTCCTGCTCGCCCGCGTGTGAACCGGAGTAGGCGAGCAGGTCGAAGCGGGAGTCGGCGAGCACCGAGCCGACGCCCTTGAGGATCTCGGCGCTGAACGGCTCGAAGCCTGCGACGAGTACCCCGATCACTCCGGTGCGTCGCGAGCGCATGCTGCTCGCGACGAGGCTGGACTCGTAGCCGAGTTCGCGCACAATCTCGAGGACGCGGGTGGCCGTGGCGGGCGCGATCCCGTACCGGCCGTTGACGGCTTTCGAGACTGTCGCGACCGAGACTCCGGCCGCTGCGGCGACGTCATGGATGGTCGGACGTGGAGTCATGCCCGACTGTAACTCCTCCTTCGAAAACCATTTCGAAAACGTTTGACCCTTGCCAGAGCGCCGCCGACACTGGCTCTGCCCGCCTTCGCGGCGGACGCACCTCAGTGCCGCTCCCCTCGGCGGTGCTTCTCGACGAAGAGAAACGGTTGGACGATGAAGTTCACGAAGATCGCAGTGGCCACAGCAGCCCTGCTCGGCGCGGCGGCGGCCCTCAGCGGCTGCTCGGCACAGAATTCAGGGTCGAGTGATGGCACTGTCGCCATGACCCTCTGGCAGAACTCCACCACGGGTCCCGGTCAGGAGTTTTGGGACAAGACGATCACGGACTTCGAGGCCGCGAACCCCGGAGTGACGATCGAGTCGCAGGCCATCCAGAACGAGGACCTCGACGGCAAGCTCCAGACGGCGCTCAATTCGAGCGACGCGCCCGACGTGTTCCTCCAGCGCGGTGGCGGCAAACTCGCGGCAATGGTCGCGGGCGGCCAGCTCAAAGACATCACGGGCGGCATTTCGGAGCAGGCGCGCAGCGAGATTCCCGCGGGCTCGTTCTCGGCGAACACCCTCGACGACAAGGTGTGGGCGATGCCGGTCGCCGTCCTTCCGGGCGGCCTTTTCTATAGCCAAGACCTCTTCACTGCGGCCGGGATCACCGAGACGCCGAAGACGATCGATGAACTCAACTCCGCAATCACGAAGCTCAAGGGCAGCGGCACCCAGGCCGTCGCTCTCGGCGGCAAGGATGCCTGGCCCGCCGCGCACTGGTACTACTTCTTCGCCCTGCGCGAGTGCAGCGCCGACACCATGGCCGAGGCGGCCGACACCAAGGACTTCTCGGATGACTGCTGGGTCCGTGCGGGCGAGGACCTGAAGAACTTCGCCGCCACCGAGCCGTTCAACGAGGGCTTCCTCACCACCGCCGCCCAGCAGGGCGCGGGCAGCTCGGCCGGACTCCTGGCCAACCACCAGGCATCGATGGAGCTGATGGGCGCGTGGGACCCGGGCGTGATCGCCTCCCTCACCCCTGACGAGAAGCCGCTGCCCGACCTGGGCTGGTTCCCGTTCCCCGAGATCGACGGTGGTGACGGCGAGCCTGGCGCGATCATGGGCGGCGTCGACGGTTACTCCTGCTCGGCCGGCGCCCCCGACGAGTGCGTGGACTTCCTGAACTACCTCGCCACCGCTGATGTGCAGAAGGAGTACTATGCGGCCTTCAACGCGCCTCCGGTGAACACCGTGGCGCAGGAGGCTGTGACCGAGCCGTACCTCCAGCAGATCCTCGTGGCCTACAACTCGGCGCCCTCTGTCTCGCAGTGGCTCGACACCGTTTATGGGCTCAACGTCGGCAACGCGCTGAACGTCGGAGTCGTCGACCTGCTCGCCGGCAAGAGCGACCCGAAGCAGCTGGTCGAGGCCGTCAACGCCGCCGCGGCGAAGGCGTAACGACCGTGGCACTCCGCGAGAGCCCGCTCCTCCCCGTGGAGCCGCCCCGCGGGACCGCGCGCACCGGAGGCGTCACTGCGACGCCTCCGGTGCGCCGGCGCCGCCGCAGTGTCGGCTGGTCGGGGCGGCTCGAGATTGCGCTCCTGGTCGGCCCGGCGCTGATCGTGTTCCTCGCCTTCGTGATCTTCCCGGTCGTGATGGCGGCGTACTACGGCTTCTTCAGCTGGCAGGGCTACGGGGCACCGACCGACTTCGTGGGGCTCCGCAACTACCTCACGATCCTCCAGGACCCGACGTTCCACGATGCCCTCGCGCACAACGGGATCATCGTGGTGCTCTCGCTGGTGCTGCAGGGGCCGGTCGCGATTCTCCTGGCGCTGCTGCTGAACCGGAAGCTGCGCGGGCAGTCGTTCATCCGCGTGCTGATCTTCGTGCCGTACGTGATCTCGGAGGTTGTCGTCGGCACCGGCTGGAGCCTGATGCTCCAGACCAGCGGAGCGGTGAACGGGCTGCTAGAGAAGGTCGGCCTGGGTGCGCTGACGCAGGACTGGCTCTCGGATCCGGCGATCGCGATCTGGACGCTGATGCTCATCATCACGTGGAAATACATCGGTTTCGCGGTGATTCTCTTCCTCGCCGGGCTCCAGGGCATTCCCGAAGAGTTGTCGGAGGCGGCGGCTATTGACGGGGCTTCCTATTGGCAGGTGCAGCGGAGGATCACCCTGCCGCTGCTTGCGCCGACGCTGCGGATCTGGGCATTCCTGTCGATCATTGGTGCGCTGCAACTGTTCGACCTCGTCTACATCATCTGGGGACAGTACGTGTCCTCGACCGCGGGCACCTCGACGATGGCGATCTACCTCGTCACCAACGGGCGGAATGCGGGCAACTACGGATACGGGAACGCTGTCGCGGTGGTCTTGTTCGTGATCTCGCTCGTGGTGGCGCTGCTCTATCAACGCTTTGTGCTCCGGCGCGACACGGCGGGCGCACTGACGGGAGACAAGCGATGACTGGCACGACGATGACGGCCCCGCCGATCACTCCCCAGACCCCTCGGCCTCTCGCGGTGAAGCGGCGCCGGCCGCCGCTCGGCCGTGGCACCACCATCGCCTACGTGGTCGCGATCGTCGTGATCGCGCTGATGCTCGCTCCGGTGGCGTACATCATCATCGGCGGCTTCCGTACGAATGCGCAGATCACCACCGACCCGGCCGGCCTGCCTGCGCCGTGGAATGTGCAGAACTACCTCGACGTCATCACCGGCGGCGTCTTCTGGCAGGAGGTCGGCAACTCCACCATCGCGGCCCTCGCGACCACGCTTGGCGTCGTCATTCTCGGCCTGATGGCCAGCTATGTCCTCGCCCGCTACGACTTCACCGGCCGGGGAGTGTTCTATGCCCTCTTTGCCGCCGGCCTGATGTTCCCGATGACCGTGGCGATCACTCCGCTCTACCTGGTGATCAAGAGCCTCGGCCTGATGAATTCGCTTGCCGGAGTGGTGCTGCCGCAGATCGCGTTCGGCCTGCCGACCACGATCATCATCCTGGTGCCGTTCCTGCGGGCTATTCCCGACGAGATCCAGGAGGCGGCGTTTATCGATGGCTGTAGCCGGATCGGCTTCTTCTTCCGGATGGTCGTGCGCCTGGCAATGCCGGGTGTCATTACCACGGGGATCCTCGCGTTCATCGCGAGCTGGAATAGCTACCTGTTGCCCCTGTTCATCCTCAACAACGAATCGACCTTCACGCTCCCGCTCGGGGTGCAGGCGTTCTCGTCGCAATACTCCGTCGATACGGCGAAGGTGCTTGCCTTCGTATCGCTGTCGATGATTCCGGCGCTGATCTTCTTCAGCGTCTTCGAGCGCCGCATCGTCGGCGGGCTGACCGGGGCGGTGAAGGGATGAACGTCGTCGGTCCCGCCGTGCCCGCATTCGCCGTTCCCGCAGCACCAGAGAGGGTCGCACCGTGACCGCATCGCACGCACCCCGAGACCCGTCCCCGCAGGCTCCGTCCGCCCGCATCGCCGAGCTGCTGGGCCGGATGACGCTGGAGGAAAAGCTCGCCCAACTCGTCGGCTACTGGGTCGACCAGGGTGGCGAGGTCGTCGCTCCGCTCGCCGGCGAAATGGCGACATCGACCGGATACGCGGAGGCGACCCGCGAGGGGATCGGCCAGCTGACCCGCGTCTATGGCACGCGCCCCGTCGATCCGCTCGAGCGCGCGCAGTGGCTCTGGGCCGAGCAGCGCCGGTTAGTCGAGGAGACTCGGCTGGGAATCCCGGCGATTGTGCACGAGGAGTGCCTGACCGGGCTGGCGGCGTGGAAGGCCGCAACGTTCCCCACTCCGCTGGCCTGGGGCGCCTCCTTCGACCCGGCGCTTGTGGAGGAGCTGGGGCGGGTGATCGGCGGCTCGATGCGCGAGCTGGGGATCCACCAGGGCCTCGCCCCCGTGCTCGACGTGATCCGCGACCCCCGCTGGGGCCGGGTGGACGAGTGCATCGCCGAGGACCCGTACGTGGTCGGCACGCTCGGCACCGCGTACGTGCAGGGGTTGCAGTCGGCCGGAGTCGACGCCACGCTGAAGCACTTCGTTGGCTACTCCGCCTCTCGCGGCGGGCGCAACCACGCGCCGGTGCACGCCGGGCCCCGCGAGATCGCGGACGTGCTCCTGCCGCCGTTCGAGATGGCGATCCGCGATGGCGGCGCCCGCTCGGTGATGAACTCGTACGCCGAGATCGACGGCGATCCCGTCGGCGCAACACCGGCCTACCTCACCGGAGTGCTGCGCGAGCGCTGGGGCTTCGACGGAGTAGTCGTCGCCGACTACTTCTCGGTCGCGTTCCTGCACCTCATGCACGCGGTCGCTGCCGATCTGGGCGAGGCGGCCGAGCTGGCGCTCGCCGCGGGGATCGACGTGGAACTGCCGACGGGCGACGCGTTCCTCGCTCCGCTCGCCGCGCGCATCCGCTCAGGGGCCACCGACGAGGCGCTGGTCGACCGGGCCGTGTTGCGCGTGCTGGCGCAGAAGGAACGGCTCGGGCTGCTCGACGCCCGATTCGACGACGTGCCGCAATCGATCGATCTCGACTCGCCCGCGCACCGCGATATCGCCCGCCGCCTGGCCGAGGAATCGGTGGTGCTGCTCGCGAACGATGGGACGCTACCGCTCGCCGCGCCGCGCCGACTCGCGCTGATCGGACCGAACGCCGACAGTGCACCGGCGCTGATGGGCTGCTACTCCTTCGCCAACCACGTGCTGGCGCACCACCCCGACGTGCCGCTGGGCTTCGAGATCCCGACGGTGGCCGACGCGCTCGCAGCGGAGTTCGGCACGGCCGAGCTGTTTCTCGCCGAGGGCTGCTCGGTAGAGGGCGATGACGGCTCGAGGATTGCCGCGGCGGTCGATGCCGCTGCTGCTGCCGACGTGGCAGTCGTAGTCGTCGGCGACCGGGCGGGCCTCTTCGGCCGCGGCACGGTCGGTGAGGGCAACGACGTCGAGAGCCTTGAACTCCCGGGTCGTCAGCGCGAGCTGATCGAGGGGGTCGTCGCCACGGGCACGCCCGTCGTGCTGGTACTGCTCACCGGCCGTCCGTATGCGGTGGGCTGGGCGTTCGAGGGACCGTCGGCTCCGGCCGCGGTGCTTCAGGCCTTTTTCCCGGGGGAGGAGGGAGCCGGCGCGATCGCGGGCGTCGTCTCGGGCCGCGTCGCGCCCTCGGGGCACCTGCCCGTGTCGCTGCCGCGCTCGGCGGGGGCGCAGCCGTTCTCGTACCTGCACCCGATCCTTGGCGGACCCTCCGAGGTGACCAGCGCAGACAGCACTCCGGTGCTGCCGTTCGGGCACGGGCTCAGCTATACGTCGTTTTCACGCTCGGAGTTGGCGGTCGCGGCATCCTCGGTACCCACCTCGGGCTCGTTCACTGTGACCGTGCGCGTGCGCAATACCGGCGAGCGTGCGGGCACCGACCTGGTGCAGCTGTACGCGCGCGATGTCGTCGCGAGCGTCACCCGCCCGGTGGCGCAGCTGCTCGGGTACGCGCGCGTCGCGCTCGAGGCGGGCGAGGAGGCGGAGATTCGCTTCGACGTGCCGGCCGCGCGTCTGGCTTTCACCGGGCGTGAGGGGGTGCGGATCGTCGAGCCGGGACGGATCGAACTGTGGGTCGGACCGGACTGCGCGACCCGCGAGACGCAGGCCGCGGTCGAGCTGGTCGGCGACGCCGCGCCTCTCGACGCCTCCTCGCAGCGGTTCGTCTTGGTGGAGGTACTGCGCGAGGAGGCGCTGGTGGCGCTCGCGGACTGAGGCGTGAGGTGTCGAACGAAGGAAAGATTGCGGTGGCGGGCCATCAATTCGCGGATGGCGAGGCCTTCTGACGCATTCTTCCTTCGTTTGTTACGCCTCGCTCTCGGAAAGAGAAAATCGGCCCGAGCCGTGAGGCGAGCGGGCTGATCGTGGTACGTCGACCGCAATCCACGACCCTGGGCAGTGCAGACCTCCGCGGCCCTGGCGGGTCTACGGCCGGCGCGGCAGGCTGGGGGCATGAGCGACGACGCGAAGCAGACCCTCCTCCGCTACCTGCAGGAGGGGCGCGACGCGCTGCTGCACAAGCTCGACGGACTTGGTGAGTACGACGTCCGGCGACCGCTGGTCGCGACCGGCACCAACCTGCTCGGGCTGGTGAAGCACGTGGCGGGCACGGAGGCGGGCTACCTCGGCGCCGTCTTCGGCCGCCCCTTTCCGGAGCCGATGCCCTGGATGGAGGAGGATTCCGCTCCGAACGCCGATATGTGGGCCACCGCCGACGAGCCGCTCGAGGACGTGATCGCGCTGTACCGCCGCGTGTGGGCGCACTCGGATGCGACCGTCGCCGAGCTCCCACTGGATGCGCCGGGCCTCGTGCCGTGGTGGACCACGCGCGAGGTGACGCTGCAGCGGATCCTCACGCACCTCATCGCCGAGACGCACCGGCATGCGGGTCACGCCGATATCGTCCGTGAGCTGGTCGACGGGCGGGTGGGGCTTCGGTCCCCGGGAGACAACCTTCCACCGGTGCCGAGCGAGTGGTGGCCGGACTACACGGCCCGCCTGGAGGCAGTGGCGCGCGACGTGCGCGACCGGACCTGAGGCGAGGGCCGCGGGCGCGTCCGGTGCTGACGTGAAGGGACCGATGATTCCTGTCCTGGGTCGAGCGCGCCTCGTCAAGGGGGTAGGGCCACCCGCGGTCCGGTCCTAGCGTCGGAGCCGAGGCCCGCCGGGAGGCGCGGCCCGGACGGAGGAGGACGCCATGCAAAAGCTGTACTACGCGAGCGGTTACGTGCTATTGGGGAACGAGGTGTGCACGGCGGTCGTCGAGTACGCGCAGGCATTGGCGAACGTGGGGAAGTCGGATCTGGTCACGGTCCCGTCGCTCTCGGACGAGGGGCTGCGGGGGGAGACCCGACTCCTGCTCGGCCCGGCCAGCCAACTCTTTAGCAGCCCAGCCCTCGACCGCGGCGTCGACCTCGACGACCAGACGGCCGTGGAGTCGATGGGCGAGAAGACCCGCCGCCTCCAGCCCTCCCGGCCCACCGTCCAGCCCCGAGGCGAGGTCGAGGTCGACGAGACCGACTACCTCTGAAACGCGGCGGAGGGACATCACGCACGGTCACGACTCGAGCGTGGTGCTGGGCCGTTCGCCGAAGCGGTGCGCGTAAGACGCTGAGAAGCGGCCCAAGTGCGCGAAGCCCCAGCGCCGCGCGACGTCGCTCACGCTGACGTTTCCGGATTCGCTGGAGCGCAGCTCGGAGCGCACCCCGTCGAGGCGAATGCGGCGCAGATAGTCGGTGGGAGTGACGCCGAACTCGTGGCGGAATTCGCTCTGCAGAGTGCGGAGGCCGACTCGGGCCGAGTCAGCGATCTGTTCCGTCCGCAGCGGCTCGTGCGCGTGGGCGTACATGAAGTCGATTGCCTCACGCAGCCGTCCTGAGCGGGGCACGGCGAGGTCGCGGGGGGCTTCGAGTGCGGAGTGCGGGAAGGTCTCGAGGAGGGCGACCGCGACGGTGCGGTCGGCCTCGCGGCGCAGGAGCGGGGAACTCTCGGCCTCATAGATCACTCGGGCAACCGCCGCGACGGTAGCGGACCAGCGGCGCAGGGCTGCACCCGCGGGACGGGCTCTCGTCTCGAAGAGGAGGGGTCCGCCGCGCGTGCCCTCCACCTCCTCCGCGATGCCCTCGAGATAGGCGCTGTCGAAGTGGATGAGGTTTTGCCGGTAGTCGTGGAATTCGAACCGGCTTGGCCTGTTGGTGACGAAGATTGCGGGCTGCCCGTACTCGAGGACCACGGCGTCGCCGTCGAGGTCCGTGGCGCCTTCTCCGGCGGTCAGCCAGGAGACGACGTACTCGCCCTCCGTCTGAATCGAGCCCTGCACGGAACCTGCGAAGTGGCTGCCGCGGAGGGTGACGTCGCCGTCGCCGACGGAGGTGTAGCGATAGGAGAAGTCGGGGCTTGGCTCGACGACGAGCCGGTGTCCGTTGTAGAAGTGCTCAAAGAGTGCCCGCGCTTGTTCGATGTCCCGCCCGCTGATATCCGAGCGGATGACCTCGCCGTTCTGTGCATTCATCGGCGCCAGGGTCGCATGACCCTGGTTCGACCGCGTCTGATACGGCTGCGAAATTTCGCTAGGCGGATACGCCGGTCGCCGGGCCGACGGCCCGTGTCATGGCCTGCACGGTCGCGGCGTGGAACTGGGCGAGCAGGACGATAGTGTGCCGCGCCTTCGCTTCGATCGCGAGAGAGAAGGTTGCGCCACAGAGAGTGACGCGCCACGAGCGGATGTCGTCGGTGCCGACTCTCGCGGTCGTTGCCGCAGACGCGCCACCGCTATTACTCCCACCGAGCATGAGCGCGCTCGGGGTGACGCAGAGGCTGCCACTGACTCCGGCGACCGTGGAGGAGCACTCGAAATCCGCCCCCGAGAGCACAGGCCCTGAGAGCTGCACGAAGTCGGAGACCTCTTCTGCGCCCGGCGCCCGCGCGCGGTGGGTCATCGGATGCTCAGGCGGCGTGCGTCAGCCCGGCGGAATCCGGCTGCTGCGCCGGCTCGGCGACGAGGCGCAGGCCTCTGCCGCTGTTCGCCTCCTCCATCAGGGCCCGTACCCAGCCGGCATTGATAGCCGGCATGCGGCTGCCGTGGAACGAGAACTGCAAGGGGATGCTCGGGTGCAGCCACAGGGTCTGACGGCCGGTGCCGTGGGCGCTCGAGGCGTCGAGCTGGAACGCGAATGCTTCGTCGCGCCGGAACTTATTGATCATGACGATCTGCAGGTGCGCGAGTGCGCGGTCATCAATCTCGTGCGAGGTGGGGGGAGTGCCGTAGAGAAGTGCGCCCATGTGCTGTACCGCCGTTCTGTTCTGGTGCCGCGGTGCCGGCCGCGGCGGAGAGGACGCCCCGGCGAGTGCCGTCGAGGAGGAAGTGGGGGAAAGCGGTTGTCGTGTTTTCAGTTGTTCCGAGCCGGACGTGTCGGATGCCTGCTGAGCAGGGCAGTGAAGTCGGGCGGTCGGGCCGTCCCTCCGGCTGTTCTTCGAACGTACGCGCCTCCTCCGGCGGCTGTGGGCGACTATCCGTAATGCGAAACGTCTGATGGAGTCACTGGGCCGACTCTCAGGAAGGCGGCGATGGTGTGTTGCGGTCGGAGGGGGTGGCGCGCCAGGTGGAGGCGCCCGGGCGCGCGTCAGTAGAGTCCCCTGCATGAGCGACCCAGCAGACGGCCCGCGTCCCGTCGACCTGTCCGTGTTGCCGCCGGAACTCGCCGCCGCGCTCGCCGCGGTCGACACAGCCCTCTCGGCGATGGCGGCGGGGGATCCGGAGCCGTACCGCCGCTGTTGGGCCGACTCCGCCGACTCCACCCTGTACGGCGCCTTCGGCACGATCGAGCGTGGTCGAGCGGACATCGACGAGACCCTCGGCTGGGTTGCCGGTCGCTTCGCCGATGGCGAGCTGCATCCCCACTATGAGGTGGTGTACACCTCGGGTGACCTCGCATACACGGTGGGTCGGGAGACCGGGACGACCCGGCTCCACGGTGGAGAGGTGCGTCCGCTCGTTATCCGAGTGACGCATGTTTTTCAGCGCATCGACGGGCAGGGGTGGCGGATCGTGCACCGGCACGGCGACCATCCGCCCGCGCTCGAACGCTGAGCGGCTCGCGCTCGACGCCGAGTGCCGGAACGCCCGTCCAGTGTCCAATAGTTGTCGCACTCGGCGCCGAGTGCGACAACTATTGGACAGTGGACGCGGCCGCCCGCCGACAGCGCGTCGGCGATCAGCTCGGTCGCGCGGGACGTCGCGCGTGCAGGCGCTTCCTCAGATCGACAAGGGCTATGGCTGTCGCCGCCATCAGTGCAATCACTCCGCCGCCGAGAGTGCCGGATTGGAGCTGCGCCGAGATTTCCACGAGTGATGACGCGAGTGCCAGGCCGGCTGCGACTCCCCACTGCTGGGCGGCCGTGAGAATCCCTGCGGAGGCTCCGTGTTCTCCGCTCCGAAGTCCACGAGAACCGACGACGATAGCCACGACACCGCACAGGACGAGGCCGAAGCCCGCGAGACTCGTGCCGACAATGACCTGCACGAGTGCGGCGAACCCGTGGTCGACCGAGACCGACAGGGTCACCAGGCCGAGCGCCATGGCAATGAACCCGCTGAACGCGGCCCTGTGGGGGCCGATTGCCCGCAGAAGACGCGGTGCGACGTACGCGCCAGCCGCAGCCGCCGCCGCGTCTGGGAGAAACGCGCACCCGGAGGCGAACCGAGACCACCCGAGGACGTCCTGCATATAGATGGAGGCGAAGTAGACCATCGCCCCGCCCGACAGCGGGGCTGCACAGCTGAGCACTGCGGCAGCGCGTACCGATCGGCGGGCGAGAAGCTCGGGCGGCACTAAGGGGTTCGGGGTCCGCCGCTGCTGATAAGAGAGCGACACGAATCCTAAGAGAGCGACGGCGGCGAGGCCGAGGAGCCACGGTCCTCGGCTGGATTCGTTACTCAGCAAGGACAGTACTGCGACCAGGCTGATGCTGGCCGTCGCAAAGAGCAGGGCACCGATGATGTCGACTCGCTCACCGGATTCCCTCATGCGGGGGAGGATCGAGGCGGCGGCGGCCCCGAGCGTCGCCGCAAGGATCGTGCAGAAGACGAAGACGCTCCGCCAGCCGGTCACTCCGACGAGGACGCCACCGAGGACGACGCCGGCGGCGAATCCTGCTGAGGCTGCTGCCCCCCACATCCCGAGCCACCTCGGCCGTTCCGCGGAACTGGTGAGCTGGGTGAGGAAGGCGAGAGCTGATGGGGCCACCAACGCCGCGGATGCTCCCTGCGCAACCCGCGCGACGATCAGCACGTCGAAAGACCAGGCCAGCGCGGCGAGCAGACTCGTCATGGTGAACCCGCTGATGCCCCAGAGAATCACGTTTTTGGGGCCCCAGCGTTCTGAGGCACGCCCACCCAAGAAGAGGAGCGCGGCGAACCCGACCGCGTAACCCGTCACGACCCAGTGAGAGAGAGCTGGACTGACACCGAAGGTGTCCTGGAGATTGGGGATCGCAATATTGATGATCGAGAATTCCATCGCGACCAGCAACTGCATGCCGCACAGTAACCACAGACCCGCGCGATGACGGCGAGTCTGCGGCTGTATTTCGGCGCGGGTAGTCGCCGTCACCGTGGCTCAGTCGGAAAGAGCGGCAGGTGCGTCAGTACGTCAACATCGCTGCGCTCATCGCCCTCGGTCGCGATCGCGAGTACCTGGACGACGTGCCCGCCTGCCTGATCAGCGAGGGTCTTCAGCGCGGTGACAGTTGCCCCGCTGCTGACGACCTCATCGACGATCGCGACACGAGTGTCCTGAAGCTTCGCCGTGTCTCCCTCGTCGATGAACAGCATCTGCTCGCCAGCGGTGCCGATTGTCTGGAGTGACACAGCGAGCGGCTGACGCATAGTGGGTCGCCTCTTCTTGCGCGCGAGCACATAGCTGAGACTTCGACGTCGGGCGATCGCATGAGCGAGCAGTATTCCGCCGCTTTCTCCGGCGAGCAGCACATCGACATCAGACATGAGCATGACGCTCAGCTGGTCGGCGCAATGCTCGGTCAACTCGACATCGCCGTAGAGCTTCAGGAAGGCGACGCTCACCGTCTCCGATACCGGAACCACAGGGAGATCCCTGCTCACGCCGCCGAAATCCGCAGTGTGCGTGGTCATTGACGATTCTCCTTTTCTGGTCGGTCTTCCACCGCTGCCCACAGCTCGGCAAGGCGGTTCGGAAACGCTTCGCGCACGGGAAAAACCGAACTGCCGAGAACGAACGAATCGGCTCCCGCATCGAGAAGTGATGTCACGCGTTCAGGACTGATCGCACCGTCTACCTCCACGCGGCGAACGGAGGAGCGACCTACCCACGAGGCCGCCGCTCGAACAGTGTTCACCGCCTCTGGACGGAACGGGCGCCCGACTCCTCCGGGCACGACACTCATCACGGTCAGTCGTTGGGGCTCGACCGCGTCCACGACCCACGGTTCGGCACGCTCGTCGCCGTCCAGCACCAATCCGACCTCCACGCCTGATTCAGCGGCAGATTTTGCCATCGAGATGGCCCTCGGCGTCAATGAGCACTGATGGAGACAGAGGGCAGCGGGCCGGCGATCAAGGATCAGTGGGAGGAGGTGTTCGGGTTCGGCGAGCATGACGTGCACGTCCACGGGCATGGTCAGGCGTGCCTGAAGGTCGCTGATCAGCTCGGGCGGTAATCCGACGTTGCCATAAGACGGGTCGATGACGTCGATGTGCACACGATCGACACCCAGAGCCGCGATCTTCGTCAGCTCCTGCTCGAGACGCGTCTGGTCGACACACAGGACCGATATCGACAGTCGGAGTCGGCGCGTCATGCGCACACTCCTTCGTGAGAGCCGTGGTCGACGCGGAGGGGCGGCGGCGCCAGTAGTCGTCGCAGCTGCTCGGTGCATCCCTCGACGAAGGACGTGGTCGACACGAGGGCGAGGGAAGGGTCGGGGTACGTGTCAAGAGCGTCGAGAGCCTGGAGTCGCCCGTCGCTGAGAAGCGCACAGACTCGATTCCGACCGATATCCGTCAGTCGAAGGTGAGCCGTAGCCGCACGAATCCTGGATGCCCCGAGCGCTTCGAGGGCTTCCACTGCTTTCGTAACGGTGCCGGCACTGCAGATGAGGTCATCAAGGATAAAAAAGTCACGCCCGGCGAGACTGTCTCCGGTGACCTCAAGCGTCACCGTCACGGTCGACGCTCCGAGCCGCCGCTTCTCGGCCACCACGTAGTCGAGTCCGAGTGTTCGGGCCACGTCGCCTACCAGCCCCGCCGAACCAGCGTCCGGTGCGACGAGCACGGGGCTATTGAAGCCGGAACTCGACACCCTCGAACGGAAGAAGTCCACCGCTGACGCTTGGGACAGACGAAGCGGTCTGTAGGCCTTCGACAGTAAGTCGACGGAGCCCGACTGAATCGTCACGATGTGGTCTGCCCCTGCGACTCGGAGGAGATCCGCGACGAGCGTAGCCGTTGTCGATCGATACTCTCCGTCAATCGGGCGGTCCTCTCGGGAGTAAGGAAGGTGTGGCACGAATACGGTCACTTCCGCTGCACCGTACTGGCGGTAGGCGCGCACAGCGGCGAGGAGGGCGAGCAGGGCCCTATGACAGTCCTCCTCTGCGCCGGACAGCGACTGGAGAATCACCACGTGGACTCCATCCGCCCGCTCTGGAAGCTGAGCGTAAACCTCCCCGTCAGGGAACGATCCGTCGATGCAGCGGCACAGTTTCGTGACTGACGGCATCAGGGCGAGTATCCGTTGAGACGATCCTGGATGGCTGGCTTCAAAGGCAGAACATGCCGCAAGGATCATGCTGCACGATGTCCCTGATTGTGAGGGAGATCGACTTCGAGTGCGAGCGCATCCATCACACTCGAGCCGGAATATGGATGCCGCGCGAGTACAAGCAGATCCTGGGTGGCGTTGACAGCGATCGTTCGCGTGTACTTTGTGAAAAGAGGCGCATCTGATGCGGAGTCGCCGAGAGCGACGACGTCGTCATCATCAGCGCCGATCGCGGCCTGGATCTGCGCAGCGATGCGGGGCTTGTCTTCAGGGTTGAGGATCTTTGTTCCGTATTGCGAGCCATGAATATGATCGAAATTGCCGACAAGGCGCGCAAACTCCTCTGGCGCCATCGTGAGCAGGCAGGTGACGATTCCGAGGCTGCGAAGACCGGAGATGGCGGCATCCAGGTCATCGATCTTTGGCGCACTCGCCCACGCGTCACTGAAGTACGTGAGGTGATCCGGTCCCCACAGCTCGAGCGCTCGAAGCGAGAATTGCAGACTGTCTATGTGGCCTGCGTGGTATTCGGCTTCGAGAAGTTGAACCTCAGGGAGAGTTCCCGCTGCCAGCGAAATCGCCTGCGCTGCCGTGGAGTTGCGGATAATGGTTCCGTCGAGGTCGAAGATGACCAGTTTCGTAGTTATGATACGACGACCTTATGAGCTTCTCGGTGGGAAAAGAGAGGGGGTAGCACGACGGACGGCTTATCGAACGCGCACACGAAATAGCGAACGGAGTTGAGCAAGACGATGCGGGTGCCGCTCGATTTTAGAAGGGCACTCATATGCCGCGAAGGGTCCTCATGGGACCGAGACGTTCTCCTCGGCGCTTCGCAGAAGACGGCACTGCAACTCAACACGACCCCCCGGTCACGTTCTGTGTAGAGAACTGAACTTGATCTAGCGTAGTCGTGCTCATGATGATGCGCAAGCGACATCAAAAGGCCATGCAATGCTCATGAGTAATCAGGTGGGTAACGAAGGGATAATGCATGAACTTCACAGCCGTAAGGCCTAGCGCAAGGTTATCCTCGGCGCGGAATGCCGCAGTGGAGGTGTCAGACGATCTTCTCGCGCGGCAAGATGTGCTGGCCGTGCCGAGTGCGCCGCGAGAGTCGTCTCCACCGTGGTCAGGGAGCGGCACCGGCATGTAGCGCGCGGTTGTATCGCTCACGCGATCGGGTCGAGGTAGGCCGAACCCGCGGAGTCGACGGCGCGCGATACTGTGAACCCTCTCACCCCGGAACTTCAAGGAGACGCATATGTCGGTCGGCCTGCTGGCGGTTGTTGATGACATCCTCACCGCTGCCCTCAAAGCGAGCGCCAAGACGGCGGGTGTCGTGATCGACGATGCGGCAGTGACTCCGCAGTACGTGCAGGGGCTGACCCCGGCCCGCGAATTGCCGGTGGTGTGGCGGATCGCGCTCGGGAGCCTGTTCAACAAGTTCGTCATCATCATTCCGGTGGCGCTGCTGCTCTCGGCGTTCGCGCCCTGGGTACTGCCGTACCTGCTGATCCTCGGCGGCGGGTTTCTCTGCTTCGAGGGTGCGGAGAAGGTGCTCGAGTGGTTCGGCGTGCACCACGCGGCGGGCGAGACTGAGGCGCGCGACGAGAAGAAGCTCGTCTTCGGCGCCATCCGTACCGACCTCATCCTGAGCACCGAGATCATGCTGATCGCGCTCGACGGCCTCGACCCCGACTTTGGAGTCGGTCCGACGCTCGGCGCGCTGGCGATCGTCGGGCTCGGGATGACCCTGCTCGTGTACGGCGCGGTCGCTCTGCTGGTCAAGATCGACGATGTGGGCCTGGGGATGATGAAGAACGCGGCCAGGGGCGTGCGGCGCGCGGGAGTGAGGATCGTCGCGTCGATGCCCGCCGTCTTCCGTGCGATCAGCATCGTCGGCACGCTGGCCATGCTGTGGGTCGGTGGCCATCTCGTCGTCGCGAACCTGGCCGAGACGTTCTGGCACGCACCCTCCGACCTGGTCCATGCCGTCACCCACGCAGTGGAGGCGGCCGGCCCGGTCATCGTTTGGCTCGCGGACACCGCGGTCTCGATGGTGTTCGGCCTGGTGCTGGGGCTGATCGTTGCGGCCGTGGTGATGGGCGTGTCCCGCCGCCGCGGCACGGCGGCCGCCACGCACTGACGCGTGCAGTGCGCCCACTGTCCAAAAGTTGTCGCACTCGACCGCGAGTGCGACAACTTTTGGACAGTGGGCGCGGTCACTCGGGGCGGCGGGGCGCCCAGCGGCTCAGGGCCGGTGTGTCGACTCCGGGAACGCCTCGGGCTCGCACTGGATCGTCGCGTGCTCGATGCCGTGGCGCTCGCGGAGAATGGCGAGTACCCGCCCGAGCGCCGTGCGGTAGTCGGCGTCCGGAGCGACCACCACATGACCGCTGGCGCTCTCCATACCGGAGGTAATCGTCCAGACGTGCAGATCGTGCAGCGCCAGCACTCCCGGCACGGCGCAGACATCGCGTTCGAGGGCCACGAGGTCGACGTGCGCGGGCGCCGACTCCATCAGGATCCCGAGCGCCTGCCGCGTCAGCGACCAGGTGCGCGGCAGGATCAGCAGCCCGATCAGCACGCCGACGATCGGATCGACCCAGGCCCAGCCAGTGCTGAGCAGCACGATCGCGGCGACGATCACGCCCACCGAGCCGAGCGCGTCCCCGAGCACTTCGAGCGAGGCTCCGCGGAGGGTGATGCTCTCTTTCGCGCCGACCGAGAGCAGGCGCAGACTCAGCAGGTTCACCGCGAGTCCGACGACGGCGGTGATCAGGAGGGGACCGCCGTGCACCGCGGGCGGCTCGGCAAAGCGCCGCACCGCCTCCACGATCACGAAGCCGGCGACTGCGAACAGCAACAGGCCGTTCGCGAGGGCCGCGAGCACTTCAAGGCGGTAGGAGCCGTAGGTACGTCCCTTCGCGGCAGGCCGCGCGGCGAGCGTGATCGCCGCGAGTGACATCCCGAGCGCGAGGACATCGGTGCCCATGTGCGCGGCGTCCGAGAGGAGCGCGAGCGACCCCGTCGAGACTCCGACTGCGAATTCGACGACCATGAACACGGCGGTCAGCATGAAAGCGGCGACGAGCGGACGCCGGTGCCGCGCGGCAGCGGAGCCGGCCGAAACGCCGTGCGAGTGGCCCATCAGGTCCGCGGATCCCTGTTCATATAAATAGTCTTGCATGGGTTCCCGCAGGACACCTCCCCAGAACGGAGCGGGCGACACCGTCCCGGACGCCGCGCCCGAGCGCTCAGTTCAGCAGCGGCTCCAGCGCACGTCCGAGGTACGGCGCGAGCGTGCGCGCGTATGTCTCAGTGAGGTGCCCGAGATCGCGGTAGACCTTCACCCCGCCAATCACCAGCGGGCAGCCGTCGTCGTCGCAGAACCAGCGCGTCATATCGACGGCGGCGGCGCCCGGCCAGCCCTCGGCGGCGGCGGCCATCAGCTCGCGGTCGGCGAAGGCCTCGTCGAGCGGGATCCGGCAGTCCTCGGCGGTCTCTGGCCGTTCGGCGCAGGCGAGCAGAGACAGGGACGGGAGGACGGGATTGTCTCGCAGCGCGACGACCGTCGTTCCGCGGGCGATCAGCGGCGCCCACGACTCGCGGAAACCGTCGATCCCCGACTGCTCGTCGGGCGTGCCCGAGGCGTCGACGAAGACTGACTTCTTGGCCGAGTACGCCGTGACCATCAGGTCGTACGGGTCCTGCGTGGCCAGCGCCTTCTGTAGTGACTCGTTCCAGATGGCGCAGGAGCGGCGTGAGGGGGCGGAGTCGTCGCGGCGCTCGGCCGTCGAAAAGACGCAGCCAGTCTTGTAGTAGGTGTGCAGGTCCCAGCCCCGCTCCTCGGCGACGATGCGCAGCGCCGGGAAGAAGGACGCGGCGTGGGAGTTGCCGATCAGCAGCACCCGGCGTCCGGTCGGGTCGCCGAAGCGGTACTCCTTGAGGGCGATGCCCGAGTTGCCGGTGCTGCACTCGTCGGTGTTGAGCGCGGAGCCGTCCTCGGAGGCGTCGACGGCGGGGAGGCTCGTCGTCCACGATCGCGTCGCGGCGCAGGCCTCGGCGTTCTCGAGGGCGGCGGCACCGACACAGCCCTCTGTCGAGACGGGGAGTTCGTGTGCCCGGGAGAGGTCGCCAGCGATGGCACCATTGGTGCCGGTGAGGGCGGCGACTCCGGCGAGAGCGGCAACGCTCAGCAGGGCCACCGGAGCGAGCGTACGGACTCGCCGCGGACGGTCGGCGGGTGCGCGGCGGTGCAGCGGATCCTCGACAAAGGTCTTCGAGAGCGTGGCGAGCAGGATCGCGGCGGCGATGATCCCGAGACCGGCGAGGGCGCCGGGATCCTCGCCCGTGCTCTCGCGCCAGAAGACGAGGATCGGCCAGTGCCAGAGGTAGAGGCCGTAGCTGATGCCGCCCAGCCAGACGAGTGGGCGCAGGGCGAGCAGTCGAGCGACTCCGAAAGTCGGAGCCGGGCCGGTGCCCGCCACGAGCACGAGCACCGCCGAGAGGGTCGGCCAGAGCGCCGCCGCGCCAGGGAACGCGGTCGAGACCTGCAACACGACACCGCAGGTGACGACTCCGATCAGCCCGAGCCAGCCGGCGACCACCCGCAGGGCGGTCGGCAGCGTGCGGCCCGGCAGCACGAGCGCGGCGAGCGAGCCGAGGCCGAACTCCCACGAACGGGCGAGGGTGCTGTAGTAGGCGGTCGGTTGGTCGATGCCGACTCGCACCACCGAGAACGCGAACGAGAGTGCGGTGAGCGCCGCGACGAGGATCAGGAGGATCCGCAGCGCGTGAGCGCGACGTCGCAGCAGCACAGCGATCACCGCGGCGATCACGGCCAGCCCGAGCCAGATCACGTAGAACTGCCCCTGCACCGACATCGCCCAGAAGTTCTGCACAGGCGAGTGGAAGTCGTCCTGCGCGAGGTAGTCGACCCCGGCCCGCGCGAGCGCGATGTTCTCGACGTAGAAGGTCGATGCGAGCACTTCGGTGAAGGTTTGCAGCAGTTGCGAGGGGCGTAGGAGTACCGGGGCCAGCGCGGCGACCGCGACCAGCACCACGGCCGCCGCGGGGAACAGGCGCGAGGCGAGCCGTGAGACGAAGGCGATCGGTCGGACGCGGCCGTAGCGGCGGATCTGGCCGACGAGCGTGACCGTGGTGAGGAAGCCGGCGACGACGAAGAAGACGTCGACGCCTCCGGAGACCCGCCCGAGCCAGATGTGGAAGGTCGCGACCAGGAGTGAGGCGACTGCGCGCAGTCCCTCGATTTCGGGGCGGTAGCCGGCGGCATCGGCCTTGCGCACCAGCGCGGGTCGGCTTGTGGCGGTCGCTGCGGAGGGGGTGGGCACGGAGCAGAGTTCCTTGTCTCGGGGTCGCGATGGGCCCCCGGCGGAGGAGCCCGACCGACCGCCGGAGTCCAGGATTGCGCGCTCGTGCGCCGAGGGGAAGACCAGCTGTCGCATTGTGTGCCCCCAATTGAGGGTCCTCGTGGCAGCTCGTGTCCCGCCTGTCCGCGCCTGCGCCGGGGCCTGTTCTTGCGCCGCGCAGGGTTCCGCGCGGGGCAGCGGTGATCCGCGAGTGCCGGATTCGTCGCGAAGACGAGGCCAGAAAAGCGGCGCCTCAGCGCCAGGACGCTGGGATGGCGCGAAATAGTTGGCGCGCATTGACGGGTAAAGAGAGGTAAGGCTAGGCTTACCCGCGCTGTGCACCGGCACCCCCGTCGGAACGCTTCACAGCGCACGCGCACGCGCGCCGACCACTCCAGGAGATCCATGTCCACATATCGACGCCGCCCTGTCGCCCTCCTTCTCACCGCTCTGACCCTGGTGGCTCTCACCGGCTGCGGCGCCTCCGAGCAGGTCGCACCCGCGAGCACGGCCGCTGTCGGCGAGGGCTCCACGAGCTACCCGGTGACCCTCGACAATTGCGGCGTGCAGACCACCGTCGCGGCGGCTCCGCAGCGGGTCGTCTCGCTCGATCAGGACTCGACCGAGATCCTGCTCTCCCTCGGCCTCGAGGACCGGATGGTCGGGACTGCCTCCTGGACCGACCCCGTGCTCGCGACCCTCGCCGCCGCCAACGAGAAGGTGCCGCGGCTGGCCGACAATGCGCCCACGTACGAGGTGCTGCTGAACGCCAATCCCGACTTCGTCACCGCCTCCTTCGGCCGGCACTACGCCGCGGAGGGAGTCGCCTCGCGCGACCGGCTCGCCGAGACGGGCATCGGCTCCTACCTCGCACCCTCCGACTGCGACAACGGGGTGAGCGTCAACGGCGGCACCGGCACGCGCACGGTCCCGCTCACGGTCGACGTCCTGTACCAGGAGATCCGCGAGCTGGCCACGGTCTTCGACGTGCAGGGACGCGGCGACGCGCTCATCGCGCAGCTGCAGACGCGGGCGGCGGCCGCCACGGAGGGCGTCGACTTCCACGGTCGCTCGGTCGCGTTCTGGTTCGCCGATACCAAGGTCCCCTACATGGCGGGCGGCTATAACTTCGCCTCGATGCTGGCGACCACCACCGGAATGACGAACGTCTACTCCGACCGCACCGCCGACTGGGCTGCGGAGGGCTGGGAGAACCTGGTCGCGGCCAACCCGGACATCCTGGTGCTGGGTGACCTGCAACGCGACCGCTTTCCCGGCGATCGCCTCGCCGACAAGACCGCCTTCCTCGAGAGCGACCCACTGACGAGCACCCTGCCCGCGGTGCGCGATAAGCGCTACATCGCTTTGCACGGCGCCGAACTGAACCCCTCCATCCGCTTCGTTGACGCCCTCGACAAGATTCGCGCGTGGTGGGACTCGAACGGGGCGACGCTCTGACCGCCGCGGCTCTCGAGCGGGAGCTGCGCCGGCCGCAGCGGGGAGTGGTCGTGGCGGCGCTCGTCGTCGGCGGCCTCCTCGTGCTTGCCCTCTCGGTCGGAGTCGCGGTGACACTCGGTCCGGCGGACGTCTCGCTCGTGAACGTGCGCGACATCCTGCTGAACCACCTCGGGCTCGCGGACATCCCCGTCCGCAGCGCCGAGGACGCGATCGTCTGGCAGGAGCGCCTGCCGCGCGCGCTCGTGTCTGCCTCCTGCGGGGCGGGACTCGGTGTGTGCGGCGTGATCCTGCAGTCGCTGCTGCGCAATCCGCTCGCGGACCCGTTCGTGCTCGGTGTCTCGTCGGGGGCATCGACGGGCGCGGTCGTGGTGGGGGTGCTGGGCGTCGGCGGCGGCGCGATCGGCCTCTCCGGAGGCGCCTTCGTCGGCGCGCTGGTCGCGTTCGGCTTCGTGCTGCTGCTCACGCGGTTCTCGTCGGGCGACACGTCAGGAGTGATTCTGGCCGGGGTGGCGAGCACACAGCTGTTCTCGGCGCTCACCTCGCTGATCGTCTTCGCGCTCGCCGACTCGGACGAGACGCGCGGGGTGATGTTCTGGCTGCTCGGCTCGCTGGAGGCGATGCGCTGGGACGACGTGGCGCTGAGCGGCTCCGTCGTACTGGCCGGTTCGCTGGTGTGTCTCGCCTGCGCGCGCACTCTCGACGCGTTCGCATTCGGTGAGGACGTCGCCGCCTCGCTCGGCGTGCATGTCGTGCGCACCCGGCTCCTGCTGCTTGTTGTGACGGCGCTGCTGACGGCGACCCTGGTCAGCATCGCGGGCGCGATCGGCTTCGTGGGATTGGTGCTGCCGCATGCGGCGCGACTCGTGTTCGGGCAGCGGCATTCCCGGGTGATCCCGGCGACCATCCTGCTTGGCGCGGTCTTCATGGTGTGGGTCGACGCAGGTTCGCGGGTCGTCTTCGCGCCGACGCCGCTCCCCGTCGGGGTCGGCACGGCGCTCGTCGGCGTGCCGGTGTTCATGCTGCTGCTGCTCCGCCGGGGGCACTCGTGACGCTTGAGGCCGACCGTGTCTCGTGGCGGCGGGGCGGGCGGCTCGTCATCGACGGCGTCACCCTCCGACCGCGGCCAGGATCGACGGTTGGTCTGCTCGGGCCCAATGGCTCCGGCAAGTCATCGCTCCTGCGGCTGCTACAGGGTGTTGCCGCGCCGGATGCGGGGGCGGTCACCCTCGACGGCGCGGTGCTCTCTACCCTGCGCCGACGCGAGGTCGCGCGAGCGGTCGCCACGGTCACGCAGCAGGCCGAAACGGAGGCGGACCTGCCGGTGCGCGACGTCGTGCGGCTCGGACGCACCCCGCACCGCTCCCTCCTGGGCGGCGACTCCGCCGAGGATCTCAGCGCTATCGAGCGCGCGCTCGAACATGTCGGCCTGCTCGCTAAGGCCGATCACCTCTGGCGCACCCTCTCGGGTGGCGAGCGTCAGCGCGCGCACATCGCCCGCGCCCTCGCTCAGGAGCCGCGAGAGCTGCTGTTGGATGAGCCGACGAACCACCTCGATATCCGGCACCAGCTTGAGCTGCTGGCGCTGGTGCGGGAACTGCCCGTCACGACGATCGTGGCGCTGCACGACCTGAACCTTGCCGCGCTCTTCTGCGACGACCTGTTGGTGCTGCGGGAGGGGCGCGTGGTCGCGGGCGGCACTCCGCAGCAGGTGCTGACTCCGGCGCTGATCGCCGACGTTTACGGGGTGCGCGCGCGGGTGATCGTTGATAGGGGACGCCCCCACGTCCTCTTCGACGCTGGGGGCTGAGACGCTGCCCTGACAGATGATTGTCAATCAGTCAATGCCCTCGTCCTCCTCCGCGGGGCCGATCTACGGTCGGTATACCGGCTTCGCGACCTCACAGGTTCTCGCGTTCGAGGGGCTCTCGCGCGGAGGGTCGACGCCCGCCGGACGAGAGGGGAGTCGAGATGTCGAGGGACGATGTAGCGCCGGGGCGGTTCGCCCGGTTCGTGAAGTGGGTGCACAAGGCCGATGGCTGGGAGCCCCAGTACCTCCGCGGTCGCGTCGTGGCGAAGAAGGACGGCGAGTGGATCGTCGCGGTCGACGGCGAGGAGCGCCGGATCGTCAAGAAGGAGTGGAGCGTCTACCGCTGACTCCCGCCGCGAGAAGCCAAAAGTTGTCGCAGTGGGCACCGAGTGCGACAACTTTCGGACACTCGCGGCAGGCCGATCTCGCGCACAAGCTCTACGGCGGCCAGGGCGTCGGCTCACGCTGTCGGAGTGAAGAACTCTCCGATGGCCCGCGTCAGCGCGATCAGGTCGTCCACGTGCGCCAGCTCCCGCGCCGAGTGCATCGAGAGAAGCGGCACCCCCACGTCGACCGTGGCGATCCCCAACCGGGTCGCGGTAAGGGGGCCGATCGTCGAGCCGCACGGGACGGTGTTGTTCGAGACGAACTCCTGGTACTCGATGTCAGCTCGCGCACACAGGCTCGCCCAGAGCGCCGTGCCTCGGGCATCCGTGGCGTAGCGCTGTGAGGCGTTGATCTTGAGCAGCGGCCCGCCGCCGGCGACCGGCTGGTTCACGGGGTCGTGCTTCTCGGGGTAGTTGGGATGGATGGAGTGGCCTGCGTCCGCCGAGAGGCACCACGAGGCGGCGAGTGCCCGGGCGCGCTCCTCGACGCCCGCGCCGAGCGCCGCGCCGATCCGGTTCAGCACGTCCTCAAGGAACGGACCGCTTGCGCCGGATCGCGACGCGGAGCCGAGTTCCTCGTGATCGAACGCCGCGAGCATGCTGATGTGGGGCGTCGCAGTCTGCGTCTCGGCGCTCGCCGTGAGGAGTGCGACGAGGCCGGCGTGCACCGAGCTGAGGTCGTCCATCCGGCCGGCCGCGAGAAACGCCTCGTCGAGACCGAAGCGGCGGGGCTCCTGCGTGTCGGCGGTGACGAGGTCGTAGCCGGCGATGTCTTCGGCGTCCTCGAGCCCTGCTTCCGCGGCGAGCAGGTCGAGCAGGTCGACCTCTGACGCGTCGCCGATCCCGAACACAGGGACGGTGTGTTTCTGCCGGTCCAGGGTCAGGCCCTCGTTAGCCGACCGGTCGAGGTGAATGGCGAGTTGCGGGATCCGCAGGAACGGGCCGGTGCGCAGGAGCAGTTCCCTGCCGTCTCGCGCGATGACGCGGCCGGCCAGCTCGAGTTCGCGGTCCAGCCACGAATTCAGCAGCGGCCCGCCATAGATCTCGACCCCGGCCTGCAGCCAGCCCTTCGATCCGATCGTTGGCCGCGGCTTGAGCGTGAAACCGGGCGAGTCGGTGTGCGCGCCCAGAATGCGGAACGGCGTCACCGCGTCGGCTCCCGCCGGGAGGTGCCAGGCGATGATGGCGCCGTCACGGCGAACGTAGTAGCGCCCCGGCGCGGTCGGCCACGCCTGCGTCTCGTCCAGCCCCGTGAATCCGGCGACCTCGAGCCGACGCGCGCTCTCACTCGCAGCGTGAAAGGAGGAGGGCGAGGCGGTCAGGAACTCGCTGAAGTCGGCGATATGGCCGTCACGGTCGATCATCCTCCCAGTGAAGCATCCGGGGGCAGCCTGCGCTGAGCTGCCCGAGATGGCTGTTCCCTCCGGCGTGTCGCGAGCATTCTCGGGCACCTCAGCGAACACGGGAGGGGGTTTAGAGGTGGCGGCCCGGGCGTTGGATGCCGATGACGGTGACTGTGAGGGTCGTGGAGGTGGACTGCGCGGAGGAGGGCGCCGACTCCGCTAGGCGCAGGGTGAGGCGGAGGTGGTCGGTCGCTCCGACCGCGAGAGCGGGGGAGCCGGGGAGGTCGAGGCGAGCGGAGGAGGGGCGGTCGGCGGCGACCGTGCTCACCGTGCCGGCGCAGGTCGTCGCGTCGGCGGACCAGGCGAGCGAGCAGCGCTCGACAGCGAGCTGGAGGCCGTTGGAGCTGTCGGTCGCCGTGCTCGTCTCGAGCTGGAGTACCGACATAGGCACGGTGCCGGTGTGGGTGAGGTCGAGCAGACGTTGCGCGGTGCCGCCCGGGAGGAGGCCGGTGAGCGGAACGGGCACGGTGGTCGCTCCGGTGGCGTCGACGTCGGCGATCACGGTGCCGGAGGCGACCCCGGCACCTGCCGTGCCGCGGTCGAGGAAGACCGCCGCGGCGGTGACGGCGGCGGTGAGCACGAGCACACCGGAGATGAGCGCGATGACCCCCGTGCGCGAGACGACGCGCCGGCGCACCGTGCGATGCCCGCTCACGAGGCGACCTCGACGGGTCGGCGCCAGATGGCGACGAGGACAGCGGCGATGACCGCCGCGCCGCCCGCAGCGAACAGGGCGAAGCGCGCCTGTGGATGCGCGAGCGCGATGCTCGGCCAACCCAGCAGCGGGAGGGCCGACTGCTCTCGCCAGATGCGCGTGTCGGCGATGGTGACGATCCACGGGTCTGCGGATTCGTTGTTGTCACCCTTGGTGGTCAGGGCCAGCTGGCCGGGCTCGCGGCCGCGGAGGGTCGCCGCCTCCGTCTCGGGGTAGACGAAGGTGACGCGGTGAATGACACGGCGACCCGGATCGTCGGGGTCGGTGAAGACGATCACGTCGCCGGTGCGCACCTCATGCTGGCCGATGGGGAAGGTGATCGCGAGGGAGCCAACGGGCATCTGCGGCGCCATCGAGTTCGAGAGCACGGGCACGAGACGCACGACCCCGAGAGCCGAGAGCACGAAGACGGCGAGGCCAGCGAGGGCGACGAGCCCGACCAGACCGGCGAGGAGAGCGCGGAGGAGCCTCACGAGCGACCCTCCCGTCGGCGGCGGCCCGCGACGACCACGGCGGCGCCGACGCCGAGGGCCACCAGGCCGCCGAGCAGGGCGGCGCCGACGTCGCGACCGGTGACGGCGAGGCCACCGGAGGCGACCGGCGCTCGCCCGGAGCCGTCAGCAGAGCCGTCCGTCGAGCCATCACCTGGGCCGTCCGAAGGATCGCCCCCGTCCGCAGCGTCGGCCGCGCGAACCACGACGCGGAGCGAGGCCGTCGCGAGCTCGAGATCGTTGCCGGCGGTCGCGGGGAACTCCACCCGGACGCGGACCCCGGCCGTCGCTCCGCCCTCGACCGGGCGCACTCCCTCGAGGCGGCCCAGGCGTGCGGCGGGACCCGCACCCAGGGGCAGGGTGCCGCCGGGACAGACGTAGCGCTCGACGGTCCGGTCGGCGCCCGCGGGCACCTCGACCACGGAAAAGGCCGAGTCGCAGAGATCAACCGTGAGTTGGAGGCCGTTGCGCGGGTCATCGGCCAGCGCGCCGCGGTCATCGACTGTGAAGCCCACCGACACATCGTGCGCAGCGGAGTCGGAGTTGCTGACCTCGGCAGCCCATTCGGCCTGGTCCCCGGGCGCGAGGTCGCTGAGCGAGCCCGGAGCCGAGAGTTCCCGCACGTCGAGCGCGTCCGCAGGCTCGGCGCTCGCCGCGGGTGCGGGGACCGCCAGCGCGAGGAGCGCGAGGAGCATCGCCGCGAGGGCGGCTCCGCGCGCGCGGGCCTGGGGCATGGGTGACTCCGGAAGAAGAGAGGGGGCTTCCGCCCCGCACCGACGAATCGGGCGGGACGGAAGCGGGGGTGGGACCGGACTGACTACTGCTGGATGCCGGCGCGCTGGATCGCGGCGGCAGTGAAGGTGACTGTCGCGGAGGCGTTCTCGTAGGCGTTGTCCGCCGCGGTCGGCAGGACGAGCTCGATCAGCGTGTTCAGCGTCACGTCGCCGGCATCCGAGGGGAAGGTCCCGGTCGCGGTGGGGGTGATTCCGAAGTTCGCCGGAGTGAAGTCCGCCGCGTTCGCGACTCCGCCGATGGTCGAGAGCTTGCCGGTGCCGGTGATGGTCTGGGTACCACCACAGGTGTACGGGCCGCTCTCCGCGGGAGCGGCGGCGGTGACCCAGGCGACGGAGCAGGTCAGTAGGCGGTAGTCGAGGCCGTTCGCACCGGTGACGAGGGAGGCGCCGACGCGGGCCGGCTCGGTCGTGTCGGAGCCCACGACGTCGTTGGTGACGTCCTGGTAGAAGCGGACCGTCGAGACGAGGTCACCGTCATTGGTGGCGTTCGGCAGCACGAGGCTGATCGGGCGCTGGACCGTGTCGCCGGGCGCGATGTTGGCGACGGTAAACGCTCCGGTGACCGAGATGTCGGTCTGTCCGGCGTCGACGTTGCCGACCGCGGTTCCGGAGTCGGTGAAGACGGCGAAGGCGCCGGCGCCAGCGAGGGCTCCTGCGGCAAGAAGGACTCCGCCGGTGAGCGCAATCTTCTTCCACGGGGTACGGCGGGTGGGTGCTGTGGAGGTCATGGCGACCGTTCCTTTCAATGGGGTGGTGCCCGGTGCGGGCGTGGTCTCCCTCACGAGGACAGGTGCAGGACGAGAGGGGAGGTTGAGGGGAGGCATCAGCAGCCTCCAGCGGAGGCGACGGCCGGCTGGGCGACGGCGGTCGAGGCGGCGGAGGCGACTCCTAGCCAGCGCTGCAGGTCGGGTCGGACCCGCCACTGGTAGCTGCGGCCCTCGCCGACGCGGTCGTCGGTGAAGGAGGTGGCGGCGGCCGCGGGCGTCGCCACGATGGTCCACGCGCCCGGAGTGGCACCGGCGAGTCGGCGCTCGAGCGTCCAACTGGTCGCTCCAGAGATGGGCGCCCAGCTCACGAGCGTGCTCGGCCGGGTAGCCGTGCAGCTCGCGACGGGGGTTGCTACGACCGAGGAGCGGGTCCACGCGCCGAAGCCGATCGCTCCGCTCGTACTGTCGGTGCCGGTGAAACCCTGGCGCGCGAGCGGGGCGGGATCGACCCACACGGTGATCGTGCTGCTCGCCGTGAGCGCGCCGTCGGACACGGTGTAGGGGATCGGGATGCTGCCGGTCCAGCCGTCGGCAGCGGGCGTGTAGGTGCACGTCGCTCCGGAGCAGGAGAAGGCGCCGCGCAGGCCCGTGGGGGCGCTCGTGCCCACGAGAGTCAGGGTGGTTCCCGAGTCCTCGTCGGTGTCGTTCGCGAGCGGGGAGACGGTGACGACTGCGCCTCCGGTGCTGGCGACGACGCGGTCGGGGCGCGCGAGGGGAGGGTGGTTCACCGCGGTGACCGTGACGCTCACTCGGACGTTCCAGGTGCCGTAGGTGCCCGAGAGCGCGTAGTCGAAGACGTCGGTGCCGACAAAGGCCGCGATCGGCCGATAGGTGCACTGGCCGCGGGCGGCGCCGGTGTCGACGCAGGTGACCGACCCCTGAATGGGAGTGGCGGGGGCGGGGCTGGTGGCGCCTCCGATGACCTTCGGAGTGGCCGAGAGCTGCACGCGCGAGAAAGTCGCGCCGGTGGCGGCCGGCCCGTCATTCGTCAGCACATTCACCACGACCGACCCGCCCTGGACGACGGTGGCGGTGTCGGCAGCCGGATCGGGGATCACCGAGATGCTGACCGACGCGGTGCGGGTGAAGGCACCGCCGACGGGTCCGGTCGCTGTCGCCGTGGCGGTGTTCGCAATGGTGCCCGCGCTGGCGTCGGCTGCGGTGGTCGTATACGTGGCGGTCGCGGTGACGACCTGGCCCGGGAGGAGCCGGCCGGCGATGCCCGGCCAGGTGTAGCTCAGAGTCGAGAGGCCGCTCTTGGGGTCGCTGATCGCGACGGCGGTTAGGGTGGTGGTGCCAGCGTTGGTCGCGCGGAACGTGTATGTGACAACGGTCCCGGCGGCGCTGATAAACGCCGGAGTCGCCGATTTCGTGAAAGCGAGATCGTTCGTGCGGGTGAGGGTGACGGTCTTTGCGGCGGTCGCAGTGACGGCCGAGCCGGTCGGCGGCGTGCCGGTGGCGGTTGCGGTGTTGAGCACCGAGCCCGCATCGACGTCGGCCTGAGTCAACGTGTACGTCGCGGAGGCGGTGACCGACTGGCCGACGCCGAGCTGCCCTGCGGTGCCGGGCCATGCGCCGTAGGCGACGGTGACGCGCGGATCGCTGAGCGCCACTCCGCTCAGCGACGCAGTGCCGGTGTTGGCAACGGTGAAGCTGTAGGCGATCGTTGCGCCCGCGGTCGAGCCGCCCGTCAGCGCGCCGTTCTTGGTCAGGCCGATCGAGGGGGCATAGCGGATCGGCGTGGTCGCGGTCGAGGAGGCCGTGACGGTCGTCGGGGAGGCGGCGAGGGTCCGGCCGCTGACGGTCGCCGTATTGCTCACGGCCGCGCCCGTGTCGATATCGGCCTGCGTCACCGTGTATGCGGCAGAGGTAAATGTCGCCGTAGCACCGGGCGCCACCTGCGTCGAGGTCGGGGTGATCCCGGTGACCCGCGGATCCGAGACAGCGACGTTCTGCAGGGTGACGTTCCCCGTGTTGCGAGCGGTGAAGGAGTAGGTGATCCGCTCGCCCGCGTCGGCCTGGGCGTTGCTGTTGGTGTCGGCGAGGGCGCCCGTCTTCGCGAGAGTGAGCGCGGGGACGGGAGTGCTGATCGGCGCGGTGACGGAGGAGGCGGCGCTCGTGACCGTCGATGCGCCGCTGAGGGCGGTGGCTGTCGCCGTGTTCACGAGAGTGCTGGCGAGCGCCTCCGCCGCAGTGACAGCATGCGAACCGGTGCAGGTGACGCTGGCGAGCGGAGCGAGCGTTGTCACGGGGCAGCTGACGACGGCCTTCGGATCGCTCACGGCGACACCGGTCAGCGACGCGAGCGCCGACGTGTTCGTGACCACGAACTGGTACGGGATCGTCGCCCCCTCGGCGTAGGCCGTCGGCTGCGTCGTCGTTCGGTCGATCTGCTTGACGAGGCTGAGGGCGCCGAGGTCGTTGATCGACGAGACGCTGACATTGCGGATGAGGTGCGTGTCGGTCGATCCGCCGGTAGAGGCGGTAAAGCCGAGCTTGTACGTGGGAGGTGCGGCGGTCGTCATCGTGAACCGCAGGACCTCGGTGAGGCTCGCCGCCGACATGCCCGCCGACGCTCCGTACGAGACGACCACCTCGGGGAGTGTCGCGGGGGAGACGGTGACTCGGATGGTCCGCCCGACGAATGTCGCAGGGGCACCCGTGTTGGCCAGGAGGGTCGTCGGCCGCAGTGAGCCAAGCAAAGGAGGGGCGGATCCGCGGAGGTAGCAGTAGCCGGACAGGCCCTGACCCGGACCGCGCGCGACGATCCGGTTCGCCTGCTGGCCTGGCGCCGCGGGACTGGTGGGGCAGCCCGCACCGAGGCCGTTGCCGCCCGCCGCGGTATTCGAGTAGTTGCCAAAGGAGTCGAGTCCGATGCCGAGGTAGCCGCCGTTCACTCCCTCCACCTGGGGGGTGGCGGTCGTGTTCTGGCCGTAGCCGAGTGCGCCGCCCGCCGCTCCTGCCGCGGTGAGGGTCTTCGAGCCGTCGGTGAGGAAAAAGCCGATCCCGTCGGCGCCCGCGAGCGCGAGGTTCGCGCCGTACTGGTACTGGTCGAAGAGCACATCAAGGCCGCCGATGGCGGGGATGGGCCGGTTGAACACGGCGCCGCCCTTGGCGTTCGTGCGATTGTCGGTCAGTTGCAGGAAGCCGGGATTGGTGCTCGAGGCGGGGGCCGAGGTGCGGTTCGCGCAGACGCCCAGGCTGGATCCGGTCGATGGAGGAGCCGCGGTCGCGCGGGTGAGACAGCCGGAATCGAGGGGCTGCCAGGCCGGATCGACGACGCTCGTGCCGCCGAAGCCCTCCTGCACGAGGAGGGTCGCGGCCTGCGCTCGCACCGCGGGGAGGACCGTGAGCACAGCCGCCACCAGGAGGAGGACGAGGCCCAGCGCGACGGGGCGGGCTGAACGTCGTACTGCGTTCGCCATCGTCGGTCCTCTCCCCTGAGCGCCGCGCCGGTGTGCCGGGGTGGAGCGGAGATCACGATAAGTCGGGCGGCGGGGGTGCTCTGTGCCCCTGAAGAGGTACAGCGGCCGGGGGCAGCGGACATCCTCGTCCGGGTGACGGTCAGAGAGAGATCAGGGTGCTGGGAGTGAACGGACAGGCCCTGCCCAGCATGAGGACGCATCGGCGGGGTCGATGGTGGTGTCCGCATCCCTTATCTGGCGGGCGTGCGGCGCGTTCGGAGGCACCTGCCGGTCTCGCTCGATTCGGCACGTCCGACGTCGTTCGGCTCCCGTGCGCCGTGGCCGGGCCTGGCGAAGAGTGACGAGCCTCCGGCGCGAGATCGCGGCGCCATCGCGCCAGCATTGAGGGTTCGCGTGGCGCGAGTGCGGAGCCCGGCGGCGTGTCCACCGGACGAGGGTATCGCTACTCGGAGGGAGCAGAAGTCAAAATTCATCGACGTCCGTCCGTCTCGTCCAATAGCCCACAATGGGTGACAAGAGCGAGTTGCCCTGACCGTCCCGCAGCGTCACCCTCGCTCCTCTCCGGTCCGGCACTCCGCCCGAGCCGGTCGCCACCTCTCGCATTGGGCCACACATGCCTGAAACACCGCAGCACAGTCGCCGACTCGTTCTCACCGGAGCCGCTCTCGGCCTCGGCTCCGCTTTCGCCTACGCCGCCTCCGCTTCCGCCGCGCCCGACTACAGCGTCATCCCCCTCCTGCCCGGCGAGATTCAGCGCAGCGACACCACCTACTCCCGCTATGGCCGCAAGCCCTACCAGATCATCGACGTCTCGATCGAGGGCGACCGCACTCGCCTGTTCGTCCCGCACACCGCCACGCCCTCGGCGAGCGTCGGCCAGGTCTTCTACTGGTACTACCACGCCAACGGCAGCAGCTACGCGGCGCTCAGCGGCGCCTTCCAGTTCACCGCCGACCAGGCCGTCGACGACGGTGTCATCAGCATCTGCCCCAACTACGGCGGCAGCATCTGGACCAGCCGCGCCGCCATCACCGCGCAGACCAACGCAGTGACGTGGGTGCAGAAGAGCTGGCGGATCGGCGCCAGCTTCCTCCGCTCTAACTCCGGCGGCGGCGCCCTGCTCTGCTGGGCCTACGGCAACCGACTGGTCCCCGAAATCCGCGGCGCCTACCACGCCAGCGGTGTCTACGACATGACCGCCATGGCGGACACCGAGCCCACGCGCGTGCTGCCCGCCTACGGCAACGATGCCTCTACGATCCCCGCCACCGACCCGGCCCGCCTGCCGCAGGCGTCCTGGGCCGGGACTCGGCTGCGGATCACCGGCTCCCACGACGACGTCATCGTCCCCATCGACGTGCACGGCGGCGCGCTCTACTCGCTTGCCCAGCCTGTGGCGAAGGAGGCGGTCATCACCTACCACTCCGCCGACGGAGCCCAGTACGGCCACACCGTGCCGAGCTTCACGCAGAAGGACATGCTCGACACCTTCCGGCGCTGGCTGGTCGAAGAGCCGGTGGCGCCGCCCGAGCCACCGGCACCCGTCGTGCCTGGCGCCGGGACCTATCAGAATGGCTCCTCGTTCATCGTGACAGAGGGCACATGGGCGACCCTCTCCTCCTCCGGCGACAGCGGCGGCAGCATCGGCTACTCGAGTTCGACCGGCGCCACCGCGACCCTGCGCTTCACGGGCACGGGCGTGAGTTGGGTGAGCCGCCTGACGGCGTCGTCCGGGATCAACGAGGTGCTGATCGACGGGGTCGTGGTCGCGACGGTCGATCGATACAGCGCGACGACCCGCTTTGGAGTGACGGTCTTCTCGAGCGGCGCACTGCCCGCGGGCGAGCACACGGTGACGGTGCGGCGCGGATCGACGCGCAACCCGGCGGCGACCGGAGCGACCCTGATCCTCGACGCCTTCGTGGTGACGGACGGCGCGACCCCGGTCCCGCCGCCCACTCCGTCGCTCCCGTCTGCCGGCACCTATCAGAACGGAGCCGCAGAGATCACGACCGTCGGCACCTGGGCGACCCTCTCCTCCGCGGCCGACAACGGCGGGAGCATCTCGTACTCAAGCTCGACGGGCGCCTCGGCGACCCTCCGCTTCACGGGCACGCAGGTCAGCTGGGTGAGCCGCCTCACGCCGTCCTCGGGTATCAACGAGGTGCTGCTCGACGGCGTGGTCGTCGCGAGCGTCGACCGCTACAGCGCAACGAACCGCTTTGCGCGCACGGTGTGGACCAGCGCGGCATTGCCCGCGGGCGAACACACGGTGACGATCCGCCGCGGCTCGACGCGCAACCCGGCCGCGACGGGCTCGACGTTGATCCTGGACGCGTTCGTCGTCGCGTGATGGTGCGGCGCTGAGGTGCAGCGGTGCATTCCTGGGCACGTCAGCGTGCGGGGATGAGGATGCTGATCCTGGGAGGCACGGGCTGGCTGGGCGGGATCCTCGCGGCGGAGGCGCTGCGGCGCGGCCACGATGTGACCTGCCTCGCGCGTGGCTCGGCCGTCCCTGCCGGGCTGCGGGCCGTGCAGGCCGACCGCGATCGTGACGATGCGCTTGCTGTAGTGAGCGGGTCGTCCTGGGATGCCGTGATCGACCTGTCGTCGCGTCCCGCTCACGTGCGCAGGGCTGTCCGTGACCTGCGCTGCGGTGTGTACACGTTCGTCTCGACCACGAGCGTGTATGCGTCGCACTCCTCCGTCGACGCGGATGAGGACGCCGAGCTGCTTCCCCCCTCCGACGACCCCGCCTCGTACGGCTCGGCGAAGGTCGCCTGCGAGAAGGCCGTGCTGGGCGGAGCAGCGCCCGCCCTGATCGCGCGCGCCGGGCTGATTGGGGGGCCCGGTGACCCGACTGGGCGTTCGTCGTACTGGCCGTGGCGGTTCGCGCACCCCGTCGTTCCCGGCTCAGTGCTGGTCCCCGATGCGCCGGACCTTTCGACGTCGGTGCTCGACGTGCGGGACATGGCGGGGTGGCTCGTAGACGGTGTGTCGCGAGGGGTGGTCGGGATGATGAACGTGTGCGGACTCCCCGTGCCGCTCGGGGAGCATCTGGCGGTGGCGCGGGGCGATGGTGTGGCTGCGCCGATTGCCGTGGCGGAGGAGTGGCTGCTGGCGCACGGCGTCGAGCAGTGGGCTGGTCCTGGATCGCTTCCGCTGTGGATCGCGGACCCGGCGTGGCGCGGCATGAACGCGCGCTCGACGGCGCGGGCGGAGGCTGCGGGGCTGGAGCGGCGGGCGCTGGCGGAGACGCTGCGGGACGCGGCGGCGGGCCACATCCCGGGGCGCGGCGCGGGCCTGAGTGAGGACCGCGAGCGGAAACTGTTGGCGGAGTGGGGTGGACGTTACTCGTGACAGCTGGTTCGTGGCGCTGAGTTGCCCGAGAAGGCGCATTCTCGACGCGGAGAACGAGCCTTCTCGGGCGACTCGGGCTCGAACGTTGCCGGAGTTTCGCTTTATCGCGCGAGTCGCGCTTCCACTTTGTGGGAATTGGGGCGAACTCGGCGCGCAGCGGCTCATGTAGGTTCAGAGCGCTTGGAGACAGCTCCCAGGAGACAGGGCTCGTTTATTTGCTGAGAGCACTCCAATGAGGAAAGGTTTCTGAACTGATCCCCAGACAGGCGTCCTCTCCGCTGAGAGGTTGACGGAGCTGTTGATTCCACTTTGCGAACAGGAGTATAAAGGCCCAGGCGGCGCAGACCCATGGCCGTATATTCAACTTTCCGGATCGGAGCAACAAGCATTGGTGACAGGATCCTCCGCTACTCTCATCGCGTCGATTTGCGCTGTCGCTGGTCCGGAAACGGGAGGAGTCGGATGCGGTGCTGGCGCCGCACTGATAGCCATGATCGTGGGGATCATCGTCGCGAACGGCGTGTGCCCAGACGGCAGAGAAATGCGAATCTATCCCCTCGTCGGTCCTACAGGGTTTAGCTGCCAATGACGAAGAAGAATCGAATTAGTCCGGCGCTCTTCGCAACCGTCGTCATGGCCTCAGTGGCCATATTTCAAGTCGTCTTCAACCTCGTGACTACCCAGCGCATATCCTGGGATATTCTCTCGATAATTCTGATAGATGCTGCTTTCTGGTTATGCATTTACTACATGTGGCGCCGAACGGGTCGTACGCGCTCCTGATGATCGGGCTCGGACGCATCGAGTAGATGACGGGACCGGATGCTGCCTTATCGGTTGAAGGAGACATGAACGTGAGTCTACGAATAGTTATCGGTGTCGGAGGCTTTGAATATCCGCCGGAAGATTTTTAGCCTGGCGAAGGCGACGAGGGTGTCGGCCGCGCCGTACTCGATGTGAGGGCGAATCGTCATGTCGCCGCCGGGCCTGATCCTTGTTCATCCCGGCGAGAGTAGCACCAGCGAAAAACGCCGTACCGATCTCAGGAAACACTTCCTCAGCCTAGTTTTGTTCACCGAGTCCGGGACTTCGCTAGCATTCACGTCCCCTCTAGAGGAGGAGAGCCGGCGCGGAAGCGGGACGCCACCATGCCGGCCCTTTGGGCTAAAAGCCGATCGTGACCGTCGAGTCCTTCGTCGAACCGCTCTGTGTCCAGATCGCGGTGATTACCCCGTTGTAGCCACAGTTCGAGTTCGTGATGCTTGAGTTCTTCGGCACGCTCTTCGAGCAGACCACGTTCGTTCACAGTCACGCCTCCGTTCCCTCTGCTCGCGACGGAGACGGGTTTCCACCGGCGGCCGACGCAGGTCTAGTCATGTATGCCTCCGCGCCAACACTCACTCGCCCGAGAAGGCTCGTTCTCCGCCCCGATGTCGAGCCTTCTTGGGCAACTCAGCGCACCCGCCTGCGGCGCCCAGAGTCCAAAAGTTGTCGCACTCGACCGCGAGTGCGACAACTTTTGGACTCTGGCGCGGGGCATTCGCCCGAGCGGCGCCCGCCTACGATGGGTCAGCATGACGTCCGGACCCGCGCTCGCCGTCCCGGCCCGCGCGACGGCGCGGACGGGAACGCGCGTGACCCTCGGCGTCGCACTCATCGCCGCACTCGTGGCGACGCGGATCCTCGCCCCCGACGCCGCCGGCGACGCCCTCTCGGACGCCCTCCGCGACTTCCTCACCCTCTCGATCAGCGTCGTCATCGAGTCGCTGCCGTTCGTCTTCCTCGGCATCGTGCTCTCGATCGCGGTCCAGCTCTGGGTGCCGGAGGCTGTGCTGCTGCGGGTCCTGCCGAAGCGGGCGCTCCCGCGGCGCCTCGTGATCTCGCTGCTCGGCGTGCTCCTCCCTGTCTGCGAGTGCGGCAACGTGCCGCTGGCCCGCGGGCTGATCGTGAAAGGCCTGTCGGTCTCGGAGTCGATGACCTTCTTGCTCGCGGCGCCGATCGTGAACCCGATCACCATCGTCACTACTTACCAGGCGTTCGGCTGGTCCGACGGGATTCTCGTCTGGCGCATCGTCGGCGGCTTCGCGATCGCCAACCTCGTCGGCTGGGTCTTTAGCCGCCACTCCGAGCCGATGGCGCTGCTAACCGACCGGTTCCGCACGGCGTGCGAGGCGGGGGAGCGGCCGTCTCGCTCCGTCCGCGAACGCTCCCGCCGCAGTGTGCTGCTCTTCGCGGAGGAGACCGGAGCGATGATGCCGGCCCTGTTCGTCGGAGCGGCGATCGCGGGGCTCATCCAGGTCGGCGTCTCACGCGATGTGCTGACGACGCTCGGCGGCGATCCGCTCTGGTCGGTGCTGGCGTTGATGGTGCTCGCCTTCGTCATCTCTATCTGCTCGAACGTCGACGCCTTCTTCGTCCTCTCCTTCGGTTCGACGTTCCTCCCGGGAGGCATCATTGCGTTCCTCGTCTTCGGCCCGATGATCGACATCAAGATGCTCGCGTTGCTCCGCACCACGTTCTCGGCACGGACGCTGGTGCGCGTGACCGTCCTGGTTGCCCTCGCGTCGGCCGTACTCGGACTGGCGGTGAACTATGCGCTCTGAACGGCTCCTCACCCGCTGGAAGGGCGTGGTCCTCAGCCTGATCGGCGTGGTCTCGACCCTGTGGCTCGCGGCGACCGGGCAGCTCGGGCTCTACATCCACCCGCGTTACTTCGTGTTCTCGGTGGTGCTCGCGGTGCTCGCGGGGGTGCTGCTTGTGCTCGCGTTCGCGATCGTGCCGGGGGTACAGGAGGAGGGCGACGAGCACGAGCACACGCACCGGCCGGGCCGGCGGCGGTGGCTGGCGGTGCTGGCTCCGGCCGCCGTGATTGCCGCCGCAGCTATTGCGCTGCTGGTCCTCCCGCCCGCGGCGCTGACCGCGTCGACCGCGACGCAGCGCGAGGTCAACACCAGCGCGGTCGACGCCGCCGCGACCGCCGCCGCGCCAACCGGCGACACCGCCTCCTTCAGCGTGCGCGACTGGGCGACGCTGCTGCGGCAGGGCGCGAGCGAGCAGTTCCTGGCCGGGCGCACGGCGACGGTCAGCGGATTCGTGACCCCCGACGCCTCCGACCCCGAGAACGTCTTCTACGTAGCCCGCTTCATCGTGACCTGCTGCGCCGTCGACGCGCAGCCGGTCGGCGTGCCGATTTACCGGGCCGGCTGGGCGGACACCTACAGCGAGGGGCAGTGGTTGGAGGTGACCGGCGGATTCGAGGCGAACCCGAGCGTGACGAGCGCGGAGGCGGTCGTGCTGGAGCCGGCCGCGGTCACTCCGATTGATGAGCCGGCGATGCCCTATGTCTACTGAGGGCGGCGCTCCTGAGGGCGGCCCTCCTGGCGGCGGCCCAGCGTTCGTCACCGAGGCTGAGAAGCGGCAGCACCGCTCCCACAGCCTCCTAGGCGATTCGGACCTCGGTGACGAACGCAGCGCCCCGCAGCGCCTGCGCGGATTCACCCGCATCTTCTGGGCCGCTACCGCCGTGCTCGTGCTCGCGGTCGGCGGGCTGACCGCCGCGACCATCGCGAAAGGTCCGCGCGTCGCCTCCCTCGAGGTCAGCACCGACGGCATCGTCGAGCGCGACGGCGGGCGCGTGCGCCTGCACCTCGATCAGGCCGTCGAGCCCGACGCGCTCGAGCGGGTCACCGTCACTCCAGATGCCCCACATACCGCCGAACTCGACGGTGGGCTCCTGACGCTGACCTTCGCCCAGACCCTCCGCTACGCCACCACCTACGAGATCGGGATCGACAGCGCGCGCTCCGCCGCGACGGGCTCCTCCGCCGACCTCACCGCGTCCTTCACCACGAAGAACCCCGACCTCTTCACCCTCGACCGCACCGCCGATGACCCCTCGCAGCCCGACGCGATCCGCGTCCGCCCCCTCTCCGGAGGCGAGACCCGCGTCCTGTTCACGGCCGACCGGATCCAGGATTACACCGTGGTCGGCCCGGTGCTGGTCGTGGTGACGATCGAGCCCGACGACACGAACCGGGTCCGCACGCTCACCCTCGATACGGGCTCGGAGGGGACCATCCCGCTCCCTGGCCCGGGCACCGTCCGCGAACTGCACGCCTCGCCGGAGAAGGGCGTGCTCGGCTGGACGTTCAGCGGACAGACGCCGACCGGTCCGCTCGACCGCGCGCTCTACTCCTACGACCTCACCGATCAGAAGGGGGAGGCGGTACCCGTGCTGGGGATCGACGGCGGGCCGCTGCGGGCACGCGACTGGCTCTTCGTGCCGGGGACGACCTCCGTCGTGACGCATTCGCTCGATGACACCGTGCTGTTGCTCGACCTGCTGACCCCCGGCTCGGTCAACCCGCTCGGCCAGCACGCGGAGCTGCGCGGCTTCGTACCGGGCGCCAACCGGCTGGTCGTCGCCGATCCCGACTCCGGATCGCTGATCGACCTGGCCGATGGGTCGGTCGAGACTCTCGCGCTTCCGCCCGCCGAGGTCGGCGCGACCGCCTCGCCCGTGCAGGTACTCCTCCTCGACTCCGGCAGCTATGTCGAACTCGAGGCGGAGCATTCCCCCGAGACGGGGGCGACCCAGTACTCCGTGGTTCGGGTCGACGCCTCCGGAACAGCGGAGATCTTCCGCACTTCTCCGACCGGACGCATTCGCGGCATCTGTCTCTCGCCGAACGGGCAGTACCTGGCGGTCGAGGCGGTGTCTGTCGAGGGCGAGCCGGACGACTACCCCGACGTACCGGGGTTCAGCGCGACCTCGACGGTGCTGGTCGACCTCGGCTCGGGCGAGACGGCGCGCAGCGTGAACGGAGTCTCGCGAGACTGGTGCGCATAGGGCGTCAGTCGTCGACGGCAGGGACTCCGCTGGCCGTGCCGCGCCCGGTGTGAGTACCCTGCCGGGCATATCGGAACATTCCGTAGCAGGATCGGGAATCGGACGCGAGCGAAGTGGCGCGGAGAAGGGGGTTGCTCACTCGAAGAATCCCTGACCAGGAGTGAGAACGTGGCTCGGGTCATGCTGGCGCTTCAGTGTCGAGAACTGCGCGTAGCTCTCGGGCCCGAAGTGGCGGCGCCAGTCGGCGGTAGTCATCCTGGGAATCGCGCCGATGATGTAGCGCTTGCCACCCAGCGCGACGAGACGGTCATAGAGGCAGCGGTTGTGCTCGAGCATGGCGTCGATGCCTGGCTCGGCCAGATCGGGAAAGGCGAGCAGATCGAGGACAAAGGCGAGTCCGTCGCCGTCCCGGGGCACCGCGAACATCGGAGCCGTGATCTTCCCCGGGTCTAGCGGCGCGAAGAGGCAGAGGCCGGCGCCGAGGATTGCCGGAGTGAGCCCGGGAAGGAACTCGCCGATGAAAGTCTCGACCGCGTCGCTCGGGATGAGCAGGCTCAGCCAGGGCTTGCGCTTCTGCCAGTAGCCGCCCTCGATAAGTTCCGGGATGCGCTTCTCGACGCGGAATGCCCAGTCGCGGTAGGGCAGTGAGAAGCGATTGCGGTCGCTGGCGACATCGCCCAGGACCGCCTCGAGGTCCTCGACTCCTGCGGCCTCGGGAGTCGAGTGGTAGGTGCCCAACTCCATCGCGAAGCGCCACCCCGTGTCGTCAGGCGTCCGGACAATCGAGCCAGAGTGGTAGTCGAAGCGTGCAGCCTTCATCACCATCTCCTGGTCGGCGACAAAGCGCTTCAGATCGGTGTAGTAGTAGGTGCGGATTGTCGCCGTCGACTCGGCGGGCACCAGGTCGAGCTCGACCTTGGTGATCACGCCGACTTGGCCGCCGCCTGCCCGGGCCGCGTCGAAGAGTTCGGTGTGGCGCTGACGGGAGGCGGTTACGACCTCTCCGCGTCCGGTCACGATCTCGAGCGACCGGACGATGTCGGCTGAGAGGCCGACGCGCTGCACGCTGCCTCCGATTCCGCCGACCGAGACGGTGCCGCCGACGGAGAGCTTGAGGTAGTCGGGGAGGGTCGGGACTGTGGCTCCGATCTTGAGGGCGGCTTCCACGACCTCGGCCCAGGTCGCGCCCGCGCCGACGACCGCGCGGGTTGGCTCGATCGTCTCGATCGTGGCGAACGAGCGGGCGTCGATCTGGATGCCGCCCTCGGTCAGCGCCTGGCCGTAGTTGGAGTGCGATTCGAGCGGACCTGGGTCGCCGCTCTGACCGTTGACGGCGATCCGCAGGCCGTTGCGGCCGGCGTACTCGATCATCGTGACGATGTCGCCCGTGGAGCCGGCGCGCAAGACGGCCCACGGCGCGCGTGTGGCGAAGCCGCCGAAGTCGTGCTGGAAGTCGCCCACGCCCGAGAACTCCAGCGTGCCGTCGAGCGGGGGGACCGGCTCCCTGCCGGTCGTCGAGCCGTCGGCCGCGGTGCGGAGTGGGGTGTCGATCTCGGCGTTCATCGCTGTCAACCTTCGGTGATGAAGTTCCGCGCGCGGAGGGAGACAGCCGTGAGCAGGGGATCGGAGGTTCCACGGAGCAGCGCGTCGTGGCGGTCCTGGACGTCTCGGTGGAACTCGAAAGCCTGGAAGCCCCGCTCGCGCATCGCATCGAATGCTGAGAGGAGGTGGTCCAGCTCCGCCTCGATCATCACCGTCTGCGACGAGTGGCCGCGACGCTGGTGGCCAGGAACGGCCGCTACCGGATGTTGTGCTCCGAGTCGAAGCGCGCCCCCTCGGGCCTTGGCGGCAAAACGAACAGGATCACCAGGAAGACGAACCCGGCGATCGGCACGAACGTGGCGAGGATCCAGAGGCCGCTGAAATTCACATCATGCAGCCGCCGCCAGATCAGCGCGAGCGACGGGATCAGGGTGGCTAGGGCGATCGCGCCCGCGAGCACTCCGACCCACGGCGTGTCGTACACAGGGCCGCTGCGGAACGGGGTGAGCCGCACATCGAGGTCGGACCCGGCGCCGTCGAGCAGGCCCAGCAGTGTCGAGACGATCGTGCCGGCGAGGATGATCCACCAGTACTCGGCGCGACTGGCGCGCCCACTAAACGTCGCGTACTTCGCGAAGAAGCGGCGGATGGCGGCGGTGGGAGAGGCGCCGTAGTACGGGAGCGACAGCGGGGGCTCGTCGGTGCGCGGGCTCATCGGGGAGCGGTGGGGGACAGGTGCGGCGGAGTCATTGTCCGACCGTATCCGGGGAGCCGTGGGGCAGGGCATCGGCCGCGCGGGGGAGATCGCCCCGCTTCACTGGAGGTCGATGTGTTCTCAACGAAGGAAGGATGTCGAACGCGAAGCCTGTTTCCGCGGATCGGCCGGCTCCGACACAGATTCTTCCTTCGTTTGGAACGCAATGAGCTCCTCAGCCGCCAGTGATCGCCTCTGCCCGCACAGCCGCCGTTGCCCGGGCGTCGACAATCACGCTGACGATCAGCCCGATCGCCACGATCACGACCGCAACCCACGGCAGCACATCGAGCCCGCTCGCGTCGATCGCGAGGCCGCCGACAATCGCGCCGCCGCCAATGCCGATGTTGAACGCGGTCGTCTGCAGGGCCGCCGCCAGGCTCCGCAGCCGGAAGGAGGAGGTGCGCAGCATCCGGGTTTGCAACATCGCTGGGATGCCGCCGAACGCGATGTTCCAGACCACGGCGGTCACGACGACGGCCGTCGTGGCTCCGCTGCCCGCGGCGACGGCCACACCCACCAGCGCCAGCACGACCGCGACAGCGGCGACCACGAAACCGGCCCGGGGGAAGTGGTCCGTCGCGAAGCCGGCAACGACGAGTCCGACGGCGCCTGCGCCTCCGAACGCGAAGAGCACCAGCGGCACCGTGTCGGGAGCGAACGAGGCGTTCTCGAGCCACGCCGTGATGTAGGTCGAGAGGGTGTTGTGCCCGATCAGCACCAGCAGGATCACGAGACAGACCCCGATCACGCGCGGGAGGGTACGGTCTTTGCGCGCTGGGAGCCGGATCTCGCCGGTCCGCAGCGGGACGTGATGGTCGACGGCGGGCAGGAACCGCACGACGATCAGCGCCAGGACCAGCACGATCCCGCCGAGGATCGCGAAGGTCGGCCGCCAGCCGAAGGCGTGCCCGAGCGCGGTGCCGACCGGCACTCCGAGGACGAACGCCGCAGAGCCACCGCCCGCCGTGATCGCGGTCGCCCGACCGAGCTGTTCCGGAGCGACAAGGTGCGCGGAGTAGGCGGCGACGACGGCCCAGAACAGGCCGTGTGCGAGTCCGCCGAGGATGCGCGCGCCGATCAGGAGCTCAAAGGTGGGCGCGAGCGCGGCGAGGACGTTCGCCAGCGCGATCGTGCACAGCGCCACCAGAACGAGGCTCTTGCGCGAGAAGCGCTGCGTGACCAGGGTCAGCGGAGTCGTCGCCACGACGACCGTGGCGGCGAAGATCGTGACGAGCTGACCGGTCAGCGAAATGCTCACGCCGAGATCTCGCGACATATCAGGAATGAGGCCGGTCGGCAAGAATTCGCTGGTGACCGACACGAAGATGGCGCCGGCCAGCGTGAGCAGGCCGATCCAGGGGAAGACGGGGGTTTTCGGGGTGTCCAAGGGGTTCACGGTGTCCTGCTGAAGGGGGGTGGGAGGGAGGCGACCATCAAGCCTCGCATGTCGGCGCGGCCCGGGGCATCCGTGTGACTGTTGTGGCCCCCGGCCCGACCTGGACGGCCCTGCAGGTCAGCGGCGGTGTGGATCCCGAGAGCCTGCCCGACTTCGGGTCGAGCATCACCGATAAGCCGACCTGCCCAGCCCGCCGAGCAGGCTCCCGCGTACGTCTTCCTCGCCTCCGCCGAGTCGAGCTTTGTCGCGGGCGAGACTCTCAACGTGAACGGCGGGATGGTCTCCCCTGACGTCTGCGCCGCGCGAGACGTCCCGCTCTCGCCGAGGCACCCCGCGCAGGAGGCGCCTCGGCGTACAGCCCAAGGTGTCGGCAGGCGCCGCCTCAGCGGGCGAGTGCAGCCAGCTCCGCGCGGGTCCGCGCGCCCGCCTTGCGCAGCAGGTTCGATACGTGGAACTTCGCCGTATTCTCGCTGATCCCGAGTTCCGCCGCGATCCCGTGGTTAGAGGCGCCGAGCGTGATCAGGTGTAGTACTTCTCGCTCCCGCCCGCTCAGAGTCGCGAGTTCGAGGCCGTCCGGCTGTGCGGGCGGGTCGAGGGGCAGTCGGATCGACAGGGTCGAGCCCCAGCCCGCGGTCGAGGCGATCTCGAGGTCGCCGTCCAACCCGCGAACCCGCTCCGCAATCGGCCGCAGGGCCTCGTCGCGCGCGCTCAGTTCCCCGCGCCCGTCGTCCCGGATTTCGATGAGCAGGTTCAACCCGTCGCAGTCCCATTGGATCCGCACCCGGTGCGTCTCCTCCGCCTCGACGAAGGCGAGCACCGCGCGCCGGACGATCGCGCGCGCCGCGTGCGCCACCTCGCCCGGCAGCGCGCGACCGGTCGCAGGCGGCTCGACAAACTGCACGTCGAGGTCAGCGAAGCGCACAAGTGGGCGTAGGTCACCGCGGAGGCGCGCGAAGGCTCCGACGACCGGCTCCAGCATCGCGCTGCGCTGCTCATCGGTCGTGGTCCGCAGCTCGACCAGGGCGTTCGTCGCGATCTCGACCGCCTCGGCGCGCGCGGCTCGATCATTGAGTCGGGGCGAGCGGAGCGCGGCGAGCACGGATTCGAGGGTCACGGCATACCGGTCGGCCTGCTCAGCCACCAGGCGGGCGTGCTCGAGCAGCACCGAGCGGGAGGCGGGGGCGGAGAGATCCATCTTCCCGAACCTACCCGGCACGCCTACCCGCCGCCGCCCACCCCACCCGAGTGGGTAGGTGCTCCTGCTCGGTCAGGGAGCGGCACCGCCCCTCGGAAACGCGCAGTGTTAAGGGATGAGCGAGACTTCCGATCCGACTATTACCCCCGCTGCCGCGCTCACTGCGATCGCCGCCGAGGTCGTCGCCGCCGCTACTGCGCTCAGCGATGGCGGCGCCGAGCAGCTCGAGAGCGTGGCCTCGCTCCTCGCCGACGCCGACCGCGTCTTCGTGCACGGAGCCGGCCGCTCCGGCCTCGCGCTGCAGATGACTGCGATGCGCCTGATGCACCTCGGCTTGCGCGTGCACGTCGTCGGCGACGCGACCACCCCCGCGATCGCGCCGGACGACGTCCTGCTCACCGCGAGCGGCTCCGGCACCACCGGTGGCATCGTCCGCGCCGCGCAGAACGCCGTCGATGCCGGCGCCCGGGTCGTCGCGCTGACAACAGCCGCCGACTCTCCGCTCGCCGCGCTCGCCTCTGCCATGATCGTCGTCCCCGCCGCCGACAAGCTCGACCGCTCCGGCCGCGCCTCCGCCCAGTACTCGGGAGGCCTCTTCGAGCAGGTCGTCGTCGTCACTGGGGATGCACTCTTCCACGCCCTGTGGAAGCGGAGCGGGCTCGACGCCGACGACCTCTGGCCCCGGCACGCGAACCTCGAGTGACATCCGAAACCTTCCGGGACCGCACCCCGCGCTCCCACCCACCGATCAGAAAGAAGCACCCATGAAGCTCCAGTTCGCCATGGACACCCTCAGCACCGAGGCCGCCCTCGAACTCGCCGCAGCTGCGGCCCCGCACGTCGACATCCTCGAGTTGGGGACTCCGCTCATCAAGAGCGCCGGAGTCTCGGCCATCACCGCGATCAAGCAGGCGCACCCCGACAAGACCGTCTTCGCCGACCTCAAGACGATGGACGCCGGCGAACTCGAGGCCGATATGGCCTTCTCGGCCGGAGCGGATCTGGTCACTGTCCTCGGCGTCGCCGGCGACAGCACGATCACGGGCGCCGTCGCCGCTGCCAAGAAGCACGGTAAGGGTGTCGTCGTCGACCTCATCGGAGTTCCCGACAAGGCCGAGCGCGCGAAGCAGGTCGTCGCCCTCGGCGCCGAGTTCGTCGAGATGCACGCCGGCCTCGACGAGCAGGCCGAGGACGGCTACACACTCGATTCCCTGCTCGACGATGGCATCTCCTCGGGTGTCCCTTTCTCGGTCGCCGGAGGCGTCAGCACCGCCACCATCGAAGCCGTCCAGCGCTCCGGCGCCCAGGTCGCCGTCGCCGGCAGCGCCATCTACAGCGCCCCCGACGTCGGCAAGGCCGCCGCCGCCCTCCGCGCCGCCCTCGCCTAACCCCCGCCCCCACATCTCGCGAAATGTCGCGAGATGCCTCCGGACGGACGAGATCCCCTGCCCCGGCAGCCGATCTCGTCCGTTCCTCGGCATGTCGCGAGCGAAGCCCCTCGCGCGAGCCGATGGTGGCACCCAGACGACGGAGCAGTTCCCGGACAGCGGCAAAACGTGACGCCACGTCCCCCACCATGGACAGAGGCCGCGAGATCCCTCTTGGGTTCGCGACACGCCGACGGAAACGTACCAAAGGGGCATCTCGCGACGCGCCTGGAGCGGCTGAACGTGGCTGGAGGCGACGGCTGGGGTGGTTGCAGGAGAACGCGCGTTCCCCCTAGGCTCGGAGCATCAGGGGAGAACGATCGTTCTACTGCTTTTCCCCGCTCGCCAAGGAGGACTTATGCCCACTCGTACCGCCCGCACTGCCTGGAACGGCTCCCTCGAGACCGGCGAGGGCCAGGTCGAACTCTCGAGTTCGAAGCTCGGCACCTACGACGTCTCCTTCCCCAAGCGGGCCGCTGACGACGCGAACGGATCGACGAGCCCCGAAGAGCTCCTCGGCGCCGCGCACTCCGCCTGCTACGCGATGCAGTTCTCGGCCGTCCTCGGCCAGGCCGGCGGCACCGTCGAGGCCCTCGACGTCCGCGCGGAAGTCTCGCTCGGCCCGGACTCCAACGGCGGCTTCAAGCTCACCGGCATCAAGCTGGTCGTCAGCGGCGAGGTCACCGGCATCGACGAGGCCGCCTTCCTCAAGGCCGCCGAGGAGGCCAAGGCCACGTGCCCCGTGAGCAAGGCGCTCACCGGAGTCGACATCACGCTCGACGCCACCTTCGAGAGCTGAGCCCCATCGAGCACCCCGTCGCAGTTCGCGGCGGGGTGCTTTTGCGTTCAGGCCGGAGCCGACGGCCAGTCCGAGCCGCCAGCCGGTCCGTCGCCGGTCACGCTCCATGCTGTTCCATATCCAGGATGGATCGCCCGACGGACGTCCCCGGTTCGCGGATCACGGTGCACGCCGACCATTCATCCTGAGTATGGAACCGGAAGACCCCGGAGTCAGGCCTCGACGGTGGCCCGGTAGCGGAAGCTCGCGCCGAGGTGTTCCTCCGGCAGCCGGTCGCCACGTCCGTGCAGCTTGTTCCGCAGGCTTCCCTCGACGTACTCCTCGGGATACGCCCCGCGGCGCCGCAGCTCCGGCACGATGAACTCCACCACATCCTCGAACGTGCCCGGCGTGATCGCGTAGGCGAGGTTGAACCCGTCCACGTCCGTCTCCTCCACCCACTCCTGCAAATGGTCCGCCACCTCCGCCGGCGAGCCGACGACGAACGGACCCAGCCCGCCGATCGCTCCCAGCCGGGCGATGTCGCGCACCTTCCACTCCGACCCGTCCGCGTTCGCCTCCTGGAAGTTGGCGACCGTCGACTGGATCGCGTTGCTCTTCACGTTGCCGATCGGCTCGTCGAGGTCGTACTGCGAGAGGTCGATGCCCATCCAGCCCGACATGAACACCAGCGCTCCCTCCTCGCTCGCGTAAGAGAGGTAGTCGCGGTGCTTCGCCTGCGCCGCTTCGCTGGTCTCGGCCGTGATGATCGTGAGCAGCGTGTAGATCTTTGCGGAGTAGCGGTCTCGGCCCGCCTCCTCCAGGGCGTCGCGGATGCGCGAGACGGTGGCCGCGAGGCCCGTCTTCGTCGTGGACGCGACGAAGATCGCCTCCGCGTTGCCCGCTGCGAAGCGGATGCCGCGCGGTGAGGCGCCCGCCTGGTAGATCACCGGCGTGCGCTGCACCGACGGCTCCGAGAGGTGGATGCCGGGCACGGTGAAGTTTTTCCCGCGGTGCCCGATCTCGTGCACCTTCGCCGGGTCGGTGAAGATACCCGAGTCGCGGTCGCGGATCACCGCGTCGTCCTCCCACGAGCCTTCCCACAGCTTGTAGAGCACTTCGAGGTATTCATCGGCAACGTCGTAACGGTCGTCGTGCTCGAGCTGGTCCTCGTGGCCCATGTTGCGGGCGGCGCTCGGGAGGTAACCGGTGACGACGTTCCAGCCGACGCGGCCTCTCGTGAGGTGGTCCAGCGTCGACATTCGGCGGGCGAAGGGATACGGATGCTCATATGCCGTCCCTGCGGTGATACCAAAGCCGAGGTGCTCGGTTGCGGCGGCCATCGCCGAGACGAGGAGGATCGGGTCATTGACGGGGACCTGCGCGCCGTGGCGGATCGCGGCCTCGTTGGAGCCACCGTAAACGTCATAGGTGCCCAGCACGTCGGCGATGAAAATGCCGTCGAAAGTGCCGCGCTCGAGCAGCTTCGCGAGGTCCGTCCAATAAGAGAGGTCTTTGTACCGCCAGGACTGGTCCTGGGGGTGGCGCCACATGCCTGAGGACTGGTGGGCGACGCAGTTCATATCGAAGGCGTTGAAACGGATCTGCCGGGTCATCCCCTGATAGTGCCGAGTGCGCTCGCAATCTGGCCCGGGGAGTGACATACGGCGTCACAGAGCGGTCGCACGACAACCCGAAATGGAGCGTGACACAGTTCGGGTTAGCGGGATAACCCGAACTGTGCTGATCGTCACTTCGCGCTGGAGGAGGGACGCCGCATACCTGAGTGGGCGAAGCACGGGCACGAGACTCGGCCCTGGCGGCAGACCGCGCGCGCGGGCTCCCGAGCCGACCGGACCGTGAGCGAGGTCGTCGTTTCGCTGCCGCCTCTTCTCGCCGGAACGTCGTGGGAGGCGTTTCCCGCGTCGCGCCCGGCGCTCGACGCAGCAGCTCGATTGTGGTCTCCTCGCCGACCTCGAAGACCGCATCGGGTCCGCGATGGTCGGCACGACTCCGGACCCTTGACCTCGGCGAACTGAGGCGGCCGGGCCCGATGTGCGATCTCGCGCCAGCGCAGCTTCTGTCCGCTGGGGTCTGACTAGTGTCCTGGAGCGAAGCTCAGGGGAGGTGGTCATGGGGACGATCCGGTTCGATGACGAGGTGGCTGCGCAGTTCGCGCGGAAGCTGGTTGCGGTGGCGGATGTGTTGCATTCGCAGGCGTTGGTGCGCGGCGCTGCTGCTGAGCAGGCGATGCAGGATTTCGAGGGGCCTTTTGCGCAGGTGTTCTGGTTCGCGCATCTCACGCAGGCGTCCAACCGGTCGCGCTTGGACGCGGCGCTCTTCGAGCTATCGGAGGTGGTGCTCACCGCGATTCTGAAGGCGCGTCAGGAGCGCGAGCGGTTGGCCGAGGTAGAAGCCTGGGAGGCGCGTCAGGCGGAGCGGGAGGAGCGGCGGCGTCTGGACCCGACGGGCGGTGCCGCTTCCGATTTTCTAGAGATCTTCGATCGGCCTCCGTCCGAGGACCGGATTCTTCCGCCGACGATTGTGGCCTCGTACTCGCCGCAGGAGCCGCAGCGCACGTCGGCGGGCGCGGGGGTACCGCAGGGCCGGACGTCTGCTGATCCGGATCGTCTTAATGTTTTCCTGTCGGATGCGCGTCAGGCGGACGAGGCGTTGCGAATGGAGTTGGATGCGGTGCTGGCGGTATTCGGCGCCTTCCGTGAGGCGTGTTCGTGGGTGCCGTTGGAATCGATCTCCGTCTTCGGTGGTTTTCAGCAGCTCCTGGGGATCAGCCAGTTGCACTCGAACTGGATCGAGCAGGTTTCTCTCGCTTTCGCTGCGGCGGGCGGGGGTCTGTTGTCGAGTCCGACTTTGGAGATGGTGGCTACTGGCGGGCAGACGAGGACTGACCAGAGTGTGCTGGATCTGCTGTCGTCGGTGCCTGCGGACGAGATTGCGGTGCTGTTCAAGACGCGGCCGGAATTGGGCGCGCAGCTGAAACGGATTCCGGCGACCGATGTGAACGCGTGGTGGACGCGGCTCGGGCCGGCTGAGGATGGGGCCCGGTTTTCTGCGCGGCAGGAGGCGTTGATCGGTGGGCTGCCCGAGGTGATCGGGAATCTCGAGGGGGTGCCGTATGGGGCGCGGGCGCAGGCGAACGAGAGTGTGTTGAGGGTGCGGATTAAGGCGCTGAAGGATGAGCTTGCGCAGGAGCCGACTGACGGCGACTACGCGAAGCTCGGGAGTATGCAGGAGGACCTCAGGGCGCTGGAGGATATCGCGGATTCGCTGAAAGTCCGCCCTGGTCTTGATGGCCGCTTCTTGATCTCTCTCACGGATGATCACCCGCCGTTGGCGGCGGTGTCGATTGGTGATCTTGATACTGCGACGAATGTGACCTATGCGGTGCCGGGGATGGGCCAGACCACGACCACGATGACGTCGTGGGTGAAGGCGTCGCAGAATGTGCAGTCGATGTTGCCGACCGGGAATGCGGTGGTGGCGTGGATTGGCTACCAGACGCCTCCGAACGTGACCGAGACTGCTAATTTTTCGGTGATGGACATTGATGATGCTGTCGCGGGTGGCGCGGCTCTCGCCTCGTCTGTGCACGGGCTTTCTGCTGTCCGGGGGGATTCGATACCGAAGCCGGATGTCGTCGCGCATTCCTACGGGACGACGGTCGTTGCCGTTGCTGCTTCCCGGTCTGATGTCGAGTTTGGGACGTTTGTTTCTCTCGGGTCGGCGGGCTTGCCGGATAGCGTCGATTCCGTGAGTGATCTCCATGTGGAGGGGATGTATGCGGGGCAGGCGCGCAACAAGCTGTGGTTCGAGGAGGAGAGCGGTGATAGGCGGCGTGGATGGGACGTCACTACAGCCGGGATCATCATGTGAATCCTGTCAATCCCGAGTTTGGTGCGCAGGCGTTTGGTGTGGAGACCGGCGGGGACGCAGGGCGGGTCGTCACGAACCATGATGCGTTGAGGAGTGATGACGGTGACTCCGCGGGCTACTTCGACATCAACACGGAAGCGCTGGCGAACACGGCGGCCGCTCTTTCTGGTAGGACGGATCTACTCACAGCGAACAAGCCTCTCGACCGGACTGAGCTTGAGAAGTTCTTGAAGGAGGTCAGCGATGGTGTGGAAAGCTTCTTGCCGTAGTCGCCGGCCTGTTTTGCCGGTCGCCGTCTCGGTCTCCGTGATAATAACCACGATGTCCGCGTGTGCGGGCGAAGGAGTAAAGCCAGTGAATACAATGAGCCCGCGGGAGGGACGCGACCAGGTGGTTGAGTTGGTGGTGGAGACATCAAGGCGGCTCAATATCGAAGGATGGTGGCCACGAAATGGGGTCGCAGCGCCAGATGTGTGTTCTCTTGATGGTAGGGGGCAGGGTGCGAGCTATTCCTATGAGCACTGGGCGCCACAAGGGACGGAATTTGACGAGGATGCGCGCAAAGTCGCCGCGTATTGGCAGTCGCTGGGAATGAGTGTCCGGGTGACTGATTCGACGTCGCGTCCGACAGTCTACGCGGAGGGCGGTTCGGTACTGCGGGCTAGCTTCATGACCAGTACGACGGACAACTCTTACCGTATTGGAGCTGTTGCTCGCTGCGCTCCCGGGGATGCGGCACGGCTTCTTGACGAGGACAATACGCAGCGAGAGGCAGGGGTACTCCTTCCGGGCGATGAGGGGGTCGTGGAGAAGCCAAGCGCGCGGAGAAAGATCATGCCAACGCCTCAGGCAACGCCCGAGTGAGCACCACTCTCGATGACCGTATTCTCAGACCGCTCGTTAGCTGTCGCTAGTCGTCGAAGCGCTGGTCGGGGCTAGCTCCGGTGCGTCCTGCGTCTGCTGATCCGGATCGTCTTGATGTTTTCCTGTCGGATGCGCGTCAGGCGGACGAGGCGTTGCGAATGGAGTTGGATGCGGTGCTGGCGGTATTCGGTGCCTTCCGTGAGGCGTGTTCGTGGGTGCCGTTGGAATCGATCTCCGTTTTCGGCCGTTGTCGTAGGCGCCGCGCGAGCCTGCGCGTCGGCGCACTGGTGATGGTGATGATGACAGGACTGATGTTCGCGTGCGCGGAGAAGGGAGCTAGGCCGGTGAATACGATGAGTCCTCGCGAGGGGCGCGACAAGGTAGTCGAATTGGTTGTGGATACGACGAAGCAGCTCGATGTCGAAGGGTGGTGGGCGCGGGACGGCGAGTCAGCGCCGGATGTTTGTTCTCTCGCTGGTGGGGCACAGGGTGCGAGTTACCGCTATTCACAGGAGGCGCCGGAGGGGACGGATTTCTTGGGGGACGCTCGTAGGGTTGCGGCCTATTGGGAGTCGTTGGGGATGTCGGTCCGGGTGGCGGATTCGACTCGGCGACCGGCTGTCTTCGGGGAGGGGGGTCCGGTGTTGCGCGCCAGTTTTGATACGGGAGCGGCTGCCGGGACTTATCGCGTTGGCGCCGTCGCGCGGTGTGCTCCCGGGTACGCGGCGGGTCTGCTCCGGGAGGACAACGCGCAACGCGAAGCGGGTGTCGTTCTTCCTGGTGATGAGGGTGTGCGTGAGCAAGCTGACCCTCGGCCGACTCCTACTCAGGAACCTCCAGCGGAACCTTCGGAGTGACTTCTTGCCGTAGGCGCCGAGCGAGGCTGCGCGTCGCCGAACTGCTGACGGTAATGATGACGAGAATCCGTGCAGGGTCTTTCCGCTGTTCGAGGGCATTCGATTCCGAAGCCGGATGTCGTGAGGCATGAGGAAGAGAGTGGCGCTAAGGCGGCGGGGATCGGGCGCTACTGTGACGTAGCCCACGCCCTACCCGAGCTCGCGGGCGAGGAAGCGGACGTGCTCGGCGAGCTGAAATGCCTCGCCGCCCTCGTGTCCGTTGAAGGGATACACGCGGATCTCGCGTGGCCCCGCGTAGCGGTTGTAGGAGGCGTACACCGTCGAGGGCGGGCAAATTTCGTCCAGGAGGGCCACCGAGAACATCGCTGGGACCGAGGCGTGCGGCGCGAACGAGGTGCCGTCGAAGTAGGACAGCGTATCGAAGACCCAGGCCTCGGAGCCGCGGTGGGTGCGGAGGTAGCGGGTGATCTCTCCGTAGGGCATTGTGTCGATCATCCGCACCGCGTGCTCCATGTGACTGAGGAATGGCACGTCGATGATCGCGGCCCGGGCAGAGGTGGATTCGCCGAGCAGACCGAGGATCCCGGTGACGGCCAGGGCGATGCCGCCGCCTTGGCTCCCGCCCGAGACGGCGACTCGGGAGGCGTCGACAGTGGGGTGTGCGCGGAGGACGTCGAGCGCACGGACGGCGTCGGTGAACACGCGGCGGTAGTAATGGTCGGCGGGGGCCTCGATGCCCTGCGTCATGACTCCGCTCACGTGCGGACCGCTGCCCACGGGGTCGGGCGTCACTCCGGTGCGGTGCCCCGAGCCCTGCCCGCGGGTGTCCATCACGAGGTGCGCGTAGCCGGCAGCGCTCATCGCGGTCCACTCTTCAAGCAGGCCCCGACCGCCGCCATAGCCGATGTAGGTGACGAGGGCGGGGAGGGGGCCCTCGATGCCGCGGGGGAGGATTAACCAACCGCGGATCGGGTGGCCGCCGTAGCCGGAAAAGGTGACGTCGTAGGTATCGAGGAGGCGTAAGCCGGCGTCGACCGGCTCGAAGCGCGGGTCCGTCGCGACCGACCGCGCCTGGGCGATCGTGTCGCGCCAGAACTCGGCGAAGCCCTCGGGCTGCGGCAGCTCCGGACGGTACTGCTCCAGAAGATCGAGCGGGAGGTCGTACTGCGGCATCACGGGCTCCTTGAGGCGGCGGCTTGAAGGGGACGACGCCCGACAGCGTCGAGCGGCGGCGCCCGACGTCCGAAACTACCGCAGAAGCCGCCGCACCTGGATGCGCCGTGTGAGTCCGCCGCACGCTGGAATGCCGTCGATCCGACCGTGTTGGAGCCAGCATGACAACCTACGGAATCATCGGAGCAGGCAATATCGGCAGCCAGGTAGCACGGGCGGTCATCGCCCTCGGGGACGAGGTGGTCATCGCCAACTCCCGTGGCCCCGAGACCCTCGCCGATCTCGTTGCGGAACTCGGCCCGAAAGCCCGCGCCGCTACAGCACAGGAGGCGGCCGAGGCCGCGGAAATCGCCGTCGTCACGGTGCCGCTGAAGAACCTCGAGGAGGTGCCGGTCGCTCCGCTCGCCGGCAAGATCGTGCTCGACACGAACAACTACTACTTCGAGCGCGACGGGCACATTGAGGCGCTCGACGCGGGCGAGACCACGACCAGCGAGATGCTGCAGCAGCACCTGCCGGAATCACGGGTCGTGAAGGCCTTCAACCACATCCTGGCGGCCGACATCACCACGTCGGGATCGCCGGCCGGCACCCCCGACCGCCGGGCGCTCGCTACCTCCAGCGACTACCCCGAGGCGATTCAGTTCGTCACCGACCTCTACGACCGGATGGGTTTCGACACCGTCGCGATCACGCCGCTGAGCGAGTCGTGGCGGGTCGAGCGGAACCGTCCGGCCTACGTCGTGCGCCAGAACCGCGACGAGCTTGAGGCGAACCTCGCACAGGCACCGCGCACGGTCTAAGTGCGGTTTCCGGCGAGAGAGCGGCGGGAGGCGGCGAGGGGACCCCGCGGCGCCTGACACGCCGAAGGGGGGCGCGCGCAAGTGACGTCTCGCGGCGAGGGACCGGGTGATGGGGGTGCGGGGGCTGCAATAGTCGACGGGACATCCGTGCCGAACTGAGCCCCCGCCCGGGCTCCGAGAGGAGACCCATCGTGCCCACACCGTCCCCGACCGCCCCGCCCCGCGCTCGCCTCTCCCGTCGCAGCGTCGTTCTCGGCGGGCTCGCGGCGCTCCCTCTCCTCAGTGCCTGTGTGCCGGATGCGAGTGCGCCGGACGGCGGGCCACAGGAGGCGCCGCGGACCCGGACGGCTGCGCCGAGCGGTCCGGTTGCCCTGGTCCCGGACGCTCTTGCCGCGAGCGCTGCCCTCTTCTCGGCGGCTCCGCTGGTCGTGCTCGTGGAGGATGTGCCGGCCTCGCGAATTCGCGCCGCCCAGGTGAGCATCGCGTGGGGCGTGCCGCTGCTGATCGGCGCGGCAGACGACGCCGGAGCGACGCCCGCGGCGACGGCGGACTCTGGGGCCGCGTCCACGGATTCCGCGTCCGCCAACTTCGCGCCCGCCGAATCTGCGTCTTCCGTCGATCCTCCGACGCCCACCGTGTCCGCTCCGGCCGCCGAGGCTCTTACCGCCGAATTCGCGCGCCTCGGCGCCACGCGGGTTATCGCAATCGGCAACGTCACCGCTCCAGAGGGAGTCAGCGTGGTCGTCTCGACCCCCGACGCCGCGGCCATTGCCCAGGCGACTGGCGTGAGCGTCACCGACCTCACGCTGGCCGACCTCGCCGCCTACACCCCTGCGGTACCGGCGGACGCTCCGTTCGGCGCCCTCCCACCGCGGGCCGAGGTGCTGACGGGCCTGCACGGTCTCGCCCGCGCCGAGGACGCGGACGTCGCCGCGTTCGCGACCGCCCGGGCCGCAGGCGTCCCTATCACGATGGTCGACGGCGACGATTTGCTCGCCTCGGGAGGCGCCGTCACCGCGATTGCCGACGCTGACGCCTCCTGCACTCTGCTGCTGGGCCCCGTGCTCGCCGCCCAGCCCGAGCCCGAGTGGGCCGTGCGCGCGGCCGCGAACGGGTGGCAGTTGCCCGGCGGAGGCCAGCGCGCCTTCGGCAATCACCTGTTCGTCGCGATCTATGGCACCCCGGGAGCGCCGGTGCTCGGCGTCCTGGGCGAGCAGGGGCTTGAGCCGACCATCGCCAGGGCTCAGGCGGTCGCCGAGCCGTATCGCGCGCTGACCAAGAAGCAGGTGGTCCCGAGTCTCGAGATCATCACGACGGTCGCGGCCGGCGATCCTGGGTCGGACGCTAACTACTCGAACGAGCTCGATCCTGCCGACCTGCGCCCCTACGTCGACGCCGCGCAGGAGACCGGGATGTACGTGGTGCTCGACCTGCAGTCGGGGCTGACCGACTTCCTCACGCAGGCGAAGCAGTACGCCGATCTGCTCCGGCTGCCGCACGTCGGGCTGGCCCTCGATCCAGAGTGGCGGCTACTGCCGGGTCAAAAGCCGCTCCAGCAAATCGGCCGCGTGTCCGCCGCTGAGGTCGACAGCGTGTCGGAGTGGCTCGCCGACCTCGTGCACAGCGAGGGCCTGCCGCCGAAGATGTTCGTCCTGCACCAGTTCCGGCTCACGATGTTGCAGGACCGCGAGAACATCCGCCGTGACCGACCTGAACTCGAGTTCCTCATCCACGTCGACGGCCAGGGTTCGCAGCCCGACAAGCAGGCGACCTGGGAGGCGCTGCACCAGGACGCAGCCGCGGACATCGCCTGGGGGTGGAAGAACTTCTACGACGAAGACAAGCCCATGCTGACCCCCGCCGAGACCCTGGCCAACGTCCGCCCGCTCCCCGACCTCATCACCTACCAGTAGGCGCCCGCTCCCTCGCGGAACGGCGGTCAGCGGTGGAGGAGGGAGCCTGAGACGACGCCAGCCTCGACCTCCTCGAGGGCTTGGCCACGCGTCTCGGGCACGCGCTTCGCGATGAAGACGAGCGCCAGGACGCCGACCGCGCCGAAGAGGAAGAACGTGCCGGTGATGCCGACGCCGGAGACGAGGGTGGGGAAAAACAGGCCGAGCACCGCGTTCGTCAGCCAGTGGCAGAAGATCGCGATGCCGACGCCGACCCCGCGGATCCGCAGTGGGAAGATCTCGGACAGCATCACCCAGGTGACGATATTGAGGAACGTCTGCATGCTGCCGACGAACGCGACCACCAGCACGAGGATCACGAACGGCCGCGCCGGATTGCCGACGGGGAGGGCGAGGGAGGCGAGGCCGATCAGGATGTGCATCGTGGTCGTCAGCGAGTAGCCGAGCAGGAGGGTCGTGCGGCGGTTCATCGTCTGCATCAGCCGCAGGCCGATCAGCCCGCCGAGCACGGCTATCGCGCCGGGGGCGATGTTCGCGACCAGGGCGCTGTCATGGTCGAAGCCCGCCTCCTTGAGCACCGACTGGCCGTAATACATGATCGAGTTGATGCCGGTGAGCTGCTGCGCGACTCCGATGCCGATGCCGACCAGGAGGATGCGGACGGCCCAGCGCTCGCGGAGGGCCTGGAACAGCGGGGCCTTCGGGCCCTCGGCGGTGCCGACCGATCGCGCGATCTCCTCCGCCTCCGCTTCGGCCCGTTCGGGCGTGCGGATCATCGACAGGACGCCGAGCGCCTCCTCGCGTCGGCCGTGCGCGAGCAGCCAGCGGGGCGACTCCGGCACGCGGGTCATGCCGATCAGGAGCGCCGCGGCGGGCAGCGCGGCGACGGCGAGCATCACACGCCAGACTCCGGGCAGCTCGCCCCACACGGTGCCGATGATGGCGTTCGCGACGAAGGCGGCGAGCTGGCCGATTACGATCATCAGCTCGTTGCGCCCGGCGAGGGAGCCGCGGATCTCGGACGGCGAGATTTCGGACAGGTAGACCGGTACGACCACCGAAGCTCCGCCCACGGCGAGGCCGAGGACCGCGCGGCCGATCACCATCACTCCAAAGCCCGGCGCCACGACGCAGACGAGCGCCCCGACGAGGAAGAGCACGGCGAGCAGGTGGATGGTGGCGCGCCGGCCGATCGCATCGGAGAGGCGGCCGCCGCTGACGGCGCCGACCGCCGCCGCGAAGAGCAGCGAGCTGGTGACGACCCCTTCTGTCAGCGCGGTCAGCCCGAGTTCGACCGACATCGGCTCCAGCGCCCCGTTGATGACGCCGGTGTCGTAGCCGAACAGCAGTCCCCCGAGGGTCGCCACGAGCGCGATGAGGCCGAGACGCCGAGTCGGCGCCTCCAGAGAGGTGGTCATCCGTTCACTCTGGTGCACGGCCCAGCGCCGGGGGAACCCCGGACCGTCGAGGGAGCCCCGGGTAGCGGGCGCCCTCGACGGTGAAGTCTCGGGACATCGGTGACGGTTCTGTCCCAGGACATCGGTGACGGTTCGGGGTTCCCTCACGGGCACGGGGCGGCGGCGACTGTCAGCGCCTCCGTCACCGGGGCGACTCCCCTCCCCGCGGGGCCGTCGTCACCGCGACGAGCGCACCGAGGACGAGGGCCGCTCCGAGCGCCTGTCCGGGGGTGAAGTCCTGTGCGAGAACGAGCCAGCCGAGGAGTGTTGCCACCAGCGGGCTGAGCAGCCCGAGGAACGAGCTCGTCACTGCCGGCAGGCGGCGGAGACCGGCGAACCAGAGCGCGTAGGCCACCGCGCCGCCGATAATCCCGAGATAGGCGAACCCCGCGACGTTCGTGGCGCTCAGGCTCGGAGGCAGTCCCTCCACTACGAGCAGGACTGGCACGAGGAGCAGCCCGCCCCAGGTCAGCTGCCAGGCGGTCGCGGTGAGAGGAGGGACCGGGGCGGGCCAGCGCTTCGCGAGCACGATCCCGAGTGCCATCGAGCAGGTGCCGCCGAGTGCGGCCGCGACGCCGAGCGCGTCCAGATGCGCGCCCGACTGGAGGACGAGCAGGCCCACTCCGACCAGCCCGACGACTCCGGCGACGAGTGCTCGCGGCCGGAGGCGCTCGCCGAGCAGGCGGGCGGCGATCGTCTGCACGATCAGCGGCTGTACCGCTCCGAGCGTCGCCGCGACGCCGCCGGGCAGTCGGTAGGCGGCGATGAACAGGAGCGGGAAGAAGACTCCGATGTTGAGCGCGCCGAGGAGGAGGGAGCGCCACCACCAGGAGCCGCGCGGCAGGGTGTGGGTGGCCAGGAGGAGGATCAGGCCGGCGGGGAGCGCTCGCAGCACGGCCGCGAGCAGCGGCGTCCCGGGCGGCAGGGCGGTGGCGGTGACGAGGTAGGTGGTACCCCAGAGGATCGGCGCAAGGGCGGTCAGAGACGGAGTCAGTTTGCTAAGCACTTAGGTAGTATATCTAAGTGCTTAGCGTCAGTTCTAGAATGGCGCGATGATTGCAATCAACGAGATCCTGGCCGCCTGGGCGCGCGAGCGTCCCGACCTCGACGCCTCGCCGATGGGAGTAATCGGACGCCTCGCTCGCGTCGCGGCGAAGCTCGACTCCGAGATCTCGGCCGATCACGCGCGCTACGGCCTCGACGCCGGGTCCTTCGACGTGCTGTTCACGCTGGTGCGCTCCGGTGCTCCGTACTCGCTCTCGCCGTCGGCCCTGGCCGCATCGAGCATGGTGACGACGGCGGCTGTCGCGCAGCGGCTCAATCGCCTCGACGCGGCGGGACTGATCCGCCGCGAGCCGAACCCGGACGACGCCCGCGGGCGGATCGTGACACTCACCCCAGAGGGGAAGGCGCTCGCCGATCGCGCCTTACCGACCCACCTCGTTGCAGAGGAGTCCTTTTTGGCCCCCCTCGACTCCGACCAGCGCGCCCTGCTGAGCGAACTGCTCGACCGCCTGCTCGGCGACGGAAGCGCGCGGCGCTGAGCCGACCGCTCGAAAAGCCCTCAGCGGTCCGCGAAGGCTCCCGAGCGGGCCGACACCTTCCACCCCTGATCGGGCAGCCAGCGCAGGTCGAGCGTGCACACCTCGCTTGATCCGTCTCGTCGCGAGGATCCGCCGATCTCGGCTCCGACCCGCATCGGCACTAGGTCGTCGTGGATGTCGACGTACCGCCCGTCCGGGGCGATGTCCCCACAGCTGAGGGCCAGCTGCTCGCGGAGCTCGGCGGAGGTCGCCGGGACGACTCGACCGAGGGCGTCGGGATCGGAAGCGTCCAGCGCGCGGAGAATGTCGGCCACGGTGCTCCGGTCGGCACCGGCCGGAGGCACTGTGCCGGCCGTCGGGTCGTCGTTGATCATGGCGGCAACAACGGTGATCGCGACCAGCAGGAGCAGCAGCACGCTGAGCCCGACGATCCGACGGAGGATCCGACCGCCGCGGGTTCCCGGCCGGTGGAACTCGGCCTCGGGAGAGAAGAACCACTCCGAACTCATGGCGGTCACTCCGATCCGAGGAGGGGGCATCGGCGTCCCGAGGAGGACCGACGCGTTCGAGCATCGCTCGCGGTTGCCGACCATACGGCAGCCGGTGTCCCCTGAGCAAGATCTCAGTGACGACGACGAAGACGAGCAGGATGCCGCCGGTGAGCAGCGTGTCGCCGATGACGGTCGCTGCGATGGCGTCGAGTTCCCGGCCGGTGCCGGTGATGTTCTGCGCGCTGCCGAGACGAGCCGTGTAGACCAGACCGGCGCTGGGACACATCGCTCCCGCTGATCGAAGCTGTTTCAACGTACAAGGTGATGTCCGAAGGAGCGCGGTTCCGCCCGGGTGCCGGCCGTCACCGCGACAAGGTGGCCCAGGAGGAGCGTCGATGTAAGGCCCGACTCGCGTTCACCCGCTGAACGCTGAGGAGGTGTGCCCGTTCCTGCGCGTTGGAAAAAAGAATACGCGGGTGTTTGCCAGGGCTATCGCAGAACCCGCGTCATGCAGGAGAACTGCCATATCGGTCGCTCGCTCACGGCTACAGGGGAATTGGCGACCCGCCTGTGCTACGCGCCCTGAAGAGGAGCGCGTCCCGTTATCGACGCTAGTTCACGACCCTCAGGAGGGATCGTTCAGTCCTCCTGTGCGGGCCGAGACTTGCCACCCTTGATCCGGCAGCCATTGTAGGTTGAGCGTGCAGACTTCTCTCAAGTTGCCTCGTCGTGACGTTCCGCTCACTTCGACACCGACGGGCGTCGGCACAAGGTCGTTATGGATGTCGATGGACCGCCCGTCTGGGTCGATGTCTCCGCAGCTGCGAACAACTTCCTGTCGGAGATCGTCCGATGTCGCCGGGGTAACTCGACGGAGCGCTTCATTGTCGGACGCATCTAAAGCCGTGAAAATATCGGTCACAGTGGCTCGATCGGCGCCGACCGGAGGCACAGTGCCGGCGGTCGGGTCATCGTTGAGAATCAGAGTAATCGCGACGATTGCGACAATCACTACAAGCAGTGCGCAGAGTCCAATGGTTCGCCGAAGGATCCGGCTACGCTGCGATCTTGGCAGTGCAAGCGGCGGCTCGGGGGATTCCCACCAATCTGAGTTGATGTTAGTAGCTCCAATCGGAATAAATGGCGTTCGGATCTTGAGCAAGGATTGCGGAGAGCGGTTTGTCACGGATGTCGTCCGAGTGGTAGCTGTAGTACGGCATTCCGTTAGGGTCGAGAGAGGTGACAATTGACGCGTGGTCGAAGACGTTATTCCCTGGCAGGTGTGTCTTTTTGTTGGACCAGATCCAGAACGTAATGTCTCCTAGTCCAGGTCGCGCGGAGTTGTCAACGTAATGGAATCGGCCGGTCGTGTGAAAACCGTAGTCAAATAGCGGCTGAGCTTTGCCCCAAGTATCAGACAATTTTGCCGCATTGCCGAACCAGTTATGTTCATCGCCGTCTCCAGAAATGGGCCCTCCAACTTGTGGCCAGCCGCTCGCCCACAACGCTTGCGAGATGAAATTGGCGCAATCATCGTCATTTGGCTTGAACTGCGTTGCGGGCGCCCGATTTTCGGCGTGCTGACGCGCATAAAGAACCGCAGCCCTTTTGTCGTACGGTGAGCCGGATACGTATTGCAGACTTATCTTTTTGTCAGCCTCTTCCTTTTCTGCTTGCGCCTTGCCTTGAGCGACCATCGGGGATGAAAGAGCATCGTCGCTTTGAGAGAAACTTTTTGATTCCATAAGCTGATCTAGTTTCTTTGCGGCTGAGCCATCAGACTGGGCCGCGACGGACTGGCTGCTGGGAAGGATCGTTTCCGGGATCCTGTCGTCCGAAATCTCTCGATGGTCCAGGTTGTGGAGCTTCCAGGCTTCATTGCCGTACTCGAGCCGAGCTGTTTGCTGGAGAGCGTAGAATGATTGGTGTTGGTTCACTGAAGACGCTACCCCGGCTCTTGTCAGATAGGTTCTTTCGGAAACAACCGCGGAAGCGCTCGTTCCACTTATTGTGATCGAGTCTATCGAGTAATCGGTCGAGAAGCTTGTCAGCTTCTCTCCGGCATTTACGTAGAGATCGCGCTGTCTTCTTAGGCGCTCGTCTTGTGTAGCCACCGACGACGCTCGGCCTTGTGTCTCACTGGATGTAGGTTGCGGGTACTGGCTGATTTGAGCGGCTCCAGCGACAAGGGACTGAGCGTTTCGATGATTGATGTCCGCAGATATGCTCGCACTGAGAGCAGGCTTGATAATGTCCCCAAGTCTGGCACTCCAGAGTTTAATGGCTCCGGTGGAAGTTAGCTCGAGAGACCCATCATTCTGCATCGTGAGTGTTGTTGATCTTGAATATCCTCCAGTGCCAGCGTTCCACAATGGACTCCCGTCGCTAGCGAGAACCACTACGTTGCCGTCATCTTGTAGAACCAGCCGATTGCCGCCGTTTGTCGCGGTCGAAAATGTCGGAGTTAAATTATCGTAGACGACAAAATTTCCGTCTGATTGCATTGCTGCTTTGTAGCGCAGGTTGCTCGAAACGAGTGCCCATGTGGATCGCAGTGTCTGAGAATTCACCATGTGATCTTGGCTGTACCCGGTCGGGCCGTTGAGGGTTGACCAGAGGGAGATCCCGCCGGTGCTGTACAGAACCAGGTTTCCGTCGTTCTGCATTGTGAGAACTGTTGAGGTGGCGGTGCCGCTAGTTCCACTTTGCCACTCCGGCTTATTTGCGGCGGAGTATAGGACAAGGTTGCCATCGGATTGCACCGAGAGTTTTGTGCCCGCGTTTCCGTTCGTTCCACTGGACCACGTGGATTGCGAGCCGGAGTAAACTACAAAGTTTCCATCGGTCTGCATCGTTGCGCTAAACGTCCCATTGGGCGATTTCAGTGTCTGGCCTGCGGTGAGATCGGATCCAGACTTAGTCGAGTTGATCCCCTCGGCGAGCGCAGCGGTCGAGGCCCCTCCAATAAGGGCCACGACGATACACAACATGGCGAAGATGCGGCTCACGATCTCGCGAGACGATTTGTTGGTTCTCTTCATTTGTTCTCCAAAGTTTGACGGTGCCGACTCTAGGGCGGCCGAGGCCGTGCGGGCAATCCCTCATTGTGGAGGTTGGGCACTTATGGGCAACATATGTCGATCATTTAAAAAATGGGAGCGGAGGGGCCAATCAGCGCGTAGCGACCGTGCTTCGCCCCCGCCCGAACGCGACGGTGCGTCCCTCATCCACGGGGACGAGGGAGGCACCGATCTGGGTCGAGAGCCCGGTTACGTCTTACTCCGGGCCATGACCGCGTGTTGGAGGGGTACGAAGATCAACAGGATGCCGCCGGTGATGATCGTGGTCGTCTCCGGCGGGATGCCACCGTCGCGGGTAATCACGACGTTCATCAGGCCGAGCACGAGGGCCCCGATCACCGAGCCGAGGACGAAGCCGACGCCGCCCGTGAGCAGCGTGCCACCGATGACGGTCGCCGCGATGGCGTCGAGTTTCCAGCCGGCGCCAGTGATGTTCTGCGCGCTGCCGAGGCGGGCCGTGTAGACCACTCCCGCCAGACCGGCGAGCGGGCCGCTGATGATGTAAATGAACAGCTTCGTCCGCACGACCGGCAGGCCCATCAGAGCCGCGGACCGCTCGGAGCCGCCCATCGCGTAGACCGTACGGTGTTATACGTTGTACGCGATCCGCCCAGTTGAAAGAGACGTCACGCCTTTCGGCTCGACCGTCCACTCACTCGGCGCTGGAGGGCCGACAATGTTCGATCCAAGCTTTCTCGGTCGGATGGTCGACGAGAAACAAACCCGGGAGAAGACAACGGTGCACTGTTCTGTGATCTCTCGAGTTCGATCAATTGATCGACTCCCGACTCTGAAAGCACATACACGCCCCCAAGGGCTGTCGACGCCATCTCTCGCCTCCTGATCAGCGGCATTCCCGGAGCTTGTCGCCGCGACACGGAGAATCTTCTCACGCCCGGTGAGGCGGTGGCGCGCGGCGACGAGATACCCATCCACGACCGCTGCCCAGAGGTCCTCACAGCCGCCGCGCGACGGCTGAGTGCCTCAGCGATCACGACGGGCTACGCCGTCGAGGCATCGGAGACGACGTGCACCTCTTCGCCGCGCAAGATGAATTGCAGCGCGGAGCCGACGGGGAAGCGCTCCTGCAGGGCTTCTGGCGACACAGAGGACACCGTGAACTGGGCGATTGCGGGGAAGGAGTTCGCTGTGCAGCCCGAGTGGAAAGGCCCCTCCCGCGGGTCGACGGTGCGCACGACGTAGAGGCACGCCCCGCCGTCCCCGCCGCTGCGCTGCTTGACAACGGTGAGCCCGTCGAAGTCCTCGGTGGTGAGCGAACCCTCGAAGCCGAGGTCCTCCCAGCCCGGGATGTCGGTGCCGCTGGTCAGCGGCAGCACGGCGGTCTCGCGGCCGGGCGGCTCCGCCGCGCTCGTGACGACGAGGGTCGCTCCGACGGCGAGAGCGGCCGTCGCGGCGAGGGCGGCGAGGTGCAGGAGCAGGCGCCTCTTCGGTGCTCCGGAGCCGCCCGCAGACGGCATGTCCTCGGGCGGAGCGACCGCGTCCTCCTGGGCGAGGGTCGGTTCATCCCGGGTCAGGAGCGACGGTGCGGGCTCGTTCGCGCCGCGCCGCTCCCGAGCCTCGAGGTGGTGCAGCCGGGCGAGTGCACCGGGATCGCGCTCGATGTCGGAGCGGCGCCCGTAGGCTCGCCGCTGCAGCTCGGCGAGCTCGTCATCTTCCATCCTCGAAGTCTCGCAGGCCCGTTCCTGTCTGTAACCGAGGTTCACATCCGTCGAGAGCCCGCAAAGTCCAGGTTGGGGCCCGCTGAACCTCGGTTCCGAACACCGCCAGTCAGTGCGCGGCAGCGGCGCGAACGAGGTCGTGGAGGTAGGGCGCCACGATCCGCGCCGAGATCCGCAGGTCCAGGAGGAGGAAGGGCCGCTCCACGGGATCCTGCGCCGTCCAGTCAGCGAGCGCCCGCACATCCGCCAGCTCACGGACGACCACGCCCTCAGCGCCGAAGCAGGACGCCACACCCGCGAAGTCGACTTCCGGGATCAGCATCGGAGCATCGGCGAGGCCCAGCGCGCCGTAGACGTTCAACTCGGCTCCGTAGGCGGCGTCGTTCCACACCACCGCCAGTCCCCGTCCGCCCGCCACGCGGATCGCGGACTCGAGGTCGGCGAGCGCCATCAGGCCGCCGCCGTCGCCAGTGACGAGCACCACGGTGGCGTCCGGTCTCGCGAGCGTCGCTCCTACCACCGCCGGGAAGCCGAGGCCGATCGCTTGGAACGCGGTACCCAGCGTCGCCAGGCGGTCGGGGGAGGTGTACGGCCAGTACATGATCGGCCAGCCGAGAAAGTGGCCGCCGTCGGTCACGACGACCCGATCCTCGGGAAGGTGCTCGGCCAGCGCCCGGGCCGTCGAGCGCGGGTCGAGCCGGCCGTCGGGAGCTAGGGGATCGCCCTCCTCGTGCGCGCGGAGGACAACAGGGTCGACGCAGTCACGCCAGCCCTTCGGTGCCGGTTCCCGGTCGCGGAGTTTCCGCACGAGCGCTTCGGCGACCAGACGCGCGTCGCCCCGGACGTAGTGATCGACCCGATCATCCGTTGCGGCGTCGACCACGTCGACCTGCGCGACGTGCGTGCCGGGGGAGAAGAGAGTTCCGGATCGCAGGAAGAAGCGGGCGAGCGACGCCCCGAAGACGATTGCGAGGTCGGCCTCGCGGATAAGCGACATCGCTCCCTCCGCGCCGAAGCCGCCCGCCACGCCGAGGTCGTACTCGGCGCGCGGGAACAGCCCAAGGCCAAGCACGCTCGAGGTGGTGATGGCTCCGGTGAGGTCGGCGAGTTCGCCGAGTGCGTCCGCGGCGCCCGAGAGCCAGGCACCGCGACCAGCGACGAGCAGGGGGCGCTCGGCCGTCGAGATCGCTGCGGCGAGCTGCGCAATTGATGCGTCTGAGGGTGCGACGCGCGCGGCCGACGGGATGCTCGGCACGGCAGGCAGGCCGCCAGCATCCGCGGTGGCAAGGTCAGCGGGGATCGCGAGGACGACTGGGACCTGCGCGGCGAGCGCGTGCGTGAGTGCGCGGGAGGTCGTTGCCGCGGCATCGTGACAGCCGACGGTGAAGGTCCGTACTCCCGCTGCGGAGGCCATCGCCGGCTGGTCGACACTCCATGGCCGCCGCCCCGTGCTCGGCTCGTCGCCGACGATGAGCAGCAGCGGCGAGTGCGCCAGCGCCGCCTCCGCCAGCGCGGTGAGCGTGTTCGTGAACCCGGGCCCATACGTGGTCGTTGCCGCGGCGATCCCGCCGCCCGTGCGGTAGTGCGCGTCCGCTGCGACGACGGCGCCGGCCTCGTGGCGCAGGGCGAGGAAACGGGTGCCGGGCTGCCGCTCCAGCGCGTCGATCACGTGCGCGTTGCCGTTGCCCATCACCCCAAAGACGTGGCTGACGGAGGAGGCGAGGACGTGGGCGACGTGCGCGGAGACCGAGGGCATGGCTGGCCTTTCCAGGGAGTAGGTGCCCGGGACCGCCGCGGGGCTTCCAACTCTCGAGCTTGTCATCGCGTCCGCTCCGGTCTCAACAGAGGTCCCTCAGCGGCGTCCCGGGCGGTACGGAGGAGCGTGCGCTGCCCCGCTCGCCGCTTTCCCCGAGCCCGCCCCTCTTTTCCGCGACTTTCCCGCGACCCGCTTCGATTCGTCACGAATGGCTGCCCGTTCCCCGCCGGATACAGCCGTTCGTGACGACTCGACGGGGCCCCCATGACGCGGGGTGGCGATGCGTCCGCGGTGAGGGTCAGTCGTCGTCGCGGTCGGCCGGCGAGGTGTTGAGCGCCTCGACGTTGGTTCTCGCCAACTCGTCGGTCTCGGCCGCCGAGAGAGGGTGCGCCCAGCCGCGCAGCACGGTCACGCGGTCGCTGAGCGTGAGGAGTTGCTCGAGGTGAGTGTCGGGGCGGGTACTGTCGGGAGCCATATGGCACGCGACAACGAACCGACCGTCACTCTTACCGACTCCCTTGAGGAGCGTCTGCGCGCCCAGGTCGCCCGGGAGGGGGAGCGCACGGTCGCTCTGCGCTCCGCGTCGCTGCTCGCGGGTGGCTACGAAGGCGAATCCTTCCTCCTGACCGTGGGCGGCGAGCACGCCGACGGAGTGCTGAAGGGTGCTCCGTCGCTGTACTGGCCCGAACTCTGGGGCGCCCGCGCTCTGCTCTATGTGTGGGACGACGATGCGGCGGACGCGGTGACCGCCGGCCTGGCGAACGCCTCGTGGCGGGTGCGCGAGATGTGCGCGCGCGTTTGCGCTGAGCGCGTGCTCGGCGGCCAGAAGAAGTTGGGGCGCCTCACGACCGATGAGCATCCGCGCGTCCGGTCCGCCGGCGCTCGTGCGCTCGTCGCCGCGGCGCTCGCGGGGATATCGTCGGGTCGCGACGAGAGGGGTGAGTTCGCGGCGAGCGTCGAGGGCACACTGACAGGGATGCTCCGCGACCCCGACCGCGACGTCCGCCGCGCCGCGCAGCAGGCGGCCGACGCGCTCCGCACCGCGCGCGGCTGACGCGCGGCGCTTCACCGCGCCCGTCCCCGCGTCGATCCGTCGCGGGTGGTGCGTGGACGCGCGTGGCACGGGCCGTCCGCGACGGATCCCCCGCGTTCGGAGGCCGGATCGGGTCTGGGGTGGGGGCTCCGTTAGCCTCGGGGGAGCGTCGAGTGGCGGCGCATCGGGTCGGAAGGGGAGTGATGTCGGCACCGCTCGCCCCGCTCGCGGGGGTCCGAGTCCTCGAACTCGGCAACTTCATCGCTGCGCCCACCGCGGGGCGGCTGCTGGCCGACTTCGGTGCCGAGGTGATTAAGGTCGAGCGCCCCGGTACTGGGGACGAGCTGCGTCGGTGGCGGCTGCACGAGGGCTCCGATACGTCGCTGCTCTTCCACACGATCAACCGCAACAAGCGCTCAATTGCCCTCGACCTGCGGACGGAGGAGGGTCGGGACGTCGTGCGGCGCCTCGTCGCCGAGTGTGACGTGGTGCTCGAGAACTTCCGGCCCGGCACGCTCGAACGCTGGGGGATCGGGCCCGACGTGCTCGACGAGGCGAATCCGGGCATCGTGATCGGCCGCATCTCCGCGTTCGGCCAGACCGGCCCGCTCTCGGCCCGGCCTGGTTTCGCGGCCGTGGCGGAGGCGATGGGCGGCTTCCGCGAACTCGTCGGCGACCCGGACCGCCCGCCTGTGCGTGTCGGCGTGTCGATCGGCGACTCCATCGCAGGCCTGTACGCCGGGTACGGCGTAATGATGGCGCTCTTCCAACGCGAGACGCGGCGCGCGGCCGGGCAGGGTCCGGCTCCGTTGGTCGAGCGGATCGTCGACGTTGCGCTGAACGAGGCAATGTTCTCGATGACGGAGTCGCTGATCCCCGACTACGAGGCGCACGGCATCATCCGCGAGCGCGTCGGCGGGCGGATGGAGGGCATCGCCCCGACGAACGCCTACACCTGCTCCGACGGGTCGAGCATCGTCATTGCCGGAAACGCCGACGCGATCTTCCAGCGCCTGATGGCGATCATCGGGCGGAGCGACCTGGGCCAGGACCCGGGGCTCGCCACGAACGAGCTGCGGTGGGGGCGGCGCGACGAGCTAGATGCGGCAATCGGAGCATGGACGGGCCGCCTGACCTCGGCGGAGGCGCTCGCGGTCCTCGACGAGAACGGCGTTCCGTCCGGGCCGATCTACACCGCCGCCGATATCAGCACGAGCGAGCAGTATGCCGCGCGCGACATGATCCAGCGCTTCGACGTCGAGGACGGCGGCGGGACCCTTCCGAGCGTCGGCTTCCCCGGGATCGTGCCGGTGTTCGGTGCGCGCTCCCTGCCCATCCGGACTCTCGCGCCCGCCCTGGGCCAGGACACCGAGGAGGTGCTGGCGATGCTCCAGCGCACCGGGACGACGCGCGCGTCTGCTATCGAGGACGGCGACCGGTGACCGCGCTCGCCGCCGCGCGCCTGCGCGACGTCACCCTTCGCGACGGCCTCCAACTGACCGGCAAGCTGCTCTCGACCAAGCGCAAGGTCGACCTCGCCCGTGCTCTGCTCGCCGCGGGCGTGCCCGAGCTCGAGATCGGATCGCTGGCGCGTGGCGACCTCGTGCCGCCGATGGCCGACACGCTCGACGTGATTGCGGCGCTGACCCCGGAAGAACTCGAACGCTGCTGGGTATGGGTCGCGACTCCGCGCCACGTCGAGCGCGCCGCGGCCGCCGGCGCCCGGCGGTTCCAATACTGCTTATCGGCATCCGACTCGCACAACCGGGCCAACATCGGTCGCTCGACCGAGGCGAGCCTGGACGCGATGCCGGACGCGGTGGCGTTCGCCCACGGCGTCGGCGGACGGATTCAGCTGTGCATCGCCACATCGTTCACCTGCCCGTTCGAGGGGGCCGTCGATCCCGACCGCGTCCTCGCGATTGCTCAGGACCACCGGGCGGAGGGAGCGGAGGACGTGGTCGTCTGCGACACGCTCGGCCAGGCCCACGCGGGCCAGGTCGCCTCGCTGATCGGCCGAGTCGCAGCGGAGACGCCCGCGCGCGAGATTGTGTTCCACGGCCACGACACGTGGGGCTCCGGCGTCGCGAACGCGATCGCCGCCGTGAAGGCGGGAGCGAGCGTCGTGGACGGCGCCCTCGGAGGCCTCGGCGGCTGCCCATTCGCTCCGGGCGCCAGCGGCAACACGGCGACCGAGGATCTGCTGTTCGCGCTGCGTCCAAGCTGGCTCACGCCGTCGGGGTTCGCCGCTCTCGTCGGCGAGTCGGAGGCGTTGCTCGTGGACCTCGGCGAGCCGAACCGCTCCCGGGCCCGCGAGGGCGCTCGCTCGAACGCGCCCGTATTTCCCTGGGCCATCGGGGCCTGAACCCCGCCGACGCCCGGGAGCCGACCGGGACACGTTGGCGTGCACATCAGTTCGGCGGAGGCGATACCAGCGCGTCGAGCCGCGCGCGCTCGGCTCGGAGCACGTCGAGCAGCGAGGGCGTCACCGCTGCGGTGATCCACCGTTCGAGGGCCACCTCGAAGAGAGCGGAGGCAGTGTGCGCGACGAGTGTCGCGTCGGCGGCCTCGACACCCGCGGCGATCAGGGCCGCGCGCACACTCTCGGCCAGTGCGGCCGTCTTGAGAAGTTCGCGCTCGCGGAGCCGGGGATCAGAGCGGACCACGGCCCGACGCGCCATGATCTCGGACCGCCAGCGCTCAAGCTCGCCGGTCGCCGCCTCGAAGCCGTGCATCGCCAACGCCAGCGGATCCAGCCCGGCAGGCGCGTCGACCAGAAGCCGGCTGACGACCTCGGGGAACTCGCGTTCGCGGAGGAAGAGTACGTCGCGTTTGTCGGCGAAATGGCGGAAGAAGGTCCGCGTCGTCAGCCCTGCGCGCTCGGCGATTGCCGGCACGGTCGTCCCGCTGTAGCCGTGTTCGGCGAAGAGTTCTCGTGCGGCGCGCTCGAGGCGGAGTGCGGCGTCGGGTGCCCAGCGTGCCATCCGCTCAGGATAGACGACGACAGGCAGTGCCATCAGGCGTAGGCTGATGACACGACATGCCGTCGCGAACCGATCGACCTCAGGAGCCTCCCGTGCCCTCGAACACCGCTGCACTGCTGCCCGCCCCGGGTGCCGACCTTCTCGTCTCCGCCGCGCCGATGCCCGTCGCCGGCTCCGGCGAGATCCTTCTGCGCAACCGCGCCCTCGCCCTGAACCCGCTCGACGAACTCAAGCAGTGGACCGGAAACCTGATGTTCCGCTGGCTGCCCTACCCGGTGGTCCTCGGCGAGGATGTCGCGGGCGAGGTCGTGGCCGTCGGCGACGGAGTGACGCGCTTCGCCATCGGCGACCGTGTGGTCGGCTATGCCGTCGGGATGGAGAAGGGGCGCCGGCACCGCGACGAGGGCGGCTTCCAGATGTTCACCGTCGTCCGCGAGGACCTCGCCGCGCCGATCCCGCCCGAGCTGCGGTTCGAGGACGCCGTCGTGCTGCCGCTCGGCGTCTCCACCGCGGCGACCGCGCTGTTCCAAAAGGATCACCTCGCTCTGCCGCACCCGTCGACGCCGCCACGTCCGACCGGCCGGACAGTCGTGGTGTGGGGCGGGTCGACCAGCGTCGGAAGCAACGCGATCCAGCTCGCGGTCGCGTCCGGCCACCGCGTCGCGACGACGGCGGCGCCCCGAAATCACGAGCGGATGCACGAACTCGGTGCCGATGTCGTGCTCGACTACCGCAGCCCGACGGTGGTCGCCGACCTGATCGACTCGCTCGCAGGACACGACGTGGCAGGGGTCCTCGCCATCGGGACGGGCTCGGCCGAGCCCTCGGTGGCCGTAGCCGCGGCCACCGGAGCCCAGCGGGTCGCGCTGGCCAGCCCCTCCGTCTCATTCGGCTCCCTGCCGCGCCGCGCGGCGTTCGGACCGGCATTCGCGCGGACGATGGCGAGCCTGGTGCGGGGAAACGTCGCGCTACAGATCAGCGCCCGCCGCCGCGGGATCCGCGCGCGGTACATCTGGGGCAGCACGCTGATGACCAACGAGGTCGGCCCGATGCTCTGGCGCGACTACCTGCCGTCGGCTCTCGCCGAGGGCCGTCACGTCTGCGCCCCCTCTCCCGAGGTGGTGGGCGAGGGGCTTGGAGCGATCCAGCCGGCGCTCGAGCGCCTTCACAACGGTGTCTCGGCAGTGAAGCTCGTCGTCCGACTCTGAGAGCGTCGGCGGTCGTGACCTCGCCGTTTCACCGGCGGCTCCTCGAGCGGATCCGGACCGGCTGACCGCGCACCGGTGGTGGCCGCGTATTGGGGCACGCGGAACAAGCCCACGTCGTCCCCCGACTGTCCGCTCGGGTGGCCCCGTTGGGGGACGCATGGACCCGATCAGGCGCGGCCCTGCAGGATCAGATTCCAGTACACCCAGGGCAGCACGTAGCGGTCGGCGAGGAAGGTGACGCGGCGCTCCTTCGCGAGGCCCGTCCACAAGGGGATCGTCGGCTTCGGGCGGTAGCGGTCGTCGAACTCGGCGAAGACGACCGTCGAGCGCGAGACGACGAACGGGCACACGGAGTAGCCGTTGTAGACGCGGGGGAGCGGCTTCCCCTTCAGCGCCGCGACGAGATTCCTCGCGAGCGTGGTGGTCTGCTGCCGGAGCGCGCCGCCCGACTTTGAGTTCACGGTGGCGACCGCATCGCCGAGCGCCCACACGTCGGAGTACCGGGGATGGCGGAGGGTCAGCGGATCGACCTCGACGAAGCCGCCATCGTCGCCCTCCGCCGTGAGACCCGTGTCGGCGAGCCAGTGTGGAGCGGACTGCGGAGGGACCGCGTGGAGGACGTCGTACGAGAGGGTCTCGCGAGGGCCGTCCACGGAGCGCGTCGCCCGGTCGGGACCGGTCAGCGCGGTGCCGCGGTCCGAGCCGGCGATAACGAGGGTCTGCCGGGCGGCGTCGACCTCGACCAGCTCCCGGCCGTACCGGACCTCAATGCCGTACTCCGCGACCTTGCGCTCCAGCTCGGCGTCGATGAGCGGCATCCCGAAGAGGGTCGGGGTCGGCACGACGAGCACGACGCGGATGTCCGCGAGCACACCCGTCTGCCGCCAGAAGTCGCAGGCGAGGTACATCGGCTTCTGAGCGGCGCCCGAGCAGGTGCCCGGTCCGCCGGGCTGTGTGAAGACCACCGTGCCCGAGCGGACATCGCGCAGGACGCGCGACGCTTTCTGCGCGTACTCGTACTCATAGTTCGAGACTCCAACGGGCGACTCCATCGCCTCGACCAGGCCGGGGACCGCCGCCCAGTCTTTCTGGATGCCCGGGCAGACGACGAGCTGGCCGTAGCTCAGCCGTCGCCCGGAGGCGAGGGTGACCGTGTGCGCGTCAGGATCGATGGACTCGACGCGGTCCTGAATCCAGGTGACATCCTTCGGCGTCACGGAGCCCTGCGGCCGCGTCGCCTTCGAGGCCGGGGCCGTCCCTCCCGCGACGTGCGAGAACATCGGCTGGTAGAAGTGAGTGCTGCGGGGTTCGATCACCGCGACGTCCGACACTCCGTAGCGGCGGAGGCGCCCCGCGGTCGAGAGGCCCGCGTTGCCGCCGCCGATAATGAGGACGTCGTGCCGGTGCAGCCCCGTGTCGGTCATCCAATCAGCCTAGGCGTGGCGCGAAGGCACCGTGAGCTGGGACGTCGACTGCGTCTCTTCTGGTGGTCGACTGCGTCTCTTCTGGTGGAGAAGAGGGCGTCTCGGCTGACGATGTGTGGGCGACCCCGGCCTCAACTCGGTGCCGCGCCGTCGCGCTTCTCGCGCTTGAGCCGGCGCTTCACGGCACGCTCGGTGAGCACCGAGAGGTAGTCCTGCACGGGGCGGTCCACGAGGCCGGCGAGTTCTTCGCGCACGAGGGGTGTCACCTGCTCCTCGCTCTGCTCGGGGAACTTTTTGCGCACGGCCGCAGTCACGTCTCGCACGACCTGGTCGGCATCGAAATCAGTCGTCATGCAGACATGATCCCCTCTCTCGGTGAACGGGAGATGACCCCCCTTCGGGTCTTGGAGCAGTCGGCGCTCCTCCGCTTGAGCCTCACCGCAGCCGTTCCTCGACTGATGGCGGAGCGATCACAGAAAGTCGATGTCGTACGGCGCCTCATCGTCCGGATCGGCACCGTCGGCGCGCGGGATGGTCGGCACCGGATCGTCCTGCTCCTCGAGAACGACCGTGGTCGTCGCCGCGATCGTCACCTCCACCGGCCCGCTGTCCGCGGTACGCAAGGCCAGGAACGCAGGAGCGGCGCGCATCGCCTCGAGAACAGCCTTCTTCATCTCGGCCATTCGCACGCCCGATGCGAGCCGGTACGTCCTCTCGTGCACCGTGATTTGCAGCACTGCCGCCTCCTCTGCGATTCCTCGCACGGGTGACGCTACGGACCGGACCGCGTGCAGGGGATCCGTTGACCGTGACGGTGAGGAGAGGTTACGCGGGGGTCGCAGAAGAGGCGTCCGCGGTGCTCGTGCTGATTATGCTGCACGGGTGACTTCAGGGGGATTGACAGATGTCCGTGGGCCCGACGGCTGGTTGCCGAAGTGCCAAGACCAGCTCGAGTCGTGGATCCGGGGGTGGGCGGAGTTCGGGCTGCGGCGCGAGCCTCTCCATCCGGTCGTCGAGGCGTTCCGGTGTCTGATCGACGGTGACCCCGTCCTGCGGATGCACGCGCACCAGATGATCGAGCAGGTGCCGTCCGGCGGGGACTACGAGCGGCGGCGCCTCGAGAGCGTCGAGCAAATGCTGGAATTGATCGACGCGCTCCTGCACGTGGCCCCCGAGTTCAGTTCCGACCTCATGGTGATTGTTCCCTTCGTCGGCATCCTCGACTGGACCATCGCGACTCCCGCCGGGTTCGCCTTCTACCGGGACCAGCGGGTGAACGATGCGCTTCGCGACATTCTGAAGGCGTGGTCGGCCTTTCTCTCGGGTCCGGACTCCCGTTCGGTGCTGACGGACGGGGAGTCCGGCTGGCTCAGTTCCGAGGCTCGAGAGGCGGTCAATCTCGACGAGTACCAGTACGACGCGGACGACGAGCACGGCGGCTTCGCGTCGTGGAACGATTTCTTCACCCGCCGCTTCCGGGACGGCCGACGACCGGTCGCCGGCGCGGACGACTCCGCGGTCATCGTCAGCCCGTGCGAGGCGACGCCGTACCGAATCGCAAGCGGGGTGCAGCGGCGCGACGATTTCTGGGCCAAGAGCGAGCTGTACTCCCTCGAGGATCTGCTAGCCGGCGACGAGACCGTCGAGGGCTTCGTCGGTGGCACCGTGTTCCAGGCGTTCCTGAGCCCGCTCAACTATCACCGCTGGCACGCGCCCGTCACCGGGACCGTCGTGCGTGCCGTCGTCGTGCCCGGAACCTACTTCTCGGCGGCCGATTGCTACGGTGCGGATGCTTCGGACGTGACCGTCTCGCAGGGTTACCTCGCCCACGTCGCGACGCGCGCGATCCTCCTCATCGACGCGGACGATCCGGCGATCGGGCTCGTCGCGGTCGTGTTCATCGGGATGTTCGACGTCTCCTCGTGCGTCTTCGCGGAGCCGATCGTGGCCGGCGCCCGAGTCGACAAGGGGGACGAGGTCGGCTTCTTCCAGTACGGAGGATCAACGTTCTGCATCGTGTTCGAGCCCGGAGTCGTCGAGGACTTTGCAATCGAGGCGATCCCGAAGGTCGCTCGGGAGACCCCGACGCTTCTCCTCGTCCGCTCCCGCCTTGCGACTGCGCGCGCTAAAAAAACCGCGCCGGAGGCAGGTTGACGATGCCCCTAGATCGGGGTGACGTGCGGGTCTACTCTTGCGCCAGTGCGACGGATGGTAGCGCGGCCTGCATGATGATCCCCTGGAGAACGCACGATGGGCACGAACTGGGCGCGACAGGCACGAGAGGCGGCCGAACGGGCCGAGAGCATTGACATTCTGATTCAGCTCCTTGAGTCTCTGCGGCGACCGGATGCTGTGCATCCCGCCCTGGCGGCGCTCGTGGCGGTGCGCGCGCGTGCGCTGCTGCAGGATATTTTGCCGCCAAGCGTTGTGCGGGGCTATGCCTCCCAAGGGCGGATGACCGCGATCGAGGGGTCGCCTGTGCCGGCTAGCCGCTCGCAGCGCTTGCCGCTTCTCTGAGGTCCTCGCCGCGACCTGAATGACCTCCTCCTGTTCCATACTCAGGATGGATGCCGTCCGCGCGGCCGAAACACGCGGATTCCGGCGCCCGACCACGCGTCCATCCTGAGTAGGGAACATCATCGGGAGTCCGTCCGCCCTTGGACCACGCCGATACCCTCGGTTCGTGCGGCTTTCTCCCCGCCCGCGCTCCTGATCCGCGTCCCGAGTCCCGCGCTCGCGACCACTCCAGACGGAAGACCTATGCCGCACGTGCCCGCTAATCAGGTCCCCCCTTCGATCTGGCGGGGCCTGCGCCGGACCCTGCGGAAGGACACCGTCGGCGGCGGCTTCCTCCTCTTCGCAACCCTGCTCGCGCTCGTCATCGCGAACAGCCCCGCCGCAGACCTGTACGCGTCCGTGCGCGATATCCGCTTCGGCCCCGAGGCGCTGCACCTGAACCTCAGTGTCGGCTCCTGGGCCGCCGACGGGCTGCTGGCGATCTTCTTCTTCGTCGTCGGACTGGAGCTGAAGGAGGAGTTCGTCGCCGGCACGCTGCGCGATGTTCGCGCCGCCGTGGTGCCGATCGTGGCGGCGGTCGGCGGAGTCGTTGTCCCCGCGCTGATCTTCACCGCCGTCAACCTGCCCCGTGGAGGAGCGGCGCTGGACGGTTGGGCGATCCCCGCCGCCACCGACATCGCCTTCGCGGTCGCCGTGATCGCCGTGGTCGGGACGTTTCTGCCGCCGGCGTTGCGGACCTTCCTCCTGACGCTCGCCGTGGTCGATGATCTGATCGCGATCACGATCATCGCTGTCTTCTACACCGCGAGCATCGACGTCCTGATGCTCGCCCTGGCGTTGATCCCGCTCGCGGTCTTCGCGGTGTGCGTGCAGCGCGGCGTGCGCGCGTGGTGGGTGCTGATCCCGCTCGGGGTGGCGACCTGGGCGCTCGTGCACGCCTCAGGGATCCACGCGACGGTCGCCGGCGTGCTGCTCGGCTTCACGGTGCCGGTCCTCGCCACGAAGCGGGCGCGGGTGCAGGTGGGCACCTCCGACGAGCCGCTCTACGACGGGCTCGCCGCGCACTTCGCCGATCGATGGAGCGTGCTCTCCTCGACGGTCGCGGTGCCGGTGTTCGCCTTCTTCTCAGCCGGAGTGACGGTCGGCGGCCTCACCGGTCTGCTCGACTCGCTGCAGGATTCGATCGCAGTGGGCATCATCGCCGGTCTTGTGATCGGCAAGCCGCTCGGCATCGCGGGCAGCACCTTCCTGCTGACCCGCTTCCGTGGGATCGGCCTCGATGCGTCGCTGCGTTGGGCGGATGTGATCGGCATGGCCTTCGTCGCCGGTATCGGCTTCACGGTCTCGCTGCTGGTCGGCGAGCTCTCCTACGGCGCTGGCAGCGACTCCGATGACCACGTCAAGGTCGGCGTGCTGGCGGGCTCGCTCATCGCCGCGCTGATCGGCGGCGCGATCCTTTCGATCCGTCAGCGGCACTACCGGCGACTGCGGGGCTGAGGCTGGCTACCCGTCGTTCGAGAGGGCCCATTACCCTCGGCGGTGCTCCACCCGAGCAACCGCCTCCGACCGAGGGAGCCTCTATGGCTGATCCGACCGTCCTCTTTGTCTGCATTCACAATGCTGGCCGCTCGCAGATGGCCGCGGGGTATCTCCGCGAACTCTCCGGCGGCTCTGTCCAGGTGCGTTCCGGCGGCTCCGAGCCGGGAGACTCGATCAACCCGGTCGCGGTGCAGGCGATGGCGGAGGAGGGCATCGACATCTCGCAGGCTGTGCCGCAACTGATGACCACTGAGCAGGTCCGGGCATCCGACGTCGTCATCACGATGGGCTGCGGCGACGTCTGTCCGGTGTTCCCCGGCACGCGCTACGAGGACTGGGACCTCGCCGACCCGCACGGGAAGGATCTCGACGAGGTGCGGGCGATTCGCGACGACATTAAGCGCCGCGTGCAGGACCTCGTCGCCAAGTTGCTCTGAGCCGACAGGACGCGGCTCCCGCCAAGGCCGCCGCTCCAGTAGGTTGCGGGAATGAGGTGGCGAGCGGGAGCGGCGGTTGTGCTCGTTCTCGCGCTCGCGGGCTGCACGTCGGCCCCCGGCGGTCCGCCGACATCGTCCCCGGCGTCCGCGCCTGCGTCCGCGCAGCCGTCCGACCTGCAGATCGTCGGCGGCTACGGCGACCTGCACGTTGCGCCCGACGGCGGGATGCTGTTCTGCGTGTCCCCGTCGACCCGGGCTTCACCGGGAGTTGGCGGGAGTGCGGGGACGCCATCCGCACCGAGGGCGTGGATCCCGCAGCCATCGACGCCACCCTCGGCGAGACCGGCACGGCCGATCCGGGTGGGCACCGCTGGGTCGGTGCGGCGGAGGGCAGGCGCACCCTCGACGACGGCACCCGCGTCTACACGGTGTTCCTCGCAGGCACGCGCACGGACGACTCCTTCACCGTCACCTCCGTCGGTACCGACGAGTACATAATTCCGCTCGAGTACCAGGAGCTGCGGCCCGGGACGCCGGGCGGCTTCCTCGTGCGGGTCGTCCCGATCGACTGACCTCAGCGGGTGGGCGGGCGCGGCCGGTAGGTGCTGATCAGCGCGTCGAGGAGGTCGTTCATCCGCTCGTCGACTGCGCGGCGCGACGGATCGGCGTCGTACCACTCGTGGGGTCTCCCGGGCGCCATCGCTGAAGCGGACCGAGGGGGAGTACGCCGGGACGACGCCGCGGATCTTTGCGGTGCCGAAGACTATCGAGTGCGCCTTGTCGCCAATCAGGCCGGCGCCGAGGTCGGGATCGGCGGCGGCAATTGCGTCGGAGGTGATGTGCACGGGGCGGGCCTCGACACCGGCGGCCGGTGCGGCTGGCGAACAGGTCGATGTCCTGCTGCACGTGCTCCGGGGTGAACGCGACGACGGCGTCGAGGCTCGCTCCGCCCAGGGCTGTGCCTACGGCGTCGCGGTCGCGGAGGTCGGCCTGCACTTCGCGGACCCCCTCGGGCGGCGGACGCAGCGACGTCCGGTCGCGGGTGCCGCTGCGACGATCTCCCGTTCATAACTCCGGAAGGATTCGTCCGGAGGCGCCGAGATCCGCGGAAAACGGGTCGGGCGGAGGCATCCTTCCTGAGTTATGAACGCGACGGACCCGTCGTAGCATCATGCAGTGCCCGACGAACCCCGCCTGATCGAGACGACGGCCGCCGATCCTGCCGTGACCACCCTCTTCGCCCTGCAGGAGGCCGACCTCCTGGCCCGCTACGGCGATGACGACACCGGCCCGCGGCCCCCGCTCGACGCGCCGACCCTCCTGCTCGAGTCGGGCGGCGCCCTGGTCGGCTGCGTGGCCCTCGCCGTCGAAGACGGGGTCGGCGAGATCAAGCGGATGTTCGTGGTCGAGGCCGCACGCGGGCGGGGGATGAGCCGGGTCCTGCTCGCCGGAGTGGAGCGGCTGGCCGAGCGCGCGGGCATCGAGATGCTGCGCCTGGTGACCGGCACCGAGCAGCCCGAGGCGATGTCCCTCTACGCGAGCGCCGGCTACGCGCTCATCCCCGGCTACGGCTACTGGGGCGAGAAGCCCAACGTCCGCTGCTACGCGAAGCGCCTCCGCTCGTCCGGTCAGCTCTCGTCGCCGGAGTGATGGGCCGACCTCAGCAGCACCTCGACCCCGAGGTGATCGCTGCCGTTCGCGGGGAGGACGCTGCCGACGGCGTTGAACCCGCGAACGAGGACGTGATCGAGCCGGACGATGGGAGCGTCCGCCGGCCAGGTCGGGCGCAGGTCGGCCGCCTCGTTGACCCGGGCGCGCAGAGGGGCGACCAGCGGATCAAGGGAGCCGCCGTTGAGGTCACCGGCGACGAGGATCCGACTGGAGTCGTCGTCGGCGAGTTCGGACCCCAGAGCGGCAAGCATCCCCTCCCGGTCGTCGTCGCCGCCCGCCCGCAGTGAGGCCGCGTGGACGACGTAGAGGCGGACGGCCCCGAGGTCCGTGCCGACGTCCACGCGCAGTGCCCGGTTCCAGTCCAGGCCGAGTGCGAGCGGGGAGCCGTCGCTGAGTGGTCGGGTGCTCCACACGCCGACGGACCCGACTCGGTAGACGTGCGGATAGTGCTCGGCGAGGGTGTCGGAGACCGCTTCGGCCGCCTGTGGAGTGACTTCCTGCAGCGCGATCATGGTCGGGTTCCGGGCGGCGAGAGAGCGTGCCGTGGCCGCGGGATCCTCGTTCTCGGAGTGCAGGTTCTCGGTGATGATCGACAATTCCGCCGCCGCAGGATCGAGCTGTGCGGTCAAGGCCGGCACAAAGATCACTGTCCAGGTCAGCGCCAACGTGAGTGCAGCCACCATAATGCGTCGCGAGCGGGCGGCCAGGCCCAGCACCGCTGTCGGGAGCAGCAGTGCCGCCGACCACGGCAGGAGGGTCCCGAGGATGGAGCCGGTTGCTCCGAGGGCGGCGAGCGGCTGGGGGAGGATCAGCAGACTGGCCGTTGCCAGCAGCACAACCACGACGAGGACGATGAGCGCGGTGCGCGCCGGTGATCTGCGTCGCTTCTGGGCGGGGCGAGCGGCAGCGGGGAGACGGATCGCGGTCGTGGGCATCATGGGGTGAGCATCCGGGCGACGGATGAGGGGGAGATGAGCTCAGGCGGCGGCGAGCGAAATCCGGATGGTCGTGCCGCCGCCGGGGGAGTCCTCGGCGGTGATGTGTCCGCCGGCATCCGCGACGATCTGCGCGGCGATCGCCAGGCCCAGACCCGATCCCGGGGTCCCGCGGGAAGCCGTCCCACGGTGGAACCGCTCGAACACCCGCTCCCGTTCTGCGGGCGGGATGCCGACGCCGTGATCCACGACGCGGATGATCACCTGGCGATCCCCGTCGCGGTCGACCTGGAGCACGACCGGGCGGCCTGCGCCGTACTTCCCCGCGTTATCGAGTACGACGTCCAGAAGCCGGCCGAGGCGTCCCTCCGGAACACGCGCCAGCACGCCTTCCGCCTCTGTCTTGAGCGTCACGGCGCTGGGCCAGCGGCGCCCCGCGGCCGCAACGGCCTCGCGTGCCGCGTCAATGACATCGGTCGCGGCCAGGATGGCGCGAGGTGCCCGATCGCCGCGAGCGAGCTCGGCGAGGTCATCGACGGTGAGGGTCATCGCGTTGAGCTCCTTGAGGAGTGCGGCCTGGAGCGCCGCCCGTGTCTGGTCGCTGAGCGGGCGGTCACCGGTGAGCAGCTGGACGTTCGTGCGCAGGGTGGTCAGCGGAGTCCTCAGCTCGTGCGAGGCGTCGGCGACGAAGTCGCGCTGCGTGTCCTGCGCGGCGGCGAGTTCGCCGAGCATCGCCGAGAACGAACGCGTCAAGCGGCCGAGTTCGTCGTCGCGTCCGGTGTCGCCAAGGTCGATTGGGGCGTGCGGGTCTGTCGTCGCCCTCACCCTCCGGACGGCATCGTCCAGGCGCCGGACGGGACGCAGGCCCGCCGTCGCGGCGAGTGCGCCGAGTGCCGCCGCGAGCAGGATCCCTGTTGCGCTCGCCACGGCGAGAGCGAGCGCGGTGCGCTGAAGTGCCGTGTCGGTCTGTCGCGTGGGCAGGCCCACCAGCACTGCCTCTCCCGCGCCCGTCGGCAGGACCAGCACCCGCACTCCCTCCGCTGTGTACCGCTCGCGTGGCGAGGAGCCATCGATCACGGCGAGCGCCTCTCGGCTCACCCGCAGTGGGCCCTCACCGGGCTCCGTCGCCGCATCGACCCGTCGGACGCAGGCCGGCTCGATGACGAAGCGGCAGGTGCTCCCGTTCTCGTTCGTCCACTCCGGGTCCGCGGCGATCAGGCGTTGCACACGGGTCGCCTCGCGATCCAGGGCGGTGTTGAGGGAGCTGTCGAGCTGGGTGGACACGACGAACCAGGTCAGCGCCGACACGAGGATGACCGCGAGAGCCACCGCTGCGGCGACGACCGCGGCGACCCTGCGTCGCAGTGATCCGCCCCGCCTCCGCGTCACGGTTCGAGCCGGTAGCCGAGGCCGCGGACGGCGCGGATCGCCGGGGTGCCCGTCGCGGAGGTGATCTTGCGGCGCAGGGAGCTGACGGTGACGTCCAGCGTGTTCGAGGTCGGCGCGGGACCGTCCGGCCAGGCCGCCTCGGTCAGCTCTTCCCTCGTGCGAATCCGGGAGGGGTCGCGGAACAGCAGCTCCGCGACGATCGTCTCGAGGCGGGTCAGTTCGGTCACGCCCCCGGGGCCGTTCAGTCGGCGCTGGTCTCCGTCGAGCACGACGTCCCGCCACGTCACAGCAGCGGAGGCGGGGGCGCTGCGGCGGATCAGGGCGCGCACGCGGGCGCGCAACTCGTCCACGTCGAAGGGCTTCCCGAGGTAGTCGTCGGCGCCGGCATCCAGCCCCGCGACGCGCTGCGGCGCGCGATCGTGGGCGGTGAGCATCATCACCGGCACGGAGTCGCCTGCCGCGCGCAGCGCACGGCAGACTCCGAGGCCGTCCAGGAACGGCATGGCCAGGTCCAGGACGACAGCGTCCGGGTCGTGCTCGGCGACCGCGGCGAGACCCGTACGTCCGTCAGGTGCGGTAACGACTCGGTGGCCGTCGGTCTCGAGCGCCACGCGGATGCCGAGCAGCACGCGGGGGTCGTCGTCGATGATGAGCACAACTGTCATGACCGGTGCGCCCCTACCCTCTCGCGCGCCGGTGGAACGACCTGCGCTGCTGCATCGTACGAGAGCGCACTGCATGCCGACGCCCCGCCCATCGGCGGTGGTACGCCTCCAGGGCCGGGGCGTTACCATTTCGTTATGGAAAAAGCGCTTAAGTGACCAAACTAGGGGCACCCTGGGAATCGGCAGGTCCGAGGCGAACACTCCTGTCCATGAACCAGACAGCGGCACCCGTGCGCCGGGCCAGCGAGCACCGTGCACGATTCTTTCTGCTCGCGGCCTTCGCCGGAGTCGTGACGGGCGGCGTCCTCCTCGCCGTTGCCGAACTTGTCGCCCTCGCGGTCGCCCGCACCGCGAGCCCCGTGCTCGCGCTCGGGGCTTTTATTGTCGACATCGTTCCGCGGCCTCTCAAGGAGTTTGCGATCGAGACATTCGGCGAGAACGACAAGGTCTTCCTGCTGGCGAGCGTCGGCGCCGCTGTCGTGGTGGCTGCCGCAATTGCAGGCGTGCTCCAGCTGATCCGGCCGCCGCTGGGCCAGGTGCTGCTCATCATCGCCGGCGGCCTGACGCTTGCCGCCATCGTCACCCGCGCCGGAGCCACGCCGCTCGCCGCGGTGCCCACGCTGGCCGGAATCATCGTCGCCGTCATCGTCATGCATCTCCTCTTCTCGCGCCTGCGTGGCTGGCGCGCTGCTCGGGTCTCGGAGGTGAGGGGAACCGCCTCTGAGGCCCGCCCCGGGGCTCTCGAGCGCCGTGGTTTCTTCCGAGTGGCCCTGATCACCGCGGTCGGCGCTGCCGTCGTCGGAACCGGGGCCCGCCTCGTCAACGCCGCCACATCGTCGCTGACTCGCGTGCGGGAGGCGCTGCGCCTGCCGACTCCGCGCAGCACCGTCTCTGTGCCGGCCGGCGCCGAACTCGACATCGAGGGCCTCACGCCGCTCTACACGCCGAACGCCGACTTCTACCGCGTCGATACCGCTCTCACCGTGCCGAACATCGACCCGTCCACCTGGGCCTTGAAGGTCACCGGCATGGTTGACCAGGAGGTGACGCTCACCCTCCAGCAGCTCTTCGACATGGGCGTCGATGAGTACGGCGTTACCCTCACCTGCGTCTCGAACCAGGTCGGCGGCGATCTGGTCGGCAACGCGAAGTGGCTCGGCGTCCCGATCCGCGACGTGCTCGCCCTGGCCGGGGTGCAGAGCGGAGCGGACATGGTCCTCTCCAGCAGCATCGACGGCTACACCGCGTCGACTCCCCTCGCCTCCCTCACCGACGACGGGCTCGACGCAATCCTTGCGGTCGGCATGAACGGCGAGGCGCTGCCCTTCGAGCACGGTTTCCCGGTGCGGATGGTCGTCCCCGGCCTTTACGGTTACGTCTCGGCCACCAAGTGGCTCACCGAATTGAAGGTCACGACGTTTGCGGCCGACGAGGCCTATTGGACGCCGCGCGGCTACTCCGCGCAGGCCCCGATCAAGATGTCCTCGCGGATCGATACGCCTCGTATCGGTGCGCCGGTCCCGTCAGGTGCGACCAAGATCGCAGGCGTCGCCTGGGCGCAGACCATGGGAATTGAGAAGGTCGAGGTGAGTATCGACAGCGGCGACTGGCAGACAGCGACGCTCTCGACCCCGGTCAATCTCGACACCTGGGTGCAGTGGTTCGTCGACTGGGATGCTCAGCCCGGCTCGCACTACGTCGCGGTGCGCGCGGTCGACAAGAACGGCATGGTCCAGATCGAGGACCGCGCGCCGGTCGCGCCCGACGGTTCTTCCGGCTGGCAGCGCACGCTCATCAACGTGAACTGAGGCAGCGGGCCTCGGCAGCGCCGGGCGGATCACGGGGGCGGCGGGGCGGGGCGCCAGGGACAAGATGACGAGGACGCTGATCGGCTGTGGAATCTGCTTGGTATATTTCTTGGCATGATTTCCTCCGGCTTTCCGTCTGAAGAGAGCGTGCTCACCAACCTGGGGACGGACTTCGTTGGCTCTTTCATCGAAGCTGTTGACGGCGCTCGCGAAGACTTCGATGCGCTGCGCGGGTGGAAGCCGGCATGGTTTGCCAACTTCAGCAACCGCTTCACCGCCAACTTCCTGCACGAACGGATCTGGGACCGCCTGGTCCGCGCGATCGAAGGTGCGCCCAACATCACGGTCATCGACCGTGAACCCACGCGCGAGATCCACTCCGGCCAGCAGTACCTGATTCGCATCAAGCGCCACGGCCAGCACAACAAGATCGCCGCCTACCCGACAGAGGGAAGCTCGCTGTTCTGGTCCAACAGCATCCTCACCCTCGACGGGCTCGAGTCGTTCGCGCTGGCACTCGGGTACGAGTGGGACGCGGATCTTCGCGCAGTCGGCGAGGCCGTGCTGTCGTTCCGCGACGGGAAGGACACTCCGATCTGGGCTATCCGCCTCACCTCCGACGCAGCGGCGCCCACCGGTTTCAGCTACGTCCCCGTCTCTCCGGCTCGACCGGAGCTGGACCTGTCGGGCGTCGCAGCCGAGCAGGACGCCGAGGAAGAAAGCGCATGAGTGCTCACATTGGGGATGTGCTCCTGGTCCTCCGACGTGGAGCAGACATCACCCAAGAAGAACTCGCCGAGCGCGCTGCCATCACCCAGGCTGCTTTGTCGCGATACGAGAACAATTTGCGAGACCCAGAGTCGGACGTACTGGAGCGCCTCGCGGAGCAACTTGGTGTGACGACTGCCTTCCTGACGCACGACTACAAGCTCCGCGGAGGTATCGCGACCGACGCCCACATGCGCCGGCAGAAGACAACTAAGCCCTCGGACTGGAAGCGTGTTGAAGCGCGCCTCAACGCACACCGCATGCACTCGTCCTACCTGCTAGAGCGAGTACCGATGTCCGCGCAGAACCACGTCCTCCAGGTCGACCCCCTTGATCGCTCCCCCCAGGACGCGGCCGCTCTGCTTCGGACTGCGTGGTATATGCCAATCGGGCCGATTCGATCTCTCGTGCAGTGGATTGAGTCTGCCGGCGTCATCGTTGTCGAAGACGATTTCGGCACGCACCGCATCGATGGAATGTCACAGTGGGCCGGCGAGCACGCTGTGATCATCGTGAACGCAGGGCTGCCCACCGACCGGAAACGCCTCACACTCGCCCACGAGTTGGGACACCTTGTTCTGCATTCGACGTACGTCGACGAGGACATGGAAGCTCAAGCGAACGAGTTCGCTGCCGAATTCTTGATGCCCCGGCACCTCATCGTTCCAGAATTGCGGAATCTCACACTAGGGAAGCTGTCCGACCTTAAGTTGGAGTGGGGCGTGTCGATGCAAGCAATTGTCGAGCACGCGTACCGCCTCGGGAAGCTCACCCGTGAAGATCGGACACGGATTTACAAGCAGATGTCCGTACGGGGCTGGCGCACAGGCGAACCGAATTCCGATCGCCTCCCGCCCGAACAGCCCGACCTAGCCGCGTCGTTGGGAGAACGGCTCGCCACGGCTGGTCTCTCATCACGCGAGATAGAACGACTGGTAGGGGTTCGGTCGACGCACACTTCCCCTTTTATCACTGCCCAGCCGAGCACAGAGTCGCGGCGACTGCGCGCTGTATGACGCGAGAGTCGCCGTACGCATTGGCGCTGGAGCGCTTCGAATCGATTCGAGTAGGCTCGGCGCATGACAGACACCACCACCGAACTGCGGGTCGGCGTTGTCGGCCTCGGCTTCGCCGGCACTACTCATCTCGACGCCTTCCAGTCCCTCCCCGGCGCCCGCGTCGTCGCGCTTGCCGGCCAAGAGGAGGCGCGCCTGCACGAACTCGGCGCGACCCGCGACGTCTCCGACCTTTACGCCGACTGGGAGGACCTGGTCGCCCGCGACGACCTCGACGTCGTCTCGATCGGCGTCCCGAACCACCTGCACCACCCCATCGCCGTCGCAGCGCTCGCGACCGGCAAGCACGTCTTCTGCGAGAAACCGCTCGCCACCACCGCCGAGCTGGCCGCTGAGATGGTCGAGGCTGCGCGCGCGAATGATCGCGTGCTCGAGATTGCCTATAACCACCGCCGCCGCGCCGACGTCGCGTTCCTCCGCGACTACCTCGATGACACTCCGCTCGGCGACATCTATCACGCGCGCGCGAGCTGGCAGCGCCGCACCGGTATCCCCGGCATCGGCTCCTGGTTCACCAGCAAGGAACTCGCTGGCGGTGGTCCGCTGATCGACCTCGGCTCGCACGTCCTCGACATCGCGCTGCACCTGCTTGACGAGCCGCGCGTGACCAGCGTCTCGGCGGTCGCGTACGGCGAGATCGGCCGTTCCGGTCGCGGCGGGCGCCCGCACGGTGTGGCCGCCGCCGGCACGCACGCGTTCGAGGTGGAGGACTTCTCGAGCGCACTGCTGCGCCTCGACAACGGCCGCTCCCTCCAGCTCGACGCCTCCTGGGCCAGCTACTCGAAGGTGTACGAGGACATCGAGGTCGAGTTGCTCGGCTCAGCCGGCGGCGCGCGCCTGCACATCGCCGACTACGCCACGGAGGGGACGCTCACGCTCTACTCCGACGTCGCCGGAGCGCCGACCGTCTCGCACCCCGACGTGAAAGTCCCGGCCGGCCACCACCGCGCGGTCATCGCCGAGTTCCTGGCGGCGATCGCCTCGGGAACTCCCACGGAAGGGCCTCGCTACCTGGGCCACTACGGCGAGTACGCGCTGCACCGCAGCCGCGTGGTCGATGCGATCTACCGCTCCGCCGCCGAGAAGAAGGAGGTGACGCTCGCATGAGCGCCCCGATCAAGGTCCTCGTCTGGAACGAGTTCCGCCACGAGACCCGCGGCGACGAGACCGTACTGCGCCACTACCCCGACGGCATCCACCGCGTGATCGCCGACGGGCTCGCCGAGTCGCTGGGTTCCGCGGTCTCGGTGCGGACGGCGACGCTCCCCGAGCCCGAGCATGGCCTCACCGAGGAGGCGCTGGCGCAGACGGACGTGCTGCTCTGGTGGGGGCACATCGCGCACGAGGAGGTGTCGGACGAGGTCGTGCAGCGGGTGCTGCGGCACGTGCAGGAGGGGATGGGGATTCTGGTGCTGCACTCTGGCCACTACTCGTCCATCTTCAAGGCCCTGATGGGTACGACCTGCTCGCTGAAGTGGCGCAACGACCGCGACCGCGAGCTGGTCTGGACGATCGCCCCCACGCATCCGATCGCCGAGGGCGTGCCAAGCCCGCTCATCATTCCCGAGCAAGAGATGTACGGCGAATACTTCGACATCCCGGTTCCCGAGGAGACAATTTTCCTTTCGACGTTCACGGGTGGCGAGGTGTTCCGCTCCGGAGTGACCTACACGCGCGGCCTCGGCAGGGTGTTCTACTTCTCGCCCGGGGACCAGGACTACCCCGTCTACCACCACCCCGACATCAAGCGCGTGCTGGCCAACGCCGTCCGCTGGGCCCGCCCGACGCGCCCGCGCACCCCCCTCACCGCCGACCACCACCCCCGGGGCTGGTTCGAGCAGTGACACCTCCCGCGAGATGTCACTTGTGCACGCATTTCCCGGCGAGTCGCATACCGAAGTGGCATCTCGCGGAGGAGGGCGAGGACCCTTCGCACAGCGGCGCGCACGATGCCGACTCCGGAGTATGCGGAGGGCGTGCAGAATGATGTCCGTTATGGAACATGAGGAACGCACTCAGTCGAATCGCCGGGCATTCATTGCGACCGGCACTCTCGCTGGATTAGCGGGAGTAGCGGGAGCTGGTGGCGCGCTTCTTCCTGCGACTCCAGCAGCTGCCGCGGAGCCGGATCGGGAGTACTGGATCAATGTCCGCGATCACGGCGCGAACGGGGACGGTCGCGCCGACGATATCGCGGTGTTTCAGAAAGCCATTGATGACGCGGCCACCGGGGATCGGCGGCGAGCGGTGCTCGTGCCTCCTGGCCGTTACCTGATCACTTCGCTTGACGTGAAGACGCAGGTCCGCATCGTCGGCTTCGGGGCCGCGGCGTTCCAGTTCGCCTTGGGCTCCCGGTTCAACGGTGTTCAGTTCGAGCCGTTCAACGAAGACATGAGCTCGGAACCGATGTTCCGCCTGGGCGCGGGTGCCTCGCTGGAGAACCTCGCTGTGCGTGGGCAGCGATGGAGTCAGTCTGCTCCGTCGCGGTCGCTCGGGATCGAGGTCGCCGGTGGGTTTGAGGCGCGTCTCGGTATGGTGCAGGTGCTGAATTTCGCGGGAACCGGTATCAGAATCAAGCAGCTCAACAACTCCCGGTGGCACGACGTCTACATCGATGGCTGCGGCACGTCCACCGATGCGGCGATGGTGATCGAGTCCGACGGTGGCGAGACTAACTACAACATCTTCGACCAGCTCACGATCCAGCACTCGAAGAACGCGGCTCTCGACATCGGGTGGGGTTCGTCGGCGAAGGACGTCGCAACGAACCTGACCTTCATTGGCCTGCACGTCGAATCGACTGCGGATCAGGGCAATAACGACAGGCTCAACACGGGTCCCCTGCTTCGGCTCGGCAACAGCCGACAGCTGACATTCTTGTCCTCGTACATCCTCGGACTCGCGTCACCACTGGTGGAGCACGATCACAGTAGGGACGGTATCGCCCGGCCCGGGGGCGTGCAATTCATCGGCGGAGAGATCACACAACGCGGGACGCCGGATGGTTTCACGCCAGCGCACTCCACGCTATTCACACTCACCAAGGGCGCGGACTTCGTGATCAGCGGTGTCCGCTTCGATGATCTTCGCGTCCCTGCTGTCACCGTGGGGAAGGACTACGGCGCGGTGCTGGCGGATTGGACGAACCGATTCCGGGTCATCGCTGCCGTCGACAGCCCCGTTGTGGACAACCGGAGTCGGCGCTCGCGCGCCTTCAACGGCATGGGGCTGGTGCCGCCGGCGTCGTTCGACGAACAGGTCGTGTTCAACCGGCAGCTGCTGGCATCCGAAACGAACTACGCTGACCCGACCGAGCCGGCGACGGGTCGTTTCACCGAGATCACCCGCCACAGCGGGACGAACGCGTCGTGAGCGGCGAGCAAGGGTGGAATCCGGGGGAACGACATCGCCGGTCACATCACGGTCGACACCGGCAAGGACATGGCCGCCGCGGAGCCTCTCGCGACCGTCACCTTCAAGCGGCCGTTCGTCACGCCGCCGGTCGTCACCATGAGCCCGACGACCAGCACGGCTAACGCCGCCAGACTTTATCTCGATCACGACGGCGGCACGAGCTTCACCGTGTACGCCGGCGAGTCGATCCCACGCGGAACCTCGCTGACGTTCGGCTACCACGTGATCGGGCTCGGCAATGGGGCGCCCCCGAGCTGACGCTGCGGGATCCGGGGGGACCAACGTCCTCCCGGGAGCCCTCGATACGGCCGCGCGCGAACCCGACGTGGTGCTGCGCCGCCCGTGAGGCTGGACGGTCGACGTCAGAGAACTGGCGGGTAGAGGAAGAGGGGCACCTTGGCCGTAGGGAACGTGCGGGTCACGTAGCTGTGCTTGCCGCCGTAGTTGTATTCCTCGAGGAGCACGGTGCCGTCGTCGTTCACCTTTTGCACGTACGAGACGTGGTTGTAGGTCCACCACGCGACGCAGCCGACAAGAGGCACGCTGCTGGTCGCCCACCCCTTCGCGGCCCAATTGTCGGGCCACTCGTAGGCGCTGCCGCCGAGCGGGGTGATGTTCCCCCAGGTGTACTTCCATGGCGCGGAGGCGCGGCCGGCATCGCGGTTGAGGCGCCAGGCCACGAAGTCGACGCACTCGCGGTAGTAGTAGCCGAGCGGAGAGAGTCCGCCGCCGTTGTCGTCGGTGGTCTCGTAGGGCCAGGGGTAGTCGTCGCCGGCGGCGCGCGTCTTCACGGTCGAGAACTGGCCGCCGTTCGCGCCGGAGAGCACCGCCGCCTGCCGGCTGGCCTCGTCGAGCTGCGCCTGGGTCGGCGCGGCGAACGCGTCGCGCACGGCTGTCTGGCCGGCCGCCTCTGACGAGACGGTGAGGTTCTGCAGGCCGACACGCTCGGCTTCGGGCCGGCCGGTCGCGGTGGAGGAGGAGCTGCGGGCCCCATACGCGGGGATTGCGGCGGTGGCGAAGAGACCACCGACCACGGAGAAGGTGCCGAAGGCGAGGGCGCGGCGGCTGAGGCCCCGAGAGCGGGCTGGTGCGGCGGAGGTGCGGGGTGGGGCGGCGCGCTGAGGTGCTGTGCGGTTCGACCAGGAGGCGGCGGAGACGACGGTCGGGATCTCGACGGAGATCGTCGGGGACGTGGAGCCGATGGCGGCGGTGACCGCCGCGGCGTCAGTCTCGGTGACCTCGCCTGCCTCCTGCGCGGCACGCCTCTCGGCGGCGAGAGCCTCCCTGCGGGTGAGCGGGCGACCGGACGCGGTGCTCGAGGTGCCGGGGCAGTCCTCAGGGGTGGGGATGCCTGGCTTCGACACGCGTGCGGTCTCCTCTCGAGGACGGTTCTGGACGTACTGGCCCGTGACTGATCCGGAAGCCGTGGCCGATCTCACCTCTCGGCCGGCGCAGGACCGGACGACGCATTACTCTAACTCGGGTCGGTCGATAACGGAACGGTCACGGCGGATCCTGACGGAAGTCTCCTGACACGCTCCGATGCGTTTCAGCCCGCGGTGCCAGGATGGGGCGCACTCGGGAAGGAGCCCCTCATGACCGCACCCACCCCCTCCGCCGGAAGCACTCCCCGCCTTACCGGCCCCGTTCTCGTCGGCGTCGTCGATGTTCGTCGCCCCGAGGTCCTCCGCACCGCGGCACGGGTCGCTGCCGACTCCGGGGCGCCGCTGCTGCTCGTGTCGGTCTCGGTCGACCCCTCTCTCGTCGGCGAGTACGTCGATCCAATGACCGGCGGCATCCCGCTCGGCTTCGTCGGGGCCTCGCCCGACCGCGGGCAGAGCCCGACCCTCCCGCCTGGGTTGCGCGAGGCGGTCGAGCAGGAACTCGCCGGCACCGACGTGCAGTGGACCCTCCGCGCGGTCACGGGTGAACCGGCGCTTGCACTCGCCGACGTCGCGGAAGAGGTCGACGCGCGGATGATCGTGGTCGGCACGCGCGACGCGGGGGTGCTCGCGAGCATCGCCGAGTTCCTTGGCGGGAGTGTCGCCGCGCACCTCGCGCACCGTCAGCACCGTCCCGTCCTGGTCGTCCCGCGGGCCGACCACGATCCCGCGCGTCCGGCGCCGTGGGATCTTTCGGAGTGACGCTGCCCCTGTTCCTGCGGCCGGGCGCGATCCTCCTGGTCGCCCTGGGTGGCGCGGTGGGTACGGCGGGCCGCTTCACGCTCGCCGTTGTGCTGCCCCGGGTGGGCGTGCTGCCGATCGCGACTGTCGTCGTGAACCTCGTCGGTGCCTTCCTCCTGGGGCTGCTGCTCGAAGGGCTTGCGCGGCGCGGCCCGGACGAGGGCGGACGGCGCAGGCTGCGACTTCTGCTCGGCACCGGCGTGCTCGGCGGCTTCACCACCTACAGCACGTTCTCGCTCGACACCGTGGCGCTGATCGAGGGTGGGCACCTCGCTGAGTCGCTTCTCTACACGGGTGGAACTCTCGTGCTCGGTCTCGCCGCGGCCGCACTGGGCATCGCGGTCGCAGGCCGGCGCCGCGGGGAGGCGTGGTGAGTGTCGGACTGCTGCTCGCGGTCGCGGTGGCCGGTGGGATCGGCTCCGCGGCGCGGCTGGTCGTCGACGGAGTCGCGCGGTCGCTGATCCCGGTCCGTTGGCCGATCGGCACGGCGCTCATCAACGTGAGTGGGTCACTGCTGCTCGGCGTGGTCGTTGGGTTGGCCCTGTCCGGCGCCGTCGATCCTGCCTCGCGGGACGTGCTCGGCACGGGTGTGCTGGGCGGATTCACGACCTTCAGCACTGCGAGCGTCGAGACCGTGCGGCTGGTGCTCGCCCGGCGATGGGTCGCGGGTCTGGCCTATGGCCTCGGAACAGGGGCGCTCGCCTTCGTCGGTGCCGCGGCCGGGCTTGCACTGACCGGTGTGCGGCTGTCTTGAGCGGTCCGCCGTGGCGCGTCCCGAATCCTGTGCTCTGTGAGTGCTGCGCTCCTCAGGTCGGGTAAATCAGTAGCGCCTCGGGATCGACCGCGAAGCCGATCTCGCGACCCGGCGCGAGGTCGAGCGCCGCCGCCCGTGCAGGATCGACGTCGGCCCGCAACGACGCGCTGCGCACCCGTACCGTGTCGCCTCGCGGCTCGATGTCGGTGATGATCGAGCGCAGCCCGCCGTCCCCGAGCCCCACAGCCCATGGTCGAACGGCTGCAAGCACCGGGGTGCCGGGAGTCATCGGCTCTGTCGCGACTCCTGCGAACTCGTGGCCTTCGTTCGTCCGTAGTCCGTGCGCCGTGCGTCTGCCCGCGAGCAGGTTCAGCCCCGCCAGCTCGGCGGTGAACTCGGTGCGCGGACGGGTGAGCACCCGCTCGGTCCGCCCCTCCTCGACCACGCGGCCCTCGCGGAGGACGACCACCCGGTCGGCGAGGGTCCAGGCGTCGAGCACGTCGTGGGTGACCACGATCGCCGAGCGTTCGGCGAGGACTGTCCGCAGCATCTGCCGCAGCACCGGGGCATCGCGCGCGTCGATGGCGGCGAGCGGTTCGTCGAGCAGCATCAGGCGCGGCTCTCCCGCCAGGGCGCGCGCGAGCGCCACGCGCTGCGCCTGCCCGCCCGAGAGGCTGCTCGGGCGCCGGTCGGCCAGCTCGAGCGCGTCCACGGCGGCCAGCTCGCGCTCGGCCCTCGCCCGCGCCGAGGCTCGGCCAAGGCCCGTGCTGCGTGGTCCAAAGGCCACGTTCTCGCGGGCGCTGAGGTGCGGGAAGAGCAGGGGGTCTTGCGCGAGCAGCGCCACGGCGCGGCGGTGCGGAGGTGTCCAGCGGCGGTCGTCGAAGAGCAGGGCGTCGTCGAGAAGCGCGGTCCCGGAGTCGGCGCGCACCAGTCCGGCGATCAGCGCGAGCAGAGTCGACTTGCCCGCGCCGTTCGGCCCGAGGACGACGACGGTCTCTCCGGCTGCGACGTCAACCGAGGCTGCGAATCCGCGCGCCGCGAGCCGCGCGTCCAGTCGCAGGCTCACGCCCGGACCCCGCGCGGTGAGCGCCCGTGCGCCAGGCCGATCACGAGCACCGCGACCGCAACCAGCACGAGCGCCAGCGCGACTGCGGCGTCCGGGTCGGTCTCGCGCTGGAGGTAGATTTCGAGCGGCAGGGTGCGGGTCGTGCCCTCAAGGCTCCCTGCGAACGTGAGGGTCGCGCCGAATTCACCGAGTGCCCGGGCAAAAGACAAAATGGCGCCCGAGATCAGACCCGGCAGGATCAACGGCAGGGTGATCCTGCGCAGCACTGTGCCCGGCGAGGCGCCGAGGGTCGCCGCGACAGCCTCATAGCGGGCGCCGGCACTGCGCAGCGCCCCCTCCAGCGTCAGCACCAGGAACGGCAGCGCCACGAACGTCTGCGCGAGCACCACGGCAGTGGTCGAGAACGCGATGCGCACGCCAAGCGCTTCCAGCACCCCGCCGAGCAGGCCCAGACGCCCGAACGTGGCGAGCAACGCGAGCCCGCCGACCACGGGCGGCAGCACGAGGGGGAGCAGGACGAGGGAGCGGAGCAGGCGCTGCCCGCGGAAAGTCGTGCGCGCGAGCACGAGCGCCATCGGCGTCCCGAGCAGTAGGCAGAGGAGGGTCGCCGTCGCAGAGGTGCGCAGGCTCAGCAGGAGCGCGGCGACGGAGGAGTCGGAGGTAATCAGCGGCAGAAAGTGCGGCCAGTCGACGCGGATGAGGATGGCCACGAGTGGCAGCAGGACCAGCAGCGAACCGACCGCGGCGACCACCACGACCCAGCGCGGGAGGCCGGAGCCCATCAGCGGGGCGCGAGCGACGTCTCGACGATCACCGTCGTCGCCTTGACCACCGCCACCGCGGGCGAACCGGGCTCGAGCCCCAGCTCGCGAACCGCCTCGCTGCTCATCAGCGAGACCACCCGGTGCGGCCCGCACTGCAGCTCGACCTGCGCCATCACCGTGTCCAGCACGATGTCCGTGACGATACCGACGAAGCGGTTCCGGGCTGAGCGTGCCACGGGCGACGGATCTTCCGGCAGCACGGCGTTGGCGCGAGCGAGCCTGGCGACCTCGAGCCCATCGACGACGCGGCGTCCGGAGGCGTCCTTCGCGCTCGTGAGCGTCCCGTTCTCGATCCACCGTCGCAGCGTGTCGTCGCTCACTCCGAGCGCAGCGGCGGCGTCGCGAACCCGTATCTGCGGCATGTCCCCGATCCTACGTCCGTATTCACTGCACTCCTGCTCCTGCGGCGCCGAGCCGCCGGAGGGAACGACGGCACGGGACAAGTGCTGCTCTGACACCAAGGGACACCGGGGAGGAGACCCGGCTCAGAGGGGGAGCGCGGCGAGCGTCTCACTCCAGGAACCGTCGATGCGGTGAATCGCGGCGAGGCGGTCGGGAAAGTGCTTGTGCGGAGTGAGGGTGCTGGTCAGCGCGAAGCGGAAGGTCCACGCTCCGGTCGGGGAGTACAGGCAGGCGGCGACGACGTCGAAGGCGGTGATGCGGTAGAACCGGCTCGCGGGATCGCTTTGGGACGCGCGGGTCTTCTGCACCTCGACCTTGTAGTCGCCGTTCGCGAACCGAGTGGGGCTGGCGTTTTTACACTCCACCCGCAGGGTCTGGCCGGAGGCGAGGGTGACGGTGAAGTCGTGCATCGCGTCGACGTCCAGGGGGACCACGGCGCGCACGTTCGGGCTCTCGGTGAGGTGCGCCTCAAGGTGGTACTCCGCGACGCCTCCCCGGACAGCGACGGCGAGCCGGTTGCGCTGGGCGATGATGTCGATGATCTGCCGGCTGTCGAGGTCGAACTGCTCCTCCAGTGCGTGCGGCGCCGACGGCGTCGGGACAGGGGTGGTTCCCGCGCTCGCGGCCGCGCTGAAGCGCAACGCAGGATCGAGGGCGAGGCTACTTGCCTGGCGTTCGAACCGCGCGAAGTCGAGGAGCCGGTTCGGAGTGAAGCCCACCCAAGTCTCCAGGTGCGTCGGCGACCGTGGAGCCTCCCGCTTCGATCCAGCCCGGTTCTCCTTTTCCCAGACGTGCCAGCTCGACTTTCGAATCTCCTCGATCTGCGCTGCATTGGCATAGAGGGAGATCCCCATCGGGAGAATTTCGTACAGTTGCGGGTCGAGGCCGAAGAGGACCCCGTCGTCGAGGTCGACACCGAGGACGAGCGTGATGTCGACGCCGGCAACGTCTCGCCCAAGTCGGTGTTCACGATTCCACGTGTCCTCGCCGCCGTAGCGGATCTGCCCCCGGATTTCGTCGTCCGGGCGATTCGTGATGATGCGATTGGTCATCCGGAACGGATAGATGAGAAGCCCCAGCCGTTCTCCGCTCGGCAGTTGAACGCCGAAATAGACCGGTGCGCGCTGCGGCGAGCTGGCGTAAAGAACGAGACCACCTGACCGCTCGACAGCCTGAACGAGAAACGTGTGGATGTCGCTGCGTCTCGAGACGTTGTATACCTCCGCGTAGGCGCGACCGGCGAGTTCGTCTGTCACTTCCGGCCCTCGTTCCCAGCAGCGGCCTGGGCGGCCGGTCGGGTGCTGATGTCAGAGGTTCCGGGCACGATACCTAGACGATACTGGAGAGCCGAAGCGGTCCCGCTTCCCCGCCCCGACTCCAGGCACGAACGAAGGTATGACGATGGAACACGGCCTGCCTGTCATCAGCCTCTTCTCGGGGGCCGGCGGTCTCGACCTCGCCACCGAACGCGCCGATGCGCGGCCGCTCGAGCGCGACGACCCGGGGTCCGGTCTCGTCCGCATCGCGGTCGCCACCGACTACAACGATCCGGCCCTGACGACGCTGCGCGCCAACTTCAGCGAGGCGCGGACCCTGACGGGCGATATCCGCACCATCCCCTCCGAGCAACTGCTCGCGACCGCGGGCCTCAATCGCGAAGAACCCGTCCTGTTGATCGGCGGACCTCCCTGTACGCCGTTCAGCAAGTCCGGCTTCTGGCTCGAAGAGAAGCGCGAGAGCCGAGACCCCAATGCGTCTTTGCTCGACGAATATGTGCGTATGGTTCGCGAGACCCGACCCGAGGCGTTCATTCTTGAGAACGTTCAAGGCCTCACCTACAAGACTCACCGTGCCCAGTTCGAGCGGCTTCTGCGAAGCCTCGGTGAACTCGGCTACAACCCTCAGTGGAAAGTCCTCCTCGCCGCCGACTACGGCGTCCCACAGCTTCGCCGACGAGTGTTCGTCGTCGGCCGTCGAGACGGCGAGGCTTTCACTTTTCCTGAGCCGACCCACTCAGGATGGAGCGAGCGCGACCGCACGATCGATGCCACAAAGATCCCGCACGTTACCGCCAGCGCTGCCTTCCGTGGCCTTCCTCTTGCGCTGGCGGCGGACGACGAAATCGTCGATGGCGAATACGGACAGCTCGCCGCGGAAGTACCGCCGGGGCAGAACTATCTGTGGCACACGAGCCGCTACGGCGGACACGACCGCTTTGAATGGCGAAGCCGATACTGGACCTTCTTGCTCCGCCTCGACCCCGACCGACCGTCTTCGACAGTCCAGGCTCAGCCTGGGCCCTGGGTCGGACCGTTCCACTGGGAGAACGTCGACCTCGCCAACGGAACCGAGCGCGCACGCCGACTCCGCGTGGGGGAGATGCTCCGCCTGATGTCTTTCCCCGACGACTTCCACCTCGTCGGCACCCGGGCCGACGCGCAACGCCAACTCGGCAACGCCGTACCCGTTGAACTTGGTAAAGCGGTGTCTCGTGCCCTCCTGACTCAGCTCGGTTACATCACCACTGCCTCCAGACGTGCGCTGTACGCCTGAGGCCGTTCCTCGCTCATTCACCTCGTCGTTGACGTGACGGGGAGATACCTCGTCATCGCCGAGCAGCGGTCGGCGTCGTGCGCGTGTCGACGCTCGCGGTCAGCGCCACGGAGTAGCCGGACTGATTAGCCGAGCTATGAGCGTTCGATGACCCGGCTATGACGCGCGCACGACTCTCACGGTGCCCCGAATCCCTCCGCCGCGAGCACCGAGCGTCCCGCCTCCGAACAGACGTAGGCCACGAACGCGGTGGCCGTCTCGGAGTCGCGTGCTCCGGTGAGCGCAGCGATCGGGTAGGTGTTGATCGCCTCCGAGGCTTCGACGAAAGGGATGCCGGTGACCGAGCCGCCGGAGCCGCGGATGTCGGTCGTGTAGACGAGCCCGGCGTCCGCCTCGCCGGACGAGACCTTACCGAGCACGTCCGTCACCGACGACTCCTCGCTCACCGGCGCGATGTCCAGGCCCGCCGCTCGTTCGACTGCTGCGGCTGCCGCTCCGCACGGCACCTGCGGCGCGCAGAGCACGGTGGCTGTACCCGGCCGGGCGAGGTCGGCGAGGGAGGCGACGTGCGCGGGGTTGCCGGGTGGCACCGCGATCTCGAGCGTGTTCGTCGCGATGTCGACGGGGTCGCCGGCGACAAGCCCCGCGTCGGTCAGGCTCGCCATCGTGCGCTCATCCGCTGCCGCGAAGACGTCGGCTGGGGCTCCATTGACGATCTGCGAGGCGAGGTCGGATGATCCGGCGAACGACACTTCGACGTGCGCGCCCGGCTGCGCGCTCTCGAACCCGGTGGCAAGTGCCGTGAACGCGCCCCGCAGCGAGGCCGCCGCGAACACGGTGATCGATCTGCCCGATTCTGGAGCGGCGGAGGGTGAGGGAGTCGCTCCGCTCGCGCAGCCCGAGAGCAGGAGGAGCGCCGCGAGGGAGAGCGCGGGGATGAATGGACGACAGTGCACGGCGACCTCCTCGGTGGATCCGCACGTGCGGAGACGCAGCGAGTGTAATGACGGATGTGCGACGAATTCCTGACGATGTCACGGAAGACTCCTGAGGTCATTGCATAAATCTCTGACCGATCATCTACTGACGGAACGCTTTCTCTCCCTCCGCCACGAAGCCGGCGCTGGAACTGCGGCTCTCCCTCCGCCGAGGGAATCACGCGGTGGAAGCGTGCTGAACGACCTGCGATCTGTCCTAGTCGCCCGCGAGGGAGGCGACGCTCACCAGGAATCTTTGATAGGCAGGTGATGTCTCGGGGGAGACACGGTGCGGCCCTTGCTGCGATCTGCTGGCTTGGCCCAGCGGTTCGCTGTTCGTCAGTGACGAGATGTGGGCCGGCCGCAGACATCGAGATTGTCGATCCATCAATCGGGGGGAATCCGACGTGGCAACGAGGCGAGAGTTCGTCGTGGCGGTGGTGCTGGCGACGGTGATCGGGACCCCAGCGTTGGCTGATTCGGCCGAACGGACCGCGGCGCGGCGACGAGCGCTGCGTTGGATACGGCGCCGGCTCTTCGGCGGCGACCAACGAAGGAGCGGCCGCGGCTCGGCCGCCGGTCTGCGCAGGCTGCTGGCGCCCGGTGCGAGGCTCGAGCGGGTCGCCACTGGGGCTGCATGGAGTGAGGGGCCGGTCTGGCTCCCGCGGGAGCGAGTGGTGCGGTGGAGCGATGTCCCGGGCGACCGGATCCTGGAGTGGGACGCGGCAACGGGCGAGACGCGGGTGCACCGCGAGCACGTCGAATTCACCAACGGGCGCACCCTGGATTGTGAGGGGCGGGTCGTGCAGTGCTCGCACGGTCGTCGGGCCATCGAGCGCGAGGTCGACGGCGATGTGGAGGTGCTGGTCGAGCGGCACGGCAAGGCACGGTTGAACTCGCCGAACGACGTCGTGGTCGCCTCCGACGGCGCGATCTGGTTCACCGATCCGCCCTACGGGATCGTGCAGCCGCACGAGGGGCACCCCGGCAAGCGCGAGTACGGCGGTTGCCACGTCTTCCGCTTCGTCGAGGCGATGGGCGAACTGAGCGTGGCGACCACCGCGGTCCAGGAGCCGAATGGACTGGCCTTCTCGCCCGACGAGCGCATCCTCTACGTCTCGGACACCTCGGTTGCCCTGCGCCGGGACGGAACGGGGGAGCACTGTATCCGCACGTTCTCAGTCAGCGAGCAGTGGCAGCTGACTCCGCTCGGCGTGCTCGCGACGATCGAGCCGGGGGTTCCGGACGGCCTGCGCGTGGATGTGGAGGGCCGGGTGTGGACCTCGAGTGCTGACGGTGTGCAGGTCTTCGGCGCGGACGGCGCCGCGCTGGGCCGCATACCGGTGCCGGAGGTCGTCGGCAACCTCTGCTTCGGCGGCGAAGACGGCCACGATCTCTTCATCGCGGCGAGTACATCGCTGTACCGGATCCGGACGGCGACGCGCGACGCCGCCGCCTGAGGCGCCTCCAGCCGAGGCGCCTCCTGCCGCGGTCAGCTCGCCGGCGGCGAGTAGAACTGGAGGTCGTTGCCCTCAGAGTCCTTAAAAGGGAGGATCCGCCCCCACTCGTGGTCGCTGATCTCGCCCTCGATCGAGGCGCCTCGGGCCGCGAGACGGTCGAGTTCCTCCTCGATCGTTCCGTCGGGCTGGAACGAGATGACCGCGCCGCCCTTCTCCGACACGCCGGCTGACGCGCGCGCGTTGAGACCGATCATCAGCCCGTCCGCGTCGAGCTCCGACCAGTCGGCGGAGGTGCTCGTCACCTCGAGTCCGAGCGTGTCGCGATAGAACGCGACCGCTCGCTCCATATCGGTGACCGGTACCCAGACTGTTGCGACTCCTGATGCCATGTCGTGCTCCGTTCCTCGGTATGCCTGTCTCCCGACGCTAGGCCGGGCGGCGGATGAGCGGGGCCCCCTTGCGCGCGGCGGACGAGGCTGCCCATCCCGCCCTCTCCGCGTTCCCTCGAACGGGTGCGGCGTCTGAGCACTACCGTTGCACCATGGCGTCTACCGATACTCCCGATTCCGCTCCCGAGGCCGACACCTCATCCGAGAGCGCCCCCGCGCTCACCTTCTCCGACCTCGGACTCGGCGATCCCGTCCTCAAGGCTCTCAAGGAGGTCGGCTACGAGACGCCCTCGGCCATCCAGGCCGCGACGATTCCGTCCCTCCTCTCCGGCCGCGACGTCCTCGGCGTCGCGCAGACCGGCACCGGCAAGACGGCCGCGTTTGCGCTGCCCATCCTTTCGCGCCTCGATTTGGCGCAGAAGACGCCACAGGCCCTCGTGCTGGCGCCTACTCGCGAACTCGCTCTTCAGGTCTGCGAGGCGTTCGAGCGCTACGCGTCAAACCTTCGCGGCGTGCACGTGCTCCCCGTCTACGGGGGCCAGGGCTACGGCACTCAGCTCTCCGCCCTGCGTCGTGGTGTCCACGTCGTCGTCGGCACGCCCGGCCGGATCATGGACCACCTCGAGAAGGGCACGCTCGACCTCTCTGCGCTGAAGTACCTGGTTCTCGACGAAGCGGACGAGATGCTCAAGATGGGCTTCGCCGAGGACGTCGAGACGATTCTCGCCGAGACGCCGGTCGAGAAGCAGATCGCGCTGTTCTCGGCGACGATGCCCGCGCAGATCCGCCGTATCTCCGGCAAATATCTGAAGGACCCTGAGGAGATCACGGTCAAGAACAAGACCACGACCTCCGTCAACACCACCCAGCGCTACCTGATGGTGTCGTATCCGCAGAAGGTCGACGCCCTGACTCGCATTCTTGAAGTCGAGAACTTCGAGGGCATGATCGTGTTCGTCCGCACCAAGAGCGAGACCGAGACGCTCGCCGAGAAGTTGCGGGCCCGCGGCTACACCGCCGCCGCGATCAGCGGAGACGTCGCCCAGGCTCAGCGCGAGCGCACCGTCGAGCAGCTCAAGTCCGGCAAGCTCGACATCCTCGTCGCCACCGACGTCGCTGCCCGCGGCCTCGATGTCGAGCGGATCAGCCACGTCGTCAACTACGACATCCCCATCGACACTGAGTCGTACGTGCACCGCATCGGCCGCACCGGTCGCGCCGGGCGCAGCGGAGCGGCGATCAGCTTCGTCACGCCGCGCGAGCGCCGCCTCCTCGCAGCGATCGAGAAGGCCACCCGCCAGCCGCTGACCGAGATGCGGATGCCGAGCGTCGAGGACGTCAATGTCACTCGGCTCTCGCGCTTCGACGACGCGATCACGGCGGCGCTGGCCGACACCGAGCGTCTGCAGCGCTTCCGCGACATCATCGGCCACTACGTCGAGCACCACGACGTGGTCGAGTCGGATGTCGCTGCCGCCCTGGCGATCGTGGCGCAGGGGGATGAGCCGCTGCTGCTCTCGCCCGACGACCCCCGTTTCGCTCGGCGCGAGCGCGAGGAGCGCGACGCGCGGCCCGACCGCGGGGATCGCGGCGACCGGGGAGAGCGTGGTGAGCGTCCGGAGCGCCGCCAGCGGCCCTCGAACGGCAACCTCGCCTCGTACCGGATCGAGGTTGGCCGCCGCCAGCGCGTCGAGCCTCGCCAGATCGTCGGCGCTCTCGCGAACGAGGGCGGCCTCAACCGCGGCGACTTCGGCCACATCGACATCCGTCCGGACTTCTCGATCGTCGAACTCCCGGCCGATCTGCCGCAGGACGTGCTCGATCGCTTGGCCGACACGCGCATCAGCGGGCAGCTGATCGAACTCAAGCCCGACCGCCGCCCGAGCCGCGCCGGCCGTCCCGCCGGCCCGAGTCGCTCCTCCGAGCGCCCGGAGCGCAAGCCCCGCTACTAACCCTCCCTCCCCCTCCGCGAGATGCCTCAGCGGGATCTCGCGGAGGGAGGACGAGGGTGGGAGCGCAGGAGGGGGTTAGCGGCGGAGGATGCGGCGAGCCAGGATGTTGCCCAGGAGTTGCACGAGCTGCACGATGACGATGATGACCAGGACCGCCGCCCAGGTGACGATCGGCTCGAACTGCCGGTAGCCGTACTGGATCGCGAAGTTGCCGAGCCCGCCCGCGCCGACGTACCCGGCCACTGCCGACATATCGATCACGGCGACGAACACGAACGTGTAGCCGAGGATCAGCGGGGCGAGCGCTTCCGGGAGGAGCACCGTCCGCACGATGTGGAACCGGCTGGCCCCCACCGAGCGGGCCGCCTCGATGACGCCTGGCTGCACCGTCAGCAGGTTCTGTTCGACAATCCGCCCGATACCGAACGCCGCGCCCAGCGAGAGGGTGAACACGATCGCGTCGGTACCGATGCCTGAGCCGACGACGAGCCGAGCCAGCGGCTGGGCTGCGGCGATGAAGATGATGAACGGGATCGGGCGAAAGATGTTGACGATCACGTTGAGGAGCCCGTAGGCGACACGGTTCGCGTAGAGAGCGCCGCCGCGGGTCAGGGCGAGTCCCAGCCCGATCAGCAACCCGCCGAGCCCGCCGAACACCAGGCTCAGCGCGACGATGTAGAGGGTTTCGCCGGTCGCCTGGGCCAGCCTGGGCAGAAGCGGGATCAGCTCGTTCATCGGGGCACCTCCGAGAGGGCGACGCGGCCGCCCAGGCGGGCGAGGAGAGGGTCGACGACGTCGTCCGGCGCGTCGAGGGCGAGGGTGAGGTGGCCGAAAGTGCGCCCGCGGACATCCGTGATGCCCCCGTAGACAAGCTCGAGCGGCACGCCCGCGGCCGCGATCTCGGCGAAGACAGTGCCCTGCGAGGCGGAGTCGTCCGAGAACGACAGCGTGACCAGTCGGCCGGAGTGGCGCGCGCGCAGCACCGCCGCCTCCGCCGCCGAGGGCAGAGAGCGGACGACGGTCGACACGAAGCGCCGCGTCACCGGCTCTCGTGGCGCCGAGAACACATCGAAGACCGGTCCGCGCTCGACGATCCGACCCGACTCCATCACCGCGACCTTCGTCGCGAGCTGCTGGACGACATCCATCTCGTGCGTGATCGCGACGATGGTCACGCCAAGCTCCTCGTTGATCCGCCGGAGCAGGGCGAGCACCTCACCGGTGGTATCCGGGTCGAGGGCGCTCGTGGCCTCGTCGGCGAGCAGGATCCGCGGGCTCGCCGCGAGCGCCCGGGCGATGCCGACGCGCTGCTTCTGCCCGCCCGAAAGCTGCTCCGGGTAGCTGCGCGCCCGGTCCGAGAGGCCCACGAAGCGGAGCATCTCCTCGACGCGGGAACGCTGCTGCCTTCGCGAGACGCCCGCGACCTGCAGCGGGTAGGCGACGTTCTGCTGGACAGTCTTCGAGCCGAAGAGGTTGAACTGCTGGAAGATCATCCCGATGCCCAGGCGGAGCCGACGCAGCTCGCGCTCGGGGAGCCCGACGGTCTCGCGGCCGTCGATCTCGATGCTGCCGCTCGTCGCAGGCTCGAGCGCATTGATCAGCCGGGCGAGCGTGCTCTTGCCGGCGCCGGAGTAGCCGATCACGCCATACACGTCGCCCGTCTCGATCTCGAGGCTCACCCCGTCCACGGCCGCGGTTGGCGCTGCGCCTCGCCCCGGGTACACCTTGCGCACGTCGGTCAATCGGATGAGCGGCACGGTGCGCCCTTTCTGTCGGTCCCGCCGGCCCTGCCCTGCCGCGCCTTGCCGCGCCTTGCCGCGAAATGTCGCGAGATGCGCCGATCCGGTCGAGATGTGCTGCCGCGGCAGGGGATTTCGACCGAACGGCCCGATCTCGCGAAGTTCTCGCGACATTTCGCGGAGGGCGGGAGGGGGGAGGCGCGGGGAGGGCGGTTAGGAGGCAGCGGTGATGGCCTTTTCGGCGGACTGGAGCGAACGCTCGAGGTCGGAGGCGGGTGTCTTCAAGAAGACCGCGGTGCCACCGGACTGCTCCTTGACGCCGTCGAGTACCGACTGCGTGTCCTGGTAGATCGAGACGAGTTTCGTGTAGGTCTCGTTCTGGGCATCGGCGGCGCGCGCCGCGAAGATGTTGGCATAGAGCAGGGCGGAGGGGTCATTCGGGTCGTCCTGCGCGATCGCGTCCTCGGCCTTCAGACCGGCGTTGGCGATGAAGTCATTGTTGATGACCGCCGCGGCGACATCGGGGAGCGAGGTCGGCGTCAGCGAGGCCTCCAGAGCGGTGACCTGGACCTTTGAGGACGGTTCGACGTCATCGACGTTCGAGAGCACGGTGCCTCCGTCCTTCAGCTGCACGAGCCCGGCCGACTGCAGCACGAGCAGGGCGCGGGTCTGATTGGTCGTGTCATTCGGGATCGCGATGGTCGAGCCCGCGGGGATGTCGGCGACGTCCTTGTACTTCGAGGAGTACAGGCCGAGCGGGTAGATGGCTGTGGTGCCGATCGGCACAAGGTCAGCACCGGCGGAGGCGTTGTACTGCGCCAGGTAGGCAATGTGCTGGAACTGGTTGATGTCGATTTCGCCCTCCGTCAGCGCCGGGTTGGGCTGGTTGTAGTCGCTGAAGTCGATGATTTTGACAGCGATGCCGGCGTCGGCCGCGGCTTGCTCGTAGGTGGCCCAGTAGGGGTCACTCGCGCCGACCACGCCAATCCGCACGGTGGCGTCTGCGCCCCCGGCGCTGGAGCAGCCGGCGAGGAGGAGAGCGGCGGAGGCGGCGATCGCGGTGGTTGCGAGGAGTTTCATGTGCAGGGAGATGCTGCGGGGGGAAATACTGCGCAGGGACATGCTGTGGGGATCCTTCCGTGGCGAGCAGCCGAGCAGTGCGCGTCCGCCGCGCGGTGCTGGTCACCGCGAGCGCTGCGACCGGCCTCCGGTCGCGTGACGCCGCATCCGCGCGGAACCCAGGGACCACCGTACGAAGGTGGTGCGATCAGCGCGAAACTCGTCCGTAACAGGGCGACTCGGAACGCCGTTCAGCCCGCGAGCGCGCCGTTCTCGCCGGCTTCGTGCTTTGCGATCTTGGTGGCGATGGCGTCGCGCTCGGCCCGGAGCGACGTGATCGTCGGCTTGTCCAGCCGCGGATCGGCGAGGTCGGCGAAGGGGCTTGCGGTGCCGGTGCGGGCCGAGACCAGGGCTGCGTAAGCCTTCGTCGCTGCCCGCAGTTCAGCGGCCGCCCGCTCGACCTTCCGCGGTTTCGCGGACTTGTCCGACACGAGTCGAGCGTGCTTGCCGAGGGCTGCCACAAGCGCGCGATGCGCAGCGTCAATTTTCTTGCTCATAGGCGCATTATGTCGCAGGACCGGCGCTCGCGGCCGTCCGCTCTGGCCGGTCGGCGAGTTTCTCCCCCCGCGAGCCGCCGTCGATGCCGTCAACACGCCGACGGATCAGGCAAAAAGCGGCTGGTCGCGGAATTTCTTCGTGGAGTCGCTCGCGACGCGGGAGTGCGTGGAGACGAGGGCGCGCGGGACGGTTTTCGAGGATGTGAGTGCCCGCGGGGAGTTCTCGCATCCTCGTCACTGCCGCGCGCCGTACCGTCGCGTCCGCCTGCGCTCCGGAGCAGCCGCCCGGGGCGCGCCTTCGATAGAAAGGACCGTCCAGACGATGCTCTTCAACCGACGCCAGCTTCTCGTCACGGCCATCGCCAGTGCTCCCGTGCTCGTCGCGGGCGCTGCGCCCGCTGCCTCCGCCGCACCCGCTCCGCCTCCTCTCGCCGCCACGATCGTGCCCGGAGAGGTCGCCACGCTCGATATCCCGAGTGGAGACTTCGCCTCCCGCCACGCCTTCGCGTACTCCCTGTCCGAACAAGTGCAGCTCAGCCGGCCCGCCGGTTGCCGCGTCGTCGTCCGCTACGACACTCGACTCTTCTCCGCCTCGGGCGCGGCGGTGGTCGCCCATGAGGACCGCTACGAGGTGATCTCGACGGACATCTCCCAGAAAGAGCCGCCTGAGCAGTCGACCGTCTCGTACTCCGTGCCCGACCTCTCAGACGGCCCGACTGCCCCTCTCCTCACTATCGACGTGCCCCTCACCATCCGCGACAACTATCCGCACGAGAACATCGACAATCCACTGCCGATGACGGTGGCGATCCTCGACGAGTCGGACACTGAACTCGCCAGAATCGAGTGGACTCCCCAGACGCCCGCGGCATCCGGACTCGCGTGGGGCGTCGAGCTGGAGGCGTCCTGGCGTTCGCTCGGAAGCGCGTTCCGCTCACCGGTCTCGGTCACGTGCACCAGCGTGGGGCCGGCGCCCGCACCCGCTGAGTCCGTGCTCGCGATCGTGCTCGACTCCCGACTCAGCAGCTCGTGCACAGTCACCCGTATCGCGCCTGCTCTCGCCGACTCGGGGGCCGACGACGTCTCGAAGGCAACGGAGCACCCCGTTCCGTGGGACGCGGCTGCATTCGACGTCTCGGAGGAGACAACGGATGAGCGTAGGACTCTCACCATCACGCTGCATCGGAGCATCGACGCGGGATCGGCTATCGAGGTCACCGTCTCGACGACGACTCCCGATCCCGTGCCCGCGGTGCAGAACGTCGTCTACCCCTCCGTCGCGTTCTCGGGACCGAAGGGCGCCGAGAACGCGGCGCGTGCAACCAGCAAGTACGAAGTGACTGACTTCACGCCTTCTGCATCACCGCAGGGCAGTGACGTCCCACAGGGAAAGAACTAGGAGGAGCAAAAAATGGCGGATAAGTGGATTCTAGAATCTCAGAAGTGGGTCAACTCCACCTACAAGGGTGCCGAGGGCTATTCTCCGGTGAAGGAGTCGGGTGATGCCGACCAGGCCACGCGGATCGCTCTCACCCGGGCCCTGCAGGTCGAGCTAAAACTGAAGCGCTCGGATGAATTCTCGGACGAGATGCTCTCGACGTTGACCAGCGAATACAAGGTGATCAATGACATGACGCCGAACAAGAACATCATCGCGATCGTCCAGTGTGCTCTCTGGTGCAAAGGATACTATGGCGGAACGACGTGGAAGACATTCGACGCGAAGACCTCCTCGGCGATCGCGAAGATTCGAACGGAGATCGGGATCGACGCGGGCCCGGACCTCATGCCCAAGCTCGTGAAAAGCCTCCTCTCGAGCGATACCTACGTCCTGGCGTCCGGCGGCTCGTCACTGATGCGTCAGATTCAACAGGATCTCAACAAGCGGTATCTGGGCCGCGGCACGTTCTTCGTCGTTCCCTGTGATGGGTTGTATTCGCCCCAGTTCAATAAGGGACTTGTGTACGGCATCCAGTACGAGGCCGGCCTCGCCGATGACGTCGCCAATGGCTACCTCGGTCCCAAGTCGCGAGCGGCGTTGAAGGACTACGCGGCGGGCATGAAAGCCGGTGCCGTCGACTCCTCGAAGTACTTCGTCCATCTTCTTCAGGCATCGCTCCTCGTCAACGGCTACTGCACCGACGGACCCTATGACGGCCGATTCACCTCGGCTATGGTCGAGGCCCTCACCTCGTTCCAAAAAATCGTCCTGCTGCCTGAGACAGGGGTTGGCGATCTGTCGACCTGGTCCTCGCTCCTGATGTCTCATGGCGATCCCGATCGGACCGCCGCCCAGAATGCGATAGCCGCCGATTGCAGTGTGGACCATGTCACGACGGCGCGCGCGAAGCTCCTGACGGATAATGGCTACCAGGTCATCGGGCGGTACCTGACCAATACCGAGGTGGCGGACTATAACAATAAGAAGATTCAGCCAGACGAGCTGAAGATCATCACCGATGCGGGCCTGCGGGTCTTCCCTATCTTTCAGGAGGGGGGAGACGACGCCAGTTTCTTCTCCTACGCGCTCGGGTACGCCGCTGGGCAGAAGGCACATGCCGCGGGCCGTGGCTACGGCCTGAAAGCCGGGGTGACGATCTACTTTGCGGTCGACTTCGATGCGACAGAAAAGGAGGTGAGGGGCGTTATCGCGTCACACTTCCAGGGAGTGAAGGATGGTCTCGCCAGCGTCGGTAGCGCCTATAGTGTGGGAATATACGGCTCCCGTCTCGCCTGTCGGATCATCATCGAGAAAAAGCTGGCCAGACTCTGCTTCATCGCCGACGAGTCTTATCTCTGGGGCGGAAATTTTGCGCAGCCCTTCCCGTCGGAGTGGGCTTTCGAGCAGATCGACAGCTATACAATCGGTTCGGGTGCTGACTCGATGGATCTCGACAAAATCATCGCCACCGGTCGAGACGAGGGGGCGAAGGAGTTCGACGCTCCGCAGAGCTTCTTCGACTACGCGGACTGGCTGTACTTGCAGGCCGTCGCGTTTCTCAAAGCCCACCCCGATGCCGCCCCGAGGTGCCCGAACGAGCTGACGCTGCAGTTCCTCCGAGCGCCCCGCTACACGACGTGGCGATGGGAGAGCCTGGCCGGCGACGTCAATAAAGACTTCGTCTCCTTCGTCGAGGCGCAGAAGCGGGAGCGGGTCTACCACACTATCGGTCCGGAGATCTCGACCATGATGTCCGCCGATCGCATGGCATTGGCGTTGGTGGGGGCTCGTCGCTATGAACTCCCCGCCAACAGATCCACCTCGACGGTGGGAGACTTCCTTGGCTGGGCCAGCGACCTCACGAGGACTCTCGTGGAGTACGTCAATGCCCGCAACTCGGGCGCGACATCCGATGCCCACGCGTTCGGCTTAGCGGCAATCGCGCACCGAGGGAGGAACTTCGACACCGACCGTTACCAGGGCGATGTGGACGGATGTGTCCTCGGCCTTCTCACCAAGGGAAAGGACGTCTCTGTCGCGGCCGCGATGCGTTCCTACTACACCGCAAGTTCCGACGGGTACCGCACCAGATTCCAGCAATTCCTCGACGCCCGTTTCGAGGGCAACATCACGGCGGCGCGCGATGCTGCGGTGCACTGGTTGACGACCTCGGATTCCGAGGAAGCGGACCTGCGCACCGCGTTCCTCGCTCTCGACGAGAACAAGATCGTGGGGCCGTCGACGACCACCGACGCTGAGATGCGCGGACTCGCGCAAGCCTGGGCCGACACGCTCACGGCGAAGATCGCGGGTAAGTAGGAGTCCAGCCTCCCCGCTGCGAGATGCCACTTGTGACGCCGACGAGGGGCGTCACGAGTGGCATCTCGCGGAAGGGGGTCAGCGCGCGATCGGAGTGGCGGTGGAGGAGGCGGCGGCGCTCGTGGTGACCGCGTCGAGCACGCGCTGCACGTCGAGCGCGTCGGCGAACGTCGGCGTGGCGGCCGTGCCACTGGCAATCGCCTCGACCAGGTCGACGACCTGGTGTGTAAAGAGGTGCTCATAGCCGATGCCGTGCCCGGTCGGCCACCATGCCGCCATATACGGATGCGCGGGCTCGGTGACCTGGATGCGGCGGAAGCCCTGCGCCTCCTCGGGGTCGCGGGCGTCGTAGTACTCCAGTTCGTTCATCCGCTCGAAGTCGAAGGCGATGGAGCCGAGTTCGCCGTTGACCTCGATGCGGTTTGCGTTGCGGCGTCCCGTAGCCACGCGGGTCGCCTCGAAGACGCCGAGCGCGCCACCCTCGAAGGCCGCGATGAAGGCCGCGGCGTCATCCACCGTCACAGCGCCGCGGGGAGCGTGGGCGCCGGCCCGCCCGCCGAGGCCGACCTGCTCGCTCAGCACGGGGCGCTCGGTGGTGAAGGTTCGTAGCGTCGCCGAGACGGACGTGATGCTGCTGCCGGTCAGCCACTGGGCGGTGTCGATGCTGTGTGCGCCGATGTCGCCGAGGGCGCCTGAACCGGCGCGCTCCTTCTGCAAGCGCCAGGTCAGTGGCGCTTCGGAGTCGGAGAGCCAGTCCTGCAGGTACTGGGCGCGGACGTGGCGGATCGCGCCGAGCCGCCCCTCTTCGATGAAGCGCTTGGCCAGGGCCAGCGCGGGTGTGCGGCGGTAGCTGAAACCGCACATCGCGATCTTGCCGGAGGCGGCGGCTGCGGCGACCATCCGCTCGGCCTCCTCGACGGAGTTGGCGAGCGGCTTCTCGCAGAGGACGTGCTTGCCGGCCTCGAGGGCGGCGATCGCGATCTCGGCGTGGGTGTCGCCGGGAGTGCAGATGTCGATGAGGTCGATGTCGTCACGGGCGATCACGGAGCGCCAGTCGGTCGAGGCCTCGCTCCAGCCGAGCTGCTCGGCGCGCTCGGCGGTCGTGTCGGGGTTGCTCCCCACGAGCACGGCCAGTTCGGGGCGCAGCGGGAGGGGGAAGAAGCGGGAGGCGGTGCGCCAGGCGTGCGAGTGGGTGCGGCCCATGAAGGCGGTCCCTACCATCGCAACTCGCAGAGCTCGGTCGTTCGACATCGTCGTCCTTTCGTCGGCTCCTCGACCCTGCCACGGGTGCGGGCGCGGGCGCTACCACGCTCCGGTCCGATCGACGTCCGTCCGACGGCGATGCGGTCCGTCCTCTCCTGCCGATATCGGACAGGATGGAGGAACTGGTCCGGTCGATCGATCCGGGAGCCAGCGTGGTGCACTTCTGAGGAGACGACGTGTCGAACGACGACCCCATCATCGACCCCTACGCGCCGTTCCCCTCGTTCCTGTCGTGGGACGGGCGATCCGCGGATGTCGCGCTCGTCGAGGAATTCGCGCGCCTCCTCGCGAGTGACAGAGATGCGGCGGGAAGCGATCTGTGGAGCCAAATGCTCGACATCACGAACAAGTGGGCGGCAGTCGATACGGGAGCTATCGAGAACCTCTACGACGTGGATCGCGGCTTCACCTACACCGTCGCTGCAACAACCGTCGCCTGGGCGCGCATCCCGCAGGAGAAGGGCGAGGATGTGGCGCGCGTCATCGCCGACCAGTTGGCCGGCTACGAACACGTGCTCGATGCGGCGACAGCGAACGTTGAGATCTCGGAGTACTGGATTCGTGGTCTCCACGAAGTCCTGTGCCGTTCTCAGAAAACCTATCGAGTGCTCACCTCGATCGGTTGGCAGGAGCGGCCTCTCGTGAAGGGGGCTTATAAGACCGATCCGAACAATCCCTTGAACCTCGCGTCGAATCACGTTCACAGCTACGCGCCGCCGCTGGACGTCACCCCCGAGATGGCTCGATTCGTCGGCGAGTTGCGATCGCCGGAGTTCATCGCTGCGCACCCGGTCGTTCAGGCCGCTTACGTGCACTACGCGTTCGTGTGCATCCACCCCTTTGCTGACGGGAACGGCCGGGTCTCGCGCGCACTCGCCTCGGTCTACCTCTACCGGGCCTACGGTGTGCCGATCGTGATCTTCGCAGACCAGAAGGGCCGCTACCTCGACTGCTTGGAGGCGGCGGACGCTGGACGTGGCAGCCAGTTCACCGTCTTCTTCCGTGATTGCGTGATCGATACGGTCAATCTCATCCGGACGCAGCTCGAGTCTGCACAGAGTCCCGAACTCGAGAAGGAGATGGCTCAGTTCTCGACTCTCTTGACGGGCAGAGAGGGCCTGCAACACGAGACCCTGGATGAAGCGGTGGCTCGGCTCGATGCGCTTATGGTCGATACTCTCCATGAGTCCGCCGCTGAATTTCCTGGTCAGAACCTTTTCAAACTACAGGTGACACGCGCCTACACGCCGGCCGAGCCCCCGCCCGGCTATCGTTCGGTCACTCAGCGGTCGCCACAGATGGAATTGTCGAGCGCGGCGCCCGCGGCGGGGCGTGGTATCCGAATCTTCACCACTTTTGTGGCGAAGGCGGATACAGACGGTGCGGATCTTCTTGTCGTAGAAGGGGCGAGTCGCACTGTGTTGCAGGCGTTCCTCCGCGAGGTGTACCCGGTCGTGTCGGAGGCGCTGCGCCTCCGCGTCCGGTCGCTCGTCGAGACGACCGTCCGCACGCTCGCACGCGAGGTGAGGACCCAGGCTGAGGAATCTCTTCGGGCGAGCGGCTACCGCTCGTAGAGCCTTCGCCGATAGTCAGTCGCGACTCGCGAACAGTGGGATCGCACTCACGGAGCGTCCATCCGAGAGGCCCACAGCGCGGCGGAGCGCCTTGCAGTGCCAACACGGCGAAGGATGACCCGGCGAAGCCGGCGGGCCGACGACGTAGCGAAAGTCCACCGTGACGGTGGGCACCTAGACGCGCCTGGATATCGTGGGACCTCGGAACGTCGCTCGGCTGGTTACCGAGCTGGTGCTCAGCGTTGATAAACCGAGGACCGGAGACACCTCGCCGTTCATTGACGCGCTCGACGCATTCCAGGCCGCAGCACGAAAGGCGCTAGGGACTGACGCCTAGCGGCCTCGGTCGAGGGCCGTGTCGATCAGCGGTTCTCCGAATGCGGCGCGGCACTTGTCGACGTCGAGCGTGCGCGGTTGCCCTTCGGCGGGGGTGCTGTAGCGGCGGTACCGCATCACAGTCGGTCCTGTATCAGCCAGCCGCTCCGCGGCGACGTCGGGCAGGGACCGCCCGCCCGGTCCGGCGTAGACGCCGCGGGCGTACTCGCTGGGCACCCAGCGGCCGCCGAGTTCGTCGTCGCCGGCGAGGGCGCGCTCGTAGGACTGCTGCCAGCGGTCGGCGATGCGTGATTCCGACAACTCGAAGGGGACTTCCACGTCGATGACCTCGACGCTGTAGCCGACGGAACCAAGTCGCTGCCCCAGCTCAACGGCCTTCTCGGGTGAGGAGAGCACGGTGTCGATCACGACGTTCAGCCCCTCCCGCACCGCCTCGTTACGGACGCGGATCGCGAGCTGAGAGGACTCCTCGTGCACAAGGGAAGCCAGCTCGAGCGGGAAAAACCGCTCCCCGGCCGCTTCGGCGGCGCGGACCTCGGGTGGAACGATTGAGCGAGCGTAGCTGCCGTCCTTGATTGCTTCGGTGAGCAGGGCACGCTTGAACTCGTCCGCGTCAATGGTGATCCAGGCGCTGCGGTCAGCGCCGAGCACGTCCGCGAGGACGGTCGACTTCCCGGCCCCTGGTGGGCCGGCGAGGATGATCGCTTTCCGCTCCGCGCGGATGTCGGGGAACTCGTCGCGGTACGCGGCGACGAGGCGATCGTGCAACTCTTTACGCTCCAACAGGGGCCTGTCCACACCGTTGGGAGTGCGGATGAACCAGTCAGGGTTGTTGACCGTCGCACACGCGCTTGCGGGGCTCAGCGGCCCGCCCACCCGGGCCCACTCGCGCACCGTCTCGCGGTGCGCGGCGATCGCTGACGAGTCTTTGCCCGTCACCGACCTTGCTCGCTGTGGCGGATCAGGATCTCTTCGTACATCGCCCCGTCAATCAAGTGATCAGTGTGTGCGCGCTCAACATCCTCGAACTCCCCCGCGTCCGCGGTCGACCAGTCGTAGCCATCGCTGGGCAACCCCGGCCGGTAAGACCAGCGGCCAAGCTCATCGATGGTCTGCTCGCGCGTCAACTCGCCCGCGTCGAAACGCTGCGCAATCTCGTACGGCGTCGCACCTGAGAAGCCGGGGCGCACGTCGAGCACCGACGCGGCGGACTTCAAAGCGCTGCTCACGGAAGGCTGGGAAATGCCGATCACACGCGCGAGCTGCCTCTGCGTCGTGTCCTGCGCTACGCGACGCAACTCCCGTAGATAGGACACTCGCGATACGACCTGCCGGCTTCGCAGACGACGAACCGCCTCCGCATCAGCATTGGACCTCTGAGCGATCGACATGACAACCACCTCCTATAGAGGATTCTATCGCGACCAAGAGCGAGCCGCAGGCACCGGCCTGTAGCAGACCTCAGCAAATTATTAACATCTAGACGTAATTATTTGTCGAACCTACTGCCGAGGGCTTCACCACGGAAACGCGCGATGGGGGCCCCTCGTGCAGCGACACGTGTTCGTCGAGTCGATCGCGTAACTCGATGTCGATCCTCCTCGCGAGAGGTCGATCGTGCCAAGCACTGACCGTCCTTACCCGCGTCGTCACGAGAAGTTCGGTGAGCGATCCAGCTCGTGCGTCAGGTCATGGACGGGCCGAACCTGGTCATGGTCGGTTGCCCGGTCTCTCACCGCTACGACTCTCGGCCTCCCGAATCCGCGGCAAGCGTCTGCACGGTGTCGAGGATGGCCGCGAGAGCTGTGTCATTAATGAAGAAGTGGCGCTTGCGGACATCGGTTTCCGAGCGCGCCGGGTCGATGTCGATTATCCCAAGTTGCTTGAGCGCAAGGAGATTCCGGCGAACGAGCGTGCGATTCAGGCGGAGTTGCTCGGCGAGTCGGATCGGCGTCGACGGACCGTGCTTGCGGAGCTCAAACAGTTGATGACCGGTTGTGCGCTCGGAGCGCCCGAGCCGCTGGACGCCCGCCTGCCCCTCGACTGCGGTCGCCGCATCCGTCAACGCCACCGAGCCGGCAACCCCCCGCATCGAACGGAACGTCCTCCTCGATCGCACCGACATCCGCCACCACACCGCCCCTTCCCGACCAGCCGAACCGAGGCGCCCAGCGTGAGTTCCGCTGAGGAGCATCGAAGGACGGCGGTCATTATTGGCCGTTCACGACGCCATTACGCGCCACGAGAACCCCTTCGGGCGCGAGCGGCAATGACCCGAGCACGCTCAATCGCGACGTGACCGATGAACGGCGGACGGCGACGCGCCCGGGCGACAGGTACTCGACAAGACTCGGAGCTCTCGGAGAGCGCTCTCCCGACGATGTGATGTCTCAAAGCACACCCCCAGATGTCGCGTAATCCCGCGGATCCCAGTGCTGGCGCGGGTGCAGTCGGCCCCGATGCTCGCTGGACAAGCGCCCAAATCACCTTCGAATCGGTTCAGAACTTTTGCTTGACCGGCGACGTAAGTAGAAGTAGCTTCGAGCGCATGGTCACCGCAGACCCCCGCAGCACTGCTGCACAGCCTCTTCCCCGCACCTCCGACGAGTCTCAGCAGCTGCTTTTGCAGATGCGCGGGATCGTCAAGGTCTTCCCCGGCGCCCGTGCCCTCGACGGCGTCGACCTCGATGTCCGACCGGGCGAGGTGCACTGCCTCCTCGGTCAGAACGGCGCAGGCAAGTCCACCCTCATCAAGACCCTCGCCGGGGCCCACCAGCCCACCGAGGGCGAAATCCTCGTGGACGGCACCGTCGTCACGATCCCGTCCCCGACCGCCGCGCTCGCGCTGGGTATTGCGACGATGTACCAGGAACTGGATGTCGTCGATGGTCTTTCTGTCGCCGAGAACATTTTCCTCGGGCACGAACTTTCCCGCGGCGGCTTTACCGCCCGATCCAAGGCGTCGAAGATCACCCGCGAGCTGATGAAGCGCCTCGGCCACCCCGAGATCACGCCGCACCGCGAGGTGGGCAGCCTCTCGGCGGCGGGCAAGCAGATCGTGCAGATGGCTCGCGCCCTCTCGCACGACGCTCGGGTCATCATCATGGACGAGCCGTCGGCGGTACTCGATTCGGAGGAGGTCGAGAACCTCTTCCACGTCGTCCGCCAACTCACCGAATCCGGTGTCGCGATCGTCTATATCTCGCACCGGCTCGAGGAGATCCGCGCCATTGGTGACCGAATCACCGTGATCAAGGACGGCGCGACGGTCGCCAAGAATCTCGAGGTGGTGGACACTCCGACCTCGAAGCTCATCACCCTGATGACCGGTCGCGCCGTCGAGTACGTGTTCCCCGACCGGCCAGAGGTCGCCACGGAGGCCGAGACGCTGCTCAAGGTTGAGAACCTGGGCCTGCGTGGCTCCTTCACCGACGTCTCCCTCGAGATTCGCGCGGGCGAGGTCGTCGGGCTCGCGGGCCTGGTCGGCTCCGGTCGGTCCGAGATTCTGGAGACGATCTACGGGGCACGCCACGCCAGCTCGGGGACGGTCAGCGTGGCGGGCAAGCGGCTGCGCGCCGGCTCCGTCACCTCGGCGGTCAATGCGGGGATCGGGCTGTGCCCGGAGGAGCGCAAGAGTCAGGGCCTGCTTTTAGACGAGCCGGTCTACCGCAATATCACCCTCTCGACCTTTGACCGCTTCGCCAAGCGCGGCTTCCTCGACGAGCGCTCCGAGCGCGCGGCGGCGGCGGAGCAGGCGGTCGCACTCGACCTGCGGCCCGCCGGTGTCGACCGCGACGCCCGCACCCTCTCGGGAGGCAACCAGCAGAAGGCGCTCCTTGCCCGCTGGCTGGTGCGCGGCTGTCGGGTTCTGCTTCTGGATGAACCGACCCGCGGGGTCGATGTCGGCGCGCGGGCAGAGATCTACACCCTGATCCGGGACCTTGCGACGAACGGCGCCGCCGTGCTCGTGGTCTCCAGCGAGATCGGCGAGGTCCTCGGACTCTCTGACCGAGTGCTCGTGATCTCCGATGGCGCCGTGGTCCACGAGGGCCCCGCCGATTCGATCGACGAGCACCGTGTGCTCGATCTCGTCATGGAAGGAAGTGCAGCGTGAGCGGACAGCTCGATACCGCGACGCCGTCGATCGGCGGTCCGCAGGAGGACGCCGCCCGTCACGCGTCGGCCGCCGCCGGAGGCGCCAGCGGCGGGACCCCACCCCGAGCCCGCTCGGGGCTGGCCGGCCTGATGCAGGGCTCGCTTGGCCGCAACATCGGCCTCGTGCTGGCGCTGGTGATCCTGTGCATCGTCGGATTCGCGACGGCGGGGGAGCGCTTCGCGAGCGTCGAGAACGTGCTCACGATCCTCCGTCTCGCCGCGGTCATCGGGGTGCTGAGCATTGGGATGACGTTCGTCATCACGTCGGGCGGGATCGACCTCTCGGTGGGCTCGGTGATGGGCCTGGCCACAGTCTGGGCGAGCACGGTCTCGACGCAGTTCTACGCGGCGAACACCTCGTGGCTGGTGATCGTGCTCACCGCGGTCGTTGTCGGCCTTGTCTGCGGTCTCATCAACGGCGCGCTGATCGCCTACGGGCGAGTTGTGGCCTTCATGGCGACGCTGGCGATGCTCGTCGCCGCCCGCGGATTCGCGGAGCTGATCTCGAATCGGCAAACGCAGATCGTCACAGTCACTCCGTTCCTGGACTTCTTCCGCGCTGATGTGCTGGGTATCCCGGTGCTCGTGCTGATCTTCGTGGTCGTCGCCGTGGCCGGCTGGATTCTGCTCAACCGCACCACCTTCGGCCGACGCACCATCGCGGTGGGCGGCAATCCGGAGGCGGCGCGTCTCGCGGGCATCAAGGTCCGCCGACACACCATGTACATCTACGGTCTTGCTGGTCTCACCGCCGGTATCGCCGCGGTCATGATGCTCGCCCGCACCACGGCGGGGACCTCGACTCACGGCCAGCTGTACGAACTCGACGCCATCGCGGCGGTCGTCGTCGGCGGCACTCTGCTCGCCGGAGGCCGCGGCACCATCGTCGGCACCGTGTTCGGCGTCCTCATCTTCACGACCCTCACCAACGTTTTCACGCAAAACAATATGTCGACCTCGGCCCAGGCCGTGGCGAAGGGCGCGATCATCGTCGCCGCCGTTTTGTTGCAGCAGCGTTTCGCCGCCCGCAGCCGGACATCCTGACCCCGGGGCCTCGGCCCCGACCCCTCCACAGCACCCACCCGACCACTCAGGTCACTTCCCGCAGGACCTCTGTGCCCTGCGGCACCACGGATCGATCGAAGGAGATCATTCCCATGCCTGCACGCCCCTTCTCCCGCAGCCGCCTTACCCGGACTGCACGGCTCGGCTCGGCCGGACTCGCTTTCGGCGCCGTCGCCCTCATGCTCACCGGCTGCATCTCGAACACTCCCGTCGCCTCGGGCAACGCTGGCGGGAGCGCCGCCGCCGTTGCCGCCTCCGATAACGACGCCTCGGGCGACAAGGTCGTCATTGGCTTCACCGCTCCCGCGGCCGACCACGGCTGGATGGGCGCCGTGAGCCGCGCCGCCATCGCCGAGGCAGCGAAGTACGACGATGTCGAGCTGCGGACCGCAGAGGGCACCAACGACGTGAATCTGCAGATCAGCCAGGTCGAGACCTTTATCAATGACGGCGTGAATGCGATCGTGCTCCTCCCCATTGACGGAGCGGCGCTCACTCAGGTGGCGACGCAGGCGATGGAGGCGGGCATCACCGTCATCAACGTCGACCGCGAGTTCTCGAGCCCCTTCGCGGCTCGCTCCACGATCCTGGGCGACAACTACGGGATGGGCGTCAGCGCCGGCACCTACATCTGCGGCCAGCTGGGCGACACTCCCGGCGCCGTCGTCGCCGAGATCGCGGGCATCGACTCCCTCCCGCTGACGCAGGACCGCAGCCAGGGCTTCGCGGACGCGCTCAAGGGCTGTGGCCTGAGCGTGAGCAACCGCGTCGCCGCCGACTTCACCGTGCAGGGCGGGGAGCAGGCCGCGGCCAACCTCCTCCAGGCGGCGCCGAAGATCGACGCGATCTGGAACCACGATGACGACCAGGGCGTCGGCGTCCTCGCGGCCATCGACAGCGCGAACCGCAGCGAATTCCTCTTCGTTGGCGGCGCCGGCTCGGCGAACGTGATGCGCTCGATCGAGGCCGACGACACTGTCGTGAAGGCCACGGTCGTCTATCCCTCCACACAGGCAGCGGACGGCATCAAGCTGGCCCGCCTCGTCGAGCAGAACAAGTCGATGAGCGACACGACCTCGCTGGGAGTCCCGCGCCAGATCCAGCTCTTCGCTCCGGTCGTCACGAAGGACAACGTCTCCGAGTATCTTCCCTCGGCCTTCGAATCCTGATCGACCCCGCCGACCAGGCTCGGCGCGGGAACGCTCCCGCGCCGAGCCTTGCTCCGGCGCCGCCGCGAGGTCGTTGACGACCCGGGCGCCGCGCCATCGGACTACGAGAAAAGGGGAGGAGCTGTAGGACACCGGCCCGAGGGCCGGATAGGAGGAGACCGGGTCCGCAACGTCGTGCGGACAGGAACGGACCCGGCCTCTGCGATGAACACCTCGTTGAAGGAATCACATCACGCATGAATGATAAGCGACCCTCGAGAAGAAGCATCAGGCGACTTCTCGCTCTCGGCATCGCCGGGTTGGTAACTGTCTCCGGACTTACCGCTCTCGGCCTGCCCGCCTCGGCCCACGATGGAGTGGACCACGGCTCAGAGCCGGGCGCGGAGTCCGCGCTCGACTGGACCAATTACGAGAAGGTGCTGCTGACGAAGAACGTCGGCGAACCCCTCGACCTCGCCGTTCTGCCCGACCAGACGGTCCTGCACACGGCTCGGAATGGCGAGATCCGCCACACCGATCCGAAGACCGGCACCACGCGAGTCGTGACCACGATCCCCGTCTATCAGAACTCCGAGGACGGGCTTCAGTCGGTCGGCATTGACCCCGATTTCGCCAATAACCAGTGGGTGTACCTCGTCTACGCGCCCCCCGGCAACACGCCGACCGGTGCCGCCCCCAACATGCTCCCCGAGGGCGCCGATGACAGCTACTGGGACCAGTGGAAGGGCGTCAACCGCCTCTCCCGCTTCAAGTGGACCGGATCGGGCCTGGACCTCTCGACCGAGCAGAAGATCATCGAGGTCGAGACCCAGCGCGGGCAGTGCTGCCACGTGGGTGCCGACTTCGATTGGGACGCCGACGGCAACCTGTACCTCTCGACCGGAGACAACACTCCGGCGAGCGCGCCAGGAGCCGCGGGATTCGCGCCGAACAACGACGCGCCGCGGATGAACCCGGGCTTCGACTCCCGTCGCGGCGCTGGCAACACGAACGACCTCCGCGGCAAGATCCTCCGGATCGCTGTCCAGGAGGACGGAACCTACACGATCCCCGAGGGCAACCTCTTCCCGGTGGGAACCGAGAAGACCCGCCCCGAGATCTTCGTGATGGGTGTCCGTAACCCGTTCAAGATCGACGTGGACGCCGAGACGAACACCCTCTCGTGGGGCGACTACGGTCCCGACGCCACGAAGGCCGCTGCGGCCGACGGCATCCGCGGCCCGATGGGCCTTGTCGAGTGGAATGCGACCGGTCTCGACCAGCCACACAACTCCGGCTGGCCCTACGTCCACGGACCCAACGCGGCGTACAACGAGTGGAACTTCGAGACGGCGACGCCCCGTGGCTTCTTCGACCCGGAGAACCTGAAGAACAACTCGCGCTGGAACACCGGCCTTGTCGACATCCCGGACGCTAAGCCGGCGACCGTTTACTACGGCGATAACCCGGGCGACCAGCCGTTCGACGAACTCGTCAACTTCGGCACCGGCTCCGGCCAGGGCCCGATGGGCGGACCGGTGTACCACTTCGATGAGGCGAACACCTCCACGTCGAAGTTCCCGGCGTACTGGAACGAGAAGACCTTCTTCGGCGAGTTCTCGCAGGACTACATCGCGGCGTTCACGCTCGATGAGGACCGCGCGGTCACGCACATCGAAGACTTCCTGCCCAACACGGCGCTCAGCCAGGCCGCGCAGCCGATCCACGACAACCCGATGGACATGGAATTCGGCCCGGACGGGTCGATGTACGTGCTCGAGTACGGCGACGGATTCTTCCGCGCCAACCCCGACGCGGGCCTGTACCGGATCGACTACGCCGAGGGCAACAAGGCTCCGCAGGCGCGCTTCACGGCGACCCCGCTGTCGGCCTCCCAGACGCCGCTCGAGGTCACCTTCGACGCCAAGGCATCGACCGACCCCGAGGGTGACGCGCTCACCTACGACTGGGACTTCGACGGCGACGGTACCTTCGACGCCACCGGAGTCACGGCCAAGAAGACCTATACCGAGCTCGGACAGTTCACGGCCCGACTGCGCGTCACCGACGCCAAGGGCAAGTTCAGCCTGACCTCGCGGGTCATCTCTGTCGGTAACCAGGCGCCGGAAATCCAGATCCAGACGCCCGGCAACGGCTCGTTCTTCTCGTGGGGCGACGCGATTCCCTACTCCGTGACCGGCAAGGACGCGGAGGACGGCGACCAGATCGTCAGCAGCCGCGTCAACTGGACCTACGGTCTGGGCCACGACGAGCACGCTCACCCCGAGGTCACCGGCACCGGTGCCAAGGGAGCGTTCCCCACGTCGAAGGACTCGCCTGAGCACGGCCCCGGCGCCCTGCTCTACGGTACCGTCGTCGTGACCTACACGGACGCCGGCTTCAACGGACTGCCCCCGGCCGCGGCCGAGGCGACGCTGCGGCTGAACCCGAAGACGCAGGAGGCGGAGCACGCCGCCCGCGAGGGCGTCCTGCCCTACGCGGACACCACCGCCAGCGGCGGCAACGCGGTCAGCGGACTCGGTGCGGGATCCTTCCTGCGCTGGGACCCGGTGAACCTCGCCAACCTGACCGGCGTCGTGGTCCGCGCCACCGGTGAAGGCACCGTGGATCTGCGGTGGAACGCTGCCGACGCGGCTCCCTTCGCAACCGCCACCATCCCCGCCGGAGCAGGCTGGAAGGACGTCCTCGTCCCCTTCGCCAACGCTCCCCAGGGCACCGGGTCGCTCTATGTGACCTCGCCCAACGGCCTGTCGCTCGACTCCCTCACCTTCCAGGGTGTCGGCGCCGGTGACAAGACGGCTCCGATCGTGGCGGCGACGCTCGACCCCGCTGCTCCCACCGGAGTTGGCGGCGTCTACAACAAGCCCGTCACCCTCGGCCTCACCGCCGCGGACAACGGCGCGATCTCGACCGTGCAGTACTCCGCCGACAACGGGACGACGTGGACCACGGTCCGCGCCACCAATGGTGCGTACACGGTGCCGTTCACCACGAACGGCGCCCGGACGATCCAGTACCGCGCCACCGACACGGGCGGCAACGTCTCGACCGTCGGCACCGTGTCGTTCACGATCGACCTGGCCGCGGCGAACGCCCCGACCGTCGCATCGACGACGACTCTGGCGCTCTCGGCTCCCCGCGTGACCTTCGGGGCACCGGGCGAGGCGACCGTCACCGTCACCGGTGAGGGTGGAACGCCGAGCGGAGAGGTCGTCCTCTTCGAAGGCGGCACCGAGCTCGGGCGCACCGCGCTGAAGGAGGGGAAGGCGACCTTCGCCCTCCCGCAGACCCTCGGCGCCGGTACGCACACCCTCCGAGTCGCCTACGGCGCGGACGGCACCTACAAGGCGTCGGAGGGCACTGCCCGTCTGATCGTCTCGAAGGCCGCCTCGGTGCTCACCGCGACTGTCGCGCCGAACCCGGTCAAGCCCGGGGCCAGCGCGCAGGTCACGATCGGCGCCGAGACCGCGACCGGAGTGGCCGGCACGGGCCAGGTGAGCGTGATGGTGAAGAGGAACCTCTCCACCGTCGCCATGCTCACCGGGACCCTCGACGAGAGCGGGAACGTCGTCGTGACGCTGCCCAAGCTCGCCGCGGGGAGCTACAAGCTCACCGTCACCCACTCCGCCACGGCAAACACGACTGCCGCGTCGACGCTGCTGAACCTCACCGTCCAGCAGTAACGACCGCGCAGGGGCCGGCCCGACCGGGCCGGCCCCACCCCCCGAACCACCTGCCATTTCGAAGGAGAAATGATGCACCACCACGCATCCATCACGGCCAAGCCGATGAGCCGGCGCTCGCTGATGACGGCCCTGGCCGCCTCGACGGTCGCTGTCGGAGTCGGAGCGGGAGCCTTCGCGGCGCCCGCCGGGGCCGCCCCCGCGCCCTCGTCCGGATCCACGCGCCTGGTCCCGATCAACCGCATCGGCATCCAGCTCTACAGCATCCGCGACAAGGTCTCGTCGCTCGGCTTCCGGGCCGTCTTCGAGGAGCTGGGCCGTATCGGCTACAGCGAGATCGAGTTCGCCGGATACACCCAGGGCCAAATCGGCGCGATCACGCCGCAGCAGATTCGCCAACTGCTCGACGACAACGGCCTGCGTGCCGTCGGCTCGCACGTCGGCACCAACCTGCTCCGCTCGGAGTTGGGGAAGCAGATCGAGATCGCTCAGGTCCTCGGCACGCCGCACCTCGGCACCGGCAACGCGCCCACCAACGTCAACACTGTGGCCGGTTACCGCGCCGCAGCGGACGAGTGGAACACCTGGGGCCAGCAGGTTTCGGCCGCGGGCATGAAGCTTTACCAGCACAACCACGCGGGCGAGTTCGCCTTCGGCTCGGACGACCCCAAGACCCGTCTCTACGACGTGTTCTACGACAACACCGACCCCCGTCACGTGTACCTCGAGATGGACGTCTATTGGGCGTATGTCGGCAAGAAGCTCTACCCGGGCTTCGAGCCGCTCGACTACATCAAGCGCAACCCGCGCCGGTACCCGATCCTGCACCTCAAGGACGGGAAGACGAACAACGCGAATACCAACGGCTACGACATCGTCGAGTTTGGTGCGGGCAACCTGCCCTACCAGGCGTTCCTCTCGGAGCTGCGCGACCGCGGGCAGCGCTTCGGCGTCTGGGAGCAGGACACCGCTCCCACCCTGGCGACGCCGCCGAGCACGGGGAACTCCCTCGAGGCCGCTGCCCGCAGCTACTCCGCGATCGCGGCGCTCCGTGGCTGAGCGTCGGCGCCCCGCGCGCACCTCTGCAAGCACCCCCTCCAGCACGACCACGCGCACGAGCGCACCGAGGAGAACCCCCATGAAGTGGAAGACGCCCACGGCGGTCCTCGCGGCCGCCTCCCTCGCGATGGTTGCCGCTCCGTCGGCCTTCGCAGCGACGACGGACTGCACGACCGAGCTCGGCAACCAGACGATCACCGGTGACCTAACGGTCGCCGCCGGTGAGACCTGCGTGCTCGGCAACGTGAGTGTCACCGGGAACGTCATCGTCGGTGACGACGCCTGGCTGGACGCCACCTCGGCGACCATCGGCGGCGACGTCATCGGCACCGACGCCTACGGCATCTCGATCGACGGCACCAGTGTCGCCGGCGATGTCGTGTCGTTCTCGGAGGGCAGCCGCTCCGGGTTCCTCTACCTGCGTGACCTCACGGTCGGCGGCATGGTCGAGGCCGGAGGAATCGACGTCGAGTTCAGCGACCTCTCGGTCGCGGGCGGCGTGAGCACCGCGGCGGCGAACTACGTCGACGTTGATCGCACGAGCGTGGGCGGCGACGCCGTCTTCGCCGACAGCGACTTCGGTGTGAACGTGCAGGGCGCGATCGTCGGCGGCTCGCTGACGGTGAGCGGCTCCTCGCGCGGCGTCCTGCTGGGCGCGAACGAGGACGGCTCGCCGAGCGCGCTGGGCAACACCGTCGGCGGGGATGTCTCGCTCTCGGGTAACTCCGGAAACGTGCAGCTCGCGGGTGCGACGGTCGGCGGGCGCATCGTGCTCGCGGAGAACGCGCCGGCCGTCAACTTCGGTGCGGGCAACTCCGCCGCCTCCGTCTCGGGCGACTTCACCGGCACCGCGGCGGGCGCTGCGGCCGAGGGCGACCAGTCCGTGGCCGTCATCGTCCCGGAGGCGCGCGAGGGTGAACTGACGTGGAGCCTGGAGGGCACCAGCAACCTGGTGAACCTCGGGGTAGCGGAGGAGAAGGGCGACCACTTCGCCGCCTCCGGTGAGCTCGTGCCGGTCCGGGTGACCGACTCGCGCCTCAACGGGCCGGCCTGGTCGGTCTCGGGACAGCTGAGCGACTTCCGCGCGGGTGCCCAGACCGTCTCGGGCAAGTACCTCGGCTGGACCCCGGAGGTCCTGGAGAACGACGGTGATGCCGTGGCCGGCGCTCCCGTTCCCTCCGGCTTCGACTCGGGTGACGGCCTCGCCACCGCCCGCGTCCTCGGCTCGGCCGCGGCCGAGCACCCGACCGGATCCTCGGTCCTCGGCGCCGACCTCGACCTGAAGCTCCCGCTTTCGGTCGGAACCGGCACCTACACGGCGACGCTGACGCTTACCGCGCTCGGCTAACCACTCCCACCCCCTCCGCGAGATGCCTCTTCGGTACGCCACGCCCGGCGTGTCGCGTGCCGAAGAGGCATCTCGCGGGGGAACCCCTTCGTGAATGGAAGTTCGGCTCATGCCACGCACCTCTCGAACCACCGCTGTCCTGCTGCTGGCCTCGCTTCTCGCGGCGGGAGGGCTCGCGGCGCAGGCGGGTGCGCAGGAGGCGGACGCCGCTGTCACCTGGGGGGTGCGCCCCGCCGACACTGAGCAGGGGAGCGAGCGACCGAACTATGCCTACGCGCTCGATCCGGGCGGACAGCTGAGCGACGCCCTGGTTGTGTCGAACTACGACGACGAGCCCCAAACATTCCGCGTCTACGGCTCCGACGGCTTTATCACCGAGGCCGGCCAGCTCGACCTGCTCCCCGCCGCGGAGCCCTCGACCCAGCTCGGCAGCTGGATTTCGTTCGCGGCCCCCGAGATCACGGTGCCGGCGGGCGAGAGCGTGCAGGTGCCGTTCGAACTCGCTGTGCCCGCCGACGTCACGCCCGGCGACTACGCCGCGGGCGTCGTCTCCTCGATCCTGGTGCAGGGCGAGACCGGAGTCTCGGTCGACCGGCGCCTCGGCTCGCGGATGTACCTCCGCGTGGGCGGCGACCTCGCCCCGCGCTTGGCGATCGACGACCTCACTGTCGCGTACGACGGCGGCTGGAATCCGTTTGCCCCCGGCTCCGCGACCATCGACTACACCGTGACCAACGCGGGCAACACGCGCATCGCGCCGGGTGCTGAGCTGAGCGTCGCCGGGCTCTTCGGCCTCGCTCCGGTCGCGGCGACCGATCCGGAGCCACTGCCCGAGTTGCTGCCCGGCACGACCGTTACCCGCAGTGTGACGGTCGCGGGTGTCTGGCCGCTCTTCGTCGCGACTGCTCGGGCCGCGCTTTCGGGCACTGTCGTCACCGCCGACTTCGGGGCGGCCGCGCCTACCGCCGACGTCCCGGAGGTGCCCGTCGCGTCCGCCGACGCCGCCGCCGCTGCGGTGCCGTGGAGTGCGCTGCTCCTGCTGGCTCTGCTGAGTGGGCTGATCGTGTTGGGCGTGGTGCGTCGGCGGCGGCGCGCGGTGCGTGAGCAGGGGCGGATCGACGCGGCCGTTGCCGCCGCGCTGCAGGCGCCCGAGCGTGCGGAGGTCGGCTCCTGACCGGGTGCGGCGGCCGGTTCGATGTGCAGGGGATCGCGCCGCGGACGCCCATTCCGGCCCGTCGGGACGGCGGCGAGGACCGAATCCCCTGCACATCGCACGGAGTCCTGCAGATCGCACGTCGGGAAGACGATCCTGCACGTCGCTGGGTGGGCGGCTCAGCGTGCGGCGCGGTGCGCGGCACGCAGGTGCTCGAGGAACGCGTCGACCGTGCCCGGGGCGAGCAGGTGACCGCGCAGCATCAGCGCGGCGCCTCGCACGCCTCCGCTGCCGCCCAGCTCGGCGGTGACCACCTTGAGACGCTGCGTTGCCAGGGGGAGGGAGCGCTCGTCGATCACCGCGCGGACGGCCGAGACGATCTCGGGGCTGGCGAGCGCGACCGCTCCGCCGAGCACGATGACGGACGGATTCAGCAGGCTTACGCAGGTCGCCAGCACCTCGCCGAGCTGAAGTCCCGCGATCCGCGCCGCCTCCACGGCCTCGGGGTCGCGCGCCCGCAACAGGTCGATCAGCTCGCGCACGGAGTGCACATCCCGTCCCGACCGGGCAAGGCCAGCGGCCAGAGCGGAGCCGCCCGCGACGGCCTCGAGGTCGCCCTCCTGGCCGCCGGCGGCGAGAGGAGCGGTGCGCGGCACCTGCACGTGACCGAGGTCACCGGCCGCGCCCAGGGCTCCGCGCTGGAGCAGCCCGCTCGAGACGATGCCCGCTCCGATGCCGGTGCCGACCTTCACGAACATCAGATCGTGCGCATGGGGGAACCGCGAGGCGCGTTCGCCCAGGGTCAGCAGGTTCACGTCGTTGTCGACGAGCACGGTGGTGTCCCAGCGGCGACGGACGCACGCGGGAATGTCGAAGCCGTCCCAGCCGGGCATGATCGGCGGTCGGATCGGTCGACCGCTGGCATGCTCGACCGGGCCCGGGACACCGACGCCGATGCCCGCGATCGCCGACGGAGCGACGCCCGCCGCCGCGAGGATGTCGTCGCAGACGTCGAGAGCGTGCTCGAGCACCGGCACGGGCCCCTGCGCGATGTCGAGTTCCTCGCGCCGCTCGGCGATGACGCGGCCGTCGAAGTCGGTCACCGCGATCGTGGAGTGGGTCGCCCCGAGGTCGATGGCCAGGAGCGAGCGCACGGCCGGGTCGAAGACGAGCCGCGCCGAGGGGCGACCCCCGGTCGACGGCGCACGGTCGAGGTGTGCGATCAGGCCCAGTTCGAAGAACAGATCCAGCCGCGTCATGACCGCGGTGCGGGCGAGCCCCGTCTCCTCGACCAGCTCCGCTCGGGTGCGCGGACGCCCGTCGGCGAACAACCGAAGCATGTCGCCCGTCGCGGTCCCCGCTCGCTCGCTCACGCTCAGCTCCTTCTCTCGGTCACGTGGTCGGTGTCGTCGGGGGCACCTCCGAGGAAAGCAGTCGCTGAGCGCCGATGCAATTGTGGCGCGCGGCACGAGCGGGACGCGCGCGCTGCGATTCTGTGCAGGTGGGTCGAGCCGTCGTCGGCCGCCGATGCACCGCAGCTTCCCCTTCTCTTTCGACCGCGCGGCGGAGTCCGCTCCCCGTCGCGGCCGTCACCGATCGTCCAGTACATCCAGACAGCACATTCAGCCCGACAGCACATCCAGCCAGGAGAGAACGATGACCTCGTCCGACACCACCACCACCCGACCGGGCGAGCGTATCGGCCTCTGGCTGATCGGAGCGCGCGGCAGCGTCGCCACGACCGCCGCCGTCGGCCTGCACGCGATCGCCGCGGGCGCCGCGCCCAGCTCGGGCTGCGCCACCGCGACTCCCGCCTTCGAGGACGTCCCGCTCGCCGACTTCGCCGACATCGTCGTCGGCGGCCACGACCCGTCCTCCACGGGGCTGCTCGAGAGAGCGATGGGGCTTGCCGCCGGTGGCATGTTCCCGACCTCGGTCGTCGCCGAGGTAGCCGAGCGGATCGACGCGACCGACGCCGAGCTGCGTCCCCTCGCCGCCGACGCTGCGTCGCAGCAGGAGGAGATCGACCGTCGGGCCGCCGACATCGTCTCGTTCCGCGAGCGCCACGGTCTCGCCCGCGTTGTCGTGATCGACGTCGCCTCGACCGAGGTTCTTCCCGCCGACCGTCCCGAGTTCCACGACCTCGTTGCCCTGCGCGCCGCGCTCGCGCGCCCGGGGGAGCGGATTCTCCCGCCGAGCTCGATCGCCGCGCTCTCGGCTGTCGTCGCCGGCGCGCCCTACGCCTGCTTCACTCCGTCGACCGCGCTGGCCCTCCCGGCGCTGGAAGAGTGGGCCGCCGAGGCGGGTATCCCGACCGCGGGCCAGGACGGGAAGACCGGCGAGACCCTCCTGCGCAGCGTGCTCGCACCGATGTTCACCGCCCGCGGTATGCGCGTGCTCTCGTGGGCGGGCGCCAACCTCCTCGGCGGCGGGGATGGGCAGACCCTCGCAGACCCGGAGGCGGTGCGCTCGAAGCTCGTCTCGAAGAACCGCGGACTGCGCAGCCTCCTTGGCGACGATGTCGTCACTCCGCTGCACATCGACAACGTGCCCGACCTCGGCGATGTGAAGACGGCCTGGGACCACGTGCACGCCGAGGGCTTCTTGGGTTCGCGGATCACGGTGCAGACGATCTGGTCGGCGTACGACTCCGCGCTGGCGGCTCCGCTGATTCTCGACCTCGCGCGTCTGTTGGCGCTCGCCGACGAGGCGGGTCTGTCGGGGCCGGTCGGCGAGCTCGGCTTCTTCTTCAAGGACCCGTGGGGGAGCGACGTGCACGGTTTCGCGGAGCAGACCGCCGAGCTTGTGGCGTGGGCCGCCCGCACCGGGGCGCTTGTCGCGGAGCATCGCGCACCCGTCGCGACAGGGAAGCGCCGCGATGGCTGAGTTGCGCGATTATCTTGAGTTGGTCCGGGCACGGGCGGCGCTGACGGTGATCGGTGACACGGTCGCGGGCGGAGCCTGGGCGGGTCGCGGGATCGGGGCGCGGACCGTCGCGCTGCCGCTGGCTTCCGCGCTCCTCTACTCCGCGGGCATGGCGCTGAACGACTACGCGGATGCCGCACTCGATGCCAAGGAGCGGCCGGAGCGACCGATCCCGTCCGGGCGGATCAGCCGCGCGGCGGCGCTCGGGGTTGCGGCGGGTCTGACCGTGGCGGGAGTCGCGGTCGCGGCCCTCGCCGACGGTCGCCGCTCGCTCGCCCTCGCGCTGCCCCTCGCCGCCGGAATCTGGTCGTACGACCTGCTCGCGAAGCCGACTCCGCTCGGCCCGGTGGTGATGGCGGCCTGCCGCGGGCTCGACGTGCTGCTCGGCGCGGGAGCGTCGGGCCTGGGCGCCGCGGCACCCGCCTCCGTCGCCGTCGCGGCGCACACGCTCGGAGTCACCGTGCTCTCGCGCGGCGAGGTGCACGGCACCACTCCCGTGACCGCGGGGGCGGCAGCCGCCGGGACCGCGACGATCGCGCTCGCCATCGCGGCGGGCGCTCTCGCCGAACGCAGGGCCGCCCCGGCCGCCGTGGTCGCCGCGGGCCTCTGGCGCTGGTTGCTCCTGGTGCTGCGGGCTCAGCTTGAAGCCGCGCGGACGCCGACGGCCGCGGCCGCTCGCGCCGCCACCCGCGCAGGCATCACGGGGATGATCCCGCTCCAGGCGTCCCTCACGGGGCTGCGGCGACCCGAACTCGGCGCGGCGCTGCTCGCGCTCGACGCGCTCGGCTCCCTCCTGCTCCGTCGTCCGCGGACGGCGGACATCACATGACCGGCCCGGTGCTCGGCTACGGCACGAACGGCTTCGCCGACCACACTCTCGAGGACGCGCTGACCGTGATCCACGCCGCCGGCTACCGCGCCGTCGCGCTCACCCTCGGGTATCCGCACCTGGATCCATTCGCTGCCGACTGCCGCGAGCAGACCCTCGCGCTGCGGTCGCGGCTCGAGGCGCTGGGCCTGCATGTCGTGATCGAGACCGGCGCCCGCTATCTGCTCGACCCCTTTACGAAGCACTGGCCCACGCTGGTCGACGAGGAGGCGGAACCGCGGCTGCGGTTCCTGGAGCGCGCCATCGAGATCGCGGCGCTGCTGGGCGCCGATGCGGTCTCGCTCTGGTCGGGCGTCGTGCCAGCGGGCGGCGACCGGGCCGCGGCCTGGCGCCTCCTGGTCGAGCGGATGCGCGGTCTGGTCGCCCTGGCCGAGCGTCACGGCGTGCGGCTAGCCTTCGAACCCGAGCCCGGGATGCTGGTCGAGACGGTCGCCGACGCGCTGCTGCTGCGGCGCGAACTCGGCGACCCGGATGCCCTCGGGCTGACGGTCGATCTCGGGCACTGCGTCGTGGTCGAGCCGGATGGCGTGGTCGGCGCCCTGCGCAGCGCCGCCGGGCTGCTCCTGAACGTGCAGGTCGACGACATGCTCCCGGAGCGGCACGAGCACCTCGAACTCGGCACCGGCTCCCTCGACCTCGCTGCGGCTTTCGCCACCCTCGCCGAGATCGGCTACGAGGGGATCGCGGCGGTCGAGTTGCCCCGGCACTCGCACGACGCGCCACGCCTGGCCGTCGCGAGCATCGCGGCGATACAGGAGGCGCGCGGCGGCGCCTCCGCGCGCGTCGAGCACCCGTGGACCGCGAGCGCCCGAGCCGCCGTCCGAGAGCGGCCGTCCCGGATTGAGCGCTTCTTCCCCGCGGCGGGGCGCGAGGCCGGGCGGGAGCCGCTGCGGGCGGACGTGGATCCGCAGGGCCTCGTCTACGGCAGCCGGGACGACGCGGCTCGCGCGAGCCTCGTCGAGACGGCCGCGCAGGCGCTCGCTGACGAGGAGCTGGCGGCCCTGCTCCTCCGTCTCTACCGCGGCGGAGACGGCGCCGAGCGGCGCGGCGTCCTGGCCGGACTGAACGCGCTGGCCGGACGGAAAACGCTGCCCGACCCGGGCCCCGCCACCACGGCCGCCGGTGTCGAGTTGGCCGCCGACGCCCTGCGCGCGAACGACACCCGGCTCGTCGCCGCGGCGATGGGCTCCTTCGCTCACCACTACCTCGACGCGCATTCGTGGCGGCACGGCGTGCTCAAGCTCGTGTTCCTGGGTATCCCGCTCGCAGCGGTCGCCGGGCTCCACGAGCGCAGCGACGCGGAGTTGCGCGCGATGGCCGGCCGCTTCGCCGACGAGCGCCGCGCGGCCGGGCGTGCTCTCCCCGATGATCTGGCGGTGCTCCTGCCGTGCTGACCGCCGCCCCGGACCCGGGTCCTTCCACCACCGATGAGAAAGGCGCGACGATGCGCATCTTCGACCCGCACATCCACATGACCTCCCGCACGACCGACGACTATCAGGCGATGTTCGACGCCGGCGTCCGCGCGGTCGTCGAACCGTCCTTCTGGCTCGGCCAGCCGCGCACGAACGTCGGCTCCTTCACCGATTACTTCGACGCCCTGATCGGCTGGGAACGCTTTCGTGCCGCGCAGTTCGGGATTCGCCACCATTGCACCATCGGACTGAACCCGAAAGAGGCGAACGACGTCCGCTGCCGCGCGGTCCTCCCCGAGCTCGACCGCTACCTCGCCAAGGACGGCGTCGTCGCGGTCGGCGAGACCGGCTACGACTCGCTCACCCCGGAGGAGGACCAGGTCTTCCGGCAACAGCTCGAGCTCGCCGGCGAGCACGGCCTCCCCGCGATGGTGCACACCCCGCACCGCGACAAGGAGTCGGGCACCCGCCGCACCCTCGAGGTGGTCGCGGACTCGGGGCTCGCGCCCGGTCAGGTGCTCGTCGATCACCTCAACGAAGTCACGGTCGACGCCGTCCGCGACTCCGGCTGCTGGATGGGCTTCTCGATCTACCCCGACACCAAGATGGACGAAACCCGTCTGGTGACGCTGGTCGAGCGGATTGGGCTGGACCGCGTGCTGGTCAACTCTGCCGCCGACTGGGGCCGCTCCGATCCGCTCACGACCGCGAAGACCGGCCGCCTCCTCCTCGTCGCCGGCTTCAGTGCCGCCGACGTGGACCGGCTGCTCTGGCAGAACCCGGTCGAGTTCTACGGGCAGAGCGGACGCCTGGACCTCTCGCCCGTCGTGGGCTTCGATGCGGCCCACACCGGGCGCACCTTCGAGGGCAACTCCGTGCTTCGGGGCGCGCCGCGTGTGGCGGAGGTCGTCTGATGCACCTCTCGTACTGCACCAACGTCCATCCCGCCGAGGACCTGGCTGGAGTCGTCCGCCAGCTCGACGTGTACGCCGGACCTGCCCGCGTCGCGGCCGGTCTCGACACGGTCGGCGTGGGCCTGTGGATCCCGCGGGACCTCGCCGCCCAGCTGGTCGCCAGCGCGGAGGACCGCGCGGTGCTTCGGGCGGCCCTCCAGCGCAACGGCCTCGAGGTTCGCACGCTCAACGCCTTCCCCTACGCGGCCTTCCACGCCGAGGTCGTCAAGCTCGCCGTCTACCGGCCCGACTGGACCACGCCGGAGCGCCTGCAGTACACGATCGACTGCGCGCGGGTCCTCGCCGACCTGCTGCCTGCGGGCGCGGACGGCAGCATCTCGACGCTCCCGCTGGGCTGGCGCGAGGGCTGGGGAGCCGCGGACGATGCGGCGGCGACCCGGCAGCTCGCCCTGCTGGTGGAGGAGTTGCGGGACCTGCGCCGCTCCACCGGCCACGCCATCCGCCTGGCGATCGAGCCCGAACCCGGCTGCATCCTCGACACCGTCGATGATGTCGTCGACTGGCTGCACCCGCGGATCGGCGTGGTCGACCCGGCGTTTGTCGGAGTCTGCCTGGACACCTGCCACCTCGCCGTCTCCTTCGTCGACCCGGCCTCGGCGGTTCGCCGCATCCGCGACGCAGGGCTGCGCGTGGTGAAGGTGCAGGCCTCGGCCGCACTGCACCTGGAGGATCCAGCCGGCCGCGCGGCGCTCACTCCGTTCGTGGAGAAGCGCTACCTGCACCAGACCCGCGAAAACGGAGTTGACGGCGTGCTCCGCGTGGACGACCTGCCCGAGGCGCTCGAAACTCTCCCCGGCACGGGACCCTGGCGCGTGCACTTCCACGTGCCGTTGCACCACCGGCCCGAGCCACCGCTCTCGGCCACGACAGCGGTACTCGCGGAGGCGGTCTCGGCTGTCGACGCAGCCTGGCCGTCCGACGACATCCACCTCGACGTCGAGACGTACACCTGGTCGGTGCTCGCCGATGCGCCCGCCGACCTCGCGACCGGTATCGGAGCCGAACTCGCCTGGGCGGCCGAACACCTCCTCACGACCGCTTCCCGTGATGCGCTGCTGGCACCGCTGCTCCCTCAGGCGGCGGCGCTGTGAGGCCCGTGCTGCTGCTCGACGTCGTGGGGCTGACCGCGACGGCGCTCGCCGACATGCCCTTCCTGTCGCGCCTGGCCCGCGCCGGTGGACGGTTGCCGTTGGACACGATCCTGTCCGCGGTCACGTGCAGCGTGCAGTCCACGATGCTCACCGGCACGATGCCCGCGCAGCACGGGATCGTCGGCAACGGCTGGTACTTCCGCGACCTCGGCGAGGTGCACCTGTGGCGCCAGCACAATCGCCTAGTCACGGGGGAGAAGGTCTGGGAGACCGCGCGGCGCCTCAGCGGAGAGCCGTACCGCGCGGCGAACATCGGCTGGTGGTACGCGATGGGGGCGACGACCGACGTCACCGTCACTCCGCGTCCGATCTACCACGCCGACGGCCGCAAGTCGCCGGACGCCTACGTGCGCCCGCCGGCTTTACACGACGAGCTGGTCTCGCGCTTCGGCGCCTTCCCGCTGTTCCAGTACTGGGGGCCGACCGCGTCGCTCCGCTCGACGCAGTGGATGGTCGACGCGACCCGGCACGTGCTGGCCGGGGACGGCTCCGGCCCGCCCGAGTTGACCACGGCCTACCTGCCGCACCTCGACTACGACCTCCAGCGCTTCGGGCCCGACTCGCCCGAGGCACGCCGGGCCGCGTCCGAGTTGGACGTCGTCCTCGCTCCGCTACTCGATGACGCGGAGGCGCTGGGCGCGTCGGTGATCGTGGTCGCCGAGTACGGTATCGCCGGCGCCGACACCCCGGTCGATGTGAACCGGGCCCTGCGCCGTGAGGGCCTGCTCGAGGTCTACGTGCAGGAGGGACGGGAGCAGCTGGATCCGTGGACCTCGCGCGCATTCGCGGTCGCCGACCACCAGGTCGCCCACGTGTATGTGCAGGATGCGGCGGACCTGCCGCGCGTGCGCTCGCTCCTTGAGGCGCTCGACGGCGTCGACGAGGTGCTCGACCGGGAGGCGCAGGCCCGCTACGGCCTCGACCACGAGCGCTCGGGGGAGTTCGTCGTGGTCGCCAGGCCGGGGGCGTGGTTCACCTACTACTACTGGCTCGACGACGACCGCGCCCCCGACTTCGCCCGCGGTGTGGACATCCACCGCAAGCCCGGCTACGACCCGGCCGAGCTCTTCTTCGACCCGGCCGACCCGCTGGTGAAGGTGAAGGCGGCGGGCAACCTCGCCAAGAAGGCGCTTGGGCTGCGGTACGCGATGAACCTGGTGCCGCTGGACGCGTCGCTGGTGCGCGGCACCCACGGGCGACTGCCGGTCTCGGCCGCCGACACTCCGCTCGTGCTCGCCTCCGACCCGGACCTGCTGCCGGCGGGCGCCGGCTCTCTCCCGGCGACGTCTGTGCGCGACCTGGTCCTTGCCGCGCATGGCCCAGCCCTCGCACGCCGCACGGAGACGTTCGCGCGCTGACTCCGCGGTCGATCCGTCGCGCGGGGCCCGCGCATCACTGCAACGCGGGCCTCTCGTGACGGATCGACGGCTCCTCGGGAGGACTTCGCGGCGCGTCGTGATACACCCGTGGCGGTTCTTCTTCACGGGTTTGTTCTCATAACGTAATCCTCTCAGAGGAACCGCCAATTTCGGTTATGTCACGAGTATCGGATTCTCATTGCTCAAGCGTTGTCAATGGGCTTCAATGCAGGACGGAACTGCGACGTGAGGTGCCACAGATGCCCGGGGCGGTGGAGTCTTGGTTGGGCGTGTAAGGGTTTTTGCATAAACCGTTTTTGCGTTCCGTTCGCGATCGGGTTCTCCGAGATGTCGGGTCCTTCGCGGTCTGCGCCATCGGTGTTTTACTTCGTGCCTGAGCGGCGACGTCTTGGCGGACCTTATCGCGAGACGGCTTTGGCACTAGTTCGGGTGTCCTCCCGGGCAGTAATCGACGGTTGCCCTGACCTTTCGAGTCAATTGAATCTTCTAGTGGAACGCCGGAATGACGGGGAATCTGGCCACGGGTCACCACATCGAGTTGCGTGCCTGTCGGCGGAGCCATCGAGCAGTACCGCTCGCAGTCCGTGGCTGAGGTGTGGGGGTGCGTAGTGGCGGCTCCCGGGGGCTCCTGTTGTGTGTGCTGGCGGCGTGCTACGGTCTCGGGCAGTTTCAAGAAAGGGAACGTTTCATGGCTCAGATTAGTGTTACGCCGGAAGAGTTGAAGCAGCAGGCTCAGGTGTATACCCGCTCGAAGGAAGAGATCGAGCAGGCTATTCAGAAGGTGAATCAGATGAATTCGACCATTGGTGAGGAGTGGAAGGGTCAGGCGTTCCA